>NZ_CADIJW010000114.1 GCF_902859745.1 Achromobacter dolens | reverse complement strand
GGCCTCGGCATCGCGCAGCGCCTGGCGCGCGGCGGGCGCATCGGCATCGCCCGCCTCAGCCGCCGGCGGCAGCAACGCCAACCGCTCGGCCAGTTGCGCGCGCCGCGCCTGGGCTTCGTTGCGTTGGCCGCGCAGCGCGTCCACGCCCTTGGGCGCATGGATCGCCAGCGTCTTGCGCATGGCCTCCAGTTCGCGCTGCAGGTCGACGCCGCGCGCATGGCGTTCCTCGGCCTCGGCCACGTGCGCCACGCCCAGGCGCGACAGCAAGGCCGCGCTGGCCGCCTGCACGTCGGCCAGTTCGCGCTTGAGCGCCGGCAGGTCCTGGCCGCCCGGCTCGATGCGCAGCCGGCCCAGGCCGGGCAATTCGAGTTCAGCCGCCGCGGTCAGCAGCAACTCGCCGCTGCCGGCCAGCGCGGCGCCGTCCAGCCGGGCCTCGCGGCCCGCGTCCAGCGCGTACGACAGGCGCGTGGCGATGGCCTGCTGGCGCAGTTGCAGGTCGCCCAGCGCGCGTTCGCTCTTGCGCAGGGCCTGGATGTCGGCGTCGGCGATCTCGATGCGCACGGCTTCGGCCTTCAGGATCGTGCCCTGCTCGATCAGGCGGGAGGCTTCTTCGAGCGCGCCGTCCAGGCGCTCGATGTCGCGCGCCAACTGGTCGATCTGGTGTTCGAGGTCGCGCCGGTCGGCCACGGCTTGCACCGCCGCGACCCGCTGGCGCGCCTGCTCGGCGGCGGCGGCGTGCGTGTCGCGCAGCGCGCGGGCCCGGGCCAGCGGCTCCTGCGCCTGCT
>NZ_CADIJW010000113.1 GCF_902859745.1 Achromobacter dolens | reverse complement strand
CGCAAGCCCATCGCCACCGGCTCGCACTGCGACACCGTGATGAGCGGCGGCCGCTTCGACGGCATCATCGGCGTGCTGGCCGGCATCGAGGTCGCCCACACCATGCGGGAACACGGCATCGAACTGGAGCACCCATTCGAGGTCATCGACTTCCTGTCGGAAGAACCCAGCGACTACGGCATCTCCTGCGTCGGCAGCCGCGCCCTGAGCGGCCAGTTGAACGCCGACATGCTGGCTGCCCGCAACGCCGACGGCGAGACGCTGGCGCAGGGCATCGCCCGCATCGGCGGCGACCCCAGCGCGCTGACCGCGCCCCTGCGCGGCCCGGACGGCACCGCCGCCTTCGTCGAACTGCACATCGAGCAGGGCCCCGTGCTGGAAAGCCGCCAGCTGCCCATCGGCGTGGTCACCAACATCGTCGGCATCCGCCGCGTGCTGATCACGGTCGAAGGCCAGCCCGATCACGCCGGCACCACGCCCATGGACATCCGCCGCGATGCCCTTGTGGGCGCGGCCCGCATCATCGACGCCGCCAGCCGCCAGGCCAGCGCCGCCAGCGGCAATCCGCACTACGTGGTCGCCACCGTCGGCAAGCTCGCCATGACGCCCAACGCCGCCAACGCCGTGCCCGGCCGCGTCGAGCTGACGCTGGAAATGCGCAGCGACAGCAACGCCGTACTGGACGCCTTCCCCGAAACCCTGATGGCCGGCGTGGCCGCCGACCTGAAGGCCCTGCGCCTAACCGCCGGCTTCGTGCAGTTGAGCCGGGCCCAGCCCACCGACTGCACCCCGCTGGTGATGGACGCGGTGCAGGCCGCCGCCGACCAGCTCGGCTACGCCAGCATGCGCCTGCCCAGCGGCGCCGGCCACGACGCCGTCTACATGGCGCCCACCGGCCCCATCGGCATGATCTTCATCCCCTGCCTGAACGGACGCAGCCACTGCCCCGAGGAGTGGATCGA
>NZ_CADIJW010000112.1 GCF_902859745.1 Achromobacter dolens | reverse complement strand
CCCAGCCTGGCGTGCCGCTGGCGGCGCTGGCGCGGGCCGGGCTGCGGCAGTTCGCGGGCCTGCCGCAAGCGATGCCGCTGGCTCAATGGCTGGCCGCGCCGGCCGCATGGCCGGCGGGGGGCTGCGCGGCGTCGGGCGTGCTGGCCGTGGACCTGCTGCTGGCGGACGGCGTCGAGGAAACCCTGGGACCCTTCGGCGCCGACGACCTGCAACCGTTGCGGTCGGCGACGGTGCAGCGGCTGGTGCCGGCGCTGTTCCAACTGGTGAACGGGGATCTGGCCGCCGCCTGCCGCGACGGGGACGCGTGGCTGGCGCGCTACCGGCTCGACGCCCTGGCGCCGCGGGCGCCGGCGACGGTCAACCTGGCGCATCTCATGCTGGGGCAGGGCGGCACCCTGGGATGGGTGCAGGGGGTGACGCTGGCGGACAGTCCGCCCGTCGCCGATGTCGGGGCCGCTGGCGCGTCTCGGGCAGACGGACCGGCGCCGCGCGATGTCGGCCCGACAACTGCTGCGCCGCGGCAGGCTGCCGCCCTGCAGGCGCGCATCAAGGCGCTGTTCGACCCGTATGGGCGTTTTCCCGCATTCGCCCCGTCGCCGAATAGCGACAGTTTGTAAGGCGGGGGTAAGATGGGCGGCGCCCGCGGCCTGGCCGGGGATGCGCGTCCCGGGGGGGCCGCGCAGGGAACGTTTCGCGCGGTCCGCCATCGGAATAGAATTGCCCCCTTTCGTGTTCCTCACTCCAGCCAGTAGCCGCCCCTATGGATGCCAACCTCCGCAAAGCCGCCCTTGAATACCACGAGCACGGCCGTCCCGGCAAAATCTCGGTCACCCCGACCAAGCAGCTCACCAACCAACGCGACCTGGCCCTGGCGTACTCGCCCGGCGTGGCGGCGGCCTGTGAGGAAATCGTGGCGGACCCGGCCAACGTGTTCCGCTACACCGCGCGCGGCAACCTGGTCGGCGTGATCACCAACGGCACCGCGGTGCTGGGCCTGGGCAACATCGGCGCGCTGGCCTCCAAGCCGGTGATGGAAGGCAAGGCGGTGCTGTTCAAGAAGTTCGCCGGCCTGGACGTGTTCG
>NZ_CADIJW010000111.1 GCF_902859745.1 Achromobacter dolens | reverse complement strand
TGACGGCGGCCATCACGACCGTTCTGTCGACCAAGTTCGGCGGCGAAGCCAAGGGCTACGACCAGATCGACGCGGCACCTGAAGAAAAGGCTCGCGGCATCACGATCAACACGGCCCACGTCGAGTACGAAACGGAAACGCGTCACTACGCGCACGTTGACTGCCCGGGCCACGCTGACTACGTCAAGAACATGATCACGGGCGCCGCCCAGATGGACGGCGCGATCCTGGTCGTGTCGGCCGCTGACGGTCCGATGCCGCAAACGCGCGAACACATCCTGCTGAGCCGCCAGGTTGGCGTGCCGTACATCATCGTCTTCCTGAACAAGGCCGACATGGTTGACGACGCCGAGCTGCTCGAGCTGGTGGAAATGGAAGTTCGCGAACTGCTGAGCAAGTACGACTTCCCGGGCGACGACACCCCGATCGTGAAGGGTTCGGCCAAGCTGGCGCTGGAAGGCGACAAGGGCGAACTGGGCGAGCAAGCGATTCTGTCGCTGGCCCAAGCCCTGGACACCTACATCCCGACGCCCGAGCGTGCCGTTGACGGCGCGTTCCTGATGCCGGTCGAAGACGTGTTCTCGATCTCGGGTCGCGGCACCGTGGTGACCGGCCGTATCGAGCGCGGCGTGATCAAGGTCGGCGAAGAAATCGAAATCGTCGGTATCACCCCGACGGTCAAGACGACCTGCACCGGCGTGGAAATGTTCCGCAAGCTGCTGGACCAAGGTCAAGCCGGCGACAACGTGGGCATCCTGCTGCGCGGCACCAAGCGTGAAGACGTCCAGCGCGGCCAGGTTCTGGCCAAGCCGGGCTCGATCACCCCGCACACGGACTTCACCTCCGAGGTGTACATCCTGTCCAAGGAAGAAGGCGGCCGCCACACCCCGTTCTTCAACGGCTATCGTCCCCAGTTCTACTTCCGCACGACGGACGTGACCGGCACGATCGATCTGCCGGCCGACAAGGAAATGGTCCTGCCGGGCGACAACGTGACGATGACCGTCAAGCTGCTGGCCCCGATCGCCATGGAAGAAGGCCTGCGTTTCGCCATCCGTGAAGGCGGTCGTACCGTCGGCGCCGGCGTCGTCGCCAAGATCCTGAAGTAA
>NZ_CADIJW010000110.1 GCF_902859745.1 Achromobacter dolens | reverse complement strand
TGTAATGACCCAGTGAAAACCTGCTCACGTCATAATCGAGGGAATTGACGATGAGCATGAAGATGGAAGACGACATCAAACGCTGGACGGCCAAGCGCAAGAGCGCGCTAGTGCTGGACATCATTCAAGGCAAGACCACCGTCGCAGAAGCCAGCCGCCAATACGACCTGTCGCCCTCAGAGGTCGAACAGTGGGTCGACGATGGCAAGCGGGGCATGGAGAATGCCTTGCGGGCCAATCCACAGGACGTGCGCGAGCAGTACGAGCGCCAGCTCAAGGACCTTCAAGAGGCCTACGGCGAGGCGATGCTGGAGCTTCGCGCGAGAAAAAAATTGCAGTCCCTGCTGGGCGAGGACGAGAAGTGATCGAGACGATCCACCAGGGACTGCAAGCCGACGGCATCACCGTCTCGATCGCCAAGCTGTGCCGCTGGTTCAACGTGCCTCGCCGCACCGTCTACTACAAGGCGGTGAAGGCATCGCCAAAGCTCGATCCGCAGTTTGTCGCGCCCATCAAGGCGCTGATCGAAGAATCGCCGTCGTTTGGCTATCGAACGGTGGCGCATCTGTTGGGGTTCAACAAGAACACCGTGCAGCGCGTGTTCCAGTTGATGGGCTGGCAGGTCCGTAAGCGGCCCATCGGCTTCAGGCCCCGGATCCAGGCATTGCCGTCGGTGGCCACGAGGCCTAACGAGCGCTGGTCGACGGATCTGTGCCGCGTCTGGGCGGGTCGGGATGGCTGGGCGACGCTGGCGCTGGTGATTGACTGCCATACCCGGGAGTTGCTGGGCTGGCATCTGTCGCGCAGCGGCAAGGCCTGCACCGCAGGAAGCGCACTGGAACATGCCCTGATCGCCCGCTTTGGAACGCTGGGCCGCGTGCCTGTGCCGTTCCTGCTGCGATCCGACAACGGGTTGGTCTTCACCTCTCGTAGCTATACAGCGTTGGTGCGAGGCTACGGGCTGCGCCAAGAGTTCATCACGCCGCACTGCCCGCAACAGAACGGGATGGTCGAACGCGTGATCCGCACGTTGAAAGAGCAATGCGCGCATCGGCATCGCTTCGAGACCATCCAGCACGCCAGCCGCGTTGTAGGGGACTGGATACGCTTTTATAACCACCGGCGCCCGCACCAGGCGCTCGGCATGAAGACCCCGGCTGAGGCATTTGCATTAGCCGCTTAAACTGAGCAGGTTCTGCTGGGTCATTACA
>NZ_CADIJW010000109.1 GCF_902859745.1 Achromobacter dolens | reverse complement strand
CAGACCTGGTAGATCAATTCGTTAAAGGCCCGATGACCGCGGAGGCGGTGCAGGACCTGTCGATGGCGTTCAAGAAGGCGCTGATCGAGCGGGCCCTGGGGGCTGAGCTTGGACACCACCTGGGCTATGCCCAGGGCCAGGAGCGCCCCGAGGAGGCGACCAACCAGCGCAATGGCAAGAGCCCCAAGACGGTGCTTACCGACGACGGCCCGCTGCGCGTGGACATTCCCCGGGACCGCGACGGCAGCTTCGCCCCGATCCTGATCCCCAAGCACGAACGTCGCTTTACCGGGTTCGACGACAAGATCATCGCGATGTACGCACGCGGGATGACGGTGCGCGAGATCCAGGGGTTCCTGGCCGAGCAGTATGGCACTGAGGTCTCGCCGGAGTTCATCAGCTCGGTGACCGACGCAGTCATGGACGAGGTCACCGCCTGGCAGACCCGGCCGTTGGAGACGATGTATCCGGTGGTGTTCTTCGATGCTCTACGAGTCAAGATCCGCGAGGATGGGGTGGTGCGCAACAAGGCGGTGTACCTGGCGCTGGGTGTGCTGCCAGACGGCACGCGCGACATCCTGGGCTTGTGGATCGAGCAGACCGAAGGCGCCAAGTTCTGGATGAAGGTGTTCAACGAACTGAAGACCCGCGGCACGCAGGACATCCTGATCGCGGTCACCGACGGCTTGAAGGGCATGGAGCAGGCGCTGAACGCGGTGTTCCCAGCCACGACGCTGCAGACCTGCATCGTGCACCTTATCCGCGCCAGCCTGGACTATGCCAGTTGGAAGGAGCGACGCACCGTGGCAGCGGCGCTCAAGCCCATTTACACCGCACCGACCGTCGAGGCAGCACTAGCGGCCCTGGCAGAGTTCGAGCGGGGGCCGTGGGGGCAACGCTACTCGCCGATCGTGGATGCCTGGCGCCGGGCCTGGGACCGCGTGATCCCGTTCTTTATGTTCCCGCCGGCCATCCGCAAGGTGATCTATACCACCAACGCCATCGAGAGCATCAATGCGCAGTTGCGGCGCGCGGTCAAAACCCGAGGCCACTTCCCTAGCGACGAGGCGGCCACCAAGCTGCTCTGGTTGGTACTGCGCAACATTACCGAGGCCTGGGGAGGTGCCACTCATGATTGGAAAACCGCCATGAACCAGTTCGCCATCATTTATGCCGAACGCTTCACCGACCCGTATCGCTGAGATAGCATCAACAAGCCTGACCGATCCTCGGCCAGGCGTTTAATGCCTTAAACACAAAAATACTGACACTCCC
>NZ_CADIJW010000108.1 GCF_902859745.1 Achromobacter dolens | reverse complement strand
TGACCCGTCCTGAATTTGGTTGACACCTTTTTGAGAGAAAAAAGGAGAGTCAATTGGAATCAAGGATCAAGCGAACCCAGCGGGATTACAGCCTGGCTTTTAAACTGTCGGTGGTCGAGCAGGTGGAAAAAGGCGAGCTGACGTACAAAGAGGCGCAGCGTCGCTACGGGATCCAAGGCCGGTCGACGGTGCTGGTGTGGCTGCGCAAGCATGGTCGCCCGGGCTGGAGTGGCTGGAGCTTGCCGACGGTCAGAGGAGTGGATATGGATCGTCAGGGCAAGGGACTCACGCCCGAGCAGCGGATCAAGGAGCTGGAGGTTCAGCTCAAGGAGGCGCGCGAGAAGGCGCAGTTGTTCGAGGCCGTGGTCAACGTGCTGGAGAAAGACTACGGGGTGCGCGTCGTAAAAAAGCCTTCGGGCAAGTCCTCACGCAAAAGCTCGTCCAAGGGTTGAGCGTGGCAAGGGCTTGCCGCTACATGGGGCACAGCCGCCAGGCCTATTACAAGGGCAGGCACAGGGAGCGAGAGCGCCAGCAGCAGGCTTGCCAGGTGGTGTCGATGGTGACGGCGTTGCGGGTCCGGCAACCGAAGTTGGGTACGCGTAAGCTACATCACGTGCTGCGCCAGCCGCTGCGCGAGGCGGGGATCAAGGCCGGGCGCGATGCGCTGTTCGACATCCTGCGCAGCGCCCGGATGCTGGTCAGACCGCGCCGGGCGTATCACAAGACCACGGACAGCCATCACCGCTTCCGGCGCCACCCGAACCTGCTCAAGGCGGGTCAAGGCCAGGTGGTGGCGACCGGCCCCGAGCAGGTCTGGGTGGCGGACATCACCTACCTGCCGACCGACCAGCGGTGCACCTACTTGAGCCTGGTGACCGATGCCTACTCGCGCAAGATCGTGGGCTACCACGTGGCCGAGAATCTGCAGACCGAAGGGGTGCGCCGCGCGCTGGAGATGGCGTTGCGCTCGCGGCGCTCGAGTCAGCCGTTGGTGCACCACTCGGATCGAGGCATCCAGTACTGCTCGACGTACTACCAGCGCCTGCACGCCCGCCATGGCATCCGTTGCTCGATGACCGACGGCTACGACTGCTACCAGAATGCCTTGGCCGAGCGGGTCAACGGCATCCTGAAGGGAGAGCTGTTGCTCCAAAGACCCGCTGATCTGGCCCAAGCCAGGCTCATGGTCAGGCAGTCTGTCCAGATCTACAACACCGAGCGCCCACATCTGTCCCTACAATGCAAAACACCCGATGAAGTTCATCGGGTGCTCAGTCCGTAATCGCTACGGATACCGTCCCGTAGGTGTCAACCTAGGGCAGGACGGGTCA
>NZ_CADIJW010000107.1 GCF_902859745.1 Achromobacter dolens | reverse complement strand
GTTGACCACTTCGGCCACCGCCGAACCGCCGCGCTCGGCCACGTCCGACGCGCTGGCCGCCAACTGGTTGGCCTGGCGCGCGTTGTCGGCGTTCTGCTTGACCGTCGAGGCAAGTTCTTCCATCGAAGCGGCGGTCTCTTCCAGCGAAGCCGCCTGCTCTTCCGTGCGGCTGGACAGGTCGGTGTTGCCGGCCGAGATCTCGCGCGAGCCAACGTTGATCTCGTCGACGCCACGGCGCACGGTCGACACCGTGCGCGCCAGGCTTTCCTGCATGCGCTTGACCGCCGCCATCAGGGCGCCGATCTCGTTGGTCGATTGCACCTCGACGCGAGTGGTCAGGTCGCCGCCGGCGATCCGGTCAAAGCTCTCGCCGACGGCCCGCAGCGGCCGCAGCACGACGCGGTTCATGAACAGGAAGGCGCCCAGCGACACGGCCAGGATTACCAGGACCAGCGCGAGGTAGACATACGCCATGACCGCGCCCTCCGAGCGCGACGCCGCCACCCGCTCTTCGCTATAGGTGGTGATCGCGGTCGCGAATTCGGTCAACTGCTTGGAAAACGCGCCGCTGGCCGCGGCGGTCTTGGTGTTCTTCAGGTTCAGGTATTCGGCGTTGTCCCCCCGGTCCAGCGCGCCCAGCATGGCCTGCAGGCCTTCGGCAAAGCCGTTGAACGAGGCCAGCAGTTGGCCTTCGGCGGCGCGGCCGATATCGGTGGTCTTTGGAATCGCCTTGAACTTCTCGAGCTTGGCCTTGCCGTCGGTCAGCAACTGCTGGACGATGCGGGTGTTCTCGGCCGCGCCCGCCTTGTCGCCGGCGGCGCGCTGGGCCGCGGCGATGTCCGCGCGGATGGTGGCGCGCAGCATCTGCACATAAGAGTCCTTGACCAGATTGCTCTGCTGGACGCTCAGGCTATCCAAAGCGTTGATCGCTTCGGCGTTGGATCGCATGCTGTTCCAACCCAGGGCGATGGCAACCAGCGCGGCCACGGCGACTGCCAATTGGGCAAGCATCAAACCCGTGCGCACCTTCAGATTGCTTAACATTTTCCGATATTTCCGGTAACCGCCGAGGCGACATGTTGACGTCGCCCCGTCGTAAAAGGGATGTGTTTTCTACTACCTATTCAATGCAACAAAAAACCTTGGCCGAACACGCCGTCAGAAGGATTCCCAATCGTCATCCGCCGGCGGCGCTCGGCGCGAGGATGCCGGGACCGGCTTGACCGCCTTGACGTCGGTGGCGTCGCTGGTCTTGACGACCGGGCGTCGCAGCGGACGCGCCGCGGTGGCGCCGCTATTCGGGGTGGGCCGGGCGCGGGCCGGCTGGGCCAGGCGCGGCGCCGGCGCG
>NZ_CADIJW010000106.1 GCF_902859745.1 Achromobacter dolens | reverse complement strand
CGAACACGTCCAGGCCGGCGAACTTCTTGAACAGCACCGCCTTGCCTTCCATCACCGGCTTGGAGGCCAGCGCGCCGATGTTGCCCAGGCCCAGCACCGCGGTGCCGTTGGAGATCACGCCGACCAGGTTGCCCCGGCCGGTGAAGCGGAACACGTTGGCCGGGTCCGCCACGATTTCTTCGCAAGCCGCCGCCACGCCGGGCGAATACGCCAGGGCCAGGTCACGCTGGTTGGTGAGCGGCTTGGACGCCACGACGGAGATCTTCCCCGGGGTGGGAAACTCGTGGTAATCCAGAGCGGCCTGGCGGTCTGCTTGCGAATTCATGGGGCGGCGCCTCCTAGTCTATGACAGGGAAAATTCTAGGGCCGCAGGCATAAGGTGTTCATTCAGATTTAATATTGTCACATCACTTTTATCTTATGCCTTGTCTATGACACCGTTTTCCCCGGACGAGGTGCTCCGGAAGCTGACCTCGCGGCTGAAGATGCGCCACCTGATGCTGCTGCTGCAGATCGAGCAGCACGGCTCGCTGACCCGCGTGGCCGAGCACATGGCCACCAGCCAGCCGGCCGTGACCAACGCGCTGGCCGAACTGGAGAGCATGTTCGACGTGCCGCTGTTCGACCGCTCGGTGCGCGGCATGACCCCCACGCCCCTGGGCGCGGTGGTGCTGGCCCGGGCCCGGGCGCTGGTGCACGACCTGGGCCACCTGGTGCAGGAAATGGAGGCCGTGGCCGCCGGCCAGGCCGCCCACCTGCATGTCGGGGTGATTCCATTCGTCTCGGGACAGGTGCTGTCGGCGGCCATCGCCCGCACCCTGCCGCAGGGGCGCGGCATCACCGCCACCATCCACGAAGGCCAGGGCCCCGCGCTGCTGCGCCAGTTGCGCGACCACACGCTCGACGTGGTGGTGGGTTGGGCCACGCCGTCGGTGGACCTGCGCCAGATCGACTTCGAGGTGCTGTACCACCAGCCGCCGCGCCTGATCGCCAGCCGCCGCCTGGCGGCGCGACTGGGCCGCGCCCGGCTGGAGTGGAACATGCTGGCCGACCTGGACTGGATCCTGGGCACGCCGGACAGCCCGATCCGCGAGCAGGTGGCCGACATTTTCCTGCGCGCCGGCCTGGCGCCGCCCACGCCCTCGGTGCAGAGCGATTCGTCCAAGCTGATCGGCGAGATGATCGTCGCCAGCGACCGCGCCGTGTCCATCCTGCCGGCCGACATCGCCGATGAACTGGTGCGCATCGCCGGGGCGGCGATCGTGCCGTATTCTTTCGACTGGACCTTGCCGCCGATTTCGCTGTTCACCCGCGCCGACGGCCTGCGCCGCAACGTCGACGCCCTGTTCGCGGCGGCGCTGCGCGAGGTCTTCAGCCGCGGCGGGCGAGCCTGATCCCGCCCCCCACCGGAGCCATGCCATGCCCGCCAGCCAGTTCGTCATGTCGCGCAGCGTCCTCGCCGGCGTGCAGGCGGTGGCCGCGCGCAGCGGCAGGGCATTCGCGCGGCATACGCACGATCAATACGGCATCGGCGTGATGCGCCATGGCGCGCAGGCGTCGCACAGCGGCCGCGGCCGGGTCGAGGCAGGGCCGGGCCAGGTCATCACCGTCAATCCCGGCGAGGTGCACGACGGCGCGCCCATCGGCGGCGAACGCGCCTGGCAGATGCTGTACCTGGATCCCGCGGTGGTGGCGGACGCGGCCGACGCGCTGCCGGCCGCCAGCGGCTTTGAATTCGAACATCCGGTGATGGACGCGCCGGCGTTGGCGGCGGACCTGCTGGCGCTGTATGCGCTGGCCGTGGGCGGCGGCGACGCGCTGGCGCGCGACATCTTGCTGGCGCGCGTGCTGGCGCGCGCCGGCGGCCTGGCGCGGGCCG
>NZ_CADIJW010000105.1 GCF_902859745.1 Achromobacter dolens | reverse complement strand
CCGGACATCGTGTCGGTGGTCAACACCACGCTGAACCAGACCGGGCAGGCCATCGAGGGCATTCTCATCATCATGGGCGCGTACCTCACGGTCAGCCTGTCGATCTCGATCTTCATGAACTGGTACAACAAGCGCATCGCGCTGGTGGAGCGTTGATATGAGCAGCACTACGCATACCCCCAGCGAAGGGCTGCCGCCGCCCAAGACCCATGTCGGCGCGTGGGCGTGGCTGCGCTCGCGCCTGTTTTCCTCGCCGCTGAACATCCTGATCACGGTGCTGTTGGCGTGGTTCCTGTTGATGTCGGTGCCGGCGCTGGTCGAATGGGCGGTTATCCGCGCCAACTTCACCGCCGCCAACGCGCAGGAATGCCGCGCCTCGGTGGGCGGGGCCTGCTGGGCCTTCATCATCGAGAAGCACCGGCTGATCCTGTTCGGCACCTATCCCTACGACGAACAATGGCGGCCGCTGATCGCGACCATCATCCTGGTCGCGGTGATCGTGTGCAGCGGCATCCGCCGTTTCTGGAACTGGAAGCTCGCCATCATCTGGACCGTCGGCCTGACCGCCGTGGCGATCCTGATGTGGGGCGGCGTGCTGGGCCTGACCTACGTCGAGAACGCGCGCTGGGGCGGCCTGCCGCTGACGCTGATCCTGTCGACGTTCGGCATCGCCTTCGCCTTCCCCATCGGCGTGCTGCTGGCCCTGGGCCGGCGCTCGAAGATGCCGGCCATCAAGGCGCTGTGCGTCGTGTACATCGAGCTGATCCGCGGCGTGCCGCTGATCAGCCTGCTGTTCATGTCGTCGGTGATGCTGCCGCTGTTCCTGCCCGAAGGCTTCTCCATCGACAAGCTGCTGCGCGCGCAGATCGCGATCATCATGTTCGCGGCCGCGTACATCGCCGAAACGGTGCGCGGCGGGTTGCAGGCGATCCCCAAGGGCCAGTACGAAGGCGCCGATTCGCTCGGCCTGAACTACTGGCAGCAGATGCGCAAGATCATCCTGCCGCAGGCGCTCAAGATCGTGATCCCGCCGCTGGTCAGCATCTTCATCGCGCTGTTCAAGGACACGTCGCTGGTGGTGATCATCGGCATCTTCGACCTGACGCTGGCGGCCAAGGCGGCCCTGTCCGACGCGGCATGGCGCGGATTCGGGGTGGAGGCGTATCTGTTCATCTCGCTGATCTACTTCGTCTTCTGCTTCTCCATGTCCAAATACAGCCAGGCGCTGGAAAAACGCCTGGCCACGGGCCACGCACGCTAGAACCTTGCCGCGGGTCCGCCACCGGCGGACCCGCAATGCGATATTTACGGGAGTACAGGCATGTCTGATGCCATCATTCGACTGCAGGACGTGAACAAGTGGTACGGCCAGTTCCACGTGCTGCGCAACATCAACCTGGACGTGGCGCCGGGCGAGCGCATCGTGGTGTGCGGGCCGTCCGGCTCGGGCAAGTCCACCATGATCCGCTGCATCAACCGGCTCGAGGAGCACCAGAAAGGCCACATCATCGTGGACGGCACGGAGCTCACCAACGACCTCAAGCACATCGAGACCATCCGCAAGGACGTCGGCATGGTGTTCCAGCACTTCAACCTGTTCCCGCACCTGACGGTGCTGGAGAACCTGACGCTGGGCCCGATGTGGGTCTTGAAGAAGCCGCGCGCCGAAGCCGAGGCCACGGCCATGAAATACCTGGAGCGCGTGCGCATCCCGGACCAGGCCAAGAAATTCCCCGGCCAGCTCTCGGGCGGCCAGCAGCAGCGCGTGGCCATCGCCCGTTCGCTGTGCATGAGCCCCAAGATCATGTTGTTCGATGAGCCGACCTCGGCGCTGGACCCGGAAATGGTCAAGGAAGTGCTGGACGTGATGGTCAACCTGGCCCAGGAAAGCGGTATGACGATGCTGTGCGTGACCCACGAAATGGGCTTCGCGCGCAAGGTCGCCAACCGCGTCATCTTCATGGACCGCGGCGAGATCATCGAGCAGAACAGCCCGGACGAGTTCTTCGAC
>NZ_CADIJW010000104.1 GCF_902859745.1 Achromobacter dolens | reverse complement strand
AGCGCGGCGCGTCCGCTGCGTCGTCCGGCGCCGCGCGCCGCCACGGCCACGACCGCGGCAAACGACGCCAAACCGGCGACGCCGGCGGCGACCCGCCGCCAGGCGCCGGCAGACGATGACTGGGAATCTTTTTGACGCCGGCAATGACCGGTAAATGGGCAGGTATGCGAGGCTATCTACATCTTCTGGCGGCAGCGGCGATCACGGCATTGATCGTCGGCTGCTCGGCGACGGGCCACAATTTCGACCCCGGCAAGCTGTCGACCCTGACGCCGGGGCAGACGACGCTGGAAGAAGCCTCGCGGGCGCTCACCGCCCCGCCCGACAAGTTCTACAAGCAGACCGACGGCACCTTCCTCGCCCTCTGGTCCTTCAAGATCACGTTTGTCCCGGACGGCTTGTACAGCCGCAAGGAAGCGCTGCTGCAGTTCGGCCCCGACGGCCGCCTGATGCGCCTCGTGGACAGCACCAATATTCTGCTGGAACCCTGGGAACGCCAGAAGTTGCTGGGCCCCGCGCCTGTGCCTGACGTCAGTCAGGAATGGGCGCAGCAGCCCGCGCCGGAGGTCCAGGTGGAAACCATCGTCATACCGGGGCCGGCCGTCGTGTCGCCCGAGCCGATGCGCCAGGGCCGTTAGGTCCCGTTTTCGCGGAGAGCGTGCCGGCCCCGGAGGCCGCCGCGTACGTCGCCCTGATGCGTGCCACTTCCGCTGGGAAGGCACGCCAGGGTGGTTTTTCATTTGGTCAGAGCTGTACCTGAGGGATGGGGAAAGAATATGGAAGCGAGTCTGGAATCCGGAGCGAAGTCAGGCAAGGTCGGTAAGAAAAAGGCCTCGCGTGCGCCCAAGGTGAAACGCAAGCTGAGACTGCGCGACGCACGCGTCGGCACGATGCTGCTGTGGGTCATGGCATTCTTCGCGGTGCTGATCGCGGCGGTGGGCGGCCTGGCCGCCTTCTTCCTGCAGCATAACTACGAGTCCATCCGCGAGGTCAATGCGCTGACCGAGCGCTCCAAGCAAGTGGATGTGATCAACAGCGACATGCTGCGCGCCCGCGTCAGCCTGATGGTCGCGGCCCGCCACCTGCAGGAGTCGGGCTGGGGCAGCGGCGAGAACTCGGCGCGCGACGCGGCCGCGGCGCTCAAGGGCGCCACCGATCTGCTGACCGGCGTGCGCAGCCGCTTCGCCGACTTCCAGAAGAACATGCTTCAGGATGACACCGGCCGCCAGCTATCGATGAACCTGGTGCGCCGCTACCGTTCGTATATCGATGACGGCGTCGACACCATGGTGGAAGCGCTGCGCAGCGAGGACTACTCGACCTTCTACATGGTCAACAATGAATACGGCACGCCGCGCAGCGCCGCCTTCATCGAGGCCATCGGCGAATTCAGCAAGTACATTGCCGACCAGCAGGAAGCCACGATCCAGCAAGCCGAGGACAACTTCAACCGCGCCATGGTGGCCGTTGCCGTCGCGGTGGCGTTGGCGCTGGCCCTGATGGTGTTCTGCCGCGTGCTGTTCGGCCGCCTGGTGGTCCGTCCGCTGGTCGAGGCCGGTCAGCATTTCGACAAGATCGCCGCCGGCGACCTGACCAGCCGCGTCGAAGTGCGTTCGCACAACGAAATCGGCCAGTTGTTCGCCGCGCTCAAGCGCATGCAGGAAAGCCTGACGCGCACGGTGGCCACGGTGCGCCGCGGCGTCGATGAAATCACGGTGGGTTCGCGCGAGATCTCGGCCGGCAACACCGACCTGTCGAGCCGCACGGAAGAGCAGGCGGCTTCGCTGGAAGAGACCGCCGCTTCGATGGAAGAGCTTGCCTCGACGGTCAAGCAGAACGCCGACAATGCGCGCCAGGCCAACCAGTTGGCGGCCAGCGCGTCGGACGTGGCCGAGCGTGGCGGTTCGGCGGTGGCCGAAGTGGTCAACACGATGCAGGGCATCTCGGCCAGTTCGCGCAAGATCTCCGAGATCGTGTCGGTGATCGACGGCATCGCCTTCCAGACCAACATCCTGGCGCTGAACGCGGCGGTGGAAGCGGCCCGTGCCGGCGAGCAGGGCAAG
>NZ_CADIJW010000103.1 GCF_902859745.1 Achromobacter dolens | reverse complement strand
CGGCGCATTGCCGCGCCCCGCGCCCGAACCCGCGCAGCCCCGCGCAGCCGACGTGCGCGTGGCCGCCGAACCGACGCCGGCCGCCCCCCACCATGTGCGCGCCGAAGAGGAACCCGACGCGCCGGTGCTCAGCACCGCGCAGCAGTTCCAGGTTCCGCAGCACGCCGCCAACGCCCAGGATCACCTGGCCCAGGCCATCGCCGCCGCCTCGCAGCGCCAGCAACCCGCACCCATCGCCAACCCCGCCAGCATCGCCGTGCCCAACGTGCCGGTCGTGCTGCAGGTCGCCACCCCTGTGGGCGGCACCCACTGGGGCACCGAACTGGGCCAGCAGATGGTCGTCATGAGCAACAACGTGCGCCAGGGCACCCAGACCGCCGAACTGCGCCTGGATCCGCCCGATCTCGGCCCGCTGCGCGTCAGCATCAACCTGGCCGACGGTGTGGCCAGCGCGTCGTTCGTCTCGGCTCACGCCTCGGTGCGCCAGGCCATCGAAACCGCCATCCCGCAGTTGCAGCAGGCGCTGGCCCAGGCCGGCATCTCGCTGGGCCAGACCAGCGTCGGCGAACAGGCCGCGCAACAGGAATTCGCGCAGCAGAACGGCGGCGGTTCCCAGCGCCAGGGTGGCGGCAACGGCGCTGCCGTGGCCGACGGCGCGATCGATGGCCAGCCGGTCGCCGTGACGGCTTCGCGCAACGCCAATGCGCTGGTCGACACCTTCGCGTAACAATCGCGCGGCCCGCGGCCGGCAACGGTTGCGGGCGGTGCAGCAATAGCTTGAGATACACGGCTTTCGCCCTGTTTTTCGCCTCCAAGCCGGGGGCGCATTTCGGGCAGAATGCTTTCATCCACTAAGAATCCGTTTTCATCAGCGGCAAAACACGCATCGACACCGAGATGGCGACTTCCAAACCCACAACCATGCCGCCGCGCGGCGCGCTTCCGACACGCTCCGGCGGCATTGGCCGAATCCTTCGTCCGTTGCTCATGATATTGGTGCTGTTGCTGGTGGCGGCCGCGAGCGCGGGCGCGACCTGGTTCGTCGCGCAGCGCATGCAGCCGCAAGGCGGCGCGCCGGTGCAGTTGGGCGTCGGTCAGACCGGCGGCCAGCCGGGCCAGCCCGGCGCCGCGGGTCCGCAAGCCACGCCGACCACCTTCGTCGCCCCGCCCACCACTCCGGCCGCGGTGCCCGCGCCGATCTTCGTGCCGATCGAGGCCTTCACCGTCACGCTGCAGAACGCCGACACCGAACGCATCATGCATGTCGGCCTGACCCTGCGCGTCAGCGACGAACAGACCCGTATCCGTCTCGAAAAGTACATGCCTGAAGTGCGCAGCCGCATCCTGATGGTGCTGTCTTCGCAATCGCCCACCGGCGTGCAGACGCAACAGGGCAAGACCGACATGGCCAACGCCATCAAGCAAGCCGTCAACCGCCCGTTCGCGCCCCTGCCGGACGGCCAGTATGTCACCGACGTACTGTATACGGCGTTCGTGGTGCAATAAGCATGGCCTACGAGGCGTTTCTTTCGCAGGACGAAGTCGACGCGCTGCTGGCCGGCGTCACGGGCGAGAGCGACAGCAAAAAGGAATCCGCGGGCCCCAACGACGGCGCCCGTGCCTACGACCTGAGCTCGCCCGACCGCGTGGTGCGCCGGCGCATGCAGACGCTGGAACTCATCAACGAACGCTTTGCGCGCCAGATGCGCAGCGTGTTGCTGAACTTCATGCGCCGCAGCGCCGACATCACCGTCGGTTCCATCAAGATCCAGAAGTACGCGGACTTCGAGCGCAACCTGCCCGTGCCCAGCAACCTGAACATGGTGCAGATGAAACCGCTGCGCGGCACGGCCCTGTTCACCTACGACCCGAACCTGGTGTTCCTGGTCATCGACAGCCTGTTCGGCGGCGATGGCCGCTATCACACGCGCGTCGAGGGCCGGGACTTCACCACCACCGAACAGCGCATCATCCGGCGCCTGCTCAACCTGACCCTGGAGAGCTACGGCAAGTCCTGGGACCCCGTCTATCCGATCGAGTTCGACTACGTCCGCTCGGAGATGCACACCAAGTTCGCCAGCATCACCGGCAACAATGAAGTGGTGGTCGTCACCTCGTTCCACATCGAATTCGGCGCGACCGGCGGCGACCTGAACATCTGCCTGCCCTACTCCATGATCGAACCCGTGCGCGACCTGCTCACGCGGCCGCTGCAGGAAACCACGCTGGAAGAAGTGGACCAGCGCTGGTCGCAACAGCTTTCGCGCCAGGTGCGCAGCGCCGACATCGACGTGGTCGCCGAATTCGCGCGCATTCCGTCCAATATCCGCGAACTGATGCGCATGAAGGTTGGCGACATCCTGCCCGTGGATGTGCCGCAGACCGTCATTGCCCATGTCGACGGCGTGCCGCTGATGGAATGCGGTTACGGCGTCTTTAACGGCCAGTACGCCCTGCGCGTGCAGAACATGTTTACCTACGATACCGAATCTAACGAGGCCCCCGACCATGACTGACAAGAACGAGCCCGGCTCCGGCTCGTCCCCGGCCGACGACTGGGCCGACGCGCTCGCCGAACAATCCCGCGCCAATCCGCCCACCCAGGCGGATGGCCTGAAGCCCGCTCAGGACGACTGGGCCGCCGCCATGGCCGAGCAGACCGCGGCCACGCCGCCGGCCGCTGCCGCCACCCCGGCGCCTGCCCCGGCAGCGCCCGCCACG
>NZ_CADIJW010000102.1 GCF_902859745.1 Achromobacter dolens | reverse complement strand
GGCAAGGACCAGGTCCTGGCCGTCCACCCGTTGCCAGCGCAGCTCGCGCGGCGCCGCCGGCAGGGCGCGGATCAGCGCGGCGGCGGGCGCCTGCGGCGCGTCGACGGCATAGGCGCCGCCGGCGTAGGCCTGTTGCGCCAATGGCGCCGCGCCGCTGCTGAACACCTTCCACGGGTTCATCGACATCAGCCCGCTGAAGATCCAGGTGAGCGTGATGCCGGCGAACATCAGGCCGGCCAGGTGGTGCCAGCGCATCATGTTCTCGCGATACGGCGAGCGGCTGCCGCTGGCGTAGGGGCGCGAGAAGCGCCAGCGCAGGATGCCGACCACCGTGCCCGTCAGCGCCACAGCCACCCCGGTCACCGACAGCCAGACGACGATGTCGTGCCACCACGGATCGAAGACATTGCCGCGGAACGGATACAGCCAGTGGATCCAGGCGCCGACGTAGTTCCACAGCCGTTCGCGGCGGGTGGCGTCCAGCACCACTTCGCCGGTGGCGGACGAGACGTACAGCCGGGTGTGCGCGGGATCGTCCAGGTCGATGCGGTGAAGCGGCCGGTGGATGTCGAGCGCGCCGGAGTGGGTGTAGACGTCCTCCTCCACCACGCCCTGGTAGCGCGCGGCGTACCGGCCGTCGAACCAGGCCGCGGCGCTGGCGGTGGCGACCGCGGCGTCGGCGCGCGGCAGCAGCGCGCCGCTGGCGGCATCCACCACCCTGGGCGCGCGGCCGCGGCCCATCGGCACCAGGTAGACCGGCGCGCCGCCGCGCAGCGCGGCCAGGCTCAGGCCCGCCATGTCGCTGGCGCCGGCGGCGGCCAGCGCCTGGGCCGGCGTGGCGGCGACGCGGGCCGGGTCGAGCGGCGCCAGGTGCGTCATGCGTTCCTGCGGCGTGAGCTTAGGGTAGCCCACGTACATCATCACCACGCCCGAGATGAACCACATGGCGAAGAACAGGCACAGCACGATGCCGGCCCAGCGATGCGTCAGGTACAGCCAGCGCTTGGCGCGGGTGGACCACGGCACGGGCGCGGGCCGGCGGCGGGGGGAGGGGATGGCGTCCATGGCAGTCCTCAGAACCGCGCCTGCAGCGTCAGTTCGAACGAGCGCGGCGCGCCCAGGTAGAACATCGGCGTGCCGGTGACGTTGGCGGCGTACACCTTGTCGGTCAGGTTGCGGACCCGGCCGGTGACGGTGAAGTGGCGGTCGATGCGGTGCGACAGCGCCGCGTCGAACACGGTGTACGACGGCGCCCAGACGGTGTTGGCGGCATCGGCGTAGGCGCGGCCGACGTAGCGCGCGGCCACACTGGCGTTCCAGTCCGGCAGGAAGGCGTAGTCGATCCAGGCGTTGGCCACGCGCCGCGGCGTGTTGGTCGGCACATTGCCGTTGCGCGACACGCGCACGCCGCCGACCGTTTCCGAGAAGTCGTCGTACCTGGGATCGACGAAGGCGACGTTGGCCTGCAGCGACAGGGTGCGCGTCAGGCGCAGCCCGCCGGCCAGTTCCAGCCCGCGCGCCGACTGCTGGCCCACCGGGATGCTGACCGCCGGGTTGTTGGCGTCGGGCGCCGAGATGTGCTTGCGCGTGATCTCGTAGGCCGCGATGGTGGCCGAGCCGCGGCCGTCCCAGAACTCGAACTTGCCGCCCACTTCCTTCTGCGTGCCGGTGGTCAGCTTGTCGTTGTTGAGCACGTCGGCGAACGAGGCGGTGGCCATGATGCCGGACGGGGGGTCGGCGGCCGTGGCGTATTGCGCGTAGAGCGAGGCCTGCGGCGTGATGGCCCAGTTCAGCGCCAGCCGGCCGGTTGTGGGCGAATAGCTGCGCGAGGCCGAGGCCGGCGCGCTGGCCGTGACCGCGCGGCGGTTGGTCAGGTCCAGGTCGATGAAGTCCTTGCGCAGGGCCGACACGATGGCCACGCCGGGCAGCACTTCCGTGCGGTTCTCCAGCGTGAAGGCCAGCGTCCGGATGCGGTTGTCGCGGTCCGGGTTGTGGCCGCGCGTCATGCCGGGGATGTCGTAGAAATAGCCCGGCTGGAAATCGTACGGATCGACCGCGTCCACCGTGGCCGGCAGGCTGGTGGGATAGCGGGTCTGCCTGTTCACGCTCAGGTCGGCGCCGAACGACCAACTGGTGGGCAGGCCGGCCAGCGTCGATTCGACCAGGCCTTCGACGCGGTCGCCGACCAGGCTCTGTTCGTGGCGCTGCAGCAGCGCGCCCGAGCGCAGCACGCGGCTGTTGGCGGCGTTGTAGCGGTAGGTCTCCAGGTTGCGGAAGTCGCGTTCGGCGCGGTAGTAGTACAGCGTGTTCTTGAACGTGATGCCCGGCGCCGCGCGCCATTCCGTCAGCGAACGGGCCCACAGCACCGACTGCTCGTACAGGCCGTCGTCGACGTTGTAGTTCTTGAAACGCGTGCCGCCGCGGATGTGGCCTTCGCCGCTCACCTTGCCGTTCGCGCCCACCGTCAGCGGCGTGCCCCAGTAGGGGCGGTCGACGCGTTCGCGCTGGTACTCGAAGGCCCAGGTCTGCGTGACGTCGTCGCCCAGGTCGGACAGCAGCGAGGCCGCCACCTGGGCGGCATTCGAGCGCTCGCCGTCGACCCAGCCGCGGCTGGCGGTGGTGTTGGCGTCGATGCGCAGGTAATGGCCGCGTCCGCCCGGCGAGCCGGCCAGTTGCTGGTTGATGCCGACCGATGCCTGGCGCGTGTCGAACGATCCCAGGCGCAACTGGCCCTCATAGAACGTGTCGCGCTCGGCCAGCTTGGTGACGTAATTGATGGCGCCGCCGACCGCGCCGGCGCCGAACAGGAAGGTCGACGGGCCGCCGATGGCCTCGACCCGGTCGTAGATCCAACTGTCGATCGGCCGCGCGGCCACCGAGTCGTACTGCACCGAGATGCCGTTGAACAGTTGCGACACCTGGCCGCCGCTGAAACCGCGGTAGCTGACGGCGCCGGCCATGCCGGGGGGCGCGGCGTTGTTCACGCCCGGGATGCCGCGCGCGATGTCCTGGGTGTTGAGCGCGCCGCGCGCCTCGATCTGCTGGCGCGAGATGACGGTGACGGAGGCCGGCGTGTCCTTGATGCGCAGGCCGAGGCGGCTGCCGGTGCCGTCGATGCGTTCCAGGTTGATCGGCCCGTTGGGCGCGTCGTCGGCGCGCTCGCCTTCGACCAGGGTGGCGGGCAGGGTCTCGATGGCGGGTTCGGCGGTCAGCGCGAACGCCGGGTTGGCCGCGCAGGCGCCGGCCAGCAGGGATGCTGCATAGTGTTTTTTCATGATCCAGGCCGGCGGGGGCCGGCATGCGCGCTCGCGCGGGCGCCGCGTTCAGGGGCGGCAAAAGGCGCGGGCGCGGGGTCTCCAGGGCGTCGCCGCCGGAAAAGGGCGGCGCGGGCTCGGGCGCAGGCGGCG
>NZ_CADIJW010000101.1 GCF_902859745.1 Achromobacter dolens | reverse complement strand
CTTGCGGCTGGGGCTGCCCGCCAGCGCCGCCGACGCCTGGCTGGCGGCGCGCCTGCCCGACGTCGACGTCGGCGCGCTGCCGCCGGCGCTGGTGTCGACCGCCATCGAGACCCTGGTGGCCGAAGTGGTCGCAGGCCTGGCCGAGGTGTCGCCGGGCGGCCCGCTGCGCGTGGTGGGCCGCGATGGCCCGGCGTCGGCGCTGGCGCACGGCTGGACTGTCGCGGCGCGCCATCCCGTCAACGGCGCCTCGATCTACGCCACGCTGGACACCGACGGCCTGGGCCTGATGCTGCTGGCCGGTCTGGTCGGGCGCGCCGCGCCGACGGCCAACGAGATCGACCTCGATGCCGTGCCGGTGCGCATCCGCGCCTGCCTGGGCTGGACCCATCTGACCGCGGCCGAACTGCGCGGCCTGGCGCCGCGCGACACCCTTTTCCTCGATCACTGTCTGGTCTCGCCCGACGGCGAACTGTGGCTGGGCGCCGACGGCCAGGGGCTGCGGGTGCGCCGCCAGGATTCCTCATACCTCGTTACCCAAGGCTGGACTTCCCTCATGACCGAGACGCCGCAACCGCCCCAGGATGCCGAAGCGGGCGCCCAGACGCCGCTCGATATCGATGCCATTCCCGTCCGACTGACTTTCGAACTGGGCGAGCGCCAGATCACGTTGGGCGAGCTGCGCAAGCTGCAACCCGGCGAGACGTTCGACCTGGAGCGGCCGCTGGCCGATGGCCCGGTGCTGGTGCGCGCCAACGGCGCGCTGGTGGGCAGCGGCGAGCTGGTCGAGATAGACGGCCGCATCGGCGTGACACTGCACCGGCTGGGCAAGGCGGGCGCATGAACGGCGCGGATCCGATCAGCCTGGCGGTCGTGCTGGCGCTGTTGGCGCTGGTGCCGCTGGCCGCGGTCATGACCACCTCGTTCCTGAAGATCGCGGTGGTGCTGACGCTGGTGCGCAACGCCCTGGGCGTACAGCAGGTGCCGCCCAACATGGCGCTGTACGGGCTGGCGCTGATCCTGTCCGCCTACGTCATGGGGCCGGTGGTGATGCAGATCGGCGACGAGCTGCGCGCGCCGCCCGCGGTGGTGGCGCCCGGGGCGCCGCAGCCGGACCGGCTCGAAGGCATTCTCGACGCGGTGGCGCGCGGCGCCGAGCCGATGCGCGGCTTCATGCTCAAGAACAGCCGCCCCGAGCAGCGCGATTTCTTCCTGCGCACCGCGCGCGGGCTGTGGGGCGAGCAGCAGGCCCGTAACCTGAAGGAAGACGACCTGCTGGTGCTGATCCCGTCGTTCCTGCTGTCGGAGCTGACCGCCGCGTTCCAGATCGGCTTCCTGCTGTACCTGCCGTTCGTCATCATCGACCTGATCGTCTCCAACATCCTGCTGGCGATGGGCATGATGATGGTGTCGCCGGTCACGATTTCCATGCCCCTGAAGCTGTTCCTGTTCGTCATGGTCGACGGCTGGACGCGGCTGATCCAGGGCCTGGTGCTGTCCTACACCTGAGGCCGCCATGGGAACCGTCGACCTCGTTTCGTACATGACCCAGGCGCTCTACCTGGTGTTGTGGCTGTCGCTGCCGCCGATCGCCGTCGCCGCGATCGTGGGCACGCTGTTTTCCCTGTTCCAGGCGCTGACGCAGATCCAGGAGCAGACGCTGTCGTTCGCCATCAAGCTGATCGCGGTGTTCGCCACGATCCTGCTGACGGCGCGCTGGCTCAGCGCGGAGCTGTACAACTTCACGATTTCCGTGTTCGACCTTTTCTACAAGATCCACTAGGAGCGGCCGGCCACCATGATCTCGGGCATCACCTACGTGGAAGCGAAAGTCTTCCTGGGCACGCTGGCGCTGACGCAGCCGCGCATACTGGCGCTGTGCGCGATGCTGCCCCTGTTCAACCGCCAGTTGCTGCCCGGCATGCTGCGCTACGCCATCTGCGCCGCCATCGGCCTGGTGCTGGTGCCAGCGCTGGCGCCGCGCTACGCCGTGATCGAGCTGGGCGCGATCGAGCTGGTGCTGCTGGTGGCCAAGGAAGTCTTCATCGGCCTGGTGATGGGGTTCCTGGTGGCGATTCCGTTCTGGATCTTCGAAGCCGTGGGCTTCGTGGTCGACAATCAGCGCGGCGCCAGCCTGGGCGCCACCATCAATCCGGCCACCGGCAACGATTCCTCGCCGCTCGGCATCCTGTTCAACCAGGCCTTCATGGTGTTCTTCCTGGTTGGGGGCGGCTTCATGCTGATGCTGACCATGCTCTACGACAGCTTCCGCCTGTGGGACCTGTGGGACTGGGCGCCGACCCTGCGGCGCGAGAGCGTGCCGCTGATGCTGGACCAACTGGGCCGCTTCCTGCGGCTGACGCTGTTGTTCGCCGCGCCCGCCATCATTTCGATGTTCCTGGCCGAAGTCGGGCTGGCGTTGGTCAGCCGCTTCGCGCCGCAGTTGCAGGTGTTCTTCCTGGCGATGCCGATCAAGAGCGCGCTGGCGTTGCTGGTGATGGTGCTCTACATGAGCACGCTGTTCGAGTATGCCGCCGAGGCCACGGGCCATATCAGCTCGGCCTTGCCATTCCTGGACAACCAATGGCGGGCCCCATGAGCGGCGAAAAGACCGAACAGCCTACCCACAAGAAGCTGCGCGACGCGCGCCAGAAAGGCGATGTCGCGCACAGCAAGGACTTCACGCAGACGCTGCTGGTGCTGGCGCTGTTCGGCTACATGTTGGGCAATGCCCACGGCATCGTCGAGGCCCTGGGCCGGCTGATCCTGATTCCGTCAACGCTGGTGGGGCAGCCGTTCGAGCAGGCGCTGCCCGTGGCGCTGGAGGCGGCCCTGCGCGAAGCCGTCTACCTGGTGCTGCCGTTCGTGCTGATCGTGCTGGTGATTGGCATGTTCTCCGAATTCCTGCAGGTGGGGGTGGTGCTGGCCTTCGAGAAACTCAAGCCGTCGGCCAAGAAACTCAACGTGATGAGCAATCTGAAGAACATCTTCTCGAAGAAGAATCTGGTCGAGCTGCTCAAGTCCATCATCAAGATCGCCTTCCTGTCGGCGCTGGTGACGCTGGTGGTGCGCGACGCGCTGCCGGAATTGATGGCGGTGCCGCACAGCGGCCTGGCGGGCCTGGAGGCGGGCGTGGGCGGCATGATGCGCGCGCTGATCGTGAACATCGCGGTGGCCTATGTGGTGATTTCCCTGGCCGATTTCGTCTGGCAGCGCATGCAGTACCGCAAGGGGCTGATGATGAGCAAGGAAGACATCAAGCAGGAATTCAAGGAGATGGAGGGCGACCCCCACATCAAGCACAAGCGCAAGCACCTGCACCAGGAGATGGTGATGCACGGCGCGGTCGCCAGCACGCGCAAGGCGTCGGTGCTGGTGACCAACCCGACCCACCTGGCGGTGGCCATCTACTACGAGCCCGACGAGACGCCGCTGCCGGTGGTGCTGGCCAAGGGCGAGGGCGCGCTGGCCGAGCAGATGATGACGGCGGCGCGCGAGGCCGGCGTGCCGGTGATGCAGAACATTCCCCTGGCGCGCGCGCTGATGGCGTCCGCGCAGCCCGACCAATACATCCCCAGCGAACTGATCGAGCCGGTCGCCGAAGTCCTGCGGCTCGTCAGGAAGCTGGCCGGCAATCCGGACGACCCGACATGAATGCACCCCAGCATCCCCTGATAGCCGCCTATGCGGCGCGGCACGGCCTGCCGCCTTCGACGCGCGCCGATGGCCGCCTCACCGTGGTGGTCGACCAGACCTACCGCGTGCATCTGCAGCCGGCGCGCGATGGTTGGCTGGCGATGAGCGCGCGCCTGTGCGCGCTGCCGGCCAGTGACGTCGACCGCGACCGGCTGGTGACGGAAATCGGCAAGCTGGCGGCGGGCATGCTGGCGCGGCACGCGGCCGCCTGCGTGGTCGATCCGCAGGATCGCGCGCTGTGGTTGCAGCAGTCGCTGCAGCCCGGCAGCGGCGAACTGGCGCTGGAAGAAGCCATGGGCGCATTCGCCAATGCGCTGTCCTTTTGGGCCGGCGCCGTGCGGCGGCTCACATGAATACGCGTGACGGGCATGCCGCCCGAGGAGAGAGAGTGTTGAAGCGGATGATTCTGGCGACTGCGTTGTCGCTGGGCCTGGCGAGCGGCGCGCAAGCCGCCCCGAACTGGCCGAACGTGCCCTACAGCTACTATGCCCGCGACGAGAACCTGCAGACGCTGCTGCGCGAATTCGCGGGCGGCTTCAGCCTGTCGTTGCAGCTCGGACCCAACGTCACGGGCACGGTCAACGGCAAATTCAACGCCAATACGCCGACCGAGTTCATGGACCGGCTGGGCGGCGTCTACGGCTTCAACTGGTTCGTCTATGCCGGCACCTTGTTCGTCAGCCGCACCAACGACATGAAGACGCGTTCGGTCAGCGCCATGGGCAGTTCCATCAGCGCCCTGCGCCAGGCCCTGCAGCAGCTCGGCGTGCTGGACCCGCGCTTTGGCTGGGGCGAGCTGCCAGACCAGGGCATCGCGCTGGTGTCGGGCCCGCCGGGCTACGTCGATCTGGTCGAGCGCACCGTGGCGGCCTTGCCGATGGGCGCCGGCGGCCAGCAGGTGGCGGTGTTCCGGCTCAAGCACGCCTCGGTCAACGACCGCACCATCAGCTACCGCGACCAGAAGGTGGTGACGCCGGGCCTGTCCACCGTGCTGCGCAACCTGATCACGGGCGGCGGAGGCGGCGCGAATAACGAAACCCTGGCCGCGATCGCGGCGCCGCTGCGCGACAATCCGCCGGCGTTCCCGCAGGTCGGCGGCGATGGCGGCGCGGCGCCGGCCGGGCAGGCCGGCGGCCAGCCGGCCG
>NZ_CADIJW010000100.1 GCF_902859745.1 Achromobacter dolens | reverse complement strand
CGCTGGCCGGCCGCTACGCCGACCGGCGCGGCCCCAACGCCGTCAGCCGCCTGGGCGCCGCGCTGACCGCGGTGTCGTTCGCCACCATGGCGTTGCTGCCGTTGCTGTCGGCCCAATCAGGCCTGTGGCTGATCGCGGCCAGCGCCATCGGCTTCGACCTGGGCATCCAGGTGGCGCTGATCGCGCACCAGAGCATTGTCTATGGCATCGACCCCGCCGCGCGTAGCCGGCTCAACGCGGTGCTGATGGTCAGCGTCTTCATCGGCATGGCCGCGGGCGGCGCGCTCGGCAGCCTGGCACTGGCGCACTGGGGCTGGATCGGCGTGACCGCGGTGGCCACGGCCGCGGCGGTCGGCGCCCTGGCCCTGCGCGTCTGGCCGGTCCGGCGCCGCGTGGCGCAGGGCGCGAACTGCGCGGCCTGACCGGACGGCCCGCGCCAGCGGACGTCGAATGCGACACAGCCCTCGAACCGAGCAACGGTTCGAGGGCTGTGCGACCCGATGCAAACGTCGGGGACTTACTGCGCGGCGTAGCGCGGCGAACGCGGACCGTACAGGATGCCGCCCGGCGTGCCGGCGCTGAGCAGCATGTTGTTGGTCATGCCCGCCACGCCGAAGCTGCGGTCGGACAGCGTGTTGACCACCTGGTCCACCACCGCCTGCACCAGCATGCCGATCAGGCCGCCGCCGCCATTGCTGGCCTGCACCACCTGCTTGCTGCCATCCCACAGCTTGGCGCCGGTGCGCAGATCGACCAGCGCGGCATCGATGGAGACCGTGATCGAGCTGGAAAGGACGGCGTAGCTGGAGCCATACTGCTTGACGGTCATGTACAGCGCGGCATCGGCGCCGAAGATCTCGCGCAGCCGCGGAGCCGGCAGCTCATGGATTTCTTCGGCGCTGGTCAGGCCGTTCTGCTTGAACGTCTCGTCCATCACCGCCACCGGGATCACGTAGTAACCCGATTCCGCCAGCGGCAAGGTTGCCTGCGACAAGACCGCGGCTGTCGCGGCCACGTCCACCGAGGTATTGAGCGGCGGCAGCACCAGGATCGACGCCGGCTTGCTCTCGCGGAAAGCGGCGTAGTCCACATTGCGTTGCGGCGCGGCGCAGCCGGCCAGCAAGGCCACCAGCGCCAGCACGGCGATACGGAGGGTCGTGGTCATGTCAGGCTCCCTTCTTGGTTGCTTGCTCAGGCGCGGCCTGGCTGGCGGGCGCCGCGGGTTTCGCCGCCTCGGGCTGGGCGGCCTGCGACGCGTTTTCCGCCGTCTTGCTGGCGTTGCGCAGCAGGAAGTCCATGAACGGCTTGGACTCCGGGAAAGCCGCCTTCTCGCCTTCCAACTGCTCCACGCCCTTGGCGCCTTCGCCCATCTTCAGATACAGCATGCCAAGATGCGCGCGGAAGCCCGGCGGCAGTTCCGCGTTGGTCGCCCGCGCGGTCTCGATGTTCTTTTCCATCGCCAGCGTCTGCGCCGCGTAATCGGCGCCGTCGTCCTTGAGGTAGGCGTAGACCGAAGGCTGGTATGACTGCCAGCTATACATGCTCTTGGGTTGCGCGCACGCAGTCAGCGCGCCCGCCAGGGCGGCCACCGCCAGGATGCGGCCGGCGCGCCCGAGCGCGACCGGGCGAACCATCGCCAGATTGTTCAACATGGGGCGCCCTTTCACTGTTGTACGGGCTGCCAGGCGCCCTGTTCGATACCGTCGACCAGGCGGTCGACGGCCTCGCGGATCGCCAGATCCAGCACCTTGCCGTTCAGCGTCGAGTCGTACCCGGCGGTGCCACCGAAGCCGATGACTTCGCGGTTGGACAGGCTGTATTCGCCGGCGCCGGACGCGGAATACACCACTTCGGACGTCGTCACGTCGACCACGTTCAGGTCGACCTTGGCATAGGCCACCTGTTCCTTGCCGCGGCCGAGAATGCCGAACAACTGCTGGTCGCCCGTCACCTTGCGGCCGAAGGCGGTCACGTCGCCCGTCACCACGTAGCGCGCGCCCTTGATCTGGCTGGCCTTCTTGTTGAAGGCGGCTTCCTGGGCGATCTCGGAGAGGTTCTCGCGATCCATCACCTGGAACCGGCCGCTGCGCTGCAGGTGGCTGACGAGAATCGTCTTGGCCTGGCCGCCCAGCCGGTCCACGCCGTCGGAGAACACGCCACGCAGATAGTTGGTGCGGTTGTCGAACTTTCCTACCGAGATCGGGCTGCGCACGCCTTGATAGGGCTTGCTGGCCGCCGCCACGGCGGGGACCGCCACGGACTGGGAGCGTTCGGTGGCGCAACCCGCGACCACCAGCGACAACATCGTTACCGCGCCAAGCTGTACTGCCTTCTTCAACATGCCACTCTCCTGCTGGCCCGCGCCAAACCCGCCGGGCGTCGTTTGAAAGAAAGAAATCCGGCGGCGAGTATATACAATTGAATACAGAATTTATATTTGGAAGTGACGGATTGAAATGCGCTATTTCGTATTAATGGCCCCAACTTCGGCCATTCCCTCCTATGTGCGCGCTTCTATTTGTCCGATTTTTGAAACGCTGTGCCAGGGTGGAATTTTCTTGGGCCGCAACGCATCGGCAGGCGGCAGAATAATTTCCAAATGAAACGCAGCGAGAGGCAAGCAAGGTCATGTGACGGCGCCCCGGCCGGGGCGCCAATGGGCCGGACGAACGCCGGCCCCGGCGGGACGTCAGTGTTGGGGGCCGGCTTCGGGCTGATTGATCTGCGAAGCGTCGATGATCTCCGCCACCAGCACCGGGCCAGGCCCCTGCAGGTAGTACTCGGCCTCCCGCGGCTCGCGCAGCTTCATGTAGCGGGCCTCGCCGATCTGCATGGTATGTCCGGCGGCCAACTCGGCGCCGCTGTCCAGCATGTAGGCCATGATGTTATTGAACATGCCGGAATACTCCTCGCCCTGGTGGTGACCCTCGGCCAGCACGGCGAAATCCGGCAGGCCGAAACGGTCGCCGCCGTAGGTGCGCATCCATACGCCCTGCACGCCTTCGACCTCGTATTTCACGAAGCCGCAATACAGCATGGTCAGCGGCAGCGAACGCAGCACCTCAAGGCTTTCGTCTCCCAGCGAATCGTCGGTGAACACGCCGGCGGGCAACGAGGTGTGCGCATGCTCGTTCAGCACCGCGACCGCGTTGAAGCGACCCAGCGCGCCAGCCACCGCGGCCATCGCCACGTACTGCTCCAGCGGATCCTCGTCGAAGCCCGCGTAGTACAGCAGAATGTGGCTGACATGGGCGCGCACCTGCTCCTTGACCGGCGCGGGGTAGTGCGCGGGCGCCACGCAGACTTCCAGCGCCTCCTGGGGCAACGGCGCGTTCCAGCCCACCATGCGCACCACATGCCTGCCCCAGCCGACCATGCCCACCAGTTCCGGCATGTCCGGCTCGATCTCGGCGCGCGCCTGGCGCATTTCCGGGTGGTAGGCGCGCAAGGCCGCCGCCAGCGCGTCGGCTTTCAGGGCCAGCGGCGCCGCGAACACGACCTGCAGGCTCGATGGATTGTCGATATCGGGATTGGCCGTGAGGGCCGCGGTCTCGCCGGGCGTATCGGAGCGGCCGAAAAAGCGGGAGAAGATACTCATGGTGGGCGACCTGCCTGTCGGGGAAAGCGGGGATGCTATCAAGCCCTCGCGACACATTGGCCGGCCAGATGCAACCAAAGTCCGCCGCCCGCAACCAGATGTAGGGCGGCCGCGCAACCCGCCCCCGGTGCTACTTCAATTCCCGCGTGGCCCCGATCACGCGCAAGGTCGGCATCAACTGGCGCCAGGCATCCTTGGCGATCGCGGCCGGTCGCTTCAGGTCGGCCGCCGCGGGATCATCCAGCAGGTCGCCCTTGCAGGCGAAGACGATGCTGTTGGTCATGTCGTCGTCCACCACCTCGAACATGGCGCTGCCGAACGCGGTCCGCACCCGGTCCAGGTACTCGTGGTGATCCGGATGGTTGACGTGGAAGTTGATCACGAGGATGCCGTCGTCGCGCAGGGCGCGATGGCAGTCCGCGTAGAAATCCGCCGAACACAGCGCGTCAGGAATCCCGGCATCGTCAAAACCGTCGAGCAGCAGCACGTCGGCGGCCTCGCACAGGCCGCGCACATAATCGGCGCCGTCGGCCTGCACCACCCGGAAGCGATCGCTGTCGGGCGGGACCATGAACGCCTCGCGCAGCGCGATCACGGCCGGGTCGATCTCGACCACCGCGATGCGCGAACGCGTCAGGTAGCGATGGCAGAACTTGGCCAGCGAACCGCCGCCCAACCCCACCATCAGAATGTCGGCGGGCTCCGGGGCGAACAGCACGAAGCCCATCATCATCCGCGTGTACTCCAGGTCGAGCGCGTCGGGATTGAGCGTCGACATGCGGCTCTGGATGACTTTCTCGGAAAAATGCAGGGTGCGTGTGGTGCCGGCGGCCTGCACGTAGGGCCGGGCGGCGTCTGGCGCCACCGGCGCGCTGGACAGGGACAAGGAGGAATCACGGGCGGACATGGGGCAGAAGATACCACCGCCGCCCGCCCGCGACGCGATCTCGGACCGATCCCCACCGCCACCGGTTAAAGAATGCGCGCCGGACAGCCGTACATATCGTGTCACCTCGCCATCGCGGGCAGCGGCCGACCCGGCCCGTCCCCGATGCCATGTGCCCCGCCTTACCGGAACATCCCCATGCAGCCATTGGCCACCGACAACCTCCTTCCTCCCGCCGTCCCCGCCGGCAGCGACCCGCGCGCCGCCAGACGCGACGCCGACGCCGATGCCAAGGCGCAGAACCTGGAAACCACGACCAGCGACCGCCCGGTCTCGGTCCGCGTGGTGCTGAGCGACGACGCCCTCGAACGCGCCGCCAAGGCGCGCAAGGCCGCCTCGCAGATCGCCGTCGATGCGGCCCAGTCGCGCCAGGATTTCGCCCGCTCCCGCGTCTCGCAGATCAAGCAGCGCATCGAGATGCTCAAGAAAATGCTGATGTTCCTGGGCAAGGCCGCGGCCAAATCCATCCTTCTGGAACTACGTCAACTGGCCGGCGAACTCGGCCAGGCCGCCGCGGCGCTCAAAACCAGCGCCAGCGCCGCGCCGGCCGCGAGCGCCGCCGACGCCACGGCGGCGCCCGTGGTGCAGGGTGCCAGCGGC
>NZ_CADIJW010000099.1 GCF_902859745.1 Achromobacter dolens | reverse complement strand
CAGCGCGACCAGCGCCGCGCGCGTGATGCGCCCGGCGCCGCAGCGGTCCACCAGGCGCCCCGCCGGCACGCCGCACAGCGCGCTGACCAGCGGCCCGGCCGACATCGCCAGCCCGGCCCGCGCCGGGCTCAACCCCAGCGCCTGGGTCAGATAGAACGGGCCGACGACCAAGGTCGCCATCATCACCGTGGACACCAGCGCGTTCATCGCCAGCCCCGCCGCCAGGAACGGTTGGCGCAGCATCGCCGGATGCAGCAACGGCGAAGCGGTGCGCGCCTCCGCACGCAGGAACAGCCAGCCGCCGCCAGCCGCGCCCAGCAGCAGGGCGGCATTGAGCGCGCCGAAATGGCCGCCGCCCAGCGTCATCGCCAAGGCGTAGGCCGCCAGCGTCAGCGCCAGCAGCAACGTGCCCGCGAGATCGAAGCGCGCGCGGCCCCCCGCCCGGCCCCGGTCCGCCGGCAGGTGGCGGCGCGCCAGCGCCAGCGCCAACACGCCCAGCGGCAGGTTCACCAGGAAGATCCAGCGCCAACCGAGCGCGGCGATCAGCGCGCCGCCCAGGGTCGGCCCCAGCGCGGTGCCCACCGCCGACATCGTGCCCAGCAACCCCATGGCGCTGCCGGTCCGCTCCCGGGGCAGCAGATCGCCGACGAACGCCATCGTCAACGCCATCATCACGGCGGCGCCCGCACCCTGCAGCGCACGCGCCGCCAGCAGCAGCCACAACGAAGACGCCAGTCCGCACAGCGCCGAGGCCGCCGTGAACACGGCGATGCCCGCCAGCAACAGGCGCCGCCGTCCGATCAGGTCGCCCAGGCGGCCCGCGCCGACGACGCACAGCGTGATCGCCAGCAGATAGGCCAGCACGATCCACTGCACCAGGGAAAACGGCGCATCGAAGACTCGCGCCAGGGTCGGCAGGCCGACGTTGGCGCTACTGGTGCCCAGCGAGGCCAGCAACAGGGACAAGGCCAGGCTGGCCAGCGGCCAGGCGACGGCGCGGGCGGCCGGGACGGAATGCGGAAGGGATTGCGACATGAAGGTCCGTAGCGGTTGGAAACGGCCGTCCGGCGCGCGCCGGAACAGCCCAGCCGCCAGCGTAGGACCGCCAGGCACATGGCGGAAGACGCAGCATTTGCACTTTATTCGTGCGTTTGACGCCATCTCATGGCCGCGCCGTGATACCGTCGCGCCATGTCCCGCCCCGACCTCAACCTGCTGCTCACGCTCGACGTCCTGCTGACCGAAGGCAATGTCGCGCGCGCCGCCCGCCGCCTGCGCCTGAGCCCCTCGGCGATGAGCCGGGCGCTGGCGAGGCTGCGCGAGACCACCGGCGATCCGCTGCTGGTGCGGGCCGGCCGCGGCCTGGTGCCGACGCCGCGCGCCCAGGAACTGCGCGACCAGGTCAGCCGCCTGGTACAGGAGGCGCAGGCCGTGCTGTGCCCCGCCGAACTGCTCGACCCGGCAAAGCTCTCGCGCGGCTTCACCCTGCGCGTCAGCGACGGCTTCGTCGAATACTTCGGGCCCGCGCTGATCGCCTTGGCCCAACGCGAGGCGCCAGGCGTGCGGCTGCGCTTCGTGCAAAAGCCAGACAAGGACAGCACCCCGCTGCGCGACGGCAGCGCCGATCTGGAAACCGGCGTGATCGGCGCCGCCAGCAGCCCCGAGATCCGCACGCGGGCGCTGTTTCGCGACCGATTCATCGGCGTGGTGCGCGCCGGCCATCCGCTGGCCAAAGGCAAGGTCACGGCGGCGCGCTACGCCGCCGGCCAGCATGTGCTGGTCTCGCGCCGCGGCCTGGACAAGGGGCCGATCGACGACGCGCTGCACGCGCTCGGCCTGGCGCGCCAGATCACGGTCATCGTCGCCGGCTTTTCCGACGCGCTGGCCCTGGCGCGCGCCTCCGACCTGATCGCCAGCGTGCCGGAACGCCACACCACCAACCTGCGCGCCGGCATGCACAGTTTCGCGCTGCCGGTGCAGGCGCCCGGCCTGACGATCTCGATGCTCTGGCATCCGCGCATGGATGCCGACCCCGGGCACCGCTGGCTGCGCGACTGCGTGCGGCAGGTCTGCGCGCTCGCTACGCCCGCAACGTGACCCGTTCGGGCCAGCGCCAGGACTGCTCGCGGAATTCCTGCGGCGGCATGTCGTAGATGCGCCGGAACGCGCGGGCAAAGTCCGAAGCGCTGCCGAACCCCAGCCCGTAGGCAATTTCCATGACGCCCAGATGTGGATAGCGCACCAATTCCTCGGCCGCCAGCCGCAACCGCAGATGGCGGATATAGGCGCCCAGCCCGCCCTCGTGCTGGAACAGGCGGTACACCGTCGGCCGCGGCAGGCACAGCGCCTGGATCACCGAGTCCGGCGTCAGGCCGGCCTGGTGCAGATTGGCCTGGATGTGGCGTCGCACCTGGGCAAACATCGCCGCCCGTGCGGCGGCGCGCGCATTGCCCGCCAGTCGCGCCTCCCTGCCGAAGGCGGCCAGCAGCAGACGCGCACAGGCCGTGATGTCGGCCTCGGCCCGCGCCCGGTCCAGACCCCGCACCGACTGCGCCAGCGCCGCGACCTGCCCGATCGCCAGCCGCGCCAACGGCATGGCGTCACGCAGCATGCGGCCGTGGATCGCCTGCGGATCCGGGAACACCTCCTGCACCAGATCCGCCGGCACGAACAGCGTCAACAGCCGGCAGGCCCGGCGCCGCATGCGCATCGGCTGGCCCAGGTCCAGCGCCATCACCCGCGCCGCGCCGCCATCGGCGGCGGGCCGCGAGCCATTGCGCACCGTCACCTCGTCAACGCCGCCCTCCAGGAATACGTGCAAGGCGAAATCGCGGATGTTGTCGCGCGAGATGCGCACCAGCGAACGTTCCAGTTGCATGGCGTCGGAACGGCACTCGGTGAACATCAGCGAGCCGGCGCGATAGCGGTCGATGGATGCATTGAAAGGCTGCCGCAGCGCGTCGCGGCTGGGCAGCACGTCGACCACGTGCCCGACCTGGTCGCGCCAGGCCAAAAGCCGGCGCTCAGGCGCCTGCGCCGCCACATCGAAATGATGGTGGGCGATCGCGGGTGGCATGCGCGGTGGTTGGCCGACAGGGTAAGCACTCGGGTTCATGCTTGCGGGTTGCCGCGCGGATGGCGCGGACGGAGCGGGACGCCAAATATGACAAAAAGTAAATTCGGCGTCTCCGACCAAAAAATGAGACGCACGGTATAGCCACGAGACTAACAGTATCTAAGCTTGCCAGGAGATTCCGCAAGACGTACGCGGACTCGGGCCGAAGTACCGCATGCCAGCGGGGCGCCGCGCCGGGACTTCCGACGCGCGCCGCACAGCGATTTCGCGCATTCCCTCGCGGGGAATGCGCGTTTTTTTGCTCCGGCGCATGCATTTCATGGAGCCGCTACCATATCCCTTTTGCCATCAGCCTGACCGGCCCGCCTTCCCGCCACGCCCATGCCTTCCCTGACTTTCCGCGCCCCCACTCCCGCCGACACCGACCGCTGCTTCGAGATCGAAAACACCGCCTACGAAGGCGACGAGGCCGCCACCCACGCCAAGATCGCCACCCGCATCGCCCAGTATCCGCAGGGCTTCCTGCTGCTCGAGGAGGACGGCATCATCGTCGGCTTCATCAACAGCGGCTGCGCCCACCAGGTGGTAATGGCCGACGAGGCCTTCAAGGAACTGGTGGGCCACGATCCCGACGCCCCCAACGTGGTGATCATGTCGGTCGTGGTGGAGCCCGCCCATCAGGGCAAGGGATATTCCACGCGTCTGATGGAAGCCTTCGTCGAGCAGGCCCGCGGCCTCGGCAAGCGGACCATCCACCTGATGTGCAAGGAGCGCCACGTCGCGCTGTACCGCAAGCTCGGCTACCAGTACGTGCGGCCGTCGCCGTCCGATCATGGCGGCATGGCGTGGCATGAGATGGTGATGGCGCTGTAGAAAGCAAAACGGCCGGTCGCGCGCAACCGGCCGCCGGCGCCGCGCCCGGACGCCCCGCCTCAATCCAGTTGGATCCTGGCGCTGTCGATGATCTGCTTCCAGCGCCGCGTCTCCTCGGCCGACAGCTTGGCCAGGTCTTCGCTGCCACCGGGAAACGGCACCGCGCCCTGCTCCGCCAACTGCCCCAGCAGCGCCTTGTCATTGGCAATGGCGATCACCGTGTCCTGCAGCTTGCGGATGACCTGCGGGTCCGTGCCGCCCGGCGCCATCACGCCGTACCAGGATTCCACCACCGCATCCTTGACGCCGGCCTCGGCCAGCGTCGGGATGTCGGGAATCGACGCGCTGCGCTTGTCGCTGGCCACCGCCAGCACCCGTACCTGCCCCGATTTGACGTACGGCAGCACATTGGGCAGGTTGGCGAACAGCACCTGCACCTGGCCCGACAGCAGGTCCGACGTGGCCGGCCCCGCGCCCCGGTACGGCACGTGCTCGAAACGGGCGCCCGAGCGGAACATGAACAGTTCGCCGGTCAGGTGGTTCACCGAGCCGATGCCCGCCGAGGCCATGTTCAGCTTGCCCGGATTGGCCTTGCCGTACGCCACCAGTTCGGCCACCGTCGCGGCCGGCGCGTCCCTGGACACCGCCAGCACGTTCGGCACCGTCGAGAACAGCGCAACCGGCGCGAAGTCCTTGTCGGCGTTGTAGGGCAGGTTCTTCGAAATCAGCGGCAGGATCGACTGCTGCCCCATCGTCGCCAGCAGCAGCGTGTAGCCGTCCGGCGCCGCCTTGGCCACGAAGTTGGCGCCGATGCTGCCGCCGCCGCCCGGCTTGTTCTCGACGATCACCGTCTGCCCCAGCGCCTCGGACATGCGGTTGGCCAGCAGGCGCCCCATGAGATTGACGGTGCCGCCCGGCGCGAACGGCACCACCAGCGTGATCGGCTTGGCGGGATAGGCCGGCGCCGCGTGGGCCGCCGGGTTGAGGCTCAGGGCCGCGGCCAGCGCCACGGCAAGTTTGGGCAGTGCTTTGAACATGACGGAATTCCCCTTGGTTTGATTCATACGGCGGCGCCTCAGGCGGCGGCCATGCCGTTTTCCTGATGGACCAGCGCGTGGGCGCGCCGTTGCAGCGTCTCGCGGGCGTCGGCGGCGCGTTCGCGCGCGGCGTCGATCGCCGCCTGGCGCGCGTCAAGGACCGCGTGCTGCTCGCGCAGGCGCGCCCGCACCGACC
>NZ_CADIJW010000098.1 GCF_902859745.1 Achromobacter dolens | reverse complement strand
CGCCCAGCAAGCCGCGACCGCGGCCGGCGGCATCGTCCAGCAGGCCACCGGCGCCGTCCAGCAATCCGCGGATGCGCTGCACAGCGCCGCCGCGGCGCTGCCTGCGGTCGCACCGGCGCCCGCGCCCGTCCCCGACATGGGCTTCCTGCACTTCGTCGCCCAGAGCGACTTCGTCGGCAAGAGTCTGTTCATCATCCTGATCCTGATGTCGCTGGTGACCTGGTACCTGATCCTGGTCAAGGTCGGCAGCAACATCAGCATGCGTCGCCGCTCGGTCGATTTCCTCAACAAGTTCTGGAACGCCAGCTCGCTGGAGCAGGTCGAGCACGAGATCACCACGCACGGCGCGCGCGATCCGTTCTCGCATCTGGCCAGCCACGCCATGCATGCCCAGGCGCACCACAACAAGTTCGGCGCCACCAAGCTGGAAGAGGCGGGTTCGAGCAGCGATTTCGTCACCCGCACCATGCGCAAGGTGATCGACGAGGAAACCGCGAAGCTCGAAAACGGCCTGACGGTGCTGGCCTCGGTGGGGTCGACGGCGCCGTTCGTCGGCCTGTTCGGCACGGTGTGGGGCGTGTACCATGCCCTGGTCGGCATCGGCCTGTCCGATGGCGTCACCATCAACCGCATCGCCGGTCCGGTGGGCGAGGCCCTGATCATGACCGGCCTGGGCCTGGCGGTCGCCATTCCGGCGGTGCTGGCCTACAACACCTTCGTGCGCAACAACCGCGTCTACCTGTCGCGCCTTGACGCCTTCGCGCACGACCTGTTCGCCTTCCTGACGACCGGCCAGCAAGTGGCGCTGTCGGACAGCAAGGTGCGCGCCCTGCGCCGCCAGCACGGTAACGGCGCCGCGGTCCAACGCGGGAGCGAATAATGGCTTTTGGCAGCTTCGAGGGCAAAGGGTCCGGCACCCATACGGTTTCCGAGATCAACATGGTGCCGCTGATCGACGTCATGCTGGTGCTGCTGGTGATCTTCATCATCACGGCGCCGCTGCTGGCGCATTCGATCAAGATCAACATGCCTCAGGTGGCCGCCGAGCAGATCGAGGAAGAACCCAAGACCGTGGACCTGGCCATCGATGCCGGGGGCGCGCTGTTCTGGGACGAAAAGCCGGTCAATATCGACGACCTGCCCAATCGCTTCAAGTCGATCGCCGGCACCAAGCCGCAACCCGAGATCCGCATCCGCGCCGACCAGAACACGCGCTACGAGACGCTGGCCAAGGTCATGGCCTCGGCTCGCCGCTCGGGGATGACACGCATCGGCTTCGTCACCACGCCGCCCTCGAGCGGGGCGGCGGCAGAGGCCCCGGGCACCCCGGCGCCATCCGCCCGTTGAATGATTCCCAACAACGGGGCGCATTTCGCGCCCCGTTTTTTCCGGGATCGCGCTAGAATCGCGGCATGCGAGTTCTGGTAATCGAAGACGACACCACCCTGGGCCACGCGCTCCAGGAATTCCTGGCCGACCAAGGTTATGCGGTCGACTGGCTGACCGAGGGCGACCGGGTTCTGGGCGCACTGGCCGGCCAGCCGTATGACCTGATGCTGCTCGACCTCAATCTGCCCGGCATGAGCGGCCTGGACGTGCTGCGCCAGTTGCGCCAGGATGGCAACCAGGTTCCGGTGCTTATCCTGACCGCCCGCGACGGCATCGAGGACCGCGTCGCCGGCCTGGATGCCGGCGCCGACGACTACGTCACCAAACCCTTCGAGCTGCCCGAACTGGCCGCCCGGGTGCGCGCCTTCGGCCGCCGGCGGGCCGGACAGGCGCAGCCGTTGATCGAGGTCGGTCCGCTGGTATTCGACACCGTCGGCCGCGAGGTGCGGGCCAACGGCCAGCGCCTGTCGCTGTCGGTGCGCGAACTGTCCGTGCTGGAAATGCTGATGGCGCGCGTGGGCCGCGTGGTCACCAAGCGCCAGATCGTCAATTCGCTGTCCGCCTGGGACGCCGACTTCAGCGAGAACGCAGTGGAAGTCTATGTGTACCGCCTGCGCAAGCGCCTGGAAGGCACGGGCGCCAGCATCCAGACGGTGCGTGGCTTCGGCTACATGCTGGATGTGGAAACGGCCTGACGGCCCGGCTGGCCGCCCGAAGCCGGTTGGCCCCGCCAGCCCGCGGCGGCCTGACTCCCCATCCGCCCACAGCGAGGGCACCGCGTCATGACGTCAGAACGCATTCCTTCCGCTCCGCCCGCCCCACGCCCCTTGCTCCCGTCCCGCTCGCTCGCGCGGCATCTGGTCATCCGGCTGATGCCGCCGATCCTGTTGCTGGTGCTGCTGGACCTGGCCGCCACCTGGGTCATCACCCACAAGATCGACATGTCGCTGTGGATGCTGGAGGATTTCTTCTGGCTGATGGTGGTGGGGCAGGTGATGCTGATCGGCCTGTTCACCTGGGTGGTGGTGCAGGGCGTGCGTTCCGGCCTGCGCTCGGTCAATCATCTGTCCGAGGAAATCCGCCAGCGTTCCATCGACGACATGCAGCCGCTGGAAGTGGCCGGCGTGCCGGTCGAGATCGAACCGCTGGTCACTCACACCAACGATCTGCTGCTGCGGCTGGATGCCTCGCTGGCGGCGCAGCGCCGCTTCATCGGCCACGCCGCGCACCAATTGCGCACGCCGCTGTCCGGCCTGCGGCTGGAATCCGAACTGATGCTGGCGCGGCCCTTGCCCGACGACGTGCGCGCGCGCGCCGAACGCATCAAGGCGGTCAGTGACCGCATGATCCGGCTGGGCCAGCAACTGCTGGTGCTGGCGCGCGCCGATCCCAATGCGCGGCCGCAGGATAGTTTCGTGCGTATCGACCTGTGCGAATGGGTGCGGGCGCATGGCGCCGAATGGTTCCCGCGAGTGCGCGAAGCGCGCTATGAACTGGACCTGGTGGCGCCGGACGCGCCGATCTGGATCGACGCCGATCCCTTGTTGCTGGCTGAACTGCTGGGCAACCTGATCGACAACGCGCTGCGCTACGGCAACGCCACCGGCAAGATCACCCTGATCGTCGGCGCCAATCCGCCGTCGCTGACGGTGGAGGACGACGGCCCCGGCATCCCCCCCGAAGAACGCGATCGCGTGTTCGAGGCGTTCTATCGTTCGCCGTCGGTCACGGCCGGCGGTTCGGGATTGGGCCTGGCGATCGTGCGCGAGATCGCGCACGCCCACGGCGCCTGGTGGAAGCTCACCAGCCGGCCCGATTTTTCCGGAACGCGGCTTTCCGTCGTGTTTCCCGGCCCTCGCAAGGGGGCTCAACTCACTCGGCAAGAACCCACATCATGAGCCAGGGCTCGGTCAGCGTTCCTTCTTCTTCCACCGGTGGGGCGCCCGCCGGCCACGCCCCGTCCTCCCGCGCCGCCCTCGTCCTGGGGGCGCTGGGCGTGGTGTACGGCGATATCGGCACCAGTCCGCTGTACACCCTGCGGGCCTGCCTGACCGGGCTGAGCGTGCACACCGACCTGGAGCCGGCCCACTTGCTGGGCGTGCTGTCCATCCTGTTCTGGATGCTGATGGTGGTGGTGTCGCTGAAATATGTGACGCTGATCCTGCGCGCCGACAACCGCGGCGAAGGCGGCACGCTAGCGCTGCTGGAGCTGGCGGTGCGCAACCGGGACGGCAAGCTGCGCTGGATCCTGATCGTGCTGGGCATCTTCGGCGCGGCGCTGTTCTATGGCGACAGCATGATCACGCCGGCGATTTCAGTGCTGTCGGCGCTGGAAGGGATTGGCATCGTTTCGCACACGCTGGATGCGTGGGTGGTGCCGCTGGCGCTGGTGGTGCTGGTGGCGCTGTTCGCGATCCAGTCGCATGGCACGGGCGCCATGGGCAAGCTGTTCGGGCCGGTGATGCTGCTGTGGTTCGGCACGCTGGCCGCGCTGGGCGGCTGGCAGATCTGGCAGACGCCCGAGGTGCTGGCGGCGCTCAATCCGATGTGGGGCCTGCGTTTCATCGTCGAGTTCCCGTGGATCAGTTTCGTGCTGCTGGGCGCGGTGGTGCTGGCGCTGACGGGCGCCGAGGCCCTGTATGCCGATATGGGCCACTTCGGCCGCCCGGCCATCCGCAGCGCCTGGTTCAGCATGGTGCTGCCGGCGTTGACGCTGTGCTATTTCGGCCAGGGCGCGCTGCTGTTGCGCGATCCCGGCGCGATCCGCAATCCGTTCTTCATGATGGCGCCGGAATGGGGCCTGGCGCCGCTGGTGGCGCTGGCCACGGTGGCCACCATCGTGGCGTCGCAGGCGGTGATCTCCGGCGCGTACTCGGTGACGCGCCAGGCGGTGCAACTGGGCTTCTGGCCGCGCATGCAGATCCTGCATACGTCGGCGGTGGAGAAGGGCCAGATCTATCTGCCGCAGGTCAATGCGCTGCTGTTGTGCGCGGTGCTGGTGCTGGTGCTGGTGTTCCGCAATTCGGACAACCTGGCGGCGGCCTACGGTTTCGCGGTGACGGGGACGATGCTGACGACCTCGGTGCTGGCGTTCGCGGTGCTGCCGCGCGGCACCACGGGCGCCAAGCGCATGCTGTGGTTCGTGGTGCTGGGCCTGTTGCTGCTGTTCGATGTGCTGCTGTTCTCGGCCAACGTGTTCAAGATCCATGAAGGCGGCTGGCTACCGCTGGTGGTGGCGATCGTGGTGTTCACGCTGATGATGACGTGGCGCCGGGGCCGCCGGCTGCTCTCGGACATGCAGCAGCGCGATCGCCAGCCGCTCAAGGAGTTCATGGAGCAGTTGGAGGCCTATCCGCCGTCGCGGGTGCCGGGCACGGCGATCTTCATGACGATGAATTCGGGCAACGTGCCGCCGGCGCTGCTGCACAACCTCAAGCACAACAAGGTGCTGCATGACCATGTGCTGTTCCTGACGATCCGGGTAGCCGACGTGCCCTATGTGTCCGAGGACGAGCGCTTCACGGTGCAGAAGATGAGCGCGTCGAGCTGGGCGGCGACGATCAACTACGGTTTCAAGGAAGATCCGGATGTGCCGGAGGCGCTGCGGTTGGTGGCCGAGGCGTATCCGGAGCTGGATCTGGAGCCGATGCGCACGTCCTATTTCCTTTCGCGGCAGACGGTGGTGGCGGCCAGGAAGCCGGCGCTGTGGCGCTGGCGGCGGGCGGTGTTCTCGTTCATGGCGCGCAATTCGACGCGGAGCACGAAGTTTTTCAAGATTCCGGCGAATCGGGTCGTGGAGATGGGGATGCAGGTGGAGTTGTAGGCGTTGTTGGGCTGGGGCGGTTGTTGTTCGAGTTCTTGAGACGCCCGTTGGCGGCTGCTGGGGCGGGTGGTTTTCGTGGCGTGCTTGCCTACAGTTTGTTGGCAGGGGCGAGTATCTTGTGGTTGTTGCTGACCCGTCCTGCCCTAGGTTGACACCTACGGGACGGTATCCGTAGCGATTACGGACTGAGCACCCGATGAACTTCATCGGGTGTTTTGCATTGTAGGGACAGATGTGGG
>NZ_CADIJW010000097.1 GCF_902859745.1 Achromobacter dolens | reverse complement strand
TGAGCAATAAAAGCCTGACGATGACCTACTTTCACAGACGTCCGTCCACTATCATCGGCGCAAAGGCGTTTCACTGTCCTGTTCGGGATGGGAAGGAGTGGTACCACCTTGCTATGGTCGTCAGGCGTAACGGGTTGAGAGATTGTCTTTGGGGACAACCGCTCCAATCTTGGAAGAAGCGCAACGTGTGGCGATCAGAGTGTGACTCGATGATCAACGCACAGTGGGTGTAATTGGTGTTGGCTGGCTGCTGACGGGGCAGCCAGATTTTGTATTGAACGACACTTGGAACGCTATATCACCAGGTCATAACCATCAGTGTTATAGGATCAAGCCTCACGAGCAATTAGTATCGGTTAGCTTAACGCATTACTGCGCTTCCACACCCGACCTATCAACGTCCTGGTCTCGAACGACTCTTTAGGGGGATCAAGTCCCCGGGATACCTAATCTTCAGACGAGTTTCCCGCTTAGATGCCTTCAGCGGTTATCTCTTCCGTACTTAGCTACCCGGCAATGCCATTGGCATGACAACCGGTACACCAGAGGTACGTCCACTCCGGTCCTCTCGTACTAGGAGCAGGCTCCGTCAAGTATCCAACGCCCACGGCAGATAGGGACCAAACTGTCTCACGACGTTTTAAACCCAGCTCACGTACCTCTTTAAATGGCGAACAGCCATACCCTTGGGACCGGCTACAGCCCCAGGATGAGATGAGCCGACATCGAGGTGCCAAACACCGCCGTCGATATGAACTCTTGGGCGGTATCAGCCTGTTATCCCCAGAGTACCTTTTATCCGTTGAGCGATGGCCCTTCCATTCAGAACCACCGGATCACTATGTCCTGCTTTCGCACCTGTTCGACTTGTCAGTCTCACAGTCAAGCACGCTTATGCCATTGCACTATCAGCACGATTTCCGACCGTACCTAGCGTACCTTCGAACTCCTCCGTTACACTTTGGGAGGAGACCGCCCCAGTCAAACTGCCCACCATGCACTGTCCCCGATCCGGATAACGGACCAAGGTTAGAACCGCAAACAAACCAGGGTGGTATTTCAAGGATGGCTCCACGTGATCTAGCGACCACGCTTCAAAGCCTCCCACCTATCCTACACAGGCCGGTTCACAGTCCAATGCAAAGCTACAGTAAAGGTTCATGGGGTCTTTCCGTCTAGCCGCGGGTAGATTGCATCATCACAAACACTTCAACTTCGCTGAGTCTCAGGAGGAGACAGTGTGGCCATCGTTACGCCATTCGTGCAGGTCGGAACTTACCCGACAAGGAATTTCGCTACCTTAGGACCGTTATAGTTACGGCCGCCGTTTACCGGGGCTTCGATCAAGAGCTTGCACCCCATCACTTAACCTTCCGGCACCGGGCAGGCGTCACACCCTATACGTCGACTTTCGTCTTTGCAGAGTGCTGTGTTTTTAATAAACAGTCGCAGCCACCGATTCTCTGCGACCCCATCATGCTAAGCGCGCAGGCGCTTCACACTACCGGGGTATACCTTCTCCCGAAGTTACGGTATCAATTTGCCGAGTTCCTTCTCCTGAGTTCTCTCAAGCGCCTTGGAATATTCATCCCGTCCACCTGTGTCGGTTTGCGGTACGGTCTCGTACAGCTGAAGCTTAGAGGCTTTTCTTGGAACCACTTCCAATCACTTCGCAAGCAATGCTCGCTCGTGCCGTACCCTTGATTTACGCGCCCGGATTTGCCTAAGCGCCATCTTCGATACGTCAACAGGGACATCCAACACCCTGATGATCTTCCGCGATCCGTCCCCCCATCGCACTGTACGACGGTGCTGGAATATTAACCAGCTTCCCATCAGCTACGCATCTCTGCCTCGCCTTAGGGGCCGACTCACCCTGCGCCGATGAACGTTGCGCAGGAAACCTTGGACTTACGGCGAGGGGGCTTTTCACCCCCTTTATCGCTACTCATGTCAGCATTCGCACTTCTGATACCTCCAGCAGCCTTTACAAGCCACCTTCGCAGGCTTACAGAACGCTCTCCTACCGCGTGTACAAAGTACACACCCGCAGCTTCGGTTTATCGCTTAGCCCCGTTACATCTTCCGCGCAGGACGACTCGATCAGTGAGCTATTACGCTTTCTTTAAAGGATGGCTGCTTCTAAGCCAACCTCCTGACTGTCTATGCCTTCCCACTTCGTTTCCCACTTAGCGATAATTTGGGACCTTAGCTGGCGGTCTGGGTTGTTTCCCTCTTGAGTCCGGACGTTAGCACCCGGTGCTCTGTCTCCCAAGCTGTACTTGCGGGTATTCGGAGTTTGCCATAGTTTGGTAAGTCGCCATGACCCCCTAGCTATAACAGTGCTCTACCCCCCGCAGTAATACTTGAGGCACTACCTAAATAGTTTTCGGAGAGAACCAGCTATTTCCAGATTTGTTTAGCCTTTCACCCCTATCCACAGCTCATCCCCTAATTTTTCAACATTAGTGGGTTCGGTCCTCCAGCACGTGTTACCGTGCCTTCAACCTGGCCATGGATAGATCATCTGGTTTCGGGTCTACACCCAGCGACTGAATCGCCCTATTCGGACTCGCTTTCGCTACGGCTTCCCTATTCGGTTAACCTTGCCACTGAATGTAAGTCGCTGACCCATTATACAAAAGGTACGCAGTCACCCCACAAGGAGGCTCCTACTGTTTGTATGCATACGGTTTCAGGATCTATTTCACTCCCCTTCCGGGGTTCTTTTCGCCTTTCCCTCACGGTACTGGTTCACTATCGGTCGATCACGAGTATTTAGCCTTGGAGGATGGTCCCCCCATCTTCAAACAGGATTTCACGTGTCCCGCCCTACTTTTCTCACGCTTAGTTCCACACACAAAATTTCGTCTACAGGGCTATCACCTGCTACGGCCGGACTTTCCATTCCGTTCGACTATCTTGCATGCTAAAACGTGAAGGCTCTTCCGATTTCGCTCGCCACTACTTTCGGAATCTCGGTTGATTTCTTTTCCTCGAGCTACTGAGATGTTTCAGTTCACCCGGTTCGCTTCCACTGACCTATGTATTCAGTCAGGGATACTCCTTGCGGAGTGGGTTTCCCCATTCGGATATCTGCGGATCAAAGCTTGTTTGCCAGCTCCCCGCAGCTTTTCGCAGGCTACTACGTCCTTCATCGCCTGTGATCGCCAAGGCATCCACCATATGCACTTAGTCGCTTGATCCTATAACGCTGTAGGCTATAGGACCTGAGTATTAGCGTTTGTGCCGTTCATAAGTTTCAAAGCAGTCTGAGGTTATTCACCCCAGTCTTGAGAACTTGGAACAAAATTAATGCAATCACAACCCGTACCCATCTTCATCAGCAAGCTGATTACTCGATGAGCACATTTCGTTGTGCTTCTTCCAGATTGTTAAAGAACGAATATAGCTGTTGAGTAAAACCCAACTCATAAGACCGGGCAGATATTATCCGCACGACGCTATGAGTTAGCCTCTACATCCCACCAGGCGCAGGTCTTGGTGGAGGTGAACGGGATCGAACCGATGACATCCTGCTTGCAAAGCAGGCGCTCTCCCAGCTGAGCTACACCCCCATATTCACGGCATCTCTACCTGCGAATACTTGGTGGGTCTGGTTGGATTCGAACCAACGACCCCCGCCTTATCAAGACGGTGCTCTAACCGACTGAGCTACAGACCCAAAACCTTCTCGGATCAGTAGTCAGAAGTCATGGACACAGGGAGGAGTCCCTCTACCCAAGCCCACAACCGATCCCAGCTATATCAAACAACCGATAAGAGTGGACGCTTAACACGAGCACTAAGCTCTGAAAGGAGGTGATCCAGCCGCACCTTCCGATACGGCTACCTTGTTACGACTTCACCCCAGTCATGAATCCTACCGTGGTAATCGCCCCCCTTGCGGTTAGGCTAACTACTTCTGGTAAAACCCACTCCCATGGTGTGACGGGCGGTGTGTACAAGACCCGGGAACGTATTCACCGCGACATGCTGATCCGCGATTACTAGCGATTCCGACTTCACGCAGTCGAGTTGCAGACTGCGATCCGGACTACGATCGGGTTTCTGGGATTGGCTCCCCCTCGCGGGTTGGCGACCCTCTGTCCCGACCATTGTATGACGTGTGAAGCCCTACCCATAAGGGCCATGAGGACTTGACGTCATCCCCACCTTCCTCCGGTTTGTCACCGGCAGTCTCATTAGAGTGCCCTTTCGTAGCAACTAATGACAAGGGTTGCGCTCGTTGCGGGACTTAACCCAACATCTCACGACACGAGCTGACGACAGCCATGCAGCACCTGTGTTCCGGTTCTCTTGCGAGCACTGCCAAATCTCTTCGGCATTCCAGACATGTCAAGGGTAGGTAAGGTTTTTCGCGTTGCATCGAATTAATCCACATCATCCACCGCTTGTGCGGGTCCCCGTCAATTCCTTTGAGTTTTAATCTTGCGACCGTACTCCCCAGGCGGTCAACTTCACGCGTTAGCTGCGCTACCAAGGCCCGAAGGCCCCAACAGCTAGTTGACATCGTTTAGGGCGTGGACTACCAGGGTATCTAATCCTGTTTGCTCCCCACGCTTTCGTGCATGAGCGTCAGTGTTATCCCAGGAGGCTGCCTTCGCCATCGGTGTTCCTCCGCATATCTACGCATTTCACTGCTACACGCGGAATTCCACCTCCCTCTGACACACTCTAGCCCGGTAGTTAAAAATGCAGTTCCAAAGTTAAGCTCTGGGATTTCACATCTTTCTTTCCGAACCGCCTGCGCACGCTTTACGCCCAGTAATTCCGATTAACGCTTGCACCCTACGTATTACCGCGGCTGCTGGCACGTAGTTAGCCGGTGCTTATTCTGCAGGTACCGTCAGTTTCGCGGGGTATTAACCCACGACGTTTCTTTCCTGCCAAAAGTGCTTTACAACCCGAAGGCCTTCATCGCACACGCGGGATGGCTGGATCAGGGTTTCCCCCATTGTCCAAAATTCCCCACTGCTGCCTCCCGTAGGAGTCTGGGCCGTGTCTCAGTCCCAGTGTGGCTGGTCGTCCTCTCAAACCAGCTACGGATCGTCGCCTTGGTGAGCCGTTACCCCACCAACTAGCTAATCCGATATCGGCCGCTCCAATAGTGCAAGGTCTTGCGATCCCCTGCTTTCCCCCGTAGGGCGTATGCGGTATTAGCTACGCTTTCGCGTAGTTATCCCCCGCTACTGGGCACGTTCCGATACATTACTCACCCGTTCGCCACTCGCCACCAGACCGAAGTCCGTGCTGCCGTTCGACTTGCATGTGTAAGGCATCCCGCTAGCGTTCAATCTGAGCCAGGATCAAACTCTTCAGTTTAATCTCTGTATTTGTTTCGTATTTCTTAGTTCCGAAGAACCGAGTCATACGTCGCTACTCAAAGGAAGTGAGGTATGTGCTTAGACTTGACATCTAAGGTACTTCACTTCTAGTGAGCACTTGATTTCATTGTGCTTGTGACGGGTTTTAAAAACCAGCCACTGCGCACTCGCATCAAGCGCCCACACTTATCGGTTGTTTAATTGTTAAAGAGCGGTACTGCTAAATTCTGTACTACTTACTGCATCTTCTGCCTTCTTCGGCGATTTCGCTTTCGCATCGATCGCTGTGTCAGCAGCAGAGAAACGAGATTATGAAGAAGTTTTTATCGTTTGTCAAGTCAGCGTTGCTTGCTTCACTTCGCTTCGCTGTCTTGCCTACGACCTCTTCAGGTCTCACCAGGTTCGCACCCGGCTTTCTCTTTAGCAGCTATCGAAATATCAGGGTTAACCCTAAGTTTTCGGTAACTGCCAAGCCTGAAACTATAACACAACTTTTGCAGATTATGCAACCGGCTTTTGCCTAATTTGCATCCTATCCTGCAACCCCGCCGCTTTGTGAATTGCTTCACTTCGCAGCAGCTCCGGATCGCTCCAGAGGTTGGTTACCGCCCAGTCGGCTTGCAACATTGTTCAGACCACCCTATCGGGTAAACCCTGATTCGCCATCACCAGCCAAGCCCAAGACTATAGCACAATTTTTGCAGATCGCGCAACTGGCTTCTGCCTGATTTGCACCGACTTACGCAAAATTCGCTGACCGCCGGTTCGAGAGAATCATCGCTGACTCACCGCCTTGCTGCCCTGCGGCAGATTCGTCGCC
>NZ_CADIJW010000096.1 GCF_902859745.1 Achromobacter dolens | reverse complement strand
GTGGCGGCGCCGGCGGCCGGCGCCGCGGTGGCGCCCGCGGTGTTGCTGGCGGCGGTCGGCGGCGTGGTCGCCTGGCGCTGCTGGGTCACATTGGAGGATTGGCGGCCGACGCTGCTGCCGCCGCCGGCGCGGCGGGCTTCGGCGTCAAACGACGCCGTCACCAGCGCAGCGCCGGAGATGGCGATGAGCGCCGCGGCGACAAACCGCGAGAAACAGAATTTGGTCATGGATTTGCTCCCTCGTACCCGCGCTTCCCGCTGCCCCGAGCAGCGGAAAGCCGCACGGATCGTGCGGCCGTTCAGCGCGACTTTCTTACAATAATCTGAATGACGTAAGAATAACGGACAAGCCGTCGCCCCACAAGTTCCCCCCGGGGCAAAGAAAAGCCGTATCGGACCCAGGGCAGGTCAGCCCAGGCGCACGCCCTCATGCAGGGCGGCGATGCCGGCCGTCAGGTTGAAGTACTCCACCCGCTCCAGGCCGGCGGTGCGCAGCATGTTCGCCAGGGTTTCCTGGTCGGGGTGCATGCGGATCGATTCCGCCAGGTAGCGGTAGCTGGCCTCGTCCTTGGCCACGGTCTTGCCCAGCCAGGGCAGCACGTTGAAGGAGTACCAGTCGTAGGCCGGCGCCAGCGGCTTGGCGATGCGGGAGAATTCCAGCACCAGCAGCTTGCCGCCCGGCTTGAGCACGCGGGTCATCTCGGCCAGCGCGCGGTCCTTGTGGGTCATGTTGCGCAGGCCGAAAGCCACGCTGACGCGGTCGAAATACCCCGTCGGGAACGGCAGGCGCTCGGCGTCACAGACGGCCGTGGGCACCAGTAGGCCGGCGTCGGCCAGGCGGTCGCGGCCGACCCGCAGCATGGAATCGTTGATGTCGGTCAGCCAGACCTCGCCGGTGGGGCCGGCGCGCTTGGCGAAAGCCTTGGCCAGGTCGCCGGTGCCGCCGGCGATGTCCAGCACCTTCATGCCGGGGCGGATGGCGGCGCGGCCGATGGTGAAGGCCTTCCAGACGCGGTGCAGGCCGGCCGACATGAAATCGTTCATGATGTCGTAGCGCTGCGCCACCGAATGGAAGACTTCGGCGACTTTGCGGGCTTTTTCGCTTTCCGGCACCGATTGGAAGCCGAAATGCGTCGATTGGGACGCGGAATCCGCGGAATGTTGCGATTCGGAGGGGTTTTGCATGGTGAATTCCCGATATATCGTCCAATGGTAGCCTATCGGGGCCCGCCGGATGCCGCCCGCGGGCGGCGCAAGGCACCGTGCGGTCACATACCTGAAATATTGCGGCCATACTATCGCAATGTTCGCGCCGCGCCGGCGCTCCGAAGCGTGCCCTATTCGCCATGTCCAGCACCATCCTCGTCGTCGAAGACGAACCCGCAATCCAGGAACTGATCGCCGTCAACCTGTCCTTCGCCGGCCATAAAGTGCTGCGCGCCTTCGACGCCGACCAGGCCCAGACGCTGATCCGCGCCGAACTGCCCGACCTGATCCTGCTGGACTGGATGCTGCCCGGCACCTCCGGCCTGGCCATGGCGCGCAAGCTGCGCAACGACGAGCGCACCCGCGCCGTGCCGGTCATCATGCTGACCGCCAAGGGTTCCGAGCAGGACAAGGTCGACGGCCTCGAAGCCGGCGCCGACGACTACATCACCAAGCCCTTCTCGCCCAAGGAGCTGATGGCCCGCATCAAGGCCGTGCTGCGCCGCCGCGCGCCGCAACTGACCGACGACGTGATCGACGTCGGCGGCCTCAAGCTGGACCCCGTCACGCACCGCCTGTCGGGCAACAGCCAGTCGCTGCAGATCGGCCCCACCGAATTCCGCCTGCTGCACTTCTTCATGACCCACCCGGAACGCGTGTTCTCGCGCTCGCAACTGCTGGACCAGGTCTGGGGCGATCATGTCTTCGTCGAGGAACGCACCGTCGACGTGCATATCCGCCGGCTGCGCAAGGCGCTGGAGCCCAGCGGCCACGACGCCCATGTGGAAACGGTGCGCGGCAGCGGCTACCGGTTTACGGCACAGGTCCCGGCGCGGTAAAACTCCCGCACGATGATCTGGCTGCGCACCCTTATCCTGGTCGCCCTGTGGGCGGCGATCGCGCTATTGGCGCAATGGCTCATTGGAGATCCGGCCGGTTGGGTGCTGTTCAGCGCCGCGCTGGCCACCATGCTGCTGTGGCGAAGTTGGCGCCTGCACCTGGTGTCGCACTGGGCCAGGCATCCCGACACCTCGCCGCCCGCCTCGGTCGGCCCCTGGGACGATATCCTCGCCCCCCTCTACCGCTACACCCGGGCCCGCGCCCGCGAGCTGGCCGAGACACGCGACACCATGCAGGGCATGCTGGCGGCCGCCCAGGCCCTGCCCGACGGCGCGGTCACGCTCAATGAAGACTTCCAGATCGACTGGTGCAACCGCATGGCGCGCCAGCACCTGGGCCTGCGCCTGCCGGCCGACCGCGGCCACAACCTGCTGAACCTGCTGCGCGCGCCGGAATTCGTCGAGTACGCCCACCGTTCCTCGTGGCCCGACCCGATCCTGGTGCGCCTGGGCCAGAACGGCCAGGAACGGCTGATGATGATGCAACTGACGGCCTACGCCAGCAACCAGCGCCTGCTCATCACCCGCGACGTCACCCAGATCGAGCGCCTGGAAACCACGCGCCGCGACTTCGTCGCCAACGTCTCGCACGAACTGCGCACGCCGCTGACGGTGCTGGCCGGCTTCCTGGAAACGCTGCGCGACATGCCCGCCGACGCCCTGCCGCCCGAGCAGCGCGCGCAGTACCTGGATATGATGCACGAGCAGGCCCAGCGCATGCAGGCCATCGTCGAGGATCTGCTGACGCTGTCGACGCTGGAATCGTCGCCGGGCAGCGACCCGCGCGCGGTCAACATGGGCGCGCTGCTGCAGAAGGCGCGCCAGCAGATCGAGGCCCTGTCCGGCGGGCGCCATGTCATCGAATGGCACATCGACGAAACGCTCGACGTGCTGGGCGCCGAGACCGAGCTGACCTCGGCGCTGTCGAACCTGTTGACCAACGCCGTGCGCTACACGCCCGACGGCGGCACCATCACCGTGCGCTGGGAACGCGAGGCCGATGGCAGCGGCCGCTACAGCGTGCAGGACACCGGCATCGGCATTCCCGCCCGCCATATCCCGCGCCTGACCGAACGCTTTTACCGCGTCGACCGCGGCCGCTCGCGCGCCGTCGGCGGCACCGGGCTGGGGCTGGCGATCACCAAGCACATCGCCATGCGCCACGACGCCGAACTGCTCATCACCAGCGAACCCGGCAAGGGCAGCGTGTTCGCGCTGCGCTTCCCGCCCGACCGCATCGCCGTCGATCCGTCCGCCTGAACGCTACACGCGCAACGCGCGCAGCGGGCAGGATCCGCGCCGCAATCGCGGCGCGGATGGTAAATTTCCCGCCATGCGCATCCTGGTCATCGAAGACGAACCCAAGCTGGCCGATTACCTCAAGAAAGGGTTGTCGGAGCAAAGCCACGTCGTCGACCTGGCGCGCGACGGCGTCAACGGCCTGCACCTGGCGCTGGAAGGCGCCCACGACCTGATCGTGCTGGACGTGATGCTGCCCGGCGTGGACGGCTTCGGCATCCTGGCCGCGGTGCGCGCCACCAAGGACACCCCGATCCTGATGCTGACCGCGCGCGACGCCGTCGAGGACCGCGTGCGCGGACTCGAAGGCGGCGCCGACGACTACCTGGTCAAGCCTTTCGCCTTCTCCGAGCTGCTGGCGCGCGTGCAGGCCCTGCTGCGGCGCGGCCGTTCGCAGGAGCCCACCGTGTTACGCCTGGCCGACCTGGAACTGGACCTGGCGCGCCGCAAGGCCGCGCGCGGCGGCCGCCGCCTGGACCTGACCGCCAAGGAATTCAACCTGCTGGCCCTGCTGCTGCGGCGCCAGGGCCAGGTGCTGTCGCGCACCACGCTGGCCGAACAGGTCTGGGACATGAACTTCGACAGCGACACCAACGTCATCGACGTGGCCGTGCGGCGCCTGCGCAGCAAGCTGGACGACCCGTTCGAGGCCAAGCTGCTGCACACCGTGCGCGGCATGGGCTACGTGCTCGAATCGCGGCCGGAGCCGGCGCGCGAATGAAAGCTCCGCGCGTGCGCTCGATGCAGGCGCGCCTGACCCTGCTGCTGGGCGCCATCGCCCTGCTGGTCTCCAGCCTGGCCGGCGCCACCCTGTTCTGGGCCCTCAAGCGCGAGGTCGAACGCCAGGAGATCACCGAGGTCAGCGGCAAGCTGGAGCTCATCAACCACCTGATTGACATGCAGAACAACGCGCGCGGCCTGCACGACCTGGCCGCCACGTTCGACGACATGCGCACCGGCCAGAGCCAGCTAGGCATCTGGATCGTCGATGCGCAAGGCCATCCGGTCTACGGCGGCGATGCGCCCGAGACGCTGCAGACGCTGCCCGGCCGGCAGGTGCTGCTGCAACTGGCCGACGGCAGCCGCATGCGCGGCCTGCGCGTCGCGGTCGACGACCGCATCCTGCCGGGCGCGCACCTGACGGTGGCGGTCAGCACCCGCACCAGCTCGCAATTCCTGTACGCCTACGGCACGGCGCTGGCGTTGATCTGCGCGCTGTGGGTGGGCGCCACGGTGGTCCTGGCGGCCTGGGCCGTGCGCCGCAGCATGGCGCCCACCCGGCGGCTGTCGGAACAGGCCGCCCGCATCCAGCCCGACAACCTGGCCGTGCGCCTGCCGCTACGCGACACCGACCGCGAGCTGCACGAGCTGGTGCTGTCGTTCAACCGCACGCTGGAGCGCCTGCAGGCCGCCTACCAGCAGATGGAAGGCTTCAACGCCGACGTCGCGCACGAGCTGCGCACGCCGCTGGCCACGCTGATCAACGGCACCCAGGTGACCCTGTCCAGCGGCCGCGACGCGGCCGAGTTGCGCGATGCGCTGGAATCCAACCTGGAGACGCTGGAAGACCTGAAAACGCTGGTCAACGACATGCTGTTCCTGGCGCGCGCCGACCGTGGCGAACGCGCCGCCGACCTGGCGCCGGTATCACTGGCCGCCGAAGCCCGGCGCGTCGCCGACTTCTACGAGGCGGCGCTGGAAGACAGGGGCGTCACGTTGCGTTGCGACGGCGACGCCGTCGTCGCCGCCAATCCGGGGCTGGTGCGCCGCGCGCTGGCCAACCTGATCTCCAACGCCATCAAGGCCACGCCGCGCGGCGGCGAGATCGTGCTGGCCTGCCAGCCGCGGCCGGCCGGCGCGCGGGTCGAGGTGCGCAACCCCGGCGTGCCGATCCCCGAGGCCGACCTGCCGCGCATCTTCGACCGCTTCTTCCGCTCGGGCCAGGCGCGCGCGCCGCGCAGCGAGGGTCACGGGCTGGGCCTGGCGATCGTGCGCGCCATCGCCCGCATGCACGGCGGCGAGGTCGACGCGGCCTCCGGCCCCGGCGGCACCGTAGTCGGCATCACCCTGCGCGGGTCGGACCCGAACACCGCCGGCGGCCACATTACAAAGAAGTAATCTTCGCGACAGAACCGGGTCACCCCGGTTTTCCTAAAGTGCCCCTCATGGTCAACCCCCATCAAGGGAACAGCATGAACGGCACTTTGCTCCGCATCACCCAGATCACGGCCCTGGCCGCCCTGCTCGGCACCGGCACCGCCTTCGCGGCCGGCGCCCATGGCGAACACGCCGGCCACGCCATGCCGGCGGCCTCCGCCCCCATCGGCACGCCCGGCGACGCCGCCCGCGTCACCCGCAGCATCGACATCGACATGACCGACGCCATGCGCTTCACGCCGGCGCAGGTGCAGGTCAAGGCCGGCGAGACCGTGCGCTTCAACGTGCGCAACTCGGGCCGCATCCGCCATGAAATGGTGCTGGGCAGCGACGCCGACCTGCAGGCCCACTACGCCATGATGATGAAGGACCCCGGCATGCGCCACGAAGAGGCCAACGCCGTGTCGCTGGACGGCGGCAAGAGCGGCCAGATCGTCTGGAAGTTCGACCGCGCCGGCACCGTGTCCTTCGGCTGCCTGGAGCCCGGCCACTACGCCGCCGGCATGAAGGGCGCGGTGTCGGTGCAATAACGCCGCCGCGGATCCCTCATGAAAACCTTCCCTATTCCCACCCGCCGCCGCTTCGTGCAGGGGCTGGCCGCCGGCGGCGCGCTGGCGGCGCTGGGCGGCTGGCGCGCCGCCAGCGCG
>NZ_CADIJW010000095.1 GCF_902859745.1 Achromobacter dolens | reverse complement strand
CCAGCCGGCCGCGCCCGCCAGCGCGGGCAAGACGGGCCTGCGCCTGCGCGAGCCCACCGTGCAGGCCGATGCGCGCCTGAACGCCATCATCGTGCAGGACATCCCGGACCGCATTCCCATCTACCGCAGCCTGATCGAGCAACTCGACCTGCCCAGCACGCTGGTCGAGATCGAGGCCATGATCGTGGACGTCAACTCCGACCTTGTCAGCGAGCTGGGCGTGACCTGGGGCGCGCGCGCCGGCTCCACCACCTTCGGCTATGGCAACCTGGGCCTGAGCCCCAGCGGCGGCCTGCCGTTGGAAAGCGGCGCGGCGCTGTCGCCCGGCACCATCGGCGTGAGCGTGGGCAACACCCTGGCCGCGCGATTGCGGGCGCTGCAGACCAAGGGCCAGGCCAACATCCTGTCGCAGCCGTCGATCCTGACGGCCGACAACCTGGGCGCCATGATCGACCTGTCGGATACCTTCTATATCCAGACCCGTGGCGAGCGCGTGGCCACCGTGACGCCGGTGACCGTGGGCACGTCGCTGCGCGTGACGCCGCGCCATATCGAATCGAAGAACGGCGCGCGCGTCGAACTGACCGTGGATATCGAGGACGGCCGCATCCAGGAAGAACGCCAGATCGACAACCTGCCCACGGTCCGCAAGAGCAACATCAGCACGCTGGCCATCGTCGGCAACGACCAGACGCTGCTGATCGGCGGCTACAACAGCAGCCAGAATTCCGAGCAGGTCGACAAGGTGCCGATCCTGGGCGACATCCCGGGCCTGGGGCTACTGTTCTCCAACAAGTCCAAGACCGTGCAGCGGCGCGAGCGCCTGTTCCTGATCCGCCCCAAGGTGGTCGCGATCAACGGCGAAGTGGTGGCCACGCCCGGCGCGGCCGGCACCGGCCCGATGCTCAACGCCACCTGGGGTGGCGACCGCATGACGGCGGGCCAATACCTCGACCTGGTGCAGGGCCAGCGCACCCGCATCGTGTTCGGGCCGAACGTGGAGCTGCGCCGCAGCAGCGGCCCGGTGCGCGCCTCGGAATGGCTGGATGGCACGCCGACGGCCACGCCGGTGCTCGAAGGCAAATCGAACGCGCAGCAGGGGCCGGTGATACAGGTCGAGCCGGTGGCGGCGCCGGGAACGGGCAGGGCGCCATAGTGGCGGGCGGCTCAGTCGTCGAGCCGCAGTCCCTTATGGGCCAGCTTGTCGCGCAGCGCCGCGCGTGCGCGAGACAGGCGACTGCGCACGGTGCCGACGGGCACCGTCAGCAGGGCCGCGGCGTCTTCGTACGAGATTTCGTCGATGCCGACCATGAGCAGGATGTCGCGCATGTTCTCGGGTAGCTCGTCCAGCGATTCCTGCAGCAACGCCAGGGTCTGGCTCTGCTCGAGCGCGCGGTCGGGCGGCAGATCGCCGCTGGCGTGCTCGGCCAGCACGCTGTCGCTGACGAAATCGTGGCGCCGCTCCGGCGCGCGCGACAGGTAGTTGCGCACCAGGTTGAGCGCGATGCCATAGAGCCAGGAGGACAGTTGCGATTCGCCGCGAAAGCTGCGGTAGGATCGGGCCGCTTCGACAAAGGCCTGTTGGGCCAGGTCTTCGGCCTCGGTGGTGTTGCCGATGTGCTTGATGATGAAGCGCTGCAGCCGGGTGGAGTGTTCCCGCACCAGGTCGCGCAACAGGTATTCCTCGCCCGTGTCCCACCCCTGCCCTTCGCCGTCAGCGCGAATGGGCGGCAAATCCGCTTCCGGGGAAGCGGCTGTGCAATCGCTGGGGTTGGTCATGGGAGGCGAAAAGAAACGTGTATGAAGCTACAAGTTACTACCGGCGTGCCGCGAATTATCGCAGCTTACGCGTGTCACAATATTTCGAAAATCGAAATCTTGCGGCAAAAATCGCGTTTTTGATGTCAGAAATGTAAAAACAAGTAAGCAGCGCGCGGCATGATTCCGCATGCCGGAATCCGGGGGGCGGCGGTCTGGCGCCGGCCTTAGCCGGCCTTGAGCATGTCGCGCAGCCAGGCGGCGGCGGTGCCCAGGGAGACCGGGCTCTGGCCGGACTGGGCGGCTTGGTCGAAGCGGGCCTGCATGGCCTGGTCCAGCGAGCTGCGGCGGGCGGCGTCGAGGCTGGCGGGCGCCACGCCCGCGTCGGCACAGGCTTGCTGGAAGGCGGGCGCGCCGCTGGTGGCGGACAAGGCCAGACGCGTGAGGAAATCGACGCCCGACAGCGCGTCGCGCGAGGTCTGCGCCATGTCGAGCGCCTGCGCGACGGTGCGCGCGGACAGTGGCTTGCCGGGGTTGGGTTCCAGGCCGAGTTCGCGCGACACCGCGCTGGCGATGCCCTGGCCAAAGGTGCGGGCCAGCGCCTGCGCGAACATTTCGGTGGTGTCGACATTGGGCGCCACCCATGCCACGCTGCGCCCGCCGGGCGTGGCGCCCACGCCCAGGACCTGGAGTCTTTCGCCCGCGACGTCGACATACACGTCCTGCCCGCTCTCCGCCGCCTTGGCGAAGGCTTCGAGAGAGAGGAACGGCGATGAAGGGGTAACCGATGAAATTGTCATGCAGCCAATAAATCCGGCGTGTCCGAGATCGGGCCCATGGGAGATTCAATAGCCCCTGTGGTTGAGTAACCCGGTTGGCGCTTTAGTTCCCTCGCCACGGCACGTAGCCGGATTTTATGCCATTGCGCGGATTCCGGCCTTGGAGTGGCAACAGGGCGTTACCGGGCCTCGTAGACTTCGTCGGCCGCCAGCAGGATATCCACGGGCGGATCGAAGCCGATGACGCGCGCGGTTTGCAGGTTCAGCGCGATCTTGGCTGGGTCGATCCAGACCTGGCTCAGCTCGCGCGCCTTGGCGCCGTTGAAGATGCGCGCCATGGTCTCGGCATAGAACAGCCCGACGTACGAGTAGTCCGCCTGGGCCAGGCTCAGCAGCAGTCCGTGCTTGACCTCTTCCGAGCCCAGCATCGAGAAGCTGGGCACGCGCGCCTGCCGCAGTATTTCGGCCACCGTATCGATCGACACCGGCGTCACGCCGCGGTGCACCGTGACATAGGCCGCGTCGATCTTCGGCGCCAGCTTGGCATAGCATTCGAGCGCGTTGCGGGTCGCGGCCTCGGGCGCGATGCCGTTGGACGGCGCGTTGCAGGTCAGCACCTCGAAGCCCTGCTCGCGCGCCACCTGCTCGACCGCGTCGACGGCGCTGTAGGTGCGGCCTTCAGGGCTGTCTTCGTAGACCAGGCCGAGCCGTTTGAACGGCACGATTTCGTGGAACAGCCGGACCTGCCGCTGATAGCGCTCGGGCTGCACGCGGGCGTGCAGATTGTCCAGCCCGCTGTCCTGCGCCGAGCGGGTGATGCGGGCGCCGACCGCGTCGCTGGTCGAGGCGACGATCGTCGGGACCGGCGCGCCCATGCCCGCCATGTCCTGGCCGGCCCACGTGCCCATGGCGATGATCAGGTCGATGTCCTTCTTTTCCTCCAGCCGCTGCTTGATCGCGGCGCGCACCGCCGGCCGCTGCGCGGCGTCGAAGTTGCCAGGCTGCCACCAGGCGTCGCGCACGAATTCGAGCGTGTCGCTGCGGGCGTTGTCGGCCAGGTATTCCCACATCTGCTTGCCATTCAGGCCGTCGGGAATGGTCGGCACGGTGATCCAGCCCAGCTTCTGCAGGCCGTCCACGGTAACCCGCAGCGTGCGGGGGTATTCGCTGTAGTCGCCGCTCTCGAAATAGCCGATGCGCCATTTCTTGCCGTCGGGACGCGGCACCGGCTTGGTGGGAAAGACCTGGGGCGCGGCGGCCGCGCCTGCCGTGGGTTGGCTGGCCGGGGGCGATGCCGCCTGGGCCAGGCTCGCGGCGGGCGCCAGCAGGGCCAGGCTCAGCAATAAGGTGGGCAACGAGGTCTTCATGGGCGGCGGATCACGATCAAAGTGATGTCATCGGATTGTTCCGCGCCGTCGGCAAAGGCCTGCACGTCTTCCAGCAGACGCTTGGCGAGATTGGCCGCCGGCACGGGGGGATTGGACAGCACGGCCAGCAGGCGCGGATCGCCATACTGCGCATTCTGCGGGTTGACGGCCTCGGTGATGCCATCCGTGTAGCCCACCAGCATTTCGCCCGGCGCCAGCACCGTCGACAGGCAGCGGTAGGTCAGGTCTTCCTGCACGCCGCAGGCCGGGCCGCTGCGGCCTTCCAGCAGCCGCACCACGCCGTCCGCGCCCACCACCGCGGGCGGCAGGTGGCCGGCGTTGGCCCACTTCAGTTCGCCCGTGGTCATGTCGAGCACGCCGATCAGCAGCGTGACGAACATCATGTTCGGGTTGTTCTCGGACAGGCGGTTGTTGATCTTCTGCATGATCAACGCCGGGTCGGTCTCGTCCTCGGCGGTGGCGCGGATCAGGGTGCGGGTCACGGCCATGAACAGCGCCGCCGGCACGCCCTTGTCCGACACGTCGCCGATGGCCAGGCACAGCCGGCCGTCGGGCAGCGTGAAGTAGTCGTAGAGGTCGCCGCCCACTTCCTTGGCCGGCAGCATCACGGCGTTCAGGTCGATCTGCTCGCGCGTAATGGGCGACAGCGGCACCGGCAGCAGGCCGAGCTGGATCGCGCGGGCGATGTTCAGCTCGCTCTCGAAGCGCTCGCGCGCGGTGGTCTCGCGCATCAGGCGGGCGACGTTCTCGCGCAACTTGCGGTCCATGAACAGGAACGACGCCGCCAGCCGGCCCACTTCGTCCTTGTGTTTGTCGGGCAGGGCGGCGATGTGGGCGGGCACGGCCGATGCCGCGGTCAGGTCCTGTTCGGGCAGCAGCCGCGCGTAGTGGGTCAGCGTTTCCAGCGGCCGCACGATCCGCGCGGCCACGAGCCACGCGCACACCAGCGCCACCAGCATCATGCCGACGAAGATCAGCGCCTGGCGGTTGAGCAGTTCGCGCGCCGGGGCGGTCAGGTCGCTCTCGGGCACCACCGCCACGACGGTCCAGCCCAGCGGGGCGAAGCGCGCGCTGTCGATCTGCCAGGGGCCGTCGCCGCCCTCGAAGCGCAGGCTCTGCAGCTTGCCGCCGCCATCCTGGCGCGCCAGCAGCGCGCGCAGGGTCTCGCCGCTGCCGTCCTTGGCGTCCAGCAAGCCGGCGCGCGCCTCGGGCGGCGGCACGATCATGCGGCCGTCGTCGGCGGCGATGAAGATGAAGCCGGACTGCGCCAGGGTCAGTTTCGACAAGGTGTCGCGCACCGAATTCTCCAACTGCTCGCGGCGCGTCTGGATCTGCTCGATCACGTCCTGGGCGCTGTCGGAAATGGCGAACACCCAGTTCCAGGGGCGGAAATAACCGAAATACGCATAGCGCGTCTCGCCATCGCCGCGCTGCGCCGACGGCGGCCAGCGGTAGATCGCGAAGCCGTAGCCGGACGTGCGGCTCTCTTCCAGCAGCGCCTGCGCCAGCGGCCGGTTCTTGAAGTCGGACAGCGACGACAGGTCGCGGTCGATCATGTCGGGATTGCCGCTGGCCAGCACCTGGAAGTCGGCGTCGTAGACGAAGGCGTAGCGGCGGTCGTCGAGCTTGAGGTGGTTGATCCAGGCGCGCGCCATGCCCTTGGCGGCGCCGGGCGTCATGATGCCGCGCTCGGCCAGGTCGGCATAGGTGCCGAGCGCCGCGGCCACCACGGTGCCGCTCTGCATCAGTTGGCGCCGGCCGCTGCGCACGGTGGAGATCTTGTCGGCCAGCAGCGCGCCCCAGCGGGCCTCGGCGTCGCGCAGTACCAGTTCCATGACGTTGCTGACGGCGTGGCGCTCGCTGTTCATCACCGTGCGGGTGACGTTGCGCTGCGAGGTCAGCATCACGAATGCCGCCACCGCCAGGAGCAGCGCTACGACCAGTAGAAAAATCTTGCTACGGAGCGAGCGCAACGACATGGGGGCGATAGGCGGCGGATGAGGTAAGGGCGTGAAATAGGATGCAATTTGCATTAATTGTAAATACCATTAGTGCCCGTGTGTAAATACTTTGCGACGGCGTGGCCCCATGCGTAGCGAACCAATACAAGTAGTGCTCGATGGGTTGCGTCGTCGCCCGGTACTGGAAGTCACTCTGGCCTGTCTGGCCGTGCTGCTGCTGGCGCAGGCACTGATCGGCGCGCTGAGCCTGTCGGCGTTGAACCGGCTGGTGGTGGACACCACCGCCGACCGCGTCGAAGTGGTGGCGCGCCGCGTCGCCGGCAATATCGAGAACGGCCTGCGCCTGGGCAAGCCGCTGGAACAGTATTTCGGCCTGCGCGACACCTTGCATGACGGGGTCGCGCGCTCGCGCGGCGTGCAGGGCGCGGCGGTGCTGCTGGCCGACGGCCAGGCCGTGGCCGCCGAGGGCGAGCTGCCCGAAGACGCCACGCAACTGGCGCGCACGCTCGACGCCGGCGGGCCGCTGGCCGCGGGCCTGGCGCGTCGCG
>NZ_CADIJW010000094.1 GCF_902859745.1 Achromobacter dolens | reverse complement strand
GCCCGCGCCGCTGCTGCCCGGCGCCGCGGCGAAGCGCGCCTCGCCGCCGAACGCCAGGGCCGGCGTGCCCTCGCGGCCCGCCCCCGGCGTCAGCTTCAGGCGCAGCATGCCCGCGTCAGCCGGCAGCATCGGCAACGGCGTGCCGGTGCGGGCCGCGTTCGCCACCAGGAAAGCGTTGTACGAGGTCTCGTTGTATTGCGCATGGCGGCGCACCACGGCGCCCGGCGTCACCAGCAGTTGGCTGGCGGGCACCGCGCCCGGATCGACGCCCGGCGCCGTCATGCGGCCCGTGGTCACCCAGGAACCGCCACGGGTCGGCGCGGCCCGCGCCGCGTCGAACACACCCGGCGCGCCGGCCTCGACGCGGAACGCGCCCGGCAGCATGGCGAAATTGGCGGGCAACAGCGTGTAGGTGCCGGGCGGCAACCCCGGCACGCCGGCGCCGATGGTGACGCGCTGGCCGTACGCGGGCATGGCGGCGTCCTTGGTGGCCGGCGCATAGTCGCCGCCGAAGCCGGGCACGATGGCATAGACGGCGCTGCCGGACTTGCTGAAACCGAAGCCGGGATTGGCGTCGGCCATGGCGTACTTGAGCACGTCCACCGAACCGCCGCGTCCGCGCACGAACGCGGCGCCGGTCAGTTCGCCGCCGCCGGACAGGTCCAGCAGCGAGCCGGCGTCGGCCGCGATGGACTTCATGTTGATCTGGATCATGCGGGACGGCGCGCCGTTCAGGTCATTGCCGCCCACGCCCGCGACCCGGATCTCCTGTCCGCCGTACAGGTACTTGATACCGTCGGTGGTGCCGCCATAGGGCATTACCAGCCCCTGGCCGCTGATCGAGGTTACGCTGCCGGCCAGGAAACGCACGCTGGACGGCGCGCCCTCGGGCCCCATGAAGACAATCGAGCCGAGCGGCGCGTGCACCACGCCGCCCTGGACGATATTGGGCCCCGACAACGTCACCGTGCCGAAGGCGGAATACGGCATGTCGGGCATGCCCTCCGTGGCGCGCCGGATCGTCAGCACCGCATCCGGATTCTTCAGCGCATTGCCGCCCCCTTGCCCGTAGTATTCGCCCGCCGCAATCCCGCCGCCGCTGCCGGTGGCGGGATAGATCTGGGCCGCGGTGATGGTCAGGCGGTTGGGCGCGGCCAGCAGCGTGTTGCCATTGAAGTCCTGGCCCACGGACACGCCCGTCAGGCGCAGGTCGCCGGCCAGGTTGACCTGGACGTCATCGAAGCTGCGCAAGTCGCGCATGCCGCGCAGATCCATCATGCCGGCGTCCAGCACCAGGCGATGCCCGCGCTTGAGCCAGTCCGGCGCCACCATGCCGACCTGCACCACGCTGTCGGATCCCAGCGGCGGCGCGTAGGCCGCGTGATTCAGGAACAGGTAGGGGGCCGACAGGGCCACCACGCTGCCCTCGGGCGCGCTCTGGCTCAACATCAGCGGACCCGACAGGCGCAGGCTCTGGGGCATGGCCAGCGTCAGGCCGCTGTCGGCCCTTACCGACGCGAACAACGCCAGGTTGCCGAAGCCGCCGGCCTGGACCTGGTCCACGCCCAGGCCGCCGGCGCCATAGCGCAGGTCGGCGCCAGACTCGCCCGGACGCAGGCCGGCGGGCAGCAGCGAGGCCCCCTTCTGCCGCGACAGCGTCAGGACGCGCGGCGTCAACACCGCGGCCTCGGCCAGGTTCCTCTGGTAGAAAGCCGGCGCCAGCGCCACGCCCAGCGTTCCGCCCGCCGCGCCCGGCCCGCCCGCCATGGCGCGCAGGTCGCCGTCCAGGTACAGGCTGTTGGCCGACGCCAGCACGATGCTGCCGCCGTTGTAGGCCAGCAGCGTGGCGCCGCGCCCGGGCAGGTCCACCAGCGCCTGCGCGCCCGACGCGTCCAGCAGCGAGCCGGGGCGCAGGATCAGGTGCCGGTCCATCGGCCGGCGCGGGGCGTAGGCATCGGCCTCCCAGTCCAGCGCGCCGCCGATCTCGATGCTGCCGCCCGCGCGCGCCACGCCATAGCGGCGGCCGTCGGTGGCCAGCGCGACGTGGCTGTCGCCCGCCACGTCCAGCACGCCTTTCTCGCCGATCCACACCGAGCGGCCGTTGGCCTTGGGCGTGTAGTTCTGCTGCGAGTCCACCCGAGTGTCCAGGATAGAGATCAGGCCGCCGGGCGCCACCAGGCGGCCCAGCACCGTGATCTGGTCGCCGCCGGCAAGGCGGATCGACTGGCCCGGATCCACCGCCACCCGCGCGCCCGCGCCGATCTCCAGCACGCCGCCAAGGGCGTCGCGGTCCGAGCGCAGCGCCAGGCTGGCGCCGCCACGCTGGGTCAGCCTGCCGCGCTTGGGATCTTCCGTGTACAGCGGCGGGGTCCACAGCAACAGGGCCTCGGCCGGGTCGCTGCCCGAGAGCGGCAGCGCGCCGCCTTCCCGACGCATGCGCCATACCGGCATGGCGACGGCGATATCCGCGCCATCGGCGACCCGCAGGCCGCCATGGCCGTTGAGGTCATAGCTGGCAAAGCCGGCCTGGAACAAGGACGGATCCAGCCGCACCGCATCGGCCGCCAGGCCATCGGCGGGGCCGCCCAGCACGAGGGCGCCGCCGCTGGCCAGGCTGAAGGCGCCGCCGCCGCTCACGCCGTAACCGCGCACCGCGCCGGCCAGCGCCACCTTGCCGCCGGAGGCCGGCTGCGTGCTGACGGCGTTGGCTTCCAGCGTCACGCTGCCGCCGCGCCCGCCCTGCAACGCGCCACTGGTCAGCAGCGCCGCGCCCGACGACACATCGATCAGGCTGCCCGCCGCCAGCGCCACGTCGCCCGTGCCGCGCAGCGACACGCGGCCGCCGTCAATGACGGCCAGGCCGCGCTGCGCGGCCGGATCCTCCTTCAGGTTGCTCCACACGCCGCGCGCATCCAGCACGACGCCGCCGGCCACGCGCAGCGCGGCCTTGGCATTATTGGTCGGCAGCAGCGAAACATCTTCGAGCCGGCCGGCCGTGCCCGGCTGGCGCAGCGTGTTGCCCGCCTGGATCAGGCCGCCGCGGCTGACCAGATCCGCATTGATGTCGACAGTAGGCGCATAGAGCGTGATCTCGCCGCCGTCGGCGCTGCGCAAGCCGGCGTCCACGCGCACGGCCCGGGTGGCCGCCAGACGGATGGCGCCCAGGCTGAACCCGTTCAGGCGGTCGGCGTCCAGGAACACCTTGCCCTTCATCTCGGCGGGCAGCGCATCGGCCAGTTCGAGTCCCGCGGAGCGGCCCGCCAGATCCCGGCCCACCACCACCTCGGCGGCCGCGCCGCCGGCGCCGAGCTGGTAGCGCAGGAAGTTGCCGGCGTTGTCGTAATAAGGCTTGTAGGTGCCCACCACGAACTGCGCTGCGCGCGCCGCGTTGCGGTGCGACTGGCTGTAGCCGTCCTGGCCGGCCACCGGCGCGCGCGTCTGGCGGTCGCCCTGGTAAGTGTCGCTGATGACGTCGCCATCGAGCACCGCGTTGCGGGTCGAGACCACCAGCGCGCCGGCGTCGCGGCCCACGGTGTAGCCCGATTCGTAGCGCGTCGGCGGCGCGATCAGCGGGTTGTAGAAGCGCCGCGTGGCGTTCTCGCCCCAGCGCCGCGACACCGCCTCGTAGCCCCGGTACAGGCCGCTGTAGAGCAGATCGCCCGGCGCGCGGTCGGCCAGGTACAGGCGGCCGTCCTCGCCGCGCAGCCAGCTCTGGCGGATCTCGCCGCTCTGCACGTCGAGCGTGCCGCCCGACAGGTTGATGGCCGAGCCGGCCTGCGTCACCACCTCGGCGCCATCGAAGCGCACCACGCCGCCCTGCGCCAGCCAGTGGCTCACCGGCACGCCGAGCGTGCCCAGGTAACCGCCCACTTCCAGCAGCCCGCCGGCCGTGTACCAGCGGTCGGCATCGTTGCCGCCGCTGCCCGCCGCCAGGCGCACCAGGTCGCGCCGGTCGAGCCACACCTCGCTGTTGTTCAGCAGCTTGCTGTCGCGGTTGATCGGGGCGTCGCGCTGTTCGTTGCCCTGCAGGTTGATCTTGAGGTTGTTGGACTCCATCGACACGATCACGCCGACCGCGCCGCCCACGTCGATGCGCGCGCCGTCGCGCACCAGCGCGCGGCCATCGGCCTTGACCGCCACCTGCCCGCCGGTGGCCAGCGACAGCGAACCGCCCTGGAAGTCCACCGTGCCCTGGCTGCTGATGCGCAGCAGCGACAGGTCGCGACGGAATTCGTCGCCGGGGATCAGCGCGGTGTTGCCGCCCACGGCCGGCTGCAGCAGGCTCGCGCGCTGGCCGTCCAGCGCGGTCGTCAGGCTGGCGTCCACCAGGATGGCGCTGACCGCGCCATCGGCCAGCGTCACCGCCGCGCCGTTGCCGCGCGCGTCCAGATGAATGGTGCCGCGCGCATCCACCGAGGTGCTCGACACCAGCACGCCGGCCTGCTCCACGCGCTGCGCGGTCAGGGTCACATCGCCCTGCGGCGCCTGGATCAGCCCGGTGTTGCGCACCAGGCCGGCGCCGGCCGCCTGCGCCTCGTTGCCGCGCGTGGTGGAGGCGATGTTGCTGTCCGAGCCCTGCCCGCGGCGGATGATGAAGCTGTCGCCGGCCGCCAGCAGCGCCTGGCCCTGCGGCGTGCTGATCTCGCCGGCGTTGCGGACTTCCTTGCCGGCCAGCAGCACGTAGCCGCCGCCGCGCGTGGCGCTGCCGGGCGTGGCCGTGGCCAGGCGCGCGCCGGCCTGCACCTCGATCTTGCCGAGCGCGTCCTTGAAAGTGGGAATGGTGCCGTCGGCGTCGGCGTAGATGCCGCGCTCGCGGAACTGCGCGTCGCTCATGGTGGCGGCGGCCACCACCAGGTTGCGCGCGTTGACCTGGCTGGCGCCACTGAAGATCACGCCGTTCTGGTTCACCACCAACACCGTGCCGTCGGCCTGGATCGCACCCTGGATCTGGCTCGGCCGCGCCGATGCGCCCACCACCCGGTTCAGCACCGCGTCGTCGGCCTTCTGCTGGAACCGCAGCGTGGTGTTGCGGCCCACGTTGAAGGTGTCCCAGTTCAGGATGGCGCGCGATTGCGTCTGCTCGATCGTCACCAACTTTCGGCCGCCGTCGGTGCCGGTGGTCGGCTTGTTGGCGCCCTCCCATTTGGCCTGCGCGCCCTCGGCGATCCACAGGCCGCCCGGCGCGAGCCCGTCCGGCACGGCCGAGCCATTGGCCGCCGCGGCAGCGCGCGCCGCCGCCTGCGCCGCCTGCTGCGCGGCCACCGCCGCCGCCGTGCGATTCAGGTTGTCCAGCGAGCGCTGCAACTGCTGGCGCGATTGCGCCTGCTGGCGGGCGCTGTTGCCGATGCCAGCCAGACTGCCGTCGGGCATGCGGCCGGTGCGCTGCGCGGTCGATTGCACCGCGCCCTTGTCGGCGAACCAACCCGGACTGAAGGCGCGCGGCTGGGCCTGCGCCGCCCCGCCCCAACCGCCCGCCACCAGCAGCACCGCCAGTGCCTGCGTCACCGGCGTCAGGCGCCAGGCGGGACGGCGCGAACGCCGCGGGGATCGGCAGGGGACAAGGGTGTGACGACGGCTGGGCATGACGGCTTTTCCTTCGAGGAATCGGATCTGGCATCTGCAGCGCCGGGACCGGTGCGCCTGGAAGAAGGCGACGCGGGCCGGGCGATTCTGCGCATGGGTGCCTAGACCGCTTAAAGCGTCATCGACTGCGCCTTTTCATAAAAAATTCATATTTCAGGTTTGGGACAACGCGCGCCACGGCGCTCAGCTCAGCAGCACGATGCCGCCGGGCAGCGACGTAACCTGGGCGCCATACACGTCGCGAATCAGCAGCGCGGCGTCGGCCAACTGGTCCAGCGAAAAGCGCGCCTGCACCAGGCTGCCCGCCAGCCGGTCGCCCACCAGCACGATGCGGCCGGGGCGATAGCGGTTGATCTCGTCGACCACCTGCGCCAGGGGCACATTGTTGAATTCCAGCACGCCCCGGCGCCACGCCGTGACCGCGTCCAGGTCCACCCGCCGCGGTCTGCTGGCGCCCCCCGGGCCCAACACGACCTGCTGCGCGGCGGCCAGTTCCAATGACTCCTGCCGCGACGTGACGCGGGCGCTGCCCTCCAGGCAGGTCACCCGCACCTGGCCGTCGGTATAGCGCACGTTGACGCATCCCGACGAGGCGTCGATCCGACCGGCGCCCGCCGTCAGGCTGACGGGCTGGCCGGCCGTCGCCAGCTCGACCTCGCCGGCCAGCAGGTCGATCTGCGGCGCCAGGCCGCTGCGCGACAGGTTGATGCGGGTCTGCGTATTCAACTGCACGCTGGCGTCGCCGGCCAGCGCCACGCGGCGCTGCTCGCCGGTGCCGCTGCGCACATCGGCGGTCAGCTCGTCAACGGCGGGCCACAGGCCCAATGGCGGCTTGAATGCCAGCCAGGCGCCGCAGGCCGCCACCGCGCCGCCCAGGAAGGCGCGACGCGCCGGCCGCGCGCTGCGGGCGCGGCG
>NZ_CADIJW010000093.1 GCF_902859745.1 Achromobacter dolens | reverse complement strand
CACCGCGCGGCCCGCGCCCAGGCGCTTGAGCAGCCGCGCGCCCGCGATGCTGGCCACGGCGCCCACCGCGCCGCCCGCGACGCCGACCAGCCAGGCCACGCGTTGCGGCGCCAGCCCCTGGTCCAGCAGCAGCGGCTTCAGATAGAACCAGCCGGCGCCGATGAAGGGGAACAGCAGAGCCAGCAGCGGCAGCCAGCGGCGGCTGGCGGGCAGGCGCAGGTAAGCGATGGCGTGGCGCGTGGTCGAGGTGGTGTCGGCGGCTTGCGGGGGCGAGCGGGGTTGCCCCTTTGTTTCATCCAGTGTCGCCGCGTCGTTCGTGTCGAGGTGTTCGTCGCGCGAGGCAATCGCGCCGTCGTCGGCTCGCCCGGCATCCATGCTCTCCCGCAGCAGCAAGGTCAGCGCCGCGCCCAGCGCCAGCGCGCCCGCCATGATCAGGAACGGCGCCTGCCAGCCCCAGCGCGCCTGCGCCAGCAGCATCAGGCCGCCGCCGGCGATGGCGCCCAGGCACAGCGCCATCGAGCGGATGCCGCCCGCCGAGGCGCGGCCGGCCGCAGGCAGCACGCGGATCGCCAGCGCGTTGACGGGCACGTCGGCCCAGGTGCCGGCGAGCGCGGCGGCGGCCGCCAGCGCGAACAGCGTGACGCCGTCATTCAGCAGGTCGCGCCAGCCCAGCGCCAGCAGCACGGCGGCGTAGGCCAGCAGCAGCGCCACCGTCCAGCGGCGATAGCCGCCACGGCCCGCGCCGCGCCGGTCCAGCGGCATCGCCAGCAGGAACTTGAACACCGTCGGCAGGCTGGCCAGTTGGAACAGGCCCAGGGCGGTGCCGGACCAGCCGTGCTGGCGCAGCACCAGCGGCAGGCCCAGCCACAGATAGACGCCCGGCGCGGTCAGCGCCAGGTTGAGCCAGCCGAACAGGGCCTGGGCCAGGCCGTGGCGCAGGCGCGGCGTCATGGCGCGGTCCGGCGCGCCGACAGCACATGCAGCGGCGCCAGCGGAAAGCGGTCGGAATCGAAGCCGCGCACTTCGGCGAAGCCGGCGGCGCGCAGCGCTTGCGCCAACTGGCCCTGGCGCGTCACGCGCCGCCCCAGCAGCAGCATCGGCAGGTAATAGCGCAACACGCGCGCGGCGGCGTCGGCGTCGTCCGGGACCTCGGCATGCGCCATCACCAGCAGCCCGCCCGGTGCAAGGGCGTCGTGCATCTTGCGGATCGTGGCGGCGGCGTCGGGCACGAAATGCAGCACCGACGAGCACCAGATCAGGTCGTAGCCGGCGCCGATATCGGCCGTGGCCAGGTCGCCGCCCACCGCCACCATGCGCGCCGCCAGCCCGGCGGCGGCGATGTTCTCGCGCGCCACGGCGGCGGTCTCGGGCCAGTCGAACACCACGCCGCTGGCCTGCGGGCGGTCCTGCACCAGCGCGATGCCGATGAGGCCCGGACCGCCGCCCAGGTCGAGGATGCGGCGCGCCGCGTCGGCGCCGGGCACGCAGGCGACCGCCTCGCGCGCCGCCGCCACGGCCAGGGCGCGTTGCTCCTGAGCGATCTGCACGCGCGCCGCGTTGGCCCATGCGCCGGCCTCGGACGGGGCGGCGGATGTTGCGGCGGGATCCTGGCGCAACCGTTGCATCAACTGCTCGCCGGACTGCGCCAGCGCGCGGCGCCGGTAGCGCCAGGCGTCGCCGCAGTAGTGGGGCCGTCCCGCCACGAAGTGGTCGCGCGCGGTGACCCCGCAGCGGTAGAGCGGCGGCTCGCCGGCGATGCGGTGCAGCAGGCGCAGGCTCCACAGCAGGTCCAGCAGGTGCTCGGCGGCGGCGGGGCGCAGCGCCAGCGCCTGCGCGACGTGCGCGGCGCTGGCCGGCGCGACCAGGTGCGCGAACAGGTCCAGTTCCAGGGCGGCGTCGAGCGCGGCGGTTTCGACCGGCGCGGCGGCCAGGTCCCAATAGCGTTGCAGGGGCAGGGGGGAAGTCGGCATGGCGGGTTCCTTGTGTTGACGATCAAAGGCGCCAGGTCAGGCGCAGGCCAACTTCGCGTGGCGGGCTGTAGACGGTGACGATGCCGTTCTGGTAGCCCACCGCGTCGTAGCGGCGGTTGGCGAGGTTGTTGACGTAGGCGGCGATTTCCACCTGTCGAACGGTGACGCCGGCGGCCAGGTTGACCAGCGCGTAGCCGTTGCGGCGGTAGCGGTTGGCGGCGTCCAGGTAGACCGGGCCGGTGCCGCTGAGCGAGGCCTGCGCGGACCAGCCGGCGGGGGCGTCGTAGCGCGCGGTCAGGTGGCCGTTCAGGCGCGGCGCGAACGGGTTCTGGTTGCCGCTGTAGTCGTTGGCGCCGTCGCGGAAGTGGCTGAAGCGGGTGCGGTTCAGGCCCAATCCGGTCTGCAACGACCAGCCCCGGCCCAGCAGGTATTCGAGCTCGAATTCCGCCCCGATCGAACGCGCCGACGCGGCGTTGGTGACGTACACCAGGCCCGGCAGCGGCATCTGCTGCACCTGCATGTTGTCGACCGTCATCACGTAGAAGGCGGCGGCGTAGCGCAGGCGGTTGCCGGGCAGCCAGCCCTTGGCGCCGATCTCGTACGCGCGCAGCGTTTCCGGCTGGTAGGCGGCGTAGTCCGCCGCTGGCGAAAACACGTTGTAGCCGCCGGCGCGAAAGCCATCCGCGACCGAGGCATAGACCTGCTGGCGCGGCGCGAAGGCGTATTGCAGCGCCAGCTTGGGCGTGACGCGGGTCCAGTCGGCGCGGCGCGCGCTGTCGCCTTGCGGCGTGAAGCGCACGGCGTCGCGTTCGACGCGGGCGCCGGCCTCCAGGGTCCAGCGCTCGGCCAGCGGCACGCTCCAGTGGGTGAAGGCGGCGCCGGACTGGCCGCGCAGCCGCACCACGCTTTCGGTCAGGCCGCGCGGCATCTTCTGGGTGTTGCGCAGGTCATGGTCGTCGCCGTCGGCGTACAGCCCCACGAGCCAGTGGGCGCGGCCGAGCGCGCCCTCCAGCCGCAGCTCCTGCGACAGATTGCGGAAATGGTGGTCGCGGGCGATGTGCAGCAGGTCGGCGGGCTGGAAATCGGTGTCCTGCTGCACGCGGTCGCGCAGATCGTTCCAGGCCGTCACCGACGTCAGGCGCAGGCCGTCGTCCAGGTCGTGGCGCAGCGACAGCGACGCGCTGCGGCCGATGGACCGGTTCCAGCTCGGCGTGCCGGACGCCACGGTGGCGCGCGAGGCCGTGGGCGAGCCCCACAGCGCGGCGCCGTCGCGGTAGTTGATCTGCGCATAGCGCAAGGTGGCGTCGGTGCGCGCCGACGGCGTCCAGCGCAGCGCCAGCTTGCCGTTGCGCAGTTCGCGGTCGTCCTCGCGCCGGCCCGTGTAGGTGTTGTCGATGAAGCCGTCCTGGCCGCGCCAGGCGCCGGCCACGCTGGCGTAGAGCGTGTCGTCGATGATCGGCCCGCTCAGGTCGAAGCGCAGCATGCGCAGGTCGCGGCTGCCTACGGTGGTCGAGACGCTGCCGCGCAGGCTGTCGTCCGGCTGGCGGGTATGGACGTTGATGACGCCGGCTTCCGCGTTGCGGCCATAGAGCGCCGATTGCGGGCCGCGCAGCACTTCGACGCGGTCGATGTCCAGCAACTGGTCGTCGAAGCCCTGCGCCATCAGCGTGGGCACGCCGTCCACCACCAGCAGGGTCGAGGTCGAGAACGAAAAGAAATTGGCCGACAGGCCGCGCATTACGGCCGCATTGACGCCGGCCTGGCCGAACGGCTGGAACGTCAGCCCGGGCGTGATGCGCTGCAGGCCCTCCAGGTCGACGACGCCCTGGCTTTCGAGCATGTCGCCGTCGAACACCGACAGGCTGCCGGGCAGCGATTCGAGGGCGCGTTCCTGCTTGTCGGCGGTGACGGTGATGGCGGGCAGTTGCGCGGCGGCGGCAACCGGCGTTGACGCGGCGGAAGGCGCGGAAGAATGCGGGGAGGCGGGCGCCGCCGAAGGCACGGCAGTCTGCGCCAGCGCGGCGGGCGTGGCGCAAAGCCACAGCACAACCCAGGCGGCGCGAGGGTGGGGAAGAGGGCGATTCATCGGGATTCCTGTGCAAGCAGTCACGGCGGCCGGACGCGCGGCGCCGTCCCGAAGATGGTATTTCTTTATGCGAACGCCTATCATTAGCATTCATATGCGAACCGGATGGATTCATATGCATGCCGGCGCAGCCGCGCCTGAGCCGATTTCAGGCACCCGTCCCGGCGCCATCCCGGTCCCGTCCCGCCACCCGCCACCTCCCGTCGAAACCATGTCCCTGCGCATCTCCGCCACGCTCGCCCAACCCGGTCCGGCCGTCCGTCCCGGCTGGTCGCGGCTGGCGCTGCCGGCGGATCTGGGCGAGTGCGTGGCCGACCGCCTGGACCTGGGCGAGGGCCTGGCCCTGGTGCATTCGCAATACACACCCGTGCACGACCTGATCGAGGAGAATGCCGCCGCGCATGGCGGGCGCACGCTGGTCATCACGCTGGCCCTGGGCGGCGTCTCGGCCTATCGCGGCGCGGACGGCGCCGAGTTGGATTTCCGCGGAGGCCAGACCACGGTGACCGCCTTCCGCCGTCACCTGGGCGAGCGCCGCTATCTGGGCGGCTGCACCGTCTCGCAACTGCGCCTGCTGGTGGGCGAGGCGGCGCTGCGCCGCTACGCCGGCCATGCCCAGGCCGAGGCGCTGTTCGGCGCTGGCGGTCTGCGGCGGCTGGCGCAGGGCCGCACCAGCGCCGACCTGGCCGCCGTCGCGGCCGAGCTGGTGCGGGCCAGCGACCCGCTGGACATCCACATCAAGGCATTGACCGTGCTGTCACGCCAGTTGCGCGCGTTGGCGCCGGCGCCAGCGGCGGGCCGGTTCAGCCAGGCCGACATTGCCCGGCTGGAGCGGGCCCATGCGCTGATGCGCGAACAGATGGATCGCGAACTGACGGTGCAATACCTGTGCCTGGCGACCGGGTTGAATGAATTCAAGCTCAAGCAGGGCTTTCGCGCGCTATACGGCAACAGCCCGATGCGGCTGCTGACCGAGATGCGCATGCGCCGCGCCTGGGAATTGCTGGAGACCGGCTGCCAGGTGGCGCAGGCGGCTTACCGGGTCGGCTACCGCCACCCGGCCAATTTCAGCGCTGCGTTTACCCGCTTCCATGGCCGCGCGCCGAAGTCGGTGTTCGGCAAGCGGCGTTGATGCGGCGCGCAACGATGCCGTTGGCCCCTGGCCGCTCTAGTGCGCCACCCGCATCCGCCGCCGCGACACGCTTTCCCACCCGGCCACCAGCATCATGATCAGCGTCGTCAGCCCGCCGACCATCAGGTTGTCGGTGACGAACGCGATCGGCGCCAGGATGGCCAGCAGCACCAGCCCCGCCACATGCGAGAGCGGGAAGCGGCCATACACCACTGTCTTGTAGATGCCGTTGCCCAGCAGGTACAACGCCGGGCCGCCGAGCAGCGCGGCGGCGGCCGCCGTGACGATGCGGCCGTCCGGGTGCAGGATGACCAGTTCATTGGCCACCGCCGAGACGATCACGCCCGCGATCAGGATCACGTGCACGTAATGGAAGTAGGCCCCAACCCGGCCCGGATCGGCGTGGTGCGCGATGGCCTCGCTGCCGTCCTTGCTGCTGGTGTCGAAATACACCCACCACATCGCCGCCGTGCCCAGGAACGCGGCCAGCAGCGCGATCAGGGTGGGGATGTCCCAGTGCGGGTGCTCGCCCAGCGTCGCGCCGGTGATCAGCAGCGTCTCGCCCAGGGCCACGATCACGAACAACTGGCAGCGCTCGGCCAGGTGGCCGCCCTCGATGGTCCATTCGCGGGTGCTGGAGCGGCCCAGGCCGGGCAGCCAGAAGCCGGCCATGGGCGACAGGTATTCGCAGGCCACCGCCACGATCCACAACGCCAGCCGCGTGTCGCCCGAAGACAGACCGCCGGCGATCCAGAACACCGCCGAGATGCACAGCCAGCCCAGCATGCGGCGGAAATTCGGCGCCAGCGGATGCGACGGCCCCAGGTGCAGCACCACGAACAGCGTGCGGCCCACCTGGATCAGCACGTAGCAGATCGCGAAGATCAGCCCGTTTTCGCCGAAGGCGCCGGGCAGCACGGCGGCGGCCACCAGCCCTAGCAGCATCACGCCGAACAGCATCAGCCGCATCGGTAGCGCGTCGGGATCGAACCAGTTGGTGACCCAGCAGGTGTATTGCCAGCCCAGCCACACCGCGAACCACAGCACCAGCGTGTGCACCGCGCCCATCAGGGTCAGGTCGTGCAGCAGGCTGTGGGATAGTTGAGTGACCGCGAAGACGTAGACCAGGTCGAAGAACAGCTCGACGAAGGTGACACGGGCCTCATGGCCGTCGCGGTGGCGCAGCAGATGGGCGCTGGCAAGAAATGGCATGGCGGCGCTTCCTGTCCGGTAAGGGGGCGTCGCCAGATTACTCCCGGCCTTGCCGGCCAATCGTAAAGAATTCAAAAGACGTGGCGCGCCCGCGACGCCTCAGTGGCCGGCCGGCGCGTCGCCGTGTCCGCCCAGCTCGCGGTTGCGCGAGCGCACCAGCGCGGCGGCCAGCGCTGCCGCCACGGCCGCGATCACCG
>NZ_CADIJW010000092.1 GCF_902859745.1 Achromobacter dolens | reverse complement strand
CCGGGCAATGCGGCCGCCGATGGCGCCACGGCCGACGCCGCGCCGGCCAAGCCGGCGCGCAAGACCGCCACGCGCGCACGCCGTCCGCGCAAGGCCGCCGACGCCGAGTAAACCGGCGCGTGGGCACGGGCCGGCGCCATGCCGCCGGCCGTTCAATCTCCCACCGGACCCCGGCCGTCGTAGCGGCCGGGCGTGACGCCGTATTCCCGCTTGAACATCGCGATGAAGGCGCTGACGTTGTCATAGCCCGATTCCAGCGCGGCGGCCGTCACGCCACGGCCGGCGGCCAGCATTTCCTGCGCCCGCATCAACCGCGCGCGTTGGCGCCACGCGCCCGGCGACAGGCCGGTCTCGGCCAGGAAGCGGCGCGCCAGCGTGCGCGGCGCCATGCCGATCGCGTCGGCCCAGGCGGCCAGCGGCCGGGTATCGGCCGGCGCGTCCGACAACGCCAGCGCCAGGCGCTGCAGCCGCGGGTCGCGCGGCAGCGTCAGGCCATCGCCGGCGCGCGGCAGGGTGCGGATCTCGTCGCGCACCACGTCGGCGATGCGGATACGGACAGCGTCCCAGGCCGCGTCCGGCCAGCCGGCGGCGCGCTCGACGGCCGCCAGCAGCAGCGCCGACGCCCGCAGGGCGCAGGGCGCCGCCGGCAGGTCGGCGCAGGCCGCGGGGCTGAGGTAGACGCTGTAGCCCGCGTACGGGCCATGCGAACGCAGCCCGTGCGGGCAGTCGGGCGGAATCCAGATCGCGTGCGCGGGCGGCGCGACCCATTGGCGGTCGCCCGCCACCACCGTCAGCAGCCCGCGATAGGCGCCGAACAACTGGCCGCGCGCATGCCGGTGCGTGGCGGTGTGGCGCAGCGCCGCGTCCTGGCGCCGCACGGCCAGCAGGGGCGGCCCATCGGGCGCGGCGGCCAGGTCGGGGGCGATCAGGGGCGGCGCGGCCTCGGCGGGTGCGGGGGGCGGGCAGGGGCGGCGCGTGGACAAGGGGGCTCCGGATTGGCACAAATGCGGTATTGATTGTCAAAATTACCGCAGATTTGCCGCGCGAGGGCGACTATCGTGAGTCTCTGCTCATCAACAGGAGAACATGATGCAAGCACAGGACCTATTGCCGGACGACCGCGACGCCGCCCAATTCGGGGGCGTGACCGTGCGCAAGGGCACGGTCGGCGCCTTTCTGCTGAACGCGCGGGTGTGGTGCGATGCCGAGGCGGCGCCGGCCGCGCGCGAGGTCGCCGCCCGCGACATGCGGGAGGCCCTGCCGGCGCTGCGCGCGCTGGGGTTGTTCGAGGTGCTGGAGGTGCGCGATCCGGCGCTGCGGCGCTGGCTGGACGCGGCCGGGGCCGCGTCCGCCGGCGGCGAGGTTACGGCGTGATGGAATAGGGCAGCGGCGCGGCGGCGATGCGCGGACCGTCGGCCGCGCCCAGCCGCAGGTCGCCCTCGGGCAGCGCGGCCAGCGTGGTCTCGAACAGCACCGACACGCCGGCGTCACCGCGGGCCGCGTCGACGATGCGGCCGGTCGGCTCGCCCGGCTGGGTGGCGTCGAACACGTCCTGGCCGGCCAGCCCGGCATCGGCCACGCCGGCATCGGCGATGGTGCCGAACGCCATGCGGCGCTTGACGGTGCCGCGGTAGTGGCTGCGCGCCACCACTTCCTGGCCCGGATAACAGCCCTTGGTGAAGCTGACGCCCTGGATCAGGTCCAGGTTGACGGTCTGCGGAATGAAGACGTCCTGGGTCGCCGTGGTGATCCAGGGAATGCCGGCGGCCAGGTCGGCCGCGTGCCATTGCGCGGCCGGGACCTGCCCGAGCACGGCGGCCAGCGGCGCGGCCGCGGCCAGTTGCTCGTCGGACGCGATCCACCACCAGCGCGCCACGGCGCCGGCCGAGGGCGCGGCGATCCAGGTGCCGGAAGGCAGCTCGGCGCGTTGCCAGGGCGTGCGCGGCAGGGCGCCGGCGGCGGCTTCGAGGGCGGGCAGTTGCGCCGGGTCGGCCTGCACGCCGGCCACGTGCAGCGCGGCGGGGGCCAGCTTGACCTTGGCGCGCAGCACGAACATGGACAGGCGCTTGATCAGCGCCGCGGCCAGGTCCTGGCGCACCAGGGCGTACAGTTGCGGGGCATCTTCGGCCGGGGCGGCGCCGCGCCACATCACCAGGGTCGCCAGCAGGCGGCCCTTGGCGGTGCAATAGCCGGCCAGGCGGGCGGCGTCGGCGGGCAGTCCGGTGACGTCCTGGGTCAACTGACCGTGCAGGAAGGTCAGCGCATCGGCGCCGCTGGCGCTGAAAACGGCGAAATCGTCCAACGGCGCCAATTGCGCGCAACCTTCGGCGCGCGCCGGGATCGAAGAATGGAAAGCATGCATGGCTGCGTGGGCCCGTGACTCGTCATCAAAGGCTTGATGATAGCCGTGTTCTCATCGCCGCAGGCCGATGCCCGCGCAGGGCAAAGGGGCGCGTGACGCGCTCCGGCCCTCGTTTTGCTCCGACAGGTCCGCGCGATCCATTAAACTTCCCAGACTTATGAAGAAGCGACTCCGTTTTTACGTCCTGTGGTCATTCGTGCTCATCGTGCTGGCCGTCGCCGCGACCGTCGGCGCGGCCTGGCATTGGATGCATCGACCCATTCCCCTGTCGGCCGACAGGATCGATTTCGTGGTGGACCCGGGCAGCAGCCCGCGCACCGTCGCGCGCGCGCTGAACGCAGCCGGCGTGCCGGTCTGGGAGCCGGGTTTCGTCTGGATGGCGCGCCTGACCGAACAGGACAAGCTGATCAAGGCCGGCGGCTACCAGGCCATCAACGGCGACACGCCCTGGCTGCTGCTGCAACGCATGGCGCGCGGCGACATGACCCAGCGCCAGATCACCTTCCTGGAGGGCTGGACCTTCCGCCAGATCCGCCAGGCGCTGCGCGAGAATCCCGACGTCAAGCAGACGCTGGGGGACATCAGCGACGAGGCCCTGATGGAACGCCTGGGCTCGGACATCAAGCATCCGGAGGGCATGTTCTTCCCCGACACCTACATCTTCACGCCGGGCAGCACCGACTATGACCTGCTGCGCCGCGCGTACCAGGAAGGCCAGCGCATCCTCGACGACACCTGGGCCAAGCGCCAGTCCGACCTGCCGCTGTCCACGCCGTATGAAGCGCTGGTGCTGGCGTCCATCATCGAAAAGGAAACCGGCCATGGCCCGGATCGCCGCCGGGTCGCGGGCGTGTTTGCCAACCGCCTGAAGATCGGCATGCTGCTGCAGACCGACCCCACCGTCATCTACGGCATGGGCGACGCCTACCAGGGCCGCATCCGCAAGCGCGACCTGCAGACCGACACGCCCTGGAACACCTACACGCGCCCGGGCCTGCCGCCCACGCCGATCGCCGCGGCCGGCCGCGCGGCGCTCCTGGCCGCGGTGCAGCCTGAGCAGCACAAGTTCCTGTTTTTCGTCTCGCGCGGCAATGGCACCAGCGAGTTCTCGGTGAACCTGTCCGAGCACAACCGCAACGTTTCCCGCTATATCCTGGGCCAGACGCCGGCGCCCCGCCCGGCGCCTGCGGGCAGGCCCGCCGCGCCCGCCGCCGCGCCGACGCCCGAGACGGCAGCCACTTCCACGCCGGGCGACGATCCGGCGCCAGCACAAGGACAAGAACAATGACCTCACGCGGACGCTTCATTACGCTGGAGGGGGTCGACGGGGCCGGCAAGAGCACGCATAGCGAGTGGATCGCCGAGTTCCTGCGCGGCCAGGGCCTGGAGGTCGTCTCCACCCGCGAGCCCGGCGGCACGCCGCTGGGCGAAAAGCTGCGGGCCCTGGTGCTGACCGACCCGATGGGGCTGGATACCGAAACCCTGCTGATGTTCGCCGCCCGTTGCGAGCACTTGCACCAGGTGATCGAGCCGGCCCTGGCGCGCGGCGCCTGGGTGGTCTGCGACCGCTACACCGACGCCACCTACGCCTACCAGGGCGGCGGCCGCGGCCTGGGGGCGGCGCGCGTGGCCGCGCTGGAAACCTGGATGCAGGCCGGCCGTCCGGACCGCACCTGGCTGTTCGACGTGCCGCTGGCGGTGGCGCGCGCGCGCCTGGCCGACGCCCGCGAGCCCGACCGCTTCGAACGCGAAGGCGCCGCCTTCTTCGAACGCACGCGCGCGGCCTACCAGGCGCGCGCCGCGGCCGAGCCCGACCGTATCCACGTGATCGATTCGACCCGCGCGATTCCCGAGATCCGCGCCGAGCTGGAAGCCGGCCTGCGCCAACTGGTGGCGGCCCGGCCATGAGCGCGCCCCAGTTCCTGCCCTGGCAGATGGAGACGGCGCGGGCCTGGCTCGGCAACCGCGAGCGCTTCGCCCACGCCTGGCTGGTGCACGGCCTGGCCGGCATCGGCAAGCTGGATTTCGCCAATGCCGCCGCCGCCAGCCTGCTGTGCGAGACGCCGCAGGACGGCCTGGCCTGCGGCCATTGCGCCGCCTGTGCCTGGTTCGCCAGCGGCAACCATCCCGACCTGCGCCGCATCCGGCCCGAGGCCGTGGCGGTCGAGGAGGGCGCCGACGCCGCCGAGGGCGCGGAAGAGGCCGAGCCGGCCACGGGCGCGGCCAAGAAAGCGCCGTCCAAGGAAATCCGCATCGACCAGATCCGTTCGCTGGAATCCTGGTTCAACACCGCCACTCATCGCGGCGGCTGGCGCGTGGCCCTGCTGTACCCCGCGCACACGCTGAACGTGGTGTCGTCCAACGCCTTGCTCAAGGTGCTGGAAGAACCGCCGCCGCATACCGTGTTCCTCCTGGTGGCCGACGCGCCCGACCGGCTGCTGCCGACGCTGGTGTCGCGCTGCCGCCGCCTGCCGCTGCCGGCGCCCGATGCCGATACCGCCTTGCAATGGCTGCGCGACCAGAATGTCGAGCCGGCGCGCGAATGGCTGGCCGCGGCCGGTGGCGCGCCGCTGGCCGCGTTGCGCCTGGCGCAGAATGCCGAGACCGCCTGCCCGCCGTGGCTGTCCCAATTGGTGGGCCCGCTGGCCAAGGGCCAGACGCCCGACGTCGGCACCCTGGCCGAAACCCTGGAAAAGGCCCCGCCGCTCGAGTGGATCGACGCGCTGCAGCGCCTCTATACCGACCTGATGCTGGCCGCCGCCGGCGCGCCGGTGCGTTATTTCCCGGCGCTGGCCGCCGCCGTGGCCGAGGTCGCCGCGCGCATGAACACGGCGCGCGCGGCCGAGGCCGCGCGCTGGCTGACGCGCCAGCGGGCGCTGGCCACGCATCCCTTGAATGCCAAGCTTTTCGCCCACGCGACCTTGCAGCGCGTGGTGCTATCCTGCCAGGCGTAACCTGCCGCGGCGCGGCGGCGGATCCGGCCAGTCCGGGTCGTCGTCCGGACGCCGCGCCTTTCCTCATCCCCGTCTCATGTACGTCGATTCCCACTGCCATTTGAATTTCCCCGAGCTGGCGGCCGACCTGCCCGCCATCCTTGAGCGGATGGCCGCCAACCAGGTGACCCACGCGCTGGTCGTCAGCGTCAACATGCCTGAATGGCCGGGCCTGATGTCGCTGGTCGAGCCGCAGCCGAACCTGTGGGCCTCGGTCGGCGTGCACCCCGACTACGAGGACACGCCCGACCCCGAGCCCGAGGAACTGGCGCGCCTGGCTGCCCACCCGAAGGTGGTGGCCATCGGCGAGACCGGACTGGACTACTACCGCCTGTCCGAGCCGCTGGACTGGCAGCGCGAGCGTTTCCGTCGTCATATCCGCGCCGCCCGCGACACCGGCCTGCCGCTGATCGTGCATACGCGCTCGTCGGCCGAGGACACGGTGCGGATGCTGCGCGAGGAGCGCGCCGCCGAGGTCGGCGGGGTGATGCACTGTTTCACCGAGACCTGGGAAGTGGCCCAGGCCGCGCTCGACCAGAATTTCCACATCTCGCTGTCCGGCATCGTGACGTTCAAGAACGCGCATGTGGTGCACGAGGTGGCCGCCAAGGTGCCGCTGGACCGCCTGCTGATCGAGACCGATTCGCCGTACCTGGCGCCGGTGCCGTACCGGGGCAAGCTCAACGACCCATCCAAGGTGATCCACGTGGCCGAGAAGATCGCGGACCTGAAGGGCATCAGCGTGGCCGAGGTGGCACGAGCTTCAACGGAAAATTTCTTTAATCTTTTCAATAAGATAAAGAAATAATCTAACGTCAACTATTTAAAGTAATTTATCAGGATTACCCATGGCTGCCAGCGCTGCGTTCTCCCGTCACCGCCTCGTTTCACACTGCCGCAGCGCGCTGCTGGCGCTGTGCGTCGCCGTTTCGACGCCGGCGCTGGCCCAGGCCGCCAATCCGTCGGACTGGTGGGTCTACGTCGCCAACGACTATCCGGATGAAATCAAGGATCTGCTGGCGCAGGGCGCCGACCCCAACGTACGCTACCGCAATGGCCAGCCGGCCCTGATGCGGGCGGTGGTCGACGGGGCCTGGAAAGTGTTCGACGTGCTGGCGGCCAACCCGCGCACGGACGTCAATGCCGAGAACCCGGCCGGCGAGACGCCGCTGATGTACCTGGCCATCGCCGGCCAGACCGACCGGGCGCGGGCGCTGATGGCGCGCGGCGCCCAGGTCAACCGGCTGGGCTGGACGCCGCTGCACTATGCGGCCTCCAAGGGCCAGTTGGCCATGGCCAGCCTGCTGCTGGAACGCAAGGCGATGGTGAACGCGCCGGCCCCCAACGGCGAAACCCCGTTGATGATGGCGGCGTTGTCGGGCAACAAGGCGATGGTCGAGCTGCTGCTGAAGGCGGGAGCCGACGTCACCACCCGCGATACCAAGGACCAGAATGCCGCGGACTGGGCCCGCACCGGCAAATCGACCAGCCTGGCCGCCGAGCTGCAAACGCTGATCGCCCAGCAGGAGGCGGCCAAGCGCGCCCGCCGCGCCAGCGGCCCGGCGGAGCCGGAAACCGATCCGGCCGAGGCCGTCGAGGCGGCGACCGGCGTGGCTCCGGCCGATACGGCGGCGGCGCCGCCCG
>NZ_CADIJW010000091.1 GCF_902859745.1 Achromobacter dolens | reverse complement strand
CCACGCTCGCGGCCAGCGCCAGCGCCGCCGCCACCGGCGCGCCGCGCATCATGGCGCGCAGCGCGCCGCCCCTGCTCTCGAAATCATGCATAGCGATGCACTCAGTTCCTTGTGTGATAGCCGGTCTGGCACCGGCCGCTACCGTGCAGCGCGTTTACGACAATCCCGTTACGGTTTTCTGCCCGCATACCCGCGTCTACAGCTTCTGCTTGTTACTAGACGTTCCCGGGCGGCGCGGACTGCGCGTTGTAAGAAAAATTTCATGAAACAGCGCGGGCCCGGAGAGAAACCGCGCGGAAAAGCATCAGGGCCCGGTTTTCGCCGGGCCCTGAGCCGTTTTTCACGCGCCATCTTCATGACGATGGCGTGACTGGCAGCCGGCTTTTTGCCGACCGCCCGCCCCCCGGCGTCAACCGCCGCTGTCCACGCCCTGCACCTGCACCACGCCGTCGGGACGGTAGGACGGCGTGGCCGCGCGCGGTTGCGGCGCGGCGCCGGCGCCGGCCAGCGGTTCCTCGCCATAGCCCAGGATCTGCACGCTGATGACGGACGGCTGGTTCTGCCGCGCCTGCTGGCGGGCGCGCTGCGCCGAATCCTCGGCCGCGCCGGACGCGGCCGAGGACGCCGCGCTGGCCGAGGCCAGCGCGCCGGTGTTGACCACCGCCGTCACCGGAATGCCCTTGCTGTCACCCTGCACCTGGATGTTGGCCGCATTGACCACATGCAGCGCCGCGACGTTGACGTTGCCCGACACGCGGATGCCGGCCTCGCCCGCGTCGATGGTGCCCAGTGGCGCGATCAGGTCGACGTCGCCCGCCGGCACCTCGGCGATCGGCGCCAGCGTGGCGATGCCGGCGCCGGTCGACGGCGCCGTGGGCGCCAGGGTGACGTTGCCCAGGGCGTCGTAGACGCGCTTGGGCGGCGTGTAGAGCACGGTGGTCTTGGCGCCGCGGCCGGCGTTGATGTCGCCCTCGGCCGACCAGGCCTGGATGTGGCCGCCGAAGGTGGTCATGATGCGGCTCTGGCCCAGCAGCACGCTGCCCAGCGCATAGAGCTGGATGTCGCCCTGGCCCTGCGTCACCACGCCCGCCGTCGCCGGCGGCGCCGCGCCTTCGATGCCCAGCACCTGCTGGCCGCCCGGCGTCAGCACCTGGATGTTGCCGCCGAACAGAGTGCGCAGGCCGGCGCCGCCATACATGGTGAAGTCGCCCTGGTACAGGCGCTGCGCGCCTTCGGCGTCGGTCTGCGGGAACAGCGCCGCGATGGCGCGGCGGCCGCGCAGGTAGCTGCCGGTGCGCGGGCCGCCCTGCTCGTTGTACTCGCGGCCGCCCTTGCGCAATTCGGCGAAGTACAACTGGCGCGCGTAGAGGCCCTGCTGCGCGGGCGCCAGCGCGTCCAGCGCGGCGCGCGCGCCGTCCTCGCCGCCGGCGTAGCCATGATGCAGGCGCAGCCAGTTGACCAGGTGCAGCTCGCTTTCCTGGCGATAGTCCTGCATCAGGTCGCGGCGCTTGCGCGCCGGATCGGCCGCCGCCTCGGCATCCAGCATGCCCTGGCGGCGCGCCAGTTCGGCCGCCGCGCCCGACTCGTCGCCCTGGTAGCCGTACGCCTGGCGCAGCCAGCCGGCCAGCGACAGCTCGCCGGCATAGGACTGCGCCACGCGATCGGGATAGGCCCCCAGGGTCTGGCCCGCGGCCAGCGCGCGTGCCGGATCCAGGTAGCGCGCCAGCAGGCCGGCGTAGTCCGGGCCCTGCGGCCCGACGCCCGCCAGCACCGCGATATCGGCGCCGGGACGCGCATCGCCGCGCACGACGGCGCCCAGGCTGACCACGCTGGCCACATCATCCTGGCGGATGTTGCGGCCGGCCTGCACCAGCAGCGCGCCAGGGCCGGCCACCTTCAGGTCGGCCCGCACGATGTCGCGCCCGGCGCTCACCTGCGACAGGTCGTTGGCATTGCTGTGCAGGCCCAGGGCGCTCATCCCGAGGATGTCGCGTCCCGCCCGCACCGAGACCGGCAGCGCGGCCTCGTACCAGGTCAGCACGGTACGCGGCCGCCCCTGCAAGGTATCCGTCATGATCCGCGTCTCGGCGCCGGCGCGCAGGCCGACGATATCGCCATCCACGGCATGGAAGCGCGCCACTGCCATTCCGCCTTCGCGCGGCGACGCATCCAATGGCGTATTGGGACCGAACGTGAAAAGCGGCTTGGGCGAGTTCTGCCAGACCTTGTTGCCCTCGACCGAGACATTGAAGATGGTCTGGTCGTTGTTCTCGCCCGCATTGATGGCCATGAAGCCGGGACGCCACGGTGTCGGCAGTGGCGTATCCGTGCCCGACATCGACACCGCATGCGCGCCCGCGGCGAAGATCGAGCCGCCGGCCAGCATTGACAACGCACCGCTGGACGACGGCGCCAGCAACAGCACGTGATTGACGTTTTCCGCCTCGCGCGTGGTGGCGGCCAGGATGATATTGCCGCCGGCCGCCGTCACGCCCAGCTTGGACGGATAGAGGTAGCTCACCTGCCGCTGCGCGCCGACGCGGGTCGTTTCATCGATCTGCAGGTCGGTGCCCGGCTTGAAGGTATTGTTGGTGGTCAGCGGCGTCAGGTTGCCGCCCGCCGAGAACAGGTCGATGGCCGTGGCCGGCGTCCACAACGTGAACCAGCTTTCGGCGCCGCCGCCCTTGGACAGGCTGCCCTGGGTGTAGGGGCTGGTGTTGATCTGGCGCACGCGGCCGGGGTCCGGCGCGTCGGCCAGCACCAGGTCGCCACGAGTATCCAGCGAGGCCACCGCATCGCCCAGCAGCAGGCGCGGCCCGCCCATGGGCTTGCCGCCGCCCACCGCGGACATATCGGGCGCGCGTAGCTGAGCGCCGTCGCCATAGAACAGCGAGATGCCGCCGACGCGGCCCGCCGTCAGCGCCAGTTGCCCGCGCAGATTGACCAGCAGCCCGTTCAGATCGACATCCTCGAAGTTGCCGGCATGGCCGGTGCCGGTGCCAGCGCTGCCGTCGGTCTGCTGCATCGCGCGCAGATTGGGGTTGTACGCGCCGCCGATGCGCAGATCCATGTCGCCGCCGCCGGTCAACACCAGGTCGCCGTCGACCACCCGGCCGGTGCCGGCCACCACAGCCACCAGGGCCTGCGAACGGCCGGATGCCAGATTGTTGTTGAGCAGCGCGTCGCCGCGCGCATCGCGCACGCCGGCATCGCGTCCGGCGCTGATGCTGAGATTGCCGCCTCCCAGGGTGCCGAAGCCGGTGAAACCCACGACCCGCGGCTGCTGGCTGTTGGTCGAGGCATTGGCCGCGTACGTGCCGAAATTGATCCACCAGCTCGACGCGATGTCGTTCACGCCCGGCATGCCCACGCTGCCCTGGCGCCACAGCCAGTTGCTGAGCGCGGCGCTGGGGTATTTGGTGTATTCGACATCCTGAGTGCCATAGCGCTGGGCGTTCATGGAATTCGCGCTCCATGCATCGCCGTAGATGTCACGCCCCGCCGCCACGGTCAGGTTGCCGCCCTGGTCCGGGTACCAGGCGCGATAGGCGGCCAGCGCCGCGTCGTACTTGCCGTCGTGCTGGATGGTGCCCAGCACGGCGTCATCGTCGGTCGTGCCGCGCGGCAGGTTGAAGCGCGCGTCCAGCGGCGCCCCCAGCGACGAGGGCGCGCCGGCCGTGTACACGCCGTAGACCGACGCCATGCCGACATCGCGCCCGGCCAGCAGCGACAGGTCGCCGGTGCCGGTGCGCAGCACGCTGAACAGCGGCGCGCGGTCGCCGTAGCGGTAGTCGCGCTTCACCGTGGTCTCGGTGCGGCCGCCGCCTGCGCAATAGCTGACGTCGAAGCACACCTCGTTCTCATCCATGAACCATTCCTGCGCCAGCTTCCTGACCGAATAGCCGACGTAGGCCGGGTCGCCGAAGTACAGCAGCGCCCCCTCCAGCGTCAGCGTGCGCGAAGCCGCCTCGCAGTAGCCCGTGCCGTTGCAGAAGTCGTCCTCGCTCATGAAGAAGCTTTCGGCAATGGGCTTTGGCGAGGTTCCCAGCAGGGACTGGTCCAATCCCAACTCGTCGATGGCGGTCTGTGTCAGCCCCCGGTCGCCGATGAATACGCTGGTGATGGTCTTGGTGCCAAAGCCCAGCCGGCCGTAATGCGTGTCCGCCAGGATGATGTCGCCCTGCCCGTCGGCGCGGCGCGCCGCCATGTCGGCCGCCGTCAGGTCCGCGCCCGCCACCGCCATCAGGCTCCAGGCGCTGGCGCCTTCGCCCAGCATCGGCGCCAGCGCCCAGTTGCGGCCCTGGCGGCCATCCGGCCCGACCGGCCGCAGGTTGATGGGTTGATGGCCCGGCAGTTCGATGAAAGTCTGCGACGGGATCAGCGAGCCGCGCGCCAGCTCCAGGCGCGCGCTGGCCTTGAGCGCCGCCGGCAGCGGCACGCCCTTGGGCCAGGTGAAGGCCTGCAGCGCCGCCTCGTTGCGCAGCGTGAAGCCCGCGCCCAGGCGGGCGCCCGCGCCCAGCGCCAGCGCCTCCTGCAGCACCGTGCCGGCGCGCAGCACGCGGCCGTCGGCCAGCGTCAGGTCGCCGGTCAGCACCAGGCCGGCGGGCAGCGCCAGCGGGCCGTTCAGCGTCGCCGCCATCGGCAGCACGGTGCCGGCCGGCAGCGTGGCGGCCTGCGCCGGCAGGTCGTAGTTCAGCGCCCGGCCGGCCGGGAAGATGGTGCCCGTTTCCAGTTGGACGCCATCGATGGGCACCACCAGGTCTTCACCGAACGGCGTCTGGCCATTGTCCAGGAAACGCCCTTCGACCAGCTTCCAGCCGCTGTCGTCGATGGTCTCGGGCGGCGGCGCGAAGCCGTCGTTGATGCTGCCGTGGATGGCCAGGTCGCCGCCGGCGCGCAGCACCAGCTTGCCGGGCTCGCCGTAGCCGCGCAGCGCGGCCACCGCGCGGTTGGCGTTGGGGCCGTAGCGGTAGTTCGACAGGTCGATGTCGCCCGATACCGTCAGATTGCCATCGGGCGTGGCGCTGACGATCTCGACGCCGGGCCGCAGGTGATACGGGCCCAGCGCCGCCAGCCGGGCGGTCAGCGCGCCATTGCCGAGCGCGGCGTTCATGTAGGCCACGCTCTCGCCATCGATGCCGTCCAGGTAGGCCTGCGTGATCAGTTGCGGCGTCTTGCCGCTGACGTCGGGCCTGGGCGCCAGCGGCGCGTCATCGTAGCGGCGGAAGGCGTTCACGGCGACGGTCTTGGCGCCCAGGATCTGCGGCGTGCCCGTGATGCGGATGGCCACGTCATTGGCGCCATCGCCCGATCCGGCAATCGCGCCGCGTTCCGCGCCGCCGCCCAGGCGGCGCGCATTCAGGTCGAGCGTGCCGAGTTGGCGGCCGCCCAGGCGGCTCGGGTCGTCGGTGCCGGCGCGCAGGTCGAAGCGCGCGCCGGCGTCCAGCGCCAGCGTGCCGTCGCGCGAGGTCAGTTCGATGATGGCGCGGTTGGCGGCGTCGATGACCTTGCCATAGCTGTCCAGGCGCAGGCGTTCGCCATGCGTGTCCAGCAGGCCGTTGATGCGCAGGTCGTCGCGCGCCGCCAGGCGGATGCTGCCGACCTGCCGCCCGCTGGCGTCGATGCGTCCATTGACCGTCAGGCTGCCGCCGTCGACGCTGATTTCGACCATGCGCGCGCGCACCTCGTCGCCCACCACCAGGTCGCCCTGCTTGACCTGGAAGCGGCGGGCGCCGGTGACGCCGCCCTGATTCAGACGTTGATTCAGGCCAGCGAAATCCGCCAGCGTCTGCGCGCGCAGGGTGATCTCGGCGCCGTCATAGGGTACGCGCGTGCCGCCGGCATCGCGCTCGCCGCTGGCCCCGCCCAGCACGGCGCCGTCCAGCGCCACGCGGCCGCCCGCCGCGCCCAGCGCCACGGCCTGCATGCGGCCGCCGCGCTGGTTGCGCGCCGACAGGTCGATGACCGAGCCGGCGGCCTGGACGATGTTGCCGGCCACGCTGTTCAGTTCGAGGTCGCCGCCCCAGCTATAGCGCACCGCGTCGTAGGCCGTGAAAGCGCGGCCCGACAGGTCGATGCGCGCGCCGCCCGCCAGCGTGATGTCCTCGTCGGCCTTGACGCTCAGCTTGCCCGACGGCAGCGCCACGGTCGAATCGAGCGTCACGCGCCGCGCCTTCAGGTCGAGCGTGGCGCCCAGCACATCGCGGGCCGGCGCCACGGCGCCGGTGCCCGTCAGCGCCAGCGTGCCGCCGGCGCGCAACGCCAGCGTCGCGCCCGCCTCGCCTGTCAACAGCGGCGTGCGCAGCGTCAGATCGCCGCCCTGGTAGCGCCAGCCTTCGCCCGCCACGTAGCCGTTCTGCTTGTGGTAGACCTGCAGGTTGCCGGTCGACCCGCCCGTGATCATCCGGGCCGCCTCCAGGTTGACCGCGGCAAAGCCCAGCGCCAGGCGGTTGGCCGGCACCAGCGAGGCCGGCAGGGTGTAGGGCGAATAGTCGAAGCGGATGACGTCGGCCGCGATGGTCAGGCTGCCGTCGCCCAGGCGGTCCAGCACCGCGCCGCCCGGCGCGGCGGGCGTGTCGTAGCCCAGCGGCACATTGCCGGCCGGCGTGGCCTGGACGGAACCCGCCCAGACGACTTCCGGCGCGCTGATGCGCGCCGTGTCGCCGGCCGCGCCGTAGCCATACACGGCCGGCGCGCCCAGCACCAGCCGCCGCAAGGCGGAGGGTCCGGCCGCGGCGCGCGTGTCCAGCGTCACCGCGCCATAGACGTTGATGGACTCTCCCGCATTGAGGATCAGGCTTTCCAGCGCGGGCGCGCCCAGCGCCGTATTGCCGCGCAGCAGCCGCGCCAGGGCCTCCTGGTCCAGCGCCAGGCCGGGCGGCAGTTGTCCTGCCGCCGCAGCCTGGGCCAGCGCCTGTGGCGAACCCAGGTTCAGGCCGGACACGCTCAGCATCAGGTTGCGCGTGCCGTACTCGACGTTGTCGCGCAAGGTGAAGGCGCCGTTGGTGGCCGCGCCAATCGTGCCTTCCGATACCAGGCGCGTGGTTCCCGTGCAAACGCCGGCGCAGGCGCCGATGTCGATGGCCACGCGGCCATCCTGCGCCGGGGGCCGCAGGTTGACCAGCCCATTGGACAGGACCAGCGCGCCGTTGGACTGGAGCGAGTAGTAATAGCCGCCACGCGCGTCCTGCGGCGCCGCTCCCAGCCCGACGGTGGACAGGACGGCCCCCTGCTCAACGGTGATATTGCCGTTGGAGGGCGCCAGCAGCACGAGCTCCGGCGCGTACAGGCGGGCGCCGCCCCGCACCAGCACGCGCTGGGAGTCGCCGCCCAGGCTGATCGCGCCGAGCGAATCGGCTTGGGTGGAGGCGCCTATCACGCCGCCCAGCACCATGCGGGCCGGACGCAAGGCATTGAGCGCGTCGGCCGAGACCGCCACGCCAGGGCCGGCCAGGGCCGGCGCCTGCCCCGGGCCCAGGATTTCCAGGCCGCCGCCGCGCACGTCCACGGCCAGCGTGCCGCCCGCGCCGCTGCTGCCC
>NZ_CADIJW010000090.1 GCF_902859745.1 Achromobacter dolens | reverse complement strand
ACGGCCCACGCCAGCCTGGCGGCGGCCGGACCGTCCGCCCGCGCGCTGGGCCAGGCGCTGCGCGCGGCGCTGCAGACCAGCGGCCTGTTCTACGAATCGCACCTGACCGACATGGTCTTCGGCCGCAGCAATCCGGCCCAATTGCAGCAGGAGCCGCAAGCCAAGCTCACGCGCAGCGGCGTTCCCAGCGAAGCCGACCTGGCCCGGCCGCGCGCCGACAGCGCCGGCACCTCCGCCAACCGCGCGGGCGGCGAGGCGCCGACGACGGGCGGCGGCGCCCACACCCCCGCGCCCGGCACGCCGGTCAGCGGCATCCACCAGGATCTCACCGTGCTGGTGCGCCAGCAGCTCGACGTGCTGGCCAACCAGGCATTGACCTGGCAAGGCGAAGCCTGGCCCGGCGCCCCCATGGAGTGGGAAGTCGAACGCGAGCCCTACGGCGGCGACCCGGAATCCGGCGTGCCCACCTGGGCGACCCGCCTGAAGCTGGACCTGCCCCGCCTGGGCCTGGTGGACGCGCGCCTGAACCTGGCCGGCGATCAGATCGTGCTGCAATTGGTCGCCCCCCATGGCGCGGCCGAACTCAATGAGTCCTCGGACCAACTGCGTTCGCGCCTGCTGGCCGCCGGGCTCACGCTCAGCCACCTGGTGGTGAACGTGGTCGATCCGCGTCCCGTCATGCCCACGGATTTCTGATGCGCACCGCCCCGCCTCCCGACCAGGGTCCCAACGCCAACCGCAACGCCGCGGTCGCGCTCTCGTATGACGACAAGGACGCCGCTCCCCGCGTCGTGGCCAAGGGTTACGGCCAGTTGGCCGACACTATCGTGCGCGCCGCCGAGGAAAACGGACTCTATGTCCACGAATCGCGCGAACTCGTCGGCCTGCTGATGCAAGTGGACCTGGATGCGCATATTCCTCCCCAACTCTACGTAGCGGTGGCAGAATTGCTGGCCTGGCTGTACCGCCTCGAATCGCGCGAGCTTCCCGACGCCGCGCCGCCAGCCTGACCCCTATTTTCCAAGGACATCACTGTGTTGGATGCCAGCGATCCGGAATTCCTGCTCACGCGGCCGGAAGACATGCGCGCCGCCCTCTTCGAACTGACGCACCCGGACAGCCATATCCTGGTGCGCGACGCCGCCGATCGCGAGATGGCGGTACTGGTGCTGGGCGCCGACAAGCAGACCCGCCAGTTCTTCTGGCGCCCGCGCGACTACGCCGGGGCCGACTTCGAACAGTCCGACAGCATGGGCCTGCTGAGCGGCACGACCTTCCATTTCCACGCCACCGCCTACGGCGGCGTGCAGATCCGCTTCCGCGTCGAGCGCCCCGAAGTCATCCATTTCGATGACGGCAGCGCCGCCTTGATGTCGCCCTTCCCCGAACACCTTGCCCGCATCCAGCGCCGCAAGATGTTCCGCGCCTCGCTGATCAGCAACGCCAACCGCTGCCAGGCGTCGTGGCAACCCGACCCGGCCGAGAAGCCGATCAGTTTCTCGGTGCGCGATCTGTCGGTGGACGGCGTCGGCCTGCGGGTGGAACTGGCGGTGCAGGCCCTGCCGGAACGCGGGTCGGTGCTGGAGGACGTGCGACTGGACTTCGGCGACCTGGGCAAGCTCAACGCGCACCTCGAAGTGCGCAATGTGTACCCGATTTCGGGCCAACCCATGGTCCAGTCCGATAACCCCGACGAGCCGGCGCCGCCCCATGTGTCGCTGACCGGCGAACCGCCCATGAGCCACCTGGGCGCGGTGTTCCTGAACCTGGACGCGCGGCAGGAAAACTGGCTGCAACAGGTCGTCTGGCGCCTGGAAAAAAACGCAAGGTAGTGTTGCCCCCACGCGGCGCGTGTTGTGAGCCCCCACGCGGCGCACGCTACGCGTGCTTGCTGCCCCCCGAGGGGGCTGCCCCGCCTACGGGCGGCGGGGCGGACGTTCTGGCCTAGATTGGGTTGTGTTCTAGCCGAGGCAGGGCCGTTCTGGCCCTGCCTGCGCCGTTACACGGCCATCGACGAGATTTCCTTGTAGGCCGCGACCAGCTTGTTGCGGACCTGGACGGCCGTCTGGAAGCCGATGCTGGCTTTTTGCAGGTCGATCATCACGTCGTTGAGCGAGACGTCGGGCGCGCCCATTTCGAATGCCTTGGCCTGCGCCGTGGCGGCATTCTGCGCGCCGGTGACGCGGCGGATGGAGCGTTGCAGCTCGGCGGCAAAGCCATCGGGCTGGGCCACCGCCTCGCCGGCGGCGAGGTTGCCGGTTTCGGCCTTGGTGACGGCCACGCGCATCTGCTGGAGCATGCTCTCGATGCCGGACAAGCCTGATACAGCCATTACGTTATTCCTTGCAGGTGGGGCGTGGACTACGCCAACAATGCACGCAGCGTAACCCGGCAACCCCGGCGTCATAGCGACTAAAAGCCGCCAAAACACCCGATATTTCCCCGAATGCGGCGCCCCCGCCGGCGTGCGCCGCCACCCCGCCCGCCCCACCGCCACGGTCGCTTGTCTACATAGGGGATAAGTAACGCCAAAAAACCGCTGTTTTCGACGATTGGGTTTGCTAACGCAGCAGCAATAATCCAGGCTCTCCCCAGACCAGAAGCACGTTGCATGTGTAATCTGCCCTACCCGAACATGAAGTCCTTTTCCCTGCTCCGCGAAGCCAGCGGGAGCCGCCAATGAATCAGCAGGCTACCCTGAGCGCGTCGCTTCTGGCGAAGTTTCCCGTGTTGGAAAAGATCCGCGCCCTGCCCAAGCCGGTCCTGCTGGGCGCGGCAGCCGCGGTGGTCGCGCTCATCGTCGCCGTGGCGATGTGGAGCAGCGAGCCCAAGTACAAGGTGCTGTTCTCGAATCTGGACGACCGCGATGGCGGCGCCATCGTGACGGCCCTGGGCACCATGAACGTGCCCTACAAGTACAACGACACCGGCACCGCCCTGCTGGTGCCGGCCGACCGCGTCTACGACGCCCGCCTGCAACTGGCGTCCCAGGGCCTGCCGCGCGGCGGCTCGGTCGGCTTCGAGCTGATGGACAATGCCCGCTTCGGCGCCAGCCAGTTCGCCGAGCAGATCAATTACCAGCGCGGCCTGGAAGGCGAGCTGGCGCGCTCGATCGAATCCATGCACACCGTGCAGCACGCCCGCGTGCACCTGGCCATGCCGCGCCAGTCGCTGTTCGTGCGTGAACGCCAGCCGCCCACCGCCTCGGTGCTGCTGAACGTCTACCCCGGCCGCAGCCTCAGCGACGCCCAGGTCTCGGCCATTTCGTGGCTGGTCGCCTCCAGCGTGCCGGAACTGACCGCCGAGAACGTCTCGGTCGTCGACCAGAACGGACGCCTGCTGTCCTCGCCGCTGGGCGAAGGCCGCGGCATGGATGCCGACCAGATGCGCATGGTCCGCGAAACCGAACAGCGCACCGTCGAACGCATCCTGACCATCCTCAATCCGCTGGTCGGCCCGGGCAACGTGCACGCCCAGGCCAGCGCCGAAATGGACTTCGCCCGCCGCGAAGAAACGTCCGAGGTTTACCGTCCCAACCAGGAACCCGGCCAGGCCGCCATCCGCAGCCAGCAGACCAGCGATCAGAACCAGCGCGGCATCAATCCCGCCCAGGGCGTGCCCGGCGCACTGTCCAACCAGCCCCCGGGCAACGCCCAGGCTCCCATCGCCAATCCGCCGCAAACCCAGCCGCCGCGCCCGGGCCAGCCGCAGCAGCAAGGCCAGCAACAACAGCAGCAACAGACGGCCACCGGCGCCCAGAACGCCGGCGGCACCATCAACGATCGCCGCGACGCCACCACCAACTACGAAGTCGACCGCACCATCAGCCACATCAAGCAACCGGTCGGCACCGTCAAACGCCTTTCGGTCGCCGTGGTGGTGAACTACGTGCGCGACAAGGATGGCGACCTCAAGGCCCTGCCGCCCGAGGAACTGAGCAAACTGACGAACCTTGTGCGCGAGGCGATGGGTTACTCGGAAAGCCGCGGCGATTCGCTGAACCTGGTCAACAGTCAGTTCAACGACGGTCCGCCGGCCCTGCCGATGTGGCGCGATCCGGAAATGATCTCGCTGTTCAAGACCATCCTGGCATGGCTGGTCGGTGGCGTCCTGGCCCTGTGGCTGTACCGCAAGGTGCGCCGTTCGGTGGGCGACTACCTGTACCCGCCGGTCGATCCGGAAGTGGCCGAGGCCGAGCGCATCGAAGCCCAGCGCGAGGCCCAGGACCTGGCCCGCGCCAAGGAAACCGACCGTTACCAGGACAACCTGGAACGCGCCCGCACGATGGCGAACAAGGATCCGCGCGCCGTCGCGATGGTCCTGCGCACCTGGATGACCAAAGATGAAAAATGATTCCAAGCCGATGGACGGCATGACGCGCAGCGCCGTCCTGATGATGTCGCTGGGTGAAGATGCTGCCGCCGAGGTCTTCAAATACCTCTCCGCCCGCGAAGTCCAGCAGGTCGGCGCCGCCATGGCCAGCCTCAAGCAGGTCACCCGCAACGACGTCGCCGTGGTGCTGGAGGAATTCCGCCAGGAAGCCGACCAGTTCATGGCCGTCACGCTGGGTTCGGACGACTACATCCGCACCGTGCTGACCAAGGCGCTGGGCAGCGACCGCGCCGCCGGCCTGATCGAGGACATCCTGGAAGCCGGCGAAGGCGGCAGCGGCATCGACGCCCTGAACTGGCTCGATCCGCACACCGTGGCCGAGCTGATCGGCGACGAGCACCCGCAGATCATCGCCACCATCCTGGTGCACCTGGAGCGCGACCGCGCCGCCGGCGTGCTGGCGCTGCTGACCGACCGCCTGCGCAACGACGTCATGCTGCGCATCGCTACCTTCGGCGGCGTGCAGCCCGCGGCGCTGTCGGAACTGACCGAAGTGCTCAATTCGGTGCTGGCCGGCCAGGGCGCCAAGCGCAGCAAGATGGGCGGCGTGCGCACCGCGGCCGAGATTCTCAACATGATGAATTCGGCCGAGGAGGAAACCGTGGTCGCCAGCCTGCGCGAACGCGACAGCGACCTGGCGCAGAAGATCATCGACGAGATGTTCGTGTTCGACAACCTGCTCGACGTCGAGGATCGCGCCATCCAGCTCATCCTCAAGGAAATCGACAACGACACCCTCATGGTCGCGCTCAAGGGCGCCCAGGAAGAGCTGCGCGCCAAGTTCCTGCGCAACATGTCCAGCCGCGCCGCAGAAATGCTGCGCGAAGACCTGGAAGCGCAAGGCCCGATCCGCATGTCGAAGGTCGAGACCGAGCAGAAGAAGATCCTGCAGATCGCCCGCCGCCTGGCCGAGAGCGGCCAGATCGTGCTGGGCAACTCCGGAGACGACGCGTATGTCTGAAGCGGATACCGGCCAGTCGACGCTCATCTCGCGCAGTGCCGCCTGGCGGCGCTGGCAGATGCTGTCGTTCGACGAGCCGCCGCCCGTCGAAGTCGAACCCGAGCCCGAACCCGATCCGGGCCCCGACCCGGAAGTGGTGATGGCCCAACTGCGCGCCCAGGCCATCGCCGAGGGCCGCGAGGAAGGCTACGCGCAGGGTCATGCCGCCGGCCTGGAAGCGGGCCGCGCCGAAGGCCATGAAGCGGGCCTGGCGGCCGGCCGCGAAGCCGGCTATGCCGAAGGCCTGGCCCAGGCGCGCGAACAAGGCGCCCAGGAAGCGCAGCAGTTGCACGCGCTGATGCAGGCCTGCGCCGAATCGGTCGGCTCGCTGGAAGAAAAGATGGGCCAGAGCCTGCTGACGCTGGCGCTGGACATCGCCCAGCAGGTCGTGCGCACCACCCTGGCCGAGCAGCCCGACACCGTGGCCAGCGCCGTCCGCGAAGTGCTGCACATCAACCCCACCGCCGGCGGCCAGATGCGCCTGTGGGCCAACCCCGCCGACATCGAGCTGATCCGCCTGCACCTGGCCGACGAACTCAAGGAAGGCCACTGGCGCGTGCTGGCCGACGAATCCATCGCCCGCGGCGGCTGCCGCGCCGAGACGCCGTTCGGCGACATCGACGCCACTTTGCAGACCCGCTGGCGCCGCGTCGCGGCCTCGCTGGGCCGCAACGTCCACTGGGAGGATCCGGCGTGAGCGCCAATCCGGCCCCCGCGCAGCCCGGCCAACCGGCCGTGCCCGTGATCGACCGCTGGCAGACCCAACTGCAGATCGGCTCGATCCGCGCCGCGTCGACCGACCCCTGGCTGGTCAGCGGCAAGATCACGCGCGCCACGGGCCTGGTGCTGCACGCCACGGGGCTGCGCCTGCCGGTGGGCGCAGCCGCCCGCATCGAGATCGCCCGCGGCCACGACCACTGGGCCGACGCCGAAGTGGTCGGTTTCGACGGCCACACCCTGTACCTGATGCCGCAGGCCGACATTTCCGGCCTGCCGCCCGGCGCCCGCGTGGTGCCCGGCGAACCGCCCGTGCAGCGCCAGATCCCGCTGCCGCGCAAGGCCGAACTCAATGGCAACGCCAAGCCCCAGTTGGGCCGCCACTTGCCGGTGGGCAACGCCCTGCTGGGCCGTGTGCTGGACGGCGCCGGCCGGCCGCTGGACGGTCTCGGTCCGCTGACCGGCGCCGAACTGGCGCCGCTATCGGCGCAGCCGATCAACCCGCTGTCGCGCGCCCCGATCGACACCGTGCTCGATACCGGCGTGCGCGCCATCAATGGCCTGCTCACCGTCGGCCGCGGCCAGCGCATGGGCCTGTTCGCCGGCTCCGGCGTCGGCAAGAGCGTGCTGCTGGGCATGATGGCCCGCTATACCAAGGCCGACATCATCGTGGTCGGCCTGATCGGCGAGCGGGGCCGCGAAGTCAAGGAATTCATCGAGCACAACCTGGGCCCGGAAGGCCTGGCGCGTTCGGTGGTGGTGGCCGCCCCGGCCGACGTCTCGGCGCTGTTGCGCCTTCAGGGCGCGGCCTATGCCACGCGCCTGGCGGAACACTTCCGCGACCAGGGCCTGGACGTGCTGCTGATCATGGACTCGCTCACCCGCTACGCCATGGCACAGCGCGAAATCGCGCTGGCCATCGGCGAGCCGCCCGCCACCAAGGGCTATCCGCCATCCGTGTTCGCCAAGCTGCCGACCCTGGTCGAACGCGCCGGCATGGGCGCGCCCGGCCCCAGTGGCAAGGCCGGCTCGATCACCGCGTTCTACACCGTGCTGGCGGAAGGCGACGACCAGCAGGATCCGATCGCCGACTCGGCCCGCGCCATCCTGGACGGCCACGTGGTGCTGTCGCGCCATCTGGCCGAAGCCGGCCACTACCCCGCCATCGACATCGAGGCCTCCATTTCGCGCGCCATGACCTCGCTGATCACGCCGCAGCAGTTCTCGGTGGTGCGCCGTTTCAAGCAGACGCTGTCGCGCTACCAGCGCAACCGCGACCTGATCGCCGTGGGCGCCTACGCCGCCGGCAACGACCCGCAACTGGACGACGCCATCGCCCGCTACCCGCGCCTCGAAGCGTTCCTGCAACAGGATATCGGCGAGAACGTCGGCTACGAGGACGCGGTGGAACAGTTGCGCGCCAGCTTTGAATTGAGGGACACCTATGCCTAGCCAATTGCCCCTGGACATGCTGATCAACCTGGCCAAGGAGAGCACGGACGAAGCCGCCCGCCTGCTTGGCCGCCTCAGCACCGAGCGCACCAATGCCGAACGCCAGCTCGGCATGCTGCAGGACTATCGCCAGGACTACCTGGAACGCCTGCAGCAAGCCATGACCACCGGCATGTCCGCCAGCGATTGCCACAACTACCAGCGCTTCATCGGCACGCTGGACGACGCCATCAGCCAGCAGCAAGGCGTGCTGCGCCAGGCCGACGATAACCTGGCCAAGGGCCGGCTCTACTGGCAGCAGGAAAAGCGCAAGCTCAACTCGTACGACGCCCTGGCGCAGCGCGAATTGCGCGCCCAGGCCGTGGTCGAATCCCGCCGCGAACAGCGCGCCAACGACGAATACTCCGCCCGCCTGGTCCAGCGCCGGGCCGGGATGCATTAATTGCCCACAGGAAGCCCGCCATGACCGCTCCCCTGCCCACCCCCGCCATCGCGCCCGCCGCGCCGGTCTCGATCGCCGACACCCTCGGCGCCAAGGCCGCGCCGGCCACAGCCAAGAAAGGTCCGTCCTTCTCGGACGTGCTGGCCCAGCAGCGCCCCAATCCGTCCGCCGACGCGCGTCCCGCCGCCAACGGCGGCGCCAAGACGCCGGCCAGCGGCAAGAATTCGGGTGGCGCCGCCGGCAACGCCGAGGATGCCGCCGCGCAGGCCATCGACAATGCCGTGCAGACTGCCGCCCAGGCCGAAGCGGGCGCGCTTGCCGTCGCCGCGCAGCAGCCGGCCGCGCCGGTGCTGCCGCAGCAGGCCCTGGAGATTGCCGCCCAGGCCGCCGAACAGACGCAGTTGGCGCGCGGCACCGCCCAGGCCGCCGCCACGGCCATCAGCGCTGGCGCCGCCGTGGTGCAGGCCGCCCTGACCGCCAACGATGCGATCGCCACGCCGCGCGCGCCGGTGCCCGCCACCGCGCAACAGGCCGAAGCCGCCGCCGCACTGGCCAGCCGCGATG
>NZ_CADIJW010000089.1 GCF_902859745.1 Achromobacter dolens | reverse complement strand
GACCGCGCTGGCCGACGCGCTGGAGCAGGCGCGGCCGTTGCTGGAAGGCAGCGGCCCGGCGCGGCCCGACGCTTTCCCGGCCCTGCCGCCGGCCCGCCCGCGCACGCCATGGCGAGTGCTGGCGCGCACCTACCGGCCCGGTCCGACCACGCTGCGCTACCTGGCGCGGCTCGGCCTGTGCCTGGTCGTCGCCGAGGCGGTGGCTCACACCCTGGCCTTGCCGCGCTCATACTGGGTGCCGCTGATCGTTGTGGTGGTGTTCAAGCCCAACTTCGGCTCGGTCTTCGCCCGCGCGCTGCAAAGCTGCGCCGGCAGCGTGGTGGGCGTGGCGATCAGCGCCACCGTGATGGCGCTGGACCGCAGCGGCGTCACCAGCCTCGTCGCCGTGACCGCGCTGGCCGCCTTGCTGCCCTGGTCGATCCGCCGCAACTACGGCCTGTTCTCCGCCATCCTGCTGCCGATCCTGATGCTGCTGATCGGCGCGCTGCAACCCGGCAGTTGGCCGATCGCGCTGGCGCGGCTGGAAGACGTCGCGGTGGCCGCCGCCATTGTGCTGGCGGTGGGCTACCTGCCGTGGATGCGGATCGAGCGCCACAACCTGGACCAGGCCGTGGCCACCGCCATCGAGACCCTGGCCGCGTATCTCAACACCGTGTTCCAGGCCGACCCGGCCACCCGCCACGGCCTGCGCACCCAGGCTTATGCGCGCCTGTCGGACCTGCGCATCGCCCTGCAGCGCGGCCTGTCGGAGCCGCGCCTGGTGAGCCGCCGGGCGCTGGCCTGGTGGCCGGTCGAAGTGGCCCTGGAACGAGTCGCCAACGCCATTTCCGACACCGCCTGGTCGCTGCCGGCCGGACAGCCGCCGCCCGAACCGGCGCAACTGGCGCGCCTGGCCGACGCGCTGCGCGCCATGGCCCAGGCGGTGATCCAAAGCGCGCCGGTCGGCGCCACGCCGGTGACGACCGATGCCCCCGCGCTGCGCGATGCCGCCGCCGCGATCGAATCCCTGCGCGCCACGCTCGCGGGGCCAGGCTTCGCGGCCGAACCGGGCCGGCCCGCGCCGCCCGCCCCTCTCCCCCATCCGGACTGAAACATGTGCCTTGCCGTCCTCGCCCTGCATACCGTGCCGGGCATTCCCGTCCTGATCGCCGCCAATCGCGATGAATTCCACGCCCGGCCGACGCTGCCGGCGGCGCAGTGGGCCGACGCCGCCCACGTGTACGGCGGCCGCGACGCGCTGGCCGGCGGCACCTGGATGGGCGCCACCACTGGCGGGCGCTATGCGCTGGTCACCAATTTCCGCGAGCCCGGCCGCGTGGTCGCCGACGCCCCCTCGCGCGGCGCCCTGGTCGAGAACTTCCTGCGCGGCCGCGCGCCGGCCGCCGACTACATCGCCGCCGCCCATGCCGCCGGCCAGGCCTACAACGGCTTTAACCTGATCGTCGGTGACGCGCAGGGCGCCTGGTACGCCAGCAACCGCGACGGCGCGCCGCGGCCGCTGGCGGCTGGCGTCTATGCCCTGTCGAACCACCTGCTGGATACGCCCTGGCCCAAGCTGGCGCGCACCAAGGCCGCCTTCGAGCGAGTGCTGGCGCACGCTCCCCAGCCCGACCTGCCGGCGTTGTTCGAGGCGCTGGCCGACCGCAGCCCGGCCGACGACGCCGACCTGCCCGCCACGGGCCTGCCGCCGGATCGCGAAAAACTATTGAGCAGCCCCTTCATCGTCAGTCCGAACTATGGCACCCGCAGTTCCACCGTGCTGGCGCTGCGCGACGACGGCACCGGCCAACTGGTCGAAAAGCGCTTTGCGCCCGACGGCGCCGCCAACGGAGAGAGCGTGCTGGCATTCGCCTGGCGCGACCCCGGCGCGAGCGATACGCTTGGATCGTCCACGCCCCGGTAAAACGGGCAGCGCCGGCGAACTCGGCGCGCATATGCCGGTCGAATTTCCTGCGTGATCATCCCTTCAAGGAGAATTGCATGAACAAGCGCATCGAACGTTGCACCCTGGCCGCCGCGATGGCGGTGGGCACCATGGCCCTGGCCGGCTTCCTGACCGCCGCGCAGGCGGCGCTGCCCGCGGTGCAGCACCAGGGCAGCGTGGAATACGTCAGCGGCGGCATCGGCCTGGACGAATCCGAAGCCATGAAGGCCGCCGCCAAGGACTACCCGCTCTCGCTGACCTTCGCCGCGCAGCGCGACGGCAAGGCCGACTATGTGGCCAACGTCGCCGTCGTCATCAAGGACGGCCACGGCAAGCAGGTGCTGCAGGCCGAGTCCCAGGGCCCCTACATGCTGGTCAAGCTGCCCGCCGGCAGCTACAAGGTCTCGGCCACCTTCAACGGCAAGGCGCAGGAACGCGAAGTCAACGTGCAGAACAGCGGCACGGCGCGCGCCGTGTTCGAATGGAAGTGAATCCCTGATGGCCATGCCGCCTGGCCAGGCGCGCGGGGCGCCCGCTGCCAGGCCGGGACCGCGCGGGCGCGCTAGACGCCCGCAAACAGGATGGCGATGACAAAGCCCACGCTGATCGTCCAGACCAGCGAGCGCAGCGCGCCCCAGCCCGCCAGGTACATCGCCAGGTAGCCCAGGCGCACGCCCAGCCAGCAGGCCATCAACGTGGCCACGTGCGCGGGCGCCGCCTGGTTGTACAGCGCGAACAGCACCGCCGCGTAGAAGAACGGCAGCGCTTCGAACGTGTTGGCCTGCGCCGCGTTGGCGCGCGCGCGCCAGCCTTCCTGCCGCGCCAGCCAGGCGCGCGGATCATTGTTGTCGAACTTCCTGCCGCCCGCCTTGGCGACGATCGTGCAGACGAACGGCAGGATCGCCGCCGCCAACATCAACCATGCGATCAATTTCATTGCAGCTCCTTGCGCGGAACGAGCCTCTTCCCGCCACCGGGCGGGACGCGCCGCTGCGGCATGGTCGCCCGAAAGCGCGGAAATGAAAAGCCGCCGGCGCGAACGGCAAACGCCAATCGGCCGCCCGCAAACGGCGGCCTCACGATGCGGCGCTTACACTTGCGGCTTTGAGCGCCTCCCGCGCACGCGATGCCGGTGACGCGCCGCCCGTTGTCTCGCAGGAAGAACCATGCCTCTCGCCTCTCCCGGCTCCCTGATGTTCCTGGCCGCCGCCCTGCTGTGGCTACCTGCCACCCGCCGCTGGGCCCTGCTGCCACTGGCGCTCGCCTATGCCTGGGCCTGGACCCAGGGCGGGATCGAGCCCGTGGCGCTGGCCTGGCCCGCGTTGCTGGCGCTGGCCGCCGTGCTGGCGCGGCCGACCATGGCGGCTCCCGCTCGCGCCACTGGCCATGCGCTGTTCCTGATCCTGGCGGTGCTGCTGTTCCTGCACTGGCTGCCCGGCTACCACAACCCGCTGGTCATCCCGCGCGCCGCGCTGACGCCCGATGCCGTGCCCTTCGCCATGTACCTGAACCTGGACAAGCCGCTGGTGGCGTTCTGGGTGGTGCTGGTCGCCGCGCCCGCCATGGCCGGCGCCAACGCGCGCGCCACGCTCACGGCGGCGCTGGCCGCGTGCGCCGGCGCGATCGCGGCCTGCCTGGGGCTGGCCCTGGCGCTGGGGGTGGTGGGATGGGCGCCGAAGTGGCCCGACTCGGGCTGGCTATGGCTGATCAACAACGCGCTGCTGGTGACGCTGGCCGAGGAAGCCCTGTTCCGCGGCTACGTGCAGGAACGGCTGACGCGCGCCTGGCGCGGCCGCCCCTGGGGCGCCACGGCCGCGCTGCTGGTCGCCGCGCTGCTGTTCGGGCTGGCGCATTATGCCGGCGGCTGGCAATGGATGCTGCTGGCCGGCCTCGCCGGCGTTGGGTATGGCATGGCCTACCGCCACGGCGGCCTGGCGGCCGCGGTGCTGGCCCACCTGGGCCTGAACGCGGCGCACTACGGTCTGTTCACCTACCCGATGCGTGCCGCGCTGCATTGAAACGCCCATGCCGTAACCGACCCGTCGTGGCCGGCAACGGCGCGGCGCTTCAGGCCGTCGCCAGGGCCGGATAGTCGGTGTAGCCCGTCGCGCCCGAGGCGTAGAAGGTCGACGAATCCGGCGCGTTCAACGGCGCGTTCAGCGCAAAGCGGCGCACCAGGTCGGGATTGGCGATGAATTGCACGCCGAACGCCACCGCGTCGGCGCGGCCCGCGGCAATCGCCGCCTCGGCCGATTCGCGCGTGAAGCCTTCGTTGGCGATGTACACGCCGCCGAACGATTCCTTGAGCTGCGGCCCCAGGCTGTCGGCGCCCTCATGTTCGCGCGCGCACAGGAACGCCAGGCCACGGCGGCGCGCCGCCCGCGCCACGTAGTTGAAGGTCGTGGCCGGATCCGAATCCCCCATCGAGTGGGCATCGCCACGCGGCGACAGGTGCAGGCCGACGCGGCCGCCGCCCCACACGCTGACGCACGCATCCACCACTTCCAGCATCAGGCGCGCGCGTGCTTCGAGTGAACCGCCATAGCCGTCGGTGCGATGGTTGGTGCTGTCCTGCAGGAACTGGTCCAGCAGATAGCCATTGGCGCCGTGGACTTCGACGCCGTCGAAACCGGCTTCCTGCGCCAGTTGCGCGCCGCGGCGATAGGCCTCGACGATGCCCGGGATCTCATCGGTCTCGAGCGCGCGCGGCACCACATAACCGCGCTTGGGACGCACATGGCTGACATGGCCGCCGGCCGCGATCGCGCTCGGGGCCACCGGCAGTTCGCCATTGAGGAACACCGGATCCGAAATGCGGCCCACGTGCCACAGTTGCGCGAAGATACGGCCGCCGGCCTCGTGCACCGCCGACGTCACCTTGCGCCAGCCCTTGACCTGCTCCTGCGACCACAGCCCCGGCGTATCGGCATATCCCACGCCCTGCGGCGTCACCGAGGTGGCCTCGGTCAGGATCAGGCCGGCGGACGCGCGCTGGACGTAGTACTCGACCATCAGGTCGTTCGGCACCCGGCCCTCGCTGGCGCGCTGGCGCGTCAACGGGGCCATGATGATGCGGTTGGGCAGGGTCAGTTCCCCCACTTGCAAGGGTTCAAACAGCAGGCTCATAACAATCCTCGTGCCCGGCGGGCGGGCGTGGGTAGCGGCGGCAGGCTACATGTCTTGATTCAATTGCCGCAGGAACGCGGCAATCACGGGTTCATTGCGACGGAAGAACACCCACTGCCCCACCTTGGTGGCCGAAATCAGCCCCGCGCGCTGCAGCACCGCAAGGTGCGAAGACACGGTGGACTGCGACAGCCCGCAGCGCCCATCGATATGGCCCGCGCATACCCCGTGTTCGAAGGTATGCCCCGGACGCTCCTCGAAGTGCGCCTGCGGCGTCTTCAACCACCCCAAAATCTCGCGGCGCACGGGATTGGCCAACGCCTTGAGAATGGCGTCGACATCGATCTCCGTGGTGGCCTCGGCGGCGGGGGCAGCAGTGGTCGTCATATTGAAATATCGCAATTTATCGAATCTTATATCGAGACATCCCGATATATCGTTATACCCCTGCCGACCGAGGGGCCTTCTTCGGAATCCGAGGGACCATCACTCCCCCTGCACCCGCCCCCGCAACCGCTTCACCTCGCCATGCAGCACCTTGCGCTGCACCCGCCGCCGCTGCGACGCCCGCGTCGGCTTCGTCGCCCGCCGCGGCTTCTCCACCTTCGCCGCCGCCCGCACCATATTCACCAGCCGCTCGATCGCCTCCGCCCGGTTCTTGTCCTGGCTGCGGAACGACTGCGACTTGATGACGATCACCCCCTCCTTCGAAATGCGATGGTCGCTCATCGCGCACAACGCATCCTTGATATCCGCCGGCAACGACGACGCCCGCACATCGAACCGCAGATGCACCGCGCTCGACACCTTGTTGACGTTCTGCCCGCCCGCGCCCTGCGCCCGGATCATCGAGAACTCAATCTCGCGCTCGTCGATATAGAGAGAATCTTGAACATGAAACATAGCGCGAGAGTATATAAGCCTTCGCCAGGCGATAAACCCTCCGCTCCCCCCAGATCCGCCCCCCTCGCGCATCCGCCACGCCTGCGCGCCAGCGAACCCCGCCCAACATCCCACACCGCGTATGCCTGGAGCGGCCGCCCGGGCGGCCACTCCAGGCGGGCCCAGCAAGACTTTCCAGAACCCTGAGGCCTTGCAGCACCACCACCCAAGACGCTCGCAGCCCTGGGCGCGGGCGGGTCGGGAGGCGGGCAACCTCGATGCGCCCGAGGGAATCCGTAGGCAGCCGCCGTCAGGCGGCAACGAGGATGACGCAGGGGCAGTCCGGAGCGAACGCTCCGGACCGCAATCGTGGGCGCCCGCCTCCCGACCCGCCCGCGCCCAGGGCGACCTACGAAGCCCCCGCCAACGTCACGCAACCACCTCAACAAACGAGAAAAAGCCCACGACATCAAGGACATCCCAGCCCCCCGCAGCCAAGACCGACTAAAATGACGCCCTTTTGCCCCTCCCTGGCGCGCCACCCAGCGCCACTCCCCCATGACCTACACCGCCAAAGAAATCTTCAAAACCCTGCAAGGCGAAGGCGCCCACGCAGGCCGCGCGGCGGTCTTCTGCCGGTTCGCGGGCTGTAATCTCTGGAGCGGCCGCGAAAGCGACCGCGCCAGCGCCGCCTGCACCTTCTGCGACACCGACTTCATCGGCACCGACGGCGACGGCGGCGGCAAATTCGCCACCCCCGAGCTGCTCGCCGACGCCATCGAAGCCGCCTGGGGCCCCGACACCGCCAACCGCTACATCGTCTTCACCGGCGGCGAGCCCCTGCTGCAACTGGACGAAGCCCTGCTGGCCGTCGTCCACGCCCGCGGCTTCACCGTCGCCATCGAAACCAACGGCACCGTCCAGCCGCCCCCCGGCATCGACTGGATCTGCGTCAGCCCCAAAGGCACCGCCCCCGTCGTCATCGAACGCGGCAACGAACTCAAGCTGGTCTACCCCCAGGCCAACGCCCTGCCCCCGCGCTTCGAGCACCTGGACTTCGACCACTTCTTCCTGCAACCCATGGACGGCCCCGCCCGCCTGGCCAACACCGAACAGGCCGTCCAATACTGCATGCAGCACCCGCAATGGCGCCTGAGCCTGCAGACCCATAAATACATAGGCATTCCATGATTTCCGTGACCCGCAGGCTTGAATTCGACGCCGGCCACCGCATTCCCGACCACCGCAGCCAGTGCCGCAACCTGCACGGCCATCGCTACGTGCTCGAAATCACGCTGACCGGCGACATCGTCCAGGCCCCCGGCGAATCCGACAACGGCATGCTGATGGACTTCGCCGACATCAAGCGCATCGCCAAGACGCATATCGTCGACGTCTGGGACCACGCCTTCCTGGTGTACGAAGGCGACACCGCCGTGCGCGGCTTCCTCGACTCGATGCCCGACCACAAGACCGTGGTGCTGGACCGCATCCCCACCGCCGAGAACCTGGCCGCCGTCATCTTCGAGATCCTCGCGCCGCACTATCACGGCCACTACGGCGCCGACCTGCGCCTGACCCGCGTGCGCCTGTACGAAACGCCCAACTGCTGGGCCGACTGCAACGGTTGATCGTCCAGGGCGGCCAGCGTGGCCGCCCCGCAAGGCGATGCGACAGCATGGCCTTGCCGCCCCGCCTTTCCACTCACGGAAAACCCACCCCTGATTTTCCCGATTGAAAAAATCAATGGAGATCTTCGCCATTTTCAATTAATAGTAAGCTAATAGATAGGATACAATCGATTTACATGGACACCCCCACCGACTCCCAACTCATGGCCACCACTGCCAACCTGATGGTGCTGTCGCGCGCCTACCGCGGCGCCGCCGACAAGGCCCTGGCCGACTACGGCCTGTCGCAAGCCACCGCCTGGCCCGTGATCCTGGCCGGCCGGCTGGGCGACGGCGTGCGCCAGGGCGCGCTGGCCGAGGCGCTGGGGGTCGAGGGTCCGTCGCTGGTGCGCGTGCTCGACCAACTGGTCGCCGCCGGCCTGATGGAACGGCGCGAAGACCCGCATGACCGCCGCGCCAAGACCCTGCACCTGACCGACGCCGGCCACGCCCTGCGCAAGCAGGTCGAGGACGTGCTGGTGGAACTGCGCCGGCGCCTGTTCGACGGCGTCAGCGAAGCCGACCTGCAGGCCTGCCTGCGCGTGTTCGACGCACTCAAGGCCGCGCTGGGCCGCAGCGCCGCCGGGGCCCAGGAGGACCCGCGGCCATGAAACTGCCCAACGTCCGCGAGACGATCTTCTCCCTCAAGAGCTACCTGAGCGCCATCATGGCGCTCTATCTTTCGTACAGCATCGGCCTGCCACGCCCGTTCTGGGCCATGACCACCGCCTACATCGTGGCCCAGCCCTGGTCCGGCGCGGTGCGCTCGAAGGCGCTGTACCGCCTCGTCGGCACCTTCTGCGGCTCGGCCATGACCGTCTACATGGTGCCGCGCCTGTCCAATTCGCCCGTCGTCATGACCGCCGCCATGGTGGCCTGGGTCGGCTTCTGCCTGTACCTGTCGGTGCTGGACCGCACGCCGCGCTCGTATCTCTTCATGCTGGCCGGCTACACCGCCGCCATGATCGGCTTTCCCAGCGTCACCGACCCGTCGCAGGTGTTCGACACCGCGCTGGCTCGGGTCGAGGAAATCAGCCTGGGCATCGTCTGCGCCACGCTGGTCCACAGCATCGTGCTGCCGCGCGGCCTGGCGCCCGCCCTGACCTTGCAGTTGGACAAGGCGGTGCGCGACGCCAAGCTCTGGATCCACGACACCCTGAGCGGCAAGACCGCCGAACAGAAAGACCGCGACCGCCGCGAGCTGGCCAACGACATCACCCAGTTGCGCCTGCTGTCGACCCACGTGCCGTTCGACACCGGCAACCTGCGGTGGACCGCCGGCGCGGTGCGCGCCATGCAGGACCAGATCGCCGCGCTCACGCCCGCCGTGTCCGCGGTCGAAGACCGCATGCGCGCCCTGCAGGCCAACGGCCAGACGCTGCCGGAGCCGGTCTCGCAAGTGCTGGCCGACATCTCCGAATGGATCAACGCCGGCGCCAAGGCCACCCACGAAACCGCCGTGCAGTTGCGCGCCGCCGTCTCGCGCCTGACGCCCGCCATCGACAGCCGCTCCGGCTGGCGCGACGCGCTGCTGGCCAGCCTGATGACGCGGCTGCGCGAGCTGATCGACACCTACGACGAATGCCTGGCGCTGCGCCGCGAGATCCGCGCCGGCCTGGCCGGGGCGCCGCTGCGCGGCACGCGCGCCCCCGCCCGCATCGCGCCCAGC
>NZ_CADIJW010000088.1 GCF_902859745.1 Achromobacter dolens | reverse complement strand
TGTTGATCGTGATGCCGCGAGCCTTTTCTTCAGGTGCCGCGTCGATCTGGTCGTAGCCCTTGGCTTCGCCGCCGAACTTGGTCGACAGAACGGTCGTGATGGCCGCCGTCAGGGTGGTCTTGCCGTGGTCGACGTGACCGATCGTGCCGACGTTCACGTGCGGCTTGGTGCGTTCGAACTTACCTTTTGCCATGATCTCTATCCTTTGACTTTCAAGGAAACTTTAATTTCTGCCGGGACCGCCCGGATGGGGCGGGCCCGGCAAAGGGTTATTTACTTGGCCCGAGCGGCGATGACTTCGTCAGCGACGTTCTTGGGGGCCTCGGAGTAATGCTTGAATTCCATCGTGTACGTGGCACGGCCTTGCGTCAGCGAACGCAGGTTCGTGGCGTAACCGAACATCTCGGCCAGCGGAACTTCGGCCTTGATGGTCTTGCCACCGCCGACCATGTCGTCCATGCCCTGGACCATGCCGCGACGCGAGGACAGATCGCCCATCACGGTACCGGCGTAGTCTTCAGGCGTTTCGACTTCAACGGCCATCATCGGTTCCAGCAGCACGGGGCTAGCCTTGCGCATGCCTTCCTTGAACGCCATCGAGCCGGCCATCTTGAACGCGTTTTCGTTCGAGTCCACATCGTGGTACGAACCGAAGAACAGCGTGACCTTGACGTCCACGACCGGGTAACCGGCCAGGATGCCGGCGGGCAGCGTTTCCTGGATGCCCTTGTCCACCGCGGGGATGAATTCGCGAGGAACCACACCGCCCTTGATGGCGTCGACGAACTCGTAGCCGCCACCCGGCTCGAGCGGTTCGACCTTCAGGACCACGTGACCGTACTGACCACGACCGCCCGACTGCTTGACGAACTTGCCTTCGACTTCTTCGCAGGTCTTGCGGATGGTTTCGCGGTAGGCCACCTGGGGCTTGCCGACGTTCGCTTCCACGCCGAATTCGCGCTTCATGCGGTCGACCAGAATTTCCAGGTGCAGCTCGCCCATGCCGGAAATGATGGTCTGGCCGGATTCTTCGTCGCTGCGCACGCGGAACGACGGATCTTCCTGAGCCAGACGCGACAGCGCCAGGCCCATCTTTTCCTGGTCAGCCTTCGACTTGGGTTCGACGGCCTGCGAAATCACGGGCTCGGGGAACTCCATGCGCTCGAGCAGGATGTGCGAATCGACGTCGCACAGCGTTTCGCCGGTCGTCACGTCCTTCAGGCCCACCACGGCGGCGATGTCGCCGGCCAGAACTTCCTTGATTTCCTCGCGGTTGTTCGCGTGCATCTGCAGGATGCGGCCGATACGTTCCTTCTTGCCCTTGATGGGGTTGTAGACCGTGTCGCCCGACTTCAGGACGCCCGAGTAGACGCGCACGAAGGTCAACTGACCCACGAACGGATCGCTCATCAGCTTGAAAGCCAGCGCCGAGAACTTCTCGTTGTCGTCGGCATTGCGGTTGATGGCGTTGCCATCGTCGTCCTGGCCGTCGACCGGGGGAATGTCCACGGGCGAAGGCAGGTAGTCGATGACCGCGTCCAGCATGCGCTGCACGCCCTTGTTCTTGAAGGCGGTGCCGCACAGCATCGGCTGGATTTCGCCAGCGATGGTGCGTTGACGGATGGCCAGGTTGATTTCGGCTTCGTCCAAGGAACCCGTTTCCAGGTACTTGTTCATCAGCTCTTCCGACGACTCGGCGGCGGCTTCAACCAGCTTTTCGCGCCATTCGGCGGCGGCGCCTTCCAGCTCGGCCGGAATGTCCTTGTAGTCGAACTTGGTGCCTTGGCTGGCTTCGTCCCAGATGATCGCCTTCATCTTGACCAGGTCGATCACGCCTTGGAACGTGTCTTCGGCGCCGATGGGGATCACGATGGGCACGGGGTTGGCGCGCAGACGCGTCTTCAACTGGTCATAGACCTTGAAGAAGTTCGCGCCGGTACGGTCCATCTTGTTGACGAACGCCAGACGCGGCACGCCGTACTTGTTGGCTTGACGCCACACGGTTTCGGACTGGGGCTGAACACCACCCACCGCGCAGTAGACCATGCAGGCACCGTCCAGGACGCGCATGGAACGTTCCACCTCGATGGTGAAGTCCACGTGCCCCGGGGTGTCGATGATGTTGATGCGGTGCTCGGGGTAGTTGCCGGCCATGCCACGCCAAAACGCCGTCGTAGCAGCCGACGTAATGGTGATGCCACGCTCTTGCTCTTGTTCCATCCAGTCCATGGTGGCGGCGCCATCATGCACTTCGCCAATCTTGTGATTGACGCCGGTGTAGAACAGGATACGTTCGGTCGTGGTGGTTTTCCCTGCATCGATGTGCGCAGAGATGCCAATGTTGCGATAGCGCTCGATCGGGGTTTTGCGGGCCATGGTGGGTTAGTCCTTAAATTACCAGCGGAAATGGCTGAAGGCCTTGTTGGCCTCGGCCATCTTGTGCGTGTCTTCGCGCTTCTTCATCGCGGCGCCACGACCTTCGGAGGCGTCGATCAGTTCGCCAGCAAGACGCAGATCCATCGACTTCTCGCCACGCTTCTTGGCGGCTTCACGGAGCCAACGCATAGCCAGGGCCAGGCGGCGCACGGGGCGCACTTCAACCGGCACTTGGTAGTTGGCACCGCCAACGCGGCGGCTCTTAACTTCGACGATCGGCTTGATGTTGTTGATCGCCAGGCTGAACACCTCGATCGGCTCCTTGCCGGTCTTGGTGGCGACTTGCTCGAGGGCACCGTAGACGATGCGCTCGGCGACGGCCTTCTTGCCGTCCAGCATGACGACGTTCATGAACTTGGCGAGCTCGACGCTGCCGAACTTGGGATCGGGCAGGATCTCGCGCTTGGGTACTTCGCGACGACGGGGCATTGTTGCTTCCTTGTGTCTGTTCAGTTGAACCGTGTTTCATTACACGGCCATGGCCGTCCAATAAGACGACCCCTTACGTGCCGCGCACCTTCCCATGTTCCGGATGGCGCGGTTGCACTTCCCTAATGACGGATGGCCGCCACGCGGGGGTACTGCTGATTCGCGTTGCGAATCCTTAGGCCTTCTTCGGGCGCTTGGCGCCGTACTTCGAGCGGGCTTGCTTGCGATCCTTGACGCCTTGCAGGTCGAGGGAACCGCGCACGATGTGATAACGCACACCGGGCAAGTCCTTCACACGACCGCCACGCACCAGAACCACCGAGTGCTCTTGCAGGTTGTGGCCTTCGCCGCCGATGTACGAAATGACTTCGTAACCGTTGGTCAGACGCACTTTGGCAACCTTACGCAGAGCGGAGTTCGGCTTCTTGGGGGTGGTGGTGTACACGCGAGTGCACACGCCGCGGCGTTGCGGGCAGTTTTCGAGCGCGGGGCTCTTGCTTTTGATGATGCTGACTTCGCGCGGCTTGCGCACGAGTTGGCTAATGGTAGGCATGACCTTTGAAATCCCTTTTACGTACCACTGGTAAGTACTTACGTACTCGTCTCTTCGAGTGATGACTCTCGGAGAAGGCGGCTCGCGCAAATCCGCCTCAAACGTTCAGATACGTAAAAGAGCGGGCTTGCCAACAAACCATGACAAACGCACAAACCGGATGCTTCGGAGATGGCGGCGCCGGTTGACGGGGGCTCGTGACGCACCCCTGTGGCCTTGGGCCGCCAAGCTGGGCGCGAAGGCTTTGCTTGGGATATGGCCGGACCTGTCTTCCTGGCGCCTCAAATGCCAGTCTTGGCATCGACTTTGCGCGCGATTAAAGCAGTAAGCCCTTTAGCATAGCTTAGATTCCGGCGCACTGTCAAAATCTTTTGTAAGCGTTGCGTGGGGACACGTTGGCGGCAAAAGACGGCCAGTTAGGCGCAGGTCCGGCCCAGGTCGGGAAAATTGGGGCCAAATTGACGACGCAAAGGCGCGGGTCTTGGCCGCGCGGCTTTATTGGTCGGCGAACAGGTAGCCGCTGCCGTAGACGGTGCGGATCGGCAACATCAACCCCGCCATTTCCGCCTTGCGGCGCAGACGGCTGACGATCACATCGATGCTGCGCGTGCCGCTGGCGCGCGCGCCGCCGCCCTCCTGGCGCAACTCTTCGCCCAATTCGTCGCGGCCGACCGCCCTGCCCGCCACCTCGAGCAGCGAGCGCACGATCAGGCGTTCGTTGGCCGACAGCGAAATCGTGGTGCCGGACGGCGCCGCCAGGGTCCAGCCCTGGTCGCGCAGTTCCCACTGGCCAAGGGTGGGCTCCTCGGTCGCCAGATTGTCCTGCACGGCGGGCAGGCGTCGCGCCAGCGCCAGCAGGATGCAGGCCAATTCGCGAGGGTCGTGCGGCGGCGGCAGGCAGGCGTCCGCGCCGCTCTGCAGGCAACGCAGGCGGGTATCCAGGGACAGGTTGTTGCCCATCACCACGATACCCAGCGGCGACGAGCCGTGCAGGCGGGCCACCAGGGCATAGCCGATTTCACCGAGGGTGCCCACATTCAGCACCACGGCGTCATAGGGACTGTTGCTGAGCAGGCCGAACAATTCCAGGGAAGTCGAGCAGCCGCGGGCCGAAATTCCAGCTTGAAGCAGCGCGGACACAGCGGTATTACGTGCGGCCTCGTCCGGCGACATCATCAGTACGCGCAATTGATTCATAGTTCTTTCCATCCCATCTGCCCCGCCCGCGCCCGGCAGACTGCGCCGGTTGACGGGAGGGGTCGGGACAGTGTGGCGCGTTGTTGTGCAACAACTCCAGTCAAGATTCGTTAAGTTTGCAATGTTTGACAGTTCTTGGCACAACGTAGCCAACAGTGACGCCACGCGAGTTATCATTCCATTACACAATCCTTTCTTCTTCTTGCAGTAGGGCGCCACAGGGCGCGCTTGCGCAGCCAACCTTCGCGAGACCACGTCTGATGAAAATCGCGTCGCTGGAAGACGACCTGGACCAGGCGAAACGTATCCAGCAAGTCCTGACTGCCGCCGGATATACCTGCACCAGCTATCAGCAAAGCCGCGACCTGCTTGCCGCTTTGCGCACTGAAACGTTCGACCTGGTGCTGCTGGACTGGCACCTGCCCGATATCGATGGCGACGATGTGGTGCGCTGGCTGCGCGCCAACATCGGCCCGCGCATTCCGGTCATCTTCCTGACCAACCGTTCCAGCGAGGACGACCTGGTCGAGGGCCTGCGCGCCGGCGCCGACGATTACATCGTCAAGCCGCTGCGGCCGCTGGAGCTGCTGGCGCGCGTCGCGGCGCTGCTGCGCCGCAGCCAGATCGCCGAGCCCGCCGATGAATCGTTCGACGTGGCCGACTACCGCATCGAGCCCGCCGCGCGCACGATCCTGCTCAAGGGCGCGGCGGTCACGCTGGCGCCCAAGGAATTCGAACTGGCGCTGCTCTTTTTCCGCAACCTCGGCCGCCTCATGTCGCGCGACGTGCTGGCCGAATGCGTCTGGAACCGCGAGATCCCCGCCACCTCGCGCACGCTCGACACGCACCTGTCGAACATCCGGCAGAAGCTGCAACTGCGCCCGGAACACGGCGTGCGCCTGAGCTCGTCCTATGCGCTCGGCTACCGGCTGGAATTGATATCCGCGTCCGAAGATAGCCCGCCCCCCGCGCCCTAGCGCCCGGCGGCATTACCTGGAGATTTGAACGACATGAGCCGCTGCCGCGCGCTTTCTTTGCTTGCCCTGCTTTCCGGCCTGCTGCTCGCAACCTCCTCCCACAGCCAACCCGCGGGCGCGCTGGGAGAGAACTTCATCTACCGCGTGCGCCAGGGCGACACGCTGATCAACATCGCCGCGACCTACACGCGCAACCAGGCCAACTGGAGCCCGTTGCAATCGCTTAACCAGGTCGCCACGCCCGAACGCCTGCCCATCGGGCTTGAACTGCGCATCCCCCTGTCGATGATTCCGGAGCGCGCCGCCGATGCGCGCGTGGTCCACGTCAGCGGCCAGGCGAACCTGGACGGCCAGGCCCTCAAGCCGGGCGCCAACGTGGCAGAAGGCAGCAAGGTCGTGACCGCCCCCAACGGCTTCGTGACCCTCGAGCTGGCCGATGGCTCCAAGCTCACGCTGCCGGCCGACGGCGCCGTCGAGCTGACGCGACTGCGACAATTCGAAGGCACCGACCTGACCGACTCGGTCATCCATGTCGAACGCGGCAGCGTCGAATCCAGCGTCGCGCCCGGCGGCCAGGGCGTGGGCCGTTTCGAGGTCCGCACGCCGGTGGCCGTGACGGGCGTGCGCGGCACGCGTTTCCGTGTGCAGAGCGGCAGCCAGGGCGTGCGCAGCGAAGTGCTGGAGGGCAGTGTGCGGCTGCAGCCGCACGCCCCCGGCGCCGCCCCGGCGCAACCGGTGGCGGTGGCCCGGGGCTACGGCGCCGCCATCGGCGCCGACGGCAGCGTGGCGGGCGTGCGGCCCTTGCTGGCCGCGCCCCAGCTCGGCGAGCCGGTGCGCGCCGGCGGTGGCAGTTGGACCAGCGCGTTCCCCCCCGTGCCTGGCGCACAGGCCTACGTCGTGCGCGTGGCGCGCGACGCCGACGGCACGCAACCGGTGTCCTCCACCCGTTTTCCCGGTCCGGACATCCGCTTCAGCGCCCCCGGTCCCGGCACTTTCTACGTTTCGGTGCGGGCCATCGACGAACTGGGCCTGGGCGGCCAGGACGCCACGGCCACCTTCACCGGGGTGAACCAGCTGATGACCAACAGCGGCCTGGGCGTCGCCACCGGCTTCGGCGGATTCGTGACGCTGAACGATTACTAGATCCACGCCCATGGCAGATGCCGCCGACTCCAACGACCGGGCCTCGCGATCAGGCCTGTGGTTGACGGCGGCGCTGGCGCTGCTGGCCGCGCTGCTCGGATCCTTCAATGGCCTGGGGCGCGTCGATCAGATCCTGTATGACCGCGCCGTCGCGCTGACAGGGCGCGACATGTCGCCCGACATCGTGATCGTGGCGATCGACGATACCAGTATCGATGCGCTCGGCCGCTGGCCCTGGCGCCGGGCAGTGCACGCGGCGTTGCTGGACCGCCTGCAGGGCGCGCGCGCGGTCGGCCTGGACCTGATCTTCGCCGAGCCCGACACCACTCATCCCGGTGACGACGCGATCCTCGCCGACAGCTTGCGCCGCAACGGCCGCACCGTGTTGCCGGTGGTGTTGGACCGCCTGGCCTACCCCTCCTCCATCAGCACGCCCATCCCGATCCTGGCGCAAGCCGCGGCGGGCAGCGGCTTCATCAACGCCAACCTCGATGCCGACGGCGTGCTGCGGTCGGCGATACTGACGGCGCGTTTCGCCGGCGAGCGCTGGCAACATTTCGCGTTGAGCATGCTGGACGTGGGCGGCCAGGCGGCGATGGCCGAGCGACTGCTGCGCCGCGCGGGCAAGGACGGCGGCATCCTGATCCCCTACGCCGGCCCCGCGGCGCACACCCGTGCGGTGTCCTACCTGTCGGTCCTGCGCGGCGACGTGCCGCCCGAGCAGTTGCGCGGCAAGTATGTGCTGGTGGGCGCCTGGGCCACGGGCCTGGGCGACGCCTACACCACCCCGGTCTCGCACGAGGTGAGCGGCATGCCGGGCGTGGAGATCATCGCCAACCTGCTGCAGGCGGCCAACGACGACATCGCCTTCCGGCCGCCCGTGCCCTGGCTCAATGCCCTGTTCTCGGCCCTGCCGGTGCTGCTGGCCTGCCTGGCGCTGTGGCGCCTGTCGCCCAACCTCGCGCTGCTCGTCAACATCGGGCTGCTGGCGCTGGTGCTGCTGGCCAGCCTGCTGCTGCTGGGGCACAGTTATCAATGGTTCGCGCCGACCGCCGCGCTGGTGGGCGTGGCGCTGTGTTATCCCCTGTGGAGCTGGCGCAGCCAGGAGGCCGCGCTGCGCTACATGGACAACGAATTGCGCCGCCTGCAGCGCGAATACCCGCCCGTGCTGAACGAAGCCCGGGCGCAATCGGGCGGCCCCAGCGCCTCGCTGGAAAGCCGCGTCGGCGAACTGCGGCGCGCGCTGGCGCGGGTGCGCAACCTGCGGCGCTTCCTGGCCGACGGGCTGGATGGCATGCCCGACGCAACGCTGGTGTTCGACCAGGACGGCCGCATGCAATTTCGCAACCAGGCCGCCGTGATGTACTTCCAGCGGCTGGGCATGCGGCCGCCGCGGGTCGGCCATCCGGCCATCCACCTGCTGGAAAAGACCATCGGCGACGACGCCACGCGACAACGCGTGGCGCAGGTATTGAGCGGCCAGGGACACACGGCCGAGCAATCGCCCTGGAGCGCCGACCTGGAAGTGCGCGACCACGCCGGCCGCGACCTGATCCTGAAATGCGCGCCGATCCATACGGCCGAGGGCAACTTCGCCGGCACCGTCGCCACCCTGACCGACATCTCCGGCATACGCCAGGCCGAACGGCAGCGCGAAGAAACGCTGCGCTTCATCTCGCACGACATGCGCGCGCCGCAAAGCTCGATCCTGGCGCTGGTGGAAATGAAGCAGGATGGCGTGCCTCAGGACGGCCGCGACGAGACCCTCACCCGCATCGCCGCGCTGGCCAATCGCACGCTGCACCTGGTCGACGACTTCGTGCACCTGACGCGGGCCGAATCGATGGCCATCAACGCGGTCGAGCTCGACCTGGGCAGCCTGCTGCAGGACGGCGTCGATGAATTCTGGGCGGCCGCGCACAAGCGCGGCATCACGCTGGCGGTCGCGCCCTCGCTGCCGGTCGCCTACGTACTTGGCGACCAGACGCTGCTGATGCGGGCCTTGAGCAACCTGATCGACAACGCCATCAAGTACAGCCCACCCGACACCCGCATCACCTGCGACATCGACCAGGCAGCCGGCTACTGGCGCGTGCACATCCGCGACCAGGGGCAAGGCATCGCGGCGCAGGATCTGGCGCGGCTGTTCGAACCGTTCGCGCGCGTCGGGGTCGCCACCCGCGGGGACGTAGGCGGCGCGGGATTGGGATTGGCCTTCGTGCGCACCGTGGCGCAACGCCACGGCGGCGAGGTCGAGGTGAACAGCCAGGCGGGCGTCGGCTCGGTGTTTACGCTGTGCCTGCCGGTGGCGCCCGAGGACACCACGACCCATTAGGACCTGGCGGCGTTCACATCACTGGAAGGTGTGCGAAATGACGGCCGGCTTGCCCGGCTTGACTTCCAGAGTCGCCCGATAGGGCGGCAGGTCGGCGTTGCGAAGCAACACTTGGTATTTGCCGGGAATCAGCCGCAATTCCTTGACCGGCGGACTGATGCCGCGCGCCACGCCATTGATCCACACTTCTCCCCACGGCCGGATGTCCAGGCGCACCAGCACGGGCACAGGCTTGGGTTTGGGCGCGTCGTCCTGCGGCGCCGCGGCCGACGCGGCGGGTTCCTGCACGCGTGGCGCGGCATTGGCGTCCGGCTCCGACGCGGCGGGCGGCGCGGAGGGCGCGGCCGCCCCAAGTCCGGCCGGTGGGACGGCGG
>NZ_CADIJW010000087.1 GCF_902859745.1 Achromobacter dolens | reverse complement strand
GTGGTGGACGGCGTCGCGGCCTGCGGCGCGGCGGCTTGCGGCGAGGTCACAGGCGGCGGCGTCGCGACACCGGACGACTCGCCAGGCGTGGCGCCTTGCGCCGGCGCGGCGGGCGCGGTCGCCTGCGGCTCGCTCACCTGCGGCTGGAATGGCGTGGTGCGTTCCGGCACCTTGATGGGGATGTTGTCGGCCACGGGCGTCGGCTGGGAATCCAGCACCATCGGCAGGACGATGACGGCCGCCAGCACCAATGCGATGGCGCCCGCGAGCCGGCGACGGGCGCGCCCGCGCAACTCGGCCGCCTGAACCTCGCTCGGCACGGCCGCTCGCTTGGAGGGTTGCGCCTGGTCGGCAGGATCCTTGCGTTTGAAAAAACCCATGTTTGCCTATGCCGCTCTTGCCTACGCCTTGCGACCCAGAGACTGCAAAACCGAGGCCACGGTGAGAAATGATCCGAACACCACGATTCTATCATTCTCCCCTGCCCGTTCGCGCGCCGCGGCAAAGGCCTGGGCGGGATCGGCGTAGGCCGAGACGCCCGGCGCCTCGGCCCCGGCGGGCGCGGCTGGCAGGCCGGCCGCGACCCGTTCGGCCAGGTGTTCGCCGGAGCCGCCGCGCGGTCCCGGCAGGCCGGCGCAGAACCAGTGGTCGATGCGCGTGCCGATCTTGGCCAGCACACCCGCCAGGTCCTTGTCGTTGAGCATGCCGAACACCGCGTAGGTGTACGGATGGAAACCCATGTTATCCAGGTTCTGGGCCAGCACCGCGGCCGCATGCGGGTTGTGCGCCACGTCCAGGATCACCGTGGGTTGGCCCGGCAGGATCTGGAAACGGCCGGGCAGCGAGGCCTGCAACAGGCCCTGGCGCACCGCCTGCTGCGGCACCGGCAGGCGGTCGCGCACCGATTCCAGCGCGGCCAGGGCCGCCGACGCGTTCAGCAACTGGTTGGCGCCGCGCAGCGCGGGATAGGCCAGCGCGCTGCGGCGCTGTTCGCGGCCGCCATAGGCCCACTGCTGACGGTCGCCGGAATAGTTGTAGTCGCGGCTGAACAGCCACAGGTCGGCGCCGATCTGCTCGACGTAATCAAGCAGCGACTGCGGCGGCACCGGATCGGCACAGATGGCCGGCCGGCCGGCGCGGTAGATATGGGCCTTTTCGAAACCGATCTTCTCGCGCGTGTCGCCCAGGTACTCGATGTGATCCAGGTCGACGCTGGTGACGATGGCACAGTCGGCATCGATGATGTTGACGGCGTCCAGGCGGCCGCCCAGGCCGACTTCCAGCACCACCGCGTCCAGCCGCGATTGCGAGAACAGGCGCAGGATGGCCAGCGTGGTGAATTCGAAGTACGTCAGGGACGTCTCGCCGCGCGCGGCCTCGACCGCGATGAACTGCTCGATCAGGGCCTCGTCCGAGGCGATCTGGCCATTGACGCGCGCGCGCTCGTTGAAATCGATGAGGTGCGGCGAGGTGTATAGCCCGACCTTGTAACCCGCGGCCAGCAGGATCGACTCCAGCATCGCGCAGGTCGAGCCCTTGCCATTGGTCCCGCCCACCACGAACTTCACGCCCGGCAGTTCCAGGTTCATCCGGGCAGCCACTTCCCGCACGCGCTCCAGGCCCATGTCGATCGCGGTGGCGTGGATCGATTCCAGGTACTGCAGCCAATCGGACAGGGTGGCGCCGGCGGCGGGCTTGAGTGCGGAAGACATGAGGCGGGATCGCAAAGGTGAACAGCCCATGATTTTAGCAGCGCATGCCCGGTGTTTTCCCTAATCCCCCTGGGACGCCGCGGGATCGCCGGGAAAACCCGCTTGCCGATGTTTTTCTCATACGTGAAAATGAATTCACATATGAAAACTAACAAGGATGAGACATGACGCAGCGCAAAACCCCCGCCTGGCTGGTCCGCGAGGCCGAGGTGCCCGGCTACCACCCGGCCAACCATACCGGCACCCTCAACCGCCGCCTGATCGGCCCCGACACGGTGGGCTCGCGCGGCGTGGAAGTGCTGCTGGGCGTGATCGACAAAGGCCAGGGCGCGCTGCCGCACGCCCACCCGGGCATCGAGCAGGTCTGTTACCTGCTGTCGGGCAGCGCCCGCGCGCAGGTCGGGGACGAATGGGCCGACATGGGCCCGGGCGACTGCTGCTATTTCCCGCCGGACATTCCGCACGTATTCACCGTGACCAGCGACGAGCCCGCGCGGCTGCTGGTGATCTACACGCCTCCTTACGAGGAATCCCCGGACCGCGTGATCCGCGGTTTCCCCGCATCGACCGCTGGCGCCTGAAGGCGCCACGGAGACCGGCCCATCCCGGGCAGCGGCCGCAGAAGCCGCGCCCGCTTCGCATCCCCCTGGAGACAAACCATGCGACTACTACGCCTGCTGGGCGCCACCCTGGTCGGCGGCGCCATCGCCCTGGCCCTGCCAGCGGCACACGCCGCGGACTATCCGAACAAACCCATCACCCTGATCGTGCCGTTCCCCGCCGGCTCCGGCACCGATGCGGTCGGCCGCATCTTTGGCGCCGAACTGTCGACCATCCTGGGCCAGCAGATCGTGGTGGAGAACAAGCCCGGCGCCAACGCCACCATCGCCGCCAGCTACGTGGCGCGCGCCAGGCCGGACGGCTACACGCTGTTCGTGACCACCAATACCTCGCATTCGGCCGCCCCCTGGCTGATGAAGAACATCCCCTACGATCCGGTCAAGGATTTCACCCCCATCGCGCGCGGCGGCAACCTGCCCTTCATCCTCGTCGTCAATCCCAAGCGGCCGTGGAAGACCGTGGCCGACCTGGTCGCCGACGCGCGCCAGCACCCCGGCCGCATCACCTACGCCAGCGGCAACAGCACCGGCATCGTCGCCGGCGCCACCCTGGCCAACCGCGCCAAGATCGACATCCTGCACGTGCCCTATAAAGGCACGCCGCAGGGCCTGACCGACGTAGTCGGCGGCCAGGTCGATTTCATGTTCACCGACCTGGCGTCCGGCCTGCCGTTCGTGCAGTCGGGCCAGTTGCGGGCGCTGGCGGTGTCCACCGCCGAGCGCAGCGCGATCGTGCCGGACCTGCCTTCCATGGCCGAGTCGGGCGTGCCGGACTTCGACCTGAATTCGTGGAACGGCTACTTCGGCCCGGCCGGGATGCCGCCCGAGGTGGTGGCCAAGCTCAACGACGCCATCAAGCAGGTGGTGGCCAAGCCAGACGTGCGCAAGCGCCTGGCGGGCCTGGGCTTTGACGCGTTTTCCAGTTCGCCCGAGGCCTTCGGCCGGTTCGTCGGCGAGCAACGCGACCTGTGGGGCAAACTGATCCGCGACGCGGGGATCGAGCAGCAATGACAATGTCCGCCGCCGCATCCCCGCGGGCCGCCGGCCCCCTGTCCGGCGTACGCATCCTGGACCTCAGTTCGGTTGTGATGGGTCCTTACGCCACCCAGGTGCTGGCCGACCTGGGCGCCGACGTCATCAAGGTCGAGTCGCCCGCCGGCGACAACATGCGGGCCGTCGGCCCGATGCGCAACCCGGGCATGGGCCACCTGTACCTGCACCTGAACCGCAACAAGCGCTCGGTGGTGCTGGACCTGAAGACGCCGGAAGGCCGCGAGGCCTGCCTGCGCTTGGCCGAGACCTGCGACGCCCTGCTCTACAACATCCGCCCCCAGGCCATGGCGCGCCTGGGCCTGTCGTACGCGGCGGTGGCGGCGCGCAACCCGCGCATCGTCTACCTGGGTGCCTACGGCTTCGGCGAGGCCGGCCCCTACGCCGGCCGGCCTGCCTACGATGACCTGATCCAGGGCCAGACCGGCATCGCCGCGCTGGCGGCGCAGCAGAGCGGCGACGTGCCGCGCTACGCGCCGCTGACGCTGGCCGACCGCGCCGTGGGCCTGCATGTGGGCATCGCGCTGGTGTCGGCGGTGCTGCACGCCCGCGCCAGCGGCCAGGGCCAGCAGGTCGAGATCCCGATGTTCGAGGGCATGGCGCACCTGGTGCTGGGCGACCACCTGGGCGGCGCCACCTTCGAACCGCCGCTCGGCCCCACCGGCTACGCCCGGTTGCTGGCGCCGCACCGCCGGCCCTACGCCACCGCCGACGGCTACATCTGCCTGCTGATCTACAACGACAAGCACTGGCGCAACTTCTTCGCGCTGATCGGCCAGCCGGAACTGGCGCAGGATCCGCGTTTTCACACCCACGGCGCCCGCGCCGCCCATATCGACGAGGTCTACGCCTTCGTCGCCGACGTGATCCGCACCCGCGCCAGCCAGGACTGGCTGCGCGAGCTGGCGGACGCCGACATCCCCGCATCGCAGCTCTACACGGTCGACGACCTGCTGCAGGACGAGCACCTGGCCGCCACCGGCTTCGTGCAGGACCACCAGCACCCGACCGAGGGCCGCCTGCGCACCCCCGCCCCCCTCGGCCGCTACCAGGGCACGCCGACCGCCATCCGGCGCCCGGCGCCGACGCTGGGCCAGCACAGCCGCGAAGTGCTGGCCGAGGCCGGCTACGACCCCGCCGGCATTGACGCGCTCTTTGCCAATCGCATCACCCAGGATGGAACCGACTGATGGACTTTGCATTCACCCCCGATCAATTGGCGCTGCGCGACGCAGTATCCCGCATCTGCGCCCGCTATCCCGACGAATACTGGCTGGAACGCGACCGTGAAGGCGGCTTCCCTGAACCCCTGCACGCCGACCTGGCGCGCGACGGCTGGCTCGGCATCGCCATGCCGCCGGAGCATGGCGGCGCCGGCCTGGGCATGACCGAGGCCGCGCTGATGATGCAGACCATCGCCGCCTCGGGCGCGGGCTTCACCGGCGCGTCGGCCGTGCACATGAACATCTTCGGCCTCAATCCCGTGGTCGTGTTCGGCAACGACGAGCAGCGCGCCCGCTGGCTGCCGCCGCTGATCGCCGGTCAACAGAAGGCCTGCTTCGCCGTCACCGAGCCCGACGCCGGCCTGGACACCACCAAGCTCGGCACCCGCGCCGTGCGCCAGGGCGACGAGTACGTGGTGCATGGCCGCAAGATCTGGATCTCGACCGCCCAGGTGGCCGACAAGATGCTGCTGCTGGCGCGCACCACCCCGCTGTCCGAGGTGGCCAAGCCGACGCAGGGCCTGTCGCTGTTCTACACCGACCTGGACCGCGGCAAGGTCGAGGTGCGTGAAATCGAGAAGATGGGCCGCAAGGCGGTGGACTCGAACATGCTGTTCATCGACGGCCTGCGGATCCCGCTGGCGGACCGCATCGGTGAGGAAGGCCGCGGCTTCGAGTACATCCTGCATGGCCTGAACCCGGAACGCATCCTGATCGCGGCCGAGGCGGTCGGCATCGGCCGCGCCGCCCTGGAGCGCGCGGTGCGCTACGCCGGCGAGCGCCATGTATTCGGCCGGCCGATCGGCCAGAACCAGGGCATCCAGCACCCGCTGGCGCAGGCCTGGATGCAGTTGGAGGCGGCCGACCTGATGGTGTTCAAGGCCGCCAGCCTGTATGACGCCGGCCAGCCCTGCGGCCCCAGCGCCAACGCCGCCAAGTATCTGGCGGCCGAGGCCGGCTACAACGCCTGCCAGACCGCGGTAATGACGCTGGGCGGCATGGGCTACGCCAAGGAATATCACGTGGAACGCCTGCTGCGCGAGAGCTTCATCCCGCGCATCGCGCCGGTCAGCCCGCAACTGATCATGTGCTTTATCGCGGAAAAGGTGCTGGGCCTGCCCAAGTCCTATTGAGGCCCCTGCCGGCCGGCGCGCACGCCGGACGCGCCGGCCGCCCGGGCCACGCGCCTTGCGCGCCGCCCCCGGCGCCCTCTCAGGACTGCTGTTCCAGCCCGGTGCACGCCGCCCGCAGGATGCGGGCGTATTCCTCCTGGCACGGCTCGATCCGGTAGATGGGGCCGCCCACGGAGATGGCATAGTGCTCGCCCGAGAGCGTCACCGGCCAGGCGATGGCGCCGACGTCGGGAATCGACTCGCCGCTGTTCATGAACCAGCCGCGCTGGCGCGACAGCGTCAGATCCTGCAGCACCGCTTCGCGCGTAACCAGCGTGCGCTCGTTGTAGCGCGTCAAGGGGCCGCTGCCGAGCAGCGCGTCACGGGCCGGCTCATCCATCAGGGACATGAGCGCCTTGCCCAGCGAATTGGCGTGTACGTCCTTGAACTCGCCGGCAACCGGCGCGTATCGGATCGTGTGCGGCGAATCCAGCACGTCCAGGTAGACCACCCGGCCGTCCTGCGTCAACTTGGCGAATACGACGGTTTCCCGGGTTGCGTCCCTTAATTCAACCAGGCTCGGATAGACCCGGTCCAGCACCGGATCGGCGCGGGCGATGCGTTGCGCCATCGCCAACAGGCGCCCGGTTGGGTAGTAGCCCTGGCGGCGTCCGGTTTCGTAGAGATAGCCCAGGCCGGTCAGGGTGCGGATCAGGGCCAGGCAGCTCGATACCGGCACGTCCAGCAGCCGGGCCAGTTCCGACAGGGGCAGTGCGCGCTTTTCCCGGGCATAGGTTTCGATGATTTCGATGACTCGCAACGCCGTCTTGACACTCATTGCCCGATCCCAACTTGTTAGCACATGAAACAGCCCGCTGTGACGAGGGCTAAAGTTCCCTGCGGCGCTGCCGTAATCGTAGCTGAGAATTCCCTGAAAACAGCGCGTTCCTCCGAGACGCCCGCACCGCCGCTGGAGTGATCATGGCCGTAACCCCCTTAGCCCCCGCTACGTTCGCACCGGCGCCGGTCGCGGCCGTGTCAGTCGTCGCAGATCCATCCGTCACCGTCGCCCCGCCCGCCGCCAGCACCAATGGCAGCGGCACCGATTCCGCGACGTCGGAGCAGTCGAATTCGCAGAAGCTGCCGCTCGACAAGGCGCTGGACGAAATCAACGAGCAGATGAAGGCCTGGTCGACCCAGTTGCAGTTCGAGGTCGACCCGGACGTGCACCAGGTGGTGGTATCGGTGGTGGACGCCAAGTCCGGGGACGTCATTCGTACCATCCCCAGCGAAGCTGTGCTCAAGATCGCCAAAATGATCGTGAACATGCAGGGAAATGGCATCAAGACCTCGGCTTGACATGAATTCCCGTACTTTCTTCTGTGCCCGTTTTGGCGCCAATCGATGATGGAATCATCGAATTAGGCCCGCCTTATGCCCTTACCCGGCCAATCGCCGGCACCCTATTTTTGACAGAATCGCATCGCTAGGAAGGATTTCACATGGCCTCTATCACTAACCTCGGTTCAGTTTCCGGCTTGCCCCTGGAAAAGATCCTGTCGGACCTGCAGGCCGCCGAGGACAAGAAGCTCTCGATCTACACCACCCGCGCCTCCAGCTACAAGACTCGCATCGACGCCTACGCGCAGCTGCAAAGCTCGCTGGAAGCCCTGCAGAAGTCGGCTGCGGTACTGGGCAAGACCGAGACGATGGCTGCCATCAAGGGCAGCGTCACCGGCGGCACCGCCTTGACGGCCACTGTGGCCGCCGAGGGCGCCGTCGCGGGCCAATACGTCATCGAAGTGAACAACCTGGCGCGCGCCCAGAGCCTGCAATCGGGCGCCGTGGCCGACCGCACCGCCAAGCACGGCGACACCGGCTCGTTCGAAATCGAGCTGGCCGACGGCACCAAGCGCACCATCGACCTCAAGGGCGACACCTCGCTCAACGGCATCGTCAAGGCCATCAACGCCGACGACAAGTCCGGCCTGCGCGCCACCGTCATCAACGACGGCAGTGGCAACAACTACCTGATGCTGACGGCCAAGGACACCGGCGTCCAGGCCTCGGTCAAGAACATCACCGTCACCGGCGACCAGTCGCTCAAGGACATCCTGTCCTTCAGCACCGCCGCCGACGGCACCACCACCGGCATGGCCAACACCAAGGCCGAAGACGCCCAGCTCACCATCAACGGCCTGGCCGTCAAGAGCGGTTCGAACAACGTGGCCAACGTCATCGACGGCGTCACGCTGAACCTGACCGACAAGACCGAGGCCGGCAAGCCGATCACGCTGAAGCTCGAATCCGATACGTCGGTCGCCAACAAGGCCATCCAGGACTTCGTCAAGACCTACAACGCGCTGCAGACGACCATCAAGAACCTGACGGCCTTCGACGCCAAGGCGGCCACCAACCAGCCGCTGACCGGAGACGGCACCACGCGTTCGATCCAGTCTTCGGTGACCGGCGCGCTGCAGGCCGTGCTGGGCTCGGGCACTGTCCGCTCGCTGGCCGACCTGGGCATCACCACCGATCCGCAGACGCGCCAGCTCAAGCTCGACCAGACCAAGCTGGACAAGGCACTGAGCGGCAGCCCGGCCGACGTCACCAAGCTGCTGACCGGCGACAACGGCCTGGCCAAGAATTTCGAAAAGGCGTTCAAGGACGTGTTGGGCAGCACCGGTTCGCTCAAGACGCGCACGGACGGCCTGACCAAGTCGATGAGCGATCTGGACGCCCAGCAAAAGCGGGCCAAGGCCGCCAGCGATGCCGAGATCGACCAGATGCGTACCCGCTTCGTGGCGCTGGACAAGTTCTACATGCAAATGCAGACCACCGCCAACTACCTGACCCAACAATTTGCGGCGATGAACAAATCGAGCAAATAACCTGTAGAAGATGCATTAATGACTTACGCCGCCCGCCGCCCCACAGGGTCCCAATCCGTCCGCTCCTACGCCGATATCGGCCTGGAAACCCAGGTGCTGGGCGCGAGTCCCGAGCGGCTGATCACCCTGCTGTACATGGGTGCCCGGGCGGCGATCGGGCAGGCACGCATCCACCTGCAGGAAGGCCGGGTCGCCGAGCGCGGCGCGGCCATCTCGAAAGCGATCAAGATCGTCGATGAAGGCTTGAAGACCGGGTTGAACATGGAGGCCGGCGGCGAGATCGCCGCCAACCTCGCCCGTCTCTACGATTACATCGTCCGCACCTTGCTGACGGCAAATCTGAAAGCGAACGCCGAGCAACTCGATATCGCCGACCGCCTGCTGGCGGATCTGGCCGAGGCTTGGCAGACTTCCGTCGACCGACCGGCTGGCCTCACCCAGCCCTGATGGCCAAAAACACAAATCCAGCCAGCCATCGAACGCCCGAGATTTCCATGACGTCCCTTACCCAGTACTCATCCCCTATTCTGGAACACTACCAGGAGATCGCCCTCATCACGGGCGAGATGTTGACGGCCGCCCAGGCCGGCGACTGGGATACGGCGATGGCCCACGGGCAGCAATACTGCGAGCTGGTCGAACGCCTGCGGATCGCGGAGCCGACCGCGCCGCTGGACGAAGCCGGCCGCGCCATGAAGTACGACCTGCTGGTGCGTATCCTCGAAAACGACGCGCTCACGCGGGACCTGGCGCTCCCGCAACTGGCCCGGCTGGGCGAACTGCTGGGCCGCATGAAGCGCCAGCAGACGCTGTTGTCCGCCTACGGCTACCAGGCGCCTGAAGCATGAGCGTAGGTCCCGCGGCACTCGGCAACGTCCTAGTGCAGCGGTTGGACGCCGTGCTTGGCACGACGATGTCCGCCGCCAGCGCCAACCAGGTGTCGGGCGCGCGGCCGGATGCGGTCAGCCAGCCCGGCAACCTGGACAAGCCCGGCTCGGCCGACGGCTCCAATCGCGACCCGCGACAAGGCATCCAGACCGGCGGCGCCCGCGGCGACCGCCCGCCCACCGTCCTGGACGCCAAGACCGCCGCCGCGCTGGCGCTGGCCGCCCGCGGCCTGGTCACCAGTAGCGACACCACGGCCTCGGCCCCCACCACGCTGGGCACGACCGCGCGCGCGATCCTGGCGTTGCTGGCCCAGTATCCCGACGCCGCGCCGCCGGTGCAGGGCCGCGCTCCCTTGTGGTCGGCCAACGCGCCGGCCCAGCCTGGCACCGACCAGGCCGCCGCACAGCCGGCGCAACCCGGACAACCCCAGCCCCCCGCCACCGGCGCGGCGGCTCACGCCACGACCCCGGCCACCAGCG
>NZ_CADIJW010000086.1 GCF_902859745.1 Achromobacter dolens | reverse complement strand
AGGTGGCCGGGCTGCCGCTCCAGACGGCGCGCAGCAGCGCCCAATCGAGCAACGCCCAGCCGGCGGCGGCCAGCAGCAAGACCGTCAGCGCCGCGCCCAGCCAGCCGTTGATGCCGCGTCCCTCGCGCGCCAGCAGGCGCAACGCGGGCCGCTCGCCCAGGCGGGCGCCGTGGCTGTCGCCGGGGCCGTGGCGGGCGTGGCGCGCGTTCCAGGCCGACAGCGCGCCGCCCAGCGCCAGGGCCAGGCCCAGGTAGACGGCCACGGCCAGCGTGATGCCTTCCAGCGCCAGCCCGGTCTGGGTGATGGCGGTGTTGATCACGGCCATCAGCTCCTGGTAGCCGATGGCGATGGCCAGGGTGCTGTTCTTGACCAGCGCCAGGCACTGGTTGGCATACGGCGGCAGCGCTACGCGCGCGGCGTAGGGCGCGACGACGTGGCGCAGCACGCCCCAGGGCGTCAGCGCCATGGCCTGGCCGGCTTCCACCAGGCCCAACGGCACCGCCCGCACGGCGGCGCGCACGATGTCGGCGATGTAGGCGGCATGGAACACCACCAGGCCGATCACCAGGGCGGCGAATTCGATGCTGGGCTGCCAGCCGCCTTGCAGGCCCAGGCCGCGCTTGACGGGCAGATCGATGGTGACGCCGGGCAACAACGCCCAGGCCAGCGCCGTCGCCGCCAGCGCGGCCCAGGGCGCGGCGCGGCCGAGGCGATGACGCAGGCGCCAGCCGAGCAGCACGGCGCCCGCCGCCGCCAGCGCGTACGGCAGCCAGCCATGCAGCGTCGGCAATGCCAGCCCGCGGTTCGACAGCAGCACGGACGGCAGCGGCGTCCACGCCTGTCGCGCGTCCGGCAGGCGCAGCAAGAGGCCGTACCAGACGAACAATTGCAGCAGTACCGGGGTGTTGCGCAACGGCGCGATGACGAGCGCGGCAGTGCGCGATGCCAGCGGCTGCGACGACAGCCGCAGCAGGCCCAGGCCGACGCCCAGCAGGGTGGCGAGCGGAACCGCCACCAGCGCGACCGTCAGCGTGTTCACCAGCCCGGCGGCGATCGACATCCAGTAGGGATCGTCGGGCGTCACCGGCAGCAGGCTTTCCGAAATGCGGAAGCCCGCCGGCTGGAACAGGAAGCCGAAGCCGCCGCGGATGCCGCGGGCCGCCTGCGTGGCCTCGATGTGCAGCAGCAGTAACGCCGCCAAAGCGGCAAGCCCCAGGGTCCAGGCGGCGGCTGGCCACCAGCGCCGCAGCGCGGCGTTCCAGGGCGAGGGGTGAAGGGCAATCATGTCTGTCCTGGCCTGCGCCGGAAGGCCCGGCGGCTTCTCAAAAGCGCGCAGGCGAGCCGTCGGCCCGCCTGGCGGCAGCGCGTGCGTAAAGGCTTATTGGAACGGCGGCGAATACAGCAGGCCGCCCTGGTTCCATTGCCGGTTCAGGCCGCGATCGAGCTTGAGCGGCGTGGCCGCGCCCAGGTTGCGGTCCCACACCTCGCCATAGTTGCCGACGGCCTTGATCACATTGCGGGCCCAGCCTTCGTCCAGCCCGAAACTCTTGCCGATACCGGGGTCCAGACCCAATAGGCGGCGCACCTGCGCGTCGCTGCTTTGCGCCTGGCTGTCGACGTTCCTGGAGGTGATGCCCAGTTCCTCGGCGGCCACCAGCGCGTTGACGGTCCAGCGCACGATGGCGGTCCAGTTGGGATCGTCCTGGCGCACGAAGGGGCCGAGCGGCGACTTGTTGATGCGTTCGGGCAGGATGACGAAGTCGTCCGGATTGGCGGCGCGCGCGGCGCGGCTGGCGGCCAGCGTCGAGGCATCCGACAGGTAGACGTCGCAGCGGCCGGCGTAGAAGGCCTGTTCCAGCTCGACCAGGTTCTCGATCACCACCGGCCGATAGTTGAGCTTGTGCTTCTTGAAGTAATCGACCAGGTTCTGTTCGTTGACGGTGCCGGGCTGCACGCAGACCTGCGCGCCGTCCAGTTCGGTGGCGCTTTTCACGCCCAGCTTCTTCGGCACCAGGAAGCCCTGGCCGTCATAGAACACGATGCCGGCCGAGACGATGCCCAGGCCCGCGTCGCGGCCGGAGGTGATGGTGGTGTTGCGGTTGAGCACGTCGATCTCGCCGCCTTGCAGAGCGGGAAAGCGCTGCTGCGAACTGAGCGGCACGAAGCGCGTTTTTTCCGGATCGCCCAGCACCGCCGCGGCCAGCGCGCGGCACAGGTCGGCGTCCAGGCCGGTCCAGCGGCCCTGCTTGTCGGCGATCGACAGGCCGGCCGAGCCCTGGCTCACGCCGCACACCAGTTCGCCGCGCTTCTTGATGGCGTCGACCGTGGCGCCCGCCGTGGCTGCGTTGGCCGTGGACATCGTCATATGCGCCAGCGCCGCCGCCACCCCGGCGGCTTTGAGTAGAGAGATCAACCGCATGCCGTTCCCGTATTTGAAGTATGCAAGAAAGGCATGAATTCTAGGGCTGCACATCGCCATTGTGAGCGACTGTATCGTCATATGGTTATGAGAACTTAGCCTTATCCAAATTCGCGTCATATACCTAGAATCCGTCCATACCAAGTTGCAGGATTGAAGAAGGTTGCGCATGAGCTGGCAGGATGAATTCCGGGAATGGTTTCCCATCACTCGCGACAAGGCCTACGCCAACATCGCCTACACCAGCCCGCTGGCGCCCAAGGTGGCCGAGGGCGTGGCCGCCTTCTTCGACGGCATCACCCATGCCCGCAGCGACAAGCCGCAATGGCTGCGCGATGCCGGCGCGCTGCGCGCGCGGCTGGCGCGGCTGATCGGCGGCGACGCGCGCCGGCTGGCCTTCACCAAGAACACCACCGAGGGCCTGAATACCGTGGCGCAGGGCCTCTCCTGGCAGGAGGGCGACAACCTGGTGGTCGACGACCAGGAACATCCCACCAATGCCTTGCCCTGGCTCAACCTGCGCCGTCGCGGCGTGCAGGTGCGGGTGCCGCCGTCGCGCGCGCACCGCTATACGGTCGATGACCTGTGGCAGCACGTCGACGCGCGCACGCGGCTGATCGCGGTGTCGTGGGTGCAGTACGGCACGGGCCTGCGCACCGACATTGCCGAACTGGGCCGGCGCTGCGCCGAGCGCGGCATCTGGCTGGTGGTCGATGGCATCCAGGGCGCGGGCCTGTTGCGCGCCGAGGTCGATGCCTGGGGCGTGGACGCGTTCGCCAGCGGCGCCCACAAGGGCTTCCTGGGACCGCTGGGCGTGGGCCTGCTGCACGTGTCGCCGCGGCTGCTCGACGCGCTCGATCCGCTGTATGTCGGCCCCTCGGAAGTCACCACGCTCGACAAGGCCGGCCTGCAGTGGCAGGTGGGCGTGTCCGATGCCGGCGACGCCCGCCGCCTGGAGACCGGCAACCTCAACTATCCCGGCATCGCCGGCTGGGCCGCGGCGCTGGATCTGATCGAGTGGGCGCGGCCCGAGCGCATCGAGCCGTGGGTGCTGGAGCTATCCGCCGCATTGAGCGATGGTTTGCGCGCCCAGGGCCTGCAGGTGGTATCGCCGGCCGACGCGGCGCTGCGCAGCACCACCACCGCCGTGCGCGTGCCCGATCCCGCCGCGGCGCTGGCGCACCTTGCCCGCGAGGGCGTGGTGGCCAGCATTGTGGAGTATGGTTACCTGCGCCTGTCCGTGGGCGCCTATAACAATCACGGGGACATCGACCGCATCCTGCGCGCCGCGCGCGGGTTCGCCGCCTGATCCCATCACCGATAACGCATTTTCGAGGAGCACTACATCATGACCGAAGCGAAGAAGCCCGACTGGCGGCTGGAAACCATCGCCGTGCACGGCGGCTACAAGCCGGACCCGACCACGCGCGCGGTGGCCGTGCCGATCTACCAGACCGTGGCCTACGCCTTTGACGACACCCAGCATGGCGCCGATCTGTTCGACCTGAAGGTCGCGGGCAACATCTACACCCGCATCATGAACCCGACCACCGACGTGCTGGAGCAGCGCGTCGCGGCCCTGGAAGGCGGCATCGCCGCCCTGGCGCTGGCCTCGGGCCAGGCCGCCGTGACCTACGCGATCCTGACCATCGCCGAGGCGGGCGACAACATCGTCTCGTCCAGCACGCTGTACGGCGGCACCTACAACCTGTTCGCCCACACGCTGCCGCAGTACGGCATCACCACGCGCTTTGCCAACCCCAGCGACCTGGCGGCCTTCGAGGCGCAGATCGATGAGCGCACCAAGGCCATCTTCGCCGAATCGGTCGGCAACCCGCTGGGCAACATCACCGACATCGCCGCGCTGGCCGAGCTGGCCCACCGCCACGGCCTGCCGCTGATCGTCGACAACACCGTGCCGTCGCCGTACCTGCTGCGTCCGATCGAGCACGGCGCCGACATCGTGGTGCAGTCGCTGACCAAGTACCTGGGCGGCCACGGCACCAGCCTGGGCGGCGCCATCATCGACTCAGGCAAGTTCCCCTGGGCCGAGCACAAGGCCCGCTTCAAGCGCCTGAACGAACCCGATGTCAGCTACCACGGCGTGGTCTACACCGAAGCCTTCGGCCCGGCCGCCTACATCGGCCGCGCCCGCGTGGTGCCGCTGCGCAACACCGGCGCGGCGATCTCGCCGTTCAATGCGTTCCAGATCCTGCAGGGCATCGAGACGCTGGCGCTGCGCGTGGACCGCATCGTCGAAAACGCGGTCAAGGTGGCCGGCTATCTGCGCGAGCATCCCAAGGTCGAGTGGGTCAACTACGCCGGCCTGCCGGACCACCCGGATCACGCCCTGGTGCGCAAGTACCTGGGCGGCAAGGCGCCCGGCCTGTTCACGTTCGGCGTGAAGGGCGGCCGCGAAGCCGGCGCGCGCTTCCAGGACGCGCTGCAGTTGTTCACGCGCCTGGTCAACATCGGCGACGCCAAGTCGCTGGCCACGCACCCGGCGTCCACCACCCACCGCCAGCTCAATCCCGAAGAGCTGCAGAAGGCGGGCGTGCGCGAGGAAACCGTGCGCCTGTCGATCGGCATCGAGCACATCGACGATCTGCTGGCCGACCTGGACCAGGCGCTGGCAAAGGTGTGAGGGGCATGAACATGATTTCCCGCAGGACCCTGTTGCAACTGGCCGCCGGGCTGCCCGCCCTGGCGGCGGCCCCGTCCATCGCGGCCCAGCCGGCCGCCGGCCGCGCCAAGACCTACGTGCTGGCGCACGGCTCCTGGCATGGCGGCTGGTGCTGGCGGCCGGTGGCCGAGCGGCTGCGCGCCGCCGGCCATCGCGTCCACGCGCCCAGCTTCACCGGCATGGGCGACCGCGCCCACCTGCTGCACAAGGGCATCACCATCGACACCTTCGTCGAGGACCTGGTGCAGGTGATCCAGAGCGAAGAACTGAACGACGTGATCCTGGTGGGCCACAGCTTCGGCGGCATCCCGATCTCGGGGGTGGCCGACCGCATTCCCGAGCGGCTGGCGCACCTGGTGTACTTCGATTCGATCGTGCTGCAAAGCGGCCAGGATGCGTTCTCGGTGTACCCCAAGGCCGACGCCGAGGCGCGCATCGCGGCCGCGTCCAAGGCCACCAACGGCCTGGCCGTGCCGATTCCCGACCCGCTGCCGGCGGCCTGGGGCTTCAAGCCGGGCAGCGCCGACGAGGCCTGGGTCAAGCGCCGCCTGACGCCGCACCCGCTGGCCAGCTACACCACGCCCTTGACGCTCAGGCATCCCATCGGCAACGGCCGGCCGCGCACCTACATCCATTGCACCCAGCCCGAGCTGCTGGTGCTGGAGCAGTCACGCCAGCTGGTGAAGTCGCAGCCGGGCTGGAACTGGGTCGACATCGCCGCCCCGCACGAAGCCCACATCACGCACCCGCAGGTGCTGGCCGACCTGCTGCTGGGCCTGTCCTGACGCGAGGGCAAGTGGGGGCCTCGGCGCGCCCGATAGCGAGTGCGTAGGGTGCGCCGCGCCTCCGCGGGCCGCGGCCGGGACCGGCGTTCAGTTCAGACGCCGCCGCGACGCCAGGCCGAGGGCGCCACGCCCTCGGTGCGCTGGAACACGCGGCTGAAGGCCGCCTGCGAGCGATAGCCGACCCGTTCGGCGGCGTCCACGATGGCCATGCCCTGCGCCAGCAGGCGCCGCGCCACGCGCATGCGCAGCAGTTGCAGCAGTTGCGCCGGCGTGGTGCCGCTTTGCAGCGTGAAGCGGCGGTGGAAGGTGGCTTTGGACATGTGCACGTGGCGCGCCATGTCGTCCATGCTCCAGGGATCCGCCGGCCGCGCCAGGATCGCCTGCAGCAGGCCCGCCATGGCCGGGTCGCGCGCCAGCACGAACAGGCCGTGGGCCTGGCGGTCGTGGATCGCCAGGTGGCGCAGCATGAAGAAGATCAGCATGTCGGTGAGCCGCTCCAGCACCACCTCGGATGCGCCACCGTCGCGCGCGGTCTCGCCCAGGATCAGGTCGAACACGCCGCGCGCGCTCGCGTAGCGGGCATCGTCGGCGCGCAGCACCAGTATGTCGGGCAGCGTCTCGGCCACCAGGTCCGCCAGGCCCGGGCGGAACTGGAAGAAGCCGCAGGCCAGCCCGGTGCCGTCGGGCTGGCGCGGCAGCAGCGGCTGCATCTCGCGGCACGCGGGCGCCGCCGCGTCGGCCGCGTCCAGCGGCGTCAGCGTGTGCGGCAGGTCGCGCAGGAAAAACACGCCGTCGCCCGCCGCCAGGATCAGCGGCGCCTGGCCCGTTCCCAGCTCGACGCGGCAGCGGCCGTGCAGGATAAGGTGGAAACTGGCGCGGGCCCGGCCGCTGGTGCTGGCCGACCAATTGCCGCAATACTGGCCCAGGTGATACAAGCTGGACTGCACCTCCAGGCTCGACAGCAGCAGGGCGTCGACGGCGGCTTGATCGGCGTTCGGGGCGGGCGAGGGCGGCATGGCGAAGTTGGCAAGGCGTGTGGCGGCCGTACTGGTATGGCGGCACGACCGGATCAGTTTGGCGCGATGATACGCGGGGCGCCTGGCTGGTTATAAGCGCATAGCTGAAAGTCGATAAGATCGAGCATCAGCTTGCGATCCGCGTGCATTGTCGCGCGGGGCGGGGCGCCCGCACAATCGAGTTTTCGTTGTTCCCATTCCGGAGACCCTCATGGCCCGTTTGCCCGTCCATACCGCGCAGAGCGCGCCCGAACCCACCCGCGCCGCCCTGGCCGCCGCCGAGCAGGGCGCCGGCTACCTGTCCAACCTGCTGGGCGTGCTGGCCAATGCGCCGGTGGCCCTGGAGGCCTACCAGACGCTGTCGCAGATCAACGCCCGCGCCGGGCTGACGCTGCAGGAGCGCGAGGTGGTCCAACTGGTGGCCGGCACCCGCCATGGCTGCACCTTCTGCGTCGCCGGCCACACGGCGCTGGCGCGCAACAAGGCCAAGCTGTCGCCCGAGGTGGTCGACGCGCTGCGCGCCCAGGGCACGCTGCCGGACGAGCGCCTGCAGGCGCTGGCCGCTTTCACCGAAGCCGTGATCCGCACCCGTGGCCGCGTCAGCGACGCCGAACTGCAGGCGCTGCGCGAGGCCGGCTACAGCGACGGCAACGCGCTGGAGGTGATCGTCGGGGTGGGCCTGGCCACGATCTGCAACTTTGGCAACAACCTGGCGCAAACCCCGCTGAACGAGCAACTGGGCGCCTATGCCTGGAGCGGCGCGCAATGACGGCGCGGCAGCCGGACCCGCGACTGTCGCCCGGATTGGCCGCCTGGCTCGACGACCATGCCGGCGCGCTGGACGACGGCAGCCATGACGCCGCCGAGGTCCTGCCGCGATTGGCCGCGGCGGGCGTATTCCGCCTGGGTGTGCCGGCCGCGCACGGCGGCGCGCCGGGCACCGACATCGGCGACGCCATCGAGGCCGTGTCGCAGGTGGCCGAGCATTCCGTGGCCGCGGCCTTCGTGGCCTGGGGCCAGCGGGTTTTCATCGAGTACCTGCTGCGCAGCCCCAATGCCGCCTTGTCGCAGGCCTGGCTGGCGCCCTTGCTGGCGGGCGAGGTGGCCGGCGCCACCGCGCTGTCGAACGCCATGAAATTCCTCAGCGGCATCGAGTCGCTGCAGATCGGCGCGCGACAGGATGGCGCGCACTGGGTGCTGGATGGCCGCATGCCGTGGGTCACCAACCTGCGCAAGCAGGGCTTCCTGGTGGCCGCGGCCGTCTCGGCCCCCGACGGCACGCCGGCCGTGGTGGCCTTGCCGCATGATATCGAAGGCCTGACGCGCAGCGCCGACCTGGATCTGTTGGCGCTGCAGTCCAGCAACACCGCGGCGCTGGATGTGCGCGGCGTGCGCATCGATCCGCAATGGCTGATTCACCCGGATGCGCGCCAATATCTGCCGCAGGCGCGGCCTGCGTTCGCGGGGCTGCAATGCGGACTGTCCATCGGCCTGGCGCGACGCGCGTTGCGCGCCGCCGGCGAGGCGGGTCAGGGCCAGGCGTCGCGCGGCATCCTCGGCGAACCCTTGCAGGCGCTGGCGCGCCAGCTCGACGAGGCGACCGCGCGCCTGGTCGACGGCGTGCGCAGCGAACGTTTCGTGGCCGAACCCTGGCTGCTGTTCGAAAGCCGCATCGCGCTGGCCGAGATCGCCAGCCAGGCGGTGCAGCTCGAATTGCAGGCCAGCGGCGGCGCGGCCTACCTGAAGCCTGCCGGCGACGGTTTTGCACGCCGCTGGCGCGAGGCCGCTTTCCTGCCCATCGTCACCCCCAGCCTGGTGCAGCTCAAGACCGAGCTGGCCAAGCGCCGGGCGCGTCTGGCGGCCGAGGGCGCCGCATGAGCGCGCCGCGTCCGGTGTTGCAGGCGCAGGGCCTGGCGCTGCGCTATGCGCAGGCGCCGGCCGACGTATTCCAGGATGTGGATCTGGTGCTGGACCGGGGCGAGGTAGTGGCGGTGCTGGGCGCCAGCGGCGCCGGCAAGTCGAGCCTGTTGCGCGTGCTGGCCGGACTGCAGCCTGCCAGTGCCGGCACGCTGCTGATGGAGGGCGCGCCGCTGACTGGCGTGCATCCGCGCGTGGCGGTGGCGTTCCAGGATCCCGGCCTGCTGCCGTGGCTGTCGCTGGAACGCAATGTCGCTTTCGGCCTGGATTTCACCCATCAGCCCAGGCTGACCGCCGCCGAACGCCGGTTGCGGATCGACCAGGCCATCGACGAGGTCGGCCTGTCGCACGCGCGCCAGTTGCGGCCGGCGCAGTTGTCCGGCGGCATGGCGCAGCGCACCGCGTTGGCGCGTTGCCTGGCGCGCCAGCCGGCGGTGCTGCTGCTGGACGAGCCGTTCGGCGCGCTCGACGAGGTCACGCGCGGCGAGATGCAGACACTGCTGCGCAAAGTGGTGGCCGACTTTCATACCGCCGCCGTCCTCATCACCCACGATATCGACGAAGCGCTGCTGCTGGCCGACCGCATCGTGCTGCTGGGCGGCGCGCCCGGACGCATCCTGGGCGTGTGGCCGGTGGACCTGCCGCAGCCGCGCGCCGATCTGTTGCCTGAAATGGGCGCGTTGCGCCTGGAAATCCTGACCCGCCTGCGCGATGCGCTGCGGGTCGCACGCGGCCAAGCCGCCAAGGAGCCTGTTGATGTGCCTTGAACACATGTCGCGTCGCGACTGGTTGAAACTGTCGGCCCTGCTGACCGCGGGCGGCGCCGCGCCGCTGTTGTCGGCATTCAATGCCCGCGCCCAGAGCGAGCCCGACGCGCCGGTGCGCATCGGCTACCTGCCGATCACCGACGCCGCGCCGCTGCTGGTGGCGCATAACAATGGCCTGTTCGACAAGGCCGGCGTCAAGGCCGAGAAGCCGACCCTGCTGCGTAGTTGGGCGCAGGTGATCGAGGCCTTCATTTCCGGCCAGGTCAACGTGGTGCATCTGCTGTCGCCCATGACGGTATGGGCGCGCTTCGGCAGCCAGGTGCCCGCCAAGGTGGTGGCCTGGAACCACGTCGGCGGCTCGGGCCTGACGGTGGCGCCGGCCATCAACGGCGTCAAGGAACTGGGCGGCAAGACGGTGGCGATCCCGTTCTGGTATTCCATCCACAACGTGATGCTGCAGTACCTACTGCGCGAGAACGGCCTGACGCCGGTGTCGCGCAAGGACGGCGCGCCGGCCGCCAACGAGGTCAACCTGGTGGTGATGGCGCCGGCCGACATGCCGCCGGCGCTGGCGCAGAACCGCATCGCCGGCTACATCGTGGCCGAGCCTTTCAACGCCGTGGCCGAGACGCTGGGCGTGGGCAAGGTGTTGCGCTTTACCGGCGACATCTGGCGCAACCACGCCTGCTGCGTGGTGTTCATGCACGAGCGCGACCTGCAGCAGCGGCCCGAGTGGTCGCAGAAGGTGGTCGACGCCATCGTCCAGGCGCAGTTGTGGATCCGCGATAACCGCGAAGAGACCGCCAGGCTGCTGTCCAAGGAAGGCATCAACCGCTATACCCCGCACGGTCTGCCGGCCTTGAGCAAGGTGCTGGCGCCGCCGCCATCCGACCGCGAGCAATACCTGGCCAGTGGCGCGATCCGCCATGCCGACTGGGACGAACGCCGCATCGACTTCCAGCCATATCCGTTCCCCAGCTACACCGAGGAACTGGTGCGGCGCCTGCGCGACACGCTGATCGAGGCCGACCGGGGCTTCCTGGCCGGGCTGGACCCCGCCCGCGCCGCGGCCGAGCTGGTCGATGACCGCTACGTCAAGCGCGCCATCGAGGCCGCGGGCGGCCTGCGGCGTTTCGGCTTTCCCGACGCCTACACCCGGACCGAGACGGTGCAGGCGTGACGGCGCGCGAGTCTGCCGCGGCGGGCGCGCGCGTCGCCGCGCCGGTGACCGGCCCGGCG
>NZ_CADIJW010000085.1 GCF_902859745.1 Achromobacter dolens | reverse complement strand
CATTTATGCCGAACGCTTCACCGACCCGTATCGCTGAGATAGCATCAACAAGCCTGACCGATCCTCGGCCAGGCGTTTAATGCCTTAAACACAAAAATACTGACACTCCCGGCTGCTCGTGCTGAATCGGCGGCATGTTACGCATGACGCGCCCTCCCGCCGACCACAAGCCGTCGGGATGCCAACAGACTATCAATAGCAGACGATTCCGCCGTCCCCACACGCGAGAGCGCCATCATCCCGACGCAAGACATCGCGTAAGCCGCAAAAGGCCGCCCGCGCGGCCGGCTTGCGGTGGGCCCCGCAAGACCCTCTCCCCGCATCATGACGGTCACCAGCATGCCAAGCACACAACCCGTCCCAGCGCCCGAGGCTAAGTCTCATCGCGAGCGCGTGGTGGGGTCGGTGGGGGATGGCGGGGCGTGTAGATGCGCCCGAGGGAAACCGTAGGGAGCCGAAGGCGGACGAGGTTGACGACGGGGAAGTCCGGAGCGAACGCTCCGGACCGCAATCGTAGCCCCGCCATCCCCCACCGACCCCGCCACGCGCGCCTTAAGAACTCAAACCTCCCGGCCCCCAAAAAAACAAAACCCCCAGCAATAACGTCATATTTCCAAAACGACAAAACAACCCCAACCACCAACCCACAACACATATCCTCATACCCACTAAGTATTTTTCCCAAGGATTTCGCAATGACAGAATCCAGTCATCCCATTCGAATCCCGTCGGAAAAAACACGATGTCCTTCACCCGCCACCTGCTCACCGCCGCCACCCTCGCCCTGGCCCTGACCAGTACGGCCCACGCCGACGCGCAAGAGAAAAAGACCATCACCGTCGGCATCTCCGTCGGCACCACCGAAAAGATCTTCGACGTCGTCAAGCAGGTCGCCGCCCGTGAAGGCCTGGAGATCAAGCTGGTCAAGTTCAACGACTACCAACTTCCGAATGCCGCCCTCAACGCCGGCGACCTCGACGCCAACGCCTTCCAGCACAAGCCCTTTCTCGACAACCAGATCAAGGCGCGCGGCTTCGACATCGTGCCCGTCGGCATGACTGTCACCGCGCCGCTGGGCTTCTACTCGCGCAAGATCAAGTCGCTCAACGACCTGCCCGAAGGCGCGTCGGTGGGCATCCAGAACGATCCGTCCAACGGCAACCGCGCCCTGCGCCTGCTGGCCGCCTACAAGCTCATCACCCTCAAGCCGGAGGCCGAGCAGAAGAACAACGCCACCCCGCTGGACGTGGTGTCCAACCCGCGCAAGCTCAAGCTGGTGGCGCTGGACGCGGCGCAGCTACCGCGCTCGCTCGACGACCTGACGGCGGCGTCGATCAACAACGATTACGCCACCCAGGCCGGCCTGGTGCCGGCGCGCGACGCCATCGGCCGCGAGGCCGCCGACGGCCCTTATGCCAACGTGATCGCGGTGCGCACCAAGGACCGCGACCAGCCCTGGGTCAAGAAGCTGGTGGCCGCCTACCAGTCGCCCGAAGTCCGCACCTTCATCGAAACCGAATTCAAGGGCTCGCTGATTCCCGCCTTCTGAGCCGGCCTGCGCCGCGCACGATTCTCCAACGCAACACCGGCATCCAACATGAGCATTCTTACCCTGGCGGGCAGTCCGTCGCAGCGTTCCCGTTCCTCCGCACTGCTGCGCCATGCCGCGCAATTGCTGCGCGCGCGCGGGTTGGGCATCAGCGAGCTGGGCCTGCGCGACGTGCCCGCCGAAGACCTGGTCGAAGGCCATTACGCCGGGCCGGCGGCCCATGCGCTGCGCGCCCGTGTGGCGGCGGCCGACGCCGTGCTGATCTCGACGCCGGTCTACAAGGCCTCGTTTTCCGGCGGCCTGAAGGCCGTGCTGGATCTGTTGGACGAGAAGGCGCTGGCCGGCAAGGTGGTGCTGCCGATCGCCACCGGCGGCAGTCCGGCGCATTTGCTGGCACTGGAATACGGGCTCAAGCCGGTGCTGTCGGCGCTGGGCGCGCGCCACATCCTTGCCGGGGTCTACGCCACCGACAAGCAGGTGCGCGTCGATGATGATGGCGTCAGCCATATCGATGACGACGTGCGCACGCGGCTGGAGGATTCGGTGGAGCGCCTGGCCGAGCAACTGCGCCCGCGCGGGGTGGTCGTCAATGAAGCCTTCGATCTCGGCCGACTCGCGCTCGCGGGCGGCTTCAGCGTCTGAACCAAAAAAAGGGGTTTCCATGCGCAGCATGATCTGGATCTCGCGTCTTTCCGTCCTCCGCTGGCTGGCGGCGCTGCTGTGCGCGGCGTTGCTATGGCCCGCCGCGCAGGCGCAGGACGCCAAGACGTTGCGCATCGGCTTCCAGAAGTACGGCACGCTGACCATCGTGCGCGCCCTGGGCGACCTGGACAAGCGACTGGCGGCGCAGGGCATCACGGTGAAGTGGACCGAGTTTCCCGCCGGCCCGCAGTTGCTGGAAGGACTGAACGTCGGCTCGATCGACTTCGGCACGGTGGGCGAGGCGCCGCCGGTGTTCGCGCAGGCCGCCGGCGCGGCGCTGGTGTACGTCGGCAACGAACCGCCGTCGCCCACCAGCGAGGCAATCCTGGTGCCCAAGGATTCGCCGATCAAGCGCGTCGCCGACCTGAAGGGCAAGAAAGTCGCGCTGAACAAGGGCTCCAACGTGCACTACCTGCTGCTCAGGCAGCTCGAGCGCGCCGGCGTGCCCTATGCCGACGTGAACGTGGCCTACCTGACGCCGGCCGACGCCCGCGCGGCGTTCGAGCGCGGATCGGTCGACGCCTGGGTGATCTGGGATCCGTTCCAGGCCGCGGCCGAGAAGCAATTGGGCGCGCGCGTGCTGGCCGATGGCACCGGTGTGGTCAAGAACTACCAGTTCTTCCTGGCCGCGCGACCGTACCAGCAGGCGCATCCCGAAGTGATCCAGACCGTGCTGGAGGAAATCCGCAAGGGCGACCTGTGGGCCCGCGATCATCGCGCCGAGGCCGTGGCGCTGCTGCAGCCGGTGCTGGGACTGGACAAGGCGGTGGTCGAACTGGCCGCCGAGCGGCTGGCCTACGGCGTGCAGCCGATCACCCGGGAAGTGTTGCTGGAACAGCAGCAGGTGGCCGATGCGTTCCACGCGCTCAAGTTGATTCCCAAACCCCTCAACGTGTTCGACGCCGCGCCGTCGGGCCTGAAATAGACAAGGGCAGGCATTCCATGGACGTCTTCTGGTTCATTCCCACCCACGGCGATTCGCGCTATCTCGGCACCAGCCGCGGCGCGCGCGCGGCCGGCTACGATTACTTCCGCCAGGTGGCGGTGGCCGCCGACACGCTGGGCTACGACGGCGTGCTGCTGCCCACCGGCCGCTCCTGCGAGGATGCGTGGGTGGTGGCGTCCAGCCTGATCGGCGCCACGCGCCGCTTGAAGTTCCTGGTGGCGATCCGCCCCGGCGTCAGCTCGCCGCAGTTCTCGGCGCGCATGGCCGCCACTTTCGACCGCCTGTCCGAAGGGCGGCTGCTGGTCAATGTGGTGACCGGCGGCGACCCCGGCGAGCTGGAGGGCGACGGCGTCTTCGTCAGCCATGACGAGCGCTACGCCATCACCGCCGACTACCTGCGCATCTGGCGCGGCATCCTGGAGAACAGCCACGAGGCCGAGGGCTACAGCTTCGAAGGCGAACAACTGGTGTCCAAGGGCGGCAAGGTGATCTACCCGCCGGTGCAGAAGCCGTATCCGCCGCTGTATTTCGGCGGCTCATCGGAAGCCGCGCACGAACTGGCCGCCGAGCAGCTCGACGTGTACCTGACCTGGGGCGAGCCGCCCGAGGCCGTGGCGAAAAAGATCGCCGACATCAAGGCGCGCGCCGCGCGGCATGGGCGCACGGTGCGCTTCGGCATCCGCCTGCATGTCATCGTGCGCGAGACCGAGGCGGCCGCCTGGGCCGCCGCCGACGCCCTCATCAGCCACCTGAGCGAGGACGCCGTGCGCGCCGCGCAGACGGCATTCTCGAAAATGGATTCCGAAGGCCAGCGCCGCATGGCGGCGCTGCACGGCGGCAAGCTCAACGACGAGCATGGCGGCCGCAAGCACCTGGAGATCTCGCCCAACCTGTGGGCCGGCGTCGGCCTGGTGCGCGGCGGCGCGGGCACCGCCCTGGTGGGCGATCCCGAGACCGTGGCCGCGCGCATCCAGGAATACGCCGACCTGGGCATCGAGACCTTCATCTTCTCCGGCTATCCACACCTGGAAGAGTCGTACCGCTTTGCCGAGCTGGTGTTCCCGCTGCTGCCCGGCAAGGGCGGCAAGCAGGTCGGCAACACGGTGCTCACCGGGCCGTTCGGCGAGGTCATGGCCACCGAACTGGTGCCCAAGGAAGCGGCCAGTTGATGGCCGACGCCCGCAAGCCCGGCGGCTGGCGCGCGGCGCTGGCGCCCTGGCTGGTCCCCGCCCTGATCCTGGGCCTGTGGCAACTGGCCGCGCAGGCCGGCTGGCTGTCGTCGCGCATCCTGCCGGCCCCGTCGGCGGTGGCGGCCGCGGCCTGGTCGCTGGCGGCGTCGGGCGAGCTCTGGCAGCACGTGCGGGTGAGCGCGCTGCGGGCGCTGTGGGGCCTGCTGCTGGGCGGCGGGCTGGGCCTGGCGCTGGGCTTGCTGAACGGTTCCTCGCGCACCGCCGAGACCTTGCTGGACACCACCTTGCAGATGATCCGCAACATTCCGGTGCTGGCGCTGATTCCGCTGATCATCCTGTGGTTCGGCATCGAAGAGACCGCCAAGCTGGCGCTGCTGTCGCTGGGCGTGTTCTTCCCGGTCTACCTGAATACCTTCCACGGGATCCGTTCGGTCGATCCGGCACTGATCGAAATGGGGCGCTCCTACGGCCTGACGGGCTGGCGCCTGTACCGCGACGTGATCCTGCCGGGCGCGTTGCCGTCGATCCTGGTCGGCCTGCGCTTCGCGCTGGGGCTGGTGTGGGTGATCCTGATCGTGACCGAGACCATCTCGGCGCAATCGGGCATCGGCTACATGACGATGAACGCGCGCGAATTCCTGCAGACCGACGTGGTGCTGCTGGGCATCCTGCTCTACGCGCTGCTGGGCAAGGTGGCCGACACCCTGGCGCGGTTGCTGGAGCGCCGCCTGCTGCGCTGGAACCCGGCCTACCGGCCGGCCTGACCCGCCTTACCGACGAAGAGATTCCATGGCCAAGATCCAGACCGACCCCGATACTGCACGCGCGCCTGCCGCCGGCGCCGCGCCGGCGCGCGCGGCCGACGACATCCCGCGCGCCGTCCAGGCCCTGGCCGATCAACTGGCCGCCACCGCCGTCGAGCGCGACCGCCAGGGCGGCCACGCCGCGGCCGAGCGCGAACAGATCCGCGCCAGCGGCCTGCTGCGCCTGTCGGTGCCGACCCTATACGGCGGCGCGGGCGCGAACTGGTCGACCGTGCTGGCGGCGGTGCGCACGCTGGCCGAGGCCGACAGCGCGCTGGCGCACGTGTTTGGCTTCCATCATCTGCAAGTGGCGGGTGTGCTGCTCTATGGCACGCCTGAACAGCACGCGTATTTCCTGAAACCCACGGTCGAACGCAATCTGTTTTGGGGCAACGCGCTCAATCCGCTGGACCGGCGGGTGGTGGCGCGGCCTGAGCTGGACGGCTACCGCATCGACGGCGTCAAGAACTTCAGCTCCGGCTCCGTCGGCTCCGACCTGCTGACGTTCTCCGCCTGGCACAAGGCCTCGGATACGGCGTTGATCGCCGCGCTGCCGACCCGCGCCGAGGGCATCACCGTCAATCCCGACTGGGACGCCTTCGGCCAGCGCCAGACCGACAGCGGCACCGTGCGCTTCGACCACGTGCGCCTGGAGCCGGTGCAGGTGCTGCAGGCGCCTGGCGTCGCGCCCACGCCGCGCGCCACGCTGCGCTCGCAGGTGGCCCAACTGATCATGACCAACCTGTACCTGGGCATCGCCCGTGGCGCCTTCCGCGAAGCGCGCCGCTATGTGCGCGACGACGCCCGGCCCTGGTTCGCGTCGGGCGTGCAGCGCCATGCCGACGACCCCTACGTGCAGGAGCGCTTCGGCGAATTCTGGCTGCGGGTGCAGGCGGCGCAGGCGCTGGCCGACGTGGCCGGCCTCAGGCTCGACGCCGCGCTGGCGCGCGGGCCGTCGCTGACGGCGGACGAGCGCGGCGAGGTGGCGGTGGCCGGCGCCCAGGCCAAGGTGCTGGCGCATCGCGCCGCGCTGGAGGTGGGCAACGGCCTGTTCGACGTCACCGGCGCCTCGTCCACCGCCGCGCGCTATGGCTACGACCGCTACTGGCGCAACGCGCGCGTGCACACCCTGCACGACCCCGTGGCCTACAAGATCCGCGACCTGGGCCGCTACGCGCTGCTGGACCAGATTCCCGAACCCACCGCGTATTCCTGATGCGCATGACTCTCACCCTGATTCGCCGATGACCGATCTTTCTTCCCTTCCCGACCTGGCCTCGCTGCCGCAGCCGCTGATCCGGCTGGACGCGGTGAGCAAGTCGTTCGCCACGCGCGCCGGCCGCTTCGACGCGGTGCGCGACGTGTCGCTGTCGATCCGCGCCGGCGATACCTTCGGCATCATCGGCAAGAGCGGCGCCGGCAAGTCGACGCTGCTGCGCCTGATCAACCTGCTCGAACGCCCCGACCAAGGCACGGTGCGGGTCGGCGGCACCGAGCTGACCGCGCTTGGCAAGCCGGCGTTGCGCGCCGCGCGGCAGAACATCGGCATGATCTTCCAGCAGTTCAACCTGCTGCAGAACGAGACCGTGTTCGAGAACGTGGCCTTCCCGCTGCGCGTGCATGGCGGCCGCGGCCGCGAGCAGATCGCGGCGCGGGTGCGCGAGTGCCTGGAGATTGTCGGCCTGACGGACAAGACCGCCAGCTATCCCGCGCAGCTTTCCGGCGGCCAGAAGCAGCGCGTGGCGATCGCGCGCGCGCTGGCCAGCGAGCCGGCGGTGCTGCTGTGCGACGAGCCGACCTCGGCGCTCGATCCCGAAACCACGCGGTCGGTGCTGAGCGTGCTGCGCGACATCAACAAACGCCTGGGCGTGACCATCGTCATCGTCACGCACGAATTGGCGGTGGTGCGGGCGTTGTGCCGCCACGTCGCCGTGATGGAGAACGGCCAGGTGCTGGAGCAGGCCGAGATCTCCGGCGCCGGCGTGCACCTGACCTCGGCGCTCGGCCGCGAGCTGATCCGCGAAGCCACCCATCCCTATGAAGAGGTCGCCTGATGCTGGACACCTTTGTGCAATTGCTGCCCGAACTGGGCGTGGCGGTCGGCCAGACCTTCCTGATGCTGGGCATCGCGCTGGCCGCGTCGATCCTGCTGGGCGGCCCGTTGGGCGTGCTGGTGTTCCTGACCGGCCCGGGCCAGTCGCTGGACCGTCCGCTGGCGCACCGGCTGCTGAGCTGGACGGTCAATACCGTGCGCTCGTTCCCCTTCATCATCCTGCTGGTGGCGCTGGTGCCGTTCACCCGCGTCATTGCCGGCACCTCGATCGGCCCCGTGGCGGCGGCGGTGCCGCTGTCGTTCGCGGCGATTCCGTACTTCGCCCGGCTGGTCGAGCAGTGCCTGCGCGAAGTGCCGCGCGGCGTCATCGAGGCCGCGCACGCCGCCGGCGCATCCGAACTGCAGATCGTGCGCCGGGTGCTGCTGGTGGAAGCGCGGTCCGGGCTGGTGCTGGCCCTGACCGTGCTGGCGGTGAGCTTCCTGTCGTATTCCGCGGTGGCCGGCGTGGTGGGCGGCGGCGGCATCGGCGACCTGGCCATCCGCTATGGCTATTACCGCTTCCAGACCGACGTGATGGTGCTGACCGTGGCGCTGCTCGTGGTGCTGGTGCAGATCATCCAGTTCGCCGGCAATACCGTCGCGCGACGCATCGACAAACGCTGATCCCGAGAGGAATCCCATGTCCGTCAAACGCAATCTCCTGAGCGTGGCGCTGGCCGCCGCCGTCCTGTCGCTGTCCGGCGCCGCGCTGGCCGCCGATCCCGCCAAAAAGGAAATCGTCTTCGGCGCCACCGCCGGCCCCTACAGCGACCAGATCAAGCTCGGCATCAAGCCGATCCTGGAGAAGCAGGGCTATACCGTGCGCATCGTCGAATTCAACGACTACGTGCAGCCGAACTTCGCCCTGGCGCAAGGCGCACTGGACGCCAACGCGTTCCAGCACATCGTGTACCTGCAGAACTTCGCCGCCAAGAACAAGCTGGAGCTTTCGGAACTGGTCAAGGTGCCGACCGCGCCCATCGCCATCTACAGCCGCAAGTACAAGAGCGTGGACGCCGCGCCCGAGGGCGTGAGCGTGGCGGTGCCGAACGATCCGACCAACCAGGCGCGCGCGCTGGTGGTGCTGCAGGAGTTGGGCTGGATCAAGCTGCGCGAAGGCTACGACCCGTTGCGGGTATCGGAGAAGGACGTGGCCGTGAACGTGAAGAAGATCAAGCTGATCCCGCTGGAGGCGGCGCAGTTGCCGCGCTCGCTGGAGGACACCGACTACTCGTTCGTGAACGGCAACTTCGCGCTGGCCTCGGGCCTGAAGCTGACCGAGGCGCTGGCGCTGGAAAAGACCACGCCCACCTACCAGAACCTGGTGGCGGTGCGCACGGCCGACCTGGACAAGCCTTTCGTCAAGGACATCGCCGCCGCCTACGCCTCGCCCGAGTTCCTGGCGGTGACCGAGAAATCGTTCGCCGGCTTCGTCAAGACCGACTATCAGCAGAAGCTGGCGGCGTCCCGCTGAGGACGCGGCGCCCGGAGGCCACGCCATGTTCGTCAACCCCAACGAGTTCGAGCTGCTGCAGCACCTGGACGTGCCCGGGCGCGGTGAACGCGAGCCGCAGGCCGCCGACGCCGTGCCGGCGCGGTCCGCGCTGCGCGTGACCTTGCGCCAGCTTTCGAAGCGCTATGGCGAGCGCCAGGTGCTCAAGGGGCTGGACCTGGATATCGCGCCGGGCGAGTTCGTGGCGGTGGTGGGACAGAGCGGCTGCGGCAAGAGCACCCTGCTGCGCCTGCTGGCCGGGCTGGAGACGCCCAGCGCGGCGCAGGGCGGCGTGCCGTCGCGCTCGCCGGTGCTGTTCGACAACTTTCCGCAATGGTCGGCCGACAGCCGGGTCCGGATGATGTTCCAGGACGCGCGCCTGCTGCCGTGGAAAAGCGTGGCGCAGAACGTGGCGCTGGGCCTGCCCGGGCAGGCGCGGGCCCAGGCGGCCGAGGTGTTGCGCCAGGTCGGCCTGGGCGACCGCGGCGGAGACTGGCCGGCGCAACTGTCCGGCGGCCAGCGCCAGCGCGTGGCGCTGGCCCGCGCGCTGGTGCACCGGCCGGGCCTGCTGCTGCTGGATGAGCCGCTGGGCGCGCTGGACGCGCTGACCCGCATCGGCATGCAGCAACTGATCGAGGACATCTGGCGTCGCGACGGCTTCACCGCGGTGCTGGTAACGCACGACGTGGGCGAGGCGGTGGCGCTGGCCGACCGCATCCTGGTGATCGACGAGGGCCGCGTGGTGCTGGACGAGCGCGTCGAACTGGCGCGGCCGCGTTGGCGCGGCTCGGCCGCCTTCGCGGCGCTGGAGGCGCGGGTGCTGCGGGTGGTGATGAAGCAGGAAGCGCTGGCGGCGGGGGACAGGCCCCTGGCGCCGGTCATACAGATACGGCACCTGCGGCTCGCGGTTTAGTCCGCGGCCGCGGGGGCGGTTTTCCTGGCAAGCGCCGCCCCGGCGCGAGCGGGACCCAACGGAAATCCTTCCATTTTTTCAGGAGCAGGACCATGAGCATTCAATCCATCAACGCCCGCAACCAGTTCCGCGGCAAGATCAAGGAAATCATCCTGGGCCCGGTGGTCTCGGAGGTCGACGTGGACACCCCCGCCGGCATCGTCACGTCCGTCATCACCACCCGCTCGGTCAAGGAACTCGACCTGCAGGTGGGCACCGAGGTGCTGGCCTTCGTCAAGGCCACCGAGGTTTCGGTCGCCAAGCTGTAGGCGCCCGCCGCCGAAATCGGCGCTTGTCCGGCGCCGGTTTCGGTATATATTGTCTGCGCGGTATCCGGCGGTTCACTCCTGGTTTGTGGCTTTTGCGTTGCGATCACGGAGAACGGGAAATGCGTCGACTGCAAGCGTGGTTCCTCGGCTGTCTGTGCCTCGGGTTGGCGATCTGCCTGCCCGCCACGGCGCAGACCAAGCTGGACAAGGGGCAGTTGGACCAACTGCTGGCGCCGGTGGCGCTCTACCCCGACTCCCTTCTGTCACAGGTCCTCATGGGGGCCACCTATCCCGACGACATTGCCGCCGCCGCGCAATGGTCGGCCGCGCATGCCGGCCAGTCGGGCGACGCGGCCGTCAAGGCGGTCGAGCGCGAATCCTGGGATCCCAGCGTCAAGTCGCTGGTGGCGTTTCCCTCGGTCATGGACATGATGGGGCGCCAGCCCGCCTGGGTGAAATCGGTGGGCGACGCCTTCCTGGCGCAGCCTGACGCCGTCATGGACTCGGTGCAGCGGCTGCGGGCTCAGGCCAAGCAGGCCGGCAACCTCAAGAGCACGCCGCAGCAGAAGGTCACCTCGACCGATACCGGCGGCAAGACCGTGGTGGTGATCGAGCCGGCCGATCCGCAGGTGATCTACGTGCCCAGCTACAACCCCACCGTGGTCTATGGCGCCTGGCCGTATCCGGCCTATCCTCCCGCCTATTACCCGCCGCCGCCGGGCTCGGTGTTCGCCACCTCGCTGGTGGCCGGCATCGGCTTTGGGCTGGGCGTGGCCGCGGTCGATTCCCTGTGGGGCGGTTTCGACTGGGGCCACAACGACGTGGACATCAACGTCAACCGCTACAACAACATCAACGTCAACCAGCGCATCAACGCCGCCAACATCAATGGCAACCACGTCGCCTGGCAGCACAACGCCGCCAACCGCGGCAACGCGCCCTACGCGGATGCGGCCACTCGCCAGAAGTTCGACGGCCAGCGCCAGGCCGGGCTGCGGAACCGGGCGCAGGGACGGCCCACGCCCGCGCCGGGCTCGCGCGACGCGGCCCGCGAGCGCGCCGCGCAATCGTTCCAGGGGCGCACCGGCCAGCCCATCGAAGGACACACCGGACCGCGCGGCGGCAACCTGGGGCAGGGCGGCGCGGGCACGCGGGCCCAGG
>NZ_CADIJW010000084.1 GCF_902859745.1 Achromobacter dolens | reverse complement strand
GGCGGGCGCCGGCGCGGCCGGGGCCGGTTGCGGCGCGGTCTGCGCCAGCGCGGCGGCGCCGGTGAGGGTGGCGGCGCCGATGGCCAGGGCGGTCAGGGTCTTGCGGATCGGGTTCATGCGGTTTTCTCCTGAGGGTCGAAGTGGGGCCGTGGATCGGCCATGACGTCATTATTCGAGGGGGCGCATGAACCCGTTCTGAAGCCGTCATTCACCCGCCGTTCATGTTCGACACGCTATAAATGAGACGCTTGCATTCCCCTGTTTTTCCCCCGCGCGCCGGGTTACCCTGGACGCGATCGCCCGACGGAATCCCCATGACCGCACGCCTTCGTATCGGAATCTGGCTGACCGGCCTTGCGCTGGCCCTGGCGCTGGCCGTCGGGCCCGGCGCCGGCCGCGCCGACGAAAGCGACCACGAACAGGCGCGCCAGGCCCTGCAGGCCGGCAAGGTGCTGCCGTTGCGCTCCGTGCTCGATATCGTCGAGCGCGACTACCCCGGCCAGGTGGTCAAGGTGGAATTCGAGGAGGATGACGGCCTCTTCCTGTACGAGATCCGCCTGCTGCAGCCCGGCGGCAATCTGGTCAAGCTGAAGATCGATGCGCGCGACGGCGCCGTGCTGGGCATGAAGGGGCGCGACATCCAATTCCGGAACCGACACTGATGCGCATACTTGTCGTCGAAGACGAACCGACCCTGGCGTCGCAACTGGCCGAGGCGCTGCGCCACGGCGGCTACACCGTCGACACGGCGGCCGACGGCGGCACCGCCCACTACATGGGCGAGGTCGAGACCTACGACGTGGTGGTGCTGGACCTGGGGCTGCCGGTGATGGACGGCCTGACCGTGCTCAAGCAGTGGCGCGCGGCCGGACGCGGCATGCCGGTGCTGATCCTGACGGCGCGTTCCAACTGGCACGAAAAGGTCGCCGGCATCGACGCCGGCGCCGACGACTACCTGACCAAGCCTTTTCACATGGAAGAACTGCTGGCGCGCGTGCGGGCGCTGTTGCGCCGCCACAGCCACCACGCCAGCGCGCAATGGCGCTGCGGCCCGCTGATGCTCGACACGCGGCTGGCCCGCGCCACGGTCGATGGCCAGCCGCTGAACCTCACCAGCCATGAATTCAAGGTGCTGGCGGTGCTGATGCAGCGCGCCGGCGAGGTGGTCTCGCGCGGCGAGCTGATCGAACACATCTACGCGCAGGACCACGATCGCGATTCCAACACCATCGACGTGTTCATCGGCCGCCTGCGCAAGAAGCTGCCGGCCGACACCATCGAGACCGTGCGCGGGCTCGGCTACCGGCTCGCCTGTACTTCATGACGTCGCCGCGCGCGCCGGGGTCGCTGCGCTGGCGCATGCTGGCCGGCACGCTCGCCTGGATCGCGGCGATCGTCGTGCTGGCCGGATGGGGGCTGGGCAACCTGTTCCGCCAGCACATCACCGAACAACTGCGGACCGAACTGGCGCTGCACATGAACCAGTTGACGGCGGCGGTCAGCGTGGCGCCGGACGGCCGCCCGACGGTGTCCTCGCCGCTGAGCGACCCGCGCCTGGAGCAGCCGCTGTCGGGCCTGTATTGGCAGATCGACCGCCTCGATGACAGCGGCCGCGTGGTGGCCGCGGGCGTGGCGCGCTCGCGCTCGCTGTGGGACCAGGTGTTGGCGCTGCCTGCGGCCGACGACGCCGACGGCCTTCACGACATCGCCGGGCCCGAGAATCACCGCCTGAGCGCGCTGACGCGCCTGCTCAAGCCCGAGGACAGCGACGCCGGTTCGCTGCGCCTGGTGGTGGCCGCCGACCGCGCGGTGCTGGCCGAACCGATCGAACGCTTCGACCACATGCTGCTGTGGTCGCTCGGCGCGCTCGCGGCCGGAATGGTGGCGGCGGCGGTGGTGCAGGTGGCGGTGGGGCTGCGGCCCCTGGGGCGGCTGCGGCGCCAGCTCGCCGCGCAGCAGGGCCGCAACAGCGTGCGGATCGAGGGCCGTTTTCCCAGCGAGATCCAACCGCTGGTCGACGATTTCAACCGCGTCCTGGCGGTCAACGCCGATATCGTGCAACGGGCGCGCACCCAGGCCGGCAACCTGGCGCACGCGGTCAAGACGCCGCTGACCATCCTGGGCAACGCGGCGGCGCGCGAAGAGGGCGCGTTCGCCCGCCTGGTGCGCGAACAGGTCGCCATGGCGCAGCGCCAGATCGACCACCACCTGGCGCGCGCGCGGGCCGCGGCGGCTTCCGGCACGGCGGGCGGACGCGCGCCGCTGCGGGCGCCGCTGCAGGCGCTGTTGCGCGTCATGCAGCGTCTGTACGCGGCGCGCGGGCTGGCGCTGGAGATGGACGAATTCCCCGACCGGCTTGAGTTCCGTGGCGAGGAACAGGACCTGCAGGAGATGGTTGGCAACCTGCTCGACAACGCCTGCAAATGGGCCGCGCGGCGCGTGCGGATCGGCGCCCAGGCGGATGCGCCCGACCGCCTGCGCATCGTGATCGACGACGACGGCCCGGGCATTTCCGAGGGCGAGCGCGAGCGCATCTTCGAGCGCGGCGTGCGCATGGACGAGCAGCGCCCGGGTTCGGGCCTGGGGCTGGATATCGTGCGCGACCTGGCCGGCACCTACGGCGGCGAGGTCAGCGCCGGACAATCGCCGCTGGGCGGGTTGCGCGTGACGCTGATCCTGCCGGCGCTGCCGACCGGCGCCTAGCTGACCGGCCGACGCCTGGCGCCGTCGCCGGCGCTCAGCGCACCAGCGTCACCGGCACCTCGGCCAGTTGCACCACCTGGTTGGCGACCGAGCCGATCAGCATGCCGGCAAGCGCGCCATGGCCGCGCGTGCCCATGACGATGCGGGCGCATTGATGCTGTTGCGCGTAATGGGCGATCTCGACCGCGGGGTTGCCGAATTCGACGTGGCTGGTGTAGTCGGTGCCGGTGACGTCGAGCAGCTTGCGCGCGTCGTCGGCGGCTTCCTGGCCTTCGCGCACGTAGTATTCGTCGATCATGTCCTGGGTGACCAGCCGCGACAGGCCGGCGCGCCCCTGCGGCGGTGTCTGGATGTTGAGCAGGTGGATGCGCGCGTCGCGCGCGCCCTGCGCCAGTTGGCGCGCATGCAGCACGGCGCGGTTGGCATTGTCGGAGCCGTCGACCGGCACGAGGATATGCAGCATGGCGGTCTCCTTACTTGACCAGGGTGACGGGCAGGTCCGTGAGGTGCAGGACCTTGGTGGCCACCGAACCCATGAACAGCGCGGAGGCTGATCCCAGTCCGCGCGTACCCATGAAGATCTCGTCGGCGTCGCTCTCCGCGGCCACGCGCGCGATGGTTTCCGCGGCGGCGCCGGTCTCGACGCGCTGGCCGAACGGCACGCCGGCCTCGGTCAGCAGCGCGCTGGCTTCACGCAGCGCGGCCTGGGCTTCTTCCTGGTGGTAGGCGTCGATGTCCGCCTGCGACAGGCCGCGGCCGATCTTGCCTGCGTGCAGCGGAATCTGCACCGTCAGCAGTTCGACCCGTTCGACCGGATCGTAGCCGCGCGCCTCGAGCATTGCCCGGACGGCGTGCACGGCGTGTTGCGAGCCATCCACGGGGATCAGAATGCGTTTCATCGACGTCTCCTTGTTGTCCGCGAGCCACGGCGATGCGCCGCGGTGTCTCCACTGTACGAAATTATCCCGCGCCATGGGCGGTGGCGGGATGCGCGGAATCAAACGAAGCGGACCGTCCGAGCGGGGCGGCATCAGTCCTGTGCGCAAGCGGCGGGGCCCCGGCGGCAGGGGGCCGCCAGCGACTTCAGCGCCAGCGCGCCGGCGTCTGCGCCGCCTCGGCCGGCAGGCCCAGCAGCAGGGCCGCCATGCGGCCCAGCGCGGCCGCATCGCCGGTCGTCTCCAGCGACACCGAGCCGGCGCCGTCCGGCGCCAGCAGTCCGCGCTCCTGCAATTGATGGCGCAGGCGGCGCGCCACCGGGCCGCCGGTTTCCAGCAGGGGCACGGACGCGCCCGCCGCGGCCTGGATCTCGTCGCGCAGGAAGGGAAAATGGGTGCAGCCCAGCACCAGCGCGTCGGCGCCCTGGGCCAGCAGTTCGCGCACCGGCGCCGCCACCACGCGGGCGGCGCCCGGGCCGTCGATCTCGCCGCGTTCGACCTGCAGCACCCATTCCGGACACGGCCGGAACAGGATGCGGATCTCGGGCGCCTCGCGCCGCACCAGCGCCGCGAACTTGGGGCTGGCCAGCGTGCCGGTGGTGGCGAAGACGCCGACCACGCCGCTGTGCGTCAGGTGCGCGGCCGGCTTGATGGCCGGCTCCACGCCGATGATGACCAGGTCTGGATGGCGGGCGCGCAGCAGCGCGATGGCGGCGGCGGTGGCGGTGTTGCAGGCCACCACCATGGCCTTGGCCTGGCGCGACACGAAATAGTCGGCGATGGCCAGCGCCCGCTGCTGCACGGCTTCCTGGGTCTTCTCGCCGTAGGGCACGTGGGCGGAATCCGCCAGGTACAGCAGGTGTTCCCGCGGCAGCGCTTCGCGGATGGCGCGCAGCACGCTCAGTCCGCCGACGCCGGAGTCGTATACGCCTATGGGGTGGGGGGCATGCATGGGCAAGCAGCGAGAGCCAGGATGGCGCCCAGTGTAGCGCCCGGGGCACGTCGCCACCGCGAGAGGCTTCTTTCCCTGCGAACGGGCCTAGTCTTCCGGCGTCTCGCGATGCGCGCGCACCTCCTCGATCAACCGGCGGGTCGCGCCCGACAGCGGCGCGTCGCGCCAGATCAGGGTGAGCGGGGCGCGCAGCTCCACCGGGCCGGTGACGTTGACGTACACCACGCCCTCGATATTGACCCGGCGCAGCGAGGCCGGCACCAGCGACACGCCCAGGCCGGCCGCCACCAGGCTCAGGGTGGACAGCACGCGCGGCGCCTCCTGCGCCACCCGCGGGCTGAAGCCCGCGGCGCGGCAGCCCGAGATGATGGCGTCGTACAGGCCGGGGCCGCTGTGGCGGCGGTACAGGATCAGCGATTCCTCGGCCAGCTCCGCCAGCGCGATGCGCTTGCGGCTGCGCCCCTTGACCATCGGATGGTCGGCGGGAAAGGCGGCCAGCATGGTTTCCTCCAGCACGCTCTCGACCGCCACGCCGCGATCGGCGCCGTGCGCGCCGCGGATGAAGGCGACGTCGACCCGGCCGGCGCGCACGTCTTCCATCAGCTCGCCGGTGCTGCTTTCTTCCAGCACCAGCCGCACCTGCGGCGCGCTTTCGCGAAAGCGCCGGATCACCGATGGCACGAACGGGTGGAAGGCGGCCGAGCCGGTGAAGCCGACCGTCAGCCGGCCAGCCTCGCCCAGCGACACCCGCCGCACGCCGTCGACCGCCTGATCGACCAGCGCCAGGATGCTGCGCGCGTCGGCCAACAGCGCCCGGCCGCTTTCGGTCAGTTCCATGCCGCGCGGCAGGCGGTGGAACAGCGTGACGCCGAGCTCCTGTTCCAGCACGCGGATCTGCTGGCTGAGTGGGGGCTGGCGGATGCCCAGCCGGGCGGCCGCCTTGGTCAGGTGGGATTCCTCGGCCACCGCCAGGAAATAACGCAACAACCGCAAGTCGACGGATGCCATATGTGACGGATATGAATGTTTAGTCAGTCATATATTAGACATTATCTTTGGGCGGGAGTAGGCTGCGAGCTATTCCTTCACTCCCGGCGCCGCCGCGCGCCGGCGTTTCCCGGCCGGCCACGGCCCCAAGACAATGAACGCAGCAGCTCCCGATTCCCCCGACGCCACGCGGCCACCGCCCACCTGCGGGCAACTGTTCTACGGATTCCTCATGCTCGGCCTGACGGCCTTCGGCGGCGCGTTGCCATTGGCGCGCCGCATGGTGGTCGAAAAGCACCGCTGGCTGTCCGGGGCCGAATTCACCGACCTGCTGGGCCTGTGCCAGTTCCTGCCGGGCGGCAACATCATCAACCTGTCGGTCGCGCTGGGCATGAAGTTCCGCGGCCCGCGCGGCGCCTTCGCGGCGCTGATGGGCCTGATCCTGGCGCCGTCGGCCATCGTGGTGCTGCTGGGCATGGTCTACGACCGCTTCCAGAACGATCCGCACATCCAGCACCTGTTCGCCGGCCTGGCGGCCGCGGCGGCGGGGCTGCTGATCTCGATGGCGGTCAAGATCGGCGTGCCGGTGCTCAAGCGCCGCGACTGGCTGGCCGGCTTGGTGGCCACGGCCTGTTTCATCGCCATCGCGGTGCTGCGCATTCCGCTGCTGCCCACCATGGCGGTGCTCACGCCCCTGAGCATCCTGCTGGTCTGGAGGCAACGTCGATGATCCAGACCCTGATCGCCCTCGCCATCATCTTTTCGCAACTGTCGGTGCTGGCCTTCGGCGGCGGCAACACCATCCTGCCCGAAATGCAGCGCCAGGTCGTCGAGGTGCACGGCTGGATGACGGCCGCCGATTTTTCCGCGCTGTTCGCCCTGGGGCAGGCGGCGCCCGGCCCCAACCTGATGGTGGTCACGCTGGTCGGCTGGCACGTGGCCGGCTGGGCCGGCATGCTGGTCACCACCCTGGCCAAGTTCGGGCCGTCCTCGATCATCACCATCATCGCCCTGGGACTGTGGGAACGGTTCAAGGACCGCCCGTGGCGCGGCGTGATCCAGGCCGGCATCTTCCCGATGACGGTGGGGCTGGTGGCCGCCAGCGCCGCGCTGATCACGGAGGCATCGGCCCACACCTGGCTGCTGGGCGCCATTACCGCGGTGGTGGCGCTGCTGGGCAGCGTGACGCGGATCCATCCGCTGTGGCTGCTGTTCGGCGGCGCGCTGGTGGGATTGCTCGCGATCGGTTAGCGTTTAGGCTCTTGCCACCCGTGGGAGGCCGCCATGACGCTGCCGGTCAAGGATCCGGATACCGACTCGACCCAGGCCGGCGTCGCGCCGCTGCCGTTCTTCCATGCGCATCGGCGCCTGGTGCTGTGCGGGCTGCTGTTCGTCGCGGCGGCGGTGGGGTTGTGGCGCGCCGGCCTGGCGCCGAGCCGGGCGGGCCTGCTGGGCTTTGATCTTGCGGCGCTGGTGTTCCTGCTGCTGACCGGCGCCGCCTTCGGCAGGGCGACCCCCGCCACGATGCGGATCCGGGCGCAGCAGGTCGATGTCGGCCGCAGCGCCGTGCTCTGGAGCAGCGTGCTGCTGTCTTGCCTGGTGATGCTGGCGCTGTGGATGGAAATGCGCGCGGCGGGCGGCCTCGAAGGCGCGGCCGACCTGATCGCGGCGGCCGCCAGCATCGTGCTGTCGTGGCTCTACATGAACATGATCTTTGCGCTGCACTATGCGCATGGCTACTACAGCCACCGCAACGGCATGCACAAGGGCCTGGACTTCCCAGGCAAGGAAGATCCCGACTACTGGGACTTCGCCTACTTCTCGCTGGTGCTGGGCATGACGTTCCAGGTGTCGGACGTGCAGATCGTCAGCCGCCGGCTGCGGCGCACGGCGCTGCTGCACAGCGTCATTGCGTTTTTCTTCAACGTCTTCATCATCGCCATCAGCGTCAACGTCGCGGCGGGGCGGGCATGAAAAAGCCCGGCCGGGGGGCCGGGCTTCTGCATGTGCCGAACGACGGGCGGCGCGCGCTCAGGCCGCCGCCAGCCGCCACAGCGACGTGACTTCCTTCGAGCGCGCCGCGTACAAGGGATCGTCGGGATCCTTGGCGCGGCCGTGCGTGGGCCGGGTGTCGATGCGCTCCACCACGCGCAGGCCGGCCTGCTCGATCATCTCCAGCAATTGCTCGCGGGTGCGCAGGCCCAGGTGTTCGGCCAGGTCCGACAGGATCAGCCAGCCTTCGCCGTTGGGCGTCAGGTGCGCCGTCAGCCCATTGAGGAAGCCGCGCAGCATGCGGCTGTCGGGGTCGTAGACCGCGTGCTCGACCGGCGAGCTGGGGCGGGCCGGCAGCCACGGCGGGTTGCAGACCGCCAGCGAAACCCGCCCTTCGGGGAACAGGTCGGCCTGGACCACCTCGACCTGTTTGGCCAGGCCCAGCCGCTCCAGGTTCTCACGGGCGCAGGCCAGCGCCCGCGGGTCCATGTCGGTGGCGATGACGCGCTTGCCGCCGCGGCGCGCCAGCACCGCCGCCAGCACGCCGGTGCCGGTGCCGATATCGAAGGCCACGCTGCCGCGCGGCATCGGGGTGCGCGCCACCAGGTCGATGTACTCGCCCCGCAGCGGCGAAAACACGCCGTAGTGCGGGTGGATGCGGTTGTCCAGCGCGGGAATCTCCACGCCTTTCTTGCGCCATTCGAAGGCGCCGATCAGGCCCAGCAGTTCGCGCAGCGACGCCACGTACGGTTCGTCGGCGGGGCCGTGGGCTTCTTCGCAGGCCTGCCGCGCGTCCGGCGCGCGGCGCAGCGAAATGCCGTGGCCGGCGTCGAACGGAATCAGCAGCATGCCGAGGATGCGGGCGCGCTGCGACTGGATCTGGCGATGCTGGTTGAAGGCCTCCAGCATGGTTTCGACCGGCTTGCGCGGGCGCTTGTCGACGCGGCGCGTGATCGCCTGCAACAACTGGCGCGCATTCTGGAAGTCGCCGCGCCACAGCAGGCCCACGCCTTCGCACGCCAGGCGATAGGCCACGTCCGCCGTGGTGCGGTCGTCGGCCAGCACCACGCGCTTGGGCGGCGTGGCGCCGGATTCCGAGCGCCAGCGGGCGGTGTGGTGGGTCTGGTCCGGGGCTTCGCCCTCGGTCCAATGCAGTTCAGGCAGGGTCAACGGGACGCTCCGGACAAGGCGGGCTTCAGGGGCAGGACGGTCATGAAACGGGGAAATCCAGGGGGAAAAGAAAACAAGGCGCGGGCTGCCAATGTAGCAGCTTCGCGCCTTCGGGGGCGGCGGATGGCGCGCGGCGCCACCCGTCGGGGCGGTATCAGTGGAACAGCACCACGGCCTTCTGCAGCGTGATCCAGATGCCCCAGGCCAGCGGGATGCCGACGCAGGCCCAGGCGAACAGCACCAGCGCGGCCGGCGTGCGGAAGGTCGAGGCGCCCACGCCGTGGGTCTCGGCCGCCGCCGCGCGCTCATGCGCCAGGGCCTTTTCGCGCGCCAGTTCCTCGTCGCTCATGAAGTACTTGGGGTTCACCGGGCGGATCGCCAGGTTGCACAGGAAGCCCAGCACCAGCATGCCGGCCAGGATGTACATGGTGATGTCATACACCTGCGCCCGCGGCACGCCGATGGACAGCTGGTATTCGCGGATGTAGTTCACCAGCACCGGCCCGAAGATGCCCGCGGCCGACCACGCCGTCAGCAGCCGGCCATGGATGGCGCCCACCATCTGCGTGCCGAACAGGTCCGCCAGGTAGGCCGGCACGGTGGCGAAGCCGCCGCCGTACATCGACAGGATGACGCAGAAGGCGGCCACGAAAAGCGCCAGCGCGCCCATGTGCGCGGTCCAGGGAATCGCCGCGTACAGCGCGAAGCCCAGCACGAAGAAGATCAGGTAGGTCATCTTGCGGCCGAGCTTGTCCGACAGGCTGGCCCAGAAGAAGCGGCCGCCGATGTTGAACAGGCTCAGCAGCCCGGTGAAGCCCGCGGCGATGGCGGCGATCGAGGCCAGTTGGGCCTTGTCGAGCTGGCCGTAGCCCAGCTCCGGCTTGTTGATGAGGCCGCCGCCGAACACTTCCTGCAGCAGCGGCGAGGCCATGCCCAGGATGCCGATGCCGGCGGTCACGTTCAGGCACAGCACCAGCCACACCAGCCAGAACTGCGGCACGCCCCAGACCCGCTTCACGTGCACGTGGCCCTGGGTGATCATGGCGTTGTTGGCGTGCCTGGCGGGGGCGGTCCAGCCCGCCGGCTTCCAGCCGGTGGGCGGCACGCGATAGCCGAGCGCGCCCGACATCATGAAGACGAAGTACACCAGCGCCATGGTCAGGAAGGTCTGCCACACGCCCGGCGAGGTGGGCGTGGCGAAGTGGCGCATCAGCAGGTCGGCCAGCGGCGCGCCGATCATGGCGCCGCCGCCAAAGCCCATGATGGCCATGCCGGTCGCCATGCCGCGGCGGTCCGGGAACCACTTGATCAGCGTGCTGACCGGCGAGATGTAGCCCAGCCCCAGGCCGATGCCGCCGATCACGCCCGAGCCGAGCCACAGCATCCACATCTGGTGCAGGTAGACGCCGGCCGCCGAGATCACCAGGCCGCCGCACCAGCACAGGGCCGACACCACGCCCGCCTTGCGCGGACCGGCGCGCTCCAGCCAGCCGCCCCACAGCGCCGCCGAGCAGCCCAGCAGCACGAAGAACAGCGTGTACATCCACCCCATGGTGGAGATGCGCCAGTCGCAACTGGTGGTGAACAGCTCGGCCACCAGGCTCATGTCGGCCGGGCAGGCCAGCGGCTGGGCGCCGCCGACCGCCTTGGACAGCGGCAGCCAGAACACCGAAAAGCCATAGGCCATGCCGATGCACAGGTGGATGGCCAGGGCGGCCGGGGGCACCAGCCAGCGGGAAAAACCCGGTCCGGCGATGGTGCGTTCCTTGTCCAGGAAGCCCGGCTTGGCGCCGGGCAGGTCTAGCGTTGCAGTGCTTTCCATGAGGTCTCCTCGGGGTGCGGCTTTATAGCGGCGTTGGCTGGAGAAATCCAGTCCCGCCGTCTCTTGTTGAACCCTTTGCTGCGGTAAAGCTTGCTGCGTCCGCGCGCCGTCGCGGGCACGCGGATCGGTGCGGACGCGTCGGTCGGTCAGGGCACGCGCGCCAGCGGTGTCAGGCGTTCGCGGTTCTGCGTCACCGCCTCCAGCACCAGCGGATGCAATTGTTGTTCGCCGGCATCGCCGTCGGGCTGCCGCGCCAGGAAGTCCAGCAGCTCGTTGCGCATGCGGGGTTCCCAGAACTTGTGGATATGGTTGGCCACGCCTTCCACCGCTTCAGGCCGCAGCGGCATGGCTTCGAAGAATTGGCCGATGCGGTTGGCCATGCGGATCAGGTTGCCGATTTCCATGCGTGTCAGGTCTGCGAAGTGATGCGTTCGGGATGGGAATACAGGGTCGCGTCGTCGTTGCGCAAAAAGCCCAGCAGCGCGATGCCGGCGCTGTCGGCCAGGCGCACGGCCAACGCGGTGGGGGCAGACACCGCCGCCAGGATGCCGACGCCGGCGGCGGCGGTCTTCTGCACCATCTCGAAGCTGGCGCGGCTGGACACCAGCACCACGCCGTGCGCGGCGGGCAGGGCCTGGCGCGCCAGCGCGCCGACCAGCTTGTCGAGCGCGTTGTGGCGGCCCACATCCTCGCGCACCAGCGCCACGGCGCCGCTGGCGTCGGCCCAGCCGGCGGCGTGGGTGGCGCCGGTCAGGTCATGCAGCGCCTGGCGCGCGCGCATGTCGCGCATCGCCCGCAGCACC
>NZ_CADIJW010000083.1 GCF_902859745.1 Achromobacter dolens | reverse complement strand
CGCCGCGGCGGGCGGGCAGGCCGCCGGGGCCGCCGATCCGTCGGCCCCGGCCCCGCGCCGTGACGCGTCCTCCTTCATGGCGCGCAGCGCCGACGCCTCGCTGTTCCCCATGGAAACCTGGCGCAAGGGCCTGATGGCCAGCGCCCGGCGCGTCACGCCGGCGCAACTGGCGCACGAGGATCCGCTGGGCTGGTATCCGCTGCGCGAGCAGATCGCCCGCTACCTGGGCGCCGCGCGCGGCATCGCCTGCGACGCCGGCCAGGTGGTGGTGCTGACCGGCATCCGCGACGGCCTGGACCTGAGCGCGCGCCTGCTGCTGACGCCGCGGGACAAGGTGCTGGTCGAAGACCCCGGCTACCTCAACGCCGAGCCGCTGTTCAGCCAGTACACGCGGCGCATCGTGCCCATCGCCATCGACGAGCACGGCTTCTCGGTCGCGCGCGCCCGGCGCCAGCGCGGCGCCCGGCTGGCGCACGTGACGCCGGCGCATCAATCGCCCACCGGCGTCACCATGCCCGTGTCGCGTCGCCTGGAACTGCTGGATTGGGCCGCGCAGACCGGCTGCTGGATCCTCGACGACGACTACGACAGCGAGTTCAGCTACGACGGCGCGCCGCTGGCGGCGCTGAAAAGCCTGGACAGCGCCGACCGCGTGATTCACTTCGGCAGCTTCAACAAGACGCTCTTCAATGCCTTGCGCATCGGCTACGCGGTGGTGCCGCGGTCGCTGGCGCCGGCCTTCGCCCGCGCGCTCTATGTCACCGGACGTTCGTGCAGCGTGATCGAGCAGATGACGCTGGCCACGTTCCTGGAGGACGGCGGCTTCGCGCGCCACGTGCGCAAGGCGCGCTCGGTCTACGCCGGCCGCCGCGACCGCGTCATGGCCATGCTGCGCGAGACGTCAGGCGCGGCGCCGCTGCGCGTCAGCGGCGAGCAGACCGGCTTTCACCTGGTGTGGTGGCCGCCGTCCGGCTTCGACGTCGCGGCCCTGCTGACCCGCGCCCGTGAATGGGGCGTGGGCATCCAGCCGGTCGCGGACTTCTGCCGGCGGGTGTCCTGGCCGCAAGGCGTGGTCATCGGCTACAGCGCGCGGCAGGACGCCGACCTGGACCGGCTGGAGGCGCTGCTGCGCGAGGCCATGCCTCGCTAGCGCCCTTCAATCCGGGGCTGGCCTGCGCGGGCGGGCGCCTGGCGGCCAGGCGCTCGCCGTTTTCGTAGCAAAATGCCGCATGGCGTGCCCGCGCGCGCCGCCGACTTCATCGCATCCGAGGATCTTCCATGCCGCAACTCGATCTCTACCAGGTAGACGCCTTCTCCGCCGCGCCCTTCGGCGGCAATCCCGCCGCGGTGGTGCCGCTGGACGCCTGGCTCCCGGACGCCACGCTGCAACGCATCGCCGAGGAAAACAACCTGTCCGAAACCGCCTATGTCGTGCGGCGCGGCGACCTGTACGACCTGCGCTGGTTCACGCCCGCGGTCGAGGTCGACCTGTGCGGCCATGCCACGCTGGCGACAGCCTGGGTGCTGTTCGAGCAACTCGGGGCCAGGGACGAGGTGCTGCGGTTCGCCACCCGCAGCGGCGAACTGCAGGTGCGTCGCGCCGGCGACGGCCTGGCGATGGACTTCCCGGCCAAGCAGCCGCTGGCCGAGGCCGTGCCGCCCGGCCTGTTGCAGGCCCTGGGGCTGGCCGAGGCGCGGGCGCTGTACCGCACCGACGACTACCTCGTCGTGATCGACGACGAAGCGCTGATCGACGGCCTCAAGCCGGACTTCGCCGCGCTGGCGGCCTTCGACGTGCGCGGCGTGGCGGTGACCGCGCCGTCCGCGCGCCACGATTTCGTGTCGCGCTGGTTCGGCCCGCGGGTGGGCGTGAACGAAGACCCGGTGACCGGTTCCGCGCATACCTCGCTGGCGCCGTACTGGGCGCAGCGCCTGGGCAAGACGGTCCTGAGCGCCGAGCAGGGCGGGGCGCGCAAGGGGCAACTGCGCTGCGAGGTGCGCGACAACGGCCGCGTCATCATCAGCGGTCAGGCGGCGCTGTACCTGCGCGGCGCGATCTTCCTCTGATTGCGCGGGGCCGCGGGCGCCATTACCGAAAACCTATCGCCTCATCAGCACTTCAAATACGCGCCGCGCCGGGGCGCGCCTAGAATCTGCCGTCACAAGACACGGACCGGCCGACACGCGTCGCCGTTCACGACAACGAGGAGAGGCAGGGCATGGATGCGGTGTGGATAGTGGCGATCGGCGCGGCCGCGGCAGGCTTCGTGCAGGGGCTGTCGGGCTTTGCCTTCGGCATGGTGGCCATGTCGTTCTGGGCCTGGGTGCTGGACCCGCGGCTGGCGGCGGCGCTGGCGGTGTTCGGCGCGCTGACCGGACAACTGCTGGCGGTGTTCTCGGTGCGCCGAGGCTTCAATTGGCCGCTGCTGTGGCCGTTCCTGCTGGGCGGGCTGGCCGGCATCCCGCTGGGCGTGCTGGTCCTGCCGCACCTGGACATGGACTGGTTCAAGGCGGTGCTGGGCGCGTTGCTGGCGCTATGGTGCCCGGTGATGCTGGTGGCGCAGCGCCTGCCCCGCATTGGCGGCAACCGCTGGGGCGACGGCGCGGTCGGCCTGGCGGGAGGCGTGCTGGGCGGCATCGGCGGTTTCGCCGGCAGCGTGCCGACGCTGTGGTGCACGCTGCGCGGCTTCAACAAGGACACGCAGCGCGCCGTGATCCAGAACTTCAATCTGTCGATGCTGTCGGTGACCATGGCGATCTACCTGGCCACCGGCATCGTTACGCGCGACATGGCGCCGATGTTCGCGGTGGTGGCGCCGGCGATGCTGATCCCCACGCTGCTGGGCACGCGTTTGTATATCGGCATTTCCGACGTGACGTTCCGTCGCGTGGTGCTGGGGCTGCTGACGTGCTCGGGCCTGACGCTGCTGGCGTCGTCGGTGCCGCAACTGCTGGCGCGCTAGCGATGCCGATGACCGGCGTGTGGCGGCATTGCGGGCATGGCTGCGGGAAGAGGCGGGGCATCTTGCCGTCGTCCGACCCGCAGGGCGCTCAAGCTGCAGGTCTTCGTCGGCGCCATCAAGCAAAAGAACTTGATGGTTCACTCTTCGTCTTCGTCATCCAACGCATCTATGCGGGCGAACACGTCTGCGGCAGGCGAGACTCGGCCTTCCTCGATTTCCCGCCGTCCGTGGGCAAGCAGTTGTAGCAGGGCCATCGCTTGCTCCTGCTCCTCGAAACTCTTGACGTCCATGACGACGAGCTTGGCTTCGCCGTTCTGCGTGATGAGCAGGGGTTCGCGTGTTTCGGTCAACGTCGTGACGATCTCGGCGGCGTGGCTCTTGAGGTAGGAGATGGGTTTGACTTGGGTCGAATACTTCATGGCGCGGACTCCCTGTGGTTAGGGTCTGGACTGACTGTAGTCTTTATTTAGTCCGACCATGAATTGGGGTGGGTCTTATTGTCCCGGGAGAACAATGGTCTTTTTTTGGTGCGTTTGTCCATCGCGGTCATGATCTCCCGGCGTGCCATCTCCTGGCATGGGCTTAAGGCAACGCCACCGCCTGCCTGACGCTCGCCGCCAGCATCTGCGCCGTCGCCGCCGACAGCGTCCATCCCAGATGCCCGTGCCCGGTGTTGTAGAACACGCCCGGCCGCTTACCGGGGCCGACGCGCGGCATCATGTCGGGCATCATCGGCCGCAGGCCGCACCACGGCACCACGCGGGCGGTGCGCACGCCGGGGAAATGGCGGCGGGTCCAGTCCACCAGCGGCTGGATGCGTTCGGCGCGGATGTCCAGGTTGAAGCCATTGAACTCGGCGGTGCCGGCCACGCGGAAGCGGTCGCCCAGGCGGCTGGTGACGATCTTGGCGGCCTCGTCCAGCAGGCTCACGGTGGGCGCGGCGGCCTGGCTCGCGGCGTCGTCCAGGTGCACGCTGATCGAGTAGCCCTTGACCGGGTAGATGTTCAGGCGGTCGCCCAGTTGCCGCGCGAACTGGCGGCTGGCGGCGCCGGCGCAGACCACGATGGCGTCGGCTTCGTGCTGTTCGCGCCGCGCGCCCTCTGCACGCGCGATATCCAGCACGTAGGGCAGGCCGTCGCGGCTGATGGCGCGGATGTCGGCATCCTGTTCGAAACGCACCCCGCGCCGCAGGCACGCCTGCGCCAGGCCGCTGGTGAACTTGTGGATGTCGCCGGTGGCGTCGGACGGCGTGTAGAAGCCGCCGTGGCAGGGCGTTTGCAGCGTCGGCTCGATGCCGCGGATTTCCTCGGGCGTGACGGCGTGCCGCTCCAGCCCGCCTTCGCGCAGCAGCGCGTTGGCGCGGCGCGCGGTCTCGAAGCTGGCGGCGTCATGGTAGATGTGCAGGATGCCGCGGCGCTGCAGGTCGAAGTCGATGCCTTCGTCCACCGCCATGGCGTACAGGTGCTCGCGCGCTTCGATCGCCATGCGGGTGGTGGCGATGGTGTTCTGGCGGTAGTTGCGGATCTGCCCCATGAACTGGGCCAGCCACGAATACTTGTGCCAGCTCGGGCGCGGATTGAGCAGCAGCGGCGCGTCGTGGCGGCCCAGCCAGCGCAGGCCCTTCATGATGGTGGCGGCGCTGTTCCACACTTCGGCATTGCTGGCGGACAGTTGGCCGCCGTTGGCAAAGGACGTCTCCATGGCGGGATAGCGCTGGCGGTCGTAGACGGTGACGTCGTAGCCCAGTTTGCTCAAGGCGTAGGCGGACGTGACGCCGGTGATACCGGCGCCGATGATGGCGATGCGGGGCATGATGGCTCCAGATGGCGTGGCCACGACCCAATGATCGTGGCACCCCATCTGTCTCTGTACCTGAGAGCTTCACCCGGGCGCGGCGGCGCGGGTTCCCCTTCGGTGGGCGCCAGGCGCCTCTCTCCAGATTGTCTAGACCGCGCAGTCCTGTTGCCTGAGAGTTTCCGGGGCGGTTGCTCCGTCGGCGCCCGCCACGGGGGCGGGACTCTTCTGCGGGGTTTTGAATCGACGCACCGAGAATAGCCAAAATTCGGCGCGGGCGGGACTCAGGGTTAATACCAAGGGGGCGCCGGATTGGCTCTACACTGGGCGCCGAACCGCCGGCACGCGCCGGCCGGAAAACGAAAGGACGACCCCGCATGCGCGCTCCGGCAATGTTCCGTATTTCCCTGCTGTCCATGACGTTGACGCTGGCCCTGGCCGGCGCCGCCTCGGCCGGCCCGGCCGTCGCGCAAGCGCCCGCCGCCAAGGCAACCACGGCATCGACCTCCGTATCCACGCCCGCATCCACGCCCGCATCCTCGCCGGCATCCACCGCCAAGGCATCCGCGACGCCGGCACCCGCGTCCGCCAAGGCCGATCGTGCCACCGCCGCCGTCGACGCCGCCGTGGCCGAGGTCATGCGCGAGTACGGCATCGCCGGCATGGCCATCGGCGTCAGCCGCGACGGCGAGCAGCGCTTCTTCAACTACGGCGACGCCTCGCGCGCGCCGCGCCGCGCGGTCTCCAGCGACACCCTGTTCGAACTGGGGTCGATCAGCAAGACCTTCACCGTCACGCTGGCCGCCTACGCCCAGGCCACGGGCCGCCTGTCGCTCACCGACAGCCCGGCCAAGTGGGTGCCCGAGCTGCAAGGCAGCGAATTCGCCAGGCTGACGCTGGTGAACCTGGCCACGCACACCGCCGGCGGCTTCCCCTTGCAGGTGCCGGACGCGGTGCAGAGCATGGCGCAACTGATGGACTACCTGAAGGCCTGGACCCCGCGGTACGCGCCTGGCACGCGCCGCACCTACGCCAACCCCAGCATCGGCATGCTGGGCGTGGTGGCGGCGCGCGCGCTGGGCGAGCCCTACGTGGTGGCGATGGAGCAGCGGCTGTTTCCCAAGCTGGGCCTGCGCGATACCTACCTGGAAGTGCCGCCGGGCAAGATGCCCGACTACGCCCAGGGCTACGACAAGCAGGATGCGCCGGTGCGCGTGAACCCGGGCGTGCTGGCGGACGAGGCCTATGGCGTGAAGTCCAGCGCCCGCGACATGCTGCGCTTCGTCGAGATCAACCTGGGCACCGCGCCGGTCGATGCCACGCTGCAGCGCGCCATCGCCGAGACCCATACCGGCTATTACCAGTTGGGCGCGATGACGCAGGACCTGATCTGGGAACAGTACCGTTACCCGGTGTCGGTGGAAGACCTGGTGCACGGCAATTCCGCCCAGGTCGCGTTCGAGACCCTGCCGGTCAAGGCCCTGCAACCGCCGCTGGCGCCGCAGCAGGCAGTGTGGATCAACAAGACCGGCGCCACCAATGGCTTCGGCGCCTACGTGGCGTTCGTGCCGTCGCGCAAGCTCGGCATCGTGATCCTGGCCAACCGCAACTATCCGAATGAGGCGCGGGTGCGGCTGGCGTTGCGGGTGCTCAAGGCGCTGGCGCCGTGAACGCCGGCGTCGGTCTTTGCCGTAGCGCAAACCCGTCGGACCCGATTCCACCCTGGCGCGCGCCGCTGCGGCGATAATCGCGCGCATGACCTACCAATTACTCAAAATGCTGCATGTCGCCGCCGTGGTCGCATGGCTGGGCGGCTCCCTGTTCGTGTCGCTGTTCCTGCTGTCGTCGCAGCCGCCCGACAGCGACGAGGCGCCCAAGGAACGCAGGATGCTGGGCGCGCTGCGCCGCTGGACGCTGTTCGTGACCACGCCGGCGATGGTGCTGGCCTGGCTGGTCGGCCTGCACCTGGCCGTGACCTTCGGCTGGTTCGCCATGACCTGGATCTGGATCAAGATCGCGCTGGCGCTGGTCCTGTCGGGCCTGCTGGGCGTGCAGAGCGCGGCCTTGCGCCGCCAGTCGCAGGGCAGCGTGAAACGCGCGCCGCTGGTCGACCTGTACGCGCCGCTCACGGTGGTCGCCGCGGCGGTCATCGTGACGCTGGTGGTGGTCAAGCCGTTCTGAGGCGCCACTTATGCGCCGGCGCCATATCCAAACGCCCCTGTAATAACGACTCAACCAACTATTCGTTCGCGCGCGCAGGGGCCATCCCTAGAATCGTCTCCTCATAACCGTATCGACTGAGAAGCGATTTCCATATGACTCCCCGCACTTACACCGCCCGCGCGGGCACGCTGGCCAAGGCCCTGCTGGGCGCCGTGCTGGCCGCGGCCGCCATGTTCCACGGGCCGGCCTTCTCGGCCGATCCCAAGCCGCTCAAGGTCGGCGTGCGCGGCGGCGTCGACGAACAGATCTGGGAAGTGGTGGCGCAGGTCGCCAAGAAGAACGGCCTGGCCGTCGAGCCGGTGGTCATCACCGGCACCGCCAGCCCCAACGAGGCGCTCAACAACGGCGACCTGGACGCCAACGCGTTCCAGCACATCCCGTTCCTGAACGACCAGATCAAGCAGCGCGGCTACAAACTCGTGTCGGTGGCCAATACGCTGATCTCGCCCATCGCCTTCTATTCGAAGAAATACAAGTCGCTGCAGGCCCTGCCCGAAGGCGCCAAGGTCGGCATCCCCAACGATCCCAGCAACCAGACCCGTGCGCTGGTGATCCTGCGCGACCAGGGCCTGATCACGCTCAAGGACGGCTTCGATCCGGCCACGGGCACCGCGACGCTGGCCGACGTGACCTCCAACCCGCGCAAGCTCGACTTCGTCGAAAGCGCCTCGGTGGTGCTGGCGCGTTCGCTGCCCGACGTCGACACCGCCGCCATCGTCAACAGCTTCGCCTACCAGGCCGGGCTGATCGCCACGCGCGACGGCATCGCGGTCGAGAAGAAAGAGAACAACCCCTACGTCAACATCATCGCCGTGCGCGAGAAAGACAGGAACGCGCCCTGGGTGCCCGAGCTGGTCAAGGCCTATCACTCCGAGGAAGTGCGCCAGTTCATCCTGAGCAAGTACGAAGGCTCGGTGATCCCGGTCTTCTGAGCCGGAACGCGCGGCGGCGCCAGCCGGCGCCGCCGCCATCCTCGCTCGCGGAGCGGCACGCGCCGCCGCGCGGGCGGCTCGGGAACACAGCATGATGCAACACGACATCCCCCTGGCGGATCCGGCCCTGCGGCCCGCCGCCGACGCGGCGCAAGACGCCCACATCGTTTTCGACGGACTGCAGAAACGCTACCAGGGCCCGCAGGGCACGGTAACGGCGCTGGCCGATATCTCCTTTTCCATCGGGCGCGGCGAGGTGTTCGGCATCATCGGCCGCAGCGGCGCCGGCAAGTCGACGCTGCTGCGCTCGATCAACATGCTGGAGCGGCCCAGCGCCGGCCAGGTGCGGGTCGACGGCGTGGACGTCGGCGGCCTGGACGAAAATGCGCTGGTCGGCCTGCGGCGCCGCATCGGCATGATCTTCCAGCACTTCAACCTGCTGTCGGCCAAGACCGTGGCGCAGAACGTGGCCTTGCCGCTGCGTGTCGCGGGCGTCAAGCCGGCCGAGGCGCGCGCCAAGGTCGACGCGCTGCTGGACCTGGTCGGGTTGCGCGACAAGGCCGACACCTATCCTTCCAAGCTGTCCGGCGGCCAGAAGCAGCGCGTGGGCATCGCCCGCGCCCTGGTGCATGACCCGGAGATCCTGCTGTGCGACGAGGCCACCTCGGCGCTCGACCCCGAAACCACGCAGTCGATCCTGGCGCTGCTGCGCGACATCAACCGCAAGCTGGGCCTGACGGTGGTGCTGATCACGCACGATATGGCGGTGATCCGCGAGGTCTGCCACAAGGTGCTGGTGCTGGACGGCGGCCGCAAGGTCGAGCACGGCGAGGTCTGGCGCGTGTTCGGCAATCCCCAGGCCGATGCCACCCGTGCGTTGCTGCGGCCGTTGCAGCATGACCTGCCGGCCGACCTGGCCGCGCGGCTGGTGCCGGACCTGCAAGGCGGCGCGGGCCTGGCAGTGCTGCGGCTGCGCTTCACCGGGCAGGGCCGTCCCGAGGGCGTGTCGCTGCAGGCGTTGGCGGCGCTGGGGCCGGGCGCGACGCTGTTGCATGGCGGGCTGGACCGCCTGCGCGGCCACGCCCAGGGCAGCCTGCTGGTGTCGGTGCCGGCCGCCGTTCTACAGGAAGAGGCCGCGCGCGCCGCGCTGGTGGCCGATCAGATCGAGGTACTGGGCTATGTCGCTGCCGATGCTGGATAAATACCTGCAGGCCTTCCTGCAGACGCTGACCATGGTGGGCGTGTCCGCGCTCATCGCGATCGCCGCCGGCCTGACGCTGGCGGTGGTGCTGACCGTCACCGCGCCGGGCAACCTGTATCCGCGTCCGCGCCTGAACAAAGCGCTGTCGATCACCGTGAACACGTTCCGCGCCATCCCCTTCATCATCCTGCTGGTGGCGATGCTGCCGTTCACGCGCATGCTGGTCGGCACCACGCTCGGCACCTGGGCCGCGATCGTGCCGCTGTCCGCCAATCTGGTGCCGTTCTTCGCGCGCATCGCCCAGGTCAGCCTGAACGATGTCGACCACGGCCTGGTGGAGGCCGCGCGCGCCATGGGCTGCCGCCGCTGGCACATCGTGCGCCATGTGCTGCTGCCCGAGGCGTTGCCCGGCATCATCGGCGGCATGACCGTCAGCGTCATCGCCATGATCAACGCCTCGGCCATGGCCGGCGCGGTGGGCGCCGGCGGCCTGGGCGACCTGGCCATCCGCTATGGCTACGAACGCTACGAGACCCGCGTGATGTTCGAAGTGATCGTGATCCTGATCGCGCTGGTCTCGATCGTGCAATTCACCGGCGAATGGCTGTCGCGCCGCGCCGACCACAAGCGCTGACGGCGCCGCGCCGTCCGCATCCCCGAGCTGATTCCCGGAGGTATCCATGTCCGACTCGCAACACCACGGCTTCGCCACCCGCGCCATCCACCTGGGCTACGACCCGCTGGACGAGCAGGGCGCGCTGTCGCCGCCGCTCTACCTGACCTCCACCTACACCCAGGACAGCATCGAGGCCTTCGACCGCATCCGCCTGGGTGAACAATCGGGCTACGTCTACGGCCGCACCCGCAACCCGACCCAGGCCCTGCTGGAAGAGCGGCTGGCCTCGCTCGAAGGGGCCGAGGCCGGCGTGGTCACCGCGTCGGGCATGGCGGCGATCTCGGCCACGCTGCTGTCGCTGCTGCAAAGCGGCGACGAGATCGTGGTCGACCAGATCGTCTACGGCACCGCCTTCACGCTGTTCGCGCAGGGGCTGCCGCGCCTGGGCATCAACGCCGTGTTCGCCGATTTCACGCGCCCGGAAACCGTGGCCGCCGCCATCGGCCCCAAGACCCGCGCGGTCTATTTCGAGACGCCGGCCAACCCCAACCTGCGGCTGGTCGACATCGCCGCCATCTCGGCCATCGCGCGCGGCAAAGGGCTCTTGACCATCGTCGACAACACCTTCGCCACGCCCGTGCTGCAACGGCCGCTGCAACACGGCGCCGACATCGTGCTGCACTCGGCCACCAAGTACCTGGGCGGCCACGGCGACCTGCTCGCCGGCGCGGTGGTCGGCCGCAAGCAGCACATCGACGCGATCCGCCTGCAGGGCCTGCGTTACTTCACCGGCGCGACGCTGTCGCCGTTCACCGCCTTCCTGGTGCTGCGCGGCCTGAAGACGCTGGAATTGCGGGTCGAGCGTCACAGCGAATCGGCATTGAAGGTGGCGAAGTTCCTGCGCGAACACGCGGCGGTGGCCGACGTGTTCTATCCGGGCCTGGCGGGCACGGCCGGCGCCGAGATCGCGCAGCGCCAGCAGGCGGCCGGCGGCGGGCTGGTGGCGTTCGAGTTGAAGGGGGGGCTGGCCGCGGGCCGGCGCCTGCTGAACAGCCTGAAGCTGGCGCGCATCGCTGTCAGCCTGGGCGATCCGGAAACGCTGATCCAGCATCCGGCCACCATGACGCACGCCAGCTATACGGCCGAAGACCGCGAAAAGTATGGCCTGTCGGAAGGCCTGCTGCGCTTGTCGGTCGGGCTGGAAACCGCCGCCGACATCCTGGCCGATCTGAAGCAGGGGCTGGATCAGGCTGGGAGCTGACGCTCGATCGCGCCCGACCCGCCTTCGCGCCCGGGCGCCGACGACCCGCGTCAGCGCAGCACCGAGGTCAGGCTGTCGAACTGCTGCGATTCCAGCCGCGCGCGTTCCTCGGTCAGTTGGCGCACCGCCAGTTGATGGGCGCGGAACCGGTTCAACAGGCTGTCGCGGTCGAACACGATCTCGTTGTGCTCCACGCGCCACGCGCGGCGGTTGTCGTCGAGCAGATTGATCATCTTCTCGAACTCGTCCAGCGTCTGGCGCTCCAGCTCCCAGTTGCGCGCCAGCGTTGCCTTCTGCTGCGGCCGCGCCTTGATCGCGCCTTCGACCATGCGGTCCTTCTGCTGCTCGCTCAGGTCGAGCGAGCGGATGGTGACGGGCACGTCGGCCAGCAGCCGCTGGTTCTGCTGGCTGTATTTCCGCACCACGCGCTGCGATTGTTCCAGGATCAGCCGGCTTTCCACCATGCCGCGGTCGCGCGCCAGACGGTTGGGGATGAAGAGGTCCGACAGCCGCACCTCGTCCAGTTCCTTCATGTAGGCGCGGTACTGCGCCACCCGCTGTCCCAGGATGATCTTGACGCCGCGCTCGATCTCGCCATACACGCCATGCGCCTTGGGGGTGGCGTCGATGTCCGGCACGTCTCCGGGCGGATGGTCGGGCGCGTTGAGCGCGGCGCGCATCCATTCGCCGGTGCGGCGGATCTCGGCCAGCGCGGTGGCCTTCTGCGTTTCGCGATAGGCCGCGAGGCCGGCCAGGACGGCGGCCGCGGCCGCCAGCAGCAGGCCGGTGGCGAAGGCCGCGCGCATGCGGTGCAACGGCGTGCGAAAGCGCTTGAACAGCGACAGGGCCAGGATCACCAGGGCGGCGGGCAGCACCAGCGCGATGGCGCTGCCGACCGCGCTGCCGACGCGGTAGCCCAGCGACTCGGCGGGGTCCGCGACGCCGTCCGCGCCGTCGGACTTGAAGATCAACAGGAGCAGCCACAACCCGATGTACAGGCCCCAGGTCCATGCCCGCAGGGCGCGGCTGGGTCGTGGGGAACCGCGCGCCGCCGATGTCGCGGACGGCAGCGGCGTGTTGGCGCCTTCCGGGCTCAGGGTGGGTTCTCTACGTGTTTCCACGGCGGGCGGCAGCCACGAAATATTTAGCCGCAGATGTTACCGTGAGGGCTTTTCAGGTGCAATGCGGATCGCGCCGCCAGCCGACCCAGTTGCCTTCGCCCTCGAAGTGATGGATACCGCGTTTGGCCACGGCCAATCCCTCGCGCAGCGCCTGCACGTCCAGTCCCGGCATGTGCCGCAGCAGCGCCGGCGGCAGGGCGGCCAGGTCGAGGTGTTCCTGGCCGAACTCGACCGCCATCGGCGAGCCGTCGTCGCGCACGCGGACGTACCATAGGCCTTCCATGTAAGCGCCGGCCCACGGATCGGGAAACAGCGCCTCGGTGAAGCGGAAACCGAATTCGTCGATGGCCTCCCACGGCCAGAACTGGCGCCGGCCGCCCGTCGCTTCGGTGCCCATGGCGCGGGTGAAGCCGCTGTCGTCGAAGCGGATGGTTTCGGCGTAGGGGTCGGGCGGCGCGGGCGGGCCGGCGAACAGCCGTTTGAGCAGGGACCACATGGCGGCAGGGGGCAGTCGAAAGAGGGCAGCGGGCAGTGTAGCGGCGCGGATTGCTGCCGCAATGTTACAAGCATTGATCCACGTCAACGCCCCGCCTCGGCACGCCGGTTAGGGTAGATGTTTTTTCCTGACGGGTCGCCGGCGACTGGCCGGCCGCCGCGGCTCTGACCTCACGCGCAGCAAGGATTGCAACGATGACTGACAAGACCCCGCAAGCTTCCGGATCGCCCGCCGAGAACGACGACGGCGCCACGGCCCCGCGCGCCGCCAAGCGCACCGCCGCGCCGCGCAAGGCCACCCGCTCCGCCGCGGCCGGCA
>NZ_CADIJW010000082.1 GCF_902859745.1 Achromobacter dolens | reverse complement strand
GTCGTTGGGCGTGGAGGCGGCGGCCGGGGCCGCGGGCGCCGGGCTGCTGGTGGCGGCCTGGGCGGTGGCCGCAGGGGCAGGCTTGGCGGCCTGGGCGGGATCGGTCGCGGCCGGCTTGGCGGCGGTCATCGCGGCGGGTTGGGACGTCGGCGCCGGGCCGCCCAACTGTTTGAGCTTGTCGACCACGTCCTGCCAGTTCAGGCGCTGGTTGCTGTAACGGCGCGCATACACCTGCGGCGCCCACAGGTCGACGCCGCCCACGTACACCTGGCGCGCGATCGGTTCGAGTTCGAGGCGGGTGACGGTCAGCGCGCTCCAGGCCGCCAGGCTCTCGCCGGCGCTGTCGCGCAGGTCGAACTGGCGCAGGCCCAGGTCGCCGACCACGCGGATCTTGGGCGGCGCGTCCTTGGGCTGCTCGAACACGACCTGCAGGTTCGAGTCGAGCAACGCGCGTTCGAGCTTGAACGGCAGCGGCATGGGCCAGACGTCGGCCCATTTTTCCAACTGCAGCCCGCTGAAGGCGACCCGCAGGGTCGACGACGGCACCTTGTCGAAAGGCCGCGCCACGCCGGTCAGGTCGAACGGGCTGCCGTTGATGCGCAGGTGCAGGCGCGGCTGCACGTCGATGTCGGTGGCGTAGCCGAAGGTGGAGATGAACGGCACGCCGATGGCCAATTCGTCCACCACCTGCTTGCGGCCGGTGACTTTGTCATCGAGCGTGATGACGCCGCCCTCGATCACCATGTTGTTCAGCGAGAAGCGCGGCAGGCCTTCATCGGGCTTGGGCGGCTCGTCCGGCGTGGGGGCCGTCATCTCGGCCACGCGCTGCTGCACGTCGGAGAAGTTGAAGCGGGTGACGTCCTCGCGCACAAGCGACAGCGTCGGCGAGCGCAGCGTGAAGCGGTCGACCACCGGCGCGAACCAGAACAGCGAGGTCCAGGCGGCGCTGACGTTCAGTTCCGAGGCCGTGAACAGGGGCGTCTGCGAGCCGGGCTGCGCCACGGCGAGATCCTGCGCGCGCACGGTCAGGGTGAAGGGATTGAAGGTGATCTTGCCGACCGCGACGTCGCGGCCCAGCATCTTGGCCACGTCCTGGGTCAGCACGTTGTGCAGCACCTTGGGCACCTGCCAGGCGGCGATGCCACAGAGGATCAGCGCCGTGGCCACGACGCCCAAGAGGATCTTGCCTAAGCGGCGGGTGAACCGGAACTTGGGCATCCGCAAGGGCATTGTGCGTCTCCTGGTACGAATCGAAGGCCATTATCGCGTCCTTCGAGCAAATTGGGGGGCTTTTTGCAACGCGGCATCGCGCCGCGGCGCCACAAGCGCAAATGCCCCCGCAGGGGCACGAAAGCGCGAGCCGGGCCAGCGCGGCGGCCCCTGGCGCGGCCTGAAAACCGGTCGGCGGGAGCGACGCCAAGGCCACGGCGGCCGCGCTTATCTTTCCTCAAAGCGCGGCGGGTGGCGGCTCGTCTATCATAGGCGCATCAGCGGCCCGCCACGGCCTGCCGGGACCGCTCTTTTCAATCATTAACAATTCTCGATCCCGATTCCCATGTCCACGCCCGCCCCCACCTTGAGCCACCTGGATGAAGCCGGCCAGGTCCGCATGGTCGATGTCATCGGCAAGACCGATACCGAACGCGTCGCCATCGCCACCGCCAGCGTCCGCATGAACGCGGTGGCCTACGGCCTGCTGACGCAGCCCGGCCAGGGCAAGGGCGAAGTGCTCAACACCGCGCGCGTCGCCGCCATCCTGGCGGCCAAGCGCTGCGCCGAGCTCATCCCCCTGTGCCACAGCCTGCCGCTGTCGTTCGTCGGCGTCGAATTCGCGCTGGACGACGCGGCGCACCGCATCGACATCCTGGCCACCTGCCGCACCAGCTACAAGACCGGCGTCGAAATGGAAGCCATGACCGCGTGCAGCGTCGCCGCGCTCACCATCTACGACATGTGCAAGGCGGCCGACAAGGGCATCGTGATCGAACAAGTTCGCCTGAAGTACAAGGCGGGAGGTAAAAGCGGTGAATGGCGCAACGATTAATCTTCTGTACTTCGCCCGCGTGGCCGAACTGGTCGGCAAGCGCTCCGAAGCCTGGCCGGTCGACGGCGAGTCCACCGGCGCGCAGTTGCTGGCCGCGCTTGGCGAACGCTATCCGCAACTGGCCCCGGCCGGCCGCCTGAAGCTGGCCATTAACCAGACCCACGCCAAGCCATCGGCGCCGATCCGCGCGGGCGACGAGGTGGCGGTGTTCGAACCCGTCACCGGAGGCTGAGCGTCATGGTCATCGTGCAGGAAGCCGACTTCGACGGCGCCGCGCTCACCGCCGCCCTGCGCGCCAGCGCCGGGCCGGGCGTGGGCGGCATCGTCACCTTCGTGGGCTACGTGCGCGACTACGCACCGGACACGCCCACCGACACGCTTTACCTGGAACACTACCCCGGCATGTGCGAGCGCGAGCTCGAAGACATCGCCGCCACCGCCCGCGCGCGCTGGAACCTGGACGGCACGGTGATCGTGCACCGGGTCGGCGCCCTGGCCCGCAATGCCCAGATCGTGTTCGTGGCCGCGGCCAGCGCCCATCGCGGCGACGCCTTTCGCGGCTGCGAATTCATCATCGACGCGCTCAAGACCCGCGCGCCCTTCTGGAAGCGCGAGACCCTTGCGGGTGGCGACAGCTTCTGGGTGGAACAGCGCCAATCCGACCAGGACCGCACGCAGTCCTGGGACGCCGACACCCCGACCCCCAAGGAGACTCCATGAACGACGCCTCCCCCGTCTCGCTGGCCTGCGCCGTGCTGACGGTCAGCGACACCCGCAGCGCCGGCGACGACACCTCCGGCAACCTGCTGGCCAACAGCCTGGCCCAGGCCGGCCACCAATGCGTGCGGCGCGAGATCGCCAAGGACAACATCTACCAGATCCGGCGCGTCATCAGCGACTGGATCGCCGATCCCGAAGTGCAGGTCATCCTGACCACCGGCGGCACCGGCTTCTCGCACGGCGACCACGTGCCGCAGGCCATCCTGCCGCTGCTGGACCGCGAGATTCCCGGCTTCGGCGAACTGTTCCGCCAGATCTCCTACGAGGAAATCGGCAGCTCCACCATCCAGTCGCGCGCCTTTGCCGGCGAGGCCAACCAGACCCTGCTGTTCTGCCTGCCCGGTTCGAACAACGCCTGCGAGACCGCCTGGAACCGCATCATCCGCGAGCAGCTCGACAGCGGCCACCGCCCCTGCAATTTCGCCACGCACTTCCAACCCCGCGACCAAGAAGACCACTGATACCCATGCTGGATTTCGACCAAGCCCAGACCCTGCTGGCCAACGCGGCCGCCCCCCTCGCGCGCCGCGAACACGTCGGCCTGGACGAAGCGCCGGGACGCGTGCTGGCGGCCGATCTTGACGCCACGGTGGACATTCCGCCGGCCGACAACAGCGCCATGGACGGCTACGCGCTGCGCCTGGCCGACTGGCAGCCGGGCGCGCGCCTGCCGATCCAGCAGCGCTGCTATGCCGGCGACACGCCCGAGCCGCTCAAGCCCGGCCACGCCATCCGCCTGTTCACCGGCAGCCTGATTCCCGCAGGCGCCGACGTGGTGGTGATGCAGGAAGACACGCACGAGGCCGACGAGCAGGTCGAGATCACGCGCCAGCCCCGTCCCGGCCAGCACATCCGCCTGCGCGGCGAAGACACCCTGGCCGGCGCCCCGCTGCTGCCCGCCGGCACGCAATTGCAGGCCGCCCACGTGGCGCTGCTGGCCTCGCAGGGCCTGGCCAGCGTGCCGGTCTACGGCCGCCTGCGGGTGGGCATCCTGACCACCGGCGACGAGCTGGTGGCGCCCGGCGGCGCGCGCGAACCGGCGCAGATCTACAACTCCAACGGCCCGATGCTGGCGGCGCTGGTGCGCGGCATGGCCGCCGAGCCGGCCTTGGTGCTGCATGCCCGCGACACCGAGGACGACCTGCGCGGCGCCTTCAAGACGCTGCTGGCCGAATGCGACCTGGTGCTGAGCGTCGGCGGCGTGTCGGTCGGCGAGCGCGACCTGGTCAAGCCGGCCCTGGCCGCGCTGGGCGGAGAACTGTCGCTGTGGAAGGTGCGCATGAAGCCGGGCAAGCCGGTGGCGCTGGCCATGATCGGCGACAAGCCGGTGGTCAGCCTGCCGGGCAATCCGGTGTCGGCCTACGCGGTGTTCGCGATGCTGGTGTCGCCGCTGGTGCGCCGCATGCAGGGCCGCGAGGAACTGTTCCCGCCGGTGAGCCGGCTGCCGCTGCGCACCGAGCATCCGCGCCTGGACAGCCGCGAGGAATTCCTGCGGGTGCAGCGCCGCGCCGCCGACGACGGCAACGCCGAGCTGGTGCCGTACGGCCACCAGGGTTCGGGGGTGATCAGTTCATTGCCGTGGTCGACCGGCCTGGCGCGCCTGCCGGCCGACGTGCAGGTGCAGGACCGCGACCGCGTGCCCTACTACGACCTGCGTCACTGGCTGGCGTAGCGCTCGGCCGCCGCCAGTTCCTCGGGCGTGTTCAGGTTCATGAACGCGCCGGGCGCGTCATCGAACGGCGCGCCCACCGCTCCCACGCGCGACTGCCACAGGCCGACCTTGCGTTCGCCGGCCGCGAGATAATCGCGCAGCGCCGGCAACAGCGACGCGCGCAGCCCCATGCAGGCCGGATGGCGCTGGCCGCCGGCCACCGCATAGGCCAGCGGCGCCCCCGCCGTTTGCGCTGCCGCGATCAGGCGCTGGGCCAGGTCGGCCGGCAGGAACGGGGTGTCGCATGGCGTCACCACCAGCCACTCGCACGGCGCGGCCGCCGCCAGGCCGGCGGCCAGGCCCGCCAGCGGCCCCTGCCAGGCGCCCAATTCGTCGGTATCGTCGGCCACCACCCGGCCATAGCGGGCGTAGCTGTCGGCATTGCGGTTGGCGCTGAGAAGCAGCGGCCCGACCTGCGGCGCCAGGCGCCGCGCCACGTGCGCCACCAGCGGCTCGCCACGCAGCAGGACCAATCCCTTGTCGCTGCCCTGCATGCGCGAGCCCTGGCCGCCGGCCAGGATCAGGCCGGCCACCTGTTGCCGGTCGAAAACGGGCGCGGGGTCAACCACCGATGTAGCTCATCTCGACCTTGCGGGCCGGGTCGGCCATGTTGCGGCCGCGCTGTTCGGAATAGTTGTCGCCGCGGGCGGCCCAGATGCCCGTGAGGATGGCGGCCAGTTCGTCGTCGCTGGCGCCGTCGCGCAGCGGCGCGCGCAGGTCGTGGCCTTCGTGGCCGAACAGGCACAGGAACAGCTTGCCTTCCGGCGACAGGCGCGCGCGCGTACAGCCGCCACAGAAGGCATGGGTGACGCTGGAGATGACGCCGATCTCGCCGCCGCCGTCGCGATAGCGCCAGCGCTCGGCGACGCGGCCCATGTCGTCGGTGGAGATCGGTTCCAGCGGGTGAATCGCGCCGATGCGCGCCAGCACTTCCTCGCTGGGCACCACTTCGGTCAGGTTCCAGCCGTTGGTGTTGCCCACGTCCATGTATTCGATGAAACGCAGGATGTGGCCGCTGCCGCGGAAGCGCTCGGCCATTGGCAGGATCTGCGCGTCGTTCAGGCCGCGCCGCACCACCATGTTGACCTTGACGGGCGCCAGCCCGGCCGCGGCGGCGGCGTCGATGCCGCGCAGCACGTCGTCGGGCGTGAAACCGCTGTCGCTCATATCCTGGAACATGCTGGCGTCCAGCGCGTCCAGGCTGACCGTGACGCGCTTCAGGCCCGCGTCCTTGAGCACCGCGGCCTTGCGTTCGAGCAGGCTGCCGTTGGTGGTGAGCGTCAGTTCCAGCGGGTGGCCGGCGGGCGTGCGCAGTCCCGACAACAGGCCCACCAGGTTTTCCACATGCTTGCGCAGCAGCGGCTCGCCGCCGGTCAGGCGGATCTTCTCGACCCCCAGCCGGGTGAAGACGCCGGCCAGCCGCGCGATTTCCTCGAACGACAGCAGGTCGGCATGCCGCATGAAGACGTAGTCGCTGTCGAACACCTCGCGCGGCATGCAGTAGGTGCAGCGGAAATTGCAGCGGTCAGTGACCGAGATGCGCAGGTCGCGCAGCGGCCGCGCGCGCCGGTCGAGCGCGGGCTGGCCCGCGGGCGGCGGCGCCAGGGGTGCCGGACGCTCGGTGCGGCGATCAGCCAGGAGGATCACTTTGCTCATGGGAACATCATAGCCCGGCGCACACGGCGGCGCGCCTAGGAAAATGCCTCTTCAAGGGTCTGCAGGCGGCCGGTATCGCGCGCGTCGTAGCCGACCAGTTGGCCGACGTAGCCGACGTAGTCGGGGCTGCGCATGATGGACAGCAGGTCGCGCATGGCGGGCGTCTCCAGCGCGTTCTTGCGGATGGCGAAGAAATAGCGCTCGCGCACCAGCGGAATGAAATCCAGGCCGAAGCGGCAGGCGGCGGTCTCCACGCCCACGCCGGTGTCGGCCATGCCGCTGGCGATGTGGGCGGCGATCGCCATGTGCGTGAATTCGTTGGTTTCGTAACCCTGCACTTCACTGATCGAGACGCCGGCGCGTTGCAGCATCAGGCCGATCAGGTAACGGGTGCTGGAGCCGATCTGGCGATTGACGAAGCGCACGTCCTGGCGCGCCAGATCGGCGATGCCGTGGATCCGCTTGGGGTTGCCGCCCACGACGAACAGCCCGGTATTGCGCATCGCCAGATGAATCAGCAGGTACTCGTCGGCGTGCAGCCACTGGGCGTAGCGATCCATGATCGGCGCCTCGAAGTCGCCCAGCGGCACCTGGAAGCCCGCCAGGTCGCATTCGCCGCGCTCGAGCGAGGCCAGCGCCTCGATCGCGGTGCGATAGCGCAGCTCCAGGCCGGGCTTGCGCCCGCCCATGTGTTCCATCAGCGATTCCACCGCGAACCCGTGACTGGCGTGCAGCCGCAGGTGCGGACCGTTTTCCGGCAGCAGCCGCGCCAGTTCTTCCTGCAGTTCGGAGGCCAGGCTGTCCAGCGTGGGCATCAGCCGCGCCTCGATGCGGCGATTGGCCCACAGCAGGCGCTGCGCAAACGGCGACAGTTGCGTGCCCTGGCGCCGGTTGGTGATCAGCAGTTGGGTGCCGAAGATACCCTCGAACCGCCGCAGCACGCCCCAGGCGTGCCGGTACGACAAATCACAGGCGCGGCAGGCGCCGGCGATGTTGCCGGTGGCGTCGATGGCGGCCAGCAACGCCAGCATGTCCTGAAGCGGCACGGGGGCGCCGTCGTCTCCACCCAAGGTCCATTGCGGCCGCAGGCCGATTCGGAACTTATATGTCATTTATTTCTTATTGAAGGCGATTAATTACCTGTTTAGAGTACACAAATAACGCGAGGCAGGGGAAATTTATATGTTTTTCATTGCATATAAATAGGCCTGACCTCCCATCACAACAGCCCCCCCCCCTACGGGGCCCAGCACTCCTGGAGGAGACCGCCATGCGTCAGCGCGAGGCAAAATCCGATCTGGCTTCCACCGGCGGCGCCCGTGGCGGCGCCATGGCCCTGGACGCCGCCCAGGCCTCCGCCAGCCCCGCCGTGGCGACCACCGCCCGCATCCTGGCCCGCCTGAAAGACCAGCCCGGCCCCTTGCTGCCGGTGCTGCACGCGGTCCAGCACGAACTGGGCTGTATTCCGGCCGAGGCGGTGCAGACCATCGCCGAGGCCCTGAACCTGTCGCGCGCCGAAGTCCATGGCGTCATCACCTTCTATCCCCACTTCCGCAGCGAACCCGCCGGGCGCCACACGCTGGAAGTGTGCCGCGCCGAGTCCTGCCAGGCGATGGGCGGCGAACAACTGGCCGCCCATGCGCGCCAGGCGCTGGGCTGTGATTTCCACGCCAGCACGCGCGACGGCGACTTCACGCTGGAGCCGGTGTACTGCCTGGGCCTGTGCGCCCAGTCGCCGGCGGTGATGCTGGACGGCCAGCCGCACGCCCGCGTCACGCCGGCCAAGCTCGACCGCCTGCTGCATCGCGCGCGGGAGGCCGGCCAATGAGCGCTCCCACCCTGATCTACGTGCCGCGCGACGCCGCGGCGCTGGCCATGGACGCCGACGCCGTGGCCGCCGCCATCGAACTGGCCGCCGACGAACGCGGCCTGGCCGTGCAGGTAGTGCGCAACGGTTCGCGCGGCCTGCTGTGGCTGGAGCCGCTGGTGGAGATAGGCACGCCCGCGGGCCGCGTGGCCTACGGGCCGGTGCAGCCCGAGGACGTGCCAGCCCTGTTCGACGCCGGCTGGCTGACGGGCGGCGCGCATCCGCTGGGGTTGGGCCTGACCGAGGAAATTCCGTATCTCAAGCAGCAGGAACGCCTGACCTTCGCCCGCGTCGGCGTGATCGATCCGCTGTCCCTGCAGGATTACGCCGCGCACGGCGGCCTGCAGGGCCTGAAGCGCGCGCTGGCCATGGAGCCGGCCGCCATCGTCGAAGAGATGGTCACCTCCGGCCTGCGCGGGCGCGGCGGCGCGGCCTTTCCCACCGGCATCAAGTGGAAAACGGTGCTGGGCTCGCCGGCCGACCGCAAGTACATCGTCTGCAACGCCGACGAGGGCGATTCGGGCACCTTCGCCGACCGCCTGCTGATGGAAGGCGACCCCTACGTGCTGATCGAGGGCATGACCATCGCCGGCCTGGCGGTGGGCGCGACCTACGGCTACATCTACGTGCGTTCCGAATACCCGCACGCCATCGCCACGCTGGAGGCCGCCATCGAGCGGGCGCGCAGCGTCGGCTGGCTGGGCGACGACGTGCACGGCAGCGGCCGCCGCTTCGACCTGGAAGTGCGCAAGGGCGCCGGCGCCTACATCTGCGGCGAGGAGACCTCGCTGCTGGAAAGCATCGAGGGCAAGCGCGGCGTGGTGCGCGCCAAGCCGCCGCTGCCGGCGATCTCGGGCCTGTTCGGCAAGCCCACGGTCATCAACAACGTGATCTCGCTGGCCACGGTGCCGATCATCCTGGCCAAGGGCGCGGCCTATTACCGCGACTACGGCGTAGGCCGCTCGCACGGCACCCTGCCCTTCCAGTTGGCCGGCAACCTCAAGCAGGGCGGGCTGGTGGAAAAGGCCTTCGGCCTGAGCCTGCGAGACCTGCTGTACACCTTCGGCGGCGGCAGCGCCTCGGGCCGGCCGCTGCGCGCGGTGCAGGTCGGCGGCCCGCTGGGCGCCTACCTGCCGGAATCGCAGTGGGACGTGCCGCTGGACTACGAAGCCTATGTCCAGATCTCGGCCATGATCGGCCACGGCGGCCTGGTGGCATTCGACGACACGGTCGACATGATGCGCATGGCGCGCTATGCGATGGAATTCTGCGCCATCGAGTCCTGTGGCAAGTGCACGCCCTGTCGCATCGGTTCCACCCGTGGGGTGGAGACCCTGGACAAGATCGCCGCTGGCGGCCCGGGGCGCGAACAGCAGGTGCACCTGCTGCGCGACCTGTGCGACACCATGCTGGGCGGATCGCTGTGCGCGCTGGGGGGCATGGCGCCCTATCCGGTGCTGTCCGCGCTGAACCACTTCCCGCAGGACTTCGGCATCGAGTCCTCGCAGTCCGCCGCCCATCCCGCCTGAAGCCGAGACCGCCATGCTAGAAACCGTCATCAAGCGCGACCGCGACCTGGGCACCCCGGCGCGGGTGTCCGAAAAAACCGTCACCCTGACCATCGACGGCCAGGAAATCACCGTGGCCGGAGGCACCTCGCTGATGCGCGCGGCCGCCGAGGCCGGCATCAACATCCCCAAGCTGTGCGCCACCGACAGCCTGGAGCCGTTCGGCTCGTGCCGCCTGTGCCTGGTGCAGATCGAGGGCCGCCGCGGCTATCCCGCCTCGTGCACCACGCCGGCCGAGAACGGCATGGTGGTCTTCACCGAAACGCCCAAGCTGCACGACCTGCGGCGCGGGGTGATGGAGCTGTACATCTCCGACCATCCGCTGGACTGTCTGACCTGCCCGGCCAACGGCGACTGCGAGCTGCAGGACATGGCCGGCGTGGTGGGCCTGCGCAACGTGCGCTACGGATACGACGGCGCCAACCACTTGAAGAGCGAGAAGGACGAGTCCAACCCGTACTTCACCTACGACGCCTCCAAGTGCATCGTCTGCAACCGCTGCGTGCGCGCCTGCGAGGAAACCCAGGGCACCTTCGCGCTGACGATCTCGGGCAAGGGCTTCGAATCGCGCGTGTCGCCGGGGCAGGACCAGCCATTCCTGGACAGCGAATGCGTGTCCTGCGGCGCCTGCGTGCAGGCCTGTCCGACCTCGACCCTGCAGGAAAAGACCGTCATCATGATGGGCCAGGCCGAGCATTCGGTGGTCACCACCTGCGCCTATTGCGGCGTGGGCTGCGGCTTCAAGGCCGAGATGAAGGGCCAGGAAGTGGTGCGCATGGTGCCGTGGAAGGACGGCCAGGCCAACCGAGGCCACTCGTGCGTCAAGGGCCGCTTCGCCTGGGGCTACGCCACCCACAAGGAGCGCGTGCTCAAGCCGATGATCCGCAAGCGCATCACCGATTCCTGGCGCGAAGTGTCGTGGGAAGAGGCGATCGAGTACGCGGCTTCCGAATTCCGCCGCATCCAGGGCCAGTACGGCCGCGACGCGGTCGGCGGCATCACCTCGTCGCGCTGCACCAACGAGGAAACCTGGCTGGTGCAGAAGCTGGTGCGCGCCGCGTTCGGCACCAACAACGTCGACACCTGCGCCCGCGTGTGCCATTCGCCCACGGGCTATGGCCTGAAGCAGACGCTGGGCGAATCCGCCGGCACCCAGACCTTCGACTCGGTGATGCACACCGACGTGGTCATCGTCATGGGCGCCAACCCGTCCAGCGGCCATCCGGTGTTCGCCTCGCGCCTGAAGCGCCGCCTGCGCCAGGGCGCGCGGCTGATCGTGATCGACCCGCGCCGCATCGAGCTGGTGAGTTCGCCGCACATCAAGGCCGACTTCCACCTGCAGGTGCGGCCCGGCACCAACACCGCGCTGCTGTCATCGATGGCCCACGTCATCGCCACCGAAGGGCTGATCGACGAGGCCTACGTGGTCGAGCGCTGCGAGGCCAAGGCGTTCCAGGAATGGCGCGACTTCGTCTCGCTGCCCGAGAATTCGCCCGAAGCCATGGCCGAGATCACCGGCGTGCCGGCGCAGGCCGTGCGCGGCGCGGCGCGCCTGTTCGCCACCGGCGGCAACGGCTCGATCTACTACGGCCTGGGCGTGACCGAGCACAGCCAGGGATCGACCACCGTCATGGCCATCGCCAACCTGGCCATGGCCACCGGCAACGTCGGCCGCGAAGGCGTGGGCGTGAACCCGCTGCGCGGCCAGAACAACGTGCAGGGCTCGTGCGACATGGGCTCGTTCCCGCACGAGCTGCCGGGCTACCGCCACATTTCCGACAACGTGGCGCGGGCGCAGTTCGAGCAGGACTGGGGCGTGACGCTGCAACCCGAGCCGGGCCTGCGCATTCCCAACATGTTCGAGGCCGCGCTGGGCGGCACCTTCAAGGGCCTGTACTGCCAGGGCGAGGACATCGTGCAGTCCGACCCCAACACGCAGCACGTGGCGGCGTCGCTGGCGGCGATGGAATGCATCGTGGTGCAGGACCTGTTCCTGAACGAGACCGCCAAGTACGCGCACGTGTTCCTGCCGGGTTCGTCGTTCCTGGAAAAGGACGGCACCTTCACCAACGCCGAGCGCCGCATCTCGCGCGTGCGCAAGGTGATGGAGCCGAAGAACGGCAAGGCCGACTGGGAAGTGACCGTGGCGCTGTCGAACGCGCTGGGCTATCCCATGAACTACCGCCACCCGCGCGAGATCATGGAAGAGATCGCGCGCCTGACGCCGACCTTCAGCGGCGTCAGCTACGAGAAGCTGGACAAGCTGGGCAGCCTGCAATGGCCGTGCAACGACGACGCGCCCGAAGGCACGCCGATCATGCACATCGACAGCTTCGTGCGCGGCAAGGGCAAGTTCATGATCACCAAGTACGTGCCGACCGACGAGCGCAGCACGCGCCGTTTCCCGCTGCTGTTGACCACCGGCCGCATCCTGTCGCAATACAACGTGGGCGCGCAGACCCGCCGCACGCCCAACGTCATGTGGCACAGCGAGGACGTGCTGGAGATCCATCCGCAGGATGCCGAAGACCGTGGCGTCGCCGAAGGCGACTGGGTCGGCATCCAGAGCCGCTCGGGCGAGACCGTGCTGCGCGCGACCCTGACCGACCGGGTGCAGCCGGGCGTGGTATACACCACCTTCCACTTCCCCGAGTCCGGCGCCAACGTCGTCACCACCGACAGTTCCGACTGGGCCACCAACTGCCCCGAGTACAAGGTCACGGCCGTGCAGGTCACGCGCGTGTCCCAGCCGTCGGAATGGCAGCGGCAATGGTCGCGCTTCGCGGACATCCAGCAGAAGCTGCTGCGTGAACGCTCGCGCGAGAACGAAGCCGTGACGTCGGGGAAATAACCCGACAGCCGAGCCCGCCATGGACCCCAGCGCCCCTCCCCCTTCCTCCCGCCCCGAGCACGTGGCGGCCCAGGTGACCCGCGTGCGGGCCGGCGCCATCGCGCCCGGCGCCGAAGGCGACAACCTGGCCGAGGAAACCCCGGTGGCGCTGGAGTTCAACGGCATCAGCCACGCCACCATGCTGGCCACGCCCGCCGACCTGGAGGACTTCGCCGTCGGTTTTTCGCTGTCGGAAGGCATCATCGACAGCGTGACCGACGTGCGCGGCATCGACGTGCTGCCGCAATGCGACGGCATCGTGGTGCAGATCGAGATATCCAGCGCCTGCGAGGCGCGGCTGAAATCACGCCGCCGCGCCATGGCCGGGCGCACCGGCTGCGGCCTGTGCGGCGTCGAGACGCTGCCCGAGGTGCTGCGGCCGGTGACGCCGGTGCCGGCCGGCGCGCCGCTGCCGGTGGGCGCGGTGCTGC
>NZ_CADIJW010000081.1 GCF_902859745.1 Achromobacter dolens | reverse complement strand
ATGACCGTCAAGCTGCTGGCCCCGATCGCCATGGAAGAAGGCCTGCGTTTCGCCATCCGTGAAGGCGGTCGTACCGTCGGCGCCGGCGTCGTCGCCAAGATCCTGAAGTAAGCAATACCCGGATGGGTAGAGTGGGCTCTCAAGCCCCTCTATCCATCTTTGCTGTAAAAGTAGTATGATGTATGGTTCCGCAAGCCGCTACACATGGTAGTGGCTTGATAGATGAAGCGGAACGATGAAAGTGCAGTGCACGTGAGTGCGAATGTGAGTGTTTTAGGGGCATAGCTCAATTGGCAGAGCGTCGGTCTCCAAAACCGAAGGTTGTAGGTTCGATTCCTACTGCCCCTGCCACCGCCAGGATAAACCCGCGGGAGATCATCGCGAGTTACGCATTCACGGCGGCTCGCGTCGCAATATGTCTAATACCAGCGTAGAAACCGTAACCAGTACCGCCGACCGGGTCAAGCTCGGGCTGGCGGTTCTTGTCGTTATTGCTGGCATCGTCGGGTTTTCCGTGCTCAGCGCACAACCGATGCCTGCTCGTATCGGCGTCTTTGTCGGTGGCCTCGTGATCGCGGCCGTGATCGCCTGGTTCAGCGAGCCGGGGCGCCGCACGCTGAGCTTTGCCAGCGAGTCCTACAACGAAGTCAAGCGTGTCTCGTGGCCCACCCGCAAGGAAACGACCCAGATGACGGGCATCGTTTTCGCGTTCGTGGCGGTCATGGGCATTTTCATGTGGGTGCTCGACAAGGGCATCGAATGGATTCTCTACGGCCTGTTGTTGGGCTGGAAATAAGGACGGCGAATGAGTAAGCGTTGGTATGTCGTCCATGTGTACTCCGGCATGGAAAAAAGCGTACACAAGGCCCTGAACGAGCGCATCGAGCGCGCGGGCCTGCAAACGTCTTTTGGCCGCATTCTTGTGCCCTCCGAGGAAGTCGTCGAGGTCAAGGGTGGCCAGAAGTCGATCACCGAGCGCCGCATTTTCCCCGGTTACGTCCTGGTTGAAATGGACCTGACCGACGAAACGTGGCACCTGGTCAAGAACACCAACCGCGTCACCGGCTTTTTGGGTGGCTCGGGCAATCGTCCGACCCCGATTTCCGAAAAGGAAGTCGAAAAGATCCTCTCCCAGATGGAAGAGGGCGTCGAGAAACCCCGCCCCAAGATCCTGTTCGAAGTGGGCGAGATGGTTCGGGTCAAGGAAGGTCCGTTTGCGGACTTCAACGGCAACGTCGAAGAAGTCAACTACGAAAAGAGCAAGGTTCGCGTGTCTGTCACGATCTTCGGTCGTGCCACCCCCGTCGAACTGGATTTCAGCCAGGTCGAAAAGACCTGATTTCAACCCCCGGGGAGCCCTGGCCGCGCGCTAGGGCGATATAACCCGCAAGGAGCAAAGCATGGCGAAGAAGATCGTCGGCTTTATCAAGCTGCAAGTGCCGGCTGGTAAGGCTAACCCCTCCCCCCCGATTGGCCCGGCCCTGGGTCAGCGTGGCCTGAACATCATGGAATTCTGCAAGGCGTTCAACGCCAAGACCCAAGGCATGGAGCCTGGTCTGCCGATTCCGGTGGTGATCACCGCTTTCGCCGACAAGAGCTTCACCTTCATCATGAAGACCCCGCCCGCGACGGTCCTCATCAAGAAGGCCGCCGGCGTGCAGAAGGGTTCGTCCAAGCCGCATACCGACAAGGTCGGCACGCTGACCCGCGCGCAAGCTGAAGAAATCGCCAAGGCCAAGGGCCCCGATCTGACCGCCGCTGATCTGGACGCCGCCGTCCGCACGATCGCTGGCAGCGCCCGCAGCATGGGCATCACGGTTGAGGGGATCTAATCATGGCAAAACTGAGCAAGCGCGCCGCCGCCATTGCGCAAAAGATCGACCGCACCAAGCTGTACCCGGTCGCCGAAGCCCTGACCCTGGTCAAGGAAACCGCTGTCGCCAAGTTCAACGAATCGATTGACGTGGCCGTGCAACTGGGCATCGACCCGAAGAAGTCGGACCAACTGGTCCGCGGCTCGGTCGTGCTGCCCGCCGGTACCGGCAAGTCGGTCCGCGTCGCCGTGTTCGCCCAAGGCGACAAGGCTGAGGCCGCCAAGGCCGCTGGCGCCGACATCGTCGGCCTGGACGACCTGGCCGACCAGATCAAGGCCGGTCAGATGGACTTCGACGTGGTCATCGCCTCGCCCGACACGATGCGTGTTGTCGGCGCCCTGGGTCAGATCCTGGGCCCGCGTGGCCTGATGCCGAACCCGAAGGTCGGCACCGTGACCCCCGACGTCGCCACCTCCGTCAAGAACGCCAAGGCCGGTCAGGTTCAGTACCGCACCGACAAGGCCGGCATCATCCACGCCACGATCGGCCGCGCGTCGTTCGGCGTGGAACAGCTGCAAACCAACCTGGCCGCGCTGGTCGACGCCCTGCAAAAGGCTCGTCCCGCCGCTGCCAAGGGCATCTACCTGCGCAAGCTGGCCGTTTCGTCCACGATGGGCGGCGGTGCGCGCGTGGAAATTGCCTCGCTGTCGGCTACCAACTAAGCCAACAGTTGTAAACGTACTTTGGGCCGCATCCGGATTCCTCCGGATGCTGCTGTCAAAGACCGCTGGAGCAGGTCAGCGCGAAGGTTCTCCTTCCGCTGGAAGCAGTACCCTCGCTGCCCCGCTTAATCCCGAAGCTCGCAAAGTTCGGATCCAGCGTAGACGGCGTCCCCAGGAAGATTTCTTTACCCGAAGAACTCGACCAGGCGCCGCATTCGGTTGACGCGCAAGGCTCCGGCCCCAGGCGTCTTTTGATGGAGTGTTCAAACCGTGAGTCTCAATCGTCAAGAGAAAGCGGTGGTAATCGAGGAAGTCTCGGCCGAAGTGGCCAAGGCGCAATCGATTGTTATCGCCGAGTACCGTGGTCTGGACGTCGCCTCTGTCACCGTACTGCGCAAAACTGCGCGTGAATCGGGCGTGTATCTGCGTGTTCTGAAGAACTCGCTGGCCCGTCGTGCTGTTGCCGGCACGGCTTTCGAGCCGTTGGCCGAGCAACTGACCGGTCCGCTGATCTATGGCATCAGCGCTGACCCGGTTACGGCGGCCAAGGTCCTCGCAGGTTTCGCGAAAAGCAACGACAAGCTGGTCATCAAGGCGGGCGCTCTGCCCAACAGCCTGCTGAACCAAGAAGGCGTGAAGGCTCTGGCCACCATGCCCTCGCGCGAAGAGTTGCTGTCGAAACTGCTGGGCACCATGCAAGCCCCCATCGCGCAATTCGTGCGTACGCTCAACGAAGTTCCGACCAAGTTCGCCCGTGGCCTCGCCGCCGTGCGCGACCAGAAGGCCGCGGCTTAATCCCCGCCCTTCACGGAAATTCGCTGAACGACCGAGCGACACCCAAACCCTGGCATTACCCAATATTTGGAGTTCTTAAAAATGGCACTTAACAAAGCTGAAATCCTTGACGCCATCGCTGGCATGACCGTGCTCGAACTGTCCGAGCTGATCAAGGAAATGGAAGAGAAGTTCGGCGTGTCGGCTGCTGCCGCCGCTGTGGCCGTGGCCGCTCCGGCCGCCGGTGGCGCTGCCGCCGCTGCTGAAGAGCAGACCGAGTTCACCGTTGTCCTGGCTGAAGCCGGCGCCAACAAGGTTTCCGTCATCAAGGCCGTGCGCGAGCTGACCGGTCTGGGCCTGAAGGAAGCCAAGGACCTGGTCGACGGCGCGCCGAAGCCCGTCAAGGAAGGCGTTGCCAAGGCTGACGCCGAAGCCGCCAAGAAGAAGCTGGAAGAAGCTGGCGCCAAGGTCGAAGTCAAGTAAGACCTGCGTCAATTTGCCCGGGGACAGCGCAATTTGCCGTCCCCGGGCTTTTGCGTTTCCAGGAAACCCCTGCTGGGGTCATGCCCTTTCCAGAGGGGTTTCCTGGAGTCGTATCACCTGGGGCCGTGGTTGACGGCCCATGCAACCTCGAGTCGGAGTGCTCATGCCTTACTCGTACACCGAAAAAAAGCGCATCCGCAAAAGCTTCGCCAAGCGTGAAGACGTTCAAAACGTTCCCTTCCTTTTGGCGACTCAGCTTCAATCCTACCTAACTTTCCTGCAGGCGGATACCGCCCCGTCCGATCGCGTAGCCGACGGTTTGCAGGCGGCGTTTTCGTCGATTTTCCCGATCGTTAGTCACAACGGTATGGCGCGCTTGGAGTTCGTGAGCTATGTGCTCGGCGAACCGGTGTTCGATGTCAAGGAATGTCAGCAACGTGGCCTGACCTATGCCTCGCCCCTGCGAGCCAAGGTCCGCCTGGTGCTGCTTGACCGCGAAGTCAGCAAGCCCACCGTCAAGGAAGTGAAGGAACAGGAAGTCTACATGGGCGAAATTCCGCTCATGACGGGCACCGGTTCGTTCGTCATCAACGGCACCGAGCGTGTCATCGTCTCGCAGCTGCACCGCTCGCCCGGCGTGTTCTTCGAACACGACCGCGGCAAGACGCACAGCTCGGGCAAGCTGCTGTTCTCGGCCCGCGTGATTCCCTACCGCGGCTCGTGGCTGGACTTCGAATTCGACCCCAAGGACATCCTGTTCTTCCGCGTCGACCGTCGCCGCAAGATGCCTGTCACGATCCTGTGCAAGGCCATCGGCATGACGCCGGAATCAATCCTGGCCAACTTCTTCGACTTCGACAACTTCGAGTTGAAGAGCGAAGGCGCCATGATGGAATTCGTGCCCGAGCGCTGGAAGGGCGAAATGGCCCGCTTCGACATCGCGGACCGCTCCGGCAAGGTCATCGTCGAAAAAGACAAGCGTATCAACGCCAAGCATCTGCGCGACCTGGCTGCCGGCGGCATCCAGCGCATCTCCGTGCCGGAAGACTTCCTGTACGGCCGCGTGCTGGCCAAGAACATCGTTGACGCCGATACCGGCGAAGTCATCGCCAACGCCAACGACGAGATCACCGAAAGCGTGCTGGGCGCCCTGCGCGCCGCCAACGTGCACGACATCCAGACGCTCTACACGAACGACCTGGATCGCGGCCCGTACATCTCGCAGACGCTGCGCACCGATGAAACCGCCGACCAGATGGCCGCGCGCGTTGCCATCTACCGCATGATGCGTCCTGGCGAACCGCCCACCGAAGAAGCGGTGGAAGCGCTGTTCCAGCGCCTGTTCTACAGCGAAGAAACGTACGATCTGTCGCGCGTCGGCCGCATGAAGGTCAACAGCCGTCTGGGCCGTGGTGAAGACATCACCGGTCCGATGACGCTGACCAACGAAGACATCCTTGAAACCATCAAGGTGCTGGTCGAGCTGCGTAACGGCCGTGGCCAGATCGACGACATCGATCACCTGGGCAACCGCCGCGTGCGTTGCGTCGGCGAACTGGCCGAGAACCAGTTCCGCGCCGGCCTCGTGCGCGTCGAACGCGCCGTCAAGGAACGTCTGGGCCAGGCCGAGACCGAAAACCTGATGCCGCACGACCTGATCAACTCCAAGCCGATCTCGGCCGCCATCAAGGAGTTCTTCGGTTCGAGCCAACTTTCGCAGTTCATGGACCAGACCAATCCGCTGTCGGAAATCACGCACAAGCGTCGTGTTTCCGCACTGGGCCCGGGCGGTCTGACCCGCGAGCGCGCCGGCTTCGAAGTCCGTGACGTGCACCCGACCCACTACGGCCGCGTCTGCCCGATCGAAACGCCGGAAGGCCCGAACATCGGCCTGATCAACTCCATGGCGCTGTACGCTCGCCTGAACGAGTACGGCTTCCTGGAAACGCCTTACCGCAAGATCGTCGACGGCCGCGTCAGCGACCAGATCGACTACCTGTCGGCCATCGAAGAAAGCCACTACGTGATCGCGCAGGCCAACGCCGCGCTCGATGACGAAGGCAAGTTCGTGGACGACCTGGTGGCTTGCCGTGAAGCCGGCGAAACCATGCTGACCGCTCCGGCCAACGTGCACTACATGGACGTGGCCCCGTCGCAGATCGTGTCGGTCGCCGCTTCGCTGATTCCGTTCCTGGAGCACGACGACGCGAACCGCGCGCTGATGGGCGCCAACATGCAACGTCAGGCCGTGCCTTGCCTGCGTCCGGAAAAGCCGGTCGTGGGTACGGGTATCGAGCGCACCGTGGCCGTTGACTCGGGCACCACCGTGCAGGCGCTGCGTGGCGGCCTGGTCGACCACGTCGACGCCGAGCGCGTGGTGATCCGCGTGAACGACGAAGAAAACGTCGCCGGCGAAGTCGGTGTCGATATCTACAACCTGATCAAGTACACGCGTTCCAACCAGAACACGAACATCAACCAGCGTCCCATCGTCAAGCGCGGCGATCGTGTCGCCAAGGGTGACGTGCTGGCCGACGGCGCATCGACGGACCTGGGCGAACTCGCCCTGGGCCAGAACATGCTGATCGCGTTCATGCCCTGGAACGGCTACAACTTCGAAGACTCGATCCTGATCTCCGAAAAGGTCGTGGCCGATGACCGCTACACCTCGGTGCACATCGAGGAACTGACGGTTGTCGCTCGCGATACCAAGCTGGGTCCGGAAGAAATCACGCGCGACATCAGCAACCTGGCCGAGACGCAACTGAACCGCCTGGACGATTCGGGCATCACGTACATCGGCGCCGAAGTCAGCGCCGACGACGTGCTGGTCGGCAAGGTCACGCCCAAGGGCGAGACCCAACTGACGCCGGAAGAAAAGCTGCTGCGCGCCATTTTCGGTGAAAAGGCGTCCGACGTTAAGGACACCTCGCTGCGCGTGCCTTCGGGCATGACCGGCACCGTCATCGACGTGCAGGTGTTCACGCGCGAAGGCATCGTGCGCGACAAGCGCGCCCAGTCCATCATCGACGATGAACTGCGCCGCTATCGCCAGGACCTGAACGACCAGTTGCGCATCGTTGAAAACGACCAGTTCGACCGTATCGAGAAGATGCTGGTCGGCAAGACCGTCAACGGCGGCCCGCGCAAGCTGGCCAAGGGCGCCACGATCACCAAGGCTTACCTGGCTGATCTGGACCGCTGGCAGTGGTTCGACATCCGCCTGGCCGACGAGCCCCACGCCGTGGTGCTGGAGCAGGCCAAGGAATCGCTCGAGCAGAAGCGTCACCAGTTCGACCTGGCCTTCGAAGAGAAGCGCAAGAAGCTGACGCAGGGCGACGAGCTGCCCCCGGGCGTGCTGAAGATGATCAAGGTCTACCTGGCCGTGAAGCGTCGTCTGCAGCCTGGCGACAAGATGGCAGGCCGTCACGGCAACAAGGGCGTGGTCTCGCGCATCACCCCGGTGGAAGACATGCCGCACATGGCTGACGGCACGCCGGCCGACATCGTTCTGAACCCGCTGGGCGTGCCCTCGCGGATGAACGTGGGCCAGGTGCTGGAAGTGCACTTGGGCTGGGCTGCCAAGGGCGTGGGTCACCGCATCGCCGACATGCTGCGCGACGAGCGCACCGCGCAGGTCAAGAACGTCCGTGCTTACCTGGACAAGGTCTACAACACGACCGGCACCGGCGCGCGCATCGACGAGCTGACCGACGAAGAAGTCATGGAAATGGCCCAGAACCTCAAGAACGGCGTGCCGTTCGCGACGCCCGTCTTCGACGGCGCGACCGAAGAGGAAATCACCAAGATGCTGGAACTGGCCTATCCGGACGACGTCGCCAAGCGCATGGCCCTGACGCCCTCGCGCACGCAGGCGTGGCTGTACGACGGCCGCACCGGCGAGAAGTTCGAGCGTCCGGTCACCGTCGGCTACATGCACTACCTGAAGCTGCACCACTTGGTCGACGACAAGATGCACGCGCGTTCGACCGGCCCGTACTCGCTCGTGACCCAGCAGCCGCTGGGCGGCAAGGCGCAGTTCGGTGGCCAGCGTTTCGGGGAAATGGAAGTGTGGGCGCTGGAAGCCTACGGCGCCGCCTACACCCTGCAGGAAATGCTGACGGTGAAGTCCGACGACATCACCGGCCGCACCAAGGTATACGAAAACATCGTCAAGGGCGATCACGTCATCGATGCCGGCATGCCGGAATCGTTCAACGTGCTGGTCAAGGAAATCCGCTCGTTGGCCCTGGACATGGATTTGGAGCGTAACTAATGAAAGCGCTACTCGACCTCTTTAAGCAAGTCTCGCAAGACGAGCAATTCGATGCCATCAAGATCGGCATCGCCTCGCCCGAGAAGATCCGTTCGTGGTCCTACGGCGAAGTTCGCAAGCCCGAGACCATCAACTACCGCACGTTCAAGCCCGAGCGTGACGGTCTGTTCTGCTCCAAGATCTTCGGCCCGATCAAGGACTACGAGTGCCTGTGCGGCAAGTACAAGCGCCTGAAGCACCGTGGCGTGATCTGCGAGAAGTGCGGCGTTGAAGTTACCGTTGCCAAGGTTCGCCGTGAACGCATGGGCCACATCGAGCTGGCCAGCCCCGTCGCGCACATCTGGTTCCTGAAGAGCCTGCCGTCGCGTCTGGGCATGGTGCTCGACATGACCCTGCGCGACATCGAACGCGTCCTGTACTTCGAAGCCTGGTGCGTGATCGAACCCGGCATGACGCCGCTCAAGCGCGGCCAGATCATGTCGGACGACGATTTCCTGGCCAAGACCGAGGAATACGGCGACGACTTCCGTGCCCTGATGGGCGCCGAGGCCGTGCGCGAACTGCTGCGCACCATCGACATCGACCGCGAAGTGGAAACGCTGCGCGGCGAACTGAAGGCCACCAGCTCGGAAGCCAAGATCAAGAAGATCTCCAAGCGCCTGAAGGTGCTGGAAGGCTTCCAGAAGTCCGGCATCAAGGCCGAGTGGATGGTCATGGAAGTGCTGCCCGTGCTGCCGCCGGACCTGCGTCCGCTGGTGCCGCTGGACGGCGGCCGCTTCGCGACCTCCGACCTGAACGACCTGTACCGCCGCGTCATCAACCGCAACAACCGTCTGAAGCGCCTGCTGGAGCTGAAGGCCCCTGAAATCATCCTGCGCAACGAAAAGCGCATGCTGCAGGAAGCCGTCGACTCGCTGCTGGACAACGGTCGTCGCGGCAAGGCCATGACCGGCGCCAACAAGCGCCAGCTCAAGTCCCTGGCCGACATGATCAAGGGCAAGAGCGGTCGTTTCCGTCAGAACCTGCTGGGCAAGCGCGTCGACTACTCGGGCCGTTCGGTCATCGTGGTGGGTCCGCAGCTCAAGCTGCACCAGTGCGGCCTGCCCAAGCTGATGGCCCTGGAACTGTTCAAGCCGTTCATCTTCAATCGCCTGGAGATGATGGGCCTGGCCACGACCATCAAGGCCGCCAAGAAGCTGGTGGAAAGCCAGGAACCGGTGGTCTGGGACATCCTGGAAGAAGTCATCCGCGAACACCCGGTCATGCTGAACCGTGCGCCCACGCTGCACCGTTTGGGCATCCAGGCGTTCGAGCCGGTCCTGATCGAAGGCAAGGCCATCCAGTTGCACCCGCTGGTCTGCGCGGCGTTCAACGCCGACTTCGACGGTGACCAGATGGCCGTCCACGTGCCGCTGTCGCTGGAAGCCCAGCTCGAAGCGCGCACGCTGATGCTGGCGTCGAACAACGTGCTGTTCCCGGCCAACGGCGAACCGTCGATCGTGCCGTCCCAGGACATCGTGCTGGGTCTGTACTACACGACGCGCGAGCGCATCAACGGCAAGGGCGAAGGCATCTTCTTCACCGACGTCGCCGAAGTGCAACGCGCTTACGACAACGGCGAAGTGGAGCTGCAAAGCCGCATCACCGTGCGCCTGAAGGAACACGAGCGTGACGAGAATGGCGAATGGCAGCCGGTGATCCGCCGCCACGAAACCACCGTCGGCCGCGCGCTGCTGTCCGAGATCCTGCCCAAGGGCCTGCCCTTCACCGTGCTGAACAAGGCGCTGAAGAAGAAGGAAATCTCGCGCCTGATCAACCAGTCGTTCCGCCGTTGCGGCCTGCGCGACACGGTGATCTTCGCCGACAAGCTGATGCAGTCGGGCTTCCGCCTGGCCACCCGCGGCGGTATCTCCATCGCCATGGGCGACATGCTGATCCCGTCGGCCAAGGAAGGCATCCTGGCCGAAGCCAGCCGTGAAGTGAAGGAAATCGACAAGCAGTACTCGTCGGGTCTGGTCACGTCCCAGGAACGCTACAACAACGTGGTGGACATCTGGGGCAAGGCCGGCGACAAGGTCGGCAAGGCGATGATGGAGCAACTGGCCACCGAACCCGTGATCAACCGTCACGGCGAGGAAGTACGCCAGGAATCGTTCAACTCCATCTACATGATGGCTGACTCGGGCGCCCGCGGTTCGGCCGCCCAGATCCGCCAGTTGGCCGGCATGCGCGGCCTGATGGCCAAGCCGGACGGCTCGATCATCGAGACGCCCATTACCGCGAACTTCCGTGAAGGCCTGAACGTGCTTCAGTACTTCATCTCGACTCACGGCGCGCGTAAGGGTCTGGCCGACACGGCACTGAAGACCGCGAACTCGGGTTACCTGACCCGCCGTCTGGTCGACGTGACGCAGGACCTGGTGATCACCGAGGACGATTGCGGCACCTCGCAGGGCTACAACATGAAGGCCCTGGTGGAAGGCGGTGAAGTCATCGAGCCGCTGCGCGACCGCATCCTGGGCCGCGTGGCCGCCATCGACATCGTCAATCCGGACACGCAGGAAACGGCGATCACCGCCGGCACCCTGCTGGACGAAGACATGGTCGACATGATCGACCGCATCGGCGTGGACGAAGTCAAGGTCCGCACGCCGCTGACGTGCGAAACGCGCCATGGCCTGTGCGCGCACTGCTACGGCCGTGACCTCGGCCGCGGCACGCCGGTCAACCAGGGCGAAGCGGTCGGCGTCATCGCCGCCCAGTCCATCGGTGAACCGGGCACGCAGCTGACGATGCGTACGTTCCACATCGGTGGCGCGGCGTCGCGTTCGGCCCTGGCCAGCGCGGTGGAAACCAAGTCCAGCGGCGTGGTCGGCTTTGCCAGCACCATGCGCTACGTCACCAACGCCAAGGGCGAACGCGTCGCGATTTCGCGCTCGGGCGAACTGGCGATCTTCGACGACAACGGCCGCGAACGCGAACGCCACAAGATCCCGTACGGCGCGACCGTGCTGGTGGGCGATGGCGAGGCCGTGAAGGCCGGCGCGCGCCTGGCGACGTGGGATCCGCTGACCCGTCCGATCGTGTCGGAATACGGTGGCGCCGTCCGCTTCGAGAACATCGAAGAAGGCGTAACCGTGGCCAAGCAGGTGGACGAAGTCACCGGCCTGTCGACGCTCGTCGTCATCACGCCCAAGACCCGTGGCGGCAAGATCGTCATGCGTCCGCAGATCAAGCTGGTCAACGAGAACGGCGAAGACGTCAAGATCGCCGGCACCGATCACTCGGTGAACATCTCGTTCCCGGTCGGCGCGCTGATCACCGTGCGTGACGGCCAGCAGGTTGCCGTGGGTGAAGTCCTGGCGCGTATCCCGCAGGAATCGCAAAAGACCCGCGACATTACCGGTGGTCTGCCGCGCGTGGCCGAGCTGTTCGAAGCCCGTTCGCCCAAGGATGCCGGCATGCTCGCCGACGTCACCGGCACGGTCTCGTTCGGCAAGGACACCAAGGGCAAGCAGCGCCTGGTCATCACCGACCTGGAAGGCGTCAGCCACGAGTTCCTGATTCCGAAGGAAAAGCAGGTGCTGGTGCACGACGGCCAGGTGGTGAACAAGGGCGAAATGATCGTGGACGGCCCGGCCGATCCCCACGACATCCTGCGCCTGCAGGGCATCGAGAAGCTGGCGACCTACATCGTCGACGAAGTGCAGGACGTGTACCGTCTGCAGGGCGTGAAGATCAACGACAAGCACATCGAAGTGATTGTTCGTCAGATGCTGCGCCGTGTGAACATCGTCGATGCGGGCGATACCGAGTTCATCCCGGGCGAGCAGGTCGAGCGCTCCGAGCTGTTGAACGAGAACGACCGCGTCAACGCTGAAGACAAGCGTCCGGCCACGTACGAAAACGTGCTGCTGGGTATCACCAAGGCCTCGCTGTCGACCGACTCGTTCATCTCGGCCGCCTCGTTCCAGGAAACCACGCGTGTCCTGACCGAAGCCGCCATCATGGGCAAGCGCGACGACCTGCGTGGCCTGAAGGAAAACGTCATCGTCGGCCGCTTGATCCCGGCCGGTACCGGCCTGGCGTACCACCATGCCCGCAAGGACAAGGAAGCCCTGGAGGCCGCGGAACGCGAAGCCGCCCGCCAGTTGGCCAACCCGTTCGAAGACTCGCCGGTCACGGTGGGCTTGGACGCCGATGCCCCGTCGTCCGACCTGGGCAGCGAGGACGCCGCCGAATAAGGGCGACGTCCGGTGCACCCCCCGCGCAGGCCCGGCGGGGGAGGCCAGAAGCAAAAAGGCCGCTGATGCGAATCAGCGGCCTTTTTTTGTCTGCGCGGCGGGGCGCTGACGCTACTTGGCGGCCTGGTTCTTGGCGCGCTGGAATACCGGGCCCCAGACCGGATGGCCGGCTTCGTTCGGCGCCAGTTCGAAGGCGGGATCCAGTTGCAGGATACGGCTGAAGCTGTCTTCGCAAAGTTGCGGATACTTGCTGACGCAGTAGCTGAACGCCTGCAGCTTGTAGGCCTCGATGCGCACGGCCTTGCTGGAGCCGGCCAGCTCGTCGGACCTGGCTACCCGGCGGATGACCTCGCCGTAGTGCCCGGCGCTATATTGGTCACGAACCTGTTGCAACTGTTCCAGCGCCTCGGGCGTGGGCGGATGGTCGGGCTGGGCGACCGGAAGGCCGGAACAGCCGGCCAGGGCGAACGATAATCCGAGCAAACTGCCGAGCAGGCGAATTTTCATGGGCTTTCATCTAGGTGGGGGAATTTGACGATACGCTATCGTGCCACAGCCTGATGCGCTCCGACATTTTCGGCAATGTCCTGGCGTAACGGATTGGATAATATTCCGCCTATCTGCCCTTAACCCGTTTTCGCGCCCCTTGCGCAGTATGTTGAACATGTCCTCACCCGCCGGCCTGCACACGCCGCGCAGCCCTTTTTCAGGTGCCGCGCCGCTCGCGTTGCGCCCCTTGAGCGCCATCGCCGCCAGTGCGGCGGGCGGAGTGCCGGAAACCCGCATCAAGCGGTTGTTGTCGGATCTGCTGCCTTCGCTGATGGGCCTGCATGCGCAAGGCGAAATATGCGGCGACATCTCGCTGGATACGGTGGGCATGGACGAAGGCGCGCGTGCGCACCTGTTGCCGGAGCTGTCGGTGCCCCGCTCGCGCCGCTCGGGGCTGACGCCCGTGCCGGGCTTTGCCCCGTTCGAGCTGTACACGGATTCGGCCGAATGGCCGCGCGGCCCGTGGACAGACGTCTACGCGCTCTGTGCGGTGATGCACGCACTGGTGATCGGGCTGCGCCCGCCGCCGGCGCCGGAGCGCCGCGCCACGGACAGTTACGAGCCCCTGGCATCGCTGGGCCTGACGAAATACAGCCCGGCGTTCCTGAACGCGATCGATCGTGGCCTGGCCATGCTGCCGGCCGACCGACCGCAGACCCTGGGGGAGCTGGCCGCCCTGCTGGACATCGCGGTCTACGTGGACGAGTCGCCCGCCGCGCCGGAAACGGCCGCGGCCGAGGTGGTGGCCGTGCCGGCCGCGCCTGCGGCAGTGGCCGCCAAGCCGCGCGGCGGCGGCCGGCCGCTGCTGTTTCTGCTGTTGTTGGTGGCGCTGATCGGGGCCGGCGCGTACGCCTGGATCCGCTCGGGGCTCGGCACCGGCAATGCCCTCATTACCCGTTCCGAAGTGGTGCAGCCGAATCCGCCGGCGGCGCCTGTTGCGCCACCCGCAGCCAGCCCCGCGGCTCCCGCCGCCGAACCGACGCCGCCACAGTCGGCTGCGCCCGCGCCGCAGGCCGTCCTGCCCGATACGCCCGCACCGGACGCG
>NZ_CADIJW010000080.1 GCF_902859745.1 Achromobacter dolens | reverse complement strand
ACCCTCGCCCACGGCGCCGCCCAACGACCGTGCGCGCCGCGCTGCCACGGCGGCCGCCGCCAAGTCCACGCCGCAGGCCGCGGTCAAGGCCGCCGCCCGCAAGAAGGAAGCCGCGCCCGCGCGCGTCCGCAAACCCGCCACCGCCAAGGCCAAACCGGAATGAGCCTGCCCACCTCCACGCACTACGACAAACTGATCGCGCGCGCCCAGACCCTGGCGCCCGCAGCCTGCGCCATCGCCCATCCCTGCGACGAGCCGTCGCTGTCGGCCGCGCTGGAAGCGCGTGACCTGGGCCTGCTGCGTCCCATCCTGGTGGGCCCGGAACACAAGATCCGCGACACGGCCGCGCAGCACAGGCTGAACCTGGGCGATGCCCGCATCGTCGATGCGCCGCACAGCCACGCCGCGGCCGAGACCGCCGTGGCGCTGGTGCGCGGCGGCGAGGCCTCGCTGCTGATGAAGGGCAGCCTGCACACCGACGAGCTGATGCACGAAGTGGTGGCGCGCGCCACCGGGCTGCGCAGCGGCCGCCGCATCAGCCATGTGTTCATCATGGAAGTGCCGACCTACGCCGAGCCGCTGTTCATCACCGACGCGGCCATCAACATCTTTCCGGACCTGGAAACCAAGGCCGACATCATCCGCAACGTGATCGACCTGCACCACGGCCTGGGCCTGGGCGAGCCGCGCGTGGCGATCCTGTCGGCGGTCGAGCAGGTCACACCCAGCATTCCCAGCACCATCGAGGCAGCCGCGCTGTGCAAGATGGCCGACCGCGGCCAGATCGCCGGCGGCGTGCTGGACGGCCCGTTGGCGCTGGACAACGCCATCAGCCCCGATGCCGCCCGCATCAAGGGCATCCGCTCGCTGGTGGCGGGCGTGGCCCAGGTGCTGGTGGTGCCCGATCTGGAAGCCGGCAACATGCTGGCCAAGAACCTGACCTTCCTGGCCAACGCCGAGGCCGCAGGCATCGTGCTGGGCGCGCGCGTGCCCATCATCCTGACAAGCCGCGCCGACAGCCCGCGCTCTCGCCTGGCATCGTGCGCGGTGGCGGCGATCTACGCGCACCACCTGGCCACGCAGCAGGCGCGTCCGCTGGCCTAGGGCCGGCCGACAGGCCGTGAATGAGCGGCGGGGCCCCGGCCCTGCCTTGTCCCTTGCATCAAGAGGCGATCGACTCCATGTCCGACACCATTCTCGTCATCAACGCCGGCAGTTCCAGCATCAAGTTCTACCTGTACGACATCGACGGCAAACAGGCGCTGGCGCCGCGCCTGGGCGGCCAGCTCGAAGGCATCGGCACCAGCCATCCGCGCCTGCGGGTGCGCGACGCCGCCGGCCAGACGCTGGTGGAACGCGACATCGCGCCCAGCCACGCGCCCGATGTGCCCAACGGCCAGGAGGTGGTCGGCACCTGGCTCAGCGGCCACCTGGGCGGCGCGCCGCTGGCGGTGGGCCATCGCGTGGTGCACGGCGGCCCCGACCTGGCCGAGCCGGTGCTGATCGACGACGCCATCCTCGCCAAACTGGACACCTTCACGCCGCTGGCGCCGCTGCACCAGCCCAACAACCTGGCGCCGATCCGCGTGATCCGCGAGCGGCGCCCGTGGATTCCGCAGGTGGCCTGCTTCGACACCGCGTTCCACCGCAGCCATTCGGACGTGGCCGACCGCTACGCCCTGCCCGAGCATCTGTACCAGCAGGGCGTGCGGCGCTATGGCTTTCACGGCCTGTCGTACGAATACATCGCGCAGCGGCTGCGCCAGGCGCTGCCCGAGATCGCCATGGGCAGGATCATCGCGGCGCACCTGGGTTCGGGCGTGTCGGCCTGCGCCATGCACCAGGGCAAGAGCGTCGACAGCACCATGGGCTTCACCGCGCTCGAAGGCCTGCCGATGGGCACGCGGCCGGGCCGGCTGGATGCCGGCGTGGTGCTGTGGATGATGGAACAGGGCATGTCGCACGACGACATCGAGCACGTGCTGTACCACGACTGCGGCATGAAGGGCCTGTCGGGCATCAGCAACGACATGCGCGAGCTGCTGGCCAGCGACGCGCCGTCGGCCAGGCTGGCGCTGAAGTACTTCGCCTGGCGCGTGGCCGAAGGCATGATCGGCCTGGGCTGCGCCATGAACGGCATCGACGGCATCGTCTTCACCGCTGGCGTCGGCGAAAACTCGGCCGAGATCCGCCAGGCCATCAGCGAGCATTGGGGCTGGCTCGGCATCAAGCTGGATCCCGAGCGCAATGCGCATCACGGGCCGCGCATTTCCAGCGACGACAGCCGCATCGGCGTGTACGTGGTGCGCACCAATGAAGAACTGATCATCGCGCAGCACACGCTGGCCCTGGTGAAACAACGATGAGCGCCGCCCTCCCTCTTGCCGGCAAGCGCGGCCTGGTCACGGGCATCGCCAACGCCGACTCCATCGCCTGGGGCTGCGCCAAGGCGTTCCGCGCCATGGGCGCGGAACTGGCCGTGACCTACCTGAACGACAAGGCGCGCCCGCACGTCGAGCCGCTGGCGCGCCAGGTGGACGCGTCGCTGCTGATGCCGCTGGACCTGCTGCGCGAGGGCGAGCTGGAGGCGGTGTTCGAGCGCATCGCCGCCGAATGGGGCGGCCTGGATTTCGTGCTGCATTCCATCGCCTACGCCCCGCGCGACGATCTGCACGGCCGCGTCACGGACTGCTCGCGCGCGGGCTTCCTGACGGCCATGGATGTGTCGTGCTGGTCGTTCATCCGCATGGCCAAGCTGGCAGAGCCGCTGATGCCCGGCGGGGGCGCGCTGTTCTGCATGAGCTACTACGGCTCGCAGATGGTGGTCGAGCACTACAACATGATGGGTCCCGTGAAGGCCGCGCTGGAATCGGCCACTCGCTACCTGGCGGCCGAACTCGGCCCGCAGGGCATCCGCGTGCACGCGATTTCACCCGGGCCGCTCAAGACCCGCGCGGCCTCGGGCATCGCCGAATTCGACGCGCTGCTCGACCGCGCCCAGGCCAAGGCCCCGGCGCGCAGCCTGGTCTCCATCGACGACGTCGGCGAGGCCACCGCCTGGCTCGCCACCGACGCCGCCCGCCGCATGACCGGGCAGACGCTGTACATCGACGGCGGCTATCACATCATCGATTGAGGCGCGGGCGCCACAGCCCGCGCCAAGTATCAGGAAAGCGTGGCCGGCGCCGGCCCCTGGCGCCAGCGCTCGATCGCCTCGACCGCCTGTTCGGGCGAGGGGAAGATCTTGTCGCGGCCGATGCGGTCGGCTAGGCCAGAGCGCTCCAGCGCCATGCGGAACTGGCCGTGGCCGCCCGCCACCAGCAGCACCATGCCGCGGTCGCGCAGCTCGCGCCGCAGTTCGTACAAGGCTTCGATGGCGTCGGCGTCGGCCTGCGTCATGGCCTCGGCATCCAGCACGAACCAGGTGATGTCCCCCGCCTGCTCGATGATCTCGCGGGCGCGCCGCCGGAACGCGTCGGCGTTGAAGAACCACACCGACGACTCGAACAGCCAGATCACCGCGCCCGGCACCGGCTGCGCCTGCGGGTTCAGATGCATCTTGCCCAGCACCGATTCGCCCGGCAGACGGCCCAGCAGGGCATCGCGCGGATTGCCGGACACGTACATGGCGTACAGCAGCGTGGCGCCAACCGACACCGCCACGCCCTGCAGCACGCCGAAACCCACCACGCCGACCGCGGCCAGGACGCCGAAGGCCAGCTCGATGCGCGAAATTCGCGCCAGCCGCAGGAAGGCCTGGCCGTCGAACAGGCTGGCGGCCGCCAGCAGCAGGATTGCCGACAGCACCGCCTGCGGCAGCCAATAGAGCGGCGCGCTCAGCAGGCCCACCACCAGCGCGAGCGCCGCCGCCGCGCTGACGCCGACCAGCGGCGACGAGCCGCCCGCCGCCAGTCCCACCGCCGTGCGCGAATCGGCCCCGGTCACCACGAAGCCCTGGAACAGCCCGGCCGCCACATTGGCCGCGCCGAAGCCGACCAGTTCACGGTTCGGATCCACGTGCTCGCCGGTGCGCGCGGCAAAGCTGCGCGCCGTCACGATGCCGCTGGAAAAGCTCACTACCAGCACGCCCGCCGCGCCCAGCAGGATGTTGTCCAGGCCTTCGAGCCGCACCGGCACGCGCAGCGCCGGCAGGCCCGCCGGCACCTCGCCCACCACGGCGATGCCGAGGCTGGGAAAATCGAACAGCCAAGACAGCAGGCAGGCGCCGACCACCAGCATGATCGGCCCCGGCCAATTCGGCCTCCAGCGCTTGATCGCCACCAGCAGCAGGCACGACGCCAGCCCCAGGCAGAGCGTGGGAATGCGGATCTCCGACACGCGCCGCGACAACTCCAGGAAAGGATGCACCAGCCCGCTGTTGCGCAGCCCCACGCCGGTCAGGCCACTCAATTGCGACAGCGCCAGCGTCACCGCCACCCCCGCCATGTAGCCGATCAGCACCGGCCGCGACAGCAGGTTGGCCAGCACGCCCAGGCGCAGCACCCGCGCGATCAGGCAACCCAGCCCGACCGTCAGCGCGATCCCGGTGGCGGCCACCAGCCGGTCCTCGGGCGAGGTCAGCGCCATGCCCGTCAGCGTCGCCGCGATCAGCGTGCAAGTGGCCGTGTCCGGCCCCACGATCAGCGTGCGCGAGGAACCGAACAGCGCGTAACCCAACATGCCGGCGATCGCCGCCCACAGCCCGGCAACCGGCGGCACTCCCATCATCGCCGCATAGGCCAGCCCTACCGGCAACGCCACCGCGGCCACGCTCAATCCCGCGGCGATATCGCGGCCGGCGGACTCCCGGGTGATGCCCCGGAAGTTGTTCAGGCCAGGAAGAAATCGTAGGTTCATGGGGCGGCGAAGCGGAGGAAACGGGGGAAGGAAACCGCGGGAAGCGGGCGAGCGTCAAGCCTACACCAGTCTATGGAATAAGCGCCAAGCGCCCCAGCCGACGGCAGCCACCCAGCTCGGGCCGATGAAAAAAAGCCGCCCCGGAAGGAGCGGCTTCGGATCGCCCGGGCGGAAAGACTACTTGGCCCGCTCTTGCAGCACGGCCACCGCCGGCAGGGTCTTGCCTTCCAGGAATTCCAGGAACGCGCCGCCGCCGGTCGAGATGTAGCCGACCTGCTCGCCGATGCCGTACTTGGCGATCGCGGCCAGCGTGTCGCCGCCGCCCGCGATCGAGAAGCCCTCGGAATCCGCGATCGCCTGCGCCACCACCTTGGTGCCGTTGGCGAACTGGTCGAACTCGAACACGCCGACCGGGCCGTTCCAGACGATGGTGCCGGCCTGCTTGAGGATCTCGGCCAATTGCTGCGCGGTCTGCGGGCCGATGTCCAGGATCATATCGTCGGCGGCGACTTCATCGGCCGCCTTCACGGTGGCCTCGGCGTCCGCGCCGAACGCCTTGGCGCACACCACGTCCACCGGGATCGGCACATCCGCGCCGCGCTGCTTCATCAGCTCGATCACGGCGCGCGCCTGCTCCACCTGGTCCGGCTCGGCCAGCGACTTGCCGATCGGCAGTCCGGCGGCCAGCATGAAGGTGTTGGCGATGCCGCCGCCCACCACCAACTGGTCGACCTTGTCGGCCAGCGATTGCAGGATCGACAGCTTGGTCGACACCTTGGAGCCGCCGACGATCGCGACCAGCGGACGCTTCGGCTCGTGCAGCGCGCGGCCCAGCGCGTCCAGCTCGGCTTCCAGCAGCGGACCGGCGCAGGCCACCGGCGCGAAGCGCGCGATGCCGTGCGTGGTGGCCTCGGCGCGGTGCGCCGTGCCGAAGGCGTCATTGACGTAGACGTCGCACAGCGCCGCCATCTTGCGCGACAGCGCCTCGTCGTCCTTCTTCTCGCCGACGTTGACGCGGCAGTTTTCCAGCAGCACCACCAGGCCCGGCTCGACCTTGACGCCGTCGACCCAGTTCTGCACCAGCGGCACGGGCATCCCCAGCAGCTCGGACAGGCGCTGGCCGACCTTGGCCAGCGAATCGGCCTCGGTCAGCACGCCCTCTTTCGGGCGGCCCAGGTGCGAGGTGACCATCACCGCGGCGCCAGCGTCCAGCGCCAGGCGGATGCCGGGCACCGAGGCGCGGATGCGGGTGTCTTCGGAAATGCGGCCGGCGTCATCGAACGGCACGTTCAGATCGGCGCGGATGAACACGCGCTTGCCGGACAGGGCGCCGGCCTTGGCCAGCGCGGACAGGGTATTGACCTTGGACATAATGCTTTGCGTCTCCTAGAGTTGGCGAACGAAGGGGACGAACCCGCTTTCCGCCGTGGCGGAAAACCTGTTCGTCCCCTTCGATCCGACAGCGATGCTTACTTGGCCGACATCAGCGCGACGGTGGTGTCGAGCATGCGGTTCGAGAAGCCCCACTCGTTGTCGTACCAGGACGAAACCTTGACCAGGCGGCCCGAGACCTTGGTCAGCGACGCGTCAACGGTGCTGGAGGCCGGGTTGTGGTTGTAGTCCACCGAGACCAGGGGTTCGGTGTTGTAGTCCAGGATGCCCTTGAGCTCGCCTTCCGAGGCGGCCTTCAGGATGCCGTTCACTTCCTCGACGGTCGTGTCGCGCTTGGCCACGAAGGACAGGTCGACGATCGACACGTTGATGGTCGGGACGCGGATGGCGTAGCCGTCCAGCTTGCCGTTCAGTTCCGGCAGCACCAGGCCGACCGCGGCGGCGGCGCCGGTCTTGGTCGGGATCATGCTCATGGTGGCCGAACGGGCGCGGCGCAGGTCTTCGTGGTAGACGTCGGTCAGGACCTGGTCGTTGGTGTAGGCGTGGACGGTCGTCATCAGACCGTTTTCCAGGCCCAGCTTGTCGTTCAGCGGCTTGACCAGCGGGGCCAGGCAGTTGGTGGTGCACGACGCGTTCGAGATGACGGTGTCGGTCGACTTCAGCACGCCGTGGTTGACGCCGTAGACGACGGTGGCGTCAACGTCCTTGCCGCCCGGGGCCGAGATGATGACCTTCTTGGCGCCGCCCTTGATGTGCGCGCCGGCCTTTTCCTTGGTCGTGAAAAAGCCCGTGCATTCCAGCACCACGTCGACCTTCAGCTCGCCCCACGGCAGTTCGGCCGGGTTGCGGTTGGCCAGCACGCGGATCTTGTCGCCGTTGACGACCATGTACTCGCCATCGACTTCGACGGTGCCCGGGAACTTGCCGTGGGCGGTGTCGTAGCGGGTCAGGTGGGCGTTGGTCTTGGGATCGCCCAGATCGTTGATGGCGACGATTTCGATATCGTGCTTCTTGCCACCTTCATAGTGGGCACGCAGGATGTTGCGGCCGATGCGACCGTAACCGTTGATGGCGACGCGAATGGTCATGACTAGGCTCCTTTTTTACAGAACTTGCTTGACGGTCTCGGCCACCTTGTCGGCGGTCAGCCCGAAGAACTTGAACAGCGCGCCCGCGGGGGCCGATTCGCCGTAGCGATCGATGCCGACCACGGCGCCTTCCAGGCCCACGTACTTGTGCCAGAAGGCGGTCACGCCGGCCTCGACGGCCACGCGCGGCAGCCCCTTGGGCAGCACCGATTGCTTCCAGGCGGCGTCCTGCTTGTCGAACACGTCGGTGCTCGGCATGGACACCACGCGCACCGCGATGCCTTCCTTGGCCAGTTGGGCTTGCGCGTCCAGGGCGATGGCGACTTCGGAACCGGTGGCGATGATCACGGCGCGAGCGCCGTCGGCGTCGCGCAGCACGTAGCCGCCGCGGGCGATGGCGTCCACGGTGGCGGCGTCGCGTTGCACGAACGGCAGGTTCTGGCGCGACAGCAGCAGGGCCGTCGGGCCGCCGTCATGCACGTCCATGCCGATGCTGGCCGGGCGCGTCACGGCGGCGTTCCAGGCCACGGCGGTTTCGGCCGTGTCGCAGGGACGCCAGAGCGACAGGTTGGGGATCAGGCGCAGGCTGGCGGCGTGTTCGATGGACTGGTGGGTCGGGCCGTCTTCGCCCAGGCCGATGGAGTCGTGCGTGAACACGTGCACCACGCGCTGCTTCATCAGCGCGGCCATGCGGATGGCGTTGCGCGAGTAGTCGGAGAACGTCAGGAAGGTGCCGCCGAACGGCAGGTAGCCGCCATGCAGCGCCACGCCGTTCATGATGGCGGCCATGCCGAATTCGCGCACGCCGTAGTTGATGTGGCGGCCGAACTGGATGCCCTTGTCGCCGGCGCGCACCGCGCCCACGCCCTTCCAGTCGGTGAAATTGGAGCCGGTCAGGTCGGCCGAGCCGCCCAGCATTTCCGGCAGTGCGGCGGCCAGCGCCGTGATCGCGAACTGCGAGGCCTTGCGGGTGGCGACGGTTTCGGCCTTTTCCAGCGTGGCGTTCAGGAACGCCTTGAATTGGTCGGCGTAGCCGGCGGGCAGCTCGCCCTTCATGCGGCGGGTGAACTCGGCCGCCTCGGCCGGGAATTCGGCGGCGTAGGCGTCGAAGGCCGATTGCCATTCGGCCTGCGCGGCGGCGCCGGTCTTGCGGCCATCCCAGCCGTCGTAGACGTCCTGCGGGATCTGGAACGGCTCGGCCGACCAGCCCAGCGCGGCGCGGGTGGCGGCGATCTCGTCCTTGCCCAGCGGGGCGCCGTGCACGTTGTGGGTGCCGGCCATGTTGGGCGAACCCTTGCCGATGACGGTGCGGCAGACGATCAGCGTGGGCTTTTCCGATTGCGCGCGGGCGGCCTTGATGGCGGCGTCCACGGCGGCGGCGTCGTGGCCGTCGATGCCGCGGATGACGTTCCAGCCGTAGCCCTCGAAGCGCTTGGCGGTGTCGTCGGCGAACCAGTGCTCGACGTGGCCGTCGATCGAGATGCCGTTGTCGTCATACAGCACCACCAGCTTGGACAGCTTGAGCGTGCCGGCCAGCGAGCACACTTCGTGCGAGATGCCTTCCATCAGGCAGCCGTCGCCGGTGAAGGCATAGGTGTGGTGGTCGACGATGGTGTGGCCGGGCTTGTTGAACTCGGCGGCCAGCAGCGCTTCGGCCAGCGCCATGCCGACGGCATTGCCCAGGCCCTGGCCCAGCGGGCCGGTGGTGGTTTCCACGCCCGGGGTGATGCCCACTTCGGGGTGGCCCGGCGTCTTGGAATGCAGTTGGCGGAAGTTCTTCAGTTCTTCGATCGGCAGGTCGTAGCCGGTCAGGTGCAGCAGCGCGTAGATCAGCATCGAGCCGTGGCCGTTGGACAGCACGAAGCGGTCGCGGTTGGCCCAGGCGGGATCCTTGGGGTTGTGGCGCAGGTTGCCGATCCAGAGGGCCTGGGCGATTTCCGCCATGCCCATGGGAGCGCCCGGGTGCCCGGAGTTCGCTTGTTGCACGGCATCCATCGCGAGGGCGCGGATGGCATCCGCCAAGGCAAGTTTAGGGGCGGTCGGATTGCTCATTCGGAAGGCTCTTTGTGGCTGGCGCGCCCACGCAGGAAATGGGGGCCAGTTGAGTAGGTTGCGAAGCAGACGATTTTAACACCTGGGGATGACCCGGCCGACGCCGGGTAGCGGGGTCCGCCAGATGGACGATGGCCCGCGGCAGAATCGTGATTGTCCCCAGGGGAGGACAGCCATGTCATGGCGTAGTTGCCACAATTGCGGCGGGGCGGTCCGAGATTCATGATGGCCTGGCTTAGCCCTATGTCGGATTCCGTATCATGCTTGCCATGTTGAGCTTCACCATTCCCGCCGCCGGCATCCTGGCCCTGCGCAACGCGCTCGGCGAGGAACGCGCCATCGCGGTGGCGCAGGCGCTGGAACACGCCCGCCTGCAGGGCGAGGCCGACCTGCTCAAGCGCTCGCAGGACGAGGCGCGCGCCGAGCTCCAGGCCTATGCCCTGTCACGCGTCGACTTCGCCCGCGAACGCGCCGAGCTCGAACGCGACATCGCCCGCGAACGCGCCGCACTCGAACGCGAAATCGCCACGCGCGCCGCCCAGGAACAATTCGACAAACTCGTCGAAGTCGTCGCGCAACTGCCCACTCGCGAGGAACTCAAGCGTTTCGCCACCCGCGAAGACCTGGCCGAGGTGCGTCACGACCTCATGCGCCTGGACAAGAAAATGACGGTGGGTTTCCTGACCCTGCTGACGCTGCAACTGGCGTCCAGCGCCCCCAACCTGATCGACTGGGGCATCAAGGTGGTAGGCTACGCGCTCAGGTGACCGGGCGACGAGCCAGGCCCCTGAATCGCCGGGCCGCTGCCCGTGCCGCGCCCCGGGTCTGCGCCCGGCCCCACGACCACTTTCCGTCCGCCACCGCGTTACCCATGTCCGCTCCCCGCTTCTTCTGCGACGCTCCCCTGTCCCCCGGCGCCCGCATCGCCCTGCCGGAGGCCCTGGCTCACCACGCCATCCGCGTGCTGCGACTGCGCGCGGGGGAACCCATGGTGCTGTTCAACGGCCACGGCGGCGAATACCCGGCGGCGCTGGAAATCGAGGGCAAGGCCGGTTTCGCCCAGTTGGGGGCGTTCGATCCGCGCGAAGCCGAGCTGGCCGGCCGCATCACGCTGGTACAGGGCCTGCCCGCCGGCGACAAGATGGACTGGGTGGTGGAAAAAGCCGTGGAGCTGGGCGCCGCCCGGGTCTGCCCCATCGCCGCGCAGCGCAGCGTGCTGCAGTTGTCCGGGCCGCGGCTGGAAAAAAGGGTGGCGCACTGGCAGCGCATCGCCCAATCGGCGGCCGAGCAATGCGGCCGCAACCGGCTGATGGCGGTCGACGCCCCCGTGACGCTGGCCGACTGGCTGGCCCTGCCGGCCGACGGCCTGCGCCTGCTGTGTCATCCGGACGCCAATGCCGACCTGGCCGGCCGGCTCGACGCGACGCCGGGCCTGCAATCGTTGACGCTGCTGGTCGGCCCCGAAGGGGGCTGGTCGGAAAAGGAACTGGCGCAGGCGCGCGAAGCGGGGGTCCAGGCCGTCAGGTTCGGCCCGCGCGTGCTGCGCACGGAAACGGCGGGATTGGCCTTGATTTCAGCGGCCGGCGCCTTGCTCGGCTGGTGATCGGCGTCCCGCCCCGGGACATGACAGGCCGTTGACCCAGCGGCCGGCGGCGCGAGCGCCCCAGCCCGGGTCTTCAGTCGTTGTCGCCGTAGGGCGCGGCGGCCACGCCCGGTTCCGGATCGGGGTGCTTGCCGGCGTGCTCCACCACATACGCAAACGTGCGGCCATTCTCGTGGGCGAATTCGGCGGCGTCGGCGCAGACCGACTCGATGCGGGCGGCGTCCTCTTCCAGCGCCGGGTCCCCCGAATGCAGCTTGTACAGCCACAGCACCACGCCGGTCTTGTGATCCAGCACGGTATCGCACAGACAGTCGTACAACGCGTCGAGGTTGCCGCCGAAATACTCGGGGAAGTCCACTGCCTTGACGATGGCGCGCAGCACCGCGGAGCGGCTGCGCGCCGGGTCGCAATTGGCCACAAACAGTGCCAGGCCGAGCTCATGCGCGGCGTCGACCACGGCCTTTTTGTCCAGCCCGTCATGGGCCAGCGCTCCACCTCGCTTCAACTGCTTGTGCAGGGTAGATTGGGCATTGCGCGTCATGCCTGTGCCTCCTTGAAAAAGGCGATCACTTCATCGTTACGCTGCATCGTATCGGCATAACCCAGTTCGATCAATCGCTTGGTGTAGCTGGACTCGAACAACAGGTAGGACATCAGCGCCCCGCCCCCCGGACGGCTTGGGTCGGACGATACACCGAGTACGCGAAAAAGGGCACGGGCCTGCGCCGGCATGTCGCCCAGGTGTTCCAGCGCCAGGGAGTCCAGGGAGCGGCTGGGGGTGATCGTCAGCACCTCGATACGGCGCACGGTGACCTCGTCGCCCTCTGGCGGCGCGGCGTGGTCGACCAGGTAGTTCATCCGCTCCAGGCGCTCGACGTCCATTGACAGGCCGTCCAGGAAGATGCTGGACAGGGCATGGCCGCCCACCTGGGCCAGCGAGGGGTACGGCGGCGCCGCCTCCCGGTGCTCGGGGTGGGTGTCGTCGCGGAACCCGGTGCCGATCACCAGCACCCGGTGCGCGCCCAGGTGGATGGCCGGGCTGATCGGCGCCAGCTGCCGCATCGAGCCGTCGCCGCACCACTCACCCTTGCCGTGCACCGTGATCTGGCGGGCGGGAAAAACGAAGGGAATGGCGGACGAAGCCATCAGGTGGTCGACCGTGATCGGCGTGGGAATGGCCAGCCGCAGGTAGCGGTGCCAGGGCTCGATCGGCGCGTGCGCCTGGTAGAACGTCAGGTGCTCGCCGCTGGTGTAGCCGGAGGCCGTGATCGCCAGCGCCGACAGCGCGCCGCTCTCCAGGTTCGATTGCAGGTGGCCGAAGTCCAGCACCCGGCCCAGCAGTTCCTGCATCGGGCTGTTGTCCAGCAGCGACTGCGGCCGCTTGCGCGTCAGGCCGGAATACATCCATCCCAGCGACAGCAGGCCCAGCCAGCGCACGCCGGTGCGGATCAAACCCGGCGCGTCGGCCCGGTAGATCATGTCGGTATTGAGCGACGACCACAGGCGGCGGATGCGGCGCACCCCCAGGTGCGGCCGCTCGGCCCGGCATGCCAGCGCGGCGGCATTGATGGCGCCGGCGGACGTGCCGCAGATGATGTCGAAGGGATTCTTGAAACGCGAATGCCAGTCGGGGTCCAGCAGCTCCATGATGGCGCTGAGCACGCCCACCTGGTAGGCGGCGCGGGCGCCGCCCCCGGTCAGGACCAGGCCGGTCGGCGTGCGCGGGCACGCCGGACCGCCATTGGTGACTTCAACGCGGGGTATTGGCATCGACCACCGTCATCGCGGTCATATTGACGATGCGGCGCACGGTCGAGCTGGAGGTCAGGATGTGCACCGGCGCATTGGCGCCCAGCAGGAACGGGCCCACCGCCACGTTGCCGCCGGCCGCCGTCTTGAGCAGGTTGTAGGCGATGTTGCCGGCGTCCACGTTCGGGCACACCAGCAGGTTGGCCTCGCCCTTGAGCGTGGAGGACGGCAGGATCCGCAGGCGCAGCGCCTCGTCCAGCGCGCAGTCGCCGTGCATCTCGCCGTCGATCTCCAGCTCCGGCTCGGCTTGGCGCACCAGTTCCAGCGCGCGCCGCATCTTGGCGCCCGAGGCCGAGCTGCCCGAACCGAAGTTCGAGCGCGACAGCAGCGCCACCTTGGGCGCCAGGAACATGCGCTGCATTTCCTTGGCCGCGGCGATGGTGAATTCGGCGATCTGCTCGGCGGTGGGTTCGTCGTTGACGTGCGTATCCACCAGCACCACCGTGCGCTCGTTGAGCAGCAGGATGTTCATGGCGGCGTAGACGTTGCGGCCCGGCCGGCGGCCGATCACTTCGTCGATGAAGCGCAGGTGATCATGGTACGCGCCGACCGAACCGCAGACCATGCCGTCGGCATCGCCCAGGTGCACCATCATCGCGCCGATCAAGGTCATGCGGCGGCGCATTTCCACGCGCGCCATTTCCTTGGTGATGCCACGTCGGCACATGCGTTCCCAGTACGTGGTCCAGTACTGGTGGAAGCGCTCGTCGTATTCGGGGTTGGTGACCTCGACGTCCTCGCCCAGGCGCAGCCGCAGGCCCAGCTTCTCGATGCGGGTCAGCAGCACCGACGGACGGCCCACCAGGATGGGACGGGCCAGGCCTTCGTCCACCACCACCTGCACCGCGCGCAGCACGCGCTCGTCTTCGCCCTCGGCGAACACGATGCGGGCCGGACCGCCTTCGCGCACGATGCGCTTGGCCGCCGAGAACAGCGGCTTCATGAAGGCGCCGGAGTGGTACACGAACTGCTGCAACTGCTCTTCGTAGGCTTCCAGGTCGGCCAGCGGACGCGTGGCCACGCCGCCTTCCATGGCGGCCTTGGCCACCGCCGGCGCGATGCGCACGATCAGGCGCGGATCGAACGGCTTGGGAATCAGGTACTCGGGGCCGAACGAGATG
>NZ_CADIJW010000079.1 GCF_902859745.1 Achromobacter dolens | reverse complement strand
CGCTGCGCGGCACGCGCGCCCCCGCCCGCACCGCGCCCAGCCGCACGCTGCACCGCGACCGCGGCATGGCGCTGCTGTCGGCGGCCGCCGCCGGCGTCGCCATCTCGGTCGTCTGCCTGTTCTGGATCGGCACGGCCTGGAGCAACGGCGCCACCGCCGCCCTGATGGCCGCCATCTTCAGTTGCTTCTTCGCCTCGCAGGACAACCCGGTGCCGGGCATCATGCAGTTCCTGACCTACACGGTGTATTCGATCCCGCTATCGGCGCTGTACCTGCTGGGCATCATGCCGGCCATCCATTCGTTCGAGATGCTGGCGCTGGCGATGCTGCCCACCGCCTTCGTGCTGGGCATCTTCATCGCGCGGCCGGCCTCCACCGGCAAGGCCATGGCGGTGCTGTTCGGCTTCCTGGGCACCATGGCGCTGCAGGACACCCACACCGCTGACCTGGTGTCGTTCATCGACACGCAGGTGGCGCAGTGCATGGGCGTGGCCACCGCCGCCATCATCGCCGCCATCTTCCGCACCGTCAGCGCCGACTGGAGCGCGCGCCGCATCCAGGCCGCCAACTGGAACGAACTGGCCACGCTGGCCAGCTCGCCGCGCGCCCCGGCCCGCCACACTTATGCCGCCCGCATGCTCGACCGCATCGGCCTGCTGCAGCCGCGCCTGGCCATGGCCAAGCGCCCCGACGATCTGGTCGCCGCCGACGCGCTCAAGGACCTGCGCGTGGGCCGCGACATCACAGAACTGCAACGCGCCCGCCGCCACCTGCCCATGGCCGACGCCACCATCGCGCCGGTGCTCGACAGCCTGGCGCGCTTCTTCCGCCAACGCTCGGCCTGGCGCGGCGGCGACAAGGCGCCGGAAATGCTGGCGCAGATCGACCGGGCCCTGGCCAGCGTCAGCGCCACGCCCGGCACCGTCGCCGCGCGCGACCGCGCCGTGGTGGCCCTGGTCGGCCTGCGCCGCGCTTTCTTCCCCGACGCGGCCGATTACCAACCCGCCCATCCCACGCTGGAAACACCATGATCGGCGAATTCAACCTCTATGGCATCTACTTTCCCTGGCTGCTGGTGCTGGGCGTGGTCACCCTGGGCGTGGCCTGGGCCGTGCGCCGCGTGCTGGCGCGCGCCGGGCTGTATCGCCTGGTGTGGCACCCGGCGCTCTTCGACCTGGCGCTGTTCATCGTGCTGCTGTATGGCGTCTCCCTGATTTCCCCTTATTTTCTGCAGAGATAGGTATGAAACTCCCCAATGCCCTGCGCCCCGCCGCCATCGGCAAATTCGCGGTGACCGCCGCCGTGGTCGCGGCCGCCGTCTACGCCGGCTGGCAACTGTGGGTGCACTATGAAGTCGAGCCCTGGACCCGCGATGGCCGCGTCAAGGCCTACGTGGTGCAGGTGGCGCCGGACGTGTCCGGCCTGGTGACCGCCGTGCCGGTGCACGACAACCAGGACGTCAAGGCCGGCGACGTGCTGTTCGAGATCGACCGCGCGCGCTTCCAACTGGCCTACGACCAGGCCGAAGCGTCCGTGCGCTCGCAACAGGTGGCGCGCGAACAGGCGCTGCGCGACGCCAAGCGCAACCGCTCGCTGGGCCAGTTGGTGGCCGCCGAGGCGCTGGAACAGAGCCAGACCAAGCTGCAGCAGACCGAGGCCGCGCTGGCCCAGGCCGAGGTGCAACTGAACACCGCCCGCCTGAACCTGGAACGCAGCCGCGTGCTGGCCGTGACCGACGGCCGCGTCACCAACCTCGACCTGCGCGCCGGCTCGTACGCCAGCGCCGGGCGCGGCGTGATGGCGCTGGTCGACGCCAGCTCGTTCTACGTCGAAGGCTATTTCGAGGAAACCAAGCTGCCCGGCATCCACGAAGGCGACCCCGTCACCGTCACGCTGATGGGCGACAACCGCCAGATCCGCGGCCACGTCGAGAGCATCGCGCTGGGCATTGCCGACCGCGACCGCAGCACCGGCGCCAACCTGCTGCCCAACGTCAACCCGACCTTCAACTGGGTGCGCCTGGCGCAACGCATCCCGGTGCGCGTGAAGATCGACGAAGTCCCCGCCGGCGTGCGCCTGGTGGCCGGCCAGACCGCCACCGTGGCGGTCGGCGCCGCCGCCGCGCCCGCGCAGACGCGGACCGACGCGCGCCAACCCTCTTGAGCGCGCGCTTTCACCCACTCGTCAACCACTTAGACAACGCCAAGCCGTAACCGCCATGAACACCAGATTCCTCCTGCCGCTGATGCTGTCCGCCGCGCTGGCCGGCTGCGCCGCCGTGGGCCCTGACTACCAGGTGCCCGCCGACGCGGCCGCCGCCCGGCCAGGCGCGCAGGCGCCATTCGCCGAGGCGCGGGAGGGCGTGTTCCAGCGCGACCAGGTGCCCGGCCACTGGTGGCGGCTGTACAACGATCCGGTGCTGGACGGCCTGGTGGAGAAAGCCCTCGCGGCCAACACCGACCTGCGCGTGGCCAGCGCCAACCTCGAACGCGCCCAGGCCGCCGTGCGCGAGACCGAGGCGCAGCAGCAGCCCAGCCTGGGCGTGAACGCCTCGCCCACCTTCGGCCACGTCTCCGGCATCCAGGAACTGGCGCCCGGCATCGATCCGCCCAACCGCTGGTCGTACTCGGCCGGCGCCAGCATGTCGTACCAGGTGGACCTGTTCGGCCAGATCCGGCGCGCCGTGGAAGCGGCCGGCGCCGACGCGCAGGCGGCGCAGGCCGCCTACGACGCCACCCGCGTCACGGTGGCGGCCGAAACCGCCCGCGCCTACGCCAACCTGTGTTCGGCCGGCATGCAACTGGCCTCGGCCGAGCATTCGGTGAAAGTGCAGCAGGAATCGCTGGACGCCGTCAGCCGCCTGCAACGCGCCGGCCGCGGCACCGCGCTGGACGTAACCCGCGCGCGCAGCCAGTTGGAACAATTGCGCGCCAGCCTGCCGCCGTTCCAGGCGCAGCAACGCACCGCGCTGTACCGGCTGGCGGCGCTGACCGGGCAGACCCCGGCCGAGATTCCGACCACGCTGCTGCAATGCGCCGCCGCGCCGCAATTGAGCCAGACGATCCCGGTGGGCGACGGCGCCGCGCTGCTGCGCCGCCGTCCCGACATCCGCCAGGCCGAACGCGCGCTGGCCGCCGCCACCGCGCGCATCGGCGTGGCCACCGCCGACCTGTACCCGAAGATCACGCTGGGCCTGTCGGGCGCCTCGGGCGGCCCGGCCGCCATGTTCGGCGACCGCGGCACCTTCAGCTGGAGCGTCGGTCCGCTGATTTCCTGGACCCTGCCCAACACCGGCGCGGTGCAGGCGCGCATCGCCGAGGCCGAGGCCAACACCAAGGCCGCCGTGGCCCGCTTTGACGCCTCGGTGCTGAACGCGCTGCGCGAAACCGAGAGCGCGCTGGTGGTGTACGCGCGCCAGCTCGATCGCCAGGCTGCGCTGCAAGCGGCGCGCGACCAGGCGGCGCAGGCCGCCTCGCAGGCGCGCCAGTTGTTCCAGTACGGCAAGACCGATTACCTGACGGTGCTGGACGCCGAGCGCACGCTGGCCAGCAATGAAAGCGCGCTGGCCGCCGGCCAGGCCGAACTCAGCAACGACCAGATCGCCGTGTTCCTGGCGCTGGGCGGCGGCTGGGAAAAGTAGGCGCGGCAGGCGATACCCGGGCGGCCAGGTCGCCGCCCGCCTGTTGTTTCCCTCCGGCGCGTGGCGCCGACATCCCCGAACGGGCCGACGCGCCCGCTTCTCCAGGGCTTCGCGCCCTTCCCCCTCCCTCCTTCGCATGGATCGCGCGCGCCCGCGATGCGCGGCCATGCCACGCGCCTTTGCCCCGCGTCGGCGCGCCTGCCTCCCCGATGGATGGCGCCCCTCATTTTCAAATAGATTCCATAATATGGAGACAGGATTGTTGGCGCCGCCCATGGCCTCTTAGAATCGGTCTCACATCATTATTCCAATTCAAGCAGAGACAGATCGATTTCCTGGCGGCCTCCCCGTGGCGCCACCAGGAATCAAAACAAATATCCATAATATGGAAGAACAAAACAACACCGAACCCGCCCGCGTCATGGACAGCATCACCAAGCTGCGCGCCGAAGACGCCGGGCGCGTGGTGATCGCCGGCTCCCATGGCGGCAGCTACGCCGCCTATTGCGCCGCCCGCGGCCGGGTTCGCGCGGTGGTGCTGAACGACGCCGGTGTCGGCTGGCAACAGGCCGGCATCGCCGGGCTGGACGAACTGCAGCAGTGGGGCGTGGCCGCCGCCACCGCCGACTACCGTAGCTGCCGTATCGGCGACGGCGCCGACATGGCGCGCCACGGCATCATCAGCCACGTCAACGGCCTGGCCCATGCCCTCGGCTGCCGGCCCGGCATGGCCGTGGCGCAGGCCGCGCGGCGGCTGGCCGATGCCGACATGGCGCCGACCTGGCCGGCGCCGCGCCACGAGGCCCGCGCCGTCCTGGCCACGGCTGCCGACGGCACGCCGCGCGTGATCGGCGCCGACTCGGTCTCGCTGCTGGAGCCGGCCGACGACGGCCTGATCGCCGTCACCGCCTCGCACGGCGAACGGCTGGCGGGCCTGGCCACCGACGGCGTGCGCCCCCGCCCCTGGCTGGTGACTTTCAACGACGCCGGCATCGGCAAGGACAGCGCCGGCATCGGCCGCCTGCCCCTGTTGCAGCAGCGCGGCATCGCCGCGCTGACCGTGTCGGCCCACAGCGCCCGCATCGGCGACGCGCGCTCCTGCTACGAGGACGGCGTGGTCTCGTGCGCCAACGCCCGCGCCCGCGAACTCGGCTGCCGCATCGGCGCCCCCCTGAAATCCTTTATTGACGCCCTGCTGGCCGGGCGCGCAACCCACCTGGAGCATTCCCCGCATGTCGGAAACCCTTGAAATCACCGGCGGCGAAGCCATCGCCCGCATGTTCGCCGCGCATGACGTCGGCCTGATGTTCGGCATGGGCGGCTTCCAGCTACTGCCGTTCTACGACGCCGTGCGGCGCCTGAAGCTGAACCACAACCTGATCAACGACGAACGCTGCGCGGTGTTCGCCGCCGACGCCTACACCAAGGTCAGCGGCCGTCCCGCCGTGTGCGACGCCACGCTCGGCCCCGGCGCCACCAACCTGGTCACCGGTCTGGCCGAGGCCTACAACGCCGGCACCGCCATGGTGGCGCTGGTGGGCGACTCGCACCGCATGCATTCGTGGAAGAACATGACGCAGGAGGCGCGCCAACTGGAAGTGCTGCGCCCGGTGGTCAAGGACGTGCTGCGGGTCGAGAAGATCGAGCGCATTCCCGAACTGGTGCGGCGCGCCTTCGCGGTCGCCACCAGCGGCCGGCCCGGCCCGGTGGTGCTGGACGTGCCCGAGGACATCGCGCATGAAGTCCACGCCTTCGACGCCGCCGCCTTCCACGCCAGCGAGACCTACCGCCGCGCGCCCGCGCTGCGCTGCCGCCCGGATGCCGACGCGCTGGCGCAGGCCGCCGCCATGCTGGCCGGCGCCGACCGCCCGCTGATGCTGTGCGGCGGCGGCGTGCACATCAGCGACGCCGCCGAGGCGGTGCAGGATTTCGCGCGGCGCTACAACATTCCGGTCGCCCACACCATGAGCGGCAAGGGCGCCATCGCCTGCGACGATCCGCTGAACGCGGGCCTGTTCGGCCGCTACAGCCGCATCGCCAACGACCTGATCGCCAAGTCCGACTGCCTGTTCGTAGTCGGCTGCAAGCTGGGCGAAGTGGCCACGCGCCGCTACGACCTGCTGGCCACCGGCGCGCCCATCATCCACCTGGACATCGTGGCCGAGGAATTCGACCGCACCACCACGCCGGCGCTGCGGCTGTGGGGCGACGCCCGCGCCACGCTGGCTGAACTGGACCAGGCCCTGGCCGCCCAGCCCGACAACGGCGGCGCCCGCCGGGAAGGCTACGCCGCCGAAGTCGGCCAGGCGATGCACACCTGGCGCGAATCGGTGCGCGCCAAGCTGACCTCGGCCGACCGGCCCATCGGCATGGCGCGCCTGATGCACGAGATCAACGCCAGCCTGCCCGAAGACGGCGTGCTGGTGGCCGACGGCGGCTTCGCCGCGCACTGGGGCGGCCTGCTGTTCGACACCAAGCGCGCCGGGCGCGGCTTCGTGCCGGACCGGGGCTTCGCGTCGATCGGCTACGGCATCCCCGGCGCCATCGGCGCGGCCGCCGCCGCGCCCGGACGGCAGGTGGTGAGCCTGACCGGCGACGGCGGCTGCAACATGTCGCTGGGCGAGCTGGAAACCGCCGTGCGCATGGGCCTGGCCTTCACCCTGGTGGTGGTCAACAATGCCGCCTCGGGCTATATCAAGGCCTTGCAGCACCTGATGTACGGCAGCGGCAGCTACCAGTCGTCCGACCTGGCCGAGACCAACTACGCCAACGTGGCGCGGGCGCTGGGCTGCAACGGCATCCGGGTGGAGGACCCGGCCGAGATTCCCGCCGCGCTGGCCGCCGCCTACGCCTGCAAGGACCGCCCCACCGTGCTGGACGTGGTGGTGACGCGCGACCCCGCGCACATGCTGCCCGGCGTGGACAGCCGCGCCGCCAAGATCAAGCCGGGCGACCGCATCGCCTGAGCCTGAATAACAACACAGACATCCCAAGCGAGGAGACAATCCATGAAGATCCGTACCTGGCTGACCGTGGCGGCCGCCGCCCTGGCCACCGTGCTGGCGCCGTCCGCCGGCGCCCAGAGCAACTATCCCGACCGTCCGATCCGCCTGATCGTGCCCTTCCCGCCCGGCGGCACCTCGGACGTGGTCGGCCGCATCTTCGCCGAGGCGCTGGGCAAGCAGATCGGCCAGCCCGTGGTGGTGGAAAACCGCGGCGGCGCCGGCGGCACGGTCGGCTCGCGCGCGGTGGCCAGCGCGCCGGCCGACGGCTACACGCTGCTGCTGGGCACCTCCAGCACCAACGGCACCAACTCGGCGGTCTACAAGAACCTGCCGTACGACGCGGTCAAGGACTTCACCCCGGTCACGCAGATCATCCGCGTGCCGGGCGTGATCGTGGTCAACAAGGACTTCCCGGCCAAGGACTACGCGTCCTTCGTGGCGCTGATCAAGGGCGCGCCGGGCAAGTATTCGTATGCCTCGTCGGGCAACGGCGGCGCCACCCACATGGCGATGGAATACTACAAATCGCTGTCGGGGCTGGACATGATGCACGTGCCGTATCGCGGCACAGGCCCGGCGCTCAACGACGTCATCGCCGGCCAGGTGCCGATCCTGTGGGACACGGCGGCCTCGTCGATGGCGCACATCCAGTCCGGCAGCCTGCGCGCCATCGTGGTGGCCGCGCGCAAGCGCCTGCCGCAACTGCCCGACGTGCCCACCTTCGCCGAGGTCGGTCTGCCGACGTATGACGCCGAAATGTGGAACGGCCTGCTGGCCCCGGCCGGGCTGCCCGCGCCGATCCTGGCCAAGCTGGGCGAGGCCTCGCGCCGCGCGCTGGCCGACCCCGAGGTGCAGGCCAAGTACGCCGGCGTGGGCGCCTACGTGGTGGCGGACAAGCCGGAGGCCTTCGCCGCGATGATCAAGGAAGACGTGGCCAAGTGGAAGAAGGTGGCCGAGTTCGCGCACATCTCGGTGGACTGACATGGGCCAGCGCATGCAAGGCAAGACCGCGCTGGTGTTCGGCGCGGGTTCTTCCGGCCCGGGCTGGAGCAACGGCCGCGCCGCCGCCGCGCTCTACGCCCGCGAAGGCGCCCACGTGTTCGCGGTCGACCTGCGCGCCGATTCCGCCGAGGAAACCCGCCGCATCATCGCCGAGGAAGGCGGCCGCTGCACCGCGCTGGCGGCCGACGTGACCGACAGCGCGCAGATCCTGGCGGCGGTGCGGGCCATGCTGGCCGAGGCTGGCCGCATCGACGTGCTGCACAACAACGTCGGCATCACCGAGATGGGCGACCCGATCGAAGCCAGCGAGGAGAGCTGGCACCGCGTCATGGACACCAACCTGACCGGCGTGTTCCTGACCTGCAAGCACGTGCTGCCGGTGATGCTGGCCCAGGGCGGCGGCAGCATCGTCAACATCTCGTCGCTGGCCTCGATCCAGGTCAACACCTACCCGTACACCTCGTACTACGCCGCCAAGGCCGGCTTGAACCATCTGACCCGCGCCCTGGCGGTGCGCTACGCGCCCGACAACATCCGCGTCAACGCGGTGCTGCCGGGCGTGATGGACACGCCGCTGATCTACACCCAGATCGCGGGCCAGTTCGAGGACGTGGAGGAAATGCGCCGGCGCCGCAACGCCGCCAGCCCCATGGGCCGCATGGGCGACGCCTGGGACGTGGCGCACGCGGCGCTGTTCCTGGCCAGCGATGAAGCGAAGTACATCACCGGCGTGTGCCTGCCGGTGGACGGCGGCAAGTCCTGCGCGGGGCGATAGCCGGCGGCGCGGGCCGGCCTGTGCCGCGCTTCAGGCCGGGCGCGGCGCCAGCTCGGCGCCCAGTTCCGTGGCGGCGCGCCGCAGCGCCGCCACCACTTCCTGCAGCCGCGCCCCCGACAGCCGCGAGCGGATCGCGGCCACGCTGAGCGCGGCCACCACGTGCTGCTCGCGGTCGTACACCGGCACGCCCACCCCCAGCATGTCCGGGATGATGCGCCCCGGGTTCAGCGCATAGCCATTCTTGCGGGCCGCGGCGATGTCCTCGCGCAGCATCGCGGTGGACGGCAGGTCGGGCGCGGCCGAGGCGTCGTAGCGCGCCAGCACCCGCTCGATGTCGTCGTTGGGCAGGAACGCCAGCAGCGCCAGGCTGCCCGCCCCCACGCCGAGCGGCCGGCGGTGGCCGACCTCAAGCGTCAGGATCTTGATGGGAAAGTCGCCCGTCTTGCGGTCGACGCAGACCGCCTCGTGGCCCGACCGCACCGACAGGAAGCTGGTGTCGCCGGTCGATTGCGCCAGCCGCAGCACCGCCGATTCGGCGATCGCCTTGATGCCGTGGCGGCTTTCCGCCGCCAGGCCCAGGATGTACGACTCGCGGCCCAGGCTGTAGGTCTTGAGCTTGGGATTGAGCGCCAGGAAGCCCTCTTGCAGCAGGGCCGACAGCATGCGGTGCGCGGTGGGCGGCGTCAGGCCCAGGTCGCGCGCCACGTCGGTCAGGCCGACCCCGCGCGCGGGCGCGGCGCCCACGTACTTGAGGATGCGCAGCACCCGGAAGATGCTTTGCGCGCCGCCGACCGGATCGGCGTCGCGCGCGGTGGCGGAGGATTTGGCGGGGCTCACCGGCGCGCCTTCAATGCACCGTGGTGCCGTCGGGCGGCGACTGGTTCAGGCCCAGCGCCGCTTCCCAACTGCGCAGCGGCACGCAGGTCTGCAGCCGCTCGATGGCGCGCTGGATCAGCGCCGGATGCAGCTCGTGGCCGACCTGCGAGGCCACGTCGATGGTGGCGTCGCCGTGCAGCTCGTCCAGCCGCGCCTGCGCCGCCTGGATGTGCGCTACCGGCATGACGGCGTCGGCCGCGCCGTGCAAGAGATGCAGCGTGGTGTACTGCGGCGCGGCCTTGGGCAATTGCGCATAGCGGCCCGAAAAGGCGATCACGCGGCCGGCCATGCCGTCATGCGCCTGCACCAGCTCCAGCGCCATGATGGCGCCCTGCGAGAAACCCGCCAGCGCGGTGTCGGACTGCAACAGGCCGAAGCGGGCCTGGGCCCGCTGCACGTAGGCCTCCAGCGGCGGCAGGGCCCGGGCCACGCGTTCGGGGCGGTTTTCCTCGGTGACGCCGCGCACCGAGAACCATTGCCGGCCGGCGCCGCCGCCATCGAAGGGCTCGAAGCCCTCGGGGATCAGGATCGCTGCCGCGGGGAACGCGGCGCGCACGGCCTGGGCCAGCGGCAGCAGGTTGTCGGGCGCGCCGCCGACGCCGTGCAGCAGGATGAAAAGCTGCCGCACCTCGGTGCCGGGCTCGGGCAGGAATTCGATTTCGTGGGGGGACGCGGGGGAAGAAGTGGCCATGCTACGGCTCCGGACAGGCACTGGATGGCCCCATTGTAAAATGCCCGTCATACGCAATCCTAGGCAAAGCGCCCCCCGGGCCGGCTCGTGCCCCCGGTGTCCACAAGGCGCCCAGGGGCGTGCGCGGTCGGCGCGGGGCTTTGCATCAACCTGTGCATTCCATGAAAACACCGACGACAGACTCGGGAACCCCGCCGGCCGGCAAGAACCAGTTGCATCGCGTGCTCAAGGCGCGCCACCTGACCATGATCGCCCTGGGCGGCGCCATCGGCACCGGCCTGTTCATCGCCTCGGGCGCGGCCATCGCCCAGGCCGGCCCGGGCGGCGCGCTCACGGTCTACCTGCTGATCGGCCTGATGGTCTATTTCATCATGACCAGCCTGGGCGAACTGGCCACCTTCATGCCCGTGTCGGGCTCCTTCTGCACCTACGCCTCGCGCTACGTGGACGGCGGCTTCGGCTTCGCGCTGGGCTGGAACTTCTGGCTGAGCTGGGCCACGGTGGTGGCGGTGGACGTGGTGGCCGCCCAACTGGTGATGGCGTACTGGTTCCCCGATACCCCCGGCTGGATCTGGAGCGTCGCCTTCCTGGCGCTGACCTTCGGCCTGAACGCCTTCTCGGCGCGCAGCTTTGGCGAGGCCGAGTACTGGTTCGCCATCATCAAGGTGGTGGCCGTGCTGTGCTTCATCGTGCTGGGCCTGGCGATGCTGGTGGGCATCATCCACAGCGACGCGCCGGTCGGCGTGCGCAACTGGACCGTGGGCGACGCGCCGTTCGTCGGCAACGCCGCCACCTGGGTCGGGGTGGCCATGGTGGTGGCCTATTCGTTCCAGGGCACCGAACTGGTGGGCGTGGCCGCCGGCGAATCAGAGAACCCGCGCCGCAACGTGCCGCGCGCCATCAACCACGTGTTCTGGCGCATCCTGCTGTTCTACGTGCTGGCGATCCTGATCATCGGCCTGCTGATCCCCTATACCGACCCGCAACTGCTGCGCAACGAGGTCGAGGACATCGCCGTCAGCCCGTTCACGCTGGTGTTCCAGCACGCCGGGCTGCTGTCGGCGGCCACCGTGATGAACGCGGTGATCCTGACCTCGGTGCTGTCGGCCGGCAATTCGGGCATGTATGCCGCCACGCGGATGCTGTTCAACATGGCGGTCGAGGGCCAGGCCCCGGCCGTGTTCAAGCGCCTGACCGGCAACGGCGTGCCGCTGTGCGCGCTGCTGGCCACCACCGCGCTGGCCTGCCTGTGCATGTTCAGCGTGGTCTACAGCCCCAAGGCGGTCTATATCTGGCTGCTGAATTTCGCCGGCATGACCGAGTTCATCGTCTGGCTCAGCATCGCCGTCAGCCACTACCGCTTCCGCCAGGGCTACGTGAAGCACGGCTACGACACCGCCAACCTGCCCTACAAGGCCGGACTGTTTCCGTTCGGGCCGCTGTTCGCCTTCGTGCTGTGCCTGCTGGTCACGCTGGGCCAGAACTACCAGGCCTTCCTGGACGAGCGCATCGACTGGATCGGCGTGGTCTCGACCTACCTGGCGATCCCGCTGTTCCTGGCGTTCTGGATCGGCCACCGGCTGGTGAAGAAGTCGCGCTGGATCCGCTACGAAGACATGCAGTTCTACGGCTTCGAGGCCGACCGCGCGGCGGGCGTGCCGCAGGACGCGCCGGTAGCCGCCGGCCAGGCCGCGCGGACCTGAGCGGCGGGCCTGAGCACGCGTCCCCGAGCGCGCGGGCCGGAGCGTGCGGGCCTGACCGCAGGGGCCTCGCGGACCGGGGCGCATCCTGAGCCGCGCCCCCGCCCCCCCCCCTCCTGCCGTCCCGTCGGCGCCGCCCCTATTCGAAGCTGTCGCGCGGACGCTGCGCGATGACGCCGTACCAGCCCAGGCCGGCATAGGTTTCATAGCCCGGCGTCAGCGCGAACCCCACCAGGCAGCGATCGGCGTTTTCGTAGTAGCCGCGCGGCCGCTCGTCGTGGCGCAGCACGTACCGCTCTTTCAGCGATACCGCGCCATCCGAGGCGGCGATGACGCGCTGGCGGCTGTCGACCAGCAGGCAGCGGGTGCGTCCCCATTCCTCTTCCGACAGGCCCACCGACTTGACGATACTGTCGGCCTGCTGGCTCCAGTCGAAGAACACCCCCAGCACGCCCAGCGGTTCGCCCTGCTTGTCGGCGTCGCGCCGGATCGCGGTGGCGTAGGTGGCGACGTGGGCGCCCTCCAGCAGGCGCTCGCTGTCGATGTCCATCGCCACGTACTCGCCGCCGTCGGCCGTGGCCATCCCGCGCCGGAACCACTCGGCCTGGCTGACATTGGCGCCGCGCGCCTGCGGATAGCGGTCCGGGCGGCCATTGGCCACCACCCGGCCCTGCGCGTCGGCCACCCACAGGTCCAGGTAGACCGTGTAGCTGTCCAGGATCACGCCCAGCCGCCCGCTAGCGTGGCGGGCGCTGTCGGCGCCGGGTTCCTGCAAGGCGCGCACCACCGACGAATCCGTCGCCCACCAGCGCACGTCGCAGGAACGCTCGTACAGGTTGCGGTCCATGGTCTCGATCATGTTCAGCGCCAGATCGCCCAGGCGGCGGCCCTCGTAGCCGCGGATCTCGTGCAGGGTGTTTTCGCCGATGCGGATCAGGTCGGCGATGGACCCGGCCAACTCTTCCTTGAGCGCGTCGGCGATGCCGGTGATCTGCTCGGACACGTACTGCACCTGGTTGGCCACCACCGCGAAACCGCGTCCCGCCTCGCCCGAGCGCGCGGCCTCGATGCGCGCGTTCAGCGACAGGTACTTGGCCTGCTGGTTGATGTCGACGATGCTCTCGATCTTCTCGTTCGAAATGCGCTCGACGCGGCGCGACAGTTCGACGATGCGTTCCGGTTGATGGGCCATGTTCAGCACTCCTTTTGTTGGACGTTGTTGCGTGAGGAGACGGTGACATGGGGACAGAAGCAGGAAGCGTGCCAAGCCCTGCACGGGTTAACGACCGGCACCTTCCAGGGGCGTGGCGGGGATGGCGACGGCGCATCGCGCCTCGAAGCGGGCCTTGCGGCGCGCACCAATACGGTGCAAGCGACAGATACATCCGGTGCCTTCCGGGTCGGGTAAAATACTGTATATTCATACAGCAATAAGCGATTCCGGCCAGGCGCCTCTCCGCCCGGCCGTGCCGCCACCCACCGAATCTTCACCCAGGAAAACCGGGTCGTCCGCCCGCCATGCCGTCGCCAGAACAGATCCATCCCGCGTTGTGGCGCGCCACCCAGTTGGCGCGCGGCGCCGCCCGCAGCCTGCCCACCGGCCACGCCGCCCTGTCGGCCGAGCTGCCGGACGGCGGCTGGCCGCTGGGCTCGCTGATCGAGCTGCTGGCGCCGCAACCCGGCATCGGTGAAATCCGCCTGCTGCGCCCGGCCCTGGCGCAGCTCGAAACGCGCCGCGCCATCGCCCTGGTGCAGCCGCCGCACGCGCCGCACATCGCCAGTTGGATGAGCTGGCGGCTCGACCCGCGCCAACTGCTCTGGGTCGCCCCCGAAAAACCGCTGGACGCCCTCTGGGCCGCCGAGCAGATCCTGAAGAACGGCAGTTGCGGCGCCCTGCTCTGCTGGCTGCCGCACGTGCGCCCCGAATCGCTGCGCCGGCTGCACCTGGCGGCCCAGGCCAGCGACCTGCTGTTCGTCGCCCTGCGCCCGGCCAGCGCCGCGCAGCACGCCACCCCCGCCCCCTTGCGCCTGGCGCTCGCGCCCGCGCCGGGCGGGCTGTCCGTCCATATCCTCAAGCGCCGCGGACCGGTCTGCGAGGCCCCGCTGTACGTGGGCCTGGAGCCCGGCGTCCTGGCGCCCACCCGCCATGCGCCTCTGGATCGCCGCCTGCCTGCGCTGCCTGCCGCTGGACGCACTGCGCCCGCACTGGCCGCTTGAGGCGCAGGCCTACGCGGTCCTCGACCAGGAACGCGTCGCCGCCCTCACGCCCGCCGCGCGCCAGGCCGGCGTGCGCGCGGGCATGCGCCGCGGCGGCGCGGCCG
>NZ_CADIJW010000078.1 GCF_902859745.1 Achromobacter dolens | reverse complement strand
GCCGAGCAAGCCGCCCAGCAGGCCGCCGTTGGCGCCCGCGGCGCCGCCAGCCGTGCCGCCCGCGCCAGCGGTCACCCCGCCGGTCACGCCGCCGAGCAGCCCGCCCAGCAAGCCGCCGTTGGCCGCGCCGCCCGTGGCGCCGCCCAGGTTGCCCGTCACGCCGCCCAGCAGGCCGGTCACCGGGGCCAGCAGGCCGCCGTTGCCGCCAGCCGCGCCGCCGGTCACGCCGCCCAGGATCCCGGTGATCGGGCTGAGCAGGCCGCCGTTGTTGCCGCCGACCGTGCCGCCCAGGCCCAGGCCGCCGGTCAGGGAGGCGACCGCGCCGGTGGCATTGGCCAGCGTGTTGCCGAGCGGGTTAGTGTTGCCCGGCGTGGCGTTCAACAGTCCGCCCGCGCTGCTGACGGCGCCGCCCAGGCCTTGCAGCACGCCGTTCAGGCCGGCCACGTTGCCGCCAGGCAGTTGCGTGCCCAGATTGCTGACCGTGCCGCCCAGCGTGTTGAGCAGGCCGGCGACCGGCGCGCCCAGGTTGGTGGTGGCGCCGACTTGCTGCGTCAGGCCGACCACCGTGCCCGCCAGGGGGCTGGCCGTCGGGTCGAGCGCCTTGCCGATGCCGCCGAGGGCCGGCTGCAGGCCGAGCGGCAGCACGTTGTCGACGGTCTTGCCGACATTACCCAGCGCGGGTTCGAGCAGCGGTTTGGAGGGACCGCCCAGCACGCCGCCGGTAACGCCGCCGACCAATTGGTTGACGGGGTTCAGCAGGCCGCCGGAGCCGGACAGGCCCGCGGTCAGCGCGCCCACCGCGTTGGTGGCATTGCCCAGCACCGTGGTCAACGGCTGCGGATTCTTGGGATCGGCATTGAGCAGGCCGCCCGTGCTGGCGACCGTCTTGCCCAGGCCTTCCACCAGGCCGCCGACGCCGGCGCTCAGGCCTCCCGGCAGGCCGGTGCCCTTGACCGTGGTGCCCAGGCCTTCGACCAGGCCGCCCACTTGTTTGACGGTGCCGTCGACAGGCTTTCCCAGGCCGGTGGCGGCGCCAACCTCTTGGGTCAGGCCGACGACCGTGTCGGCGACCGGCTTGATGGTGGGGTCGAGCGCCTGGCCGACACCGCCCAGGGTGGTGCCCAGATTCAAGGGCAGGGTATTGTCAACGGCATTGCCGGTATTACCCAGCGTCGTTTGCAGCAAACCGGTGGTGACCGGGTTGTTGGGATTATTGGGTTCGTTCGGACCGCCGGGATTGCCGGGATTGCCCGGACCGCCAGGGTTGCTGGGATTATCCGTGCCAGGCAGGCTGGCAGAACTCTTGTGGCTACCACCACCGCCGCCGCAAGCGGCCAGCGCGCTCATCAGAGCGGCCGCCATAACGGTGGAGGTCAGAATACGATGTACGCGCTGCGTGTCAATCTTGGCATTCATGGCGAGCTCCTGTGGGGGAAGTGTCAGGCGTCGAAACTGCCCGATACATCCCTACATGCATAAACCATGCCAATATTTTTCAAACACGCTTCCGGTATGCGTTCAGGTCGTTTTTGGCTTATTAAAAATACTTTTAAATCAATAACTTATATTTAAAAAAGAGGGTTTGTACCAATATTGGGAATCCCCCATATTTACGATCACGCGCCACCTGCGAATGTTACGTCCGGGGCCTGTCTGGGCCGTTACGTTACGGGCCGCGTTACGTAACGTGGTGTATGGAACAGGCAAAAAAAAGCGCCTGTCGAAACAGGCGCGGCGCTTGGCGGACTCGCGGCGCGGCCGCCGGCAGGCCGTGCTAGAACGCGTCGTAATACAACGAGTAGTTGGCGTTGAAACGCACGTCGCGGCCATTGTTTATGGTGGCCGAGCCGATTGGCTTGGCCACGTTGAAATCAAACAGGTAGTACTTGTCATCGGTAAAGCGCAGCCCCAGCGCCACCGACGACAGGTGCCGCTGGTTGAGCTGCTGCAGACTCGAATTGTTGTACCAGGTGCGGGCATAGTCGATCAGCGCATAAGGCTGCACGTTGGACAGGTACTGCCAGCCAATGCCGAATTGGCGATTAACTTCGGCGGAAACACCCACGCCCTTGTCGCCGCTTTGCTCGCCTTGCGGATAACCCATCGCATACCGCCAACTGCCGTAAGACACCTGTTCCGACGAGGGCAGGATATTGCTCGAGTACTGGGCGGCGCCCGACAGGGTCAGGCCGAATCGCGCCGGCAGCGCGAAGGTCTGCTTGGCATTGAGGTTGTAGCGGGTGAAGTCCAGGTCCAGGATCGGCACCGCCGAATAGCCGTAGTTGGTGTTGATCTCTTTCTTCGCCCCGGCGCCGGTGAAGCCCCTGGCCACGGCCAGCGTCACGTCGGTGGTCTTGGATTCGGACACCTGGATATAGCGCATCTCGAGGTTGGCGGCCCGCACCTGGGCGTCCTGCTGCAGCCAGCGGTCGGAGTTCGTGGCCTCGTAGCGGTCCTTCGAGTTGGCCGCGTAGACGCCGAGCGTGCCGGTCAGCGAGCGCGTATTGTTCAGCAGGAACGGATAGCTGACGCCGATGCCGATGCGGTCGTTCTTGACCCGGCGGTTGAAGCCCAGGTATTCGATCGCCTCGTCCTTGGGACGCGCGTCGTAGTGGTAGCCGTCGATCTTGACCGCCAGCCCGTCGTTGCCCAACGGCACGCGGACCTCGCCGGAAATGTATTTGACGTCGTCGGTGTTGAACGGCACCGACGCCGTCAGCTTGACCTGTTCGCCCAGCGGCGTGAGGCTGTTGGTGGCCATGTTCACCAGCGGCTGCATGCCGGTGCCCAGGTCCGCCACCCCGCCTGTCAGGCTGACCGGCTGGCGCGAGGCCGCCAGCACCAGTTCGGTGGCGCCGTCGGCGCGTCGTGGCAGGTCGAGCGACGGCGTGAACTTCACCCCCGGCACCGTGCGCATCAGGTTCAGCACGCGTTCCAGCGTGGCCTGCCTGAGCGGCTTCTCCTCCTTCAGCGGCTCGGCCAGCGATTCCAGGCGGTCCTGGGCATTGCCGATATCGCCCTCGATGCGCACCGTGCCGATATAGCCTTCGACCACGGTCACCACCACCAGCCCGTTGGCGAAGGTCTGGTTCTGCACCAGCGCGAACGACAGCGGATAGCCGCGGTCGCGGTACAACTGGGTGATCTTGTCGACCTGCTGCACCAGTTCGCCCAGGCTGATCTCCTTGCCGGACAGCGGCGCCAGCAGGGCGGAGACTTCCTCGAACGGCATGGCGTGCACGCCGGTGACGTCGAAATGCCGGGGCACGATGCGCTGCGCGAGCCTGGCCTGCAGGGCCAGTTGTTCGGGAGTGGGGGCCTGGACCACCGGCGGCGGCTGGGTGGCGCTGGGCGGGCGTTCGATCTGCGGCAGCGCGTCCACGGGGTTGCCGCGTAGCGGGCCGTCGGCGCGTGCCGTGCCGACGGTGGCGAGGGTGCAGATAAGGGCGAGGGAAAGCGGACCTGCGGGAAGCGTGCGTCTCATGCCTGGTTGTCTCTCTTTGCCGCTGGCACCGTTTAAACAGAACATCCGTATTAAGGGTCCGGATAAAGGCTTGAATATATGGGGCCGCTATATAAGTAAAACCGGTGGCGCGCCGCTCAGGCGGTATGTTGCCAGCGCGCCGGGGCAATGACAAATTATTTCATTGTGACTGGCCGGAAACGTGGATATAACAACAGGACGACATACAAGGCAATCTTTCCATGGCCCGATTCCGGGTTTTCCGGGATATTTGAAAATGACCGTGGCTAATTTCCGGGTATTCGTTACAAGTAAGCTGCCATGCCGCGACGAATACTGGTATAAACCCTGATGTGTATTAATTGTTAATAGATAAGACTATATAAACGTATCAAAACACATCGGGTTTACCGGCTCTCGGGAGTCCACAGATGGACCAGGATGACCCCAACAAAATCGTCGCAAGTCGGCCCGCCACGAGCGTCTGCCGACCGTCGGCTCACAGGGGCGGCGCATGAACCCGGGCGATATCGTTCCCCTCTCATTCAATAGCGGCCTGGTGGCGCTGTCGTTCCTGATCGCGGCGCTCGGCTCCTATGTGGCGCTGCTGGCGGCGGTGGGCATCCGCGCCGAAATGCAGGACGGCGAGATCCGCATCGGTTACATCATCATCGGCGCCCTGGCGATGGGCGGAGTGGGCATCTGGAGCATGCATTTCATCGGCATGCAGGCACAGGACCTGCCATTCGCGGTGGGCTACCAGATCGGTTTGACCGTGCTCAGTTTCCTGGTGGCGGCGGGTTTTTCCGGCTGGGCCTTCTGGTATGTGGGCCGCGACCGCTTTACATTTATGCGCTGCGTGGTGGGCGGCCTGGCCGCCGGCCTCGGCGTCGCGGCCATGCATTATGTGGGCATCAGCGCCATGCGCATGCCCGCGGTGTTTATCTGGAATCTGCCGATGGTTGTTTTATCGGTGCTCATAGCGGTATTTGCCGCGTCAGCCGCGTTGTGGCTCGCTTTCAATACGCAGAATGAGTTCCAACGCGTCGGAGCGGCCATTTTGATGGCGATTGCGGTGTGCGGCATGCATTACACGGGAGCGGCGGCCGGCACGGTCGTCTGCACCGCCCCGCGCGATTTTTCCAGCATGCAGATTGGCGGGGTGATGCTGCCGTACGTCGCGTTCGCGCTGTCGTTCGTCATGTTGCTGGTGATGCGTTGGCATTTGCAACGCGCTTCGCGCCGTTTCCGCGCGCGACTGGCGCAACGCATCGACTCGATCATTGAATCGGCCCCCGTGGTCGATCCGGGCAGGACTCCCGGCTCGACATTGGGACCGGGTTGAGGGCCCGTCGGTAGCGACGGACCTGGCGGTACCCCGGAGACGCGAAGGTGTGGAACACGCCAGCGCGCCGACAGCACCGGGCTTAGGGGGCCACGCCGTCCCTGCGGCATGGCTCGATTATCAAGCGAGACCTGAGGAGCTCGACATGAAAGCGAAACTTGCGCAGTTCTGGAACGATGAAGAAGGTATTACCGCCCTGGAATACGGGCTGATCGCGGGCACCATCGCGGTGGCGCTGGTAGCCGCCTTGGCGACATTCACGGGCGCGCTCAGCGGCCTGTTCACGTCGCTGCAGGCCAAGCTCGCCAACGCGTCCAAGTGAGGCCGAAGACCCCGGTCGTCCCAGTGAGCCTGGCCAGGGCCAGGCGGCGCCGGACGGCCGGGTCTGACGCCCCGCCGGGCATGGAGCTGATGTTGACGACACTTCCCGCGCAGCGAATTCGGGCGGTTGCGGATTGACGGCGTTGCGCGCATCGGCTCCCACGTACTGCGCGCCCATGCATTGCCAGATTGAACCCGAAACCGTCAGAAGGTCCTGCCTTGTATCCAGGGGAAGTGCTGTGGTGGCTGTTGTTCGCATGCTGGAATCTGGTGTTGATATACACCGATCTGCGCTATCGCCGCGTACCCAACACGCTTATCGTCGCGGGCTTCGCGGGGCAGGCGCTGTGGCTGCTCGCGGCTTGGCTCGCGCCAGCCTGGGGCTATCCACCGCGTTGGGCCGGCTGGCCCATGGCATTGGCCGGATTCGCGCTGGCCTTGCCATTCTTCCCGCTCTGGCTCAAGCGTCTGATGGGCGCGGGCGACGTCAAGGCGATCGCCGTGCTGGGGCTGCTGACGGGCTTCGCGCCGCTCGTCATGACGCTGGTGGTCGCGAGCCTGCTTGCCGGGCTGCACGCCTTGCTCTACCTGTTTCTTTCCCGAAGCTGGGCCTTGCCGCTTCGGGCTCGCCAGATCCCCTACGGGACGTACCTGGGCGCGGCCGCGCTCAGCGTGGTGTTTATTCCCTTGAATTCGGACTGGTATTCGTGGTGTTTTTCCTGGTGTTCTACGCGATCCTGACGTACGCCCTGGTGTTCACCGCGCAGCACTCGGTCACCCTGGCGGCGCAGGACGGCGCCCGCAAGGTCCTGCAATGGCAGCCGGGCGCCACCTCGCTGACCGTGCGCGCCAATGCCGGCCGCGACACGGCGCTGGACCGTTCGAGCTGGATCACCACCATGTCCTCGGCCGCGGTGGCGGTGGCGGTGTGCGGCGCCAGCGGCACGCTCAGCAGCACCGCCGGGGGCGCCTGCAGCGGCCAGCCGCTCAGCGCCGACCAGATCGAGGTGACGGTCAGCTATCCGTACGGCGCCAATCCGCTGATTCCGAATTTCCCGTTCCTGGCGCAGGCGTTGATGCCGCCGTCGAGCGTGCTGTCGGCCCGCGCCACGGTCCACCTGGGCAACGGCCTGGATGGGAGCAACTGACATGGACGCGCCCCGTGCCCCGGGCCATTGTCGCGGTCGCAAGCGCGGCCAGCGGGGTATCGCCGCGCTCGAGTTTTCGCTGATGGTGACGATGCTGCTGATGTTCGTCTGCGCCGTCGTCGGCTATGGCGTGCTGTTCTGGATGCAGCAGCAGTTGGCCTCGGCCGCCTCGGAAGGCGCGCGCGCGGCCGTCCACGCGCGCTTTGCCGGCCAGGCGGACGTGCCCGGCGCCGCCTGCGCCGCGGCGATGAGCGTGTTCGGCACGGGTTCGGCGGTGGCCTGCGCGACGACCAGCGCGCCATGCGCGTGGAGCGGTTCAGGCGGCCAGACGGCCCAGTGCAGCACGGTCGCCATGACCTTCAACGTGCAGGCCTGGCCGGTGTTGTCGACCTTCCAGGCATTCATCGCCATGTTGCCCGGGACGGACAAGAACTGGATACCGACCCGGCTGTCGTCGAAGGCCATCGTGCAAATCTCCCAAGGGACACCATGAGCAGTCTGAGCAAAATCATCGCGGGTGTGTTGCTGGCGGCGGGCCTGGTGCTGGCGTTCGTGGCGTGGCGCCTGGCCTCGGCGCCGTCGGCCCCGGCGCCGGCGCCGGCCGGTCCCGTGGCGACGGCGCCGGCCGCGCCGGCCGAACCGCCGGTCAAGCGCTATCCGGTGGTGGTGGCGGCAACGCCGATACCGGCCGGCACGCGCATCGACGGCGACAAGATGCTCAAGGTGGACCAATGGCAGGTGGCGCTGTCCGGCAGCTACAGCTCGCCCGCGCCGTTGCAGGGCGCCTATGTGCGAGTGGACGTCGCGGCCGGCGATCCGCTGTTGCCCAGCATGCTGGCGCAGGGCCTGGCGCGCCAGCTCAAGCCAGGCGAGCGGGCGTTGGCGATCGCGGTCGATGAGGTGGTGGGCGGCGGCAACCGCATTGCGCCGGGAGACCTGGTGGACGTGTTCTTCGTGCTGGAGAAGGGCGTCGAGATCCAGGGCGGACAGGCCCGGTTGCTGCAATCGCAGGTGCGCGTGCTGGCGTATGGCGCGGCTTCGCTGGACGGCCCCGAGGAAAAGTCCGCGCTGCCCGGCCCGCCCGGACAGCCGGCGCGGACCGCCGTGCTGGCCGTGCCGGTCGACCAGGTCAACGAGCTGGTGCTGGCCAGCCGCTCCGGCCGCCTGCAGTTGGCGCTGCGTCCGGTCGGCGACGATGGCAAGCCCGATACCCAGTTGTTCGCCCAGCGCAGCGCCGTGCTGCCGGCGCGCGCCGACCTGACCCCCGAACAACGCGAGCAATTGCTCAGCGGCCCGAACCGCGCCTATGCCGGCGACAGCCTGGCGCAGTTGGATGCCCCGACACCGGCGGCCAGGCCGGCCCCGGCCCGCGCCGCTGGCGCTGGCGGCGGGGGCGGGCGCACCGTCGAAATCCTGCGAGGAGACAAATCCGAGCGCGTGCGCTATTGAAACGTGGCTGCGCGTGGCCTGGTGCCGCCCGCGGCTGGACCTTACCTGCCAAACCAGATCCAGCACAATGAAGAGATTCCAGCGCACCACCCTGATTTGCCTTCTGTCGGCCGCAGCGGTAATGACCTACGGCGTGGCCGGCATGGCGCAGACCGCCATCCAGTCCGACCCGGGCGCCGGCGCGCCCGCCCGCGACATCGCGGTCGCCGTGAGGGGCCAGCAGACGCTCATGCTGGAGGGCGCGCCCGCCCGCATCGCCATCGGCGATCCCGAGGTGGCCGACGTCAAGGTGCTGGCGGCCTCCGGCAAGCGCCAGGCCTCGCTGCTGCTGTACGGCAAGAAACCGGGCACCACGCAATTGCAGGTCTGGACCGGCAACAACGCGGCCCCGCAACTGTGGACGGTGCGGGTGGCGGGCAACGTGCAGCAGGTCATGGCCGGACGCGGCATGGCGGGCGGCGCCAACGTCGACGTGGCCGGCGACCGCGCGGTGGTGTCGGGCCAGGCCGACTCGCCCCTGTCGCACCAGGCCTCGGTGGCCGCGGCCGGCGCGGTGGTGGGTGACAAGAACGTGGTGGACGTGTCTACCGCCGGCACTGGCGGCGTGGTGCAGGTCGAGGTCAAGGTGGTCGAGGTGTCGCGCTCGGTCATGAAGCAGGCCGGCATCAGCTTCGCCGGCCGCAGCGGCCCGTGGGGCGGCACCAACTCGATCACGCCCGACGGCTTCCCGGCGCCGCTGGGCTTCAGCAAGAGCGCGGCCCTGGCCTCGGGCTTCTCGCTGTTCTACGACTCCAACGATTTCAGCGCGCGCCTGCGCCTGCTGCAGAACAACGGCATGGCGCGCGTGCTGGCCGAGCCGACGCTGGTGGCCCTGACCGGGCAGAGCGCCAGCTTCCTGGCCGGCGGCGAACTGCCGATCCCCGAGGCCGGCGGCCTGGGGACGACCACGGTGACGTTCAAGCCATTCGGCATCGGCCTGACGGTGACGCCGACCGTGCTGTCGCGCGAGCGCATCGCGCTGAAGGTGGCGCCCGAGGCCAGCGAGCTGGACTACAGCAATGCCATCGCGGTTTCCAGCGGCACGAATACCACCACGCTGATCCCGGCCCTGCGCACGCGCCGGGCCGACACCACGGTCGAGCTGGGCGACGGCGAGAGTTTTGTCGTCAGCGGACTGGTATCGCGCCAGACCAAGGCGCTGGTCAACAAGGTGCCGATGCTGGGCGATCTGCCCATCATCGGGTCGTTTTTCCGTAGTGTCGATTACACCCAGGAGGATACCGAGCTGGTGATCGTGGTGACGCCGCGCCTGGTGCGGCCCATAGCACGCGGCGTGACCTTGCCGCTGCCGGGGGCCAGGCAGGAGGCGACCGACACCGCGTTCAACGCTTGGGGCTATTACCTGATGGGTCCTGCGGGTGGGCAGCAAATGCCGGGTTTTTCACGGTGAGCGATATGAAGACACATGCCAGGGAGTGGGTTGGCTTGCAGAATAGCAACCGGTTTTTATTTTGTTCCAAGGGTGACGGCGTGGCCGCGCAGCTCGGACAGGCGCTGGGCGACATGGGCCTGCTGACCCAGGAAGTCCCGGGCGTCGAGGAACTGGGGCGGCGCCTGGCCGAAATCGAGCCGCAGGTGGTGTTCCTGGATTTCACGCTGAGCGAGGACGAACCCGGCAAGCTGTTCAAGTCCGCCGAGCTGGCGCGCCTGCTGGCGCGCATCGCGCCGGCGATTCCGCGCGTCGCGGTGGGACTGCTGAGCCAGCCGGAAGGCGCCATCGCCGCGTTGCGAGCGGGCGTCAGCGATTTCGTCGATCCGACCGTGGCGCCGCAGGAAGTCAAGGACGTGGTGCAGCGGCTGCTGGACCTGCCGGCCGGCGGCGGCCGCATGGACGGCTCGCGCCGCAGCGTGCTGCTGCTGGGCGCGCGTCCGGGCGTGGGCACCAGCACGCTGGCCGTGCACCTGGCCGGCATGGTGCAGGACCGCCTCAAGCAGCAGCATGGCTCGCGCGCCGCGGCCGCGGGCGCCAAGGGCGCCAAGCCGGCGGCCGACAACGGCAGCCAGTTGCCCCTGGGCAGCCGGGTGGCGCTGATGGACCTGGGTTGGCCGGTGGGCGATTGCCAGCTTTACCTGAACATCGGCGGCGATTTCGATTTCGCCGAAGCGGCGCGCAACCTGCGGCGGCTGGACTCGACCCTGCTCAGTTCGGCCATGTCGCATACCGCCAATGGCTTGAGCGTGCTGGCGCTGCCGCGCGACCTGGGCCAGATGCGCGATGTCTCGCAATCCGATTCGCTGCTGGTGTTCGAGCGCATGCGCCAGCACTTTGGCGTGGTGGTGGCCGACTCAGGCGGCTTCTCCAACCCCGAGTTCGTGGCCGGCCTGGCGCGCGCCTCGGAGCAGAACTGGATCGTCACCGACCAGAGCGTGGGCGCGCTGGTGTCGCTGGCCGGGCTGCTGCAGGAGCTGGAGCAATTGCACGTGGACCGCCGCAGCCTGGGCCTGATCGTCAACCGCTACGACGAGCGCTACGGCATGACGGCCCAGCAGATCGCCGAGCGCTTCCAACTGGAGCTGGTCGGCACGCTGCCTGACCGCACGCTGGCGCTGATGGTGTGCACCAACCAGGGCCACCTGCTGCACGAGGAGGCCGAGCGCGACGTCTACGTGCGCGCGGTGCAGGCGCTGGCCGAGAAGCTGAGCGCCGAGGAAAACACCCCGGGCGGCCGGGCGAGCTGGCTGGCCACCTGGCTGCCCGGCGTGCACCGCCGCATGGTGGTCGAGTAACGGACGGCGGCGGAATCCCACATGATCATGACAGCGACCATAGAATTCGGCGGCGATGGCGACAAGGGGTTCGCCTCATCCAACCGCTTCCAGGAAGTGAAGACGGCGGCCTACGAGCATCTGCTTTCCCGCATCGAGGAGCTGGGCGCGGAGTTCGGCAGGTGGGCGCGATCGGCGATCCAGGAGTTCGTCGACATCGAGGTGGCCAGCTTCGTGCGCCTGCGGCGGGTGCCGATCAACGAAGGCGAGATGCGCCAGATCGCCGAGGCCCTGACCAAGGAGCTGGCCGGCCTGGGGCCGTTGGAGGATCTGCTGGCCGACCCGGCGGTCGAGGACATCCTGATCAACGGCTACGACAACGTGTTCGTGTCGCGCCGCGGCGTGCTGGCGCGCGAGACGCTGCGCTTCACCGACAACCAGCACGTCCTGCGCATCGTGCGCCGCATCCTGGCGCCGATCGGCCGCCGGCTGGACGAGTCCAGCCCCATGGTCGACGCGCGCCTGCCCGATGGCGGCCGCCTGAACGTGGTGATCGAGCCGCTGGCGGTCGATGGCCCGATGGTGTCGATCCGCAAGTTCCGCCAGGATCCGCTCAAGCCGGCCGACCTGCTGACACTGGGCACCTTCGACGAGGAGATCTACCGGCTGCTGCATGAAGCGGTGAAGAACCGCTGCAACATCCTGGTGTCCGGCGGCACCAGCTCGGGCAAGACTTCGCTCTTGAACGCGCTGGCCTTCTTCATCCCCGAGACCGAGCGCGTGGTGACCGTGGAGGACACGGCCGAGCTGTCGCTCAACCACCCGCATGTGGTGCGGCTGGAATCGCGCCAGGGTGGCTTCGACGGCAGCGGCGCGGTCAGCATCCGCGAGTTGATCCGCAACAGCCTGCGCATGCGTCCCGACCGCGTGGTGGTGGGCGAAGTGCGGGGCGCCGAGGTCATGGACATGCTGCAGGCCATGAACACCGGCCACGAAGGCTCGATGGCCACGATCCACGCCAACTCGCCGCGCGAATGCCTGTACCGGATCGAGATGCTGGCGGGCTTCGCCGGCTTCCAGGGCAGCGAGGACAGCCTGCGGCGCCAGATCGCCAGCGCGCTCGACTTCATCGTGCAGATCGGCCGCCTGTCCAACGGCAAGCGGCGGGTGCTGTCGGTGACCGAGGTCACCGGCATGGGCGACAACGTCATCTCGACCCAGGAACTCTACCGGCACGAGACCTTCGCCACGCCGGAGGGCGAGGAAAAGGATCGCTGGAACTGGCTCGGCATCCATCCGCACACCCCCAAGCTGGCCAAGATGCGCAGCGAGCAGCGGCCGACCGACAACGCGCCGCCCGAGTCCGACGGCGGCGGCTTCTGGAGCAGGAGGCGCTGATGCTGCAGGCCGGAGTGATCGCGGGTCTGGCGCTGGTGCTGGCGCTGGCGGCGGTGCTGCTGTGGCGCCACGCCAACAGCGGCCAGCGGCGCGCCGCCAGTTCCGCCTTTCTCGAAGACCAGTTGCGGCGCGGCCGCGGCGCGCCGGTCAGCGGCAAGATGCCGTTCGCGCACGGCGCCCGCGCGCTGCGCAGCGGTTTCTCGCGTTGGGACATGCTGCTGCTGCAGGGCGGCGTGCGCCAGAGTCCCGGCTTCTACGCCAAGCTGACGCTGCCGATCGTGCTGGCGGCGCTGCTGGCCTGGGCCTTCCTGGGCTGGCTGTCGGGCCTGGTGACGCTGGTGCTGCTGACCGTGTTCGCCTATTTCCTGCTGTGGCTGCGCGCCGACCGGCGCCAGCGCCGCAGGGTGGCGCAACTGCCGGCGTTTCTGGACAACATCGTGCGCCTGGTCACTATCGGCAACAGCATGGCGTCGGCCTTCCAGACCGCCGCGGCCACCACCGACGAGCCGCTGCGCGAAGTGGTCGAGACCGCCGCCGCCCTGAGCCGCTCGGCCAAGGAACTGGACGCGGCGCTGGTGCAGGTTTCGCGCCAGTACGACATGAAGGAGCTCTACATGGTGGCGGCCGTGGTGTCGGTGGCCTTGCGCTTCGGCGGCCGCAGCGACCAGGTGCTCGAGCGCATGGCCGCGTTCATGCGCGACATCGGCCAGGCGCGCGCCGAGCTATCGGCCAGTTCGGCGGAAATCCGCCTGTCGGCCTGGATCCTGGCGCTGCTGCCGCTGGGCATCGCCGGCTTCATCATGGTGGCCAACAACGACCTGTTCATGGGCCTGTGGGTGGACCCGCTGGGCTTCAAGATGCTGATGACGGCGGTCTGCCTGCAACTGGGCGGCTCCTACATCCTGTATCGCATGGCCAAGGCCATCTGAGGACGACGCGGATGCAAGCGATCGAATCCTGGAATGTCTCGACGGTGCTGGCGGTGGCGCTGATGCTGGTGGCGGCCGCCATGCTGATCCTGGGCCTGAGCATGACGCGGCGCCTGCGCGGCCAGGATCGCAGCCGGCAGGTGGTGGAGCAGGCCCTGGCGACGCGCGAGGGCCGCGTCAAGGCGGCCGCCGCGCCGGCGGCCGAGGGCGCGCAGGGCCGGCTGGCCGCCGCCACGCGCGCGGCCGACTCGTTCGGCAAGCGCCTGAGCGAAGGACGCTTCGCCGAAGCGCTGCTGGCCGGCGAGGACCGCAAGCTGGTGGATATGGCGGGCTACGAGAACCCGGCCACGGCGCGGCTGCGCTTCATCGTCGCGCGCTTCACCCTGGCGCTGCTGCTGCCGGCGGCGGCCGTGGCGCTGGACCTGGGGCGCAGCATCGGCTCGTCGCTGGGCCTGTTCGTGGCGGCGTTCTTCGGTTTCGCCATCGGCTACATGCTGCCCAAGTGGTTCGTGCGCCGGCGCCTGTCGCGCCGTCGCAAGCAGGCCGCCAACGAACTGCCGCTGCTGATCGACCTGCTGCGGCTGCTGCAGGGCGTGGGCCTGTCGATCGACCAGAGCCTGCAGGTGCTGACCAAGGAATTCGACCAGGTGCTGCCGGTGCTGGCGTACGAGTTGCGGCTGGCGTCCGAACTGTATGTGCGCGGCCGCACCCGCGAACAATCGCTGGCGCGGCTGGCGGCGGGTTTCGACAACGACGACCTGTCCGCCATCTGCCGCCTCATCGCCCAGGTCGACCAGCACGGCGGCGCGGTGCAGGAGCCGCTGAACCGGTTTGGCGAGCGCCTGCGCGAGAAGCGGCGCCTGGAGCTGAAGGAAAAAGTGGGCAAGACCACCGTCAAGATGACGGCGGTGATGATCGTGACCCTGTTGCCGGCGCTGCTGATCGTGACCGGCGGGGCGGGGTTTGTGGCGGTATTGCGCGGTTTGTCGCGCATGGGGGGGATGTAATGGCGGGCGGTATGGAAAGCGCGCGGCGCGCATGGCGTTGGACCCTGGCGGCGGCGGCGGTTGCCGGCGCCGGGACGTTGGCGGGTTGCCAGAGCAACAATGCCGAGACCGCCTGGCAGTTGATCCAGCAACAGCAGCAGGAACAGGCGCTGGCGCGCCAGCGCGAGGACGAGGCGGAGAACCGCCGCAAGCCGGCCGAGCCGGAGATGATGCTGTCGATGATCGCCGAGTCGCAACGCCAGGAGCGCTATTTCGCCTCGCTGGCCTACATCGAGGCGTTCCAGCAGAAGTTCGGCAACGATCAACGCATCGCGGTGCTGCGCGCCGAGGCGCTGCGCCAGACCGGCCAGACGGCCTCCAGTGAACAGGCCTACCGCGCCCTGATCGGCACCGCGCAGGCGGCAGACGGCTGGCACGGGCTGGGCCTTATAGCCGGTTCGCGCGGCCAGTTCGAGCAGGCCGCCGACGACTTCGCGCGCGCCGCCAAGCTGGCGCCCATGGACCCGCGCATCCTGGGCGACCTGGGTTACGCGCGGCTGCGGGCCGGCGATCCGGCCGGCGCCCGCGTGCCGCTGGGCCAGGCGGCCGAGCTGGCGCCCGAGAGCGGCAAGGTGCTGGCCAACCTGGCCTTGCTGCTGCTGGTCGAGGGCGAGCCGGTGCGCGCCCAGAACGTGATGGACCGCGCCAAGCTCGGCGACGAGGCGCGCAGCCAGGTCCTGCGCCTGGCCGCCGAGATCCGCAGTCAGACCGCCGCGCCGAGCGGTGTGGCGCCGGCCGCCGGGGCCGACACGTCGGCGACGCGGGTGTCCCGTGGCGAAGGCATCGTCATGCCGGTCATGAGCCCCTTGATGGACCGACTGGGCAACGGCCCGATCGTGCGCTAACCAGGAATCCCGATATGTCCCGAACCGTACGCTTCGTTCCTTTTTCCCTGGCGCTGCTTGCCGCCGCGGCCACGCCCTGGGCGAGCCAGGCGCAGTCGAACGCGCCGCTGACGGGCGGCGCCATGAGCGGCGTGGCGCAGGCTTCTCCCGTGC
>NZ_CADIJW010000077.1 GCF_902859745.1 Achromobacter dolens | reverse complement strand
CGCGGCCAGGCGGCGCGCCAGCGGGCTGGCGAAGCGGCGCGTGCCGGGCGTGGGGGCGTCGGCAGTGGCGTCGCGTGCGGCGGGCGCGGCCGTCGAAGACGCGGTCGTCGGCGTAGCCGCGGCATATGTCGCCGCGGCCGGCGCTGCGGCAGGCTGTGCCACGGCCGGCTGGGCCGCTGCCTGCGCGCCGTGTTCCGCCAGCGCCTTGTCGATCGCGCTGGCGTCCTCGCCCGGCGCCAGCAGCACGCCGATCACGGTGTTGATCGGCACCGACGCCGGACCGGCCTGCACCACGATGCGGCCCAAGACGCCCGCCTGTTCGGCGTTGATCTCGACGATTGCCTTCTCGGTTTCGATTTCCGCCAGCGCCTCGCCCACGGCGACCGTGTCGCCTTCCTGCTTGAGCCATTGGTGCAGCGTGCCGGCGTCGGCATCGGCCGCGACGGAGGGGAGCTTGATAAGGTGTGCCACGTGTAGTTCGTCCTATTCTGTGCGCACGGCCAGGTCGGGCCGGTAGGCCGCCGGGTCGTCGTATTCGACCAGTTCCAGCACGTTGCCTTCGGGGTCGCGGAAGAAGGCCAGCCAGGTGCCGGGCCGCACTTCCATCGGCGCCGGATCGCTGTCGAAGACCACGCCGCGCGCCCGCAGGCGCTCGACGGTGCCGGCCAGGTCATGCACGATGAAGGTCAGGTAGGCGCTGCCCTGGCGGTCCAGGATGGCGGCGCCGCGCACCGCCGGCTCCGGCGCCCTGGCCGGCTGCAGCAGCTTGATGCGCTCGCCATACGAGGTCTGCAGGCGCGCCACGTCGTAGCCATGCGGTGTCAGGCCGGTGGCGCGGGCCTTGTCGGCCGGCACGCTGACCCGGCTCACCAGCGTCAGGCCGACCACCTCGGTGTAGAACGCCAGCAGCGCGTCCAGGTCGGCGCAGCAGATGCCGACTTCCATTGGGACGCTCATGCGCAGGGCGGCCGTCATGCGCGTTCTCCCAGGTCGGCCAGCACGTCGTTCAGGCCGGCGATGACTTCCTCGGTGTCGGCGAAGGCCGCGCGTTCCAGCACCTTGGAGATGCTGGGCGAGGCCTCGCCGCCGGTGACGCGCTTGACCGGCTGGTCGAGCCAGTCGAAGTAGCGGCGCTGGATCTCGTCGGCCAGCATGGCGCCGTACGAGGTGCCGCGCGCGCCCTGTTCGACGATCAGCACGTTGTTGGTCTTCTGGATGCTGGCGCCGATGGTGTCCCAGTCGAGGTTGGCGCGGTCCAGCGTGCGCAGGTCGATCACCTCCGCATCCACGCCGGTTTCCTCCGCCGCCTTGAGCGCGCGGCTGACCATCGACAGGTAGGTCAGCACCGTGACCTTGGAGCCGGCGCGGCGCACGCGCGCCTTGCCGAACGGAATGGCGTAGTCCAGGTCGCCGTCGGGAACCTCGCCCGACGAGGCGTAGAGATCGACGTGCTCGATCACCAGCACCGGGTCCTTGGAGGCCAGGGCGGTGTTCATCAGGCCGATGTACTCATACGGCGTGGACGGCGCGACGATACGCCAGCCCGGCGCGGTGGCGAACACGCCGGCCGGGTCCATCGAGTGCTGCGAGCCGTAGCCCGTGCCCATCGCGACCTTGGTGCGCAGCACGAACGGCACGTCGATGTCGCCGCCGAACATGTGGCGGGCCTTGCCGATCTGGTTGAAGATCTGGTCGGCCGCGACCCACATGAAGTCGGGGTACATGAATTCCACCACCGGCTTGTAGCGGCCGTCCATGGCCAGGCCGCCGCCCAGGCCGGCGAAGGCGTTCTCGGAGATCGGCGTGCCCAGCACGCGGTCGGGGTACTTGTCCTTCAGGCCGCGCGTGGCGCCGTTGGTGCCGCCCTTCAGGCGGTGCACGTCCTCGCCCAGCACCACCACGCCGGGGTCGGTTTCCATGCGGCGGTCGAGCACATCCGCCACCGCGTCCACGAACTTGCGCTCGACGCGGGCGCCGGCAGGGTCGGCGGCGTCCTGGTAGCGCAGGCCGGCCAGTTCCGAGCCGTCGCTGCGCAGGCCCACGTCGCGGAAGTCGGGGCGCGGCCACAGGTCGGCGCGCACGCGGCGCTTGCCGCCATCGGTGGCCTCGGTCAGCCGGCCCGACACGTCCTTCATCACGTCCTTGCAGCGCTGGCGCAGGGCGTCGACCTCGGCCTGGGTGATCAACTGGCGGCCGATCATCTCGGCGGCGATCTTGTCGAGCGGGTCGCGGCGGCGCCATTGCGCTTCCTCTTCCTTGCTGCGGTAGCCGAAGGCGCTGCCGGGGAAGGGGCCGTTCTGGTGGAAGAAGCGGTAGACGTCCACCTCGATGATGGTGGGGCCGTTGCCGGCGCGCATGTGCGCCACGGCTTCCGACATGGCCAGGTGCACGGCCAGCGGATCCATGCCATCGACCTGCCAGGCCGGGATGTTGAAGGCCTGGCCACGGGCCGACAGGCGCGGCTCGGCGGTCGATTCCTCCACCGTAGTGGACACGGCGTAGCGGTTGTTCTCGATGAAGAAGCACAGCGGCGTCTTCCACGCGGCGGTCAGGTTCATCGTCTCGAGCACCGAGCCGATGTTGACGGCGCCGTCGCCGAAGTACGTCACGGCCACGCGGTCGGTGCCGGCGTGCCGGTGGGCCCAGGCCGCGCCGGCCGCCAGCGGCACGCCGCCGCCGACGATGGCGTTGGTGCCGAGCGCGCCGGCTTCCAGCCAGCGCAGGTGCATGCTGCCGCCACGGCCGCGGCAGTAGCCTTGCGCCAGGCCCATGATCTCGGCCAGCGTCTTGTGCAGCACTTCGTCGATGGCGGGCGTCAGCGGGTTGCGCGGATCCAGGCCCAGCGGCGCGACGTGTTGTAGCGCTTTGGCCAGGAACTGGTGATGGCCGCGGTGCGAGCCGTTGATCTGGTCGCCGGCGCCGAGCGCCAGCACCGAGCCGACGGCGCCGCCTTCCTGGCCGACCGACGAGTGGGCGGGGCCGTGCACCAGGCCTTCGGCGGCCAGGTCCAGCACCGCTTCCTCGAAGGCGCGGATCCAGTGCAGTTGCGTCAGCATGGTGGCCAGCAGCGCCGGGTCGGCCTGTTGCCAGTCCGAGGCCTCGACCGTCAGTTGCCGCCAGGGCGCCTGGGAACCAAGCGGTTGGTAGGTGGCCATGAGTGAATCTCCAGAATGTAGGTAAGCGGTCAGAGGTAGCTGTAGCGGCTCCAGCCGCCATCGGCCACCAGGGTGTGTCCGGTGATGTAGGCGGCCTGGCTGGACGCCAGGAATACCGCCAGGTCGGCCATTTCGGCCGGCCGCGCCAGGCGCCGCAGCGGCGTGCGCTGCTTGAGGCGTTCGGGGTCGAGGCGGCCGCGCGCGGCCAGGTCGCGCACCAGGTCGGTCTCGACGTAGCCGGGCGCCAGCGCGTTCACGCGCACGCCCGCCGGGCCCCATTCCACCGCCAGGGTCTCGGTCAGCAGCACCACCGCGCCCTTGGTGGCGCAGTAGGCTGCGCGGTCGGGCGCGGCCACCACGCCGTACATCGAGGCCAGGTTGATGATGCAGCCGTCGCCCTTGGGCACCATGCGGCGGCCGGCGGCCTGGGCGCACAGGAACACGCCGGTCAGGTTGATGTCGACGGCGCGGCGCCATTCCTCGGGGGTGACTTCCAGCGACGGCTTGTTGGCCGAGATGCCGGCGTTGTTGACCAGCACGTCGATGCCGCCCCAGGCCTGCTCGACCTGGGCGAAGGCGCGTTCGACCGCCTCGGCGTCGGTGACGGAGGCCTGCGCGGCCAGGGCCTCGCCGCCGGCCGCGCGCAGCCCGGCCACGGCCGCGTCCAGCGCTACCGGGTCCATGTCCAGCAGCGCCACCCGCGCGCCCTGGCGCACGAACGCCTCGGCCGTGGCGTAGCCGATGCCTTTGGCGCCGCCGGTGATCACCACGTTCTTGCCGCGCAGATCGGCGTGGCGTACTTCAGGGGTATTGTCCAAGTGCTTGCCTCTACAGATGCGTTAGGCGGTCAGACCGCCAGCCATTCCTGGACCACGTCCTGGCGCTCATGCAACTGCGCGGGCGGTCCTTCGAAAACGATGCGGCCATGGCCCATCACGCTGACGCGCGTGGAGACCTTCAGCGCGATGGTCAGCTTCTGCTCGACCAGCACCACCGACACGCCGCGCTGGTGGATGTCGCGGATCACGTCGGCGATCACTTCCACGATCTTGGGCGCCAGGCCCTCGGTGGGTTCGTCGATCAGCATGACCTTGGGGTTGCCCAGGAGCGAGCGGCACATGGTCAGCATCTGCTGTTCGCCGCCGGACAGGTTGCCGGCGCGGGTATTGCGGCGTTCCTTCAGGCGCGGGAAATAGCCGAACATCTGCTCGATGGTCCAGGCCGGCGCGTCGGGCCGGACGGGCTGTTCGCCCATGCGCAGGTTCTCGTCCACCGTCAGGTTGGCGAACACCTCGCGCTCCTCCGGCACGAAACCCAGTCCGGCGCGGGCGATCTCGAAAGGCCGCTTGTTGGTGATGTCGCGGCCTTCGATGGCGATGCGGCCGCCCGTCACGTCCACCAGCCCCATGATGCTTTTCATGGTGGTGGAGCGGCCGGCGCCGTTGCGGCCCAGCAGGCTGACCACTTCGCCGCGGCCCACCGTCAGGTCGATGCCGTGCAGGATGTGGCTCTTGCCGTAGTGCGCGTGCACGCCTTGCAGGGCCAGCAGGGGGGATTGCATGCTCATACCGTTTCCTCTCCCAGGTAGGCTTCGCGCACGCGGGCGTCGCCGCGGATCTCGGCGGGCGTGCCGGTGGCCAGGATCTCGCCGTACACCAGCACGCTGATGCGGTCGGCCAGCGAGAACACCACCTGCATGTCGTGCTCGACGATCAGCAGGGTGCAGTCGCGCGTCACGTCCTTGATGAGTTCGACGGTGTAGTCGACCTCGTGCTGAGACATGCCGGCCATCGGCTCGTCCAGCAGGATCACCTTGGGCCGCGAGGCCAGCGTCATGCCGATTTCCAGCGAGCGCTGCTCGGAGTAGTTCAGGTCGCCCGCGGCGGTGTGCTGCTTGGGCGCCAGACGCACTTTTTCCAGCAGCTGGTCGACGTTCTCGTTGACGGCGCGGTGGCGCGCGATGGGGCGCCAGAAGTTGTAGACCAGGCCGTGCATGCGCAGCACCGCCAGCCGCAGGTTCTCGCGCACCGACAGGCGCGGGAACACGTTGGTGATCTGGAACGAACGCGCCAGGCCGAGACGGTTGATGCGTTCGGGCGGCAGGCCGCCGATCGGGCGCGCGCGCAGGCTGATGTCGCCCGAGGTCGGCGCGAACGAGCCGGACATCAGGTGGAACAGCGTGGACTTGCCGGCGCCGTTGGGGCCGATGACGGCGTGGCGTTCGCCGGCCTCGACCTTCAGGTTGACGCCGCGGATGATCTGCGCGTCGCCGAAGGACTTGCGCACGTCGGTCAGGGTCAGGATCTCGTGGCTCATTTCGCGGTCTCCAGCACGGGCGCGGCCTCAGCCTCGCCGCGCCACAGGGCCAGCGCCCAGCGGCAGGCCAGGAGGCCCGCCGCGAACAGCGCCAGCGGCAGCAGCCAGGTCGACAGCGCCAGCGGCGCCCAGTCGTGGCCGAACAGGGAAATGGCGGGCCAGCCGGCATCGGGGTTCATCGCCAGCAGCGAGCGGTAGTCGCGCGCGAACATGCGTTGCAGCAGTTCCACCGAGAACACCGTGGCGCCGGTCAGCAGCAGGCCGCCGGCGACGGACACCGCGGCGCGCGGCAGCCAGTCGGCCAGCCCGCGCTGGCGCAGCGACCTGGCGGCGCGCTGCACCAGCCCGACCAGGCCGTCCGGCACGAACAGCATCACCAGCACGAACAGGATGCCCTGGTACAGCAGCCACGAACGGGTGATGTCGGCCAGCGTCTGCGACAGGAAGGTCAGGATCGAGGCGCCCAGCACCGGGCCGAGGAAGGCGTTGACGCCGCCGATGTAGGCGAACAGCACCGCGTCGGTCGACAGCTTGACCTCGAACAGCACGTAGTTGCCGGCCTCGATGTTCAATGCCTGGAGGCCGCCTGCGATGCCGGCGAACATGGCCGACAGCGCGAACACCATGGTCTTGAGCGTGTGCGGTCGGTAGCCCAGGTAGCGCAGGCGGTTGGCGTTTTCGCGCAGGCCCAGCGTCAGCCGGCCCAGCGGCGTGCGGGTCAGGCCATACAGCGCGGCCAGCGACACCAGCACCCAGGCCAGCACCAGGAAGTACACCTCGACGTCCGAGCCGAAGGTGAAGCCCCATGCCGGCATGCGCATGGCCGACAGGCCGGCCTCGCCGCCGAACACGCCCTTCAGGTGCGGCGCCAGCGCGTGCAGCAGCTCGGCCAGCGCCAGCGTGATCATCGAGAAGTAAACGCCGGCGCGCATGGTGGCGAACCAGCCCGCGACCAGGCCGAACAGCAGGCCGGCCACGCCGCCGGCCAGCGGCATCAGCGGCGTCGGCAACAGGCCCGCGCCGCCCAGCGCATTCATGGCGTGGATGGTGGCGAAGGTGCCGACGCCAAAGTAGGCCGCGTGGCCGAAGGACAGCATGCCGCCCTGGCCGGCCAGCAGGTTGAAGGCGCAGGCGAACAGCGCCGCGATCAGCATCTGCACCGCCGCGACCAGTTGGCCGGCGGGCAGCAGCCACGGCAGCGCGCACAACGCGGCCACGCAGGCGAGCAACAGCAGGCTGGCGGTGGCGCGGCGCGAGGAAGTCTGGTTCATGCCTGTTCTCCCTTCAGGCCCGAGGGCTTGACCAGCAGCACCACCAGCATCAGCAGGAAGGGCAGGGTCGCCGCCAGGCTGGAGATCTTCACCGTCATCAGGCCGCCCACGCTCTCGGCCCACTCGCCGGCGCCGAACAGGCCGAACAGCGTCGCCAGGCTGGCGTCGATGCCGACCGAGAACGAGCTGATCAGGCCGATCAGCAGCGAGGCGATCATGGCGCCTTCAAGCGAGCCCAGGCCGCCCACGACCACCACCACGAACACCAGCACGCCCAGTTCCAACGCCATGTTCGGATTGGTGGTGTAGAAGGCGCCCGCGACCGCGCCCGCCAGGCCGGCCATCGCCGCGCCCACGCCGAACACGCTCATGAACACCAGCGGCACGTTGTGCCCCAGCGCCTCGGCCATGCGCGGCCGGTAGATGGCCGAGCGCACCACGATGCCGACGCGGGTGCGCGACAGCAGCAGGTAGATCACCGCGAACATCGCCAGCGACACGCCGCCCATCAGCAGGCGGTAGAACGGGTAGTCGGCGTCGAACACGCGGAAGGCCGCGAAGTTCAGGAACTGCGGCACGCGGTAGTCGACCGGGAAATCCCCGTAGAACAGCTTGATGAGCTCGGCGACGATGAACGCCAGGCCGAAGGTCACCAGCAGTTCCTGCGCGTGGCCGAACTTGTGCACGCGGCGCAGGAAGAAGCGCTCCACGCCCATGCCGAGCACGCCGGCGATGACGGTGGCCAGCACCAGCGCGGTCCAGAACCCGGTGACGGGCGTCAGGGTATAGGCGGCGTACGCGCCTATCATGTAGAACGAGGCGTGCGCGAAGTTGAGCACGCCCATCATTCCGAAGATCAGTGTCAGGCCCGCCGACACCATGAATAGCAGCAGGCCGTAAATCACGCCGTTCAACAGCGAGACGGTAAAGTATTCCATGTCCGCTCCAAAATCCTTGCGCGCAGGCGCCGGGCGCCTGGCGATCGATCACGCCCTGTTTTTTCCGGCCCCGCGCCGGTGAGCGTTTTATTGGCGAGTGGCCGCGGACGGCATGCCGTCCGCGGCCGTCGCGTCATCATCAGTCCGGGCGAACCATCTTGCAGGTGGCCTGCACCGGCGCGGACACGTCCGCGGCGGACAGCACCTTGACCGGCTCGAAGCCCATGTCGGTGCCGTCGGCCTTGTACTTGGCGTTCTTGCCGACCTTGGACACCACCATCGGCAGTTGCACCTGGTGGTCTTCGGCGCGCATGGTGTAGGTGCCCAGCGGCGAGGTGTAGGTGACCTTCTCCAGCGCGCGCGCCAGGTCCGGCACCGACAGCTTGCCGTCCTTGGGCTTGACCTGCTTGAGCGCTTCGCCCAGGAAGGTGATGCCGATCACGGTCTGCGGCTCGGTGTAGCTGGGGTAGTGGCCGGTCTTGGCCTTGTAGTCCTCGGCGAACTTGGCGCCTTCCTCGCCCGCGGCCTCGATGTTGTAGGGGTGGGCGATGTAGTGGCCCAGCGCGACCTCGCCGGCGTTGGCGAGGTTGCCGACCTGGTCCAGGAACACGGTGGCGAAACGCACCTTCAGGCCGGCCGATTGCGTGGCCTTCATCAGCAACAGCAGGTCGTTGGACCAGTTGCCGGTGATGACGGTGTCGGGATTGGCCGAGCGGATGCGGGCCACGTAGGGCGCGAAGTCCTGGATCTTGTTGACTTCGTGCAGCGTCTTGCCGACCACTTCATAGCCGTACTGCTTGGCGAAGCGCTCGGTGGCGCCTTCCATGTCCTGGCCCCAGGAGTAGTTCTGGTTGATGGCGTAGACGCGCTTGCCCAGCGTGCCGTCGGCCGACATGACCGAGGCCAGCGCCTTGACGCGCAGGTCGGCGTTGGTGGTGAAGCGGAAGTGGTAGAAGTGGCACTTCTGGCCGGTCAGTTCCAGGGCCTCGCCGCCCACGTTCAGGAACACCACTTCCTTGCCGGGATTGCGCAGGTTGTGCTTGCGCACGTCCTCGGTGAGCTGGCCGGAGATGGCCGACGACGAGCCCTGTACCAGGATCTGCACGCCTTCGGCGGCCGCGGCGCGGAAGCGGTCGGAGGCGCCCACGGGGCCGCCCTGGTTGTCGAACTCGACCAGTTCGAGCGGCTGGCCGTTCCAGCCGCCGGCGGCGTTGATGCGGTCCAACTGGTACTTGACCGCGGCGCGGAACATCAGGCCGGTCGAGGCCTGCGGGCCGGACAGCGTCTCGATCAGGCCGATCTTGACGGGCGCGGCCTGGGCCGATGCGGCAATGCCGGCCAGGCACAACAGGCCGGTGGTGAAAGCCAATTTCATGCGTGTCTCCTCCGTGGAACGGGAGTGGTAGGTCCGTGAATCAAGCAAGCGCGCTTAGGAATGCGGCTCTTCTATGCCCAGGAAGCGGGCAATTTCGGTGAGTTGTCCTTCCAGCATGTAGAGGCCGGGATGGGTGCGGCAGCCGCGTGCGGCCGCGGCGCGCAGCAGCGGCGTGTCGACACGGCTCATGACGGCGTCGGCCACCACGGCGCCGGGCGCCAGGGCATCCAGCGGGAAGGGCAGGGGATCGTTGTCGTCCAGGCCCAGGGTGGTCGCGTTGATGGCGATGTCACAGGGCTCGGGACGCGGGCCGGCCACACTGATGGCCAGGCCGGGATAGTGGCGCGCCAGGCGCTCGGCAAACGCCTCGGCCTTGCCGCGCGAACGGTTGTACAGGCGCAGGCTGGCCGGGCCGGCCTCGGCGATGGCGCAGGCGATGGCCTTGCCGGCGCCGCCCAGGCCCGCCAGGTAGACGTGGCGGCCGGCGGGCTCATGGCCCTGGCCGCGCAGGCCGGCGACGAAGCCCAGGCCGTCGAAGTTGCCGCCGGTCAGGCAGCCGTCGCGCAGCCGCACGGCGTTGACGGCGCCGATCAGTTCGGCGGCGGGGGTGAGGGCGTCGCACAGCGCGGCGGCGCTTTCCTTGTGGGGCACGGTGACCACCAGTCCGCCCAGGTTGGCCAGGCCGCGCAGGCCCGCGAACAGGCCGGGCAGGCCGGCGGCGGCCACGTGGAACGGCACCATGACGGCGTCGATGCCGCGCTCGCGCAGCAGGGCGTTGAGCCGCTGGGGCGTCTTGACGTGCGCGATCGGGTCGGCCGCGATCGCGAATACGGTTGTGCTGCCGGTGATTTCCACCTGGTTGTCCCCTGCCTGTCATGCGGCCGTTGGCCGTGTTTTTCCGACCCGCTTGCCTGAAATCGCCAGTTGCTTTACGCTTTCAACACAAGTTGTCAGGCAACTTTATTAAGTTGTCCGATAAATCATAGGGCAAGCGTTTTTCCCGTGTCAAGCGATGCATTTGGCGGTTCAATCGAACCGTCGGCGGCGCCCCGGGAGCGGGCGCGTGCCCCCGAAAAAGCGCTTTGGAGACAGCATGATTTCGTTCGAAGGACAGGTAGTGGCCATCACCGGCGCCGGCAATGGCATCGGTCTGGCGACCGCGCGGCTGATGGCCGCCCATGGCGCCCGGCTGGTGCTCACCGACATCGACAAGGCGCGCCTGGACGAGGTGGCCGCCGAGCTGGACGCCAGCGGCCAGCGGGTGTTCGTGCACGCGCTGGACGTGGCCGCCTCGCATGATTGCGACAGGGTGCTGGAACGCGCCGCGCAGCATTTCGGCGGCATCGACCACCTGGTGCATTGCGCCGGCATCTACCCCGAGCAACTGGTCAAGGACACCAGCGACGAGGCCTGGAAGAAGCTCATGGGCGTCAACCTGGACGGCACCTTCTACGTGTGCCGCGCCGCTCAGCGCCACCTGCGCCAGAACGGCTCGATCGTGCTGCTGACGTCGCTGGCGGCGCAGCGCGGCAGCTACGCGCACGCGGCCTATTCGGCCTCCAAGGGCGCGGTGCAGAGCTTCACCCGCAGCCTGGCGCTGGAGCTGGCGCCGCAGATCCGCGTGAACGCGGTGGCGCCTGGGATCATCGCCACCTCCATGACGCACGACCTGATCGGCCAGAAGGGCGCGCAGTTGCTGGAGAGCACGCCGTTGCGGCGCTTCGGCACGGCCGAGGAAATCGCCGGCGCGATCGCCTTCCTGTGCTCGCCGCTGGCCGGTTTCGTGACGGGCGAGGTGATGCAGGTGAACGGCGGCATCTATATCGCGTAAAGTCTGAAACGGCCGCGCCCTTGATTCCGGCAAAATCCTATAATTTTCAAGGGCGCCGCCGCAGTGAAACGTCGAGAATTCCTATAACCACGGGCCGGCGCGTCCCAGGGGCTTCCCCGCCGCGAGCCGCCTTCACGTTTTAACGATTCCCCATGCAGCCCACTCAAGCACAGGACTCCGACCCGCAGCGCGCCGCGCCCAGGCATTCGCTTTCGGCGGGCGTGGCCGACGCGCTGGCCGAGCAGATCCGCCAGGGCACGCTGGCGCCCGGCGACCGCCTGCCCACCGAAAAGCAGTTGACCGAGATCTATTCGGTCAGCCGCGCCGTGGTGCGCGAGGCGCTGGCGCGCCTGAAATCCGAAGGCCTGATCACCTCGCAGCAAGGCAGCGGCGTGTTCGTCGACCCGAACTTCCAGCGCAACGCCTTCCGCATCGCCGCGCCCACGCCGGGCGACAACCAGGACCTGGAGCACATCCTGGAGCTGATGCTGTCGATCGAAGTCACCGCCGCGCGCTACGCGGCGCAGCGCCGCACCGAACCCGACCTGAAGAAGATGCGCCAGGCGCTGGTGGGCATGGAGTACGCGCTCATCAACGACAAGCTGGGCGACGAAGAGGACTACCAGTTCCACCAGGCCATCGTGCAGGCCACGCACAACCCCCACCTGGTGGCGCTGAACGACTACCTGGAAGCGAATGTGCGGCGCGTCATCCGCAGCGCGCGCAACAACACGGCGCGCATGTATGCCGAGCGCATGGCGGCCGTGCAGAGCGAACACCAGGCGATCTTCGCCGCCATCGAGGGCGGGGATCCCGATGCCGCCGGCAAGGCCGCCGAGCAGCACCTGCGCAACGCCGCCGACCGCCTGCGGTTGTTCCAGGCGGAACGTTCGCCGCCGGTCTGACGCGGCCATCGGGCGCCTCGGCGCCCCGGCCACGCCGCCGGCGTCCGGGCCCGCCGGCGTCCGCCGCGTTCAGGCGAAGGTCTGTTCCATCTCGCGACGGAACTGCACCGCGGCCGAACGATCGTCATATTCCACGTCGCTCCAGCGGATCGCCTGCGACTGCCGCACCGCGTGCTTGAGCTTGACCTGGTGCGACAGGCCCAACGGCAGGTAGCCTTCGTCGACCGAGTCGCGCGCCGGCATCAGCCGGCCGTACACGGTGTAGCCGCCTTCGCCGTCCAGCAGTTGTCCAGCCTGCAGGTCGCGCTTGGCCGTGGCCACCACGTCGCCATGCCAGCCGGCCGGCGCTCCCGTGGGCTCGCGCCGCAGGCCGACGCTGGCCACGCTGATGCCCAGTTCCAGGCCGATCAGGTGATACGGTTTGTACATGGCGGTGTAGTTGCCGCTGGGATCGGTGACCAGGCCGTATTCCTTGAAGCAGCGCCGCACGTAGTCGCTATCGGCGGCCAGCGTCACGTACACGCCCCAGCGCAGGTCGCGGAACACCGGTCGGCCGTCGCGTTCGAGCGAGGAAATCACTTCCACCTGGCCGCGATGGTGCAGGATGCCGCCATCCTCGCGCGGCCGCAGCACGCGCGCCAGGTCGTCCACGCCGCAGGGCGGGAAATGCAGGCCGGACGGCGAGGGCAGCAGGCCGGTGGCGTTGGACACCGCCGCCATCTCGATGGCGCTCTTGGTGCCGTCCAGGAAACTGTTGAACATCTGCGCGTTGAAGTCGCCGGCCGCCACCATCTCGGCGGTGAAGCCGTAGTACGGCCAGACGGTGTCGGGCGTGGAAGTGTGGAACTCGGGCAGGTACTTGGTGCCCTTGCCGGCCGCCATCACCTCGAAGCCTGCCGCGCGCGCCCAGTCCACCATCTCGCAGATCAGCGCCGGCTGGTCGCCGTAGGCCAGCGAATAGACGATGCCGGCTTCGCGCGCGCGTCGCGCCAGCAAGGGGCCCGCCAGCGCGTCGGCCTCGACGTTGACCATGATGATGTGCTTGCCGTGCTCGCAGCAGGCCAGCACGTGGCCGATGCCGGCGGCCGCCTGGCCGGTGGCGTCGATGACGATGTCTACCTCGGGGCTGGCGATCACGGCGAGCGGATCGTCAGTGAAGTAGACCTTGCCGTTCTTGAGCGCGTCTCCCGGGCTGGCGGCATTGAGCGCCGTCGCCGGCCAGCCGACGCGGGTGAGCGCGGCGCGGGCGCGGTCGGGCGTCAGGTCGGCCACCGCCACCAGCCGCATGCCGGGCGTGCGGGGGGCCTGGCTCATGAACATCGCGCCGAACTTTCCGGCGCCCAGCAGCGCTACGCGCAAGGGCTTGTGGTCGGCTTCTCGCTGCTTGAGCAGTCGGTGCAGATTCATGGTGCAGGCTCCTCCAGAGGTGGGGATACAGCACCACAGGATAGTCCCAACCCCGGCCGCTGAACAGGGCCGGCCACCCCGCCGTCAGGATGTCATCCGGCCGTCATTCGTCGGCCGTATACAGCTCGCCCGCCAGCACGTTGCGCCAGTTGCCCCAGGTGATGCGCGGACGGTCGGTGACCTGGCGGTTGTAGGGCGCGTCGAACAGGATGTGCTTCCAGCGCGGCTTGACGGCGCCTTGTATCAACGGCTTGTCGTCGATCAGCAGATTGCCGTGCACCAGGGTCTTGTCCTTGGTCAGGATCAGCCGGCTGGTGGCCTCCCGTCCCAGGTGTTTCTCGACCCACAGGTATTTCTCGGCGACGCAGTTCTCGAACTGCGACAGCGGCGAGGTGCAGATGCGCACGTCCATGCCCAGCGCCAGCAGCTCCTTCACGGCTTCCAGCGCCCCCGGCACCGGCGGCAGGTTGCGGATGAAGCCGGGCGCGGTGTAGATGGCCTCGGCCATGCCGCGCAGTTCGGGCGCGTAGTCCTCGCGGATGTAGAAGGACTTGCGGTCCTCGAACGCCACCGGCGCGATGCCGGGGTGGCGCGCGCGCCAGGCGTCGATGAAGGCATGTTCGAAGTCGGCCAGCACGCCGTCTTGGTCGAGCAGGATGATCATGGAGATCCTAAGTCGTTGCGACGCGCTCGATTGTGCCAGAGCACCGGGTCGTGGCCTCAGTCCGGCTGCGGTTTCGAACGGGCGACGACGCGGTAGCGGCTGCCGCCCTCGGTGGATTCGGACGCCACCAGCACCATGCGGTCATAGCGCCAGGTCACGGGCGGCGGGGCGTCGGCCGGCGGGTCGTTGCGCTCGATGTTGCGCAGCAGCGTGACGTGGGGGCGGAAGGGCTGCGTCGGCGGCGCGAAGCCGAACGCCGACAGCCAGAGCCACAGGCCGTCGTGGCTGGCCTGCAGCGAATCCGGAGTCTGCGCGGGCCCGGCCCAGAGAATGCGCGGGCGGGCGAAGACGCCGTAACGGTCCAGGGTGACCGTGCCCGGATGCAGGCGATGGTAGGGGGTGGCGTCGATGAGTTCGTCGGCGATCTCCTTTTCCACGGAGCCCAGGAAGGCCAGCGTCATGTGCAGGGTTTCCGTGCGCATGGCGCGGCCATGGCTGTGCGGTTGGGCTTGAGTGGCCCAGGTGGACAGCGTGTCAGCCAGGTCAGGCTCGGGCCAGAGGGCGTAGAAGAGGCGGAGGGTCGACATGGCGGAGATTGTAGGGTGTTGTTGGTTGTCGCGAATGGAGTAGGTTCTTGAGGCGCGCGTGTCGGGGTCGGTGGGGGATGGCGGGGCTACGATTGCGGTCCGGAGCGTTCGCTCCGGACTGCCCCTTCGTCATCCTCGTCCGCCTTCGGCTCCCTACGGATTCCCTCGGGCGCATCTACACGCCCCGCCATCCCCCACCGACCCCGCCACGCGCTCGCGATGAGACGTAATGACGGTCTCTGGGGCGAGCTGTGTGCTTGGCGTTTTGGCGCACATCGGAGCTGGAGGGAGGGTCTTGCGGGGCCCGCCGCAAGCCGGCCGCGCGGGCGGCCTTTTGCGGGGGAGTGTCAGTATTTTTGTGTTTAAGGCATTAAACGCCTGGCCGAGGATCGGTCAGGCTTGTTGATGCTATCTCAGCGATACGGGTCGGTGAAGCGTTCGGCATAAATGA
>NZ_CADIJW010000076.1 GCF_902859745.1 Achromobacter dolens | reverse complement strand
GTGCCGACCCGCCTGCTGCAGGCGGCGGCGCGCGGCATGGTGCTGTCGGGCAAGCCGCCGCGCCGCGCGCGCGGCCTGGGCGCCTGGCTCAACCGCTGGCCGCTCAAGGCAGTCGCCGCCAAGCGCGCCCGCAAACAGGTCACCGCCAAGGATCCGCTGGGCCACTACCCGGCCGCGCCCGCCATCATCGAACTCTGGGAAAAGCACGGCGGCAACGCCTTGCAGGCGCCGGCGCTGATCGACACCATCATCGCCTCGGATACCGCCCGCAACCTGCTGCGCGTGTTCCGGCTGCAGGAACGCCTGAAGGCCAACGGCCGCCAGCCCGGCATCGCGCCGGTGCGCCACGTGCACGTGGTCGGCGCGGGTGTGATGGGCGGCGACATCGCCGCCTGGTGCGCGCTCAAGGGCCTGACCGTGACGCTGCAGGACCAGGACATGGCCCGCATCGCGCCCGCCATCAAGCGCGCCGCGACGCTGTTCGCGCGCCGCCTGAAGGACCGGCGCGCGGCCCGCGCCGCCTTCGACCGGCTGATGCCCGACCCCGCCGGCGGCGGCGTACCGCTGGCCGACGTGGTGATCGAGGCCATCAGCGAGAACCCCGAGGCCAAGCGCGGGCTGTACCAATCGCTGGAGCCGCGCATGAAGGCCGACGCGCTGCTGGCCACCAACACCTCCAGCCTGTCGCTGGAAACGCTGAGCGCCGGGCTGGCCCGCCCCGAACGGCTGATCGGCATCCACTTCTTCAACCCCGTGGCCAAGATGCCGCTGGTGGAAGTCGTGCATGCGGACGGCACTGCCTCGCAAACGCTGGCGCGCGCCAACGCCTTTGTAGGACAGATCGGAAAATTGGCCTTGCCGGTGCGTAGTGCCCCCGGTTTCCTGGTCAATGCGGTGCTGGCACCGTATATGCTTCAGGCCATGCGAAATATCGATGAAGGTCTATCGCCAGCCGCCGTGGACGCGGCCATGGTGGCGTTCGGCATGCCGATGGGCCCGCTCGAACTGGCGGACACGGTCGGCCTGGACATCGCCCGCGCGGCCGGGCAGGAGCTGGCTGGCGGCGCCGAGCCGCCGCGCTGCCTGGCCGAGAAGCTGGCGCGCGGCGACCTGGGCAAGAAAAGCGGGCGCGGCTTCTACACCTGGCGCGACGGCAAGCCGGTCAAGGACGGCCACGGCGGCGCACAGGCGCCGGCCGGCCTGGCAGAGCGCCTGATCCAGCCTTTGATCGATGCCACCCGCGAGCGGGTCGAGGCCGGCGTGGTGGCCGACGCCGACCTGGCCGACGCCGGCGTGATCTTCGGAACCGGCTTCGCGCCGTTCACGGGCGGCCCCCTGCATTACCAGAGCAGTCGCAGTGCCTAACGCAGCAACGCGTCAACAAACCAAACCGGCCTGGCCCCCCTTGAGCCGGATAGACCGGGACGACGAGACCGGCAGTGCCATAGAGACATACCTATCCAACATGAGGAGGCAGTACCATGAGCAGACGTTCATTGTCCCTGAGCACCCTGTCGGCCATTGTGGTCGGCCTGGGCGCCACCAGCGCCGCCCACGGCGCCGGCTTTCAGCTCCTGGAGCAGAACGCCAGCGGCCTGGGCAACGCTTACGCGGGCTCGGCGGCAAATCCGGAAAACGCCAGCATCATCTACTACAACCCGGCGGGCATGACCTACCTGCCGGGCATCAATGTCTCGGGCGGCGTCAACCTGATCAAACCCTCGTTCAAGTTCTCGGACAACGGCAACACCCGCAATCCGACGGCGCTGGGCGGCACCCGCCCCACCGGCGGTGACGGCGGCGACGCCGGCAACCTGGGCGTCGTGCCCAACCTGTACGGCTCGTGGCAATTGAGCGACCAGTGGTTCATCGGCCTGGGCATCGGCGCGCCGTTCGGCCTGATGACCGAATACGACAAGGGCTGGGAAGGCCAATACCACTCGAACAAATTCGAGATCAAGACGATCAACATCAACCCGTCGATCGCCTACAAGGTCAATGACAAGTTCTCGATGGGCTTCGGCGTGAACTGGCAGCACATCGACGCCAACTACAAGAAGAAGACCGTGGTGCCCGTGGCCCTGCCAGGCGGCGGCACGTTCATCACCAACGGCGACGCCGACCTCAACCTGAAGGGCGACGCCTGGGGCTGGAACGTGGGCTTCATGCTGCAACCTACCGAAGACACCCGCATCGGCCTGTCGTACCGCTCCAAGATCAAGCACACGGCCAAGGGCGACACCGACATCGACAACATCGGCCCGACCCGCCAGTCGGTCTCGTTCGACGCCAAGGCCTCGGTCGACCTGCCTGATACGCTGATCCTGAGCGCCACCCATCAGCTCAACGAGAAGTGGGAACTGCTGGGCGACATCTCGTGGACCGGCTGGAGCAGCATCCCCGACCTGAAGATCCGCAACTCCGGCGCCGGCGCGCGCGATGACGACCTGCCGCTGAACTTCCGCGACACCTGGCGCATCGCCGTGGGCACGACCTACAAGTTCGCGCCGGACTGGAAGTGGAAGTTTGGCCTGGCCTACGACCAGTCGCCGGTCCACAAGGCCGAGGACCGGCCCACCTCGCTGCCCGACAACGACCGCTACTGGTTCTCGACGGGCGTGCAGTGGCAGGCCACCAAGAGCACCACGCTGGATCTGGGCTATACCTATCTGTACCTGCGCAAGACGGATATCGACACCACGTCCGGCAACGCATTGACGAAGGGCCGCGTCGCGGGCACCTATGACAGCAGCGGCCACATCTTCGGCCTGCAACTGTCGTCCCGCTTCTAGCCCCGCCGGGGCGGATGACGGGCCGGCCCCGTCTTCCGCCCGCCTTTTCAGGAGACTTCCTTGAGCAAGTTCGTCGTCAAACACGTCGCCGTGCTGGGTGCCGGCGTCATGGGCGCGCAGATCGCCGCCCACCTGGCCAACGCCGGCGTGCCCGTCACGCTGTTCGACCTCGCCGCGCCCGAAGGCGACCGCAACGGCATCGTCAAGAAAGCCCTGGCCGGCCTGAAGAAGCTGGAGCCCGCGCCGCTGGCCAGCCCCGCGCGCCTGGCCCTGATCACCCCGGCCAACTACGACGACCATATCGAACAACTGCGCGGCTGTGACCTGATCATCGAAGCGATCGCCGAGCGCATGGACTGGAAGACCGCGCTGTACGAGCGCATCGCGCCGCACGTCGCGCCCGGCGCCATCATCGCCTCCAATACCTCCGGCCTGTCGATCGACGCGCTGGCCAACGCCCTGCCGGCCGCGCTGCGCGACCGCTTCTGCGGCATCCATTTCTTCAATCCGCCGCGCTACATGCGCCTGGTGGAAATCATCGCCACCGCGCACACCCAGGCGCCGGTGCTGGACCAGCTCGAGACCTGGCTGACCTCCGCCCTGGGCAAGGGCGTGATCCGCGCGCTCGACACGCCCAACTTCGTGGCCAACCGCATCGGCGTGTTCTCGATCCTGGCCGCCATGCACCACACTCAGCGCCTGGGCCTGGGCTTCGACGAGGTCGACGCCCTCACCGGCCCCAAGATCGGCCGTCCCAAGAGCGCCACCTACCGCACCGCCGACGTGGTCGGCCTGGACACGCTGGCCCACGTGGTCGGCACCATGGACAAGAACCTGCCGGACGATCCCTGGCACCGCTATTTCACGCTGCCCGCCTGGCTGTCGGCCCTGATCTCCAAGGGCGCGCTGGGCCAGAAAAGCGGCGCCGGCGTCTACCGCAAGGCCGGCCGCGAGATCCAGGTGCTGGACCTGCAGGCGCAGGACTACCGGCCCAGCGCCGGCAAGCTCGCCGACGAGGTCGCCGCGCTGCTGAAAGAACGCGATCCGGCCAGGCGCTTCGCCGCGCTGCGCGCCAGCGAGCATCCGCAGGCCCAGTTCCTGTGGAGCCTGTTCCGCGACATCTTCCACTACAGCGCGGTGCAGCTCGGCCAGGTGGCCGACAACGCCCGCGACCTGGACCTGGCCATGCGCTGGGGCTTCGGCTGGGCCCAGGGCCCGTTCGAGACCTGGCAGGCCGCCGGCTGGCAGGCCATCGCCCGCGCCGTCGCCGAAGACATCGCCGCCGGCCGCGCCATGAGCGACGCGCCGCTGCCGGCCTGGGCCCTGGAGCCCGAGCGCCAGGGCGTGCACACGCCGGCCGGCTCGTATTCCGCGCGCAGCGGCAAGCTGCATCCGCGCTCGGCGCTGCCGGTCTACCGGCGCCAGTTGTTCCCCGAGCGCGTGTTCGGCGAAGGCCCCGACGACCGTGGCACCACGGTCTGGGAAAACGAAGGCGTGCGCCTGTGGAACCTGCCCGAGGTCGACGCCGGCATCGCCATCCTGTCGGTCACGTCCAAGAACCACACGCTGGGCGCCGAGGTGCTCGAAGGCATCCTGCAGGCCGTGGCCCGCGCCGAGCGCGAGTTCGACGGCCTGGTGATCTGGCATGACGCGCCATTCGCGGTGGGCGCCAACCTGCAACAGGTGTCCGAAGCCTGCGCCGCCGGCCAGTGGGACATGCTGGAAGCCACCGTCGAGAAGTTCCAGCGCACCTCGCAGGCCTTCAAATACGCGCAGATCCCCACCGTGGCGGCCGTGCAGGGCATGGCGCTGGGCGGCGGCTGCGAATTCCTGATGCACGCCTCGCACCGCGTGCTGGCGCTGGAAAGCTACATCGGCCTGGTCGAGGCGGGCGTGGGCCTGATCCCGGCCGGCGGCGGCAGCAAGGAATTCGCCGGCCGCGCCGCGGCGCTGGCGGCAAAGACGGCCACGCCCGGCGAGGTGTTCCCGTTCCTGCAGCCGGTGTTCCAGACCATCGCCATGGCGCGGGTCGCCAAGAGCGCCATCGAGGCGGTGGACCTGGGCTTTGCGCGCGAGCAGGACATCGTGCTGTTCCATCCCGGCGAGCTGCTGTTCGTGGCCATCGGCCAGGCGCGCGCCGCCGCCACCGCCGGCTACGCGCCGCCCCCGCGGCTGCAGGACGTACCCGTGGCCGGCCGCAACGGCATCGCCAACTTCGAGATGGTGCTGGTCAACATGCGCGAAGGCGGCATGATCAGCGCCCACGACTACCGCGTGGCCCGCAGCGCCGCGGTGGCGCTGTGCGGCGGCGAGGTCGAGACGGGCGCCAAGGTCGACGAGGAATGGCTGCTGGCGGTCGAGCGCAAGGAGTTCGTCGCGCTGCTGCGCACGCCCGAGACCCAGGCCCGCATCCGCCACACCCTGGACACGGGCAAGCCATTGCGGAATTAAGCCCCCCCTAGCGCCTGCGGCGCCTCCCCCAGAGGCGCCGGTGGCGGACCGGCGGAGCCGGATCCGCGCGGCCCCGCTTGTGGGGGACCGTGGTGTGCATAGAGGGTGATCGTTATGGATACGAGGAAATGATATGAGCAAGCAGATTCAAGAGGCTTACATCGTTGCGGCGACGCGGTTGCCGGTGGGCAAGCGCAATGGGGTGTATGCCACCACGCGGCCCGACGACATGCTGGCGGCGGCGCTGCGGGGCGTGCTGAAGCAGACGCCGTGGCTGGATCCGGCGCGCATCGACGACGTCATCACCGGCTGCGCCATGCCGGAAGCCGAACAGGGCATGAACGTGGCGCGCATCGGCCTGTTGCTGGCCGGCCTGCCGCAAAGCGTGGCCGGCGTCACCGTCAATCGCTTCTGCGCCTCCGGGCTGCAGGCGGTGGCCGACGCCGCCGCCCGCATCCGCACCGGGGAAGCCGACATCATGATCGGCTCGGGCACCGAATCCATGAGCGCCATGCCGCAGATCATGGGCAACAAGGTGTCGCTCAACCCGGCCATCTTCTCGCACCCCGAGAACATCGGCATGGCCTTCGGCATGGGCCTGACGGGCGAAAAGGTCGCCGAGCAATGGAAGGTGTCGCGCGAAGACCAGGACGCGTTCGCGCTGGCCTCGCAGCAGAAGGCCAACGCCGCCATCGCGGCCGGCCATTTCCGCGCCGAGACCACGCCGTTCGAGGTGGTGACGCGGCTGCCCGGCGGGTCCAAGGGCGACGTGCGCGAGAGCCGCCGCCTGGTCGAAGTCGACGAAGGCCCGCGCCCCGACAGCAGCGCCGAGGGATTGGCGCGGCTCAAGCCCGTGTTCGCCGCCCGCGGCAGCGTCACCGCCGGCAACAGCTCGCAGATGTCGGACGGCGCCGCCGCGGTGGTGCTGGTGTCCGAGCGGGTGCTGCGCGAATTCAACCTCAGCCCGCTGGCGCGCTTCGTCAGCTTCGCCGTGGCCGGCGTGCCGCCCGAGATCATGGGCATCGGCCCCATGGCCGCCATTCCCAAGGTGCTGGCGCGCGCCGGCATCGCCCAGGACGACCTGGACCGGATCGAACTGAACGAAGCCTTCGCCGCGCAATCGCTGGCGGTGATGCGCGAGCTCCAGCTCGACCCGGCCAAGGTCAACCCGCTGGGCGGCGCCATCGCGCTGGGCCACCCGCTGGGCGCGACCGGCGCGATCCGCACCGCCACACTGATGCACGGGCTGCGCCGCACCGGCGGCAAGTACGGTCTGGTGACGATGTGCATCGGCACCGGCATGGGCGCGGCGGGCCTGTTCGAGGCCATGTGACGCAAGCCGGATGGAAAAGCCGTGAAGCCCTATTGGTTCAAACGCCTGTCGCCGGCCTGGCGCGCGCGCCTGATGCGGGTGGGATTCAACCTGCATCCGGCATTCCGGGCCACCGGCGGGCGGGTGCTGCATGTGTCGCACGATTTCCAGCACATCCGCATCAAGCTGCCCCTGCTGCGGCGCACGCGCAACATCGTCGGATCCATGTATGGCGGTTCGCTGTTCGCGGTGACCGACGGCGCCCACCCCACCATGCTGATGGCCGCGCTGGGCGCGGACCACATCGTGTGGGACAAGGCGGCTTCCATCCGCTACCGCAAGCCCGCCTACACCACGCTGTATGTGGACTTCCGGCTGCCGCCGGGAGAAATCGCGGACATACGCAGGATTCTTGCGCGTGACCACGAGACCACCCGGACCTACACCGTGGAATTGAAGGACAAGGACGGCGTCGTCTATGCCGTCGTGGAACGCACGATCTACATCGCCGACAAGAAGTACTACAAGCAGAAAACGACTGGAGGAGACCCATGCGTGACATCATCCCCGGAGGGCGCGCCGCCGCCCTGAGCCTGGTCCTGGCCGCCTGCCTGACGGCCGCCCCCGCGCTGGCCGCCGACATGGACGTGGCCGGCGTGTGCCTCCCCGCGCAGTTGTCCGAAGGCGGCCGCGCGCTGGTGCTGAACGGCGCCGGCCTGCGCACCAAGTTCGTGGTCAAGGTGTATGTGGCGGCGCTGTATGCCAGCGCCAGGAGCCAGGACGCCAAGGCCTTGATCGACAGCAACGAACCGCGCCGCATGCGGCTGCAACTCTTGCGGGATGTCGATAGCAAGAGCCTGGACGCGGCGCTGCAGGAAGGATTGCGCGACAATACGCCCAAACAGGAACTCGCCGCGCTGCAACCGTCCGCCGCGCGCCTGTCGTCGCTGATGGCCGAGATCGGCTCGGCGCGCGAAGGCGATGTGATCGACCTGGACTTCGACGCCCGCGGCGTCACCATCACCGACAACGGCAAACAGCGCGGCAGAATCGACGATCCCGCCTTCGCTCGCGCCCTGCTGCGGGTGTGGCTGGGCGACAACCCGGCGCAGTCCTCCCTGAAAAAAGCCCTACTGGGAACCCCGTGAAGATGGAACGAATCTGGCAAAAGAGCTACCCCCCGGGCGTGCCCGCGGAGATCGAGCTGGACGAGGCCACCACGCTGGCCTCGATCGCGCGCGACAGTTGCCGGCGCTTCGCGGACAAGGCCGCGTACATCAGCATGGGCAAGACGCTGACCTACGGCGAGCTCGACGCCCTGACGCGCGACTTCGCCGCCTGGCTGCGCGCCAACGGCCTGCGCAAGGGCGACCGCGTGGCGCTGATGATGCCCAATCTGCTGCAGTATCCGGTGTGCCTGTTCGGCGTGCTGCGCGCCGGCTGCGTCGTCGTCAACTGCAATCCGCTCTACACCGCCCACGAACTCGAGCACCAGTTGATCGATTCCGGCGCGCGCGCCATCGTGGTGGCCGACAATTTCGCCGCCACCGTGCAGAAGACCCTGCCGGCCACGGCCATCGAGCGGGTGCTGGTGACCTCCATCGGCGAACTGCTCAGCCCGCTCAAGGGCCGGCTGGTCGATTTCGTGGTCAAGCGCGTCAAGCGCATGGTGCCGGCCTGGTCCATCCCCGGCGCGATACGGCTGCGCGACGCCCTGCGCGCCGGGCGCGACGCGCCGTTCGACGAAGTCGCGCTGACGCAGGACGACCTGGCCTGCCTGCAATACACCGGCGGCACCACCGGCGTGGCCAAGGGCGCCATGTTGACGCACGGCAACCTGGCCGCCAACGTCACCCAGGCCCACGCCTGGATCAAGCCGCTGGTCAAGGACGGCGAGGAATGCATCGTCACCGCCCTGCCGCTCTACCATATCTTCGCGCTCACGGCGAACTGCCTGGCCTTCATGAAGATCGGCGCCAGCAACCTGCTCATCATCAACCCGCGCGACATCCCCGGGTTGATCAAGGAGATGGGCAAGGTGCCGTTCAGCGCCTTCACCGGCGTCAACACGCTATTCAACGCCCTGCTCAACCACCCCGATTTCGCCAGGCTGGACTTTTCGCGCCTGCGACTGACGATGGGCGGCGGCATGGCGGTGCAGCGCGCCGTGGCCGAGCGCTGGCTGGCCGTCACCGGCCGGGCGCTGGCGCAGGCCTATGGCCTGACCGAGACCTCGCCCGCCGTGACCATCAATCCGCTCGACGTGAAGGTCTTCACCGGCTCGATCGGCCTGCCCGTGCCGTCCACCGACCTGTCGATCCGCGACGACGACGGACGCGAGCTGGGCGTGGGCGAACGCGGCGAGATCTGCGTGCGCGGCCCGCAGGTGACGCGCGGCTACTGGAACCGGCCCGACGAGACCGCGCTGGTGATGACGCCCGACGGCTATCTGCGCACCGGCGACGTCGGCTACGTCGACGACACCGGCTATGTCTTCCTGGTGGACCGCAAGAAGGACATGATCCTGGTGTCCGGCTTCAACGTCTATCCGAACGAGGTCGAGGACGCCGCCGCGCTGCATCCCGGCGTGCGCGAAGTGGCCGCCATCGGCGTGCCCGACGAACGCTCCGGCGAAGCAGTCAAGCTGTACGTGATCCGCAAGGACCCCAACCTGGACGCCGAGACGCTGATCGCGCACTGCCGCACCCAGCTCACCGGCTACAAGGTCCCGCGCTACATCGAGTTCCGCGATGACCTGCCGCGCACCAACGTCGGCAAGATCCTGCGGCGCGAACTCAAGCCGGCCGCCGCGGCGCCGCAGAAGGACACCGCGGGCGCCTGACGTAAACCTGGGCGCGGCCGCGGACGGCAACCCGCGCGCCGCCGTCTGGCGCCGCGCGCCGGGCGCTCACCACTGCCCGAAGAACACCCCGGCGCGCTTGTGCGCGTTGGTGCCCTGCTCCACCGCCGCATCGCTCAGGGTGGTGCGGCGCTTGCCGCGCAGCATCCAGTCAAGCAGGCGCTCTCGCAGTTGCGCCCGCACCATGGCGTGCGCGGCGCTGGCGCCCAGGTCCTGGAACTCGTCGGGATCGGCCTGCAGGTCGTACAGTTGCTCGGGTTCGTCCAGCCAGTACACGTAGCGCCAGCGGTCGGTGCGCACCGACCAGGCGCGCGCGTTCTGCGGCGTCTTGCCGCGCAGCAGGCGCGCCTGGCGGAAGCTGTAGTCCAGTTCCGAGAACACGCAGTCGCGCCAGGGATCCTCGGCGCCACGGCCGTGCAGCACGGTCTGCAATTCGCGCCCTTCGAGCCGGTGCCACGGGCGCGGCGCCTGCAGCGCGCGCAGCACCGTCGGCACCAGATCCACGCTTTCCACCATGTCCACCAGCGCCTGGCCGCGCGTCGCATCGGCCTCAGCCGACGGGTCCATCACAATGAACGGCACGCGCTGCACGGTGTCGTAGAACAGTTCCTTCTCGCCCAGCCAGTGGTCGCCCAGGAAGTCGCCGTGATCCGCCGTGAACACGATCAGCGTGTTGCGCATCAGGCCCGCGCCTTCCATGTAGTCGAACAGCCGCCCCAGGTGGTCGTCGAGCTGGCGGATCAGGCCCTGGTAGGCCGGACGCACCACGCGCACGCATTCATCGGTCGAGAAGCTGACGCTTTCCTCATGCTGGCGGTAGGCCGCCACCACCGGATGCGCGCCGGCCAGCTCCTCGCGGCTGCGCCGCACCGGCAGGCACTGGTCGGCCGTGTAGCGCTGATGGTAGGGCGCCGGCGCCATATAAGGCCAGTGCGGCTTGACGTAGCTCAGGTGCAGCACCCAGGGCTGGCTGCCGCGCTGCTGCATGAAACGCAGCGCCTGGTCGGTCATGTAGGCGGTCTCGGAATGCGGCTCGGCCACCCGCGACGGCAGGTGCACGTTGCGCATGTTCCAGCCGCTGACCACCTGGCCGTGGGCGTCGACGCCGGCAATGACGTAGTCGGTCCAGGGGTCGGCGCTGTCGTAGCCCTGGCTGCGCAGGAACGCGGGGTAGCCGCTTTCCTTGCCCGGTTCGTGGTGGCCGTCGTAGCGATCGACCTCGATGAAGCCGCCGCGCGACAGCAGCGCGCCCAGCTCGGAGCCGCCGTCGATCGACAGGCGCTCCATGCCGGCGCGGTCGGGAATGACGTGGGTCTTGCCCGCCAGCGCCAGGTCGCGCCCCTGCCCGGCCAGGTATTCGCCCAGCGTGATCTCGTTGACCGACAGCGGCACCCGGTTCCAGGTGGCGCCGTGGCGCGACGGATAGCGCCCCGTGTAATAGCTCATGCGCGACGGGCCGCACACGCCGGAATTGACGAAGGCCCGCTCGAAGCGCGCGCCGCGCGCGGCCAGCGCGTCCAGGCTGGGCGTCTGCAAATAGGGATGGCCATAGCAGCTCAGGTGATCCGCCCGCAACTGGTCGGCCATGATGAACAACACATTCTGCACCGTGCTCATCGTTGCCCGCCCTATTGCGTGGCGGTGAAGCCGGAAGCCTTCACCGCCGGTTCCCATTGGGCCCGGTAGGCGTCCAGCTCGCGCCCGGTGGCGGCGGCATCCGCCGTCACCGGCTCCAGATACGACTCGCGCACCGCCTGCTGCATGGCCGGCTCGCGCATCACCGCGGCGATGTCCTCGCCCAGCCGGGCGGCCTTGGCCGGCGCCATCGCCGACGAGGCGAAGAACGCGTTCCAGCCGTCGGCCGCCAGGTCCACGCCGGCCTCGCGGAAGGTTGGCACGTCCGCCAGCAGCGGGTCGCGCGCCTCGCCCGAGGTCGCCAGGATGCGGATCTTGCCGGCGCGGTGCTGCGGCAGCAGCGTGTCCAGCGTATCGACCGCCTGCGGCAGCACGCCGCCGATCAGTTCGGAGATCAGCGGCGCCGAGCCGCGATACCCCACCACCTCGGGTTCCTGGCCGATCTGGCGGCCCAGCATCAGCGCGAAGAAATGCGGCAGGCTGCCGGTGGCCGGCACGCCCACGGAGAACTGGCGCGGGTTGTCGCGCAGCCATTGGCGCAGCCCCGCCACGTCGCGGATGGGCGAATTGGCCGCCACCGCCAAGGCGAACTTGTAGCGGCTGACCAGCGACACCGGCTGGAAATCGCGGCGGGCGTCGTAGCCGGGTTCGGCGTAGACCAGCGGCGCCACCACCATGACGGCGGGATTGGCCAGCATCAGCACGTTCTGCCGCGCGGCCAGCGCATGCAGGCCCTGGGCCGCGATGCGGCCGCCTGCGCCGGTCTTATTTTCGACCACCACGGTCACGCCCAGCCGGTCCTTCAGGCGGTCGGCCACCAGCCGCGCGATGCGGTCGGAACTGCCGCCTGGCGGATAGCCCACCACGATGGTCAGGGCGCCGTCCAGCGGCGCCTGCTGGGCACAGGCGGGCGCGGCCGAAGCCGCCGCGAGCGCCGCGAACGCGGCGCAGGATATCCAATTACGCACGGTAGTCTCCCTGGTGACAACGGCCCGCTGTCGGTTATGTTTGCGCATGCCGGGCCTGGGCCTGGATAGGCGAGACGACTGTAGCGCCGTGAAGATTGCTTGATCTAATCCAGTACTTGTCATAACGATATGAACTGCCAATACTCGCCATAACGATATGCGCCACGCCATGGACGCGGCGCGCCGTTGGCAGGAGACGACAATGCCCCCGCAAGATCCCGTCGAACACCCCCTGGCCGGAATGCTGATGTACCAGCTATACCAGGCCTGGGCGCAGTCCAACCCCGTCTTCGTGCGGCTGTGCGAAGGCCGCTTCGGCATCACCCGGCGCGAATGGCGCCTGCTGGCCTGTGCGGTCGAGGGCGGCATCATGACCTCGGCCGAACTGGCCGCGGCCGCCAGGCTCGACCTGGCGCGCACCTCGCGCACCCTTGGTTCCCTGTGCGAGAAAGGCTGGCTGCGGCGCCTGCCCGACAGCGCCGACCGGCGCGTGGTGCGCGTCGAGGCCACCGCCGAAGGCCTGGACCGCTACCGCGCCCTGCTGCCGGAGGTCGTGCGCCTGAACGACCTGCTGGTGCAGGACCTGGATGCCGCCGAGGTCGCCCTGCTGCGCGACCTGCTGACCCGCATCGCCGGGCGCGGCCAGCGCATGGCGCAGGACAACCTCATCACCGACAAGGCCAGCCGGCGCGAGGGCGGAACGCGGCGCGCGCAATACGGATGACGGCGCGCAGCCCCTTTATTTTTAAGGGGTTACCCTGATACGCTTGGGCGGCCTCCTTCTACGGACCTGCCATGCCCGGCGCAAAATCGAATCCCGTCTTCCGCTACTTCGAAAACCTGATCGACCCGTTCCGCGACGCCCCCGACATCACCCCGCCGGGACGCGTGCTGCGCTTCTACGCCTATTACCTGTGGCAGGTCTGGCCGATCTTCGCCATCCTGCTGCTGGTCGGCCTGGGCGGCGCATTGGTGGAGGTGGCGCTGTTCAGTTTCCTGGCCGACCTGGTCGACATGGCGCAGCACACCCCGCCGGCGGACTTCTTCCGCGAGCACGCCTACACGCTGGTGTGGATGGCGTTCGTGGTGATGGTGCTGCGGCCGCTGTCGATCGCGCTGCACGACCTGCTGTCGCACCAGACCATCTCGCCCAGCCTGACCACGCTGGTGCGCTGGCAGAACCACCGCTACGTGCTGAACCAGGGGCTGGCGTTCTTCCACAACGACTTCGCCGGCCGCGTCGCCAACCGCGTGCTGCAGACCGGCAATTCGCTGCGCGATTCGGCCGTGCAGTCGGTGGACGCGCTGTGGCACGTCATCCTGTACGCGGCCAGCGCGCTGTACCTGTTCGCCGAGGCCGACTGGCGCCTGGTGATTCCGCTGGTGCTGTGGATCGCCATCTATTGCGGCATGCTGGCGTACTTCGTGCCGCGCATGCAGTCGCGCGCCGTCATCGCCTCGGAGGCGCGCTCCCGGCTGATGGGCCGCATTGTCGACGGCTACACCAACATCTCCACGCTCAAGCTGTTCGCCCACGCCCGCCGCGAGGAAGACTACGCGCGCCAGGCCATGACCGAACAGACCGAAAAGCAGCGCCTGTCGACCCGCGTCATCACCGCCATGGACGTGTCCATCAACACGCTCAACGGCATCCTGATCGCCAGCACCGCCGGCCTGGCGCTGTGGCTGTGGAGCATCGGCAGCATCAGCCTGGGCGCGATCACGCTGGCGCTGGGGCTGGTGATCCGCATCAACAACATGTCCGCCTGGATCATGTGGGAAGTGAACGGCATCTCGGAAAACGTCGGCATCGTGCAGGACGGCCTGGCCACGATCTCGCAACCGCGCCAGGTCGTGGATCGCCCCGACGCGGTGCCCTTGCGCATCACGCAAGGCGAGGTGCGCTTCGAGGACATGTCGTTCCACTACGGCAGCGGCCGCCAGATCATCCCGCACCTGGACCTGACCGTGCATGCGGGCGAAAAGATCGGCCTGATCGGCCCGTCGGGCGCCGGCAAGTCGACCCTGGTCAACGTGCTGCTGCGGCTGTATGACGTGGAAGGCGGCCGCATCCTGATCGACGGCCAGGACATCGCCGGCGTCACCCAGGAAAGCCTGCGCTCGCAGATCGGCGTGGTCACCCAGGACACCTCGCTGCTGCACCGCTCGATCCGCGACAACCTGCTGTACGGCCGGCCCGACGCCAGCGAGGCGCAACTGCGCGACGCCATCGACCGCGCCCGCGCCGCCGAATTCATCGACGCCCTGGTCGACGGCGACGGCCGCCGCGGCCTGGACGCCCACGTCGGCGAGCGCGGCGTCAAGCTGTCGGGCGGCCAGCGCCAGCGCATCGCCATCGCCCGCGTGCTGCTCAAGGACGCGCCCATCCTGATCCTGGACGAAGCCACCTCGGCGCTCGATTCCGAGGTCGAGGCCGCGATCCAGGAAAGCCTGGAGGCGCTGATGCGGGGCAAGACCGTCATCGCCATCGCGCACCGCCTGTCCACCATCGCCCGCATGGACCGGCTGGTGGTGCTGGACGGCGGCCGCATCGTCGAATCCGGCACCCACGCCGGCCTGATCGCCCAGGGCGGGCTGTACGCCCGGCTCTGGAGCCACCAGACGGGCGGCTTTGTCGGGCTGGATTGAGCGGGTCCGCAGTCGTCGCGCTCGCGCCACACGGGAAGAGCCTGTACGTACATGCTGTACGTACAAGTGTACACTGGCGGCTTTCAACCCCCTGACAGACGCACGCATGAACGTCTGCGCCGCGAGAAAATCCCCCTGGAGACTCCGATTGTGACGACCGCAACCCCCCGTTCGCCCTTCTTTGGCACGATGCAGAAAATCCCCGGCGGCCTGATGCTGATCCCGCTGATCCTGGGGTCTCTGATTGGCACCTTCGCGCCCGACGCGCTGGCCATCGGCGGCTTCACCACCGCCCTGTTCAAGAACAGCGCCCTGCCGCTGATCGCGCTGCTGATCTTCGCCACCGGCACCCAGGTCAACACCCGCACCGGCGGCCCCATCCTGGCCACCGCCGGCACCATCCTGCTGATGAAAACGCTGGTCCCCGCCACCCTCATCATCATCCTGGGCAGCTACGTCGGCCTGGACGGCGTGCTGGGCGTGTCGATCCTGGCCATGCTGGCCGCCTTCGACAACAGCAACGGCGGCCTCTGGCTGGCCTACACCGGCCAGTACGGCGACGCCCGCGACCGCGGCGCCTACGTCGCCAGCGCGGTCAACGACGGCCCCTTCTTCAGCCTGCTGTTCCTGGGCGCCTCGGGCCTGGCCGACATCCCCATGATCGCCCTGGTGGCGGCGCTGGTGCCGTTCCTGCTGGGCGTGGTGGTCGGCAACCTCGATCCCAAGTGGCGCGACGTGCTCAAGCCCGTGCCCAACATCGTCATCCCCTTCTTCGCCTTTGCGCTGGGCACCGGCATCAACCTGGGCGCGGTCGTCAGCGGCGGCGTCAGCGGCCTGATCCTGGGCCTGATCATCAGCCCGATCACCGGCGGCCTGGTCTACCTGGGCTATCGCCTGATCCTGCGCCGCGGCGGCAAGAGCGGCCTGGGCTTCGCGGCCGGCACCACCGCCGGCAACGCCATCGCCACGCCCGCCGTGGTCGCGGCCGCCGATCCCAACTTCCAGCAGTACGTCTCGACCGCCACCGCGCAGGTCGCCGCGTGTGTGTTGATCAGTTCGATCCTGGCCCCGGTGCTGGCTTCGTACTTCCTCAAGCGCGCCGGTGAACTCAAGTCCGAGGACGCCGCCGACGACGCGGCGGTGGGCGGCTACCGCGAGGCGCGCGGGGAGGCCCTTTGAACCCCGCCATCGCCATCGTCGCCGACGATCTGACCGGCTCCGGCGACACCGCCGTGCAGTTCGTTCGGGCCGGCTGGACCACCCGCCTGTCGATCGACGGCGCGCACGAGGCGCTGGCCGCGCCGGCCGACGACGACGTCGACGTGCTGGCGGTCACCACCCACAGCCGCGCCCTGCCCGCCGCGCAGGCGTACGCGGTGATCCGGCGCAACGTCGAGCGGCTGCGCGCCGCCGGCGTCGCGCGCCTGTACAAGAAAGTGGACTCGACGCTGCGCGGCGCCTTCAAGGCCGAGATCGACGCGGCGCGCGAGGCCTGGGGCGCGGATGCCATCGCGGTGGTGTGCCCGGCCTTCCCGGCCACCGGCCGCACCGTGGAAGACGGCATGCTCATGGTGAACGGCCAGCCCGTCACCGCCACCTCGGCCGCCACCGATCCGGTCACGCCCGTGACCGAAAGCCATATCCCGACCCTGCTGGGCTGCGCCCACGTCGCGGCCAAGGCGGGTGAATCGCCCGAATCGCTGGCCGCGCGCATCGCGCAGGCCGGCGCCACCGTGGTGGTGGATGCCCGCAACGACGCCGACCTGGAACGGCTGGCCCGCGCCATCGGCATCCTGGGGCCGCGCGCCCTGCCGGTGGGCGCCGGCGGCCTGGCGGTGCCGCTGGCCCGCGTCTGGGCCGGCGCCGACCAGACC
>NZ_CADIJW010000075.1 GCF_902859745.1 Achromobacter dolens | reverse complement strand
CGCCAGGCTGGGCGCGCCAGCGCGGCGCGGGTCCGGCCAGGCGCGCCAGTCCCGCCAGGCGGCCGGGATCGACCGCCAGCAGCGGGCCGTCGACCGGCGCGAACGGCCCGTCGGCATCGTCCAGCGCCAACACCACCCCGTATTCGGCGCATAGCGCGCGCGCATGCGCCACATCGCCCTCTCGCAGCGGCGTCAGCACCGCCCGCGCCCGTCCGTCCGCCGTCGCGCCCAGGTCGCGCACCGTCCCCTGGCACAACAGCCCCAGCCGTTGCAGGAAGGTGGCCCAGGGGGTCTGGACCGGCCGTCGGCCAAGGAGGAAAGCGCGCCGCGATGGCTGCATGACTACAATTCCTTTTTCCGCTTCAAGTAGCCTTCGAGATTCCGATGCCCCGCCTTGCCGCCCGTACCAACGATTTCCTGACCTTCCAGGTGGTTGAACTGTTCAAGCAGGCGCAAGCGCTGCAGGCGGCGGGCAAGGACATCATCAGCCTGGGCATCGGCGAACCGGACTTTACCGCGCCGCCCCAGGTCGTGGAAGCGCTGCAGCGCGCGGCCCAGGCCGGCCAGAGCGGCTACAGCGCGCCCGCCGGCCTGATGCCGCTGCGCGAGGCCATCGCCCGGTTCTACCACGAACAGTTCGGCGCCGTGATCGATCCGCGCCGCGTCATCGTCACGGCCGGGGCCTCGGGCGCCCTGACCCTGGCCTGCGCCGCCCTGGTCAACCCAGGCGCGCAAGTGCTGATGCCGGACCCCTCGTATCCCGCCAACAGCAACTTCGTGCTCGCCGCCGGCGGCCAGCCGCGCCTGATCCCCAGTTCCGCGGAAAAGCGCTTCCAGCTTTCCGCGCAGGACGTGGCCCGGCACTGGACCGAAGCCACCCAGGGCGTACTGGTGGCGTCGCCCAGCAACCCCACCGGCACCTCCATCGACCACGACGAACTGTCCAGGCTGCTGGCCGAGGTGCGCGCCCGCCACGGCTTCGCCATCGTCGACGAAATCTACCTGGGCCTGTCCTACGAAGGCCGGCCGCGCTCCGCGCTCACGCTGGACGACGACATCATCGTCATCAACAGCTTCTCGAAGTACTTCCACATGACCGGCTGGCGCCTGGGCTGGATGATCGTGCCCGAGGCCATGGTGGCCCCCGTCGAGAAGATCGCCGGCAGCCTGGCCATCTGCGCGCCGACCCTGGCGCAGCACGCCGCCCTGGCCTGCTTCACGCCCGACGCCCTGCGCACCTTCGAACACCGCCGCGAAGCCTTCAGGCAGCGCCGCGACTACCTGCTGCCCGAGTTCGAACGCCTGGGCCTGAAGGTGCCGGTCAAGCCGGATGGCGCGTTCTACATCTACGCCGACATCAGCGACCTGGCGAGCGACAGCGCCGCCTTCTCGCAACGCCTGCTGCTGGAAGCCGGCATCGCGGCCGTTCCCGGGCTGGACTTCGGCCCTGCCCACGGCCACCACACCATGCGCTTTTCCTACGCCACGGGCCTGGACCGGCTGGAAGAAGCGGTGGCCCGCCTGGGCAGGCTGCTGGGCCGCTGAGGCGCGCCCCCACCGCCCTGGCGCGGCCACGCAAAGGGGCCCAGCCACGGACTGCCGGGCTGGCGCCCGGGCCACCCGCCGGCGCCACGCATTCCCGCGCCAGGCGCCGCTGTGAAGCCACAACCATGGCCGGACATTCCCGGCCGCCGAAATCGCCCGGACACAATAGCCGAGCCTATGGTGAAGCGCCATTTGCCGAGCCCGCGCACCTATATTCCCTGGAGTCTTTTCCGCTCCCCGACCAAGGTCGGGGGCGGGCGGCCGCGCGGCCGGATCGCGCCTATCCAGGAGTCAATTCATGATCAAGCGGATCGCGGCAAGGGTCCGCCGCCCGGGGCGTGGCGCGCTGGCGGTGGCGGGATGGCTCACCGCCTGTCTGCTTCCTCTGGCGGCCCACGCGCTGGGCCCGGGATGCCAACTCGACCCGACGCGGGCCGGCAACTACACACAGGACATGGGGGCGCAAGCGGCGCCCGGGCAATTCGCGCCACCGCTCCTGACGCTGGACAAATCCAATCCGCCAGGCACGGTCGTCTACGATGCCCCCTTGCCGCCGGTGCCTTGGGTGTGTGTCAGCAACAGCGCGAGCATGGCGCCTTTCCTGGTGTCCGGGGGCAACATGGCCTCGGTACTGAACGAGCTGCGCAGGGTCGGCCTGAAACTCGTCATCCAGATCAATGGTTACCCGGCCTGGGAACCTACGGGCAGCACCACCGATGACCGATTCCGCTTGAGCGCCGAGCATTACGCCCCCAAGTCCGCGACCGACCCCACGCTCACGGCGACAGGGGTGCTGCTCGGCAAGCTGCAACTGGTCACCGTAACGCCTCCGACCAGACCTGTCAGGGCCTTCTTCCCCGCGTACAACGACCTGGTCAGAATGCATTACGCATTCATCAATACAAATCACATCGCGATCGGCTCCAGCAACGCAACGGCCGTAAGCCTGATTCCGACCTGCATCGCGAAAATCTCGACGCCCGCTTCGGTCTACCTGGGCAGGGCATACAGCCTGGGCAATCTGCCGCTGCCGCCGCCGATGCCATTCACCATCGTCGCGGATTTCAACGAAGCCTGCGATGGCGGCTTCCAGATCGCCGACCTGGGCAGCATAGTGGTTCCTCTGCAGATCAAGTTCCAGCCCGAAGGCAGCCCGGTGCTGACGTCCAGCGACCGGAACATCGAGTTGAAAAACACCGATGGCACGCCAAACGGCCTTGCGTTGCGGGTCAACGAAAACGGCGCCATTCCGATCGCCTTCAATCAATGGCGCCCGGTGGCCGAGTCACTGACCACCACGCTGCGTCCCAGGAGCCTGAATTACTCGGCGGAACTGGTGAAGACCGGCACGGCGGTGGTGCCGGGGGCGTTCAACCAGCAAGTCACGATACTCGTGACCTTCCGCTGATCCCCGGTTCCGCCCGGGGATCAGCGGGCTCAATCGCGGGCCAGCGCGATACCCGAGGCCAGCGCCAGGCGCCGGCGCTCGGCCTGCACTTTGGCGCCGTAACCATTGTCGTCCGGCCCGGTCGAGCCGACATAGCAGGCCAGGCCGCCATCGACCGAGCCGCGCCGGTTGATGCAGTCCTTCAGGATGGTGGCGCCCACGGCGATGTTGGCGCCCGGGTCCAGCGGATTCTTGCCAACGGCATCGAACTTGTCCTGGTGCACGCTGGTCATCACCTGCATCAGCCCCTGCGCGCCGACGTGGCTCTCGGCCAGCGGGTTGTAGCGCGATTCGATGGCAATGACGGCCAGCAGCAGCAACGGATCGAGCTGTTTCTCGCGGCCCACCTTGTACACCGTGTTCAAGAGCGGACCGGTCGCGTCATAGGCGACCTTGTATTTGCGCGAAATGTAATTGCGCAAGGCTTCGGCCTGCGGCCCGGTGGCGACCATGGCAGGCTTCTTGGGCGTCGCGGGCGCGGCGCGGGCAGGCCCCAACATGCCGGTCGCATTGCTGGACGGCGCCGTGGGTACGGCCATGGCAATCGCCGACGAGGAATCGGCGCCGAATTCGGACCCGGCTTCGGATTCGACGCCGGTCTGCATGGATGAAGGCGCGAGGGCGGTCAACAAGGCTTTGTGCACTTGCAATGCCTGGTCGCGCAAACCAGGCAGGGCGAATCCCATGCTTACCGTCACGATCACCGCGATGCCCAGGTATACGGAGCAGATGCGCAGCGATTCGGCAAGATATTGGTGCACTCCTTGGGCCATGTTCCTGAACAGGCTGGCCACTGACGCATCGGGCATGAAAACCTCCTGCGTTAAAAAAGAGGGAGTCAATGTTAACCTCTCTTCCTCCCCAAGATGTAACCAAATAGCCGGGATCTGTAGTGAAATACCGCGACCTTAGAGACTTCCTCGCTCAACTCGAACGCATGGGCGAGCTCAAACGCATCGCCGCGCCGGTCTCGACGCGCCTGGAAATGACCGAGATTTCCGACCGCGTGCTGCGCGCCGAGGGCCCCGCCCTGCTGTTCGAGAAAGCGCAGCACGACGGCACGCCGGCCGGGATGCCGGTGCTGGCCAACCTGTTCGGCACGCCCTCGCGGGTGGCGCGCGGCATGGGCGCCGACGACGTCAGCGCGCTGCGCGACATCGGCGAACTGCTGGCCTCGCTGCGCGAGCCCGAAGCGCCCAAGGGCCTGCGCGACGCGCTGGCCAAGGTGTCGATGCTGAAGTCGGCGCTGTGGGACATGAGCCCCAAGAACGTCAAGAGCCCGGCCTGCCAGGAGATCGTCTGGGAAGGCAAGGACGTGGACCTGACGCGCCTGCCGATCCAGACCTGCTGGCCGGGCGACGTGGCGCCGCTGTTGACCTGGGGCCTGGTGATCACGCGCGGCCCCAACGCCCGCCGCCAGAACCTGGGTATCTACCGCCAGCAGTTGCTGGGCCCGAACAAGCTCATCATGCGCTGGCTCTCGCACCGCGGCGGCGCGCTCGATTTCCGCGACCACGCGTTGGCGCATCCTGGCACGCCCTTCCCCATCGCCGTGGCGCTGGGCGCCGACCCGGCCACCACGCTGGGCGCGGTCACGCCGGTGCCGGACAGCCTGTCCGAATACCAGTTCGCCGGCCTGCTGCGCGGCTCGCGCACCGAGGTGGCGCAGGCGCTGGGCAGCAACCTGTCGGTGCCAGCCTGGGCCGAGATCGTGCTGGAAGGCCACCTGCTGCCGTCATCCGACCCGCGCGCGATAGCGCCGGCGGTGCCCGACGGCGTCAACCCGCCGCCCAACAGCGACTACGAGATGGCGCTGGAAGGCCCCTACGGCGACCACACCGGTTACTACAACGAGCAGGACTGGTTCCCGGTGTTCACGGTCGAGCGCATCACCATGCGCCGCAATCCCATCTATCACTCCACCTACACCGGCAAGCCGCCCGATGAACCCGCGGTGCTGGGCGTGGCGCTCAACGAGGTGTTCGTGCCGCTGCTGCGGCGCCAACTGCCCGAGATCGTCGACTTCTACCTGCCGCCCGAGGGCTGCAGCTACCGCCTGGCGGTGGTGTCGATCCGCAAGCAGTACGCGGGCCACGCCAAGCGCGTCATGTTCGGGCTGTGGAGCATCCTGCGCCAGTTCATGTACACCAAGTTCATCGTGGTGGTCGACGAGGACATCAATCCGCGCGACTGGAAGGAAGTGGTGTGGGCCATGACCACCCGCATGGATCCGGTGCGCGACACGCTGCTGGTCGAGAACACGCCCATCGACTACCTGGACTTCGCCTCGCCGGTGTCCGGCCTGGGCGGCAAGATGGGCCTGGACGCCACCAACAAATGGCCGGGCGAAACCCAGCGCGAATGGGGCACGCCCATCACCATGGATGCCGACGTCAAGAAGCGGGTGGATGACATCTGGGGGCAATTGGGACTGTAGCCCGCGGTGGCGCGGCAAGCCGCCCGGCCCATGAAAAAACCCCGCCGGATACGGCGGGGTTTTTCATCTGGGCGGGCGCGCAGACCGGAATCAGCGGTCGTCGCGCGAATCGCGCCACAGCTTGAACAACTGCCAGCCCACCAGCGCGCCGCCAGCCAGCTTGAGCAGCTTGGACTTGCCGCCGCCGCGCATGAACATCGCCGACAGCGACGAGCTGATGATGGGATAGCGCCGCGCCAGGCCGATGGCCTGCATGGCCCAGCGCGAGGCGCCGCCGGACGCGAGACCCGGCACGAAGCTCTTGAGCAGCGCGGCCGGCTCGAGCCTGCGCCCCGTGGACACGATGCCCTGGGCCAGCGACTCGCGCTCGATCGCGGCGCGGGCGCGCAGCAGCTCGATGCGCACGGCGCGGTCGACGGTGGGAGACCTTTTCGTCATGACAAGTCCTCCTGGCGCCGCTGCGCGCGGTCATCGTCCTGCGCGTCGCGCACCCGTTCGAGCAGCTCGGCGTCACGGCCCAGTTCTTCCAGCGTGGCCGCGAATGGCGGCGGCCCGTAGACCAGGCCATGGCGCACCACCAGCAGCAGCACCACGCCGACCACCAGGTACAAGGCCGCCAGCAGGCCCAGGGCCAGATAGCGGTCTTCGGTGGGCCAGAAGGCCACCGCGATCGTGATGGTGAACACCAGCACCGCCAGCGTCAGGAACAGCAAGGCGGCGAACGCCATGCCCAGCAGCTTGAGCAGGCGCGCCTTTTCGCCCGCCGCTTCCAATGCCAGCAGTTCCAGGCGCGTGCGCATCAGCCCGACCAGGCTGGACGCCACGCCAAATACAGATTTGCGTAGACCCATGGCCAAAGGACGCCGGGCGGGCGAGCCGGCCAGAGGCCGGCGCCGCCCGCCCGGAAGTCCTGCCTTGTCAGCGGCGGCTGATCAGCAAGCCGAGCAGCAGGCCGGTCACGCCTGCGATGCCGATGGCTTGCCAGGGATTGTCGTGCACGTAGTCATCGGTGGCGCGCGCCGCCTTGCGACCGCGTTCGAGCACCGCGTCCTGGGCTTCGTACAGGGCTTCGCGGGTGCGCTTGAGCGAGGTCATGGCCCGTTCGCGCAGTTCGGCGGCCTTGTCGCCGGTGCTGCTGGCGGCTTCGCGCAACAGGCTTTCAGCGTCATTCAGGCTGGTCTTGACACTGTCGATGAGTTTTTCTTTTGCGACGTCTTCGGATTTTCTCGTGGCCATTTTTTGAGCTCCTGTAGTGTGTCTATGACAAAACCATCATACCAGCCGCTCCGCAAGGGTCCAGGCCGGCTTGCTACCGTGTGCTACTTGATTTGCGTAATCTCAACGGCAGACTTCACGCCGCCCTGGTCGATATCCTGCTTCATGACCAGGTTGACCGCCGGGCAGTACCAGTCGGTGACGGTGGTGTTCATGCCGGGAATCGGGATGGTCAACCCCTGGAAGGTGGCCATGGTGGGATCGGAATTGCGCGTGTAGGTGACGGGATGGCAGGCCTGCTGGCCCAGCGCGGTGCCGATGCTGGTGGAGCGGCCGACGGTCTTCTCGCCGATGCGCACCGTGGTGCTGGGCTGGCCGCCGACCGGCGCTTCCTTGCCGATCTTCAGGCGGAACGACGAGCCCGGCAGCTTCTGCCCGGGGTTGAGCTTGCCGTCGTAGGCGAACAGGCCGAGCATGCGCAGGTCGAACTGGCCCTCGGACGGCTGTGGCGCCTCGCCGGCGGAGGCGTACTTGAGGAAGGTGGCCTGGCCGCCCTTGACGGTCATCAGGTAATCGAGCTTGGACTTGCCCGGCGGCAGGCCCGCATAGCTGAAGCGGGCCACGCCCTGCACGCGGGCGCGGCAGTTGTCGCCATTGCTTTTCGTAACCTCGGTGAAGGCCAGGTCGGCGCCCAGGGCGATATTGCCCGAGCCGGTCAGTTGCACCGCGCCGCCCTCGTGCATGAACTTCGCATCGCAGACACCGGCCTGCGCCACGCCGGCCGCGCCCAGCGCGCCGGTCACCAAAACCAGGGATGCCAATTTTCGCAATGCCACAAGCCACTCCAGAAATCCAGGACACGCCGGCGCTGCGCGCCCGGCTGGCTTGATACTACACCGGTTGGCAAATCACACGCATGACGGAACGTGTCAGCCGCGCGACGGACGCGTTGCCGCGCCGGCCGGAGGGCGTCGGCTCCCCGCGTCAGGCCACGGCGCGCGCCCCGGCCGCCACCGGCTCGTCCTCGGCATCGGGCAGCGCCGCCAACGCCACGGGCGCCGGCGTCCGTTCGGGATTGCCGTGACGCCGGTGCAGGAAGTCCACCACGGCGGCGCGGCACGACAGGTAGACCGGATCATTGGCCAGCCGCACCCGGTCGCGCGGCCGCGCCAGCGGGACCGGCAGGATCTCGCCGATGGTCGCGGCCGGCCCATTGGTCAGCATGACGATGCGGTCGGACAACAGCACGGCCTCGTCCACGTCGTGCGTGACCATGATGGTGGTGGTGCGGGTCTTGGCGACGATCTTGAGCAATTCGTCCTGCAGGTGCGCGCGGGTCAGCGCGTCGAGCGCGCCGAACGGCTCATCCATCAGCAGCACGCCCGGCTCGATCGCCAGCGCGCGGGCGATGCCGACACGCTGCTTCATGCCGCCGGAGATCTCGCGCGGCAGTTTGTTCTGCGCCGGCAGCAGGCCGACGAGATCGAGCGCGGCGCGGGTGCGCTCGGCCAGTTGGGCGCGCTTTTCCGACGCGCCGAAAACCCGTTCCACCGCCAGGTGCACGTTCTGGAAGCAGGTCAGCCAGGGCAGCAGCGAGTGGTTCTGGAACACCACGGCGCGATCCGGGCCGGGCCCGGTGATTTCGCGCTCGGCGCACAGCAGCACGCCGCTGGTCGGGCGGGTCAGGCCGGCGATCAGGTTCAGCAGGGTGGACTTGCCGCAGCCGGAATGGCCGATCAGGGTGATGAACTCGCCCTGCTCCACCGTCAGGTCGATGTCGCGCAGCGCGACGAAGGCGCCCTTGCGGGTGGCGAAGGTCTGGCCCACGCGCTCGATGCGTACGAATTTCTTCATGGCGCTACTCCTCGGTGTAGGTGAAGCGGCGGGCCAGCGCGACCAGCAGCGTTTCCAGGATCAGCCCGACGATGCCGATCACGAAAATGGCGATGACGATGTGCTCGACCTTCAGGTTGTTCCACTCGTCCCATAGCCAGAAGCCGATGCCGGTGCCGCCGGTCAGCATCTCGGCCGCGACGATCACCAGCCAGGCGGTGCCGATGGACAGCCGCACGCCGGTCAGCATGTAGGGCAGCACGGCCGGCAGCAGCACCTTGGTGGTGACCTTCCATTCGGACAGGTTCAACACCCGCGCCACGTTCAGGTAGTCCTGCGGCACGCGCGACACGCCGACCGCCGTGTTGATGATCATGGGCCAGATAGAACAGATGAAAATGGCCCAGATCGCGGCCGGGTTGGCGGCCTTGAACAACAGCAGCCCCAGCGGCAGCCACGCCAGCGGCGACACCGGCCGCAGCAGGCTGACGATGGGCGAGAACATCGCCCGCACCGGCGCGTAGCGGCCGATGGCGAAACCGATCGGTATCCCCACCAGCGCGGCCAGGCCGAAGCCGATGCCGACCCGCTGCAGCGAGGCCAGCAGGTTCCAGCCGATGCCCTTGTCGTTGGGGCCGTTGTCGTAGAACGGGTCCGAGAACAGTTCCACCGCCGCGCGCCACGTCACGCCCGGTGTGGGAATCTCCGGGATGCGCATGGCGACCACCTGCCACACCAGCACGAACAGCGCGAAACCGGCCACCGGGCCGACCACGGCGCGCAGCGCCGCTTCCAGCCGTTCGCGCCAGGCATCGGTCCAGGGGGCGGCCCGCGGCGCCGGGGCGGGGGTGGCGGACACGGGCGCGGCCCGCTCCATACTCGTTACGGTAGACATCGCGAGCTTCTCCTATGCGTGGCGGCGCTCAGGCCTTGACCTTGAAACCGTCGGCGTAGGCCGCCGGGTTGCTGCCGTCCCAGACCACGCCGTCGACCAGTTTGGAACTGCGCATCTCGCTGCCTGGCACGGCGAGGCCGGCGGCCTGCGCGGCCTGCTTGTAGATGTCAATGCGGTTGACCTGGCGCGCGACGGCCAGGTAGTCGGGATGATCCTTGAGCAGGCCCCAGCGCTTGTGCTGGGTCAGGAACCACATGCCGTCGCTCAGGTAGGGGAAGTTGGCCGCGCCGTCGCCCGAGAAACGCATCGCGTGCGCGTCGCTCCAGCGCTTGCCCAGGCCGTCGTCATACTGGCCCTGCATGCGGTCGATGATGCCGCTGGCGTCGGTGTTGACGTACGACTTGGCGGCGATGGTCTCGGCGGTCTTGCGGCGGTTTTCGGGCGAGGCGTCGATCCATTTGCCCGCCTCCAGAATGGCGGCGGTGACGGCGCGCGCGGTGTTCGGATGGCGCGCCACGAAGTCGGCGCTGGTGCCCAGCACCTTTTCGGGATGGTCGGTCCAGATGGCCTGGGTGGTCACGGCGGTGAAGCCGATCTTGTCGAGGATGGCGCGCGCGCCCCACGGTTCGCCCACGCAGAAGCCGTCCATGTTGCCCACCCGCATGTTGGCCACCATCTGCGGCGGCGGCACGGTGATGACCTTGGCGTCCTTCATCGGGTCGATGCCGTAGGCGGCCAGCCAGTAGTACAGCCACATGGCGTGGGTGCCGGTCGGGAAGGTCTGGGCGAAGGTGTATTCGCGCTTCTCGGAGGCCATCACCCTGGCGAGCGATTCGCCGTCGCGGGCGCCGGCCTGCAGCAGCTTGTTGGACAGGGTGATGGCCTGGCCGTTCTGGTTCAGGCTCATCAGCACGGCCATGTCCTTCTTCGGCCCGCCCACGCCCAATTGCACGCCATAGATCAGGCCGTAGAGCACGTGGGCCATGTCCAGTTCGCCATTGAGCAGCTTGTCGCGCACGGCGGCCCAGGACGCTTCCTTGGACGGCGTGATGGTGACGCCGTACTTCTTGTCGATGCCCAGCACCGAGGCCATCACCACCGAGGCGCAGTCGGTCAGCGGAATGAAGCCGATCTTGACCTCGGCCTTCTCGGGCGCGTCGCTGCCCGCGGCCCAGGCGCCGGCGCGCACCAGCGGGTCGACCAGTGACAGCAGGCCGGCGCCGGCCACGGCGCGCGCGGTGCCGGCCAGCCACTTGCGGCGGCTGGCGTCGGTGGTCGAATCCGGCCCCGTGGCGGCGGGAAGGCGGGGTTTCACTGGCGTCATACGAGGCTCCTGGCAAAAAAAAACGTCCCGCGCGCCGATCGGGGACAACCCGTTGGCGCTGCGGAACGTCGTTGTTCCCTGCCGCGGATCGCGGCGCTTGGCGTGGCCGGACCGCGCGCGGACCGTCCATCAACGGTTAAGCAATCGGCGTGCCAAGTGGCCGGGCGCGCTCGTCGCGGCCGGCGCGCACCCGCGCGCCCATTGGGTTTGCGGCGATCCGCAAGGCCGGCCGGGGCGCCCCGCTCCGATGATGGCCGGCGCGCCTGGCGATCCAACTTGGTGCGCAAACGAATGCGGCAACGCACCATCGATGTGCGGACGGCGCCGGCGACCTCGAATCCGGCGGCTTGCCCGCGCCCCGTCTCCCCTGCGGCCCCGCCTCCTCGCCCAGGCGGCCGCCGCCGGATGCGCGGCTTTCCTGGCTTGGCCAAGGCCGCTGCGCGGGCATGGAACTTGCATGGGTTGAGCCGGCGCGCCCCGCAAGCGGCCCGCGCCAAATAAGTTGTGGCTATATGGATTCAAGAAATCAGAAGTTGTGGGGATGAGACCCGGTCCCTATGATCGTTTGACCTACTGCCGGGTGCGCCCGAGGCCGCGTAATGAAGCTTTTCCCGATTTTTGCCGATCTGAAGGACCGGCCCGTGCTGGTCGTGGGCGGCGGCGCGGTGGCCGAGCGCAAGACGCTCGCCCTGCTCGAAGCCCATGCCGATGTCGCCGTTGGCGCGCCCGAGCTGACGCCAGCGCTGGCGGACCTGCTGGCGGCGGGCCGCATCCGCCACCTGGCGGGCCGCTTCGACCCCGCCTGGCTCGACGGCGCGTGGCTGGCGGTGGCCGCCACTGACGACCGCGGCGTCAACGCGGCGGTCTCCGACGCCGCGCGGGCGCGCCGCATCTTCAGCAACGTGGTGGACGATCCCGAACTGTCGTCGTTCCAGGTGCCGTCGATCGTCGACCGCTCGCCGGTCATCGTGGCCATTTCCTCGTCCGGCGTGGCGCCGGTGCTGGCGCGGCGCCTGCGCGAACGCATCGAATCCCTGTTCGACCATAGCCTGGGTCGCCTGGCGGGCCTGGCGGAACGCTACCGCGCGCGCATCCGCGCCGGCCACCCCGACCTGGGCGCGCGCCGCCGTTTCTATGACTGGCTGCTGGACGGGCCGGTGGCCGGCCTGCTGCGCCAACAACGTCCCGAGGCCGCGCAAGCCGCGCTGGAAGCCGCCCTGGCCCAGCCGCTGGCGCCGGCCGAAGGCAGCGTGGTGCTGGTCGGCGCCGGCCCTGGCGATCCGGGCCTGCTGACGCTGAAGGCGCTGCGCGCGCTGAACGAGGCCGACGTGATCCTGTACGACCGGCTGGTCAGTGACGACATCATGTCGCTGGCGCGCCGCGACGCCGAACGCATTGCGGTGGGCAAGCTGCCGGGCGAGGACCATCACGCCACCCAGGCGCGCATCCACGCCCTGCTGGTCGAACACGCCCGCCTGGGCCGCCGCGTGGTGCGGCTCAAGGGCGGCGACGCCTTCATCTTCGGCCGCGGCGGCGAGGAACTGGAACACCTGCGCGCGCATGGCGTGCGTTATGAGGTGGTGCCCGGCATCACCGCCGCGCTGGCCTGTGCCGCCTACGCCGGCATCCCGCTGACGCATCGCGAGCACGCGCAATCGGTGCGCCTGGTGACCGCGCACTGCCGCGAAGACGAGGACAACCTGGACTGGCCGGCGCTGGCACGCGAACGCCAGACGCTGGCGTTCTACATGGGCGTGGGCCAATTGGAACTGCTGACGCAGCGCCTGATCCGCCATGGCCGCGCCGCGATTACGCCGTTCGCGCTGATCGAGAACGGCAGCCGGCCCGAGCAGCGGGTGCTGTCGGGCACGCTGGAAGACCTGCCGCGTCTGGCGCGGGCGCACGCCATCCGCTCCCCCGCCCTGCTGATCGTGGGCGAGGTGGCGGGACTGGCGCAATCATTGCATTGGTTCGGCGAGCACCTGGAAGGCGCGCCGCAAAGACTGGCGGCGTAGCGGCCGGCGGCGGCTGCCACAGGCGCCCGGCCCCGCCGCCCGGGAGGACTCAGTCGGTCTTCTGGGTGGTGCCGAAGATGCGGTCGCCGGCATCGCCCAGGCCCGGCATGATGTAGCCATGCTCGTTCAGGCCGTCGTCGATGGACGCGGTGTAGATATGCACATCCGGGTGCTTGGACAGCACCGCGTCGATGCCGACCGGCGCGGCCACCAGCACCAGCGCGCGGATTTCCTTGCAGCCGGCGCGCTTGAGCAGGTCGATCGCGGCGACCATGGAACCGCCAGTGGCCAGCATCGGGTCGACGATCAGCGCCAGGCGCTGGTCCAGTTCGCCCACCAGGCGTTCCAGGTAGGTGTGGGCTTCGAGGGTCTCTTCGTTGCGGGCCACGCCCACCACGCTGACCTTGGCGCCCGGGATCAGGCTGAGCACGCCGTCCAGCATGCCAATGCCGGCGCGCAGGATGGGCACCACGGTGACCTTCTTGCCGGCGATCTTCTCGACCTGCACGGGGCCGCACCAGCCTTCGACGGTGGCGGGCGCGAGCGGCAGGTCCTTGGACGCTTCGTAGGTGAGCAGCGCGCCCACTTCCTGCGACAGTTCACGGAAGCTCTTGGTACTGAGGTCGGCGCGGCGCATGATCCCGAGCTTGTGGCGGATCAGCGGGTGGCGGATTTCGTGCACGGGCATGTGCGTAAATCTCCAGGATTATTGATAGGCAGGGTTGGTTCGCCTCAGGCGCCGCCGCAAACATGGCGCGCGCCCGAGAATCGTAATCGGTTTACCGGGTGGATGCAGGGGGCCGCGTCAACCTTATTGTTCGGCCAGCCAGGCGATCAGGGCGTCGTCGAAGGCCCGCACGGCGCCGGCCTGCTCGTGGTTGACGATGCTGACCACCACGTAGCGCTTGCCGCTGGCGCCCAGCACGTAGCCGGCGATCGCGCGCACGTCGCGCAGCGACCCGGTCTTCAGGTGGGCCATGCCGAGGGTGCCGTCGCCCTTCATGCGGCGGCGCACCGTGCCGTCGACGCCGGCGATCGCGAGGGATGAAATGTACTCCGGCATGACGGGGGAATTCCAGGCCAGCGTCAGCATCGAGGCCAGGCTGTCGGCCGACACCCGCGCATCGCGCGACAGGCCGGCGCCGTTGTCGATCACCAGTTCGGGCATGTCCAGGCCCTGGCGGGCCAGCAGGTCCTTGGCCACGCTGCCACTGCTGGCCACGGTGGCCGGCCGGCGGCCCTTTTCCGCGCCCAGGGTCAGCAGCAGCGTGCGCGCCATGACGTTGTTGCTGCGCTTGTTGATCTGGCGGATGACCTCGGCCAGCGTCGGCGAATCGTGCGAGGCCAGCACCACGGCGTCGCCCGGCACCATGCCGGCGCGCACCTGGCCCTTGAAGGTGCCGCCCAGCTCCTTCCACAACAGGCGGAACAGCTCGGTGGCGTAGTCGGTCTGCGACAGCGCCAGCCGGTACAGGTCGAATTCGCCGCAGGAACCGGCCACCTTGCCGCTGACGCGCAGGGTCACGCCCTGCTGGGTGATGACCGGGTCGGTGTTGACGACGGGCGCGCCCGGGCAGCGGGCGTCGCTCCATTCGACCCGGCCCTCGATCTTCAGGCCGGGCAGCGGCGGGTCGATCAGCGGCACCCACTTGTTGGCGGCCGGATCGGGGGTGAACAGGATGCGCACGGCGCCAAAGCCCACCATCAGGGCATCGGGGCTGGCGTTGTAGGCGCGGTCCGGCGCGCCGTCGAAGGCGCCGGGGTCGGTGGCGACCTGACCGAAGATGCTGCGGTCGATCACCAGGTCGTTGATCTGCTTGACGCCGCGCAGGCGCAGTTCGCGCAGCAGCACCCACAGGTCCTGCATCAGGAATTGCGGATCGCCGCCGGCGCGCAGGTAGAGCGGCCCGGGCAGCACGCCCTTGGCGTCGGGCCGGGCGCCCGGCTCGGTCATGAAGGCGGTGCGCCAGACGTAGTTGGGGCCCAGCTCGGACAGCGCCGCCCAGGTGGTGACCAGCTTCATCACCGACGCCGGGTTGCGCGCTTCCTTGGCGTTCAGGGCCGCCAGCCGCGGGCCGCCGACCTCCTGCACCACCAGCGATAGCGAACTGTCGGGCAGCTTGCTGGCCTTCCAGGCGTTGACCACGCTGGGCGGCAGCCCCGGCACCTGGGCGCAGGCGGCACTGGCGGCCAGGGCCAGCAGTCCGCCGGCCAGCCATTGCCACGGCCCGCCCACCCGCTTTTTCCCTAGTCCCGTCATGCCCTGTCCACCCGGTTGCTCGTGCTGCAAAACCGTGAGCATACAAAACCTGGGACGGTTGCGGGCGGCGGCGCGCGCCGAAAGCGCGCCAGCCGCCCTCGCGAGGTGACTACTGTTGCAGTTTCCACTTGCCGCCGGCCACGGTGGCCATGACCAGCGCGCGCTCGTCCAGGCCGTTGTGGTCGGTCGGGCTCATGTTGACCACGCCGGTGGCGGTCGGCAGGTTCTTGACGTTCTCCAGGGCATCGCGCAGCGCCGCGCGGAATTCCGCGGTGCCGGGCTTGGCTTTCTTGAGCGCCACCGGCAGGGCCTGCTGCAGCAGCAGGCCGACGTCCCAGGTGTAGGCGGCGAACAGCGACACGCTGCCCGGACCGTTGGCGGCCTCGTACTTTTTGGCGAAGGCCTGGGCCGTGGCCTTGACCGGATGGGTGTCCGGCAGCAGGTCGGCCACCATCACCGGCCCCACCGGCACCCAGGCGCCGTCGCAGGCGGCGCCACAGACGCGCAGGAAATCGTTGTTGGCCACGCCGTGGTTGAAGTAGATCTTGCCCTTGAAGCCGCGTTCGCGCAGCGAGCGCGCCGGCATCGCCGCCGGCGTGCCGGAGGCGCCCACCACCACCGCGTCCGGAGCGGCGCCGACCAGTTTCAGCGTCTGCGCCACCGCCGAGGTGTCGGTGGGCGCGAAGCTTTCCTTGCCGACGATCTCGATGCCGTGTTGCCTGGCGGCCTTTTCCACTTCCACCCAGAAAGTCTCGCCCAGGGCGTTGTTGAAGCCGATGAAGGCCAGCTTCCTGACGCCGTTGGCGGCGGCGTGGCGGGCGATGCCCTCGGCCATCAGGGAATCGGAATGCGGCGTCTTGAAGACCCAGCGGCGCTTGTCGTCCACCGGATCGATCAGGCGCGCCGACGAGGCCAGCGTGATCACCGGCGTGGCGCCGCTGGCCACCGTGTCCAGCATGGCCATGGTATTGGGGGTGGTGGAGGAGCCGATGATGAGGTCAGCCTGGTTTTCCGAGATCAGCTTGTGCGAATTGCTGACCGCGCGGGTGGTGTCGGAGGCATCGTCCAGCACCACGTATTCGACCTTGACGCCGCCGATCTCGGTGGGCAACAGGCTGATGGTGTTGCGTTCGGGAATGCCCAGCGAGGCCTGGGGGCCGGTGGTGGACAGGGTGGCGCCGATCTTCACCTGCGCCAGCGCGGGCGCGGCGCCCGCGACCAGCAGGGCCGCCAACGCGGCCGTCAGAGTGCTACGAGGGGTCATGCGGTATCTCCTTTGGGGCGCGGATATCGTTATGCGTCTTGCCGATCCGCTACGGCGTGGAAAGCGTTATACGACGGGATCCCCCAGGTGCGACAGGAATGACCCATCATGGAAAACCAGGGCGCCGCCGGGGTCGTCCGGGGTGTGCAGGCGGCGCACCTCGCCGATCAGCAGGGCATGGTCGCCCACCTCCAGCACCTGGCGGGTGGCGCACTCGAAGCGGGCGGCGCACTCGTCGAACACGGGGATGCCGTCCTCGGTGGCGTACCAGTCCAGTCCGGCGTAGCGGTCGGCCACCGGCTGCGAGAACACCCGCGCCAGGTCGCGCTGCGGCGCCCCCAGCACATGGATGGCGAAGCCGCCGCGGGTGGTGAAGTCGGCATAGTGGAGGCTCGCGCGGCGCAGGCTCCACAGCACCAGCGGCGGCTCCAGCGAGACGGGCGCGAAGGAGTTGACCGTGAGGCCGATCGGCCCGTCGGCGCCGGCGGCGGTCACCACCGTGACGCCGGTGGCGTAGCGCCCCAGCGCCCGGCGCAGACGAAGTGGGCTGAGATCGTCACTGGCAGGCATGGAGGCTTCCCCGCGGCCGCCGCTCAGGCGGGCACCGTGCTGGCCGGGCGCACGCCCGACAGCGGCAGGGCCTCGGCCATCAGCCGCTGCATCGAGTCCAGCACCCGGTCCTGCGGCATCAGGCCGAAGTTGTGCAGGCTCATGACGTGGTCCAGGCCCATGTCGGCCAGCCGCGCGAGCTTGTCGGCCACGGTGCGGGCCGAGCCGAACAGCGACAGGCCGCTGGCGATGATGTCGTCGTACACCTGCTTGCGCGCATACAGCCGCGTGTCCACATACAGGTCGAAGGCGCGGGCGGCGCGCTCGCGGGCCTCGTCGTCGGTCGCGGCCACGTGGGTGTGCAGCGCCACCGCAGCCATGCCGGTGGCATCCTCGATGCCGGCCTCGGCCAGGCCGCGGCGGTAGTCCTGCATCATCAGGCCGATCTCCTCGAAGTTGTCCACCGCCGCGTAGGGCACGAACAGCATGCGGCGGCCCTGGCGGCCGACGTGGTAGGCGGCCTCGCGGCGCAGGATCGCCACGTACACCGGCACCGGCTGCTGCACCGGCTGCACGTTCAGGCGCACCGCGTGGATGCGGTTGAACTTGCCTTCGTGGCTGACGCGCTCGCCGGCCAGCAGGCGCTCGACCAGCATCAGGTTCTCGTCGAAGCGCTCGCGCTTGGTGGCCGGATCGACGTCGTAGCCCTCGAACTCGTGCTTCAGGTAGCCCGACCCCACGCCCAGCGACAGCCTGCCTTGCGAAAGCTGGTCCACCAGGGCATAGTTTTCCGCCACCGTCAGCGGGTTGTGGAAGGTGAGGATGGAGATCGCGGTGCCCAGCCGCAGCCGCGTCGTCTGCTGCGACAGCGCCGCCAGGAACACCGCCGGATTCGGCACCGCGCCGTATTCATGGAAGTGGTGCTCGGCCACCCAGAAGGTGTCGTAGCCCAGTTGTTCGGCGCGGCGCGCCTGCTCCAGCACCTGGCCGTAGAGCTGGCCCAGGCTGCGGGGCTGGTCGGGGTAGTGGTCCTGCACCGAGAAGATGGACATCTTCATTGCTTGTCTCCGTCTTTGTCCGTTCGCGCACCGGGCCGGTCTTTCGGCCCGAATGGTTGTCCGCCACGGCACGCTGATGTATTTTTTAGTGATACACGTATTCTAATAAGAGACGAACTGATGTCAACAGAAAGCAGCACCGGGATCCAGTCCGCCGAAATCGCCCTGGACGTCCTGACCCGGCTGGCCGAACTGGGCGGCGCCGTGTCGGTGTCGGAGCTGGGCCGCAGCCTGGACATGCCGCGCGCCAAGGCGCACCGCTACCTGGTGTCGCTGGAACGGCGCGGCTACGTCGAGCAGGATCCGGCCAGCGCCCGCTACCGGCTCGGACCGCAGGCCCTGCACACCGGACTGGCGGCGCTGGCGGAAGTGGATTTCGTCAAGCTGGCGGCCGGCTGCCTGGAAGACCTGAGCGCGGCCATCGGCCAGACCGTCTTCATCTCGGTCTGGGGCCAGCATGGCCCCACCATCGTGCAGTGGCGCGACGCGCGGCTGCCGGTCACGGTCAACGTGCGCGTGGGTTCGGTGCTGCCGCTGCTCAACAGCGCCACCGGGCGCGTCTTCGCGGCCTGGCTGCCGGAGGCGCTGGCGCTGCCGCGCGCGCTGGCCGAATGGGACACGGCGCGCCTGCCCAGCGGCGCCGGCCACGACGCCGACTACATGGCGCCCACCGGCCCCATCGGCATGATCTTCATC
>NZ_CADIJW010000074.1 GCF_902859745.1 Achromobacter dolens | reverse complement strand
TGGCCAGGCCCCAACGAGCCATCGCCTACGCCCACGGCCAAGCTTGCGTGGAGGTGGCTTTGGATCTGTTGAGCCTGGCGCGTCGCCAGCGGCCTCGCATTTGCAGTGAGGCAGTCGTCAGGCATGGATGCGGGGGTGATAGGCGACGTTCTCCGGCCGGGTCTCGCTGCCACCCGTGGCGGTCGTGTTGCCGGAATAGTTGCCGTAAATATTCACGCCCGACCCTGCGCCTGCGGCGATCAGCGTGGTGCCGTTGTACGTATGCGCGTGCGAACGAAGGGCGTCGGCCTGGCGCGAAGCCAGCGCCCGCGCATTTGCAGTGCAATTTTCAACCAGTAGGAGTGACAAGCATGAAAACTGTCTATCAAACCGACGCTGATGGTCTTTACCTTTACGAGGCCCAGGCGAATGAACTCCCCTTTTCCCCCGGGCGCTTCAATATCCCGTTCGGCGCCCATAGCGAAGCGCCGCCCGAGAAACGGCCGGGGATGGTCGCTAGGCTTGCGGGATCGCAGTGGGTCATGGTGGAAGATCACCGAAAAACCCCACTGTGGGACGTGGAAACGGGACAGGTATATGCGGTGGGAACGAGCGTGAACGTGAACGGTACGGACCTGGCCTATCCGGGTTGGGGACCGTTGCCATCCTGGCTCACAAGCACCAAGCCCGAGGCGTCCTCAACCGAACCCGTCGATGGCGCAGCCAACGCGTAGCAAGCCGCACTAAGCGGCGATCGCTTGCGCAACCTCGCTAGACACCTTGCCAAGACGAATCGCTGCAAGTTGACGCCGCCCCAGGGGACTTCGGGCGAGCTTCTGCGCAAGCTCACGTCCCCTCGGGTGGTAGTACCGCAACAACATGCGCGTATCCACATTTCCGTTCACCTTGGCAAGCTCATGGACCTGAAAGACGGTGGCCAGCTGCGAGGTGCCTTCATGCCGAAGGTCGTGAAAACGAAGGTCTGCAAAATATGCGGGGTTGGGCCGCCGGCCGTGCTTGCGGCACAGCATTTCATACTGGATGCGCGCCCGGCGCCGAGCGCGTATGAAAGCCCGCGTCACAGAGCCGGCCATCATCGTAAAGATGCGTCCTCGCATAGGCCTTCCTGTCACCCAGCGCCGCAGTGCTTCGCGCGCCAGCGGCGTCAATGGCACATCTCGGGCGCGCCCGTTCTTTGTGTTGGGAAGATGAACCACCCCATGCATCAAGTCCAAATTCTCGCGGCAGATACCAACCACCTCTGACCGCCGCATGCCAGTCTCGCGCGCCACCACAAGGATGGTCGGCAGCTCATTTGAACGCGTGGCGCGGATGATCCAATCGAGTTCTTCGCGCGGGCATTCCCCCTCAGATATGCCGCGCAGCTGGATTTGCGTAAATAGCCTGCGGTCACGCGCATCGTTCACCGCCGGCCGTCTCACAAGCTGCACCGGGTTGGCCAACCAATCAAACCCCCAATCCTTGCGAATGATCGTGTAGACGTGCGATAGCAGGGCCATCCGGCGCACGACCGTGGCGGGTGCTCTTGCTTTGAGCCAGTCGTCGCGCAGCTCCGCGAGATCGCTTGCGCGTATGCGATCTACCGGCCGGTGCGCCAACCTGGTTCCCGTCCATATGCGCGCTATCGAGCGCTCCGCCGCATGCCCCTTCTTGGTGGATGAGATTTCAGACAGATAGCGATCCAAAGCTTGCGCAAGGGTCGGTACGGCTTTCCTGATGCGGCGTCGGCTGTGATGCATGGCGAAAAAGCCCGAAGTATCCCACGCCCTGTGTCTCAGACCTACACAAGTTGATTTCCGTGCGCGCGCGAGGGTAGACGTTCAAACTGCCCGACATACCCCGCAGCGCTCCTGCGGTCGTTGCTCACCACTCTGAGGTTTCCACCCATGGCACTTGACCAGTATCACCACGGCGTGCGCGTCATCGAGGCCGACGACGGCACGCGCCCCATTCGCACCGTCTCATCCGCAGTCGTTGGCCTGGTGGCCACGGCGGAAGACGCAGACCCGAAAGCGTTCCCCCTGAATACGCCAGTACTGGCCACCAACATCCTGGCGGCCGCCGGCAAGGCCGGCACCAAAGGCACCTTGGCGCGCTCGCTGGACGCCATCGCTGCCCAGACGAACCCCGCCACGGTAATCGTCCGTGTCGCACAGGGCGCCACCGAAGCCGAAACCACGTCCAACGTTATCGGCGGCGCCGGCAGCGACGGCCGCTATACCGGCCTCAAAGCGCTGCTGGCTGCGCAGAACTCCGGCCCCAAGCTGAAACCGCGCATCATCGGCATCCCGGGCCTGGAGAACGCCGCCACCACGGCGGCGCTGGCCGAGACGGCGCAGAAGCTGCGCGGCTTCGGCTATGCCAGCATGAAGGGCTGCGACACCAAGGAAGACGCCGCAGCGTTCCGCGAAGGTTTCGGACAGCGCGAACTCATGCTGATCTGGCCCGAGTTCCTGGGATGGGACACGCGCGCGAACGCCGAAGGCATCATCACCGCGTCGGCCGCCGCGCTGGGCCTGCGCGCCAAGCTGGACAAGGACATCGGCTGGCACAAGGTGCTGTCCAACGTCGCAGTCAACGGCGTCACGGGCATCAGCAAGGACGTCTTCTGGGACTTGCAAGACCCCGCCACCGATGCCGGCTACCTGAACGAGAAGGACATCACCACGCTGGTGAACCGCACCGGCTTTCGCTTCTGGGGTAGCCGCACGTGCGCCGGCCCTTCGAGCCTCTTCCCGTTCGAGAACTACACCCGCACCGCGCAGATTCTGGCCGACACGATGGCCGAGGCGCACATGTGGGCTGTAGACGCGCCCCTGCATGCGTCGCTGGTCAAAGACATCCTGGAAGGCATCAACGCCAAATTCCGCCAGCTCAAATCCCTGGGCCTGATCATCGACGGGCAGGCCTGGTACGACGAAGAGCCGAACACCAAGGAATCGCTCAAGAGCGGAAAGTTGGTGCTCGACTACGACTACACGCCCGTGCCACCGCTGGAAGACCTGGGCTTCCGCCAGCGCATCACCGACCGCTATCTGCTGGACTTCGCGCAGCGGATCGCCGCGTAACCCATCCTGCCCGGCGCACGCCCGCGCTGGGCCATCTGCACATTCGGAGCCAATTCCATGGGACTGCCCACCAAGCTCAAAAACATGAACGTCTACAACGACGGCACCAGTTACGCCGGCGTCGCCACGTCCGTCACCCTGCCCAAGCTGACGCGCAAGATGGAAGCGTTTCGCGCCGGCGGCGTCGCGGGCGCCATCAAGGCTGATTTCGGCCTGGATGACGACGCGCTGAAAGTCGAATGGACGTGCGGCGGAAACGTCAAGCAAGTCCTGCAGCAGTATGGCGCGGTGGACGTTGCGGGCGTGCAGCTGCGCTTTGCCCAAGCGTACCAACGCGACGACACCAACGAAGTGACCGCCGTGGAGATCATCGTCCGCGGTCGCCATTCCGAGATCGATCGCGGCGAGTCGAAAGTCGGCGATGACACCGAATTCAAGATCGTCACCGAGTGCGTCTACTACAAGGAATCGCACGATGGCCAGACGGTCTTTGAAATCGACCTGGTGAACATGATTCACATGGTCGGCGAGATCGACACCATGCAGGCCATCCGTACCGCCATCGGCCTGTAACCCTCTACTCCTGGAACCATCATGACCGACAAGACCCCTTCGCACATCGACCAACAACCGCAAGCCCTGACGGCCGCCGTCATCGACACCCTCGACCTGAAATCGGTTGACCTGGATGAGCCGATCAAGCGCGCCAGCGGCGACATCGCCCGCCTGCTGATCCGCAAGCCGAAGGCCGGAGCCCTGCGCGGCGTCACGCTCATGGCTCTGGTGCAGGTTGACGTGCAGGCGCTGACCACTGTACTGCCGCGCGTTTGCGAACCCATCCTGACGCCGGCCGAGATCAGAGATTTGGACCCCGCCGACCTGTTGAACGTGGGGGCCACGGTCGCCAGTTTTTTTATGAGCAAGGCGGAACGGCTGGCTATCCAAACTGCGTAGAAGACGCCATGGCGGATATCGCCATGGTCTTTCATTGGCCGCCGGCCGAGATGGATCCGATGGAATTGACCGAGCTGGCCGACTGGCGCGAGCGAGCGCGCGTGCGCTACCAACCCGAGACGTAACAGATGGACAAGGCGTTACAGCTTCGCGTCATAGCTGCCCTGCAGGACAAGCTGTCGGGGCCGCTTCGCAAGATCAAGAGCACTGCCGGCGCGTCCGCCCAGGGCGTCGCCGATCTGCGCGGAAAGCTCAAGCAGTTGACGGCGGCGCAGCGCGAGGTAGGGCAATTCCGCGAGCTGACGCGCGGCCTGCAGACCACCCGCGCTGAACTAGCGACGGCGCAGCAGCGCGTAGCCGCCTTGGCCCAGCAGATGCAGGGGGCCACCAATCCCACCCGTGCCATGACGCGGGAATTCAACCGGGCGGTGCGTGCTGCCCAGCAGCTGAAAGAGCGGCACGGCCAACAGTCCGTAGAGCTTCAACGTCTGCGGGACAACCTGACGCGCGCGGGCCTTTCCACATCGAACCTGGCGCGGGACGAACGCAACCTGCGCCAGAAGATCGACATCACGTCACAGGCACTGGACAGGCAGACGCGCAAGCTGCAGGCCGCCGCTTCGCACCACCAGAAACTGGCCTCAGCCAAAGAGAAGTACGGCAACGGCAAAGCAGCCGTGGGCGCAATGGCCGGCGCCGGCGCCGCTGGCCTGGCGTCCGGCGGCGCTGCCCTGTACGCGGAATCGCGTTTCATCCGGCCTGGTGTCGAATTCGACGCCAAGATGAGCAAGGTTCAGGCGCTGGCCCGCATCGAGAAGGACAGCGCCGAGATGCAGGCGCTGCGCAAGCAGGCGCGAGACCTCGGCGCCAAGACAATGTTCTCCGCGACGCAGGCGGCGGACGCGCAAGGCTTCTTGGCCATGGCGGGCTTTACCCCCAAGGCCATCCAGGACGCCATGCCCGGTATGCTGTCGCTGGCCAAGGCCGGCGACACCGATCTCGCGCAAACCGCCGACATCGGGTCGAACATCCTTACCGGATTCAAGCTACCAGCCGAACAGATGAACCGCGTGGGCGACGTGCTGACCGGCGCTTTCACGCGGTCCAATACAAGCCTGTACATGCTGGGCGAGACCATGAAGTACGTGGCGCCCGTGGCGGCCGGCGTCGGCCAGGACATCGAGACCGTGGCGGCCATGGCCGGCAAGCTGGGCGACGCGGGCATTCAGGGCAGCATGGGCGGCACCGCATTGCGGGCAGTCATCGGCCGCTTGGCCGCACCGCCGAAGGCGGCCGCCGACGCCTTGAACAAGTTGAACATCAAAACGAAGGACGCCAAGGGCAATCTGCGGCAGCTTCCCGACATCCTGGCCGAGCTGTACAAGAAGACGGCGAAAATGGGCAACGCCCAGCGCTCGGGCATCTTCAAGCACATCGCCGGCGAGGAAGCATTCAGCGGCCTGCAGGTGCTGGTGGAACAAGCCGGCACGGGCGAGCTGCAGAAGTTCGTCGCCATATTGAAGAAGGCCGCCGGCGAAGCGGACAAGACGGCCGGCACCATGGCCGACAACCTCACCGGCGATCTGGACGAGCTGAAAAGCGCCTGGGAGGATGTCGGCATCCAGACCGAAGAACTGCACGATAAGACGCTGCGCCGCCTCACCAAAGGCCTGGCGGGCGTCGTGAGTGCCGTGGGCGATTGGATGAAGGTTAACCCGCAGATTGCCCGCGCGCTCACCGCCACGGCCGCCGTCATCGCCGGCCTGGTCGCAGCTTTCGGCGCGCTCACGCTCGCGCTGGCCGCTGTGCTAGGGCCGTTCATCGTGGTGCGCTACGGGTTGTCCATGCTCGGTATCCAGGGCGGCAGTCTGATTGGCGTGCTGTTCAACTTGGCCAAGGGTGGTTTTGGGCTGCTGGGCAGCGCCATTGTGTCAGTGGGAAAACTGCTACTCGGAAATCCCATCGTGCTGGCGGTCGCGGCCATCGCCGGCGCCGCATATCTCATCTACCAGTACTGGACGCCGATCAAGGCGTTTTTCTCCGACCTCTGGGCGCAGGTCACCGCGGCGTTTGATTCGGCCATGGCGTGGCTGGGCCAGCTGCTGGCCGCCCTGAATCCCATACCGATACTTTCCGCCGCCTGGAGCGGCCTCACGACGTTCTTCTCCGACATCTGGGAGTCCGTGAAGGTCGCCTTCGATGGCGGCCTTGCCGGCATCGGTGCGCTGCTGGTGAACTGGTCACCGCTGGGCTTGCTGTACCAGGCGATCACCGGCGCGCTGGGGACGTTGGGCCTTGAGCTGCCCGGCAACTTCACGCAATTCGGCTCGATGCTGATCCAGGGCTTGATCAACGGCATTTCCAGCATGGCCGGGGCGCTCAAGGAATCGATTTCCAACATCGGTACGGGTATCGTCGGCTGGTTCAAGGAAAAGCTTGGCATTCACTCGCCCAGCCGGGTATTTGCCCAGATGGGCGGCTTTGTGTCCGAGGGTGCCGCCGTCGGCATCGAGGCGGGCCAGCCGGCCGCCGTAAGGGCCGCCCAGGCGCTCGCGGCATCCGTGGCCATAGGTGGGGCCATGTTGCCTGCCTCGGGTGCTCTGGCGGCCTCTGGCGGCCTGCTGGCAGCACCCGCCGGCATGGTCACCGATGCTGGCGCCCTGGCGCGCATCGATCGCCGGCCGGCCATGGCCGCGAACGGAGCGGGCGGGCGCTCGATCACGATCCAGGGCGACACGATCACCATCCAAATCAGCGGCGCCGGCGCCGGCGCGCAAGACATCGCGCGCGCGGTGGACGATGCCCTGCGGCGGCGCGATGCCGACAAGGCCGCGCGCCTGCGCTCCGCGTACTACGACAACGATTAGGAGACCACCACCATGATGATGGCCCTCGGCATGTTCATTTTTGGCCTGCCCACCGCCGCCTACCAGACCCTCAAGAGGCAGACGGAATGGCGGCATCCGTCGAACTCGCGCATGGGTGCGGGTCCGGCCTATCAGTTTGTGGGCAAGGGAGAAGACACCATCACCTTGTCGGGAACCATCATCCCGCAGCTGTTCGGCACAACCGGCGCCATCCGCCTGCTGCGCCGTATGGGCGACACAGGCAAGGCCTATGTCATGGTGGATGGCATCGGCACCGTTTACGGCGCCTTCATCATCACCAGCCTGGACGAAGAAGGCTCCATGTTCGTGGTGAACGGTCTACCGCAAAAAACGGATTTCACGCTCACGCTCAAGTGCGTGGACGATTCGCAGGCGCGGCCGCTGCTGGATGACCTGCAGATTCCCATCGACACTATGGACGGCTCTATCGCCGGCTGGGGGCTTTGATGTTCGCGGCTCTGTCCGAAGGCCTGCAGCGCGGCCGCACCGACTACCCAGCACCCCGCTGGCGCGTCCTGCTTGGCGATCAGGATGTGACCGGCAAGCTCGCGCCGCGCCTGGTCAGCCTGTCCATCACCGAATGCCGGTCCGACCAGGCCGACCAGCTCGATATCACCCTGAGCGACCATGATGGGCTGCTGGAGCTGCCGCGCCGTGGCGTGGTCGTGCGGGTCTTTCTCGGCTGGAGCGATGCGCGCGGCCTGGTCGATAAAGGGACGTTCGAGGTGGACGAAGTGGAGTTTTCCGGGCCGCCAGATGTCATCACGCTGCGCGCCCGCAGCGCAGACATGAGCAACGCGCTGCGCACGCGCGGCACGCGCAGTTTCCACAAGGCCACTATCAAAGCCATCGTGGAGACCATCGCCAAGGCGCACAAGCTCGCGCCCGTGGTTGGCTCGTTCGGCGCAACGAAAATCGCGCACATCGACCAGACCGACGAATCAGACCTGGCGTTTCTGAATCGCATTGGCAAGCGCTACGACGCCGTGGCCACCATCAAAGAAGGAAAGCTGCTGTTCCTGCCCATCGCCAACGGAGGCACGGCCAGCGGCAAGGAGATGCCCACCATCGAGCTGACGCGACGGGACGGCGACGCCATACGCTACCAAGTCGCGGACCGCGATTCGTACACCGGGGTACATGCGTCCTGGCAGGACAAGGGCAAGGCCAAACGCCGGCATGTCCTGGCGGGCGTGATCGGCAACGCCAAGCGCCTGCGGCAACTTTATGCGAGCGAAGAGGACGCGTTAGAGGCAGCTCGCGCTGAATGGGCACGCCTGCAGCGCGGCACCGCCACGCTGCGTTTTGAGCTGGCCTATGGTCGGCCGGACCTGACGCCGCAGGCCAAGGTCCGCATGCTTGGCACCAAACCGCTTATCAGCTCCACCGTGTGGCTGCTATCGCGTGTGACGCACAAGCTGGACGATGGCGGGCTGACGACCAGCGCAGAGGCTGAAACCTTCGAGTCACGCAAAGAAAGCGACAACCACGATCAGGACGTAGGCGACGACGCGCCAGGCCAAGGGGATGGCGTCGAAGACTGACGCGCTACGCGCTCCCGCGCCTAGCGTCACAACAACGTTTAGCCCGGAAAGCTGAATGTTGTTGGAGCCGTCGATTTCCTGCCTTAACGCCGCATGCTGATGCGCCTGGATGTTCGCATTGCCGCGTGCCATCTGCACCAGCTCAGACGCTTGGCCTCCCCCGTCGACTGTTGCCGCTGCCGGAAGCCTTTCGGCGACCGGGTCGGCTTCGCGCAACGTCTGCAGCAGCGTGCGCAGCACGTCACCACCAGGGGAACTAGTCATAACCGGATTGCGCCGCAGGTGCAGCACCTTGGCGTGGGGGTGTTCCTTGTCTTGCATTTTTTCTCTTCCTTCTTTGCAAACACCGGCATCGCGCGGGCCTGCGCCGTGTGCCTGCCTGCGGCCCCATGCCGACCTTGTGCGGGGCTGGCGCGCAGACTAGGGGAAGAGAGTCCGGAAGGCTACGCGGCCAGTTGCATGACCAGCTCGGCTAGATGGCTCTTGTCGGCGCCAACCTGCGCTTTGCTCGCTTTGTAGAGCGCTTCTGCAGCCTTTCGCTTTTTCTCGGGGGACAGTGTGCGCCCGACCTGTGCAAGCGCCCTATCCAGCGTTTCCCACGCGTCCGCCATTCGCTGCAACTCCGCGTCCACCTGCTCGACCTCATAGCGTCGCCCCGTAACGATGTAGAGCACGTCCACACCTCGCCCGTCGATGGCCGCCAGAAACTCAGCGTTCGGCACCTGCCCGCCCTTTTCCCATTCGATCTGCGAACGCTTGGACGCGCCACCCAACGCGGCGAAGTCCTGTTGCGTCATGCCCAGGCGCTCGCGCTCCTCTTTCAATCTGGCCCCAATTTCTATACGCATAATTCTGCACTCCGCATATTGACAGGTGCAGATTTCTGCACCAGAATCACACTGTTCTGTAGTCAAACACAGTGTAACGCCATGAGACATACTCAAACACCAAAACGAAATGCAGATTCCTGCACCGTTCGCCAGTTGGTCGGCCTCCGGATGCCCGTCCCTGAGCATGACGAATGCAAGGTGCTGGCCGCGAAAGAAGAGCGATCGGTCGCGCAATTCGCGTTGATGATCTATCGCCTTGGCCTCGCGACCTACAAGAAACAGGCCAGCAAGAGCCGGCGGGGTGCGGCATGAATGTGTTGAGCCAGCACTGCCCGCACTGCGGCACATCGGCGACGGTGCGGACCAGCGAGCGGCTATCGGACACAATGCGCGTCCTCTACTTCCAGTGCCGGGAACTGACCTGCGGTCATACCTGGAAGTCCCATTTGGAAGCGGTCTGCACCATCACCCCGCCGGCCATTCCGAATCCACGCGTCAACCTGCCCCTCTCCCCCCGCAGCGAACTGCTGTTGCGCCGCGCCTCGGCGCACTCCGATCCACGACAACTGAGCCTAGACCACCATGAATAGCCAGCGCCTTGCCCTAGTGAATGGGTCCTCCACGAACTGGAATCGCAACTTCCTTGCCGACCAGGCGCATCAATTCCTGGCCCTGGAGAAAGACAACGGCGCCACGATGCCCGGCCCCCGTGATAACCAGTTGTTGGAGCGTTGCGTGGCGCACCTGATGGCGGTGGCCAACTGCTCGCAACGCACCGCCGAGACCGAAGCAGCGAAGGCCATCGCAGAAGTCGGCAGTCGCTCCAGCCCGGTCAACTTCGACATGGACCGCAGCACCAGCCACGCGCTGTTTGTCGTTGACCGCGCCACCGGCCGCACTCGCGTTCTTTCCTCGGTGGAAATCGCCCACCTCCTGAGCGCCCAGGAAGCTGCCGCCCTGGCGCTGTAGCACCTCTACCTACCCCCACGTCCTACCGCCTTGCCGGCGGGCGCATCTGCGCTCGTCGCGGGGAACTGTTTTCCGAAGGAATCGAATATGCCTGCCATCCCCGTGCATGCCCGCATCGAAACACACATGAACGATGACGAGGTGAAGGCCTTGGCCAAGCTCACCGAATATCTGGTGCGCGGCGCCTATGAGCCGGGCCAATCCCTGTTCCTGACGGCCTCGGCCGGCGATACCGTTCTGTCCGGCCATATGCTTACCGCCGCGTGCGCCGTTCACGCCGCCGCCATGCGCACCCTGCGCGAACGCAACCTGATGGCGTAATCATGAAGCCCGATATTCACCGCGACGTTATGTCCCGCCTCGCGGACTTCGAGTTCAAAGAGCGACAGGGCTGGCTTCGCCAGGGCATCTGCCCCGCTTGCAAGAAGCGCGAGGTATACACGCACGCAGACCACCCCTGGGTGCTGCGTTGCGGCCGCCTCGATAAATGCGGCTGGGAAGGCCATGTAAAAGAGCTGTTCTCGGACATTTTTGAACACTGGTCGAAGCGCTACGCCGAGGACATGAAGACCAATCCGCACGCGGCCGCTGACGCCTACCTGGCGCACGCCCGCGGCTTCGACGTAGCCCGGCTGGCCGGCTGCTACACGCAAGAGACATATCACGATCGAGCGCGCAATCTCGTTTCCGCAACAGTTCGCTTCCCTGTGGGCCGCACGTATTGGGAACGCCTGATAGATGAGCCGGGACGGTTCGGCAAGCAGAAGGCCCGCTTCCAGCCCGGTGGCAGCTACATGGGCGAGTGGTGGACGCCGCCCGGATTCGACCCCGCCAAGGTCGCAGAGCTGTGGCTTGTTGAAGGCATCTTTGATGCGATCGCCCTATGGTTGATCGGCATCCAGGCCGCCGCCACAATGTCGTGCAACAACTATCCATCCAGCGCACTGCGCGCGCTCGCAGACGCACGCCCCAACAATCTGCCGCATCTGGTCTGGGCATTGGACGGCGACGCCGCCGGCCGGCGCTTCACGCGCAAGCACGCCGAACGCGCTACCGAAGACGGCTGGACGTGCAAGGCGGCCATCATCCCGCAGGACGGGAAGCGTAAACGCGACTGGAACGACCTCTACCAGCTCGACCAACACGCGCCTGAGGGCGCCCCGCGCCGCCTGTCCCAAGAAGGCCGCAAGCTGTACCTGCACCATGGGGCGGTGCTGCTGGCGCGTAGTGCCACCGAAAAGGCCCTGCTGCTGTATGAACACGACAACAGCCGGACGGAGTTTGATTTCGAGTTCGGCAAGCGCCTGTATTGGTTCCGGATGGATATCGACGCCTACCAAAAGGCGATGGATCGGATCGGCAAAGAGGCGACGGAGCAACTTGCATCCGACGAGCTGCGCGCGCTCGCACTGCGCGAGGCGGGAGGCATTCGCTCCATTTCCAACTGCTACCCCACGCCCCTGTACTTCCAAGAAAACAAGCTCACGGACGAAAGCTGGTATTACTTCCGCGTGGAGTTCCCGCACGACGGGCCGCCCGTGAAGAACACCTTCACATCGTCCCAGGTGTCCACCGCCAGCGAGTTCAAGAAGCGCCTCTTGGCCATCGCCCCGGGCGCCATGTTCTCGGGCCAAGGCCATCACCTCGACAGGATGATGGAGCGCCGCCTTTACAACATCAAGCGCGTGGAGACGGTGGATTTCATCGGCTACAGCCGCGAGCATGGCGCGTACATCCTTGGCGCGCTGGCGGTGAAGGACGGCACGATTTATGAGGTGAACGAAGAGGACTTCTTCGACATCGGCCGCCTTTCGGTCAAAAGTCTGAATCACTCCGTCACGCTGACTGTGAACGGCGACCCGCACGAATACAAGGCGGAATGGCTGCAGCACATCTGGACCGCCTTCGGCGCTAAGGGCATCGTGACACTGGCGTTCTGGTTCGGCTCGCTATTTGCTGAACAGATCCGCGCGCACCAGAAAAGCTATCCCTTTCTGGAAGTCGTGGGCGAGGCAGGCTCGGGCAAGTCAACGCTGATTGAGTTCCTGTGGAAGCTGTTCGGACGGACTGATTACGAGGGCTTCGACCCGTCCAAGTCCACGACGCCGGCGCGCGCGCGCAACTTCGCCCAGGTCGCAGGCCTTCCCGTGGTGCTGATCGAATCCGACCGGGAGCGCCTGGGCGAAGAGAAATCGCATGTGAAGTCTTTTGATTGGGACGAGCTGAAAACCGCCTACAACGGCCGCAGCATCCGTTCTCGCGGTGTGGCCAACGGCGGCAACGAGACCTACGAACCGCCGTTCCGAGGATCCATTGTCATCTCGCAAAACAACGAGGTGAACGCGTCCGAAGCCATCCTATCTCGCATCGTGCATATCAACATCGACCGCGCCGGCCAGAACGCCAAGACGTTGGCCGCCGCCGTCGCGCTGGAGACCACGCCTACCAGCGATGTATCCGGCTTCATTCTGGCGGCGACCAAGCGCGAGGAAAAAGTCTTGGAGACCGTGTTTTCGCGCTATCAGGATCACGTTGACGCTTTGCGTGAACGTGGCGATATCAAGATGACCCGCATCATGAAATGCCATGCGCAGCTGCTGGCCGTCCTGGATGCGCTTCGCCTGGTGGTTCGGCTGACCGATGAGCAATACCAGGCGGCCGCCGACCTCATCGGCACGATGGCGGCCGAGCGGCAGCTGGTCATCAATGCGGACCATCCCATCGTGCAGGGATTCTGGGAGGCTTACACCTATCTCAACGGCGACGACGAGATGGCGCCCCAGCTCAACCACTCTTGCAACGACGAAGAGATTGCGGTCAACCTGAATCACTTCATCGAGGCCGCAGCCACGCACCGCCAGCAGGTGCCAGCGTTGAGCGATTTGAAGAAGGTTCTACGCACCAGCCGTCAGCACAAGTTCCTGGAGGTGAAGACCGTCAAGAGCCGCATTCGTCAGAACGCGAGCCAGGCCGGCACCACCAAGGCCACGACGGTGCATTGCTGGGTCTTCCGGAAGGGGGCATGACGATGCACAAGCCTACGCTTCCCCAGCTCGCGCAGGCGCACGCGGCCGCGCGCCTTCGCGGCACGCTTGCGGATGCCCTGCGCTCGCCGGCGCTCGCCCGCTGCCTTGAAATCACAGCGCAGGCGATGATCCAGCCTCGCGCCGTCCAGCTTCGACCGCCGTCGGCGGCCCCGCCCGCCGCTCTTCGTCCGCCATCACCAGCCCCCCGCCCCGTACCGCCTCGCTGCGATTTCAAGCGTGCCAGCGCGGCTGACCAGGATGAATCCGAATGACCGAAAAACAGATTGCCCCCACCGCCGCGTCCACGGCGATCATCTTGTATTTGCGCTACGGACGTATGCGCTTGACCATGAGCGAACTCGCCACCGAGCTGGGCATTAAGGAAGGCTCATTGCGTAATCTGATCTCGGACGACAAATGCGCAGTGGCCACCTACACCGAGGGCCGCAACCGATACGCCGATGTGCGGGCAGTCGGTGAATATCTCGACCAGCGTTACCGTGAGGCCTCGCTGATCTGTGACCGTTAGGCCACGCGCTTCGGCATCGGCAGGACTTTGTTATGGAGTCCTGCCGGGTCGATCTGGGTGTACCGCTTGAGCTGGCGCCAGTCCTTATGGCCGGAGACCGCCGCCACTTCCGGAATCTGCCAGCCGGCCTCAAAAAGACTGCTTACCGCTTCATGACGCATGTCGTGGAAATGCAGGTCTTTGATTTCTAGCGTCACACACGTCCGCGTGAATAGCTGGCTCACCGTGGCGGCACGGTACGGGAATATCCGGCCATCGGGCGTATCGCGCGGCTGTCGATCAATGGCCGCCCAGGCCTCGCCCAGCAGCGGTATGGGTTGATCGTTCCCGACCTTCTGCTTCGGGTGCTTGCGGTCCCGCACGATGATCAGCTTTCGGACATCGTCCAAATCCGCCCAGCGAATGCGGAAAATCTCACCCTGGCGCAGCCCGGTATTGATAGCCACCGTCAGCACATCCACCATATAGGGGAAGTGCTCGGCGAAATATGCGTAGAGCTGTTCCAGCTCCTTGGCCGTGGGTCGACGGTCGCGCTTGTTGCCTGGGCCGATCAGTCCAAAATGGTGCAGGGTTGGCCGGGCGTCTCCCACCGGGTCGCCGATGCGCAAGTTGAGGATGCTCTTGGTGTGCCGGATCGCGGTCCCGAGCTTGGACATGTGCATGTTCACCGTGTACGGCCCGGCGCCGGCGCGCTGGCGGCGCTGGCACCAGGTCACCAGGTGCGAGGTGGCCAGCTTCTCAAGTTTCACCTGCCCCAGCCCGTCGTCCTCGGCCGCCAGGTGCTTAAGCATGTAGTCCTCATTGGACTTGGGCTTGATCGGGCGGCCCGATTCGGCGCGCAGCTCGCGGTACTTCTCTATCAGCTTGGCCACCGTCATGGACGCGGTTTCGGCCGAGCTTCCCTCGATCTCCAAGGCCCAACGCTGGGCCTCGATTTTGGTCTCAAACGTCCTGCTGATAGACTTGCGTCCTGCCTTGCGTACCTGGGCGCGCCACTTGGCGCCGATCTTGACTATCGCGGCCATCTCGTCTGTTCCTGCTGTAGTAGTTCTGTAGTAGCGGGATATTAGATCAGGTGAGAAACGATGATGAAGAGTGATAAACTCTCACCAAGACAAAGCCCTTTAATATCAAGGAACTATCACAAAATCCTCATGCATTCATGGGGTTGCGGAATCCCCGCAGTTTTGCCCGTCTCGCCGTAGTTAAATGGATATAACCGGCCCCTCCTAAGGGTCAATTGGTGGTTCGATTCCACCCGGCGAGGCCACGCTCCCGACCGCGGTTCCGCAGGTCGACTCCCACGAAATTCCCGCGCGTTCAGCCGGATGAGGGTTAATCCGGGCTACGCTCACGCGCCGCGCGCCGGTAGCGTCTCGGGACGCCGCGCGCGACGAATAAGCCGCCCGTCAATACGTCCCCGATATTTTTTTGGGCGATGATAGCGAATCGCCTTGCGCCCGACTTGAAATTACTGTTTAAATTCGACGCGTAAGCCCCTAATTCATCTGGACTTTTCCCGAACCGTAGCAAGCCCGGCCGGGGAAATAATTCATCACAGACTGACAAGCCTGCTCAAACCATGGCATTTACCTGGAAACGTGCAATTGCGAACGCGATAGCGCCGGCGGCGCTGGCGGTGTGCGCGCTCCTGCCCTCAGCCGCGCTCGCCGCGAAAAATACCGATCCTTGCAAGACCAACGCCAAGTCGGCGGCCTGCAAGGCGCAACAAGCCAAGAAGGCCCCCGCCCCCGCCAAAGCGGGCGCCGGCAAGACCGCCGCCCCGAAGCAGGCCGCGGGCAAGACCGCCCCCAAGGCCGCCGCTGGCAAGCAGGCCGCGCCGAAGTCGGCCGCCGCCAAGACGCCGCCCAAGGGCGCCGCCGGCAAACAGGCCGCCGCCAAGGGCGCGCCCAAGCAGGCCGCGGGCAAGAAGGCCCCGCCCAAGGGCGGCAAGCAGGCCATCGCCCAGCAGAATTCGTCCAAGAAGGGCGCGGCCGGCAAAAACGGCAAGCCCAACAAGCCGTCGCGCGCGCAGCGCACGGCCGCCGCCGCCGCGGCAGCCGCCATGCCGCCGCCCGCGGTGTCGGTGCGCGCCGAAGCCGCGGCGCTGCGGTCCAGCACCGCCTACGTGCAGGACCTGGCCACCTCCACCGTGATCTTCGCCAAGAACGAAAACGTGGTGCGCCCCATCGCCTCGATTTCCAAGCTGATGACCGCGGTGGTGGTGGTGGACGCCAACCAGCCGATGGACGAAATGCTGGAGATCACCGATGAAGACATCGACGGCCTCAAGCACACCACCTCGCGCCTGCGCGTGGGCACCAAGCTGTCGCGCGGCGACATGCTGCACCTGGCGCTGATGTCGTCCGAAAACCGCGCCGCCAACGCGCTGGGCCGCCATTATCCGGGGGGGCTGCCCGCTTTCGTGGCCGCCATGAACGCCAAGGCGCAGTCGCTGGGCATGACCAGCACGCATTTCATCGAGCCCACCGGCCTATCCAGCAACAACGTGTCGTCGCCGCACGACCTGGCCCGCCTGCTGCGCGCCGCGTCGCAGCGTCCGCTGATCCACCGCTACTCCACCGACACGGAGTACGACGTGGAGATCAACAACCGCACCCAGACGTTCCGCAACACCAACCTGCTGGTGCGCAAGCCGGACTGGGACATCAAGGTGTCCAAGACCGGCTACATCAACGAAGCCGGCGAATGCCTGGTGATGCTGGCGCGTATCAATGGCCGCGACCTGGCAATCGTGCTGCTGGACTCGCAGGGCAAGCTGTCGCGCATCGGCGATGCCGTGCGCATCCGCCGCATCGTGCAAAGCGAAGTGGCCATGGCCTCGGCCCAGCCGGGCGGCTGATCCCACCATTGCCGCGCACGAAAAAGCCCGATCGTCGATCGGGCTTTTTTTACGTCTGGCGACGGGGCTGCATGCGGACGGGCGCAAGCCGCGCGTGTCCGCGCCGGCGCGGCGCTACGCCGCCACCGGCCGCTTGGACCGCAGCGGTTGCGGGTCGTACATCGACGATGGCAGGCCTTCCAGCACCGCCTGGGGGTTGAGCGAGCGGATCGGCACCGCGGCATCCGCCGGAATGCGGCCCTCGGCCTGCAGCAACTGGTAGCGCAGGCAGCAAACGCGCAGAAACGAGGTGAAGTTGGCGGCCTCGCCGCGGTACTCCACCAGCTCGTCGTACAGCCGCTCAATCAACTGCGTAACCCGCATGCCATCGCGCGCCGCGATTTCCTCCAGCACCTGCCAGAACAATTGCTCCAGGCGCAGGCTGGTGGCCACCCCGTGCAGGCGCAGGGAGCGGGTTTCGGGCGCATAGGACTGTTCGCTCGCGCGGATGAAGATTTCACACATGGGAGCTCCTGGGGCGGACACGAGGCTTGCGGGCCACTGTACGACGATAGCCGCCAGCCCGGCAAGACGCCTCTGCCTCGGGGCATTCCCGCCGATTCTGCAACGATACGTTTCTTGCGCGCAGCTCGTCCGAGAGCCGTTGATATAAATCAAGGTCTCGGACGCGTCCCCATCCGAGCATGCTAAGACTGATCTGACTTCGGAGGTAGCAATGAACAAGACCATGAAGGCCGCCGTGGCTCGCGCATTCGGCAAACCCCTGGAAATCGAAGAAGTCGAAGTGCCGCGCCCCCGCACTGGCGAACTGCTGGTGAAGATCGAGGCCTGCGGCGTCTGCCACACCGACCTGCACGCTGTCGAGGGCGACTGGCCGGTCAAGCCCAATCCGCCCTTCATCCCCGGCCACGAGGGCGTGGGCCACGTCGTGGCGGTGGGCGAAGGCGTGACGCACGTCAAGGAAGGCGACCGCGTCGGCATCCCTTGGCTGTATTCCGCCTGCGGTCACTGCGAGCATTGCCTGGGCGGCTGGGAAACGCTGTGCGAACAGCAACAGAATGCCGGCTACTCGGTCAACGGCGGCTTCGCCGAGTATGCGCTGGCGGCGGCCGACTATGTCGGCCTGTTGCCGAAGAACGTCAGCTTCGTCGACATCGCCCCGGTGCTGTGCGCCGGCGTCACGGTCTACAAGGGCCTGAAGATGACGGACACGCGGCCGGGCAACTGGGTGGTGATCTCCGGCATCGGCGGCCTGGGCCACATGGCGGTGCAGTATGCGCGCGCCATGGGCCTGAACGTGGCGGCGGTGGACATCGACGACGACAAGCTGGCCTTTGCCAAGCGCCTCGGCGCGGAAGTGGTCGTGAATGCCAAGACCACCGATCCGGCGGCCTATCTGAAGAAGGAAATCGGCGGCGCCCACGGCGCACTGATCACGGCGGTCTCGCCCAAGGCCTTCGAGCAGGCGCTGGGCATGGTGCGCCGCGGCGGCACCGTGGCGCTCAACGGCCTGCCGCCGGGCGACTTCCCGCTGTCGATCTTCGACATGGTGCTCAACGGCGTGACGGTGCGCGGTTCGATCGTGGGGTCGCGCCTGGACCTGCAGGAGTCGCTGCAGTTCGCGGAGGAAGGCAAGGTGCACGCGACCGTGGCCACCGAGAAGCTGGAGAACATCAACAGCGTGTTCGACCGCATGCGTCGCGGCCAGATCGAGGGCCGCATCGTGCTCGACATGGCGGCTTGACCCGCGCGCCTTGCCGTGCAAAAAGGCGCCTGCCGCGGCAGGCGCCTTTTTTGTGGAGGCTGACCCGTCCTGAATTTGGTTGACACCTTTTTGAGAGAAAAAAGGAGAGTCAATTGGAATCAAGGATCAAGCGAACCCAGCGGGATTACAGCCTGGCTTTTAAACTGTCGG
>NZ_CADIJW010000073.1 GCF_902859745.1 Achromobacter dolens | reverse complement strand
CTGCCGGGCACCGTCACCCCGCCCGCGCCCGCACGGCCCGCCCTGGCGCGGCAGGCGGCCGGCACCCGGCCGTCGCGCGCGCTGCCCTATGCGCTGTCGGTGCAGGCCAGCGCGGGCAAGGACAGCATCGCGCTGCGCATGGACAACAGCGGCGCCGCCGGCGCCGTGCTGCATGTGTACGACCGCCTGCACCTGGAGGACGGCCCGCGCCGCTACACCCTCGAGGCCGGCAAGCATCTGGAAGCCAACTGGCCGGTGACGGGCAACGACGGCCGCTACGATCTTTGGCTGCTTGGCCCCAATGGCTTCCATCGTCATGTCGCGGGCCGGCTGCACGCGGACGCCGAGCCGCTGTCGGTCGAGGCCATCTGCGATGCCTCCGGGCCGACGCTGCGCCTGAAACTGCACAACCCGGGCGCATTGGCGCGCGGCTTCCAGGTCGAAGCCAACGCCTACGGCTACGCCGGCCACCACGAGCCGGCACTGGCGCCCGGCGTCGGCGCCACCCTGGCCTGGAACCTGGCCGCCAGCGGCGGCTGGTACGACTTCAGCGTGCGCGCCGACGACGCGCCCGGCTTCCTGCGCCGCCTGGCAGGACGCATCGAAACCGGCGCTCCCTCCACCTCCGACCCCGCGATGGGCCAGGAATTGATTCTGCATTGGACGCTGCCGGCATGAAACCGCCCGCCCCTTACGAGAACGCCGTGACCTTCCAGTTCGGCGATTCGCCCGAGCTGGCCGATGAATTGCTGGCATTGGTGTTGTCGGGCGCCAAGACCGCGACCTGCGGCGCGCTGCGCGACTTCGACGAGAAGGAACCGGTGCCCGAGCCGGGCCGGCGCGACGTGGTGCTGGATGGCCGCCGCCGTCCGGCCTGCGCCATCGAGACGATCAGCATCGTGATCCAGCGCTTCGACGAAGTGGACGAAGCCTTCGCCGTGGCCGAGGGTGAAGGCCCCTACGACGTCTGGCGCACCGGACACATCGCCTATTTCGACCGCAATGGCGGCTACGCGCCAGACATGCTGCTGGTGTGCGAGCGCTTCCGGGTGGTCGAAGTATTTGAACGCGAGGCGGACTGACACGTCCGCCTCGCGGCGGAGATCAGGCCTCGGCCTGCTCCGCGCCCTTGCCCAGGCCGAGATAGCTCTCGATCACCTTGGGATCGCCGGCCAGCTCGCGCGCCGGACCATGCAGGATGACTTCGCCGGTCTCGAGCACGTAGCCGTAGTCGGCCACCTGCAGCGCCGCGCGCGCGTTCTGTTCCACCAGCAGGATCGCCACGCCGGTCTCGCGCAGGCGCGCGATGATGTGGAAGATCTCGCGCACGATGCGCGGCGCCAGGCCCAGGCTGGGTTCGTCCAGCATCAGCAGCGCCGGCTTGGCCATCAGCGCGCGGCCGACCGCCAGCATCTGGCGCTCGCCGCCCGAGAGCGTGCCGGCCTGCTGGGCGCGGCGTTCGCGCAGGCGCGGGAACAGGTCGAAGACTTCGTTGAGCGTGTCGCGCCAGCCGCTTTCGCGGGCGCGGTAGCGGCGGAAACCGCCCAGCAGCAGGTTGTCTTCGACCGACATGCTGCCGAACAGCTCGCGCCGCTCGGGCACCAGCGACATGCCGGCGGCGACGCGGCGCTCGACCGGCCAGCTCGACACATCGGTGCCCGCGTATTGCACGGAGCCGGCCGCGTGGCCGGTCTGCGGCAGCGAGCCCATCATGGCGTTCAGCATGGTCGACTTGCCGGCGCCGTTGGCGCCGATCACGGTGACGATGCTGCCGGCCGGAACCGTCAGCGTGGCGCCGGCCAGCGCGCCGACCTTGCCGTAGCGGGCCGACAGGTTGCTGACTTCAAGAACGGGTTTGGACGTCGTCATTGCACGCCTCCCGCGGACACCGGCTTGGCCTGGTCGGCTTCGGGCAGGTCGTCGTCGATGCCGCCCAGGTAGGCTTCCAGCACCGCCGGGTTCTGTTGCACCTCGGCCGGCACGCCTTCGGCCAGCTTGGTGCCGAAATCCATCACCACCAGGTGATTGGTCAGGCGCATCACAAAATCCATGTCGTGTTCCACCAGCAGAATGCTCATGCCCTCGGCGCGCAACTGTTCCAGCACGCGCGCCAGGTCCTGCTTTTCCTTGTAGCGCAGGCCGGCGGCCGGCTCGTCCAGCAACAGCAGCACCGGATCGCTGGCCAGGGCCCGCGCGATTTCCAGGATGCGTTGCTGGCCCAGCGCCAGGTTGCCCGCTTGTTCGTACAGGTATTCGCCCAGGCCGACGCGCTTGATCTGCTCGGCGGCCTCGTGCAGCAGTTGCGCCTCGCGTGCGCGGTCGGTGTGCAGGGCGCCCGCCCACACGCCCACGTCGGAACGCAGGTGCGCGCCCAGCGCGACGTTCTCCAGCACCGTCATGCCCGGCAGCAACTGCACGTGCTGGAAGGTGCGGCCCACGCCCAGCTTGGCGATCTCGCGGGCCGAACGGCTGTCGATGCGCTCGCCCATGAAGGTGACCTTGCCGCGCGTCACCGGCAGTACGCCGCTGATCAGGTTGAAGGTGGTGCTCTTGCCGGCGCCGTTGGGGCCGATCAGGCCCATGATCTCGCCGGAGCGGACCTTGAAGCTGATGTCGTTGACGGCGACCAGGCCGCCGAATTCCTTGCGGATGGCGTCCACTTCCAGCACCACCTGCCCGGCCTGTGGCCGCGCGCGCAGCGGCAGCGCCGGCGCCGGTTTGGGCGGCGCCAGGTTGCGGCGCGAGCCGTCGGCGCCGGTGAGGCTGCCCCACCAGCCCGCCAGGATCGGCCAGAGGCCGTTGCGGGCGTATTGCAGCATCAGGATCAGCAGCACGCCGAAGACGATCATCTCGAAGTTGGCGTTGGTGTCCAGCAGCTTGGGCAGCAGGTTCTGCAACTGGTCCTTGAGCACCAGGATGACGCTGGAACCGAGCAGCGCGCCCCAGACGTAGCCGGCGCCGCCGACCACGGCCATGAACAGGTACTCGATGCCGTAGTTGATGCCGAACGGGCTGGGGCTGACGGCGCGCTGCATGTGCGCGTAGAGCCAGCCCGAGACGCAGGCCAGCAGCGCGGCCCAGACGAAGATCACGACCTTGTAGGCGGCCGTGTTCACGCCCATCGACTCGGCCATGCCGGCGCCGCTCTTGAGCGCGCGGATGGCGCGGCCCGGACGCGAGTTCAGCAGGTTGCGGGTCGCCCACAGCGCCAGCAGCACGAACACCCAGATCAGGTAGTAGATGTGGCGGCCGCTGGCCAGCGACATGCCGAAGATGCTGATGGGCTCGATGCCGGCGATGCCGTCATGCTTGCCCAGCCAGTCCAGGTTGCCGAACAGGAAGTACAGCGACAGGCCCCAGGCGATGGTGCCCAGCGGCAGGTAGTGGCCCGACAGGCGCAGCGTGATCGCGCCCAGCAGGTACGCCACCACGGCGGTCAGGATCAGGCCGGCGGGCAGCGCCAGCCAGGGCGACACGTCGTATTGCGTGGTCAGATAGGCGGTGGTGTACGCGCCCAGGCCGACGAACGCGGCCTGGCCGAACGAGGTCAGGCCGCCGACGCCGGTCAGCAGCACCAGCCCCAGCACCACCAGGCTGGCCAGCCCGATGTAGTTCAGTTGCGTCACCCAGAACTCGGGCGTGACCGGCAAGAGCGGCAGCCCCGCCAGGACGACGATGAAGACGACAAGCAGAATGCGGTTCATGGCGTTTACTCCTCTTCGTCCACGTGATGGGTGCTGAACGAACGCCAGACCAGAACCGGGATAATCAAGGTGAAGACGATCACTTCCTTGTAGGCGCTGGCCCAGAAGGACGAGAACGATTCCAGCACGCCCACCAGCAGCGAGCCGGCGGCCGCCACGGGGTAGCTGGCCAAACCGCCGATGATGGCGCCGACAAAGCCCTTCAGGCCGATCAGGAAGCCCGTGTCGTAGTAGACCGTGGTGATGGGCGCGATCAGCATCCCGGACATGGCGCCGATGGCGGTGGCCAGCGTGAAGGTCAGGCTGCCCGACATGGTGGTGCTGATGCCCACCAGGCGCGCGCCGCGGCGGTTGACGGCGGTGGCGCGCAGCGCGCGGCCGTACAGCGTCTTGCCGAAGAACAGCCACAGCGCGATGATCAGCAGCGCGCAGGTCGCGACCACGAACAGGCTCTGCGCCGACCAGGTGGTGAAGCCCAGGTCGACCTGGCCGCTCACGAACGCGGGCGTGCGCCAGCCTTCGGCGCCGAAGAACACCAGGGCCAGGCCGGTCAGCGCGAAGTGCACCGCCACCGACACGATCAGCAGCACCAGCACGGTGGCCTCGGCCAGCGGCTGGTAGACGATGCGATAGACCATCGGGCCCATCGGGATCACCAGCAGCAGCGTCAGCAGCATGTTGAGCCACAGCGAATTGCCTGCGGCGGTATAAGTGGTCGTCAGCCACAGCAACGCGAGCGGCACGACGAGACAGGTCAACACGGCCTTGGGCAGGCCAGCCGCGCTGCGGGTCCGCAGCGCGCGCAGCAGCTCGAGCGCCAGGCACACCACGCCCAGCAGCGGCAGGAGATAGGCGGTGCCGGGCACCTTGCCGTCCACCAGCATCGCGAGCGTCAGGGCGCCGAACGCCACGAACTCGCCCTGGGGAATGAAAATGACGCGCGTAACGGCGAACACCAGCACCAGCGCCATGCCCAGCAGGGCATAGATGGCGCCGTTGACGATACCGTCTTGCAGCAGAATCAGCGCAATTGAGGAATCCATCTAACAACCTTATTGATTCTTGGTGTTCCGACCCCGCCCGGAACACTGATACGACACACCGGCCGGAGAGGCCGGTGCGAAGCATGGGGCGCCCGCAAGGGGCGCCCTTGGATCGGGCAATCCAGGGAGATTACAGGCCGGGCTGGTAGACCCACTTGCCGCCTTCGACCTTGACGATGACGCGCGAACGCTCGTCGAAGCCGGCGTGGTCCGTCGGCGACATGTTGAACACGCCTTGCGAGGCGGCCAGGTCCTTGACGTTTTCCAGGGCGTCGCGCATGGCGGCGCGGAATTCCGGCGTGCCCGGCTTGGCGCCGGTCTTCAGGGCCGCGGGCAAGGCCGCCACCACCAATTGGCCGGCATCCCACATGTGGCCGCCAAAGGTGTTGGTCGAGCCGGCGCCGTTCGCCTTCTCGTAGGTCTCGACGTAGGCCAGGGCCGACTTCTTGACCGGGTTGCTGTCGGGCAGTTGGGCCGCGACCAGCAGCGGGCCGGCCGGCAGGTACATGCCGTCGCAGTCCTTGCCGCAGACGCGCAGCACGTCGTTGTTGGCGGCGCCGTGGGTCTGGTAGATGGTGCCGCCGTAGTTGCGGGCCTTCAGTTCCTTTTGCGGCAGCGCGGACGGGGTGCCGGCGCCGGCGATCAGGATGGCGTCGGGCTTGGCGCCGATCAGCTTGAGCACCTGGCCCGTGACGCTGGTGTCGGTGCGGCTGTATTTTTCGATGGAGACGATCTCGATGCCCTTGGCCTTGGCGGCCTTCTGCATCACGTCCAGCCAGCCGTCGCCATAGGCGTCGGCAAAGCCGATGAAGCCGAGCGTCTTGACCTTGGACTTGGACATGGCGTCGGCCAGCGCGCCGGCCATCAGGGCGTCGTTCTGCGGGGTCTTGAAGACCCAGCGGCGCTTGTCGTCCACGGGTTCGACGATCTTGGCGCTGGCGGCCACGCTGATCATCGGCACCTTGGCTTCGGCGGCCACGTCCACCATGGCCAGCGAGCCCGGCGTGACCGACGTGCCGATCAGCACGTCGACCTTGTCGTCGGACGCCAGCTTGCGCGAGTTCTTGACGGCTTGGGTCGTGTCGGTGGCGTCGTCCAGGACGATCCACTCGATCTTCTGGCCCGCCACTTCCTTGGGCAGCAGCGCGACCGTGTTGCGCTCGGGGATGCCCAGCGATGCGGCGGGGCCGGTGCTGGACACCGTCACACCCACCTTGACCTGGGCGCTGGCCAGCAGCGGCAGGGTCAGGGCAACGGCGGCGGCGGCCGCGGACAAGCCGAAGTGCTTGCGCATGTTTTGTCTCCTGTGGTGGCTCTTTTTTTGCCCCGGACGAGGCGGAAGCGAGCCTAGTTAAAGTTATACAGAAAAAAATATTATAGGGTTAAAACAGTATCAGATGACTTCGCGCAACTACGGTAAATCCCTGACGTGCTACAGAAACCACAATTCAGCAAACGCATTCGTTAATGGCGAACTTGTACTTGAAAGGCTCGCGGGCGTCAGTTGGGGGATTCCCTTGGACAGGGCCCGCCGGCGCGACGTTCAGCGGCCGCGCATCGGCCACACCCGTTCGACCCGCGTCGCCACCCACGCCGCCAGCGCGGCCTTGATCAGGTCGCCCGGCACGAATACCGCCACCGCCACCGCGGCCTTGGCCAGCCCCATCTTGGTGACCGTCGCCAGCCATGGCACGCCGAACGCATAGACCACCACGATGCCGCCGAGGACGCAGGCGATGGCGCAGCCGGCCAGTTGGCCGCCGAATCCCGCCGCCCTGCCCGTCAGGCGACGCGCAAGCCAGCCGGTCACGAACGCGCCCGCCACCAGCCCCACCAGGAAGCCGCCGGTCGGCCCGAAGAACGCGCCCAGGCCGCCGCGCCCGCCCGGCAGCACCGGCAGGCCGATGGCCGCCAACGCCAGATACAGCAGGCAGGCGAGCGCGCCGCGCCCGGGCCCCAGCATGGCGCCGGCCAGCATCGCGCCCAGTGTCTGCAGTGTGATCGGCACCGGAATGCCCGGCAGCGGGATCGGCGGAATCAGGCTCAGCACCACGATCAGCGCGGCGAACAGTGCCACCAGCACGGTGTTATTGGATTTCATGGCAATGCCCTTTCTATCTAGTGGGACAGGGAATCAGGGATGAGGTTGGACAGTCACACGCTGCGGGCGTCGATGGCCTCGGCCACTTCCTGCGCGCGCTTCAACGTCAGCACCACCAGCGGCACGATCAGCGCCACCGGGTTGGCACCCAGTCCGCGCGCCGCCTGGGCCTCGCGGATCTCGTGGAAATTGCGCCAGATCTCCGGCACGAAGCGCAACGCCAGCGCCAACGCCAGCGACACCTTGCCGGCGTCCAGCAGGCCGACGCGCTGCAACGGCATCAGCACCCGTTCACACACGGCGATCAGGTCCGAACTGCGGGTCGACAGCGTCACCGCCAGTGCCAGGCCGACCATCGCCGCGATGCGCAAGAGCACCGTCAACGCCTCGCGCCAGCCCTGGAACCAGGCCGTGAAGGCGCCGACGGCCAGCAACACCCAGACCAGGCCGCGCACCTGGCGCCAGATGCCGCCGGGGGTGGCGCCGGCGCACCACAGCAGCAGGCCGGCGACCGCGCAGGCGCCCGCCAGGAGGGCGGGATCGCGCACCAGGAACAATCCGGCGCCGGCTGCGGCCAGCGCCAGCAGCTTCAGGCCGGCGGGCAGCCGGTGCAGTGGCGAGTCGCCGGGAATATATAGGGGTTCGATCACGCGCAGTGATTCCGGTACCAGCGCAGCGCGGCGGCCGGCTCGTCGTCGGCGGCGATGGCGCCATCCTGAATCACCAGCACCCGCTCGAAATCTTCCAGCAGCGCCAGGTCGTGGCTGACCACGATCGCGTCCTGCGGCATGGCGGCGATGGCGTCGCGCACCTGATTGCGGTTGCGCAGGTCGAGCTGGGTGGTGGGTTCGTCGAACACCACCAGCCCGGGCCGCATCACCAGCACCGCCGCCAGCGCCACCAACTGGCGCTCGCCGCCGGACAGCGTGTGGCTGGTGCGATCCGCCAGGTGCGCCACGCCCAGGGCGCCCAGCGCGGCCTCGATGCGGGCCTCGCGTTGCGCGCGGTCGGGCTCAAGGTGCTTCAGGCCGAACGCCAGGTCCTCGCGCACGATCGGAAAAACGATCTGGTTCTCGGGGTTCTGGAACACGAAACCCACCTGGCGGCGCACCGCCTTCAGTTCATGCCGGGTGTCCAGGCCGCCGACGCGCACGCTGCCGGAGGTCGGCAGCACCAGCCCGTTGACCAGCCGCGCCAGCGTGCTCTTGCCGGCGCCGTTGGGGCCGACGATGCCGACCCGGCGTCCGCCCAGCGCCACGCTCACCCCGCGCAACACTTCCGCCTGGGGCGTCGATACAATCGCCTGGTCAAACTCGATTAACATGGGGCGGGATTATGCCCGAACCATTTCGGGCATCGGGACTCCAAGAGCTGATATGGACAAAGTACGCAAAACCGACGCCGAATGGCGGGCCCAGTTGTCCCCGGAAGAATACGTCGTCACCCGCCAAAAGGGTACCGAACGCGCGTTCACCGGGCGCTACTGGAATACCTTCACCCCGGGCATCTACCGCTGCGTGGGCTGTGGCACGGCGCTGTTCGCGTCGGACACCAAGTTCGACGCCGGCTGTGGCTGGCCCAGCTATTTCCAGGCGCTCGACCCGGAACTGGTGCGCGAGGAGCGCGACACCTCGCACGGCATGGTGCGCACCGAGGTGCTGTGCAACGTCTGCGATTCGCACCTGGGCCACGTCTTCCCCGACGGCCCCGAGCCCACCGGCCTGCGCTACTGCATCAATTCCCTGTCGATGACGTTCGAACCCATAGAAGAATGAAGAAGTTCCTGTTCGACCTCTTTCCGCTGTTTCTTTTCTTCCTGGCCTACCGCTTCACGGATATCTTCGTGGCGACCGGCGTGGCCATGGCGGCGGCGGTGCTGCAGATCGTCTGGCTCAAGGTCACCGGCCGGCCGACCGAAGCCATGCACTGGATCAACCTGACCGTGATCCTGGTGTTCGGCGGCGCCACCATCTGGCTGCACAGCGACGTCTTCATCAAATGGAAGCCGACGGTGCTGTACTGGCTGTTCGGTGGCGCGCTGGTGTTCGCCCGCCTGCTGTTCGGCCGCAACCTGATCCGCCGCCTCATGGAAAAACAGATCCAGCTTCCAGACGCTGCCTGGGACAAGCTCAATCTGATCTGGGCTGGTTTTTTCCTGTTCGCCGGCGCCATCAATCTCTACGTGGCGTTTTCGGGGCATTTCACCGAATCCCAGTGGGTCAGCTTCAAGGCCTTCGGCCTGATGGGCCTGATGATCGTCTTCGTCATCGGCCAGTCCCTCTGGCTGGGCAAGCATATCCAGGCTGACGACTCCACCCCGCCCAAGGCCTGACGCCGCAGCGCCGAGGCATCTTTCCCCACACGGCGCGCCCCCGGCGCGCCGGAACTTTACGATCGACCCCATGTCAGAGACCACCGACCGCATCACCCTGATCCGGGAGCGCCTGGCCATCCTGGAACCGGTTTCCCTCGAGATCCAGGACGAATCGCATTTGCATGCCGGTCACGAAGGCAGTAAAAACGGCGCCGGCCATTATCGCGTGCACATCGTGGCGCCCTGTTTTGCAGGACTGAACCCCGTGGCGCGACATCGGCTGGTGTATCATCATTTGCAAGATTTGATCCCCTATCCGATTCATGCGCTTGCGCTAGACGCCCAGGCTCCCAAATAGAAAGTAAAAGGATATTCATGAAACGCATCGTCATGCTGGCCGCCGCCTGCGTCATCGCCGTGCCCGCTTTTGCCCAGAACGTCGCCACCGTCAACGGCAAGGCCATTCCGCAGAAGAGCCTGGATCAATTCGTCAAGCTGCTGGTCAGCCAGGGCGCCACCGATTCGCCCCAGTTGCGTGAACAGGTCAAGCAGGAAATGATCAACCGCCAGGTCTTCGTGCAAGCGGCCGAAGCCGGCGGCATCGCCAAGCAGGCCGACGTCCAGACCGAAATCGAACTGGCCCGCCAGGGCATCCTGGTCCGCGCCCTGATGGCCGACTACCTGGCCAAGCACCCGGTGTCGGACGCCAAGGTCACGGCTGAATACGAGAAGATCAAGAAAGAACAGGCCGGCAAGATGGAATACAAGGTCCGTCACATCCTGGTCGAAGACGAAAAAACCGCCAACGACCTGCTGGCCCAGTTGAAGAGCAACAAGGGCAAGTTCGACGACCTGGCCAAGAAGAACTCCAAGGATCCCGGCAGCGCCGAAAAGGGTGGCGACCTGGGTTGGGCCCCTCCCACCAACTACGTCCAGCCGTTCGCCCAGGCCGTGACCCAGCTCAAGAAGGGCCAACTGGTCGACAAGCCGGTGCAGACCCAGTTCGGCTGGCACATCATCATGGTCGACGACACCCGCCCGGTCGAATTCCCGCCGCTGGACCAGGTCCGTCCGCAACTGGAAGAAATGCTGCGCCAGCAAACCCTGGCCGACTACCAGAAGGAACTGCGCGAAAAGGCCAAGATCCAGTAAATCTGGCGTCTTCCGTCTTCCCCCCGAAAAAACTGCCCGCCCTGCGCGGGCAGTTTTTTTTCCCGCAGATGTCGACATGGCATCGTGGCGACCGGGCCGGAAATGAAAACAGGCCGTGCGCCAAGCGCGGGCGGCCTGTTTGACAGAGCGGGGGAACGGGCCGGCGTGCGGCCCCGGCGCGATCAGGACACGCCCAGCAACGCCTTCAGCGCATCCTCATCCAACACCGTAACGCCCAATTCCTGGGCCTTGGTGAGCTTGCTGCCGGCGTCTTCGCCCGCCACCAGATAGGCGGTCTTCTTGGACACGGAGCCGCTGACCTTGCCGCCCGCGGCCTGGATGCGCATGGACGCTTCCTCGCGGGTCCAATTGGGCAGCGTGCCGGTCAGCACGAAGGTCTTGCCTGCCAGCGTGGTGTCCTGCGGCACGGCTTCGGCCACCGGATGCACTCCCTGCGCCTTGAGCTGGTCGATCACGTCACGGTTGTGCTGCTCGGCAAAAAAGCGGCGGATCGAACCCGCCACCACCGGCCCCACGTCAGGCACCGAGGACAGCGCATCCTCGTCGGCATCCATGATGGCTTCGATGCTGCCAAAATGCCGCGCGACGTCGCGCGCCGTGGTCTCGCCAACGTGGCGGATGCCCAGCGCGAACAGCAGGCGTCCCAGCGCCGGCGCGCGGGCCTTGTCGATGGCCGCGACCAGATTGTCGGCCGACTTCTGGCCCATGCGGTCCAGCCCCACCAGCTCGAGCGGACGCAGGCTGAACAGGTCGGCCAGCGACTTGACGCGGCCGCTGTCCACCAGTTGTTCCACCAGTTTCTCGCCCAGGCCCTCGATGTCGAGCGCCTTGCGGCTGGCGGCATGCCACAGGGTCTGCTTGCGCTGCGCGGCGCAGAACAGGCCGCCGGTGCAGCGGGCGATGGTCTCATCCTCCAGGCGCTCGATCGCCGAGCCACAGACCGGGCAGGCCTTGGGCATGACGAACTCGCGCGCGTCGGCGGGACGTTTTTCGAGCACGGCCCCCACCACCTCCGGGATGACGTCGCCCGCGCGCCGCACGATGACGGTGTCACCGATGCGCACGTCCTTGCGGCGGATCTCGTCTTCGTTGTGCAGCGTGGCGTTGGTGACGGTCACGCCGCCGACGAACACCGGCTTGAGCCGCGCCACCGGCGTGATCGCGCCGGTGCGGCCGACCTGCACCTCGATGTCCAACAGCGTGGTGGTGGCCTCTTCGGCCGGAAATTTATGCGCCAGGGCGAAGCGCGGCGCCCGCGCCACGAAACCCAGCAACTTCTGCGCCGGCAGCGAATCCACCTTGTAGACCACACCGTCGATGTCGTAGGGCAGCTCGGGGCGCAAGGCGCCGACCTTGGCGTAGAAGGCCATCAGGCCCTCGGCGCCGGTGGCGCGATGGTTGTGCTTGACGTTGACGGGCAGGCCGAGCGCGGCCAACCAATCGAGCATGGCGCCGTGCGATTTCTCGGGCAAGGTGGCGGCGGCCTCCGCCGCGCCGGCCGGCGCCTCGTCGAACAGGCCGCTCTGGCTGCCCGGCAGGCCCTGCACCTCGCCCCAGCCGTAGGCGAAAAAGCGCAGCGGCCGCTTGGCGGTGATGCGCGGGTCGAGCTGGCGCAGGCTGCCAGCCGCCGCGTTGCGCGGGTTGACGAAGACTTTTTCGTCGCGCTTGGCCTGCGCCGCGTTGAGCTTCTCGAAATCGGCGCGGTTCATCAGCACTTCGCCGCGGACTTCCAGCACCTTGGGCGCCGGACCGCTCAACTGCAGCGGGATCGCCTTGATCGTGCGGATGTTGGAAGTGACGTCCTCGCCCGTCTGGCCGTCGCCCCGCGTGGCTGCCTGGACCAGCCGGCCGTCCTCGTAGCGCAGGCTGATCGCCAGGCCGTCGAGCTTCAATTCACAGAAATATTCCGCCTGCTGCGCCGGGCCCAGCAGGCCGGCGCCGCGCAGCGTGTCGGTAACGCGGCGGTCGAACGCCACCACGTCCTCTTCGTCGAAGGCATTGCCCAGCGACAGCATCGGCACCGCATGGCGCACGCTGCCGAAGGCCGAGACCGGCGCCGCGCCGACCCGCTGCGTGGGCGATTCGGGCGTGACCAGTTCCGGATGCGCGGCTTCCAGGTCCTGCAGCTCTCGCATCAGCCGGTCGTACTCGGCATCCGAGATCGACGGGTCGTCGTAGACGTAATAGCGGACGTTGTGCTGCTCGATTTCCGCGCGCAGGCGCGCCGCGGTTTCCGCCGCGGGGGTCCCTCCGGCCTTGCTCATTATGCAAACACCCGCTGCGCGCGCTCGCTGCCTGCGGGCAGGCCGGCCTGCTCCAACTGGCCGAACAGCACCTGCAGCCGTTCGTCGATGACGCTTTCCGAGCCATCGGCCAGGGGCTTGCCCTGGTCATCGACCAGATCGGCGCGCAGGCGGGCGGCGAGCTCGCGGCCCACGTCGACCATGCGGCCAAAGGCGCGGCTGTCGGCCGGGCTGCAAGGCACATCGAGCAACAGGTACAGGCGCTCGATACCGCCCATGCCGGCGTCGAAGGCGGCGCCGTCGGCGCGCGCCAGGGTGAAGCGGGCCACGCCATTCTCCGCCGGCCAGGCCAGACGGTTGCCATCGGCGACGAAGCCGGCGTCGCGGGCGACGCTCAGCACCTCGGCGGCAGGCTGGGCGGCGCCCAGCAGCAACGTCAGGCCAACCTGGGTATCCAGCGCGGCGCAGGTATCGTCCAGGCGCGCGGCCTGTTCCAGCACGGCTTGCTGGTCGGGGCCTTCGATGGTGGCGTCGAAGCGCTCGGCCATGTCCTGGGCGCGGGCCCAGGCCTGCGACCATTCGATCGCGGTCAGGGGACCGCTGCGGTTGGCCAGCAGCACGGCAAGCTGCATCGAGGCATAAGACTCCCCGGTGTGCACGCGCGCGCGGTGACGGCGCTGGTCGGTCTCGGCGAACACGCGCATGGGCTTGCGGCCCACCTGGCGCAGGCTCTGCATGTAGGGCAGCAGGTCGGCGCCGCGCACCGGCTCGGCGAAGTTGATCTCGATGACCACCTCGCAGGCGGGATCGGGTTCCTCGGCGTCATCGGCATCGCTGCCCGGGTCGACCGGCCGCGGCTGCTCGGGGTACGCCTTGGGGGCGTCGCCCATGCCCGGCTCGCGGCGCACCGGCGCGCCGCCCGCGGCGTTGGCCGCCCCCGCCCCCAGCAGCGGATCCTGCTCGGAGGTGGGGAAATGGCTTTGCATCTTGCGGCGGACGCGGCGGTCCTGCCACCAGTTGAAGCCCAGCACCAGCAGTATCAGCAAGACGCCCAGGGCAATCAGCCCGATCTGCAAATCACTCATGTGTAAATCCCGCGCCATGAAGCCGGCGCCATTCTGAATATTGGGTTTATGCCGCTTCGGAGGCCATCATCTGGACGGCCGAATCTATGTCTACCGCAACGATACGCGAAACCCCCTGCTCTTGCATGGTGACGCCGATCAGTTGCTTGGCCATCTGCATCGCGATCTTGTTGTGCGAGATGAACAGGAACTGGGTCTGCTCGCTCATGTTGGCGACCAGGTTGGCGTAGCGCTCGGTGTTGGCGTCGTCCAGCGGCGCGTCCACCTCATCCAGCAGGCAGAACGGCGCGGGGTTCAGCTTGAACAGCGCGAACACCAGCGCGGTGGCGGTCAACGCCTTTTCGCCGCCCGACAGCAGGTGGATGGTGCTGTTGCGCTTGCCCGGCGGCTGCGCCATGACCTGCACGCCGGCGTCGAGGATTTCCTCGCCGGTCATGGTCAGCTTGGCTTCGCCGCCCCCGAACAGCTTGGGGAACAGCTCGCCGAAGTGGCCATTGACGACGTTGAAGGTCTCTTGCAGCAGGTCGCGCGTTTCGCGGTCGATCTTGCGGATCGCGTCTTCCAGGGTCTCGATGGCGGTCATGAGGTCCTGGTGTTGATCGTCCAGGAAGCCCTTGCGCTCGCGCGAGGTGTTCAGTTCGTCCAGCGCGGCCAGGTTGACCGAGCCCAGCGCTTCGATCTGGCGCGAGATGCGAGTGACTTCCGATTGCAGCCAGCTCGCGCGGCGCCATTCGTCGGGCTGGTTGGCCAGGTCCTGGGCCAGGGCCTCGCGGTCGACCTCGCGGGCGTTGAGCTGTTCGGTGAATTGCTCCTCGGCCAGGCGCGCCGCCTGCTCCTGCAACTGCAGCTCGGTGATACGGGCGCGGCGCGGTTCGAGCGTGCGCTCCTGCTGCATGCGATCTTCGTCGGCGCCGCGCAGCAGGGCCGCCAGGTTTTCCATCTCCTGGCGGGCGCGCGACAGCGCCTCTTCGCGCTCGGCGCGCAATTCCAGGGCATCCTGCAGGCCGGCCTGGGAGGCCGAGGCATCCAGGTCGACCAGGTCGGCCAGCAATTGCTCGAGCTCGACCTCGCCACGCTGGCTCTGGTCGGCCGCCAGTTGCCGGTTGCGCTGCAGGTCGGTGATGCGGACCTGGATGCCGCGTTCGGCAAATTCGGCTTCCTGCGCGGCCCGTTCGAGCTCGCGCAGGCGGGCGCGGGCGGCTTCGGCCTGGGCCGCCAGGGTCTCGCCATCCATTTCGGCGTCGGCAAAGCGCGACTGGTGCTCGGCCAGCTCTTCATCGAGCGCCTCGAAGCGGGCTTCGGCCTCTTCGCGGGTGGCCCGCAGGTCTTCCTCGTGCGCAGAGATCTCTTCGAGGTCCTGGCGCAGGCGCGCGGCGTGCTGGCCGGACTGCTCGGCCTGCTGCTGCAGGCGCGAGTGTTCCAGTTGGATGTCGTGCACCCGGCGGGTGACTTCGGCGACCCGCTGGCGGGCCGGCGCGATAGCCTGGCTGACCTGCTGCCAGGCCACCTCGGCGCGGGCGACGGCGGCGCGGGCCTGGTCGGTGATGAGTTGCTGGGCCTTGATCTCGCGTTGCAGGTTTTCGATTTCCTGCTGGCGCGCCAGCAGGCCCGCCTGCTCGGAATCCGGGGCATAGAAGCGTACGCTGTGCGCATCCACCAGATGGCCCGCCTTGACGACGCAGGCGGCGCCGGCCGGCAGCGTGGCGCGAGTGGCCAGCGCCTGGGCCAGGTCGGGGGCGGTGTAGATGCCGCCCAGCCAGTCATTGAGCAGCGTGCGCAGGTCGGGGTCGGTGATGCGCAGCAGGCTGGCCAGCGGCGTCAGCCCGGCGGGGGCCGCCGGCGCCGGGGCAGCGACCGGCAATTGGTAGAAGGCCAGGCGGGCGGGCGGCGCGTCCTCGGAAAAGGCGCGGGCCCAGTCCAGGCTGCGCACCTCGAGGGACGCCATGCGCTCGCGCAGGGCGGCTTCCAGGGCGGTTTCCCAGCCCGGTTCGATATGCAGCTTCTGCCACAGGCGCGGCAGGCCGGCCAGCTCGTGCTTGGCCAGCCAGGGCTCCAGCGCACCCTGCTTCTGCACGTCTTCCTGCAGTTTCACCAGCGCCGACAGCCGGGCTTCCAGGCGCGCCAGGTTCTGCGCTTCGGTCTGGGCGGCGGCCTGGGCGCGGCTGCGCTCGGCATCGGCGTCCGGGACCTGGGCTTCGAGGGTCGCCAGCGCTTCCTGCGCCTCCTCGAGCTGGTCTTCGCCGGCGAGGCGGTCGCCGGCCAGTTGTTCCAGGCGCGCCGGATCGGGGCTGTGCAATTCGCGCAGTTCCTGCTGCAGGCGCTCGCGGCGCTGCTCCAGGGCCTGCATCTGGCGGTCGGCGTCGCGCTGGGTCTGTGCCACCAGGGCCAGGTTCTGCTCCACCCGGGCCAGCGCGGCTCGCATTTCGTCGCGACCGGACGCAGCCTCGCGCACGCGCTGCTCGACCGCCGGCAACGCCGCCTGGGCATCCTCGGCGGCGGCGCGCGCCTCTTCGGTGCGGGCGGCGCCGGCGGCCAGGTCTTCCTCGGCCTGCGCGATCTGCTCGGTGCAGTGTTCGCGTTGGCTGGTCCATTCGGCGATCTGCTGCTGCAACTGATCGCGGCGGGCCTGCAGGCGGTTGCGGGAATCCACCACGTGGCGGATTTCAGCCTCCAGCCGGCTGACCTGGGCGTTGGCCTCGTACAGGGCGCCCTGGGCGGTGTGGACGGCGTCGCTGGCGGCGTAATGGGCCTGGCGCCGGGATTCGAGCGCGGCCTCGCCGGCCCGCAGGCCGGCGATGGCGGCTTCCAGCTCGTTCTGGGCCTGGGCCATTTCCTGGGCTTTCCTGGCGCGCTCTTCGCGCGCGCCAGTTTCCTTCAGGAACCACAGCGCGTGCTGCTTCTTTTCGCCATCGGCCTGCAGCTCGCGGTAGCGGGTGGCGACCTCGGCCTGCGCCTCCAGCTTTTCCAGTTGGCTGTTCAGTTCGCGCAGGATGTCCTCGACGCGGGTCAGGTTCTCGCGGGTGTCGGACAGGCGGTTTTCGGTCTCGCGGCGGCGCTCTTTATAGCGCGACACGCCGGCAGCCTCTTCCAGGAACACCCGCAGTTCCTCGGGGCGCGCCTCGATCAGGCGGTTGATCATGCCCTGGCCGATGATGGCATAGCCACGCGCGCCCAGGCCGGTGCCCAGGAAGATGTCGTGGATGTCCCGGCGGCGGACCTGCTGGTTATTGACGAAGTAGCTGCTGGTGCCGTCGCGGGTCAGCACGCGGCGCACCGCGATCTCGGCGTAGGTGCTCCATTGCCCGGCCGCGCGGCCTTCACTGTTGTCGAACACCATTTCGACCGACGCGCGGGCCGCCGGCTTGCGGTTGCCCGAGCCGTTGAAAATGACGTCCTGCATAGACTCGCCGCGCAGCTCCGAGGCCTTGGCCTCGCCGAGCACCCAACGCACCGCGTCGATGATGTTCGATTTGCCGCAGCCATTGGGGCCCACCACGCCCACCAACTGGCTGGGCACGGGAATCACGGTGGGATCGACGAAGGACTTGAAGCCGGCGAGTTTGAGCTGAGTAAGACGCACAGTACGATGACGACGGGGTGGGTTGAACGAAAGGCGTTAACGGACCTGCCGCACAGATTGCAAACCGGCCCGTGTAGGGCCGGCTTGCGTATGGGTCGTATGATACCGCAGGCAGTCTGTCCCCAAACGTGAGCAAAGGTCAAGCCGGGGACTGCCCGCCCCTTCGGCGGGCGCGCGACTGATCCGCCGCAACCCGCGGGCAAACGCTGAATAGCCCTCCCCCTGGCACGGGCTATACTCGCTGACACTTTTTCGCAAGACGCATAATTTTCACGCAGACCGACCGGGCTCAGGTCAAAGTACGGGGACATTCTTGAAACGAGGTTTCTATCTGGTCATGGCCGCGCAGGCCTTCTCGTCATTGGCGGACAACGCGCTATTCATCGCCGCGATCGCCCTGATACAGGAACTGCACGGCCCCGACTGGCTGGCCCCGATCATGAAATGGTCCTTCGCGCTGGCCTACGTGGTGCTGGCGGCCTTCGTCGGCGCCATCGCCGACTCGTACCCCAAGGGCCGCGTGATGTTCTCGACCAACGCCCTGAAGGTGGCCGGCTGCCTGCTGATGTTCTCTTACGCCAGCATCGGCGTGGCGCCTGAATACCAGACCTATCTGGTCTGCGCGGCCTACGCCGTGGTCGGCATCGGCGCCGCCGCCTACTCCCCCGCCAAGTACGGGATCGTCACCGAAATGCTGCCCCCCAGCATGCTGGTCAAGGGCAATAGCTGGATCGAGGGCCTGACCGTCTTCTCCATCATCCTGGGCACCGTGCTCGGCGGCCTGCTGATCTCCAACACCGTCTCAACGGCACTGCTGCAACATTCCTTCATCGGCAAGCTGGTGCACACCCCGGCCGAGGCGGCCATCCTGGTGATCGCCTTCGTCTACCTGCTGGCAGCGCTGTGCAACCTGCTGATCCCGCACACCCACGTGCGCTATCCGCCGCAGCAGAAGAACCCCATCAAGCTGATGGGCACCTTCTGGGGCTACGTCCGCGTCCTCTGGAAGGACAAGCTGGGCCAGATCTCGCTGGCCGTCACCACCCTGTTCTGGGGCGCCGGCGCCACGCTGCAGTTGATCGTCATCGAATGGGGCCGCAGCCACCTGGGCTACCAGCTCGACAAGGCCTCCATGCTGATGGGCGTGGCCGCCCTGGGCACCGTGGTGGGTTCGATCCTGGCCGGCCGCATTCCGCTGCGCCGCGCGCTATCGGTGCTGCCGGTGGGCGCGGCCATGGGCCTGGTGGTGCTGCTGATGCCGCTGGTCTATTCGCCCTGGAGCGTCTACCTGCTGCTGTTGCTGACCGGCGGGCTGGCGGGCTTTTTCGTGGTGCCGATGAACGCCCTGCTGCAGCATCGCGGCCACGTGCTGCTGTCGGCCGGCCACTCGATCGCCGTGCAGAACTTCAACGAGCAGCTCAACATCCTGCTGATGGTGGCCGTGTACACGCTGCTGCTATGGCTGCAACTGCCCATCAACATCATCATCGTGATCTTCGGCACCGTGGTGGCCGTGCTGATGGTGGTATTCATGCGCTGGAGCAAGCGCAACCTGGCGGCCAATCCCGAACTGCACGACCAGATCGGCCAGGAAGGCCACGGTCACGCGCTGGACTCGCACACCCGCTGAATCCGACGGCGGGCCGTCCGCGCGGCCCCGGCCCGGCGCCCCCCGGGTCTGCGCGACATCGCGGGCCTATGACTGCCGGGCCGCCAATTTCAGGTCCTGCCAGGCCCGCGCCTTCTCGGCCGGGCTGCGTAGCAGGTAGGCCGGGTGATAGCTCACCACCACCGGAATTTCGCGCCCCTCGTCCGTTTTCATCTGATGCACGCGACCGCGCAGGCTGCCGATGGTGGCGTCCGTGCCCAGCAGCGTCTGGGCGGCAAAGCGGCCCAGCACCAGGATGCGTTCGGGCTTGAGCAGCGCGATCTGGCGCATCAGGTAGGGACTGCAGGCGGCGATTTCCTCGGGCTTGGGATTGCGGTTGCCCGGCGGACGGCACTTGATCACATTGGCGATGAAGACATCGCGCTCGCGGCTCATGCCGACGGCGGACAGCATGGCATCCAGCAATTGTCCGGAGCGGCCAACGAAGGGCTGGCCCTGCCGATCTTCCTGCTCGCCCGGCGCCTCGCCCACCACCAGCCAACGCGTGGGCTGGCCGCCGTGGCCGAACACCGCGTGGCGCCGGCCGCCGCACAGGCCACAGGCGGTGCAGGCCAGCACCTGCTCGCGCAATTCATCCAGGTTGGCATTCTTGACCGCTTCGGCGACCGGAATGACCACCGGCGCGGCCTCTTCGACCGCCGCCTTGGGGACCGGCTTCGGCGGCGGACCATTGCGCAGGCCCGGTCCCGGGCCGGCTGGCCGGGCGGCGGGCGCCTGGGCCTGCGCCACTGCCGGCGGCGGCGGCG
>NZ_CADIJW010000072.1 GCF_902859745.1 Achromobacter dolens | reverse complement strand
GGATACGCTTTTATAACCACCGGCGCCCGCACCAGGCGCTCGGCATGAAGACCCCGGCTGAGGCATTTGCATTAGCCGCTTAAACTGAGCAGGTTCTGCTGGGTCATTACACAACTGCGTGCCGCGCGCCGGGGCGGACGGGTTGTCGGCGTCGCTGTCGGCGCCGTCTTCGGGCATCTGCGGTGCGACCGCTTGATAAAACAGGTACGCGCCGGACGAATTGTCGGCAATCACGTCGTCCTCGAATTGCCAGAATTGACCGGTTGCGGAGTCTTGGAAGGTCTGCATTATCGGTACTCCTTCCACATATCGAGGGTCACGAGGGGTCCGGAGGGGACGGCCATATATTGCTCACCCGGCGGGACGAGTGTCGAGACTGTTATATATTCGCCAGTTGCCATGGACGGTGTGGTGCGGCAGACAGCAACCGTATCCATTGGGGTGCCTACTTGCAGTGCCAGAAATGACTGGATTCCGGCCCCTCTAGCCACGACCCGCACATAGACCATAATGGGCTGTTCTGTGCTATTGGTGTAGACGACACCTAACGAACGGGAATGTGTCACATCGGTCAGCATTTGCCCCGGCCCCAAGGCGCCAGCGGCCACAGCGGCCATATACCTCGTCCCATTCCAGCGGTGCCAGCCAATGCCGTCCACGTAGATGTCGCCCGCGTCGAAGTCGGGCATGGAATTGGCGTTACTGAAGGCACCCGTCACCCGCCAGGGTTGCCAGATATTGGTCTGAGGATTGCCGAACCGGTGGAAACAATACGGCTTACGGCCCGTGCTGAGGACCGTCAGTTCCTGTGAGACAAGATCACCCGCCATGATGACCGGCCACAGGTATCCATCGCCTTTGATGTTGGGGAAATTGGTCCCCATGATGCTGCTATTGGACCAGGCATAAATCACGTTGTCTTCGATCAGCGTGTTGGCGTCGGTCGTGCCAACCAGGCGTACGCGACGCATGGCATCGCCCTCGGCCTGCCCCGGCGCGGCCATATAGCGCGTCCCGTTCCAGCGGTGCCAGCCAATGCCGTCCACGTAGATGTCGCCCGCGTCCCAATTGGGCATGGAATTGGGGCTACTGAAGGCACCCGTCACCCGCCAGGGTTGCCAGATATTGGTCTGAGGATTGCCGAACCGGTGGAAGCAATACGGCTTACGGCCCGTGCTGAGGACCGTCAGTTCCTGGGCGAAAAGGTCGCCTGCCATGTGATAGGACAGCAGATAGCCCGCGCCCCTGATGTTAGGGAAATTGACGCCCATGACGACTGAGTTGGACCAGGCGTAATTCACGTTGTCTTCGATCAGTGTATTGGCGTCGGTTGCGGTGGTCAGGCGCACACGGCGCATCGCTTCTCCCTCGGCCACCACCTTGCGCCAAGGCCCCCACGTTCCGTCATGGCTGATCCGCATCCGCCACCACCGGTGGGTGGTATTGCTCCACCGCACCAGTTCCTGCAACGTCAGTTCGCCGTACGTGCGAACTCGCAGCAGGCCAAACCCGGGGAAGCCGTCCGGGGCGTTCGGGCCTGCGGTCCTGATGTAATAGTCGTCGCTGGTCAGGCAGGTGTCGAAGTCAGTCCCGTTCAGCAGCGTCTGCACGCCGGGATATCGGCTGTTCAGTTCGGGGACTCGCCGGCTGTCGTCCAGGCCTGCCACGCCATTGGAGGCCCCCTTTTGACTGAGTGGGATGCAGTCATCCGCCAGGGCTGCGCTCGCCTTGGCTTGGTTCGCCCATCCTTGCGCGGCTGTCTCGCTTTCTTTGGCGGCCGCCGCGCTGACGCGGGCTTCGTTGGCGTAGCCGAGCGCGTTGGCGGCGTCTTCGCTGACTTTGATTTCGTGGTTGCTGGCCGCCAGTTCATGTAGTTCGGCAGCGCTCTCGCTCGCAGCAGCGCTGTCCGCCGATCCTTGCGCAGCGGCTGCCGATGCCGTCGCTTGCTCCTGGCTTTTCCAGGCCCTGGCGGAGTGCCAGGCCGCGCTGCTCCAGCTCGCCTCGGCCGCTTGCTGGCTGGAGGCGGCTGACCGGGCGTGCCCAAGGGCGCTATCGGCCCACCCCTGCGCCTCTTCACGCGCCAGCTTTGCCTCACGCGTGTCGTTCTTCAGTTCCTGCCAGAGATCATCGGGCTTGGTGTTGCTGAAAATCGGTACGCGCACCGAGCGCTGCGCGATCGAATCGACCTGCTGAACCTGCGCCTCCAACCGGTCAAGCGCGCGTTCGATCACCTTCGGATCGAACCCGCCCAGGTTGATCAACGTGTCGGGCTGGGTATTGGGAACGTCGCTGATGATCGCGACCCGGTATTCCTGAGCGTAGGCGGTGTGCAGCGTCACCGTTCCGCCGGGATGGGTGTCCTGGTCATCGTTGAGTGCGACGCTATAGTCCGCGCCGAAGGTCAGCGACCTGGCCCTGTCGAGCGCGTCGCCCACCTGAACCGCGACTTGCTCGCCCTCGAAGACTTTGAAGTCGAATGGAAACTGCGTGATCTGGCCATCGCAGGCATATGGCCCGCAGACCCTGCGGGTATTTTGGATAGGCATGGTACGAACCTCTGAGAAACCATCGCAAGACTAGCCCCCAGGCGGTCCGGTATAGGCCCCCCTGGCATGGGCGCTACCCGCATTGCTTACTGGCGATGACCTTGACGCGCACGGCGGTCTGGCAGCGCTGCGTCCCGCGGCAGATGTTGCGCACCGTGGACCGGGGCATCTCCAGCTTCTTGGCGATGGCCCGATAGCCCCACCCCGCATCCCGCAAGGCATGCACCATGGCGATCTCGCCGTCGGTGTACTTGGCGCGCGGGTGGTCTTCGCCAACGCGCAACCCCGCCTCATTGACCGCCACGGTCTTGCGCACGGGTTCACCGGAAAAAATCGGGGTTGCCCAGCCTGACCCGCTCGCAGGCCTTCTCGATGGCCTTGACCCGCGCCAGCGGATCGGCCCGCGTGATGGGCGTCCGTGCCGCCTGCTGCAACACGCGCACTGCTTCCGGCGGCAACAGCGTGGAGAGAGGCAACGCCGGGGATTGGGTGAGGGTTTGTGGTGTCTTCATTCGCTGCTCGCGCCAATGGGTGCGGCGATAGCCCGCTGGGCCATGCGCAGCACGGTGAGGGAAACGGAATCGTCCTTCCGGGCCCGGGCAACGAGGCGATGGGCCCAGGAGCGGTGATCCGCGACGGCCGGCGGCAAACCGCCGCCGGTGCGCTCCTTGATCTCGCGCAGGAATGCCAGGGATTCCTCGCGGGTGGAAACAGTGCCGCCAGGCGCGGCCAGGCGCTGGCGCGGGTGGGGAACAGGTTCCCACTTGCCCTGGGCCATCACGTCGCGCAGGGCATACTCCCAGCGGCCGCGAATGGCCTGCCAGCCCATGTTGAGCAGGTCGTACGCGCCAACGCGCCGGGCAGCCCAGAACACGCCAGGGTGTGACCATTGCCCGATGACGCCGCGCGAGCGGGCGGACATGCCTGCCACGGCTTCGTGGTAGGCCGTCTCGGGGTTCAAGGTCGGACGGCACAGGCCCAGGAACTCGGGCAGCGTGGGCGGGAAGGTTCGCCCTCGGCAGGACGCCAGGCCGCGCTGGATTTCCTCGGCGGTGTAGTCGGCGATTTCCTGCGCCCAGGCCTCGGCAAGGCGGGCAGGCTCGATACCCTCCCACTGCTGGGCGAACTTCGCGCCGTACAAGGCCTGCATGCGTTCGATCACGCGAGCGGCCCAGGCCACGGGAACCGGAGGCGGCACTTCAGTCGCGTGTACCAGTTGCATCGATAACTCCCATGTCGATTTCGTGCCACGGCTGTGCGCCAGCGTTGGCAATGACGTTTTGCAATTTGGCGTTCCAGGCGGCGCGCCGTTCGTTGGCGCTGGGAGGGCGTTGCGGAGGGGCGCCCTTCTCCGGGATTTGCTGCGCGGCTTGGCGCTGAGCCGTCAGCACCTTGGCAAGGTAGGCCCAGGGGATGGCTTCTGGCGGGGGCTTGGACTGGCGCGCCACGGCGAGGCCCGCCAGGGCTTCGTCGGCCGTCAGGCCCTTGTCCACCCAAGCGCGGAAGTCGAGCTGGCTGGGGAAAACCTGGACGCCGGCAGCGCGCAGCGCCTTGGCGACGGTCCCGTGGGGGGTTGGGTTGGGCAGGTAGTCGTCGCCGCTCGCGCGCGCGTTCCCCACACTATCTTTTATATATCCCTCTCCCTGTCCCTTGGATGCTGTTTCCCGAGGGACGCCACCATCTTGTCCCTGGGGACACTCGTTTTTTGTCCCTCGGGACAATTGCTTCATGTCCTTGGGGACTGGATCGGCATATTCGGGGGACAAGAACTCTTCCAGCGCCGGAAATTGAATGCCTGTCCCGTGCCGCTGGTTGTGCTTCTTGATGCGCGCGCACTCCGTCTTGTAGCGCTGCGCATTCTTCGCGGCCCACGCGTCGCGCGCCTTTTCAGCAACCACGGGGTGGTACAGACGGCCGTCGTCGCATTTGATCCAGCCGTACAACGCACCCTGTCGGTACTTTTTCCATTCCTTCACGACGAAACCAAAGCCGGCCAGTTTCGCCAGCTCCGCGTCATCGTCAGGCAATGACGCGGCGGGCACCTGGTGCCATGACGCGCACCAGAGGATCACGGCGAAAAATGCGCGGTCGGGCTTCACCGCAGTAGTGAGCTTGCTGTCACGCAGTTGCTGGACGTACAGCGGCATGAATGGGAAGTCCTGCAGATTGCAATCGGGTGGTGTCAGGGGTGCCGTCATGCCGCCCTCCCATACGCGAAGGGCTTGCGCACCAGCGCTTCCAGTTTTGGGATCTTCCGCAACCACTGAAGCAAAGGCTCCACAGGCACTCTTGTTCGGGATAGGGGCTGTTGACTCACCCCAGAATATTACCTAAGGGTAATTATTTCGACAAGAAAAATTACCCGCAGGTTGTTTACCTGCGGGTGGCTCTCAGGCAACACTTCGCACCATGAAAATTGACGATATCTACGCAGTCCGCCTGCAGCGCTTTCGGACCCTGATGGAAGACCGGTTCGGCGGCAAACAAGCCGCGATCGCTACTGCGGTAGGCAAGCCAGCCAACTATGTCTCCCGCATCATCAGCGGGAATAAAAAGCTGGGCGAAGAAATCGTCCGAGAATTCGAGACATCCCTGGACCTTCCCGCGTATTGGTTTGACGGGCTCGCCGATACTACCGCGTGGCCCTTCCCTAGCGTCAGCCGAGCGGCGTATGAGTCGCTTACTCCCGAACAACGCCGTGGCATCGAACAATGGGTTGCCAGGCAAGTGGAAGCATTCGGCGACACGCACGCACCTGGCGTGGAAAACACCAAGAAGAGCGCCTAGGCGTCGCCCCCGACAGCATCGACGACTTCAGTCTGCGTAGATCGGTTCCCCTGCAAGGGTAGGCTCGCGCTGCTGCGCAGCCGCGTCCTGAATTGCGTACCGCAATTGAACGATCTCTCCGCGCGTCAAAAAATCTGGCATCCCAATCGTGGCCAACAGCGCCAACGGGCCGAGCACCACTCCCCATAAGAACCAGCATGCTCCGACGCCCCTTTGGCATTGGCGATGTGATGCGCCATGAATTAATCGTAATAGATTGATTCTTAAATCTGGTCCTATCGCCTAGCGCGGGGAAGAGGCCTACTTTCGCCGCCCACCAAGGTGACCTACAGGTATTTCCATAAAATTTACCCAAAGGTAATTTTTAGCAGGCCACCATGGTGGTTACCCAATCCGTCAGCGCAGGGCTGACGCCCAACAGCCTGATCTCGCCCGACGAGATCACTGAAGACGGCGAACTGCTGCCCATCATGGATCTGGCGGACGGCAAATTCAGCGAATTGATCAATGCCGTCACCGCTTACGCCAAGGCCGGCAAGGCGGCGGGCCACCTCGCCCATCCGACCGCCGGCTGATGGCCAAGTTCGTCGCGCAGACCGGCCGGCGCCGCGCAGAGTTCCTGAATCTGCGCAGGACTGACCTCGGCCAGGACGGTATTGTGGTGGGGTTCGCCAAGGCCAAGGCGGGCGACGCCCTCCGCCGCGGGCTGATCGAATGGACGCCGGCGCTGCGCCACCTGTTCGCCGAGCTTGCGAACCTGGACCGGAAAGCGCGGGACGGCAAGTCGGCCATCCCGGAATCGATGTTCGTGTTCACCAACCGGGAGGGGCAGCCGTACACCGAGCAGGGCTTTAAGGCGCTCTGGTCGAAGATCATGGCCGACAGGATCAAGGCGCCGGGGCGCGAGCGGTTCGCCTTTCACGACCTGCACGCCTACTCTGCGCGCCTACTATGCGCGCCTACTATGCGCGCCTACTATGCGCGCCTACTATGTGACCGTCCTGGTGGGCCGGGATGAGAACCCGGAAACCCACGCCAACCCCGCCACCACCAGGCGGGTGTACGACCGCCGGCGCGTCGTCAAGATCAAGGGCAGCGCCCGACGCATGCCACCATGGTCGGATCTTGCCACCTTCCGGAAAAGAAAAAAGGCACTCCGCTTTTCGCGCAAGTGCCTGATTTCATTTGAATTCTGTGGGGTGGCTGATGGGACTCGAACCCACGACAACCGGAATCACAATCCGGGACTCTACCAACTGAGCTACAGCCACCACTTGATCTGCTTCGCCGTTGACACGACAAGTTTCGTGCTTAACTGCAAAGAGGCCGAATTCTAGCACGTTTTTTTGAGGCGTGTAAAACGGGTGACACCTCGGCGGGCCAACGGGAGCCTTCCTCCCCTCGCCGCGTGACAAATCCGCGCGCGGCCCGCCGCGCTCGTGCGCGGGCCTTGCTATCCTTGGCGCTCGGATCATTCCCTGGAGGCCCGCGTTTCGCCGTTGCTATGGATCGCATACACCAACTACTGATCGATTACTGGCCCCACATGGTGTTCACCCTCAGCGTGGTGGCGGGCGCGGGCGCGGCGGTGCATGCGGCCATGACCAAGCAGGATGTGCGATCGGCCATCGGCTGGGTGGGGCTGGCGCTGTTTTCGCCGTTGTTCGGAGCGGCCGTCTATTTCGTGGCGGGGATCAATCGGATCCGCAAGACGCGGCTGTCGCAGCAGCGCGACGAGGCGATGCTGGTGGACGCGGCGCTGGTGGAGACCCCGAGCGTGGATGTGGCGCCGATCTCCGGGCCGCAGTTTGCGTCGCTGAAGGTGCTGGGGGACCGCGTCAGCCGGTTCCGGTTGCTGGGCGGCAATGCGGTGCAGCCGCTGGCCGGCGGCGACGAAGCCTATCCGGCGATGCTGCGGGCGATCCGCGAGGCGCGGCACGCGGTGGCGATGCAAAGCTACATCTTCGACAACGACGCGATCGGACGCGAGATGGCGCAGGCGCTGATCGAGGCGCGGGAGCGCGGGGTGCAGGTGCGGGTGCTGATCGACGCGATCGGCGCCAAGTATTCGCGGCCGCCGATCGTGCGGATGCTGGCGCGTGGCGGGGTGCCGGTGGCGCGGTTCATGACCAATCCGCTGGGCGTGCTGCGCATGCCGTACGCCAACCTGCGCAGCCACCGCAAGGTGCTGGTGGTCGACGGGCGCATCGGTTTCACCGGCGGCATGAATGTGCGGGCGGCGTTCGTGACGGCGCTGTCGGGCGCGGCGACCAACGTCGATACGCATTTCCGGGTGGAAGGACCGATCGTGACGCAACTGATGTCGGTGTTCGCGCACGATTGGAATTTCACGACGCATGAGTCGCTGCCGGCGCAGCCATGGTTCGATCCGCAGGCGCAGCCGCCGCATGGCGCGGTGCCGATGCGCTGCGTGCCGTCGGGGCCGGACCGCGCCATGGGCAGCGCGCACAGCATCCTGCTGGGTGCGCTGGCGGTGGCGCAGCGGCATGTGCGGATCCAGTCTCCCTATTTTCTGCCCGATCAGCCGCTGATCGGCGCGCTGGCGACGGCGGCGCGGCGGGGGGTGGTGGTGGATATCGTGATTCCGGGCAAGAACAATCTGCGGCTGGTCGATTACGCCATGACGGCGCAACTGGACCAGGTGGTGCGCACGGGGTGCCGGGTATGGCGCTCGCGAGGAGCGTTCGACCATTCGAAGCTGATGACGGTGGACGACGGCTGGGCCTACGTGGGATCGTCGAATCTGGATCCGCGCAGCCTGCGGCTCAATTTCGAGCTGGATACCGAGATCTACGACGTGGACGTGGCGCGCTGGGTGAGCGCCCGGATCGACGCGCAGGTGGCCGCGGGGCGCCGCCAGACGTTGGAGGAGCTGCAGCAGGCGCCGTTCGCCAAGAGGCTGCGCAACAAGGTGATCTGGCTGGCGACGCCGTATCTGTAGGCCGGCGACAGCGCCGGCGGCTTGCCGCCGCCGATTCCGCGGCGTGGGGCGAAGCCACGGCGGCCCCATCGGCCCAAGGGCAAGCCGACCGTTCAGCCGTCCGAGGTGGGCACCGCAGCCTGGCGCACGGCGAAGACGGCGCTGGCCTTGAGCACCAGGCGTTCGTCCACTTTCAGGTGGCACGTGGCGTAGATCAGGCGCTTGCCGCGCTTGTCGATGGTGACGTGGGCTTCGAGCCAGTCGCCGGGCATGACGGCGTTGAGGTATTCGACCGACATCTGCGCGGTGACGACCGAGGCCTGGCACTGGTGAGCGATGACGAAGCCGAGCGCGCTGTCGGCCAGGGTGGCGAGCAGGCCGCCGTGGGCCATGCCATGCATGTTGCCGTGGGCCGTGCCGATGCGCATGGCCAGCACGTCGTCGGCATCGCGCCGGTAGAAGCCGCCCAGGTCCGCCAGGTGGCGCATGAATTGGCTGCTGGGAAGCCAGGGTGCGAAGCCGGCGGGAATGGTGTCTGTCATGGCGAGGGAAAGGTGCGCTGCGCAATGCCCCACGGTAGCGCAAACCGCCGGGCGCGCGCCAGCGGCGGCGCCGGGCGACCGGTGAACGGACAATATCCGGCGCAACTGGCGCCGGCGTCGCGCCGGCGCTACAGTCTTCCCATGCAATTGCCCCTTTCTTCACCGCCCGCATGAACCGCATCAAGACCTACGGCATGGCCGAGCGCGCGGACTATTTCGATTTCGATATCCGCGCGCAGCAGGTGCGCGAACCGCTGGAGCAACCGCACCGGCACGAGTATTTCCAGATCCAGGTGAACCTGGAGGGCGACACGCGCCAGACCATCAGCGGCACCACGCGGCCGTTTCCGCGCGGGGGGCTGAGTTTCGTGCTGCCGTACCGGGTGCACCTGGTGCCGCATCCGCCGGGCGCGCGCTACGTCATCATCAATTTCGCGCAGCGCTTCCTGTGGCCGGAGCTGGCGGTCGATCCGCTGGACCTGGAGGACGTGCCGATGGCGCAGGCGCCGGCGCTGGCGCCGTTCCTGTTCCAGGAGTACCTGGATTTCGCGCTGGACGCGGACGGGCTGGCCGAGGCCGAGACGCTGATCGGACGCCTGACGGACCAGAACCGGCGCCGCGGGTTCGGGTCGACGACGGTCATCCGCGGCCTGATGCTGCAACTGATCGGGCTGGTTTGCGGCCGCTACGAGGCCGACCTGCTGCACCTGGCGCGGCACCATGCCGGCAGCAGCCGGCGCGAGAGCGTGCGGCGGGTGCTGGCCTACATCGGCGCGCACCTGGCCGAGAACCTGACGCTGAACGACGCGGCGGCGGCGGCATTCCTGTCGCCCAATTACCTGGCGCACCTGCTCAAGAAAGAGACCGGCAAGACCTTCACCGAGCTGGTGGCCGAGCGCCGCATGGCGCTGGCGCGCGACCTGCTGGCGCACACGGCGCGCACGGTGGCGCAGGTGGCGCATGCGGCGGGGTTCGCGGACGAGGCCTATTTCTCGCGCCGCTTCCGCCAACTGGAAGGGGTCAGCCCGACCGGCTACCGCGAGCGCCTGCGCGGCGGCAAGGCGGAGGCGCGGTGAAGCCGAGGCGCGGCAGGGCCGATGCCCAGCGAGGCGCGGTGAGGCCGCCGGCGGTAAGGTCGACCCGCTGCGAAGCCCCCACCCTGGGCGACTACCCGCCACAAGCCGCGCAAAAAGGACACGACAGGACGCGCGGCGAAATGCGTGGAATCGTCCACGGATTGCGTAATCGTCTCCAGGCCGGGCAGGCCAGGCCGACCTAAGCTGGCGGCAACCCTCGCAACCTTCAGGAGACCCGCGATGACCCAGGCCGTCCAAACCCCGTTTACCGTGGCGCAGACCACCGTGCCGATCGCCGGCAGCGCGCTGCGCTTTCCGGTGCGCCGCATCTACTGCATCGGCCGCAACTACGCCGCCCACGCCATCGAGATGGGTTCGGATCCGAGCCGCGAGCCGCCGTTCTTCTTCCAGAAGCCGACGGACGCGATCCAGGTGGTGTTGCCGGACACGGTGACCGACCATCCCTACCCGCCGCTGACGCAGAATTACCACTACGAGGTGGAACTGGTCGCGGCGCTGTCCAAGGGCGGGCGCGACATTGCGCTGGACAAGGCGCTGGACTGCGTCTACGGCTACGCGCTGGGACTGGACATGACGCGGCGCGACCTGCAACGCGGCATGGGCGACCAGAAGAAGCCGTGGGAGATCGGCAAGAGCTTCGATCACGCGGCGCCGATCGGCCCGATCCATCCGGTGGCCCGGACCGGCCACTACAAGGAAGGCGACATCTGGCTGGCCGTCAACGGCGAGCGCAAGCAGCAGGCCACGCTGTCGCACATGATCTGGTCGGTGGCCGAGCAGATCTCGCGGCTGTCGCAGGCGTTCGAGCTGTTTCCCGGCGACCTGATCTATTCGGGCACGCCGGAGAACGTCGGCCCGGTGGTGCGCGGCGATGTGATCGTGGCGCACGTGGACGGCCTGCCGGAACTGAGCATCCGCATCGTGTGATGCGCGGCGCCGTGCCCCACGGCGGTGCGGCGTCCGGATCCTCGCGGATCTGAGAGTAAGATTTATGCCATAACAAACAGCCCGTGTGGCAGGAGCAGTGGAAGATGGCAAAAATCGGTATGGTGGGCATCGGCCTGATGGGCCATGGCATCGCAAGCAATCTGGTCAAGCATGGTCACTCGATGACGGTGCTGGAACATCCGGGCAACCAGCCGCTGGACGCGCTGAAGGCGGCGGGCGCCACCAGTTGCGCCGACGGCGCGACGCTGGCGGCGCAGTCCGACGTGATCATCCTGTGCGTCACGGGCAGCCCGCAGGTCGAGGCGGTGCTGCTGTCGCCGGGCGGCGTGCTGGAAGGCCTGCGGCCCGGCACGGTGATCATCGACTGCTCGACCGCCATTCCCTCCTCCACCGTCAAGGTGGCCGAGGCGGTCACCGAGAAGGGCGGCCGGTTCCTCGACGCCCCCATGACGCGCACGCCGAAGGAAGCCGCCGAAGGCCGCCTGAACCTGCTGGTGGGCGGCGACAAGTCCCTGTTCGAGGAATGCAAACCGATCCTGGCGTGCTTTGCCGAGAACATCGCGCATGCCGGCCCCGTGGGCGCCGGCCACCGCATGAAGCTGTTGCACAACTATGTGTCGCTGGGCGCGATCGCGCTGCTGTCGGAAGCGGCCGCCTGCGCGCTGCGCGCCGATATCGACCCGGCGGTGTTCGCCGAGGTGCTGACCAAGGGCGGCGGCGGCGGCGTGGCGCTGGAGCGCCTCAAGCCGTATCTGCTGGAGCAGGACCCGTCGTCGCTGCGCTTTTTCATGTCGAATGCGCAGAAGGATCTTTCCTACTACAACACCATGGCGGCCGAGACCGGCGCGGTGCGCGAGATCGGCGCGGCCGTGCTGCACACCTATGACCAGGCGGTCAGCCAGGGCGGCGGCGAGCGCTACGTGCCCGAGCTGGTGTCGCTGTTGAAGGACCGTTGAACCGGATGGCGCGGCGCGGGCTCAGCGCCCGCCCGCCGCCATCGCCGGCACGGCGCGCAAGGCGCCGCGCCGCGGCAGTTGCAGGGAGATGGCCGCGGCCAGCAGCAGCAGGGCGCCGGCCGCGCCGAACGCCACCCAGTGGGTCTGGAAGGCCTCGAAGGCCCAGCCGCCCAGCCATGAACTGATCATGCCGCCGACCTGGTGGCCCAGGTAGGTCAGCCCGTACAGGACGCCCACCAGGCGCACGCCGTAGACGTCGGCCAGGATGGCCGACGACAGCGCGATGCTGCCGGCCCAGACGATGCCGCCGATGGTGGCGGCCGCGTACAGTTCCCAATGCGCGCCGACCATGACCAGCGCGAAGAACCCCAGCCCGCGCACCAGATAGATGACGGCCAGGATATTGCGCCGTTCGACCTGATCCGACATGCGGCCCAGCACCAGCGTGCTGAAGATCGCCACCAGGCCGATCAGGCCGATGCCCAGCGAACTGGTGGTGGCGTCAAAGCCATGGTCCATCAACATGGGCATGCCGTGCGTGCCCAGCAGGTTCATGCTGAAGCCACAGGCGAACAGGCCCAGCGCCACCTGCCAGAACGGCAGCGTGCGCACGGCGTCCTTGACGCGCGGCTCGGGACCCTTGGCGGCGGGCCGCGACGCGGATTTTTTCTCGACGATCTGGTGCGGCAGCAGGTCGGTGTGCTCGGGCGCCTGGTCGCGCATCACGAACAAGGCCACCGGCACGGTCAACAACGCGAACAGGGTGGCAAAGGCCAGCAGGGTTTCGCGCCAGCCGACGGCGCCGATGGCAAAGGTGAGCGTGGGCGTCATCAGGGCGATGCCCGCCATGGACCCGGTGGACAGGAAGAACAGCGCCATGCCGCGCTGGCGCGTGAACCAGCGGCTGATGACCGGGGTCAGCGCCACCGGGCTGGTGAAGGCCAGGCCGACCGACAACGCCACGCCGAAGGACAGCAGGAATTCGATCGGGCCGCGCGCGAAGACGGTCCAGATGGACGAGGCCACCACGATGGCGGCGCCGGTCAGCAGCACGAAGCGGGTGCCGCGGGTGCTGACCAGGTAGCCGGCCAGCGGCATCGCCAGGCCATAGCACAGCATGCCGGCCGCGACGATGCCCGACAGCAGGCTGCGCGAAAAACCCAGGCCGTCCGCCATGGGCAGGAAAAACGGGCCGATGCCCATGCGCAGGCCCACCGTGAGCAGCGTCAGCACCGTTGCGGCGCCGACGATGTTCCAGCCGAAATACCAGCCGGCCGATTCTTGCTTCTCCACTTGCCTCTCTCCTTGTGTCTTCTTGTCGCGCTGGGGCGCTTCAGTACGGACACCGCGAGGGATGCGAGGAGACGGAAGCCGGCCGCCAGACGCGCCATATTACTCCCGGCTATATGTGGGCGGCGCGGCGGCGATGAAATCCTGTCCGGTGAGCGGTCAGGCGGCGCGCGGCTTGCGACGGCGCGGCCTGGGCGCGCCGTCAGCCGGCGTGGCGACCAGCGTCTCGACGTGGCGCAGCTTTTCGGCCGCGACGGCGCGCAGGTGCCGGATCAGCAGTTGCGCGGCCGGCGACGGCGGGCGCGCCTTGGGGTAGATCAGGCCATATTGCAGCGGCGTTTCCGGCTCGAAGCGGCGGATCTGCGCGCCCAGGTGGATCTGCGACAGGGCCGACAGCGGGTCGCTCAGGGCCGCGCCGCAACCGCGCACCGCCAACTGGCAGGCGATGAAGCCAAACGAGACATCGAACTGCGCATCGGGCTCGTAGCCAGCCTGGGCGAAGGCGCGCGCATAGCGGTGATGCAGGGCGCCGCGCTGCGGCAGGCCGATGAAGCGGCCCTGGCCCAGGATCCGCGGCGTGATGACGGCCTGCGCGGCGCGCGCGTCGGCGCCGCTGAGGACGGCGACGGCGCGCGATTCGGCCAGGATCTCGGTGGTCAGCAGCGGATGCTCGACCGGCAGTTGCGCCAGCGCCAGGTCGAACTGCTGCTGGCTGATCCAGGCATCGACATTGGGCGGCATGCGCGCATTGATGGTGACGCCGAAGGCATTGTCCTCCTGCACGGCGCGGGCCACGGCGTCGACCAGCAGGCCCTCGATCAGGTGCTGGGCCACCAGCACGTTGACATGGGTGCGGTTCTTGCGCCGGGCGCCGCGGGCGTATTCGCGCACCGCGTCGCCGGCCCGCAACATCTCGTCGATGCGCTGGTAGAAGCCCTGCCCCTGTTCGGTCAGCGATAGCCGCCGCCCTTCCTTGAGCAGCAGCGGAAAGCCGGCCTCGTCCTCCAGCATGGCCAGCAGACGGCTGACCTGCGACGGGCTGCGATGGATGCGCAGGGACGCTTCGGCGATGCTGCCGCCTTCGACGAAGGCGCGCAGCGCCTCCAAGGCCATGAAGTTCATGGCGGGCCTCCAAACAGTTGTGCGTTATGCAAGTATCACGCCGAATTTCGACATGGACGCATATTAGCCCGCCTGCCGACAATGGCCCTGCCGATGGCGCCCGACGCGGGCGCCCGGCCCAGAACAGCAAGGGGAAAATCCATGAACGCTATCCACCGCCTGGCCGTCGCCGCGACGCTGGGCCTGGCCCTGGCCGGCCCGGCCCAGGCGCAGGACGCCTATCCGTCCAAACCCATCAAGGTCATCGTGCACACGCTGCCGGGCGCGTCGTCCGACGTGCTGGCGCGCGCCGTCAGCAAGACGATGGGCGAGCAGCTCGGGCAGTCCTTCGTGGTCGAGAATCGCTCGGGCGCGGGCGGCGCCATCGGCGTGGACGCCGTGGCCAAGGCGGCGCCGGACGGCTATACGCTGCTGGCCGGCGCCTCCAGCGCCATGGTGATGCTGCCGATCGTGCTGAGCCGCAAGCTGCCGTATGACGAGAACAAGGACTTCGCGCCCATCGGCGTGATCTCGCGCTCGCCGTTCGTGCTGGTGGCCAGCAAGGCCTCGGGCATCCGCAGCGTGCAGGACCTGATCGCGCGCGCCAAGGCCGAGCCGGGCAAGCTGACCTACGGCAGCGCCGGCCCCGGCACCAACCCGCACCTGCTGGGCGAGCTGCTGAGCCAGTTGGCCGGCATCCAACTGTCGCACATTCCGTACAAGGGGCCGGCCGCCGCCGAGTCCGACCTGATCGGCGGCACCATCGACATCCTGTTCGATACGCCGTCCTCGGCGCTGCCGTACGTGAAGGCCGGCAAGACCGTGGCCATTGCCGCCACCAGCGACAAGCGCGTGGCCGATGCGCCCGAGGTGCCCACGGTGGCCGAGCTGGGCTATCCGAGCCTGACGCTGTACGGCTGGACCGCGCTGTACGCGCCGGCCGCCACGCCGCCCGCGGCGTTGGCCAAGCTGCGCGAAGCGCTGCGCCAGGCGCTCAGGACGCCCGCGCTGCGCGAGTTCATCCTGAACTCGGGCAACGACATCCTGGACCTGTACGGCGACGACCTGCTCAAGATGCAGGTCGGCATGCAGGACTTCTGGCGCGACGTCGTCAAGGCGCGCGGCATCCGCCTGGACTAGGCGCGGGCCGGCAATTCCCATCCCTCCCCCCACCGCGGCCATCCGGCCGCGAGGACACCATCCATGAGCATCAAGATCCGATTCGCCGTGCGCGACTGGGACTACATCGTCCCGCTCGCCCTCGGCGATGTGACCGCCCGCGGCATTGACCTGGAGATCCACCGGGTCGGCGCCCTGCCCGACGACCTGGCCAGCGACCCGCGCTTCGACGCCGGTGAAATGTCGATGAGCCGCTATTGCCTGGGCCGCGCCCGGGGTCGCGACGACATCGTCGGCGTGCCGCACTTCCTGATGCGCGGCTTTCGCCACCGCTGCATCATCACCACGCGCGGCAGCGGCATCACGCGGCTGGACCAACTGGCCGGCGCCCGCATCGGCATGACCGGCTGGCAGGACTCCGGCAATACCTGGACCCGCGCGCTGCTGCGGCGCGAGGGCATCGGCGTGGAGGACGCGGTGTGGAAGGTGGGACGCCTGACCGGCGCGCACCCGATCACCGACCGGCTGGGCGGCTTCGGCCGGCCCGGCGTGATCGAGGCGGTGGCCGACGAGCGCCCGCTGGTGGACCTGCTGCGCGCCGGCGAACTGGAGGCGGTGTTCACGCCCTTCATGCCGGACGGCTTCTTCGACGCCGGGTCGGACCTGCGTCAACTGCTGCCCTCTTGCCGCGACAGCGAGGTCGACTACTTCCGTCAGGTCGGCTACGTGCCGGGCATCCACCTGCTGGGGCTCAAGCCGGCGCTGGCCAACGCCCATCCCTGGGCGGCGCAGGCGCTGAGCGAGGCGCTGGACGCATCAGCCGCGCTGTGGCTGGACAAGCGCCGCAAGTATGCCGACACCACGCCGTGGATCCTGGACGAACTGATCCAGACCTCGCGCGACCTGCCCGAGGCCTGGAACCGCAACGGCCTGGAACCGAACCTGAAGATGATCGGCGACTTCGCCGCCGAGCTGCACGCCCAGCAACTGGCCGACCGCGTCATGACGCCGGCCGAGCTGTTTCCGCACGCGCACTGAACACCGAGGAATCCATCATGAAAATCGCCATGGGGCAATTCGCCGTCCGCCCGGTCTGGGAAGACAACGCCCGCGTCTGCCTGGACCTGATGCGCCGCGCCGCCGAGGCCGGCGCCGACCTGCTGGTGCTGCCCGAGGGCATCCTGGCGCGCGACATCGCCGACCCCGACCTGGTGCGGCGCGCCGCCCAGCCGCTGGACGGCCCGTTCATGACGCAGTTGCAGGCGCAGTCGCGCGGGCTGGACCTGACGGTCATCATGACCGTGCACACGCCCGCCGCGGGCGAGCGCGTCTGGAACACGCAGGTGGCGCTGCGCCGCGGCGAGATCGTGGCGCAGTACCGCAAGCTGCACCTGTACGACGCGTTCTCGATGCAGGAGTCGGTCAACGTGGTGCCGGGCGACGAGGTGCCGCCGCTGGTGCCGGTGGCCGGCATGCGGGTCGGCATGATGACCTGCTACGACCTGCGCTTTCCCGAGCTGGCGCGCCGTCTGGCGCTGGATGGCGCCGACGTGCTGGTGGCGCCGTCGGCCTGGGTCAAGGGGCCGCTCAAGGAAGCGCACTGGTCGGTGCTGAGCACGGCGCGGGCGCTGGAGAACACCTGCTATGTGGCGGCGGTGGGCGAATGCGGCCCGCGCAACATCGGCGCCAGCCTGGTGGTGGACCCGCTGGGCGTGGCGATCGCGCAGGCCGGCGAGCAGGAGGCGCTGGTGTTCGCCGACCTGGATCCGGCGCGCATCGCGCATGCGCGCGACGTGCTGCCGGTGCTGAAAAACCGCCGCTTCGCGCGGCCCGAGCTGGCGTAACGGGAGCCACGTAACAGGAGCCACGTAACGGGCGCCGCGCAACGGGCACCGCATAACGGGAGCCGCGGCGGGAGCGCCGCGACGGACGCGGCGGCGGTGCCGGCCGGGTGCCCGGCAGCGCGCATCCCTACCAGCGATAGCGCGCCGTGAGCACCACGGTGCGCTCCGCGCCGCGATAGCACTCGCCCATGTAGCAGATCGAGTAGTAGTCGCGGTTGAACAGGTTGGTGGCGTTGAGCGCCAGCCGCCACGGGCCTTTTTCGTAGTGGACGACGGCGTCGGCGAGCGTCACGCCGGGCCGGCTGGTGGTGTTGTGCTCGTCGTCCTGGCGCCGGCCGATATAGCGCAGGCCGCCGCCCACGCCCAGGCCCTCGGCCAGCGTGTAGTCCAGCCACAGCGCGGCGGTCTGCTTGGGGACGCCAATCGGGATCTTGCCCACTTCCAGCGCGTCGCCGCTGTTGCGCACGGTGATGTCGAGCCTGGTGTAGGAAGCCGCCAGGTTCAGGCCGCGCGCCAGCTCGCCCTTGGCCTCGAACTCGATGCCGCGGGCGCGCTGCTTGCCGATCTGGCGCTGTTCGTTGGTGATGGGGTTGTAGCTGACGATGTTGGTCTTGTTCAGATCGAACACGGCCACGGTGTAAAGGCTGCGCGATCCCGCCGGCTGGTACTTGACGCCGACTTCCACCTGCTTGCCGCGGCTGGGCTTGAAGGGATTGCCATCGCCATCCACGCCGCTGCTGGGCAGGAACGATTCCGAGTAGCTGACATACGGGGCCACGCCATTGGCGGCCACGTAGGTCAGCCCGGCGCGGCCGCTGAAGGCGTTGTCGCGGACCCGTGTGTAGGTGCCGTTGAGACGGTCGTCGGTGGTGGCGGTGACGCGGTCCTGGCGTCCTCCCAGGGTCACGATCCAATGATCGTCGAGCTTGATCTGGTCCTGCAGGTAGAGGCCGGCCTGGCGGATGGTCTGGCGGTAGTTGGCGAGCGGCTGGGTGGGCGTGGGGATCGGCACGCCATAGACCGGATTGAGCAGATCCAGGCCGGGCGCGGGGCCGATATAGCGGTTGGCCTTGGCGCGCTGGTCGTTCCAGTCGAGGCCGAACAGCACCGTGTGCTCGGCGCCGGCCAGCCGCAGCTTGCCCAGCATCTGCGTATCCAGCACGGACTGGCTCAGCGGATCGTCCCAAGTGCGGGCCACGCGGGTGATGGCAGTGACGTCTTCATTGACCTCGTCGGTCCAGACCACGCGCCGATCCAGCGACAGATGGCTGTAGCGGAAATTCTGGCGGAAGGTCCAGGCGTCGTTGAAGCGATGCTCGAACTGATAGCCGACCGAGGCCTGCTCGCGACTGATGCGGCTGAAGCCCGGATCGCCCATCTTGACGTCGGTGAGCTTGTAGTCCTTGGCGAAGTAGTACGGATCCTCGCCGGACTTGTCCTTGATGTATTCGCCCAGCAGCGTCAGCGAGGTAGCGGCGCTGGGTTGCCAGCGCAGCGACGGCGCCAGGTACAGGCGCTTGCGGTTGATCTTGTCGCCGTTGGGATATTTGTCCTGGTCATCGCTGTCCAGCCCCACGCCCACCAGGCGGTAGCTGAGGGCGTCGCCGGGGCCGAACGCATCGCCCAGGTCGAACGCCAACTGCTTGCGCTCGAAGCTGCCGTACTGCACCTCGACTTCGCGGATGCGGTCGCCGCTGGGCAGCTTGCTGACGCGGTTGAGCAGGCCGCCGGCATCGCTCTGGCCGAAGGTCATCGACGACGGGCCGCGCAGCACCTCGATGCGCTCCAGGCCGTAGGGCTCGGTGGAGTAGTAGGTGACGCCGGCCGGACTCTGCGCCAGGCCGTCGCGCATGGTGACGTTGTAGGTCATGAAGCCGCGCAGGCTGATGTATTCCCAGCCGCGGTTGTCGGGACCGTAGGTGTTGACGGACACGCCCGGGGTGTACTGGATGGCGTCCATCACGTCGAGGGCGCCGCGCGCCTCCATTTCCTCGCGGCCGATCACCGAGACCGATTGCGGCACCTCCAGGATCGGGGTGTCGGTCTTGGTGGCGGTGGCGGTGCGGCTGGCGGCATAGCCCGGCACCGGACCGAAGGCGGTCTCGCCGGTGACGGTCACGGCATCCAGGGTGGCGACGCCGGCGGCGGGCAGGGCGCGCAGCACGTAATTGCCGCCGCCGCGATGGCGCGCCTCCAGCCCGCTGCCGGCCAGCAGGTGGGCCAGGCCGGCCTCGACGCCATAGGCGCCGCGGATGCCGGCGGACTGGCGTCCGCGGGTCTGGTCGGCGTTGAACGACAGGGTGATATCGGCGGCCGCGGCGTAGCGGCTCAGCACCACGTCCAGCGGCCCGGCGGCGATGTCGTAGCTGCGCGTCGCGGACACGGCCTGGGCCTGCGCCACGGGGGTCAGCGGTCCAGCGGAGATGGCGGCGCAGACGGCGGCGGCGACCAGCGCCGGCAGCAGGCGCGGCCTGGCCCGGACGAGCGGGCGCGCGACCGTCGGTCGACGATGAGGGGAAGCGAAACGGGGGACGGCGGCTGGCGGCTTGCGGGACACGGTGGCTCTCACGAACGGGACTCGGGACGCCGCCAGGTCCTGACCCGGCGGCCTTCCCTGGTAGGCCGGATGAGAATCAAAAAGAGCAACCCCCGCGACGAAAAAAATTCAACGCGGGACGACCCGCACCCAATAGCGGGTGCGGCTGCGCAAGGCCACCGGCAGCGATGCGGCGATGTTCTCCAGCACCGCGTCGGTGTCGGCCAGGCGGAAGGCGCCCGACAGGCGCAGGTGCGCCACCGCGGGATCGCAGCTCAGGCTGCCCTGGCGATAGCGCGCCAGTTCGGCGATGAAGTCGCCCAGCGGCTGGTCGATGGCGACCAGCCGGCCCTCGACCCAGTCCGCCTGGCCCGCCGCCACCGGTTCGGGCGCGGCGGCGGCGCGGGTGGTCAGCAGGCTCTGGTGGCCGGCCTCCAGGCGCCGCGATGGCGCCGCCGGATCGGCGGGTTGCAGCAGCACCGCGTCCTGGAACACCGCGACGCGCGTGCCGCCGGCCTCGCGCCGCACGCTGTAGCGGGTGCCGAGCGCGCGCGCGCCGCCGTCCTCGGTCCAGACCTCGAACGGCCGCTGGCCGGCGGGGTCGGGCGCGGTCTGCACCAGCACTTCGCCCTGATGCAGGCGCAGCAGGCGGCGTTCAGGCCCATAGTCGATATCGACGGCGGAGGCGGTGTTCAGGTACAGGGTGCCGCCGTCGGGCAGCGTGACGGTGCGGCGCTCGCCGGTGGCGGTGCGCAATCCGGCGGTCAGGACGCGCCAGGGCGGCGCGGCGACCCAGCCGAACGTGGCGCCGCCGCCGGCCAGCAGCGCCAGCGCCAGCAGG
>NZ_CADIJW010000071.1 GCF_902859745.1 Achromobacter dolens | reverse complement strand
AGCAGCGCGCCCCGGCACAGCGCCCGGCGCCGCAGCAGCGTCCCGCGCCCCAGGCAGCGCCCGCCGGCGGCGGCGCCAACCTGGCCGACATGGACGACGATATTCCGTTCTGATCGCGTCTTCCGCGACGGTTCACGAACAAAGCCCGGCAAGCCTTGCGCTTGCCGGGCTTTGTGCCGTTTGGGCGCCGCCACGGCCGCGCTGCTGCGGGAGCCGCTGTTTTTCCAGGGAAATCTCGCTATCTATCCACAGGCTGTGCACAGCATTTCAACAGCTTGCCCACTGGTTTTCGGGCCTTGTCCACCGTTTGTTCACAGGGTCTGCCAGGCAGGTCCCTTGCCTGCCCGGGCCGGCGTGACGGCAGATCAACCCGCAGGATTTCGGATCCGGACTTCCCCACCGGCACGCAAGCCGCGCGTAGACTCGATCTGCAGGCAACAGAGGGGGCTTGCCGGCTCCAGGCTGCACACAGCATATACACAGCTTGTGCACCGTGATTCGGGGCTTTTCCACAGCTTTTCAACAAGGGGGCGAAAGGGCGCATTCCGACCTCGCTGCAGCGGCTTGATGTTCCCCATCTGGGGCTGGGGCACCCGCGAGGCATGCCACGGTGACGGAGCGGCCGAAGGGGAAGAGAGGGCTTAGGAGGGCATGAGGAGGAAAAGCGCAGCTAGGCAGAATGAAATATTTAGTTTCATAAAAGCCTCTTGCGCTATCTATCTAGTAGTAGGTAAGATTCATCCATCGACGCAGCACCCAGCAACACCGCCGCGCCGCCCCAAACCAGAAATACAGTAGCACCCCTTTTCTATTTGCCGTGTTGTCTACCTATAGGTAGATAGTTTAAACGAAACATCCTCATCATCGTTATCTGGAGATCATCATGAAGACCCTCGTATCCGCCCTGATCCTGTCCGCTTCCTTCATCGGCGCCGCCCAAGCCGGCGAACTGGACTACCCGCCCGCCCTGAACACCCAAAGCACGGTGACGCGCGCCCAGGTGCAGCAAGAACTGGCTGCCGCCCGCGCCAACGGTGAACTGGCGACGACCGAAGAAGGCTATGCCGCGACTACGTTCGCCAGCGCCGGTGACAAGAGCCGTGCCCAGGTGAAGCAGGAACTGGCCGCCGCCCGCGCTCAAGGCCTGACCGACAGCGGCGAACTGGATTACCCGCCCGTTCAAGGCTGATTTTTTTCGACCACATGCCTATCTATACATAGATAGCTTTCCCGCACTGTAGTACCCAATCCTTTTTCCGGAGATCCACCATGAAGACCCTCGTATCCGCCCTGATTCTCACCGCCTCGTTCCTGGGCGCCGCCCATGCCGGTGAGCTGGACTATCCGCCCGCCGCGGACACCCAAAGCACGGTGACCCGAGTCCAGGTGCAGCAAGAACTGGCCGCCGCCCGTGCCAACGGCGAACTGACCAGCGGTGAAGAAGGCTACGCCGCCACCGCCTTCGCCAACGCCGGCGACAAGAGCCGCGCCCAGGTGAAGCAGGAGCTGGCCGCCGCCCGCGCCCAAGGCCTGACCGAAAGCGGCGAGCTGGACTACCCGCCCGTGCAAGGCTGAGTTCGATGACGGCCACTGCGAACCTCGGGGGGCGGGATCATTCCCGGCCGGGGTTCGCACGGTTGCATCGGATCTGCGCCTAGGGATACCGCCGATGACGAACCGACCTATTAGTAGGTAATATTCAGCCATGGACACTCCGACCCCCAACACCACCCGCGACCAGCTCCTGGCCCACGCCGAGAAGCTGATCCGTACCCGCGGTTGCAACGGCTTCAGTTATCGCGATCTGGCCGAGCATGTGGGCGTGAAGACGTCCAGCATCCACTACTACTTTCCTGGCAAGGACGACCTGCTCTACGAGGCCGTTGAAGCCTACAGCGCCCGCGCCCTGGCGTCGGTGCGCAGCATCGACACCGCGCAGCCGGCCCACGCCCAACTCGACGCCTATCTGTCGATGATGGAGTCGAAGGCCTGCGGCCACGGCGAACTGTGCCTGGGCGGCATGCTGGCCGCCGAAATGATGAGCCTGCCCGACCGCGTACGCGGCGCGCTGCAGGGATTCTTCCGTGCGCACGAAGCCTGGTTGACCCGGGTATTGGCGCAAGGCGCCCAAGAAGGCACCCTGAAATTCTCGGGCACCGCTGAAGCGGCCGGCCGGGCGGTCTTCGCCACGGTGCAGGGCTGCATGCTGGTTGCACGCCTGTTCCAGGCGCCGCCGGCCCTGTGCGAGGCGATCAGCGCCCTGTACGTCGAGTGCCAGGACAAGCCCGCCGCCTGATTCACCGGCTTTGCCATCGCCACACGGCCGCAACGCGCACGCGTGCGGCCGTTGTCATTTGATCGCCGCGGTTTGCGGCGTCGCTGGCCTCAAGCCAGAGCGCGCGCCATGTCCACGCTGCTGCGCGCCTGCATGCCGAGGTCGCGCATGCGCTGCAGGAACCCGGATTGCGCATCCGCGAAGCCCGTGACCGGGCTGATGCAGTCGGTCAGCAGCACCACGCGCGACAGGTTGCCGCCGGGCAGGTGCTCGGCGATGTGTTCGACCGTGGCCTTGACGCAATGGCTGCCGGCCACGCCCGCGACGATGATGAGGTCGGAACGGTCCAGCGAATCGAGCAGCTTGCGGTTGAGCTGGCTGCGCGGGTCGTCGGCATCCGGCACCTCGGCCATCAGTGCGCTGTAGTGCTCGGTCCACGGATTGGCGCCCTTGGGAACCTTGCGCACGATGTATTGGCGTTCGTCCTCCCAGCGGCCATAGGCGGCGCGCACGTCCGGATGGACGTTGTGGCCCCACGTGCCGATCTCGCAGTGCACCGGCCAGACCATCAGCGTGTAGCGGCCGCGCGCCTCCAGTTCATCCAGATACGACAGTGTCCGCGGCAGGTCGTCGACGTGGCGGGGCTCGAAGGCGCCCGAGCGCACCTGGCCGGCGGTGATGGGGGTGAAGGGCGCCACCGGCCGGCCATCGCCGCTACGCCAGAAGGTCGGATGGGCGATGTCGAGCCGATGGTGCGAATCCAGCGTGACGGTGATGGCCGACAGCGCGGGCGCGGTGGCGTCGATGAAGCGCGCCAGCCGTTGCATGTCGGCATGTGCGCCCGGCACAGGCAGCGCGGGCGCGACTGCCTGGCTCGTCAGCGGATCGACGGGCAGGTATTGCGCGGGGAGGTCGCAGAAATCGTTCTGCGGATCGATGATCAGTAGGTGAACGGAGCGCGACATGGGGCAGTGACGGGGAGTGAAGGTGAAATATAGACCGGGATGCGCGCCGCGGGCGAGCGCCACGCGCCGGTCCGCCCCGCAAGCCGGCCAGCCCGCCGATGGGCGCGCCTAGAACAGCACCAGATGCTGCGGCTGGTCTGGTAACTGGCGCAGGAGGGCGCGCCACATCAGCCAGAGACGCGCCAGCGCCGCAATGAAGACGGCCCCACCGATGTATAAGACCATGACTTCGTTCCCTTTTTCAAAAATAGCACGATCGTGCGAAATTAGCCGAAAAAATACCGGCCCATGCCGGCGTCCGTTGCAACGGCTACGCGATGTACTTGAAGCTGCGATATGTGGAAATCAGCCGCTCATAGGCGTCCCGCACCCGTTCACGGGCGCGTGGATCGCGCAGGAAACGGGCGTCATGCATCAGCCCGATCATCAGGCTGTATACCTCGAACACCAGTTGTTCCGGATCGGTGTCCGGCCGCAAGTGGCCTTCTTCCAACGCCTGGCCGACCGTGCGCACCATGGTGGCGCGCCAGCGCCGGAGGCGCTCTTCCAGCACCGCTCGCAAGGGCGACTCGACGTCGTCGAACTCGAAAGCGCCCGCCACGTAGATGCAGCCGGTCAGCAACTCGACATTGCAGGCGCGATCGATCCATAGCGTGACGAGCGCGTTCAGCCGCGGCAGGCCGCGGGGTTGGGACATGGCGGGCGTGAAGACGGCCGCCACGAAACGGCGGTCGTATTCCTCGAGCACGGCCTGCTGCAGGGCCTCGCGCGATCCCACCCGCGAGAAAACGCCGCTCTTGCTGATGCCCAGGCGCTTGGCCAACTGACCGAGCGACAGGCTCTCCAGCCCCTGGGCGGCGGCCATGTCGAGGGCCGCGTCCACGATGGCCGCGAAGGTCAGCTCGCTTTTTTCGGTCTTGGCAGTCATGGCGCAAATTTAGCACGACTGTGCGAAAAATGCGCGTTTATCGCGCCGGGTCGGGGCGGCGCCAAAAAAAGCGGGCAGCCTGGGCTGCCCGCCGTTCGGGTGTTGCGCCCGGTGGGGCGCTCGACTCAGGCCTGCGCGGCCTTGAATTCCAGGCGGAACTTGTGCAGCAACGGCTCGGTGTAGCCGTTGGGCTGGGTCAGGCCTTCGAAGACCAGCGCGCACGCCGCCTTGAACGCCAGCGAGCCATCGAAATTGCCGGCCATCGGCAGGTAATGGGGATCGCCGGCGTTCTGGCCGTCCACCACCTTGGCCATGCGCTGGAAAGTCTCCATGACCTGCTCCCGGTTGGTCACCCCGTGGCGCAGCCAGTTGGCGATGTGCTGGCTCGAAATACGCAGCGTGGCGCGGTCTTCCATCAGGCCGACGTTGTGGATGTCTGGCACCTTGGAGCAGCCCACGCCCTGGTCGATCCAGCGGACCACGTAGCCCAGGATGCCCTGCACGTTGTTGTCCAGTTCCTGCTGGATGTCGGCGGCGGACCATTTGGCGCGGTCGCCCACCGGCACCGTCAGCAGGCCGGCCAGCAGTTCGTCGCGCACGCTGTCGAGCCTGGTGCGTTCCAGTTCCTGCTGGACCGCCTGCACGTCCACCTGGTGGTAGTGCAGCGCGTGCAGCGTGGCGGCCGTGGGCGACGGCACCCAGGCGGTATTGGCGCCGGCCTTGGGATGGGCGATCTTCTGTTCGAGCATGGCGGCCATCAGGTCGGGCATGGCCCACATGCCCTTGCCGATCTGCGCGCGGCCGCGCAGGCCGGCGTCCAGGCCGACCAGCACGTTGTTGCGCTCGTAGGCGGTGATCCAGGCGGTGGACTTCATGTCGCCCTTGCGCAGCATGGGGCCGGCTTCCATGCTGGAATGCATCTCGTCGCCGGTGCGGTCGAGGAAGCCGGTGTTGATGAACGCCACGCGCGACGCCGCAGCCTGGATGCAGGCCTTCAGATTGATGCTGGTGCGGCGCTCTTCATCCATGATGCCCATTTTCAGGGTGTTGCGCGGCAGGCCCAGCAGGTCCTCGACGCGATCGAACAGCTCGCTGGCGAACGCAGCCTCGACCGGGCCGTGCATCTTGGGCTTGACGATGTAGACCGAGCCGGTGCGCGAGTTGAGCTTGCGCTCGCGATCCTGCAGCGCCGCCAGGCTGGTGACCACGGCGTCGAGGATGCCCTCGGGGATCTCCTGGCCGTCGCGGTCCAGCACCGCTGGGTTGGTCATGAGGTGGCCGACGTTGCGCACGAACATCAGCGAGCGGCCATGCAGCGTCAGCGCCGAGCCGTCCGGACGCGTGTATTGGCGATCGGCGTTGAGCTTGCGGGTGAAGGTCTTGCCGCCTTTGGTGACCTCCTCGGTCAGGTCGCCCTTCATCAGGCCCAGCCAGTTGCGATAGATGTGGACCTTGTCTTCGGCGTCGACCGCGGCGACCGAGTCCTCGCAGTCCATGATGGTGGTCAGCGCGGCCTCAACCAACACATCCTTGACGCCGGCGGCGTCGGTGGCGCCGATGCTGTGGGCGCGATCGATCTGGATTTCGAAATGCAGGCCGTGGTTCTTGAGCAGGATGGCCGTGGGCGCGCCGGCGTCGCCCTGGTAGCCCGTGAACTGGCTCGGCGTCTTGAGCGTGGTGGCGCCGTTCGACAGCGCAATCTTCAACTGGCCGTTCTCGACCGAGTAGCCGCGGGCCTCCGCGTGCGAGCCTTGTGCCAATGGCGCGGCGGTGTCGAGGAACTGGCGAGCGCGGGCGATGACCGCGCGGCCGCGCTCGGGGTTGTAGCCGGCGCCGTTGTCGCCCGGCGTGGCGGGAATCGCGTCGGTGCCGTAGAGCGCGTCGTACAGGCTGCCCCAGCGCGCGTTGGCCGCGTTCAGCGCGTAGCGCGAATTGGACATCGGCACGACCAATTGCGGGCCGGCCTGCTGCGAGATTTCGGTATCGACATTGTCGGTGGTGGCGCGCACGGAGGCCGGCTGCGGCAGCAGGTAGCCGATGCCTTCCAGGAACTGGCGGTAGGCGGCCGGATCGACGATCGGGCCAGGATGGGCGCGATGCCAGGCGTCGAGTTCGGCCTGCAGGCGGTCGCGTTCGGCCAGCAGGGCGCGGTTCTTGGGCGCCAGGTCATGCACCAGGGCCGAGAATCCCTTCCAGAACGCGTCGACGTCCAGCCCGGAGCCGGGCAACGCTTCCTTTTCGATGAACTGGCTGAGATTGGCCGCCACTTGCAGGCCGTGGTGCTGGGTGCGTTGAGTCATGCGGATCTCTGACGGTAGTAGGTCTGGGCGGCGCGGGCGCCGGGCGAATCGGTCCTGACATCATCGTTCGCACCTGACCCAAAGTCCATATCAAAAACCGCTGGTCATACCAGTTTATTTGGCGGCGGTTCGGCAAACATCGTTTTTTTATGGTTCTATATCAGTAACTTACAAAAGCCGGGAGCGACGGATCAATGATGGCTGTGGCATGGTCATACCACTGGTCCGGAAAACGCAATGCATGCGGAAACTGAAGCGAAACCCCGCCAGGTGGCGGACGAGGTGGCCGAGCGCATCGAGCGCCTGATCCTGGACGGCGTCCTGAAAGCGGGCCAAGCCTTGCCATCGGAACGGCGCCTGACGGAAAAACTGGGCGTGTCTCGCACCGCGCTGCGCGAAGGGCTCAAGCTGCTGCGCGCGCGCGAGATCATCCATACCTCGCAGGGCAAAGGCTCGTTCGTGGCCCGCATTTCCAAGGTGGACGCGGGGCCGCTGATGCATCTGTTCAATTCGCAGCCGCGCACCCTGTATGACCTGCTGGAAGTGCGCTCACTGCTGGAGGCGGATTCGGCGCGGCTGGCGGCGTTGCGCGGCACCGAGGCCGACTTCATCATGATCCGCCGTCGCTACGATGACATGGTCAACACGCAGGCCGCGGATACCGCCACGCACGCGCACCTGGACCACGCCTTTCACCTGGCGATCTGCGAGGCCTCGCACAACCCGGTACTGGTGCACACGCTGCAGTCGCTCAACGACCTGATGCTCGGTTCGGTGTTCGCCTGTGTGAACAACCTTTACCACCGCGAGCCCGAAAAGCGCCAGATCGACAAGCAGCACGCGCGGCTCTTCAATGCCGTGATCGGCCGCCAGCCGGAGCAGGCGCGCCGCGCCGCGGCCGAGCACGTCGACAGCGTGCGGCAGAACCTGGCCGAGATCGAACAGGAAGAGCAACGCCTGGTGCGGGCCACGCTGCGCCTGGAAGGGTGGACCTGAACGCCGCAGCGCGGACCCGCGCGGGCCGATGACCGGCCCGCTGCGCGATGAAGCCGCGCGCGCCGCGGCGTGCCGCCAGATTCAGCGGTCTTCGGTCACGGCGCCGGCCAGGGCCAGTGGCTTGCCGGCATAAACGCGGCCAAAGCGGTTGGCCAGCAGAGCCTCGAGCGGGATCTGTTCCTGGCCCACGAAGCCGCGCTGCGGCAGCACCCCCTGGGCGACGAGATCCAGCGCCGCGCAGATGCCTGCCGCCGTCGATAACTGGATGGCGCTGAGCCGGTGGCCGTCGACGTCGGCGCCGAACACGCGTATGGGGTAGGACTCTTCTTCCAGCCGGCCGTGGCGGTGACCCGAGGCCTGCGCCTGGATGACGATGACGTCCTGTTCGGTGGTGGGAATCGCGGTCTCGAAGATATCCTTGAGCAGGTCGCGGCGATCGCGCAGGCGCAGATCGTTCAGCAGCAGCTTCATCAGGTTGCAGTGCCCGGGGTAGCGCACCGACTTGTAGTCCACGTTGCGGGCGCGTCCCAGCAGGGTCGCGGGCAACGTGCCCAGGCCGCCCGAAGTGTTGAAGGCCTCGTACTCGACCCCGTCGAGCGCGAAGGTCTCGTAGCCTTCAAGCGCAGGCACGCTGGTGAGTTGGCCGTCGACGATGGCCTCGCACGGATTGCAGTATTCATTGATCAACCCTTCCGTGCTCCAGGTCAGGTTGTAGCGCAGACTGTTGGACGGGTAGCGCGGCAACGCGCCCACGCGCATGCGCAGGTCCAGCAAGGTGTCGAAGCGCCGCGCCAGCGCATGGCCGACGATGCCGATGAAGCCCGGCGCCAGGCCGCATTGCGGCATCAGCACCGCGCGGGCGTCGCCGGCCAGCGCCTGGATGGCATGGGTGCTGGCGACATCTTCGGTCAGGTCGAAATAGTGCACGCCGGCCTGACTGCACAGTTGCGCGACCGCGATGGCGCGATGGAACGGCAGGGCGTTGACGACCGCGTAGCGGCCCTCGAGGCAGCGGGCCAGCGAGGCGTCGTCGCTGATCTGGCGCGTCTCGCAACCCAGTTCCGCGACAGCGCGCAGCCGCGCCGGATCCTGGTCGGCCACCAGGACCGAATAGTCGCCGCTGCGCTCGAGCATCAGGGCGATGGCGAAACCGATCTTGCCGGCGCCCAGGAGGAGGATGGGCTTGGGGGAGGGGGACATGGTGCGGCTCCTGCATAGAGGGGGATGGGTTGGCCTCATCCTATGCGCGGGCGCTGTCGATTTGTAGATGCCAAAGCGTCGAAACGGCTATCAGTAACGTCGTTATGACTTAATAGCCGATCGAAACGTCAAAAGAAAAGCCCCCCGGGTGAGGCCGGAGGGCTTTTGGGGGGCGATTGCCAGGGCCTGGAAGCCAGGCCGTGCAATCAGCTGCCCATGGGGGGGTAGTCCATGTTGCCGAAGGTGACCAGGCCTTCCGCCTTGGCTTGGGCCAGTTCGGTCTGGACCTGGCTGCGGCTCAGCGACGTGGTGCTGGCGGCGTGGGCGACGGGCGGGTAGTCCATGTTGCCGAAGGTGACTTCACCAGCGTTCTTGGCCTGGGCCAGTTGCTCCTGCACTTGCTGCGAGGTCAGGCTGGACTTTTGGGCGATGGCGGCGGGGTAGCCTTCTTCGCCGAAGGTGTACTGGCCGGAAACCTTGGCTTGTTGCAGTTCGGCTTGAACCTGGGCGCGCGTCGGGCCTTGGTCGGCTTCAGCGGCTTGGGCGCCAGCGGCGGCCAGAACGGACATGGACAGCATCAAAGCGGTAGCAAGGGTTTTCATAGCAGACCTCCATATGTCTTGAGCTTGGGATCCGATCCTCTGGCCTGATTGCCGGGGGTCGCTTGCTGTGTCCCGATGAGATGCATTCTCGGCTCAAATTACCTTGGGATAAACCCTTATTACCTGAAAACATCTTTCCAAAATGAATACTAATCAGGCGGGAACTTACCAAATGGCACCATAGGTGGCGATATTTCCATTTGATGACGCAATAGGTAGTGGTCGACGGGGGAGATCGGCGTGGAGCCGCGCGCCTGGACCGCCCAATGGGGCGTTCGCGGGCGCGTCAGGCGTGCCTGGAACAGGCAATAACGAGAGCCCCCGCGTGGCGCAAGCGGGGGGAAAGAGGGCGCGCCCCCGGGACTAGGCCCAGGGGGGCCAGGGGGCGAGGGATCAGCGGTTCAAATCGGCCAGCGCGGCGTCGTATTCGGCGCGCGCCTCATCCAGCTTGCGCTGGGCCTTGAGGATCTTTTCCTCCTTGCCCTTGGCGCGTGCGGCCTTCAGCTCGTCCTCACGCTCGGCCACCTTGGCCTGCTTGTCGCGTACGTCGGCCTCGCGCTCGGCCTCCAGGCGACTGTCGGTGCAATGCGCTTTGGTTTCTGCCAGCGCTCTCTGCAGGCCCGCGACGCGATGCGAGTTGTTGTGAGCGCGTGCGTAGCTGAGCTCGCGTTCGAGGTGGCAGATCTTGGCGGCGCAGCCGCGTTGCGCCGAGCATTCGGCGTGGTCGTAGGCGTATGCCGGCAGCAGGCCGGACAACGCGCTGGCCGCGGTGGCGGCCAGCAAGGTTTTGGTCAAAGCGGACATGCGGGTCTCCGTAAAACACGTCTCGGAGCGGGCATCATCCCTTAAGCGTGGGGCATCCGCAATGCGCCGGATCAGCCGATCAGGGTGCCCGCGAGCGCCGCCGCGACCAGCATCGCGCCCAGCCAGAGGTTGGCGCGGAACAGCATGAAATTGCGGTCGGGGCGCTGGATGTCGAACACTTTCAACTGCCACGCCAGGTGCACGGCGATCGCCGCCATGCCGACGTAATAGGCCCACGACATGCCGATGGCATAGCCGCCCCAGGCCCACAAAATCACGGTGCCAAGATAGAAGCCGCCGATCCATAACTTGCCCTGGTCGCCGAAGCGCATGGCCGTGGAATGCAGGCCCAGGCTGCGGTCATCGCGCACATCGACGTAGGCATAGATGCTGTCGTAACCCACCTGCCACAGCACCGCGCCGAACCACATCGCGATGGCCGCCAGGGGCACATGGTTCTGCGTATCCGACCACGCCATCAGCATGCCCCAGTTGAAGCAGATGCCCAGCACTACCTGCGGCCAGTAGGTCACGCGCTTGCACAGGGGATAGATGAAAACGAACGGCAGGACGGCCACGGCGAGCCAGCGGCTCATGCCATTCAGGAAGAACAAAAGCGATCCGCAGACCACCAATTGGCCCAATAAAAACCAGACTGCATTACGCATGCTGAGCTGCCCGCTGGTCAGCGGACGGAAGCGGGTGCGTTCGACGTGCTTGTCGAAGTTGCGATCGCACATGTCATTGACGGTGCAGCCGATGCCGCGCATCAGCAGCGCGCCCAGCGAGAACACCACCAGGCGTTGCAGGTCGGGCAGGCCGCCAGCGGCCTGGACCAGCGCGGCGATACAGGGCAGCAGTGTCAGCCAGGTGCCGATGGGGCGATCGAGCCGGCACAGGCGGGCGTAGGGCCGCCACGATTTGGGCAGCCAACGTTCGACCCAGTCGGTGAAAACGATGTCGCTGAGGTCGACGGGAGAGGATTGCGGAGCGCTCACTGTCACGGCGAAAGAAAAGGGAGGAAAGCCGACAGCATAAAACAACGGCCGGGCATCGCGCCCGGCCGTGGGACCGTCAAGCGTGGTCAGGACCCGGTTTTCAGGCCGTGTATTCCTTGAGCAGCTTGCCCAGGATGGCGATGCCGGTGCGGATCTTGTCTTCCGGCACCGTGGCGAAGCTCAGGCGCAGCGTGTTGGCGCGGCCGGCGCCGCTGTAGAACGGCGCGCCCGGCACGAACGCGACGTTCTGGGCGATCGCCTTTTCCAGCAGCTTGGTGCTGTCGATGTGCTCGGGCAGCGTCACCCAGATGAACATGCCGCCTTCGGGCTTGGTCCAACTGACGGTGGCGGGGAATTCGCGGGCGATGGCGTCCAGCATGCAACTGCCCTGGGCGCGGTAGATCTCGCGCACGTTGGGCAGGTGCTCTTCGAGGAAGCCGTCCTTGACGATCTCGTACACGGCCATCTGGGTCAGCGTGGGCGTGTGCAGGTCGGTGGCCTGCTTGGCCTGCACCAGCTTGTGGATCAGCGGACGGGCGGCGGCGATGTACCCCAGGCGCAGGCCGGGAGCCAGCACCTTGGAGAACGTGCCCAGGCGCACGACGTTGGCGCCGTACTCGGCGGCCAGCGCGATCAGGCCCGGTTGGGGTTCGCCGGCGTAGCGCAGTTCACCGTAGGGATCGTCCTCGATGATGGTCAGGCCGAGCTCGGCGGCGCGCTTGACCAGCGCGATGCGGCGTTCCAGGCTGAGGGTGCGGCCGGTGGGGTTCTGGAAGTTGGGCAGCGCGTACAGGAAGCGGGCGCCGGCGGCCAGCTCGGGGGTGATGGCCTCGGGAATCAGGCCGCCGTCATCGGTGGGCACCGGCACGTACTTGGGCTGGTACAGGCTGAACGATTGCAGGGCGCCCAGGTAGCTGGGGTCTTCGACCAGCACCTTGCTGTCCTTGTCGACCAGCACCTTGCCCAGCAGGTCCAGCGCCTGCTGCGAGCCGGACACGATCAGGACCTGGTCGGCGGCGACGTTGGCGCCGGCGCGGTTCAGGTCGTCGGCGACCCATTGGCGCAGCGGCGCGTAACCTTCGGTGGGGCCGTATTGCAAGGCCGCGCGGCCGTTGGTGGACAGTACCTTGTCGAATGCCGCACGCACCACTTCTACCGGGAAGCCGCCGGGCGCCGGCAGGCCGCCTGCGAACGAAATGACTTCGGGCCGCTCGGTGACCTTGAGGATCTCGCGGATGGCGGAGCTGGTGAGTTGCTGGGCGCGTTCGGAAAAGGCGAACGTCGGTTCGAGAGGCTTGTCCATGGTTTGCTTCTTAATCAAGAAGGGGAGTGACGGGGTGATGACAACGGGGCGGTAAAGACGTTACTGCGTAAACTATTGTCCCACAGCGTGGCAAGGCGGCCCCTTTATCGTGGGCAGCCCCTAAAATCACTTGCATCGATAATCGCCTGTACAGTTACATTTAGATATATGTTTGAAGCCGCCCCGATCACCGCCGACTCCAAGGCCGCGCTGTACGCCGAACTGGCCAAGCAGGCCCGCGCCCTGCTTGACGGCGAGCACGACCGCATCGCCAATGCCGCCAACCTGAGCGCGCTGGCCTACCAGGCGCTGCCCGACCTGAACTGGGTCGGGTTCTACCTGTTCGACGGCACCGAGCTGGTGCTGGGCCCGTTCCAGGGCAAGCCGGCCTGCGTGCGCATTCCGCTCAATCGCGGCGTGTGCGGCGCGGCCGCCAGCCAGCGCCAGACGCAGTTGGTGCCCGATGTGCACGCGTTCCCCGGCCACATCGCCTGCGACGCGGCCTCGCGTTCCGAGATCGTGGTGCCGCTGGTGCATCAGGGCGAGTTGATCGGCGTGTGGGACGTGGACAGCCCGGTGCCGGACCGTTTCGACGAAGACGATCGCCAGGGCATGGAAGCGCTGTGCGCGATCTTCCTGGCCAGCCTGCGTTGACAGGGGGGCGGCGGCCCGGTAGATTTGCGCATCGGTCGTTCGCGGCCGGTTTCAACCCTTTATTCCATTCATGATTCCTCAGGCCATCCTGTCCGCTTTCCTGTTCCGCGCCCTCGGCGTGGATACGGTTTGCGCCGGCCTGAAATCCAAAAAACAGCCGCTCATCTGACCGGAGCATGCTGTTCCGTCAGATGGGCGACGGAACAGCGGCCTCACGGCGGCGCCACGGCGCCTTCGCGCGCACCCCCTAGTATCCCGAGCACTTCTGTACGGTCCAACCACGGTCCGCTTACACCGAAGGAGTGTTCATGCAAACTCATCAATCCCCGTTCCAAGGCGTCTGGATCCCCCTGGTGACGCCGTTTTCCGGCGGCGCCGTCGATGGCGGGGCCTTGCGCCGCCTGGTGCGCCATTTCAAGGCCGCGGGCGTCGACGGCCTGGTCGTCTGCGGCAGCACGGGCGAAGCCGCGGCGCTCGACGACGCCGAGCAACTGGCGGTGCTGGACGCCGTGCTGAACGAGGCCGGCGCCATGCCGGTGGTGATGGGCCTGGCGGGCAATCACCAGGGGCACGTGCTGCAGCGCCTGGCCGCGTTCGGCACCCGGCCGCTGGCCGGCATCCTGGCGCCGGCGCCCTACTACGTGCGCCCGGGGCAGGACGGCGCGGCCGCCTACTTCCGCAACCTGGCCGATGCCTCGCGCTTTCCCCTGGTGCTGTACGACATTCCCTATCGCACAGGCACAACGCTGGAGACCGCGACATTGCTGTCGCTGGCCGCGCATCCGAACATCGCCGCGATCAAGGATTGCGGCGGTTCGCTCGACAAGACCCTGGCCCTGATCGCCGACGGCAACATGAACGTGCTGGCGGGCGAGGACCTGCAATCGCTGTCGCTGCTGTGCCTGGGCGGCAGCGGCCTGATCGCGGCGGCGGCGCACATCCGGCCCGATCTGTTCGTGGCCATGTACCAGGCGGTGCGGGCGCAGCAACTGGATCTGGCCCGCAAGCTGTTCCAGGCGCTGGCGCCGGTGATCCAACTGGCGTTCGCCGAACCCAATCCGGGGCCGGTCAAGGCGCAACTGGGGCGCCAGGGGCTGTTGAGCGCGGAGCTGCGCGAGCCGATGCCGGCCGCGAGCGCGGCACTGGCACGGCGCATGGACGCGGCGGTAGCGGGCTTGAACCGGCAGTTTCCCTGCCAATAGGCGCAACTTCGGCCCGGGAGCGGCAGCTTTGTGGCGTCCAGATTCATTTGGTAATAAATGTCTCACCGCGCCGCTGACGGATTGCTTATGATGCGGCCATTCTCCGGGGTGAAACAAAACGTTCATGGCCCAAGCTTTTGTCGCGTTGTCCGCCTGGCAGGTCATGCTGGCGGGCCTGCTGTTCTTCGGCGGCATCTACCTGCTGTTCGGCGCGGCCACCTGGCTGCTGACCCAGCACATCCTGCCGGCGCTGGGCATCGGCCGGCCGCTCGATCCGCGGCCGCTGGCGCCGGGCCAGTTGCGCCGTGAATTCACGCAGTCGGGCGTGTCGATCCTGCTGTTCGGCACCGGCATGATCTTCCCGTGGGGCCTGCTGCAATTGGGTTGGGCGCACCTGGACCCCGACGCCAGTTGGCAGAAGATCACGCTGGAGATCCTGGCGCTGGTGGCCTGGAACGATGTGCATTTCTGGATCAACCACCGGCTGCTGCACACCAAGCTGCTGCGCCGTTTCCACCTGCCGCACCACCGCTCGGTGGTGACCACCCCGTTCTCGACCTACAGCTTCCATCCGATCGAAGCGCTGATGCTGGGCAACGTCATCATGCTGCCGATGGTGCTGCATGATTTCAGCTTCTGGTCGCTGGCGTCGGTGCCGCTGTTCAGCCTGTTCTTCAACTGCATCGGCCACGCCAACTACGACTTCTTTCCCAACGTGTCGTATGCGCACTGGTTTGCGGCGAGCCGCCGGCATCACCTGCACCACGCCTGCTACAACGGCAATTTTGGTTTCCAGTTCACGTTCATGGACCGCCTGTTCCGCACCCGGCTGAAGGCCGAGGCGGCCGCGCCCCAGCTGGAAGCTTTCCGGCAGCGAGAATCGCTTGGCGGACGGGCTTAGCAAGACGCGCCGGCTGCCCGCGCTGCGCAACAGGCGCGATTGGCAGAGCCTGGCCTACCTGGCCGCGCTGCCCGCCCTGGCGGCGTGGCAGTGGCTGCATGGCTTCTGGTGGCCGCTGTACGCGCTGATGCTGTTCCTGACGCTGGGCATCGGCGTGATCCACCACAACCACACGCACATCCGCATGTGGCATGGCCGCTGGGCCAACCGCGCCACCGATTTCTGGATCACGCTGCTGCAGGGGCATCCCACCTTCGTGTTCTACCCGGCGCACGTGGCCAACCATCACCGCTACAAGCATGGCGCGCGCGACGTGGCGCGCACCTATCGCTTTGGCGGCGATACGAATCACCTGTGGGGCTATCTGATCCATCCGGTGCAGGCGGTGTGGGTGCTGTATCCGCTGTTCTTCGCCTGGCTGGGACGGCTGCGCCGGCACTGGCCGGGCGCGTGGCGCTACTGCATGTGCCAGTACGGCGCCTGGCTGGGGCTGTGGGGCGGCCTGCTGGCGATCAATCCGGTCAAGGCGCTGGTGTTCGTCATCATCCCGCAACTGCACGGCCTGCACTGGCTGCTGGCCACCAACTACCTGCAACACGCGCACGCCGATGGCGGACCGCGCGCGGTGGCAGGGTTGAACTACGCCCGCAACTTCGAAGGACTGGTCAATCCGCTGCTGTTCAACATCGGCCTGCACACCGCGCACCACGAGAATCCGCGCGCGCACTGGTCCGAACTGACCCGGTTGCATCGCGACCATTACCGGGCCCGCGTGACGCCCGCGTTGAACGAGGGCGGCCTGACGCCGTACATGTTCCGCGTGTTCGTGCTGGGCACCTTCCTGCCGCGCTTTCGCAGCCGCTCGTGCATGGCGCCCGAGCACGTGCGCTAGCGCCGCCACTCCATACCTGCCAAAAGAGACCCGCCATGCCTATCGCGTTCAATCGTGTCTACCTGGAAAGCGCCGGCTATTTCATGCCGGGCGAACCCGTGTCCAACGAGGCCATGGACAGCTACATCGCGCCGCTGAACCGCATGTCCAGCCGCATCAAGAGCCGCATCCTGGCCGAGAACGGCATCAAGCAGCGCTACTACGCGATCGATGCCGAGGGCGCCACCGTCTTCACCAATGCGCAACTGGCCGCCAACGCCATCCGCGATTGCCTGCGGCGCAATGACGGCGACCTGGCGGACGTGTCTCTGCTGACCAGCGGCTCGTCCGGGGGCGACGCGCTGATGCCGGGCTTTGCCAACATGATCCAGGGCGAGCTGGCCGCGCATCCGATGGAGACGCTGTCGGTGCACGGCATCTGCGCCGCGGGCGTGTCGGCGATCCAGGTGGCGGCGCAGGGCGTCGAGATGGGCGGCCATGCCAGCGCGCTGGCGGTCGCGGCAGAGCTGCCGTCGCGCCTGTTCAAGCGCTCGCGCTTTGCCGCGCGTGGTTATGACGCCGACTTCGACGCGCATTTCCTGCGCTGGATGCTGTCCGATGGCGCCGGCGCCTTGCTGCTGGGACGCGGCGGCCGGCCGTTGCCGGGCGCGTCCAAGGGCGTGCGGCTACGCCTGAAGTGGGTACACCAGCGCTCGTTCTCGGGCGACTATCCGGTGTGCATGCAACTGGGCCTGTCGGCCGACCGGCAGAAGGGCCACCTGGATTATCCGTCGTGGAACGAGGCCGAGGCCGATGGCGCGCTGTCGCTGCGCCAGGACATCCGCCTGCTGCCGCATCTGTTCGACATCGGCATCCACGAGTACGCCAAGCTGGTGCGCGACGGCTGGCTCGATCCGGACCAGGTCGACCACTTCCTGTGCCATTACTCGTCCGAGAAATTCATTCCGGTGGTCGAGGACCTGATGGAGAAGGCCGGCCTGGTGATCCCGCGCGAGCGCTGGTTCAGCAACCTGGCCTGGCGCGGCAACACCGGCGCGGCGTCGATCCTGATCATGCTGGCCGAGTTCCTGGAAACGCGCGAGATCAAGCCGGGCGAGCAGATCTTCTGCTACATCCCCGAGTCGGGCCGGTTCATGGCGGCCTACATGCTGCTGGAGGCCGAGGCCGCGCATGACGCCGCGCCGTCGGTGGCCGTGGGCGCCACGCCGGCCGCGGCCGGGCGCGAGGACGCCCACAGCGCCGATGCCGACGCCATCGCGCCGCCGCACGATCCGGACATGGCGCCGCAGGGCCTGGGCCAGTTGCTGACCGAACTGGCGGCGATCTGGCACGACTACCGCTCGCGCGTCTGGCGCACGCCGGTGGTGCGGCGCCTGCGCAACCGCCGCTTCGAGACCGCCGACTACCTGAACTGGATGGAGAACTGGATCCCGCAGGTGCGCGAGGGCAGCAAGTGGATGCGCGAAGGCGCGGCCTCGCTGACCGAGCAGTACCAGCCGCTGGCCGCGCTGATCGACATGCACGCCGGCGAGGAGCAGAACGACTTCCAGATCCTGTTTCAGGACTACCGCACGGCCGGCGGCAGCATCGACAACATCGATGCGCTGCGCCGCAACCCCGGCGGCGAGGCGCTCAACGCCTATCTGCACAGCCTGGCCGCCACGCGCGACCCGATCGGCCTCCTGGGCGCCATCTACATCATCGAGGGCACCGGCCAGCGCATCGTGCCGGCCCTGCTGCCGCTGCTCAAGGCCAGCCTGAAGCTGCCGCCGGACGCCTTCCGCTTCCTGGAATACCATGGCCACAACGATGAGAACCACCTGGCGCGCTGGCTGTCGGCCGTGGAGCTGGCGCTGGACTGCGACGAGGACGGTCGCGCCGAGCAGCGTATCGTCGACACCGCGCGACGCACCGCCGCGCTGTACCTGATGCAGTTTCATCACGTGATGGAGGATGACGCCGCATGAACAAGGAACCGGAATTCCTGGCCAAGGGCCACGATCCCGCCGATCCGAGTCCTTGGCTGGCCCTGTACCTGGACCGCAGCACGCCGCTGCCGGACAAGGTCAAGAAGGCCTGGCTGACCGATTCGAGCTGCGGCTCGCGCCAGTACCTGCTGCCGTTCCTGCGGCCGCTGGCGCGCGCCTGCATCATCCTGATCCAGATCATCAAGACCTTCCTGCCGCGCCGCTGGTCGCATTCGCGGCTGCTGCATCGCATCCTGGCGTGGGGCCTGAAGCGCTTCGTCTCGCCCGAGGCCAACTGGCTGATCCTGCGGCACTTCCACCTGGGCGCGCAGATCCTGTCGTTCATCGCGGCCAACTCACCGGTGCGCATCACCACCACGCCGCTCGAACCGATGGAGATCGACGATCTCAAGGACGAACTGTTCGTCAAGCACGACCTGAACCTGTTCAACTTCGTGATCCGGCTGAACCAGGCGTTGCGCGACGCGGGCGTGGAAATGCATGCGCCCGAGCGCGTCGACTTTTCGATGATTCGCGATCCTGATCTGAAGCTTGAGGACATGCCGCAGGGCAAACTGAATTTCCTAGACCTGCAAAGCGCCATCGAGCTGTTCACGCCGCTGTATCAACTGATGCTGACCGACAACGACTTCTGGCGCGCGGCCAATTCGCTGCAACTGGACGAGACCATCGGCATCTACGCGGCCAAATTGCTGGGCGCGCCGCAGCACCTGATCCTGGTCAACAACAGCCATCCGCTGGTGCCCATGTCGACGCTGCGCGCCGGCTACCGGCTGGTGCTGCATGGTCTGTCGACCGAAATGCTGCACAGCCTGCTGATGGAGATGCGCGACGCGCAGCAGGGCGGCGAACCGCCCGCGCCGATCGCCTGAAAAGTAGGCAAATCCTAGCGTTGTCCCTGTAGGGCGGGCCGCCTCCGCTACGCTATAGTGCGACCCTTGTCCGCCGATTCGGGGTCGCGTGCGCGCGGCCCGGGTCTTCATTCCGGAAGCGCTTTCGATGCCCCAGTCCATAGAAATCATCGCCACCGCCCTGTTCGTCGTGGCGGTGCTGCACACGTTTTCCGTTCCCATGTTTGCGCGCCTGGCCCATCGCGGCGGGCCGCATGCCGGTTTCTGGCACCTGCTGGCGGAAGTCGAGGCGGTGTTCGGCGTGTGGGCGTTCGCCCTGATCGTGGCGATGGCGGCGCTGTCGGGGCCGTCCGCGGCCATCGGCTACATGGACACCCGCAACTTCACCGAGCCGCTGTTCGTCTTCACCATCATGGTGGTGGCGGCCAGCCGGCCGATTCTGGAACTGGTGGGTCTGCTGGTGCGCGCCACGGCGCGCGTGCTGCCGCTGCAGCGCGAGCTGGCGACGTTCTTCGTGGTGATGTCGCTCGTGCCGCTGGGCGGTTCGTTCATCACCGAGCCGGCGGCCATGACGCTGGCGGCGATCCTGCTGCGCGATGCCTATTTCCGCACCAGCGGCCGCGCCGGCTTCAAGTACCTGACGCTGGGCGTGCTGTTCGTCAACGTGTCGATCGGCGGCGTGTTGACCTCCTACGCGGCGCCGCCGGTGCTGATGGTGGCCTCCACCTTCGGTTGGGATTCGACTTTCATGGCGCAGCATTTCGGCTGGCGCGCGGCGGTGGCGGTGTGCCTGAACGCGGGCCTCTTGACCTTCATCTGCCGCAAGGCGTTGCGGGAGCGTTCGGTGGGCACGGGCGGCGGGGTCGACGCCCCGGAGGGCAAGGACAACCGTCCGCCGGTGCCGGCGCTGGTGATGCTGATCCACCTGGTGTTCCTGGTGGCGGTGGTGCTGAGCGCGCACCACCCGGCAATCTTCCTCGGCTTGCTGATGATGTTCATCGGCTTTGCCGAGGCCTACAAGCGCCACCAGAACCGCCTGCTGATCAAGGAAGGGTTGATGGTGGGCTTTTTCCTGGCCGGCCTGGTGGTGCTGGGCGGCCTGCAGAAATGGTGGTTGCAGGACCTGTTGGGCGGGCTGGAGCCGTTCGTGCTGTTCTGGGGCGCGACCGCGCTGACGGCCATTACCGACAACGCCGCGCTGACCTACCTGGGGTCGCTGGTGGAAGGCACCAGCGAGGCCTGGCGCTATATGCTGGTGGCGGGCGCGGTGACGGGGGGCGGCCTGACGGTGATCGCCAATGCCCCGAATCCGGCCGGTTTCGCCATCCTGAAGAATCATTTCCCGGATGGCAGCATCTCGTCCGGACGGCTGTTTTTGTCGGCGCTGGGGCCGACGGGGGTGGCCGCCCTGATGTTCCTGTTGCCTGTCTGAGGGAGTGAGGCGAGCCCCACGGCGGCGCCCCCGGGCGCCCCGCCGTGGGGGCGCCGCCGGCCTTTCACGAAAAACCGCTAAAATTCAAGACTTTCCCGTATTTTTCCGGCCGTGCCCGGCCGTTGTCCGGTCCAAGCCAGTTCCGGCCCCGGGGCCTTCCGTTGGAAGACCCCTCGCGCCCCTGGTTTTGCGCAGGTCCGGCCGACGGTCATAGATATACCGGACCCGCGCCTGGGAGCCCTCGATGCCCATCTACGCCTACAAGTGCAGCGCCTGCGGCCATGCCAAAGACGTCCTGCAGAAGATTTCCGACGCGCCGCTTTCGGTTTGCCCCGAATGTGGCCAGAGCACGTTTTCCAAGCAAGTGACCGCGGCTGGCTTCCAGCTCAAGGGCTCGGGCTGGTACGTCACCGATTTCCGCGGCAACGGCAGCGGCGGCCAGCAGGCCACCGGCGCCAGCGCCCCGTCG
>NZ_CADIJW010000070.1 GCF_902859745.1 Achromobacter dolens | reverse complement strand
CCGCGGCGCCGCGACGCCCAAGTCCACGCGCGCCGTCCGCGCCGACAAGCCGTCCAAGGTCGCCCAGCCGCCGGCGTCCGCGCCGGCAGCCCCGGCCGGGCTGCCCGCCATCGAACCGGCGATCCAGGCGCGCAAGCGCGTCAATGCGCGGGAAGTCGCCGCGCGCCAGGAGACCTCGTCGGTGTTGGCCGATATCGCCCGCCGCTACCAGATCGGCGAATCGGGCGAAGCCCACGCGGCGCTGCGCTCGGTGATCGAGGAACTGTCGCCGGACGACGCGGTGGCGGTGCACCGCGCGCTGCTCGAAGCCAACGCGCAGGCGCCGGCCGCGCGCCGCAATCCCGACGAGGAGCTGGCGACCGACTGGCGCGAGGGTATCTATCCGTACCGCCACCGCATGCTGCGGCGCAATTACGAAAAGCAGAAATACGCGCTGCAGGTCGAGCTGCTCAAGCTGCAGGCCTGGGTCAAGGCCACCGGACAGCGCGTGGTGATCCTGTTCGAGGGCCGCGACGCGGCGGGCAAGGGCGGCACCATCAAGCGCATGATGGAGCACCTGAATCCGCGCGGCGCGCGCGTGGTGGCGCTGGAGAAGCCGTCCGACACCGAACGCGGCCAGTGGTATTTCCAGCGCTATGTGCAGCATCTGCCCACCGCCGGCGAAATCGTGATGTTCGACCGCTCCTGGTACAACCGCGCCGGCGTCGAGCGCGTGATGGGCTTCTGCTCGCAGGAGGAATACCTGCAGTTCCTGCGCCAGGTGCCCGACTTCGAGCGCCACCTGGTCACCAGCGGCATCCACCTGGTCAAGTTCTGGTTCTCGGTCAGCCAGGAAGAGCAGCGCCGCCGCTTCCTGCAGCGCAAGGTGCATCCGCTCAAGCAATGGAAGCTGAGCCCCGTGGACCTGGCCTCGCTCGACAAGTGGGACGACTACACCCGCGCCAAGGAAGCGATGTTCGCGCACACCGACACGGCCGACGCGCCGTGGATCGTGGTGAAGTCGGATTGCAAGAAGCGCGCGCGCCTGAACGCCATGCGCTATGTGCTCAGCCGCCTGCCGTACGAAGGCAAGAGCGGCGCGCCGGAACTGGCGCTGGATCCGTTGATCGTGGGACGGGCGCTGTAGCGCTGTCGCTTTTTCGTGGGCGGTCCGCCGGGCCGGTCCGGGCCCTGTCGCGGTCGCGTCTCACTTGCCCCGCATCTGGTCGATCAGGCGCCGGTCGCGCTTGGTCGGTCGGCCGGCGGCGATGTCCAGCGCCGGCTCGGGCGCCAGCCGCCGCATCTCGGCCGCGCGTTCGCGCGCGGCGGCGCTTTCCGGGGTTTCCTCATATAGCTGGCGCGCCACCGGCGCCGGGCCGCGCGCGCCGCTGACGGCGACCACGCGCACCTGGATGGGCGGGTCTTCCTTGCGGATGCTGATCACGTCGCCGGGGCCGACCTCGCGCGCCGGTTTGGCGGGCTGGCCGTTGACCTGCACCCGGCCCTTGCCGATTTCGTCCACCGCCAGGCTGCGCGTCTTGTAGAAGCGCGCCGCCCAGAGCCATTTGTCGAGCCGTATCCTGTCCATCGTCATTGCCGTCATCAATCGGGTCGTCAGGCGGACATGATAGCGGTTCGCCTCAGCGCGGCACTTCGCGCAGCAGCGCGGCGAAGGCGCTGGCCGGCAGCGCGCGGCTGAACAGGAAGCCCTGCATCGCGTCGCAGCCTTCCTCGATCAGCATCTGGCGCTGCGCCTCGGTCTCGACGCCCTCGGCCAGCGTGCGCATGCCCAGCGAATGCGCCAGCCGCACCACGCCGCGGATCACGGCGGTGGCGGTCGGCACCTTGCCCAGCGCCCAGACGAACGACTGGTCGATCTTGAGCGTGTCGATCGGCAGCCGCGCCAGGTACGCCAGGCTCGAATAACCCGAGCCGAAGTCATCCAGCGACGCCGATATGCCGGCCTCGCGCAGCGCCGCGAGAATGCCGGAGGCCTTCTCGACGTCGCTCATCAGCGAATTCTCGGTGACTTCCACGTCGAGCAGTGTCGGCGGCACGCCATGCACCTGCGCCAGGCGCACGATGGTGTCGGCCAGGTCGGGCGCCACCAACTGGCGCGCCGACAGGTTGAACGAGATGCGCGGCACCGGCAGGCCCTCGCCCAGCCATTCGCTGATGTGCAGGCAGGTGGCGTTGGCCACCCATTCGGTCAGCGCCGACTCCATCGGCGAATCCAGGATCACGTCCAGGAACGCCGCCGGCGCCAGCAGGCCGCGGGTGGGATGGCGCCAGCGCAGCAACGCCTCGGCGCCGCACAGCGAGCCGTCGTGCATGCTGATCTGCGGCTGGAAGTGCAGCTCGAACTGGTTGTTGGCCAGCGCGCCCTGGATGTCGCCGCGCAGCGACAGGCGCGCGCCCAGCCCCTGCATCAGTTCGCGGTGATACACCCGCACCTGGAAACGGCCGGCCGACTTGGCCGCGTACATCGCCGCGTCGGCATAGTTCAGCAGCATCTCGGCCGATTCGCCGGGCGAGTTCATCAGCGCGATGCCGATGCTGGCGCCCAGCGAGACCGAGCGGCCATGGATGTCGCTCGGGATCGACAGCGCGTTCAGGATCGAATTGGCCAGGGCCTCGGCCGCACGCTCGTTGGTGCCGCGCAGCACCAGCAGGAACTCGTCGCCGCCGACCCGGGCGCAGAAAATCGCGGGCGTGAGGAACTTGCGCAGCCGCTCGGCCACATCGCACAGCAGCAGGTCGCCCTCGGCGTGGCCGAAGGCGTCGTTGACTTCCTTGAAGCGGTCCAGGTCCAGGAACAGCACCGCCAGGGTCGGGCCCTGCGCGGCCAGCGTCCGCTCGGCCTCGGCGATGGCGGCGGACAGCGTGTCCATGCATTGGCGCCGGTTCGGCAGGCCGGTCAGGTAGTCATGGGTGGCCTGGTATCTGAGCTGGGCGGTTTCCTCGCGTTCGCGCGAGACGTCGCGCAACAGGACCGCCAGGCCGTCCTCATGCGCAAAGGCGCGCACCTCGAACCAGCTCGCCAGCGGCGCGTAGTAGCCGATGTGTTGGGCCGGGCGGCCGGTCTGCATGGCGCCGCGGCAGGCATCGTAGTAGCCGGTGCCGACCAGGTCCGGACAACTGTCCCACAGGCCGCGCCCCACCAGGTCCAGCCTGTTGCGCCGCAACAGGCGTTCGGCGGCCGGGTTCAGGTAGCGCACACGCCATTCGCGATCGAGCGACAGGAAGCCGTCGGCCAGACTGTCGAGCGTGGCGCCGTCGGCGCCGGCCGCGAGGCGGGCGTCGGCGGGCGGGGGAAAGGATGAGGGCTCGTGGCTGTCGTGGTTCATCTCGTCGCGGATTTCCCTGAGCGCGCTTGAAGTGCTGTTGTATCGCATCGGGGAGCCGCCGTAAAACCAAAAAAAGACGCCCCGAGGGGCGTCCAAGACCGGCATTCCGGTTGTCGGGCGGCAGGTCGCCCGGCGGTACTCAATCCAGTTTCAGGTCGGCTTCCTTGACCACGCGCTGCCACTTGGCGATCTCGGCGCGGCGGAACGTGTCCAGTTCGGCGGGGGTGGAGCCGATGGGCTCGGCGCCGATGCCTTCGAGCTGTTCGGCGATCTGCGGGTCCTTCAGCACCTTGGCCAGGGCCTGCGACACCTGGTTGACGATTTCCGGCGGCGTGCCGGCCGGGGCGAATACGGCGTTCCACTCATACGTCTCGTAGCCGGGCACGCCGGATTCGGCGATGGTGGGCAGGTCCGGCGCCGCTTTGGAACGCTCCGAGCCGCCCACGGCGACCGCGCGCAGCTTGCCGTTCTTCACGTGCTGCCAGGCCGAGCCCATGCTGGCGAACATCACCGGCACCTGGCCCGACATGACGTCGATCATGGCCGGGCCGCCGCCCTTGTAGGCGACGTGCTGCAGTTGGGTCTTGGCCAGCAGGTTGAACAGTTCGCCGGCCAGATGCTGGGCCGAGCCGGGGCCGGCCGAGGCGAAATAGACGTGTTCCTTGCTGTCGGGCTGGCCCAGGCGGATCAGGTCGGCCACGGTCTTGACCTCGTACGAAGGCGTCACCACCAGCACGTTGGGCACGCGCAACAGCAGCGATACCGGTGCGAACGCGGTCAGCGTGTCGAACTGCATCTTGGAGTGCAGCGCCGGGTTCTGCGCGTGGTTGGAGGCGTCCAGCATCAGCGTGTAGCCGTCGGGCTGGGCCTTGGCGACCACGGCGCCGCCGATCATGCCGCCGGCGCCGCCGCGGTTTTCGATGACCACCGGTTGACCCAGTTCGGCCGCCAGCTTGGGGCCGATCAGGCGGGCCACCACGTCGACCGTGCCGCCGGGCGGGTAGGTCACCACCAGCGTAACGGCGCGCTCGGGGTAGGCGGCGGTTGCCGTGCCGGCGGCGCCGGCCAGCAGGCCGGCGGCAGCCAGCAGGCTGGCGCGGCGCGCGAGGCGTTGGATCAGAGGGGTCATCAGAATTCTCCTTGGAATTGGAACAGCCGCAACGGTGTCTCGGCGAGTACGGCGCGCCGTTGCGTGGGGTCGTCGATCCAGTCGTCCAGCCACCGCATGGACGCGGGGTAGGACGCCAGGTGGCGATGCTCGGTGTGGGGCCAGTCGCTGCCCCACATGAGGCGGGCGGGCGTGTAGGCGTCCAGCAGTTGGCGCGCGGCCTCGCGGCCAGCGCTGGCACAGGCCTCGCCGGTCCAGTTGCGGTAAGGGGCGGACAGCTTGACCCATACCCGGCCGCTGTCGGCCTGCCGCAGCAGGTAGCCGAAGCCGGGGTCGGCCACGCCGAGCGCCGGGTCGGGACGGCCGAAGTGGTCCACCACCACGCGGCAGCCGGCCTGCAGCAGCGCCGGCATGATATCGGCCAGGCGCGCGGCCTGCAGGTGGATCTCGACGTGCCAGCCGAGCGCGTTGACGCGAGCCAGCAATGACTGCCACGGTTGCGTGCGCAGGTCGGGCACGGCCAGGCCGATCAGGTTGAGCCGGATGCCGACCACGCCGGCCGCGGCCAGCGCCCGCAGCGCGGCCTCGTCGATGGCCGTGTCCACCACCGCCACGCCGCGCAGCCGCGCCGGCGCGGCGCGCAGCGCCTCCAGCAGGTGGCTGTTGTCAGTGCCCAGGAAACTGGGCTGCACCAGCACGCCATGCGACAGCCCGTGCGCGTCCAGCAGGCCCAGGTATTGGGCCAGCGGGGCGTCGTAGTCCGGGGTGTGGCGGCGGGTGTCCGCCAACGCCAGGCCCTGCAGGAAGACGTGGGCGTGGCTGTCGACGGCGAGGCCGGTGACGGAGGGGGGCAAGGCAGTCTCCTGGGCGGGGTCCATGCCCCGCGCGTTCTGTAAGGTTCTGTAAGCGGCATTCTAGGGAGGCAGGGTATAGTTTTCCATTCTGGAAAATTGCTTTATTTATATTGGATTGATATGGAAACCCGGCATCTGCGCTACTTCCTGGCGGTGGTGGACCACGGCAGCGTCAGCCGCGCCTCCGAATGGCTGGGCATCGCCCAGCCGGCGTTGAGCCAGGCCCTGGGACGCATGGAAAAGGACCTGGGCGTGCGCCTGTTCGAACGCTCGCGCCAGGGCACCACGCCCACGCCCGCGGCCCAGGCCATCCTGGAGGACGTGCGCGCCAGCGTCGCGCGCATCGACGCCGCCGCGCGCCGCGCCCGCGAGATCGGCCGCGGCAGCGCCGGCCAGTTGACGGTGGGGCTGGTGTCGTCGGCGCTGTTCGATACGCTGCCGCGCGCCTTGCGCGAGATGCGTCGGCAGGCGCCCGGCGTGCGCGTGATCCTGCGCGAGATGAGCAATGCCGAGCAGGCCGACGCCCTGCAGACCGGCGAGATCGACATCGGCCTGATGCATACGCCGGTGGCGGTGGGCGGGCGCATGCGCGAGCGGCAACTGCTGCGCGACCGGCTGGTGGCGGCGGTGCCGGACGAGTTCGACGTCGCCGCCGATGGCCGGGTCTCGATGGCGCAGATCGCGCAGGCCGGCCTGGTGATGTACCCGCAGTCACAACTGCCGGCGTTCTACGCCGACATTCTCGATGCCATGCGCAAGGGCGGCCATGACGCCCACGTGGCGCAGGAGGCCAACCGCACCCTGACCGTGCTGGCGTGCGTGGCCGGCGGTTGCGGCGTGGCGCTCTTGCCCAGTTGGATCCGCTCGATGGATTTCCGCGGCGTGCGCTTTTGCGAAGTGCGCGACGGCGAGCGCCTGCCCAGCTTCGACCTGAGCGCGATCTGGCCGGCCCGCTCGGTGCCGACCCTGGCTGATTTGTTCGCCAACCTGGACCTGGGCGGGCATTGACCTTTCACTGCGCATTCAGTTGCGCCGGCGAACGCTTAAGCCACGCTTAAGAAGCCGTTTCCCCCGGAACCGCGACGCCCCGGCCGCTCTAAACAGAAACGACGTTAGAGGGGCTCTTCATGGACCTGAACTGGCAGCAGCAGTTGTGGGAAAGCGCGCTCTGGATGGCGCGCGCGTTTGGCATCAGCGTGGTCGCGCTGGCAGTGGCGACGCTGGCGCTGGCGCGCTGGACCGACTGGGGGCGCAAGTTCTGGCGCCTGGCCTGGCCCTACCTGACGCCGCGGCGCAGTTGGCGCCCGCTGCTGACGCTGGCCGCGCTGTTGTTCCTGGCGATGTTCGCGGTCCGCATGACCGTGCTGTTTTCGTTCTGGTACAACGGCTTCTACAGCGCGCTGCAGGCGCTCGATCCGAACGCATTCTGGCGCTTGCTGGGCATCTTCTCGGTGCTGGCCACGGTGCACGTGATTCGTACCCTGGTCGACAGCTACGCCGGCCAGGCCTTCGACATCCACTGGCGGGTCTGGCTCAACGACCGCCTGACGCGCGACTGGCTTGGCGCGCGCGCCTACTACCGCGGCCACTTCGTGGGCGAACCGGTGGACAACCCCGACCAGCGCATCGAGCAGGACATCGCCCTGTTCGTGAGCGGCTCGCGCTCGCTGGCGATCGGCGCCTTGAGCGCGGTGGTGTCGCTGGTGGCGTTCACCGGCATCCTGTGGAACCTGTCCGGCGCGCTCGAGGTGGCTGGCGTGGAGATCCCGCGCGCCATGGTATTCATGGTGTACGTGTACGTGCTCATCGCCACCTTGTTCGCGTTCCGCATCGGCCGGCCCCTGATCCTGCTGAACTTCCTGTCCGAGCGGCTCACCGCCAACTTCCGCTACGCCTTGCTGCGGCTGCGCGAGAATGCCGAGAACGTGGCCTTCTACCAGGGCGAGGAGGTCGAACGGGCGACGCTGTGGGCGCGCTTTTCGGCCTATATCGCCAACCTGTGGGAGCGGGTATACCGGGGCCTGAAATTCGACGGCTTCAACCTGGTGGTGAGCCAGGTGGCCGTGGTGTTCCCGTTCCTGTTGCAGGCGCAGCGCTTCTTCAGCGGCGCGATCAAGCTGGGCGACGTCATGCAGACCTCTCAGGCCTTCGGCCAGGTGCAGGACTCGCTGTCGTTCTTCCGCACCTCATACGATGCCTTCGCGCAGTACCGCGCCACGCTCAACCGCCTGGCCGGCTTCCTCGACGCCAACGCGGCCGCGCGAGATCTGCCCGCGATCGCGGCGCTGCCCTTGCCGCACGCCATGGAAATCAGCGGACTGGACGTGTCGCGTCCCGATGGCCGCGCGCTGCTGCGGCGGTTGGACCTGGCGCTGCATCCGGGCCAGGCCCTGCTGATCAAGGGGCCTTCGGGCAGCGGCAAGACCACCCTGTTGCGCGCCCTGGCGGGCCTGTGGCCCTACGCGCAGGGCACGGTGCGGCGGCCGCAAGGCGCGGCCGCGCTGTTCCTGTCGCAGCGCCCCTATCTGCCGCTGGGCAAGCTGCGCGATGCCGTGGCTTATCCCGGGCATGCGCAGGCCGGCGATGACGCGCGCCTGGCGTCCGCGCTGCGGGCGGTGAATCTGGGGCACCTGGCCGCGCGGCTGGATCACGAGGCCGATTGGTCGCGCATCCTGTCGATCGGCGAGCAGCAGCGCGTGGCGTTCGCCCGCGTGCTGTTCAACCGGCCGGCGATCGTGTTCCTGGACGAGGCCACATCGGCCACCGACGAAGGGCTGGAACACATGCTCTACGGCCTGCTGCGCGAACAGTTGCCAGACGCCATGCTGGTCAGCGTCGGCCACCGCAGCACGCTGGACGCGTTCCACACCCATCGGCTGGACCTGGACGGAGAGGGGGGCTGGCGCGCCGGACCGCTGGCCGCGGCGCCGGGGCCGGTGCTGACGCGGGCGGCGGCCTGAGGCCGGCGCGAGGCGTTCTGCCGTGCAGCCGGCTCCCAGCGGCCGGCCGCTGGCACGAGCACGGGCGGCGCCCGGCGTGCTCGGGCGCCGGTCAGGTGCCGACCCGCAGCGGGCCGGTCAGCTTGCGCAGCGCCGCGATCACGCTTTGCGCGGTGATGCGGCCGGTCTTGGGATTGGCCGACGGGATGTTCTGGATTTCCATCGAGAACGAGGCGGAATCCGACACCACCTCGACGCGATGCACATTGCGTTCCAGCGACGGGTCGGCCCAGATCTCCAGCGTGGTGCGGTCCGGACCGATGCCGGCCAGCGAGACGCTCACCGCCACGTTCAGGTTGGCCGGGAAGCCCACCGCCGCCTCGCGCGGCGAACCGCGGAAGATCAGGCGCGGCTCGGTGATGCCGTCGATATCGATGTTGTTGTCGGTCAGGTAGGGCGCGCCCAGCAGGCCGCGCACCGGTTTGCGCGTGATCATCGTGACCGAATGGATCTCGCCCTCGGCGGCGGCGGTGATCGCATCCAGGCCCAGGATGGCGCCGGACGGCACCAGGATCTGGCCGTGGTGGCGGCGCGCCAGCTCGATCAGGTCGTCGTGGCGCAGCAGCGCGCCGGAGCTCAGCACCACCAGCTTCTTGCCGGCCGTGAGCACCGGCTCGGCCAGTTCGCGGAACACGGCGGCCGGGGCGCATTCGACCACCACGTCGCAATGTTCGGCCAGCGCGCCGATGGTGGTGAACACCGGCCTGGCGTTCTGCCACGCCACCGCGGGCGCGGCCTGGGGATCGCGCACGGCCACGGCGGCCAGCGTCAGGCCGGGCAGGCCGGCATCCAGGGATTGCGCCACGGCCTGGCCGATGGCGCCGAAGCCGGCGATGCCGACGCGGTAGCTGTTCATGGAAGATTCCGGGGAAGGGGCGCAGGGCGCCGTCAGATTCGCGGGCCGGCCGGCGGCAGCATCGCCGGCCAGGGTCGGCGGTCACTGTAGCGAGGGGGCGGGCGTGCGTCAATCATCGCGGACACCATGCGCTGTCCGTTCCGTTCGTTCATCGCCAGGCGGCAGGGGCATGCGGCTAGCGGGCCGGCGGGGCGAATTCCCGTCCCGTGTAGTCGGACGCGACCGCGATCTCGCCGCGAGCCAGCCGCGCAGACCAGTCGTCCAGCACGCGGCGTTCCTCCGCGCCGACGTCCGCGCCCAGCGCCAGCCGCAGCGATGCGCCCGCTTCCAGGCCGAACTGCGTGACCGCGCCGACCCGCAGCGCGCCGGCGGCGTGATCGGCCGCGGCGCGTTCCACGCACAAGCCAGAATCGGCCAGCGCCGACGCCAGATACACGGCGGGATCGCGCGCCACCCAGTCCAGCACATTGCCGATCTGCCACAGGCCGCGGCGGCGGCAGGCGCGGGTGATGCCGTCGCGGCCGCCATCCATCATCGCGAACACCACGCGCGCGCCGTCGGCGGCCAGCGCGTCGGTCCAGGCCTCGGCCAGCGCCGGGTCGTGCTGGTTGCCGCAGAAGCCGGTCAGCGGATCCTGGCCGACTACGCGGCGCACACCGTCGGCATAGGCGGCGCGACCCTTCAGCCCGGGCCGCACGCGTTCCCCCGACAGATGCGCGGCGCCGCCGCGCAGGCCCGCCAGCACGCCGGCCAGGAAGGCCGTGTGCTCCTGCAGGATTTCATAGGACGCTACATTGGCCGCATGGTGGCTGCCCTGGGTGATGGCGAACTGCGTGCGCGCAAAGCGCGGCGCCACCCGCGCCACCGGCACATCGCCCTGGCCGCCATGCACGATGACGAGGTCGGGGGCGTCCGCGCACAGCGCCGCCAGGCGCTCGGCGCGCGCATCGGGGTCGTTGTCCTCGATCCATTCCACCTGCAGGGCGTGGCCCGCGCGCGCGGCGCGCGCCGCGCCCTGCACGGCGGCTTCGTTGAACCCGCCCCGGCCGGCCTGGCCGAACAGCACCAGCAACCGGCGCACGCTCACAGGCTGGCTCCGGTCGCCCGCACCACCGGGCCCCAGGTATCGGCCTGGCGGCGCACGAAGTCGGCGAATTCGGCGGGCGACTTCTGCGCCAGCACGAAGCCCTGCCCTTCCAGTTTGGCGCGGATATCGGGGGTGCGCAGCACCTGCGTCAAGGCGTCGTACAGGCGTTCGCTGACGGCGTCGGGCAGGCCCGCCGGGCCAGACAGGCCGACGAAATTCTCGGCCACCAGGCCGGGATAGCCCAGCTCGCCCACCGCCGGAATCTCCGGCGCCTGCGGCACGCGCTGCGCGGTGGTCACGGCCAGCAGGCGCAATTGGCCGGTGCGCAGGAACGGCAGGTTCTGCGGCAGCGCGTCGACCGCGAAGCGGATCTGTCCGCCCAGCAGGTCGTTGCGCATCGCGCCCGAGCCCTTGTACGGAATGTGTTCGAGCCGCGCGCCGGTCTGGCGCGCGTACAGTTCGCCGACGATCTGGCCGACCGACGCCAGGCCGCCGCTGCCGTACTGCACCGGCGCCGGCTGCGCCTTGATCCACTCGGTCAGTTGCGCGAAGGTCTCGACCGGCACCGACGGATGCACCACGAACGCGGTCGGCACCGCGCCCAGGTAGGCCACGTGGCGGAAGCTGGCCAGCGGATCGTAGTGGTGCTGGGGCATCAGCGCCGGCGAGATCGACAGCGGCGCCGAGTTCGACATCAGCAGGGTGTAGCCGTCGGCCGGGGCCTGCGCCACCTGCGTCGCGCCGATGGTGGAGCCGGCGCCGGGACGGTTGTCGATCACGATGGACTGGCCGAGCAGTTCGCCCAGCGCCGGCGCGATGACGCGCGCGGCAATGTCGCTGGCGCCGCCCGGCGGGAACGTCACCACCAGGCGGATGGGGCGCTCGGGCCAGGCGGCGGCGCGCGCCCGGCGGGTATGCGCAAGCGGCAGGGCCAGCGTGCTGGCGAGCAGGAATCGGCGGCGGGAGATCGGCATGGCGAGTCGGCGCTTTGGCGGCAAAGGGCCGTACTGTAGGAAACCATGCCGTCCGCCACAAAGACTTTATGGCGGTTTGCTTATGCCCGCCGCGTATCGCGGCGGACGGGGCGCGCGCCTTGCGCTTGCGCCGCCCGTCGCGCCGCCGGCAGAGCGCGGGCGGCGGGGCCCGTGGTCAGCCGCCTTGCCTGGCCTTGGCCATGTAGTCGACCGTCAGGTTGGACAATGCGCGCACGCCGTTGATCAGGCCCGACTCGTCCACATAGAAGCGCGGCGAATGGTTGGGAGCGGCGGTGTCGGGATTGACGTCCTTGGGCGTGACGCCAAGGTAGAAGAACATGCCCGGCACCTTCTCCTGGTAGAACGAGAAGTCCTCGGACGCCGTCGACTTGGGCTGCAGGCCGTAGTTGCCTTCACCCGCCACGCGCCGCAGCGTGCCACCCATCTCCTCGGTCAGGCCGGGATTGTTGACGGTGGCGTTGTACAGCTCCACCACCCGCACGTCGGCCTTGGCACCGGCGCTCTGCGCGATCTGCGTGGCCGTGCGCTCGATGCGCTGGTGGATGTCCTTCTTCATGCCCTCGTCATACGTGCGGATGGTGCCCGTCATGGCGACGCTGTCCGGCACGATGTTCATGCGGTTGCCGCCGTGGATCGCGCCCACGGTGATGACGGCCGGCTCCAGCATGCTGTTGATCTGGCGGCTGGGAATGGTCTGCAGGCCCAGGATGATCTGCGAGCTGACCACGATCGGGTCGATGCCCGACCACGGCCGCGCGCCGTGCGTCTGCTTGCCGGTGACGTCGATCCAGAACTGGTCGGCCGCGGCCATCGCCGGGCCGCTGCGCCACGACAGCTTGCCCACCGGATAGCTGCTGGAGACATGCAGGCCGAAGATCGCGTCGACCTTGGGATTGTCCAGCACGCCTTCCTGCACCATCATCTTGGCGCCCCAGATCTTCTTGCCGTCCGGCTCGAAGTCGGCGGGACTCTCCTCGGCCGGCTGGAAGATGAACTTGACGCTGCCGGGCAACTGGTCCTTCATGCCGGCCAGCACTTCGGCGGTGGCCATCAGGATGGCGGTGTGGGCATCGTGGCCGCAGGCGTGCATCACGTCCACTTCCTTGCCCAGGTAGGTGCCCTTGGCCTGGGAGGCGAACGGCACGTCCACCTGCTCCTTGACCGGCAGCGCGTCCATGTCGGCGCGCAGCGCCACCACCGGGCCGGGCTTGCCGCCCTTGAGCAGCGCCACCACGCCGGTGCCGGCCACGCCGGTCTTCACTTCCATGCCGAGCGCGCGCAGATGGTCGGCCACCAGCTTGGACGTGCGCGTTTCCTGGTTGCCCAGTTCGGGATGCTGGTGGATGTCGCGGCGCCAGGCGATGAGCTTGTCTTCGATGGCCTTGGCGCGCTGGTCGATCTGCGCGGCCAGTTCCGGCATGGGCGCCGGCGCCAGCGGCCCCTGCGTGCCGGGCGCGCTTTGCGCGGCGGCGGCGCCGCTCAGCGCCAGGTGCGCGGCCAGCGCCAGCGGGGCCAGGCGGAACAGGATCTTGCGGTGTTGCATGGCATGTCTCCTCTTGGTTGTTAACCTGTTATTGGGCGGAGATATTACCGGAGCGCATGCGCGGCGGCGCGCTTGTTACGCCTGCTTAAAAACGCCGCTGTTTGATTCCGGGCGCTGGAATTCCGCGCCTTGGAATTGCGCGCCCCGCCTGGGTTTCGGCGACTCGCCGCGAGGCCCGCGCAGCGTCGTCGGACCCACGCGGTGGCGTCCGGCGTCGCCGCGACGATGCGCGCGCCTGTCGCCTACGCGGCCCGCAGCACCGGCCGCGCGCCGCGCGTGACCCTCAACAGCACCAGCGCCGCCAGCAGCGAGGCCACGCCGGCGCCGGCCATGGCGGCATGGAAACCGCTGGCCAATGCGTCGGCGAACAACGCCGCCACGCCATCGGGTTGCGCCGGCAGCGCGTGCCGGGTGACCGCCACGCGCGCCACCGCCTGCGCATCCGGTTGGCCCAGCCGCGCCAGCGCCGCGGCCAGGTGCTCGACCGCGCGGCTGCTCATCAGCGCGCCGAGCAGCGCGATGCCGATGGTCATGCCGGTCTGGCGCAGCGCATTCATGGTGGCCGAGGCCATGCCCGAGCGTTCGCGCGGCACGGTCGCCATCACCGCCATGCTGGTGGCCGGCACCGACAGTCCCATGCCCAGGCCCAGCAGCACCATCAGCGAACCCGACAGTGCATAAGGCGTGTGGGCGTCGAAGCTCATCATGCCCAGCATGGCCGCGCCGACCATGGCATAGCCCGCGATCATCAGCCGGGGCAGGCCGAAGCGCTGGTTCAACCGGCCGAACACCGTCGACACGATGCCGGTGGCCACGAACTGCGGCGCCAGTTGCCAGCCCGTCTCCAGCGGCGTCAGGCCGCGCACGTGCTGCAGGTAGAGCGAGAAGAAGAACAGGCTGCTGTAGGCGCCGAATCCCATCACGAACGAGGCGAAGTTGGTGCTGGCGAAGCCCGCGTCGCGGAACAGGCCCAGCGGCAGGATGGGACGCGCCACGGTGTGCTCGACCCAGAGGAAGGCGATCAGTCCGAGCGCGGCAACGGCCAGTGCGGCGAGGGTGGCCGGCGCCTGCCAGCCGTGTTCGCCGGCAGTGATCAGGCCATAGGTCAGCGCGCCCAGCCAGACCACGCTCAGGGCCTGCCCGAGCGGATCGAAGGCGGCATGCTCGGGATGCGCGCTTTCCTGGATGCCCCAGGCGCCCAGCGCGATCGCCAGCGCGCCCACCGGCAGGTTGATCAGGAAGATGCTCTGCCAACTGAAGTGCGCCACCAGCAGGCCGCCCAGCATGGGCCCCACGATCAGCGAGATGGCATTGCACGAGGCCCACAGGCCGATGGCGCGGGCGCGCTCGGCGGGGTCGGGAAAGGCCTGGGTCAGCAGCGACATCGCGCCCGGGATCAGCAGCGCGCCCGCCACGCCTTGCACCGCGCGGCCCGCCAGCAGCAGCGGCAGGTTGTCGGCCAGCCCGCACAAGGCCGAACCCAGCGTGAACAGCGCCACGCCCGCCAGCCACGAGCGCTTGCGGCCATAGCGGTCGCCCAGCGGCCCGGCCGACAGCATGAAGGCAGACAGGAACAGCGCGTAGGCGTCCACCACCCATTGCAGGCCGGCCATGTCGATGCGCAGCGCCGCCTGCATGGTGGGCAGGGCGACATTGACGATGCTGATGTCCAGGATGGTGATGAAACTGCCCAGGTTGACGGCGAACACCAGGGCGCGGCGGCGGGAGGCAAGCATGCGGAAGGGCCGTGAAGGGGAGGGAAAGCGTATTCTAGTAATCGACTGACCGTCGGTCAATAAATAAAAAGACGCATTCCCGGATGTTTTGCGGGCGGCAGGCGGGGCGCGTCCTCTACACTGCGGATCGTTGAAAATGAAAGGATTCCCGCTCGCGATGGCCCGTTCCGCCAAGTCCCCCGGCAAGCCCGACGCCAAGCCCGGCGCCGAGCCTGGCGCCAGGCCGGATACCCGGCCCGCCGGCAAGCCGGACTCCAGGCCCGCCGGCAAGCCGGACACCCGGCGCGGCGCCAATGCCAGCGCCGCCACGCCGCGCACCAAGCCCGCGTCGGTGCGCCTGGACGAACTGATGGCGGCCGCCGAAGATCTGTTCGTGCGCCAGGGCGTCGAGGCCACCACCATCGACCAGATCGTGGCACAGGCCGGCGTGGCCAAGGGCACCTTCTATCATTACTTTTCATCCAAGGCGGACGTGCTGGCGGCGCTGCGCGTGAAGTTCTCGCAAGGCTTCCTGGACCGCATCGACGCGGCCATGGCGGCCTGCGCGCCGGACGATGGCGTGGCGCGCCTGCAGGCCTGGACGCGCGCCGGCGTGCAGGCCTATTTCGAGGGCTACGCGCTGCACGATGTCGTGTTCCACGATGTCAACCACCCGCATCGCGGCGCCGCTGAACGCGCGGCGGTGCTGGCGCAGGTCGAGGGCATGCTGCGCGCCGGCCAGGCCGCCGGCTGCTGGCAACTGGCGCAGCCCGGGCTGACCGCGATCCTGCTGTATCACGGCATGCATGGCGCGGTGGACGACAGCATCGCGCGCGGCGCGGTCGACGCCGAGGCGCTGGCCGCCAGCCTGATTCCCTCGTTCCTGCGGCTGGTGGGCGCGGCTACTGCAGCTTGATGCCCAGTTCCTTGATCAGCGGGGCCATCTGCGCGCGATCGGCGGCGATGGTGTCGGCCAGTTCCTGCGCGCTGCCGCCGATGGGTATCATGCCCAGCGCCTCCATCTGCGCCTTCATCGCCGGTTCCTTGAGGATGTCCGCGACCGATTGCTGGATCCGCGCCACGCGGTCGGCCGGCACCCCGGCCGGCGCCATCAGCCCGATCCACGGCTGCGGCGCGTAGTCGCCCATGCCCGATTCGCGCAGCGTGGGCGTGTCCGGCAGGCCGGGAAAACGTTCGGGGCTGGTGATGGCCAGCGCCCGCAGGCGGCCGCTGTCGATCAGGCCCTTCGAACTGGAAGGGGCGTCCAGGCCGACGTCGAGCTGGCCGCCGATCAGATCGTTCTGCGTCTTGCCCGACGAGGAGGAGGGGATGTACAGCGCCTTGATGCCGGCGCGTCGCGCCGTCTGTTCCCACACCAGGTGGAAGGCGGTGCCGATCGAGAACGAACCCACCGTCAGGCTGCGGGCCCTGCTCTCGCGCACGAAGTCCTGCCAGGTCCTGATGGGGCTGTCGCTGGGCACGATGAAAAGGAACGGCGTGCGCGCCACCAGCGCCACCGGTTGCAGGTCCTTCTGCGGATCGAACGGCAGGTGGTCGACCGCGAACGGCACGATGGTCACGGACGACGCCACCACCATGCCCAGCGTGTAGCCGTCCGGCGCCGACTTGACCAGCGCCCCGGTGCTGATGATGCCGGACGCGCCGGGCTTGTTTTCGACCACCACCGCCTGGCCCCAGGCGGTGGACAGCTTGCTGGCGAGCACGCGCAGCATCACGTCGACCGGACCGCCCGGCGGATTGGAGACGATGATCTTGACCGGTTTGTCCGGATAGGCCGCGCCGGCGGCGGCGGGCAGCAGCAGCGCGAGCGCGATGGCAAATTGCTTGAGCATTGGTATTCCCCTTGTCGATGTTGGACGCGCCGGGTCATGCGCCCGGCGCGGGACTTCAGGCCAGCCGTTCCAGGTGCGGCGCGGCCGGCCACGCGGGCGTCTCGCCGCGGATGAAGGCAATCCAGGCGCGTTGCGTGGTCCGCGCCAGGGAGGCGGCCTGCGTCGGCGCCAGGCCCCGCAGCATCGGCGCGTCGGCAAAGGCCGCGAGCGTGTCGAAGACGAACGGCAGTTCGATGCAATGGCAGGCCTGAAAGCGCGCCGTGGGCGCCACGTCGAAGCGCGCCAGCCACGCCTGCCGACCCTGGGCCGTGGCGTCGGCGGCCCACTGCCGCGAAGGCGCGCCGAACACGGCCTCGCTGGTCAGCGCGCAGTCGGGGCCGTCGCCGCTGGGAAATGCCGCCATTTCGTCACGCGTGTAGCTGACCAGCACATCGGCGCGGCCAGCCGCCCGCCGTAAGGCAGGCTCGATGTCGACGGGCAGCACCTGGCCATCGAGCACCGGACCGAACAGGCTGCGGCGGCTGCCTTCGGCCTGCAGGGCCGTCGCCACTTCGGGCGCCTGTTGCGCCGCCAGCAGCCGCTCGACGGGCAGGGCGCGGGCCTGTTCCAGCGTATCGGCGCCGGCGGCGGCGAGGAATGTCTGGCCCAGCGCCGCGGCCTGCGCGCTGCTGCGAAAGCCGCGGCCGAGCGCCGCGCTTTGCAGGATGGCGCGGCCAAAGCGCGGCCGCCGCGCCAGCATGGCGCAGATCGACGAGGCGCCAGCCGATTGGCCCATCAACGTGACGCGGGCCGGGTCGCCGCCCAGGTCCTGGATGTTGTCGAGCACCCAGTCGATGGCGCATTCCTGGTCCAGCAGGCCGACGTTGGCGGTCTCGCCCGGCAGGTGCAGCCAGCCCAGCGCGGCCAGCCGGTAGTTCACCGCCACCACCACCAGGTCGCCGCGCGCCGCCAGGGACGCGCCGTCATACCAGTCGAGCGCGCCGCCGCCGCTTTGCCAGGCGCCGCCGTGCAGCCACACCACCACCGGCCGGCGGCGCGCGTCGGCGGCGGGCGTCCACACCGTCAGGTGCAGGCAGTCTTCCGCCTGCGGCGCCACGAAGTCGCCCATGGCGCCGCGCAGGCGCGAGGGCAGTTGCGGCGCCACGCTGCCGGGGCGGGAGGCATCGCGCGGGCCGCGCCAGCGGGCCGGCTGGGGCGGCGCGAAGCGCAGCGCACCCAAGGGCGGTTCGGCATATGGAATGGCGCTGAAGCGGCATGCGCCGCCCTCGCGCACACCGGTCAACCTGCCGGCGCGCAGGTTGGCCTGAACGGTGTCAGTCATGGTCTGGTCCCTTGTCGTCCTGGTTTTCGGCGGACGGCGTGCAGGGCCGCCATCCGCTCGGGACTATGGTAGGGACGAATGGGGGCGGGCAGGCATGCCGGTTTCGAACCGGGTCATGCGCAACCCGCATACCTGCGCCGTGGGCGCGGCCGGGCCTGCCGCGCCTACTTCAGGATGCGCGCATCCATGCTGTTGTCGGCCAGCGCCTGGGCCTGCGCCTGGCTCATGCCCAGGTGCTCGTAGAGCGCGTGGAAGTTCTCGGTGACGTAGCCGCCGAAGTAGGCCGGGTCGTCGGAGTTGACCGTGACCTTCACGCCGGCGTCCAGCAGCGACAGGATGTTGTGCTGCGACATGTGGTCGAACACGCGCAGGCGGGTGTTCGACAGCGGACACACGGTCAGCGGGATCTGCTCGTCGATCAGGCGCGCCATCAGGCGCGGGTCCTCGGCGGCGCGCACGCCGTGGTCGATGCGCAGCACCTTCAGCAGATCCAGCGCCTCCCAGATGTATTCGGGCGGGCCTTCCTCGCCGGCGTGGGCCACGGCCGGCAGGCCCTCGGCGCGGGCGCGGTCGAAGACGCGCTGGAACAGGCGCGGTGGAAAGCCCTTTTCGCTGCTGTCCAGGCCCACGGCGATGAAAGCGTCGCGGTAGGGCAGCGCTTCTTCCAGCGTGCGCATGGCCTGTTCTTCGGGCAGGTGGCGCAGGAAGCTGAGGATCAGGCCGCTGCTGATGCCGAGCTTCCTGCGGCCGTCTTCCAGCGCCTGGCTGATGCCGTCCAGCACCACCTTGAACGGCACGCCGCGGTCGGTGTGGGTCTGCGGATCGAAGAAGGGCTCGGTGTGCACCACGTTCTGCTCGTGGCATTTGACCAGGTAGTCCCAGGTCAGGTCGTAGAAGTCCTGCTCGGTGCGCAGCACGTCGGCGCCGCGGTAGTACAGGTCGAGGAATTCCTGCAGGTTGCCGTAGTTGTAGGCCGCGCGCAGGGCATCCATGTCGGGCCACGGCAACGCCACGCCGTTGCGGCGGGCCAGCCGGAACAGCAGCTCGGGTTCGAGCGTGCCTTCCAGGTGCAGGTGCAGCTCTGCTTTGGGCAGTGCATTGAGCCAGTCGTACATGGGCGCTCCTAAGAAGAGGATTGGATGGCTTCGGCCAGCGTGTCGGCGAAGGCGCGAGCCTGGCGGGTGCTGGGCCGGTCGCGGCGCCAGATGGCCGCCAGCGGCGAGCGCCGCAGGGCGGGGCGAGGCGCCAGCACCGCCACCTCGCCGCGCGCGGCGCGCACCGCCGCGACGCTGCCGGGCAGCATCCACAGATAGGGTCCGACCGTCAGCAGTTCCCGGCCGAATTCCAGGGATAGGGCGCCGATCATATCCGGAATCGGCAGACCTTCCCGTAACAGCAGCATTTCCAGTTCGCCGCGGATGCGGCTGCCGGGCAGCGCCGTGATCCACGGGTAGGCGACGCAATCGGCCAGCGTGACCTCGGGCCGTTCGGCCAGCGGATGGGCGGGCGCGCAGGCCAGCACCACGGCGTCTTCCAGCAGGGTGACCGACCGGTAGATGCGCGGATCCACCGTGGACGAGAAGCGGCTGATCAGCACGTCCAGCGCGCCGGCGTCCAGGTCCTCGATCAGCCGCTCGTGGGTGCCGATCTCCAGCGTCAGGGTGATGCGTGGATGCCGCTCGCGAAAGCGCGAGGCGGCCTGCGCCACCGGCCAGCCGGCGAACATCGAAAAGCAGCCCACCGTCAGACTGCCCTCGTCGCCGCGCAACAGCGCCGCCAGGTCGATCTCGGCCTTGCGAAAGCCGGTCAGCAACTGGCGCGCGTGGCGGCACATGGCCTCGCCCAGCGGCGTGCAACTGGTGCCGCGCGCGGTGCGCTCGAACAGCCGCGCGCCCACCAGTTCCTCGATCTCGGCGATGGCGCGCGACAGGCCGGACTGCGTGCTGTGCAACTGCGCCGCCGCCTTGGACAGATTGCCCAGCTCGGCCACCGTCAGCACGATTTCCAGGTGCCGGGTGCGGAGTTTTCCTTTGAAGGGCGTCATGGCGGGCGGGGCAGTGGCGATGCGCCGATTATTGACCCGCGCCGGGCCCTTGGCAACGCGGCCCTGGCGTTTCGGTATAGTTCGTCGCCAGGGAGGCGGACGCGCGATGCGCATGACGACAAGGTGGAAATCCGGGCGGCCCCAGGCCGCGCCACGATGGCTGGTGGCGGGGCTGGCGCTGGCCATGCTGGCCGGCTGCGGCGTGTCGACCGTGGACGCCGTGCGCGTGACCTGGCCGCCGTTCAAGGAAGGCACGGCGCTGACGCTGCCGTCCGATCCGGCGCAGTGTCCCGACCTGTCCGGCACCTACCGGGTGGCGGGTGAACCGCGGGGTGAACCGGGCTCGGGCGAGGGCGCCGCCGGCATGGCCGACCTGCGCCACTTCCTGGCCTACACCCTGGACCTGGCGGGCCTGCCGGATACCTCGGAACATGCCTGGCGCCCCACAGCGGCCGCCAGCGTCGCCTTCGCGGCGGCGCCGGAAGGCTGGCGGATCCTGGCCGATGACGGCCAGGGCGGCCGCTTCACCGGCCTGCTGCCGCTGCGCGACGGCACGGCGGGCTCCCCCGGTCCGGCGGATGGCCCGCCGCTGGCCCGGACCGACATCCAGCACTTCGGCGGCTGCACCCAGGGCCGCTACTGGATCAGCGCCCGGCGCGACTGGCGCCAGTATGAATCCATGGGCGTGTTCCGCACCGTGGCGCTGCTGCGGCCACAGGCGGGCGGATTGCTGGTGAGCGTGCAGCGCGAGTCGCACAGCATCGGCCTGCTGCCGTGGTATTCGTCGGATGAGGTGCGGTCGCAGTATTGGTTCGGGCCGTCGGCCGCGGGCCGGTAGCCCCTCGGGTAACCGCCCGTATCCACGCGCGCTTTCTGGTTCGATTTCGTCGCCCGCTCGCGGTACGATCCGGGCTGACTTCGATTTTTCAGGATAACCATGCGACAGAATGCGCTTCGCACCCGAATCGATCCCCTGGCGCGCGCCGTCCTGGCCGCCACGCTGAGCGTCGCCGCCTTGGGCGCCGCCCAGGCCCAGTCGCCTTCTTCGGCCACCGGTACGCGCAGTCCCGGGGCCCAGCCTTCCTCGTCCGGACCGGTGCTGACGCCCAAGCGCAGCTTCGACGATCCGGCCACGCCGGCCGCGGCCCCTGCCGCGCCCGCGGCCACGCCGGACGATTCGCCGGCCGCTCCGCCGACAAACATGCGTACGCCAGCCGCCGCGCCGGCCGCCACGCCCGCG
>NZ_CADIJW010000069.1 GCF_902859745.1 Achromobacter dolens | reverse complement strand
GCCGCGGCGACGCCCGCCCGCAGCAGAACCACCGCCGCCCCGAAGGCAGCGCCCGTCCCGCCGGCAACGGCAACGGCAACGGCGGCCGCCCGGCCGGCGCCCCGCGCGCCGCGCTGCTCTCCAAGTAATATCAGCGGCATACCTGTTACTGCGACCCACGGACCCGCGCCATCATGCCCCTTTCCACCTGGTTGACGTTCTTCCTGGCCTCCTGGGCCATTTCGTTCTCGCCCGGCGCGGGGGCCATCTCCGCGATGTCCTCCGGACTGAAGTACGGCTTTGCCCGCGGCTACTGGAACACGGCCGGCCTGATCCTGGGCATCCTGTTCCAGTTCGTGGTGGTCGCGGTCGGCCTGGGCGCGGTGCTGGCCACCTCCGAGATGGCCTTCAACGTGGTCAAGTACCTCGGCGTCGCCTACCTGATCTACCTGGGCGTGCGCCAGATCCGCACGGACGCCGCGCCGGTCGCGGTCGATGCCGGCGATCCCAAGCAGGCCTCGATCCGCGAGCTGGTGATGCGCGGCTTCCTGATCAACACCATGAACCCCAAGGGCACGGTGTTCCTGCTGGCCGTGGTGCCGCAGTTCGTCGACACCGCCTTGCCGCTGACGCCGCAGTACGCGGCGCTGGCGGGCACGCTGGCCTTCACCGACCTGGTGGCGATGGGCGTGTACACGCTGCTGGCGGCGCGCGTGCTGCGCCTGCTGCGCGATGCCAAGCACATCCGCTGGATGAACCGCACCTTCGGTTCGCTGTTCATCCTGGCCGGCGTGTTCCTGGCGTCGTTCCGCCGCCATTCCTGAATTTCCACGCGCGGGGCATGCGCCGGCAACGGCGCGTGCCCCGCTTGTTTCGATGCACGATACCGGACCGCGCCGGGCTGAAGCCGCGGCGTCAGGTTGAATCCTCCGATCATGAACATCCCACAAGAAGTAGCGCGGCGCCGTACCTTCGCCATCATTTCCCACCCTGACGCGGGCAAGACCACGCTGACCGAAAAGCTGCTGCTGTTCGCAGGCGCGATCCAGATCGCCGGCAGCGTCAAGGCGCGCAAGGCCTCGCGCCACGCGTCCTCCGACTGGATGGAAATCGAAAAGCAGCGCGGCATTTCGGTGGCCTCGTCGGTGATGCAGATGGAATACCGCGACTGCGTCATCAACCTGCTCGACACCCCGGGCCACCAGGACTTCTCGGAAGACACCTACCGCGTGCTGACGGCGGTCGACGCCGCGCTGATGGTGATCGACGCGGCCAACGGCGTCGAACCGCAGACCATCCGCCTGCTGCAGGTCTGCCGCGCGCGCAACACGCCCATCATCACGTTCATCAACAAGATGGACCGTGAAGTGCGCGAACCGCTCGAGCTGCTGTCGGAAATCGAAGGCCACCTGGGCATGGACGCCGTGCCGTTCTCGTGGCCGGTGGGCATGGGCAAGGCCTTCGGCGGCGTGTTCGATATCCGCCGCGACCGCATGCGCGTGTTCCGCCCCGGCCAGGAGCGCCGTTCGGACAACGACGACTTCATCGAAGGCCTGACCAACCCCGAGATCGCGCGCCGTTTCGGCTCGGCCTTCGACCAGGCCAGCGGCGAGATCGAGCTGATCAATGAAGCCGCGCCCGCGTTCGACCGCGACCAGTTCCTGGCGGGCAAGCAGACCCCGGTGTTCTTCGGCTCGGCCATCAACAACTTCGGCGTGCAGGAAGTACTGGACGCGCTGGTCGAGCAGGCCCCGCCTCCCGGCCCGCGCGTCGCGCTGCAACGCGAAGTGCAGCCCGAGGAACCCAAGTTCACTGGCGTCGTGTTCAAGGTGCAGGCCAACATGGATCCGGCTCACCGCGACCGCGTCGCCTTCGTGCGCGTGAGCTCCGGCCGCTTCGAGCGCGGCATGCGCCTGAAGGTCGCGCGCACCAACAAGGAAATGCGCCCCAACAACGTGGTGTCGTTCCTGTCGCAACGCCGCGAACTGCTGGACGAGGCCTATGCCGGCGACGTGATCGGTATTCCCAACCACGGCGTGCTGCAACTGGGCGACGTGCTGACCGAAGGCGAAACGCTGCAATTCACCGGCCTGCCGTTCTTCGCGCCGGAACTGTTCCAGGCCGTCGAAGTGAAGGATCCGCTGCGCACCAAGCAGTTGCGCACCGGCCTGACGCAGTTGGGCGAAGAGGGGGCCATCCAGGTGTTCCGGCCCGAGGCCGCCGGCGGCTCGCTGCTGCTGGGCGCGGTCGGACAGCTTCAGTTCGAAGTGGTGGCCCACCGCCTCAAGACCGAGTACGGCGTGGACGCCCGGATGATGCCTTCGCGCTACACAATGGCACGTTGGATTACCTCTGATAACCCCAAGGCGCTGCGCAAGTTCATGGATGCCAATGCCGCCCATATCGCCTATGATGTGGTCGATGCGGCGGCGTTTTTGATCAGTTCCCCCGCGCAGTTGCGCGTGGCCGAGGAACTGTATCCGGATGTGAAATTCCACGCCATGCGCGAGCACGGCGGCAAGGTTTTCGGAGACAAGGCGTAGACCCGTTCGGGTACCGCACGGCAGATTGAGGGTAGCAATGTCTTGGCGTTTATTATTCGCAACGCTCCTGCTGGCGCTTGGCGCGTCGGCGTGGGGCGGTATTCAATTGGGTGACTGGCTGGTGGCGCATGCGCCGCAGGCCGCGCCCGCGCCCGGCCAGGATGCGGCCGCGTCGCAGCAGCCCGTGCTCGATGCCAACGGGCGCCCCTACGTGGCGCAGCCGCCGCAGCCGCGCATCGATGGCACGCTCGGCGTGCCAGACAAGCCGGCCGACCGCGAGTGGGCCATCAATACCGTCTCGCTGTTCGACACCGTCAGCGATCCCGCCGTGAAGATCTCGCGCGAGCGCATCAGCCAGGACCAGGCCCGCGAAATCGCCGCCGCCTCGCAAGTGCCGCTGCCGCAAGGCACGTCAGACGTCAGCACGCTCGACCTGCAGGCGCCGGGCACCGGCACCGCCGTCAATGGCGGGCAGGGCCAGGCCCCGGGGCAGCAGGCGGCTGGCTATGGCAATACGCAAATGGTGCAGGCGCCGCCCCCGCCCAATTCGTCGCCCGCCCCCGGCGCGCCCGGCTGGCAGGATGCGCTCAAGCGCGAACTGGCCCACTGTGCCACGCAGGGCTTCTTCGAGCGCCCCTCGTGCTCGTGGGCGGCCCGCAACAAATACTGCGGTCCGAACCGGGCCTGGGGCACGATGGCCGAATGCCCGGCGCGGCCGCAATAAGCCGCATCGTCCGGATCGCGCCACCCGCGATCACCCAAAAAAATGGCGCCCCGAGGGGCGCCATTTTCATGCCGGGCCGATCGATCAATCGGGCACGGACATCTGGCTTTGCAGGTAGTTCTGCAGGCCGACCTTGTCGATCAGGTCGATCTGGGTTTCCAGATAGTCGATGTGCTCTTCGGTATCGTCCAGGATGTCCTGGAACAAGTCGCGCGAAACATAGTCGCGCACCGATTCGCAATAGGCGATGGCTTCCTTCACGGTGGCCTGGGCGCCTTGCTCCAGCTTCAGGTCACAGGCCAGCAGTTCCGGCACGTCCTCGCCGATCAGCAGCTTGTGCAGGTCCTGCAGGTTGGGCAGGCCGTCGAGCATGAAGATGCGCGCGATCAGGCGATCCGCATGCTTCATTTCGCCGATGGATTCTTCGTACTCGTGCTTGCCCAGCTTGTCGAAACCCCAGTGGTTCAACATGCGCGCATGCAGGAAGTATTGGTTGATCGCCGTCAGCTCGTTGGTCAGTTGCTTGTTCAGGAACTGGATGACGGTTTTGTCGCCTTTCATGATGGACTCCTTGCAGTCAGACGCGACGCGCACTGCATCGCGACAAGAAGCGCACGATGCCGCGAGTACGCAACCCCGGCAGACTAACATCGGCCGCGGGGCCGCGACTAGCCTTGGCGCGCATTTGGTAAACCGCTTTACGAGCGCTACAAGAAAGCGACAGACGAATGAGAATGAGTATGCATGCGCGATGTCCTGCGGGCAATGCATTGCGGTTTCGCGGGTTGGGCGGACACGGGCGTCCCATTTGCCGCGGCATTTCAAGCGCGCCGCACAGCGTGAATGGCGTGATGACGCCATGAATCTATCAGACCGTTCCGAACGCACGCCACGTTGTGCAAACCCAACCCTGGTGCGCTGCGCGGGGTCCCGCGCCACGCGCACACCCCAGCCTCGGCCAGCTTGACGCGCGCGCTGCCCGCGCCTAGGCGGCGCGCCGCGTCGCCAGCCAGATGCCGAATGCGATCGGCACGATGCCCAGCAGGTCGAGCCACGACACTGACTCGCGCAATACCACCCAGCCGAACAACAAGCCCAGCGGCGGCATCAGGAAATGCAGCGCGCTGGCCGCGGTGGCGCTGGCGCGTCCGAGGATCATGAACCACAGGTAATAACCGCCGATGGACACCGCCACGATCATGTAGGCCATGCTCCAGAACAGGCTGGCCGTCATGCGCGCGTCGCCGAGGCTCTCGTGCAGCAGCGCCACCGGCATCAGCGCCACCGCACCGGCCAGCGACTGGATGCCGGTCGCCATCCACAGTCCCGTCGACGGTTTGAGGCGCTTGTAGAGCAGCGTGCCCGCCACCAGCGCCACCAGGCCGCCCGTCACCAGCAGGGTGCCATGCAGATCCTCCTGCATGCCCGACAGCCGCGAGCGCAGCACCAGCGCCACGCCCGCCAGGCCCAGGCACAGCCCGAGCATCTTGCGCCAACCCAGCCGCTCGCCCAGCACGGGCCCGGCCAGCACCCCGATCAGCAGCGGATTGGTGCTGATCAGCACCGCCGTGAACGCGGACGACACGGTCGTCATGCCGCTCCAGCTCAGGCCCAGGTAGGCCGCGTTGTTCAAGACCCCCAGCAGCACCAGCGCCGCCAGGTCGCGGGCGCCGGGCCGCGACCACCGGCCGCTGGCCGCCGCCACGCCCAGCATCAGGGCCCCGGCGATCAGGAAGCGGAGGGTCAGCAGGGTCAGCGGCGGACAGTCGCGCACCGCGATCTTGGCCGCCGCGAACGCCGAGCTCCACAGGAAACAGAATGCCGCGATGGGCGCCCAGGCCACCCCCATCGGCGCGTCGGCGGGCAGGGCGGTGGCGGGCAAAGTCGATGACGCCTTCATGGCAGCAGGTCCGGGCAAAGGAAGATGAGCCCATTCTGGGCGCGGCCCTATCCATTGACAAACGCTTTATTTGGATCAAAAGTATTTGAAAAACCGATGCAAAGGCGCCTCCCATGCTCGATCTCGATCTATTGCACAGCTTTGTCTCCGTCGTCGACGCGGGCGGCTTCACCCGCGCCGGCGAACGGGTGCACCGCAGCCAGTCCACCGTGAGCCAGCAGATCCGCAAACTCGAGGAGACCCTCGAATGCACGCTGTTCGTGCGCGAAGGCCGTCAGGTCCACCTGACCGAGGACGGCGAACGCCTGCTGGGCTACGCGCGCCGCATGCTGGCACTGTCCACCGAGGTGCGCGAAGCGGTCAGCGGCCGCAAGCGGGTGGAGGTGATCCGGCTGGGCATCCCCGACGATTTCGCGGCGGACACACTGACGGCCATCGTGGCGCAGTTCGCCCGCGCCCGGCCGGCGGTCAGGCTGTCGGTGCGCTGCGACCTGACCGTGGCCCTGACGCGCGGCCTGGAACGCGGCGACCTCGATCTGGCGTTGCTCAAGCGCGAACCCGGCGCCGGTCCGGCGCTGACGACCTGGCCGGAACACCTGCACTGGATCGCCGGCTCGCACGCGCTGCCCGCCAGCACCGAACCGGTGCCGCTGGTGGCTTTCCCACAGGGCTGCATCTACCGCAACCGCGCCATCCACGCACTGGAACGCGCCGGACGGCGCTGGCGCATCGCTTACGAAAGTCCCAACCTGATGGGAATCCAGGCCGCGCTGGCGGGAGGATTGGGGGTGGCCTTGCTGGAACGCCGCTGCATCGCCGCCGGCCATCGGCTGGTCGACGACATGCTGCCGCCGGTGCCGCCGTCCGAACTGGCGCTATGCCTGTCGGAGCCGGCGCGCGAGCCGGTGCGCCAGTTGGCGGGGATGATCAGGGATTTTTGTGAAACGGAAACACAACGGCTTGCAGGGCTGGGCCTGCAAGCCGTGGCAGGTGGCGACGCCGCTCAGGCGACGGCGACCTGGATGACCGGATAGCTGCTGTTCGCCGCGGACGCGCCCGGCTCGGCCATGGTGGCCGGCGGGTTGACCGGAACGGCGATCGAGCGCACATCGCACACGCTGGAGCAGCGGCCGCCCGGCAGGTATTCGGCGGCGGTGGCCGCGCAGCAGCCGCAGCACGTGGCCACGCCCAGCTCGAACTGCAGGTCGGAAAGCGACGTCGCGCCCGCGTCCACGCTGGCGCGGACTTGGCGTTCGGTGATGGCATTACATACGCAAATGTACATGAGAATAATTATCGAGATTTATTCCTGCAATGGCAAGTACTCAGCGTAAATAATTTGCAACCATGCGGCCGCCTAACCCATTGAAATAAGGGACGTTTTTCCGCTGAAACGTCCCTTATTTCATCGCGCCGCGGCCTGCGCTTTGCGCAGCGCGGCCGGCGCGATCCGCAGCGCTTCGCGGTATTTCGCGACCGTACGACGGGCGATGACGATGCCCTGGTCGGCCAGCTTTTCCATGATCTGGCTGTCCGACAACGGCTTGGCGCGGTTCTCCTCGGCCACCATCTGGCGGATGAAGGTCTGCACCGCCGTGGCCGAAGTGGCGTCGCCGCCGTCGGTCGACACTCCCGCCCCGAAGAAGCGCTTGAGCTCCAGCGTGCCAAACGGAGTGAGCATGTACTTCTGTGTCGTGGCGCGCGAAATCGTGGATTCGTGCAGGCCCAGTTCGCCCGCGATGTCCTTCAGGATGAGCGGCCGCATGGCCGCCGGCCCCTGGCTGAAGAAGGCGGTCTGACGGTCCACGATGGCCTGGGCCACCCGCAGGATCGTGTCGAAGCGCTGTTCGACGTTGCGGATCATCCACTTGGCCTGCTGCAGTTGCGCCTGCAGGCCGGCGTGGGCCGATTCCTTCTGGTTGCCCAACATCTGCGCGTACAAGCCGTTGATCTGCAGGCGCGGCACGGCGGCGCTGTTCAGCGTCACCTGCCAGCCGCGACGGGTCTTGCGCACGATCACGTCGGGCACGGCGTAATCGGCCGCCGGCACCGTCCAGGCGCGGCCGGGCCGCGGCTCAAGCCGCAGGATCAGGGCGTGGGCGACGCGCAGGGTCGCCTCGTCGCAACCGACCGCCGCGCACAGGCGGGCATTGTTGCCGGTGGCCAGCAACGCCAGATGCTGGGCGCAGATGAGACGGGCGCAAGCCAGCGCCTTCGGGTCGGCGGCCTCCGGCAGCCGCGTCAGGTCCGGGTTGCGCAGTTGCAACAAGAGGCAGTCGGACATGTCGCGGGCGCCGATGCCGGGCGGATCGAACGACTGCAGCAGCGACAGCGCCGCGCGCAGTTCATCCAGGTCCGGCTCCATCTCGGCGGGCAGCCAGCCCAGGATTTCCTCCAGCGGCGAGCCCAGATAGCCGTTCTCGTCCAATTCGTCGATCAGCAACGCGGCCAGCGCGGCATCGCGCGGCGCCGCGCGCGTCAGCACCAGTTGGCCCAGCAGGTGTTCGCGCAGGGTATCGGGCCGGGCGGCCTCGGGGAGGCTGGAATCGTCATCGGGGTAGACCCCGCCCGAACCCGGCATTTCCTCCACCGGCGTGTCGCGTTCGGGCGCGGGCTCGTCGTCCTGCACCGACGATTCACGCTCGGATTCGGCCTGCGTTTCGGCCGATGAGGGTTCATCGTCGCGTTCCAGCAACGGATTATCGGCGAGCACCTGCGAGATTTCCGCCTCGAGGTCGAGCGTGGACAGCTGCAGCAACCGGATGGATTGCTGCAGTTGAGGGGTCAGCGTCAGATGCTGGCCGGGCCGCAGTTCTAAAATAGGACGGGTCATAGGTACAATATTTTGCATGATGAATCAGACTTCGCCCGCACGCGTTCGCCAGGATTGCCGACTTATCGGCCAGACCCTGCTCAAACTGGCGCTTCCCCGACTTCTCGTGCGCGCGATCGTGATCGCCGTTGCCGTGATCGTCTGGTATCTCGCCGCCTCCTGGATCCTGGATTTCGGCAAGCGCATCAACTACGAATTCCTGCATTCACTGGGCCAACCCACCATGGACATGGTGCAGAAGGTCAATCCGTACATCTGGTGGGTCGTCGCCGGCATCTGGACCCTGATCGTCTTCTTCATCCTGCGCGCCTGGCTGTCGGCCAGCCTGGCTTCCGGCCGCGCCACCCCCGTGAGCACGGGCGTGCTGGCCGACCTGGCGCCACAGCTCTCGCAGGAGTCGCTGGGCGTACTGCGCTGGACGTGGGGCACCCGCGAGGAACCCTTCACCGTCGGCGACCTGCACCGCTCGCTGTCGGAAATCCGCCACAACCGCATCGGCAAGATCGCCATGGTGGCCGAACAGACCGACATTCTCGACGGCGCGGCCGCCAAGCCGTCGCGCGACGATCGCGATGACGGCCGCCGTAACGACGACCGCCGCGATGCCCGCGACAGCCGCGAACCCCGCTACATCGAGCCGCGCATCGGCGGCCCGGCCCGCTGAACCGGCGCGCACCGCCATCCGACCGATGATCCAGGCCGCCGCGAGGCGGCCTGGTTGTTTCAGTCCCCTGCCAGCCGGGCTCCCCTATACTGGCCCTCCAGGCTCGCGCAACCGCGGCCGCGCACCTTTAAAACCAGACCAAGCCGATTGCAGAGACCAGTCGGATGCGCGGCCAGCCCCTGGAGTTGCTTTACATGTTCCGTACCCCCGTCCGGTATGCCGCCGGCCTTCTGCTGGCCTGCTCGGCCGCCTTCGTTGCCGCCCCGGCATCCGCCGCCTGGCCCGACAAGCCCATCACGTTCGTCGCGCCCTTCAGCGCCGGCGGCGCCAACGACCTGGTCGCCCGCATCATCGCCAAGGCGGTGGGCACGACCCTGAACCAGCCCGTCATCGTCGAAAACCGTCCCGGCGCCGGCGGCGTGGTCGGCGCCGCGCACGTCGCGCGCAGCGCGGCCGACGGCTACACCTACCTGGTGGGCAGCAACGGCACCGTCACCAACAGCCTGATCCGCTCGGACCAGCCCTACAAGGACGAAGAACTGACCCCCGTCGCGCTGCTGTCGATCACGCCGTCGGTGATCGTGGCCAACCCGTCGAACCCCGCCAAGGACCTGAAGGACTTCGTCGAACACGCCAAGCAGGCCAAGACCGACCGTATCACGTTCTCGACCGCCGGCAACGGCAGCACGCCGCATTTCGTGGCCGAGATGGTCAAGGAAGCCACCGGCCTGCCGGTCGAGCCGATCGCCTACAAGAGCGGCTCGGAAGGCGTGACCGCGGTGATCGGCAAGCAGGTCGACGCCACCTCGGAAGCCAGCATCGTCACGCTGCCGCTGGTGCAGAGCGGCAAGCTCAAGGCCCTGGCCACCACCTGGGACAAGCGCATGGCGAGCGCGCCCGACATCCCCACCACCGCAGAGTTGGGTTTCCCCGCCATCCGCATCGGCCACTGGGCCGGCCTGTACGCGCCCGCCGGCACGCCCGCCGACGTGCTCGACAAGATGAACGCGGCCGTCGAGAAATCGCTGCAGACCAAGGAAGTGCAGGACGCGCTGCGCCAGAGCAGCATCGAGCCGGGCGGCGGTTCGCGCGCCAGCTTCGTCGAGTTCGCCAAGAGCGAGCGCGAGCGCCTGGGCCAGGTGGTCAAGAACGGCCACATGCAGACGCAATAACGCGTGTGACGCCAGCCGGGGACGGATCGTCCCCGGCTTTTTTTATCGCCTTCCCGATTGCGCTGTCCGCAAAAGTATGTTTGACTAGCAACCTATGGCCGCTTACCGCACCTCCCTCGCGATTGCCACCGGACGCTCCGCCGCTCCGGTTGCCGGCCTGCGCGCTCGTACCGCCTTCATCGCGCTATCGCTATACCTACCGATCGGTTGCCGGGCCTAGTGTCCCCGTGGTAGCTCGGCAGCCACGCTTGCCACACGCGAATTCCCTTTTTCAAAACTGAATCTTGCGCCGCGCGAATGCGGCCAACCCTGGCATCAGGCCGCCATCCGGCCGCATGCCGGCCGAGGAAACCGATCCCGGGATTCACAAGAAACCGATCGAGGTGTAGTGATGATGCTTGCCAACCCCGCCGCCAAATACGTCCCCTTCACGCCGTTCGCTCGCGACTTTTCCGAGCGCACCTGGCCCAGCCGCCGCATCACGCAGCCGCCGATCTGGATGAGCACCGACCTGCGCGACGGCAACCAGGCCCTGATCGAGCCGATGAGCGTCGAGCGCAAGCTCCGCTTCTTCGAGCAACTGGTCAAGATCGGCTTCAAGGAAATCGAAGTGGGTTTCCCGTCGGCCTCGCAGACCGACTTCGATTTCGTGCGCAAACTCATCGACGAAAAGCGCATCCCCGACGACGTCACCATCATCGTGCTGACGCAGTCGCGTGAGGACCTGATCAGCCGCACGGTGGAATCGGCCGCCGGCGCCAAGCAGGCCATCGTCCACCTGTACAACGCCTGCGCCCCGGCGTTCCGCAAGGTCGTGTTCAACATGACCAAGGACGAGATCAAGAACATCGCCACGACCGGCACGCGCCTGGTCAAGCAGTACATGGCCAAGCACCCGGAAACCAAGTGGCGCTACCAGTACTCGCCCGAAGTCTTCAGCACGACCGAACCCGAATTCGCGCTGGAAGTCTCGAACGCCGTGGCCGACGTATGGGAGCCCACGCCGGACTGCAAGATGGTGCTGAACCTGCCCGCCACCATCGAAGCCACCACGCCGAACATGTACGCAGACCAGATCGAGTGGATGCACAAGAACCTGGCGCGCCGCGACAGCATCGTGCTGAGCGTGCATCCGCACAATGACCGCGGCACCGCCGTGGCCGCCGCCGAATTCGCCGTGATGGCAGGCGCCGACCGCATCGAAGGCTGCCTGTTCGGCAGCGGCGAGCGCACCGGCAACGTCGACCTGGTCACGCTGGCCCTGAACCTCTACACCCAGGGCGTGCACCCGGGCCTGGACTTCTCGGACATCGACGAAGTGCGCCGCTGCGCCGAGTACTGCAACCAGTTGCCCGTGCACCCGCGCCACCCGTATGCCGGCGACCTGGTCTTCACGGCCTTCTCCGGTTCGCACCAGGACGCCATCAAGAAGGGCTTCGCGCAGCAACAGCCCGACGCCGTGTGGGAAGTGCCGTACCTGCCGATCGACCCGGCCGACCTCGGCCGCAGCTACGACGCCGTGATCCGCGTCAACAGCCAGTCGGGCAAGGGCGGCGTGTCCTACCTGCTCGAACAGGAACACGGCCTGGTGTTGCCGCGCCGCCTGCAGATCGAATTCAGCCGCGCCATCCAGCGCGTCACCGACGAAACCGGCCGCGAAGTCACCGCCGACGACGTGCACACCATCTTCAACCGCGAGTACCTGGAGCAGAAGGCCCCGTGGAAACTGGTGCGTCACCGCATCGACGGCAATCCGGCCGCCGGCGAAGGCCAGCACTTCAGCATCGAGGCCGAGCTCGAGTACAACGGCGAACGCCGCATCGTGACGGGCAAGGGCGATGGCGCCATTTCGGCCTTCGTGGCCGCGCTGGACGTGCCCGTGCGCATCATGGACTACCACGAGCACGCCATCGGCACCGGCACCGACACCCGCGCCGCCTCCTACGTGGAACTGCGCGTGGGCGATTCGAGCACGGGCTTCGGCGTGGGCATCGACCGCGACATCGTGACGGCCTCGTTCCAGGCCGTGCTGAGCGCGGTGAACCGCCACATCAACGCCGGCGCCGTCACCACCGAACAGGAAGCCGCCGAGGCCGCGTGATCCGCCGCCAGGCCGCGGGCGTGGCGGTTACCGCCGCCGCGTCCCCCGCGCGCTTCTTACGGTGAAGCCGCGCCGCACAAACAAAGCCCGCCTTTATCCGGCGGGCTTTCTTCTTTTGCGCGACGCATTCGACCGCGCCACCACAGGCGCAGCGGGCCGGGTCAACCGCGCGGCCACATGTCGGAGGCGCCGATGTCGGGCTCGCGCGCGGCCAGCAGCCGTTCGTGGACCCAGGCGGCGATCGCCACGGTGCGGTGGTCGTCGTAGCGTTTGCCGATCAGTTGCAGGCCCACCGGCAGGCCCTGCGGGCCGGTCGCGAACGGCAGGTTCAGGCACGGCAGGCCGAACAGGGTCCAGGCGCGCGAGAACTGCGGATCGCCCGTGCCGAGGTCGGCGAACGGCGCCTCGCCGCTGGCCGCGGGCGCCAGCAGCACGTCGTACTTGTCGAACCAGCCGTCCACCCGCGCGCGCGATTCCGCGGCGCGCGCCAGATTCTTGATGTGCTCCTCGGCGGAGATCTGCGCGCCGGCCTCGAGAATCGCCTGGATCTTGGGGCTGAGCTGCGCGGCGTGTTCCAGCCGTTCGTAGGCCAGCGACTGTGAAGATTCGAACGCCATGATGTCCGCGTGCAGTTGCACCAGCATGCAATGCTCGGGCGGCAGCGGCACCTCTTCGACATGGGCGCCGGCGCGCGACAGCGTGGCGGCGGCCTGGGCGAAGGCTTCCTTGGTTTCCGACTGGGCGTGGCGCCATTGCAGGCTGCGGTACATGCCGATGCGCGGCTTGGCGTCGTAGCTCAGGTTCAGCAGGCGCGGATCGCGCATCAGGACCGAAGCGAACAGGGCCACATCCGGCACCGAGCGGGCAAAGCCGCCCACGGTGTCGAGCGATTCGGCCAGGCTCTTCACGCCGGCGCGAGGGATCGCGCCGAACGTGGGCTTGTAGCCGACGATGCCGCAATACGAAGCGGGGCGGATGATGGAACCCGCGGTCTGCGAGCCCAGCGCGAACGGCACCATGTCGTCGGCCACCGCCGCGGCCGAGCCGCTGGAGGAGCCGCCGGGCGTGTAGGCCTCGTTGCGCGGATTGCGTGTCGGGCCGGCCTGGTAGGTGGCGAATTCGGTGGTGACGGTCTTGCCGATCACGATGGCGCCGGCATGGCGGCACAGCGCCACGGCGGCCGCGTCCAGCCCGGGATGATGGCGCTCGTAGATGGGAGACCCGTAGCGGGTGGGCAAGTCGACGGTGTCGAACAGGTCCTTGACGCCGATCGGCAGGCCATGCAGCGGGCCGCGCAGGGGGCTGCGACCCAGGGCTTCCGCGTGATCCAGGGCAGCCTGCTTCTGCAGCGCCGTCCAGGCATGGATGGTGTTTTCGCGTTGCTCGATGCGCGCAAAGCAGGCTCGCACCAATTGCACCGCGGTCAATTCGCGCCGTTGCAGCTTGCGCGCCGCTTCAAGCGCGCCAAGTCTGTTTAAGGCAGTAGACATGATCCTTTCCTCTATCCCGGTGCCGCGCGATATGCGCGGTACTGACTTCCGCACCCGGTCCCCTTGACCCTGGGGTTTGTCCCGATACGGCACGCAGCATGATGCGCGCCCGTCATGACAAACCCAGCCATTGTGCGCGCCGCGTCAATTGGGAAAACCACTGAAAAAACCAGGTTTTCACAGGGATTTCGAGGCACGCCGCGCCTTGGCCTTATGTTGTTGCGTTGTTATCAGCATAGCGCAAACGGGTGCAACACAAAGGTCATATTTGTCTTGTAAGATGAAAACGTTTTCAGCAAACCGGCAGCAATGTAGCCATGGCGTCGCGCGCATCGCCCCGCTTTTCCATCATCGAAGTGGCCCGCAAGGCGGGGGTTTCCCCCGCCACGGTTTCGCGCGCGTTCAACCAGCCCGAAATCGTTCATCCGGATACGCTGGCGCACATCCGCGCCATCGCCAAGCGCGCGGGCTTCCGGCCCAATCGCGTCGGCCGCAGCCTGCGTTCGGGCAGCACCCGCACGATCGGATTGATTCTGCCGACGCTGTCCAATCCGGTATTCGCCGAGTGCTTCGAGGGCGCCGAACGGCGCGCCCGCGAGTCCGGCTACAGCGTGATGCTGACCGCCACCGGCTATGACCCGGCGGTGGAATCGGCCGCGGTCCAGGGCCTGATCGACCACCAGGTCGACGGCCTGATCCTGACGGTGGCCGACGCGGCCCGCAGCGCCACGCTGGACGACCTGGACAGCGCCGGCATGCCCTACGTGCTGGTCTACAACGAATCCACCGACCACCCCTATGCCTCGGTCGACAATCGCGCGGCCGCCATCGACATGGTGTCGCACCTGGCGGCGCTGGGACATCGCCGCATCGCCATCGTGACCGGCCCGCTGACGGCCTCCGATCGTGCCCGCCGCCGCCTGTCGGGCGCGCGCGCCTGCGCCAAGAAGCTGGGACTGGAACCGATCCAGCACATCGCCATGGGTTCGCACACCGGCAGCGATGCCGAGGCGCTCAAGTCCGCATTGCGCGGCAAGCAGGCGCCGACGGCGCTGTTCTGCTCCAACGACCTGCTGGCCACCGCGGTGATTGCCGATCTGGTGGCGTTGGGTCTGTCGGTTCCGTCCGATATTTCCGTCTGCGGCTTCGACGGCATGCGCTTCGGCGCCTTGCTGACGCCGCCGCTGACCACGGTGGCGCAACCCAGCGACGGCATCGGCCAGGCCGCCTGCTCCAACCTGCTGGCGCAGATCCACGGCCAGCCGCCCCAATCCAATCGCCTGCCGCACTGCATCGTGGTCGGCGGCACCGCGGCGCCAGTGCGCCGCTGAACTTCATCCACAAAAATAACGATCGAGACACGCGTCATGCTCATCGCACAGATTACCGACCTGCATATGCGCACCCCGGGCGACAAGGCCTACGGCATCATCGACCCGGCCGCCTTCCTGGGCCCCGCTGTGCGCGCGCTCAACGCGCTGACGCCGCGGCCCGACTGCGTGCTGATCACGGGCGACCTGACGGACCTGGGCCGTCCGCATGAATACCAGGCACTGCGCGAGCAGTTGCAGGCGCTTGAAATCCCTTACTTCCTGCTGCCCGGCAACCATGACGACCGCGCGCAACTGCGCGCCGCCTTCCCGGACCATGGCTATCTCCAAGGACAGGGGCCATTCATCCAGTATGCCGTCGAAACTTATCCGCTGCGCCTGCTGGCGCTGGACACGGTGGTGCCGATGAAAAGCCACGGCGAGCTATGCGACGAACGCCTGGGCTGGCTGGCCGCACGGCTGGCCGAACAACCCGACCGGCCGACGCTGGTGCTGATGCATCACCCGCCATTCCAGACCGGCATCGAGCACATGGACGACATCGGCCTGCTGGCCGGCGGGCCGGCGCTCGAACGCATCGTGGCGCGCTATCCGCGCGTCGAGCGCGTGCTGTGCGGCCACCTGCACCGCACCATCTTCCGCCGCTTCGGCGGCACCATCGCCTCGACCTGTCCGGGCACCGCGCACCAGTTGGCGCTGGAGCTGGGACCCCGCCCGACGCTGCAATACATCATGGAGCCGCCAGGCTACCAGTTGCACTGGTGGCACGAAGGCGCGCTGGTCACGCACCACGCCGTGATTGGGGAATACCCCGGGCCCTATCCCTTCGCCTGAGCCCCCGATCTCGATTACAAACACTAAGCCCTGCCATATCTCCGTCATGTTTGCGCTGCACAATGAAAAGGTTTTCATCGCACGCGCCGCAGACGGATCAGAAAACTAGATCCAAGAGACAGCATGTCATCCATCGTTCTGGATAACCTCACCAAGCAATACGGCGGCGCGGCCGCGATCCACGGCGTCAGCTTCACCGTGCCGGCCGGCAGCTTCACCGTGCTGCTGGGCCCGTCGGGCTGCGGCAAGTCGACCACCCTGCGCATGATCGCCGGGCTCGACACGCCCACGTCCGGCACCATCCGTATCGGCGACCGCGACGTCACCCACTTGCCGCCCGCCAAGCGCCGCATTTCCATGGTGTTCCAGTCGTACGCGCTGTTTCCGCACCTGTCGGTGCGCGAGAACATCCTGTTCGGCCTGAAGGTGCGCAAGGAGCCGGCGCGCGACTACGACCGCCGCCTGCAGCGTGTGGCTTCGCTGCTGGGCCTGGGCCATCTGCTGGACCGCAAACCGTCGCAACTGTCGGGCGGCCAGCAGCAGCGTGTGGCGCTGGGACGCGCGGTGATTTCCGAAGCGCCGGTGTGCCTGATGGACGAGCCGCTGTCCAACCTGGACGCGCAGCTTCGCCACGAGATGCGGCGCGAGATCCGCGCCTTGCAGCAGGACCTGGGCATCACCATGGTGTACGTCACGCACGACCAGACCGAGGCCATGAGCATGGCCGACCAGGTGGTGCTGCTGCGCGGCGGCCAGATCGAACAGCACGACACGCCGGACGGCCTGTATGCCCGTCCGGCCAGCGAATTCGCGGCGCGCTTCATCGGCACGCCGCCCATGAACCTGATCAACCTGATGCCGCTCCAGGGCGCCACCGTGATCGCCGGCACCCAAGGTCCGGCCATCGCCGGCGCGCCGGAAGGCGCCGCCAAGCTGGGCGTGCGGCCCGAGCACATCCGCATCGACAACGAAGGCATCGCCGCCACCGTGGAAAGCGTGGAGTACTTCGGCGCCGATTCCATCGTGGTCTGCCGCATCGGCGACAGCGGCGGCGTGGCGGTGCGCGTGGGTGGGCACCTGCGGGCCCGCGCCGGCGAGGCGCTGCGCCTGTCATGGCCGGCCGAACAACAGCATTTCTTTGCCGCCGACTCGGCGGTCATCGACACCGTCGGGCGCTGAAGACGCCCAATCCACAGGAAAGGAAACGCAATCATGCGACGCATCGTACTCAAGACCCTGGCCGCCAGCCTTGCCGCCGCCTGCCTGTCGCTGCCCGCGCAGGCGCAGCAAAAGCCCGTCGAAGTGGAGTTTTATTACCCGGTCGCCGTGGGCGGCCCGATCACCAAGATCGTCGATGACATGGTGACGGACTTCGAGAAGGAAAACCCCGGCATCAAGATCAAGCCGATCTACGCCGGCTCGTACCAGGACTCGATCGCCAAGGCGCTGACCGCCCTGAAGGGCGGCACGCCGCCGCAACTGGCCGTGCTGCTGTCGACCGACATGTTCACGCTGATCGACGAAGACGCCATCGTGCCGATCGACGGCCTGGCCAAGAGCGACGCCGACAAGAAATGGCTGGGCGGCTTCTACGACGCCTTCATGCAGAACAGCCGCACCGGCGGCCACACCTGGGGCGTGCCGTTCCAGCGCTCGACCATCGTGATGTACTACAACAAGGATCTGTTCAAGGCCGCCGGCCTGGATCCCGAGCGCGCGCCCGCCACCTGGGCCGAGCTGGTCGAATACGGCAAGAAGCTGACCAAGCAGGACGCCAGCGGCAACACCACCCAGTGGGGCATCGAGATCCCGTCGGGCGGCGCCTTCGCCTACTGGCTGTTCCAGGCCCTGACCACGCCCAACGGCGCGATCCTGATGAACGAGGCCGGCAACGAGGTCTACCTGGACAAGCCCGCCGTGGTCGAGGCCGCGCAGTTCTGGCGCGACCTGTCGGCCAAGCACAAGGTCATGCCGACCGGCACGATCGACTGGGGCACCACGCCCAAGGACTTCCTGGAAAAGAAGGCCGCCATCATCTGGACCACCACCGGCAACCTGACCAACATCCGCAAGAACGCCGACTTCCCGTTCGGCGTGGCGATGATGCCGCAGCAAAAGCGCGGCGGCAGCCCGACCGGCGGCGGCAACTTCTACATCTTCAAGAGCGGCACGCCTGAACAACAGCAGGCCGCGCTCAAGTTCGCGCAGTGGGCCACCACGCCCGAGCGCGCCGCCGACTGGAGCATCGCCACCGGCTACGTGGCCGTGACGCCGGCCGCCTGGCAGACCGAGAAGATGAAGAAGTACGCGCAGGAAGTGCCGGCCGCCGCCGTGGCGCGCGACCAGTTGCAGGTGAGCGTGGCCGAGTTCTCGACCCACGAGAACCAGCGCGTCACCAAGACCCTGAACGACGCCCTGCAGGCGGCGCTGACGGGGTCGAAGACGCCGCAGCAGGCGCTGACCGACGCCCAGCGCGAAGCCGACCGCATACTGCGTTCCTACAAGTAAATCCGCAAGCACGATGAGCCGCTCCTTGAATGCGCTTTATGGCTGGCTGCTGTTGCTGCCAGCCATCGTGCTGCTCGCCGCGTTCACGCATTACCCGGCGCTGGCGACGCTCTGGCACAGTTTCTATTCCACCCCCAAGGGCGCGCGCCCGGCCCGCTTCGTCGGGCTGGACAACTACGCGGTCATGCGCGACGACCCGGTGTTCTGGCAATCGCTCTGGAACAACCTGTGGTTCGCCCTGGGCACCATCCCGACCTCGATCGGCATCGCGCTGGTCATGGCGCTGTGGGTCAACCGCAACCTGCGCGGGCGCGGTTTCCTGCGCATGGCGTATTTCACGCCGACGGTGCTGCCGATGGTGGCGGTGGCCAATATCTGGCTGTTCTTCTACACCCCGCAGTACGGCCTGATCGCGCAGGTGATGCAGTTGTTCGGCTCGCCCGGTCCCAACTGGCTCGGCAACCGCGAAACCGCGCTGCCGGCGCTGATGCTGGTGACGGTGTGGAAGGAATCCGGCTTCTTCATGATCTTCTACCTGGCCGCGTTGCAGACGGTGTCGCCGTCGCTGCGCGAGGCGGCGATGCTGGAAGGGGCCTCGCGCTGGCAGTACTTCCGGCGCGTGCTGTGGCCGCTGTTGATGCCGACCACGCTGTTCGTGCTGATCAATGCGTTGATCAACGCCTTCCGGCTGGTGGACCACGTGGTGGTCATGACCCGCGGCGGGCCCGACAACGCCAGCACGCTGCTGCTGTACTACATCTACCAGGTCGGCTTCAGCTTCTGGGACACCGCCTACGCCGCGACGCTGACCGTCGTGCTGCTGGTGGTGCTGGCGCTGACGGCGCTGGTCAAGTTCCGCTGGCTGGACCGCAGGACGCACTACCAATGAAAGACAAGCTCGATACCCTGGGCGCGTGGGCGCTTGGCCTGTTGTGGATCCTGCCGCTGGCGTACGCCGTGTGGGCCGCGTTCCACCCGCCGGCCTACGCCACCCGCTTCGACCTGTTCGCGCCCCTCACGCTCGACAACTTCGCGCGGGCCTGGCAGGCCGCGCCGTTCCCGCGCTACTTCGCCAACACGTTTTTGCTGGTGACGATGGTGCTGGCGGCGCAACTGGTGCTGTCGACGCTGGCCGGCTACGCCTTCGCGCGCTTCGAGTTCCGCGGCCGCGACTTCGTCTTCATGCTGGTGCTGCTGCAACTGATGATCATGCCGGACGTGCTGCTGGTGGAGAACTACCGCTCCATGAGCCAGCTCGGCATCCGCGACACGGTGTTCGCCATCGGCCTGCCGTACTTCGCCTCGGCCTTCGGCATCTTCCTGCTGCGCCAGACCTTCAAGACGGTGCCGCGCGAATTGGAGGAGGCCGCGCGCATGGAGGGCGCCAACGCGCTGCAGGTGCTGTGGAAGGTGTACGTGCCGCTGGCCAAGCCGATCTACGTGGCCTACGGGCTGGTGTCGGTCAGCCACCACTGGAACAACTTCCTGTGGCCGCTGATCATCACCAACTCGGTGGAATCGCGGCCGCTGACGGTGGGCCTGCAGGTGTTCTCGTCGACCGACCAGGGCATCGACTGGTCGGTGATCACCGCCGCCACGCTGATGTCGGCGGCGCCGCTGCTGATCGCCTTCCTGCTGTTCCAGCGCCAGTTCGTGCAATCGTTCATGCGCGCCGGCATCCGCTGATCCGCCCCGGACAACGAAAAGACCCCGCGTCATGCAGGGTCTTTTCGTTGGCGCGGCCAGGCGGTCAGTAACCGACCGTCAGGCCGGGCAGGTCCACCGTGATGCGCGGGCGTTCCAGCGCCAGCGCCAGGTGCTCGGCGAACTCGCGGGCTTCCTTGGCGTCGGTGGACAGGATGTCGTAGCCGAGCGCGTCGGCCACGCCCAGCACCTTGTCCAGCAGCAGCACCTTGCCGCTGGGGCGCAGGGGTTCACAGCCCAGGGTTTCCCAGGCGCCGTCGAACCAGTCGCGGGCGTCGTTCTGGCGCTGCGGGCTGGGTTCGACGTTGGCCGACAGGTCCAGCGAGCGCCGGGTGTCGAAAACGATGGTGATGTCGCTGCGCATGGCGGGGATTCCTTGAAATGGCGTCAGCCGCAAAGGGTAGGCAAAAACCGCCGGGCAGATTGTCCGTCCGGCGACATTGGCTTACCAACCGCGCGACACTTCCCAGGTGACCTCGGCGCCGGCGGCCTGCGACTGGCGCATCATGTCCAGCAGCGGGAAGGCGCGCTCCTTCAGGCCGACCGCGCGCGCCATGGGCGCCACCGCCGGCTTGTCCTCGTCTTCCTCGTCCTCGGCGGGATTGCCCTGGGATTCTTCAATGGCCCGTTCGATACCCTGGATGGCCGGACCGAGCTGGTCGACGGTGAACACGCCGCGCTCGGGGATCTTGTCGCCAAAGGACTTGCCCGCGGCTTGCAGCAGGACGCCGGCGTGGTCGGTGAGCATCAGGACTTCGGCCACGACCTTGGAGTGAAACGTAATCAGCATATTCCGGTCTCCTACGGATTGAATACCCTCAATACACTACCGCAACACCCTGGGGATGCCAACTGGCGCCCCCGGGCGAGGGGCGGCGGGCGGCCCGGCCGACGGCGCCCCCGCGCGGTAACGGCCGCCAAATCAAGCTATGATTCAGGAGATTCCCGTGACGGCAGGATCCGCGGCGGCCGAGAATCCGGCGCCTCGCGCGGTCATGCCCCCGAGGCCCGCCAGCCGGCCGACCCCGCCCCCTGGCGCCGCGCGCGAGCCCACGGCCCGCCGCCCTCGTCACCCACCCAGAACTTCTCCAGACGCCCATGCTCCCCGAGCAACAAAAACAGCTTATCTCCCTGATCCAGGCCGCCGTCGCGCAGAGCCTGCCCGATGCCCAGGCCGATGCGGCCCGAGCCAACGTGCTGCTGGAGCGCCCCAAGGTCGCCGCCCACGGCGACGTCGCCACCAACGTGGCCATGCAGTTGGCCAAGCCGGCCAAGCGCAATCCGCGTGAACTGGCCCAGGCCATCGTCGAGGCCCTGCTGGCCCTGCCGGGCGCCCGCGACCTGGTCGAAAGCGCGGAAATCGCCGGTCCCGGCTTCATCAACCTGCGCGTCACCGCCGCCGCCCGCCAGGCCGTCATCACGGCCGTGGCCGAACAGGGCGAGGCCTTCGGCCGCGCCGCCCGCAGCGGCGAGAAGATCCTGGTGGAATTCGTGTCCGCCAACCCCACCGGCCCGCTGCACGTCGGCCACGCCCGCCAGGCCGCCCTGGGCGATGCCCTGTGCCGCCTGTACGACGCCATCGGCTGGGATGTGACCCGCGAGTTCTATTACAACGACGCCGGCAACCAGATCGAGAACCTGGCCATCAGCGTGCAGGCGCGCGCCCGCGGCCTGACGACCGACTCGCCCGAGTGGCCCGCCGACGGCTACAAGGGCGACTACATTCTGGACATCGCCCGCGACTTCCAGGCCGGCAAGACCATCCAGGCCTCGGACGGCGAGCCCGTCACCGCCACCGGCAACATCGACAGCCTGGAAGACATCCGCGCCTTCGCCGTGGCCTACCTGCGCCGCGAGCAGGACCTGGACCTGCAGGCGTTCGGCCTGAAGTTCGACAACTACTACCTGGAAAGCTCGCTGTACACCTCGGGCCGGGTCGAGGCCACCGTCAAGGCGCTGATCGCCGGCGGCCATACCTATGAAGAAGGCGGCGCGCTGTGGCTGCGCACCACCGAACTGGGCACGGGCGACGACAAAGACCGCGTCATGCGCAAGAGCGAGGGCGGCTACACCTATTTCGTGCCGGACGTGGCCTACCACAAGGCCAAGTGGGAACGCGGTTTCCACCGCGCCGTTAACATCCAGGGCAGCGACCACCACGGCACCGTGGCGCGCGTGCGCGCCGGCCTGCAGGCGCTGGAAGAGGGGATTCCCAAGGACTACCCGTCGTACGTGCTGCACAAGATGGTCAAGGTGATGCGCGGCGGCCAGGAGGTCAAGATCTCCAAGCGCGCCGGCAGCTACGTCACCATGCGCGACCTGATCGACTGGGTCGGCCGCGACGCCGTGCGCTACTTCCTGATCCAGCGCCGCGCCGACACCGAATTCGTGTTCGACGTCGACCTGGCCCTGTCCAAGAGCGACGAGAACCCGGTCTACTACATCCAGTACGCCCATGCGCGCATCTGCTCGGTGATCAACAACGCCGGCATGCCGCCGGCGGACGTGGCCGCTGCCGATGCGTCCCTGCTGACCGCCCCCAGCGAATTCGCGCTGATGCAACGCCTGGCCGAGTTCCCCCACGTGGTGGCGCTGGCCGCGCAGGAACTGGCTCCGCACCACATCGCCTTCTGGCTGCGCGACTGCGCCGCGGACTTCCACGGCTGGTACAACGCCGAGCGCGTGCTGGTTGACGACCCCGCGCTCAAGCTGGCGCGCCTGCGCCTGGCCGCGACCACGCGCCAGGTGCTGGCCAACGGCCTGGCGCTGTTGGGCGTGTCCGCCCCCGAGCGGATGTAACATCGGTACATGGCCACCAAGCGCAAATCCACCCGCCGGTCAGGCGAAAGCGGCAGCACCCTGTACGGGGCGCTGGCCGGTCTGCTCCTCGGCTTGATCGTCGCCGCCGTCGTAGCGTTCTACGTCACCAAGGCGCCCGTGCCCTTTGTCGATCGCGCCACCCGCCAGGGCGACGCCGGCAAGCTGCCCGATCCGCGCCAGGCGCCGGATCCCAACGCCGGCCTGTACGGCCGCGACGGCGCGGCGGGTTCCCCGCCCACCGGCCCGACCGCCACGGCGCCCGCGCCGCTGCCGGGTGCGGGCGGCACC
>NZ_CADIJW010000068.1 GCF_902859745.1 Achromobacter dolens | reverse complement strand
CAAGCTCAGCCCCCAGGGCCCGCTCGATCAGCGCCTTCTTGAACGCCATCGACAGGTCCTGCACCGCCTCCGCGGTCATCGGGCCTTTAACGAATTGATCTACCAGGTCTGTCGGAATCGACGGCAACTCGCGCAGGGGAAGTCTCTTCTTTGTGGCCATACACATGCTCCTTGAGCGGTATGTTAGGCCTCAAACACAAAATTTATGACACTCCCGCCGAGTCAGCACGAGCAGCCTGGCTGCGTGGGCACATCGTAATCATGCGCCAATGAAACACCGCCCGCACCACGCCTGTTTGTGGTCGGCGCGAGAGGTCGTCCCGCGCAAAATGCTTGACGCCGCGCCGACCACCACCGCCCCTCCCCCTGACGTGCGGAATCATTAGAAAACCGCTCGCCGCCAGCGCGCAGCGCATCCGCAACACGTTCAAATGCACAGACGCCCATCGTGGCCGCCCGCGCGGCCGCGATGGGCAGCCCCGCAGATTCCATTCCCCGCACACAGGTCTAGCAGCGCGACAAGCCTAGACGCCCGAGGGGCGACCTACGAAGATCAACCGACGCCCCAAACCTCCCCTGCACTCCCACTGCCAATCCCCTCAGCACCCCCAGCCCGTCCCCAAAATCCACCCCCCACGTTTCCCCCATTTGCGATCCTCCCGTTCCAGGTATATATTTCAAGCCTAAACTATCAAGGCCTAAAAATAGCAGCGACCCGCCCCAAGCTTCCGGGCCGCACTTCTTGGAGCGTTACGGCAATGAAAATCGTATGCATTGGTGGTGGTCCCGCCGGCCTGTATTTCGGTCTGCTCATGAAGCTGCAAGACCCGGCCAACGAAGTCACGGTGATCGAGCGCAACCGCCCCTACGACACCTTCGGCTGGGGCGTGGTGTTCTCGGACGCCACCATGCAGAACCTGCGCGAAGCCGATCCGGTTTCCGCCCAGACCATCGGTGACGCCTTCAACCATTGGGACGACATCGACATCCATTTCAAGGGCCGCAGCATCCGCAGCGGCGGCCATGGCTTCATCGGCATCGGCCGCAAGAAGCTGCTCAACATCCTGCAGGCGCGCTGCGAAGACGTTGGCGTCAAACTGGTGTTCGAGAACTTCGTCCAGGACGACCAGGCCATCGCCCGCGAATACGACGCCGACCTGGTCATCGCCTCCGACGGCATCAACAGCCAGGTCCGCACCCGCTACGCCGACACCTTTCACCCCGATATCGACCAGCGCCGCTGCCGCTTCGTCTGGCTCGGCACCAAGAAGGTCTTCGATGCCTTCACCTTCGCCTTCGTGCAGACCGAGCATGGCTGGTTCCAGGCGCACGCCTACCGCTACGAAGACGGCATGTCGACCTTCATCGTCGAGACGCCCGAGGAAGCCTGGCAGGCCGCCGGCATCGAGCAGATGAGCCAGGAAGAGGGCATCGCCTACTGCGAGAAGCTGTTCGCGCCGTGGCTGGACGGCAACGCGCTCATCAGCAACGCCTCGCACCTGCGCGGCTCGGCCATCTGGATCCGCTTCCCGCGCGTCATCTGCAACACCTGGGTCCACTGGAACCAACTGGAAACCAGCCGCGGCAAGCGCGCCGTGCCGGTGGTGCTGATGGGCGACGCGGCGCATACCGCGCACTTTTCGATTGGCTCGGGCACCAAGCTGGCGCTGGAAGACGCCATCGAACTGGCGCGCTGCCTGAGCGGCGCCGAAGGCAGCGTCGAGCGCGGCTTGAAGCATTACGAGGAAGTGCGCAGCGTCGAAGTGCTGAAGATCCAGAACGCCGCCCGCAACTCCACCGAGTGGTTCGAGAACGTGGCGCGCTACGCCGAACTCGAACCTGAACAATTCGCCTATTCGCTGCTGACCCGTTCGCAGCGCATTTCGCACGAAAACCTGCGGCTGCGCGACCCGGCCTGGCTGGAAGGCTTCGAGCGCTGGATCGCCGAGCATGCCGGCGCCCAGGCGCCGGCGGGCCAGCGGCCGCCGCTGCCCATGCTGACGCCGTACCAGGCGCGTGGCGTCAAGCTGAAGAACCGCATCCTGGTGTCGCCGATGGCCATGTATTCCTGCACCGATGGCGTGCCGGGCGACTTCCATCTGGTGCACCTGGGCGCCCGCGCCATGGGCGGCGCCGGGCTGGTGATGGTGGAAATGACCTGCGTCTCGCCCGATGGCCGCATCACCCCGGGATGCCCGGGCCTGTGGAACGACGAGCAGCAGCAGGCCTTCGCCCGCATCGTCGGCTTCGTGCACGGCAACAGCGACGCCCGCATCGGGGTGCAGTTGGGCCATGCCGGCCGCAAGGGCTCGACGCAGTTGGGCTGGCAGAAGATCGACCATCCGCTGGCCGAAGGCAACTGGCCGCTGCTGTCGGCCTCGGCCCTGCCGTACATCGAGGGCGTGTCGCAGACGCCGCGCGCCATGACGCGCGCCGACATGGACGACGTGCGCGACAACTTCGTGGCCGCGGCCCGCCGCGCCCAGGCCGCCGGCTTCGACTGGCTCGAACTGCACTGCGCCCACGGCTATCTGCTGTCCAGCTTCATCTCGCCGCTGACCAACCATCGCGACGACGAATACGGCGGCAGCCTCGAAAACCGCCTGCGCTTCCCGCTGGAAGTGTTCCGCGCGGTGCGCGCCGTCTGGCCCGAGGACAAGCCGATGTCGGTGCGGATCTCGGCCAGCGACTGGGTCGAGGGCGGCATCACCCCCGATGACGCCGTCGAGATCGCGCGCCACTTCAAGGCCGCCGGCGCCGACATGATCGACTGCTCGTCGGGCCAGGTCAGCAAGGAAGAAAAGCCGGTCTACGGCCGCATGTTCCAGACGCCGTTCGCCGACCGCGTGCGCAACGAGGCCGGCATCCCCACCATCGCGGTGGGCGCCATCTTCGAGGCCGACCACGCCAACGGCATCATCGCCTCGGGCCGCGCCGATCTCTGCGCGCTGGCGCGTCCCCATCTGGCCGACGCCTCCTGGACGCTGCGCGAAGCGGCCCGCGTGGGCTATCGTGATGTGGCCTGGCCGAGCCAGTACTTCGCCGGCAAGCGCCAGTTGGAAACCAATTTCGAACGCGCCGCCGCCATGGCGCAACTGGACATCAAATGAGCACGTCCTCCCTTCCCCTGGCCGGCCGCCACGCGCTGGTGACGGGCGGCGCCCGCGGCATCGGCCTGGCCAGCGCCCGCGCGCTGCTGGAACGCGGCGCCCGCGTCACGCTGCTGGGCCGCGATGGCGGCGCGCTGGAGGCGGCCGTCGACAGCCTGGCCAGCCTGGGCCAGGTGCAGGCGGTCAGCGCCGACATCGCCGACGAGGCCTCGGTGCGCCAGGCCTTCGTCCAGGCCGAGGCCGAACTGGGCCCGGTGCTGGTGCTGGTCAACAACGCCGGTCAGGCCGTCAGCCAGCGCTTTGACCGCACCGACGCGGCGCTGTGGCAGTCGATGCTGGCGGTCAACCTGACCGGCACCTTCCATTGCATCCAGGCCGCCTTGCCCGGCATGCTGGCGGCCAAGTGGGGCCGCGTCATCAACGTGGCCAGCACCGCCGGCCTGATCGGCTATGCCTACGTCAGCGCCTACTGCGCGGCCAAGCACGGCGTGATCGGCCTGACCCGCTCGCTGGCGCTGGAGACGGCGCAGAAGGGCGTCACCGTCAACGCCGTGTGCCCGGGCTACACCGAGACCGACATCGTGCGCGGCGCGGTCGCCAATATCGTCGAGAAGACCGGCATGACGCCGGACGCCGCCCGCGCCAAGCTGGCCGAGCGCAACCCGCAGGGCCGCCTGGTGCAGCCCGATGAAGTGGCCGAGACGGTCGCCTGGCTGGCGCTGCCGGCCTCGTCGTCCATCAACGGCCAGGCCATCGCCGTCGACGGCGGCGAAGTGATGACCGGCTGAGCCGGCGCCCACCCCTACGATTCCAGAACGGAGACACCATGAGCACGCAGCCCGAAGAGCACACCATGAAGCACCACAAGCGCCCGCTGGCCGGCTACCAGGCCCGGACGTTCCTGTGGCAGGTGTCGGCCGACGGCAAGGTCGCCACCATCACGCTCAACCGTCCCGAGCGCAAGAACCCGCTGACCTTCGATTCCTACGCCGAACTGCGCGACCTGTTCCGCGCGCTGGTGTACGCGACCGACATCAAGGTGGTGGTGGTGACGGGCGCCGGCGGCAACTTCTGCTCCGGCGGCGACGTGCATGAAATCATCGGGCCGCTGACCAAGATGAGCATGCCCGAACTGCTGGACTTCACCCGCATGACGGGCGACCTGGTCAAGGCCATGCGCGCCTGCCCGCAGCCGATCGTGGCGGCGGTGGACGGCGTCTGCGCCGGCGCCGGCGCGATGGTGGCGCTGGCCTCCGACATGCGCCTGGGCACGCCGGCCGCGCGCACCGCCTTCCTGTTCACGCGGGTGGGCCTGGCGGGGGCCGACATGGGCGCCTGCACGCTGCTGCCGCGCATGATCGGCCAGGGCCGAGCCTCCGAACTGCTGTACACCGGCCGCGCCATGACGGCCGAGGAAGGCGCAAGCTGGGGATTCTTCAACGCGCTGCACGAGTCGGACGCCCTGATGGACGCGGCGGCCAGGCTGGCCGCGCAGTTGGCCGCGGGCCCCACCTTCGCCCACGGCGTGACCAAGAAACTGCTGCACCAGGAATGGAACATGGGCGTGGACGAGGCCATCGAGGCCGAAGCCGAGGCCCAGGCCATCTGCATGCAGACGCGCGATTTCCATCGCGCCTACGAGGCCTTCGTGGCCAAACAGAAGCCGATCTTCGAGGGGAACTGATGATGCGCGACGCAAGCTGGCTGGACTGGCCGTTCTTCGACGACGCCCATCGAAAACTGGCGCATGAGGTCGACGGCTGGTGCGAAAGCGCCCTGGGCCATGTCGACCACCACGACGCCGATGCGGCCTGCCGCAAGCTGGTCAAGGCCATGGGCCAGGCCGGCTGGCTGCGCTACGCGGTCGCGGGCGGCCCCGGTGGCGCCTGGGGCGGCGCGCTGCCCGAGGTCGATTCGCGTTCGGTCTGCATCCTGCGCGAAACGTTCGCGCGCCACGAGGGCCTGGCGGACTTCGCCTTCGCCATGCAGGGCCTGGGCAGCGGCGCGATCTCGCTGATGGGTTCGGATTCGCTGCGCCAGCGCTACCTGCCGCGCGTGGCCAGCGGCGAGGCCATCGCGGCCTTCGCGCTGTCGGAGCCGGATGCCGGCTCGGACGTGGCCGCGCTGGCCTGCGAGGCCCGGCTGGAGGGCGACCACTACGTGCTCAACGGCGCCAAGACCTGGATTTCCAACGGCGGCATCGCCGACTTCTATTGCGTGTTCGCCCGCACCGGCGAGGCGCCGGGCGCGCGCGGCATCAGCGCCTTCGTGGTGGATGCCGACACCCCGGGCTTCGAGATCTCGGAGCGCATCGAGCTGATCGCGCCGCACCCGCTGGCCACCATCACTTTCGACAACTGCCGCATCCCGGTGTCGCAGCGGCTGGGCGAGGCGGGGCAGGGCTTCAAGCTGGCGATGATGACGCTGGACATCTTCCGCGCCTCGGTGGCGGCCGCCGCGCTGGGCTTTGCGCGCCGCGCGCTGGATGAAGGCCTGGCGCGCGCCAGGTCGCGCCGCATGTTCGGCCAGACCCTGGCCGACCTGCAACTGACGCAGGCCGCGCTGGGCGACATGGCCACGGCCATCGACGCCTCGGCGCTGCTGACCTATCGCGCCGCGTGGATGCGCGATGTGCAGAAACAACGCACCACGCGCGAAGCGGCCATGGCCAAGATGACGGCCACCGAATCGGCGCAGACCGTGATCGACCGCGCGCTGCAGATGTTCGGCGGCGCGGGCGTGGTGTCGGGGATGCCGGTGGAGAAGCTTTACAGGGAAATCAGAGCGCTGCGTATCTACGAAGGCGCCACCGAAGTGCAGAAGTTGATCATCGCCCGGGAACTGCTGAAGGCCTGAAGAAACCATCGAGTTTCCGCTTTCGGCAGTCAACTACACCGCATCAGCAAGGGGAATTTCATGGAAGTATCCGCCCACATCGACACTTTTGCCCGGGACAATCTGCCCCCGGGCGAACAATGGCCCGAGTTCCTGCTGGACGGCCCCGACGTGGCCTATCCCAAGCGCTTCAATTGCGCGGTGGAGCTGGTGGACGCCATGGTCGACCGTGGCCACGGCGAGCGCGTCGCGCTGCGCTGGGCGCAGGACGGCAAGCCGGCCACCATGACCTATCGCGAACTGGCGGCGCTGACCAACCGCATCGCGCGCGTGCTGGTCGAGGACATGAAGCTGGTGCCCGGCAACCGCCTGCTGCTGCGCGGCCCCAACAACCCGATGATGGCGGCGTCCTGGCTGGCCGCCATCAAGGCCGGCCTGGTGACGGTGCCGACCATGCCGCTGCTGCGCGCCAAGGAACTCAAGCAGATCATCGACAAGGCGCAGATCCAGGCGGTGCTGTGCGATGTGCGCCTGAAGGACGAGGCGCAGTTCTGCGCCCAGCCGGATCACGAACACCATTGCCCGGGGCTGGCGCAGATCGTGTATTTCAACGACACGGCGCCCGAGGCGCTGGACACGCTGGCAGCGGCCAAGCCGGATGATTTCGCGGCCTGCGATACCGCCGCCGACGACGTCTGCCTGATCGCCTTCACCAGCGGGACCACGGGCGCGCCCAAGGGCTGCATGCATTTCCATCGCGATGTGCTGGCGATGTGCGACCTGTTTCCCAAGCATGTCATCAAGCCGGGCCCGGACGACATTTTCTGCGGCACGCCGCCGCTGGCGTTCACCTTCGGCCTGGGCGGGTTGCTGTGCTTCCCGCTGCGCGTCGGCGCCAGCACCGTGCTGGCCGAGCGCCTGACGCCGGAAAGCCTGCTGCAACTGATCCAGGACTTTCGCGCCACCATCGTCTTCACCGCTCCGACGTTCTACCGCCAGATGGCGGCGCTGGTGGGCAAGTTCGACCTGTCCTCGCTCAAGAAGAGCGTGTCGGCCGGCGAGGCGCTGCCCGACGCGACGCGCCAGTTGTGGAAGGAGGCCAGCGGCATCGAGATGATCGACGGCATCGGCGGTACCGAGATGATCCACGTGTTCGTTTCCAGCCCGCCCGAGTCGGTGCGCCGCGGCGCCATCGGCCGCGTGGTGCCCGGTTACATCGCGCAGATCGTGGACGATGACATGAATCCGGTGCCCAACGGCACGGTGGGCCGCCTGGCGATCAAGGGGCCGACCGGCTGCCGCTACCTGGCCGACGAGCGCCAGCGCCGCTTCGTGCAGAAGGGCTGGAACCTGCCCGGCGATACGTTCGTGCAGGACGACGACGGCTATCTCTTCTACCAGGCGCGCAATGACGACATGATCGTCTCGGCCGGCTACAACATCGCCGGGCCGGAGGTCGAGGACGCGCTGCTGCGCCATGAAGCGGTGGCCGAATGCGGCGTGGTCGGCGCGCCCGATGACGAGCGCGGCCAATTGGTCAAGGCCTTCGTGGTGCTCAAGCCCGGCTTCGCGCCGAGCGAGGCACTGGTGGCGGCCATGCAGCAATTCGTCAAGGCGACGATCGCGCCCTACAAGTATCCCCGCGCCATCGAGTTCGTGTCCGCGCTGCCGCGCACCGAGACGGGCAAGCTGCAGCGATTCGCGCTGCGCAAGATGGCGTGATTTTTTTGCATCAAGGAAATGCCATGGCAGCACCATTCATCAGTCAGGTAGAGGTCCGCTTCCGTCATTGCGATCCGGCGGGCATCGTTTTCTATCCGCGCTATTTCGAGATGATCAATGACTTTGTCGAGGAGTGGTTCGACAAGGGCATGGGGCTGCCATTCCACGCGCTGCACGTGGAGCGTCACATCGGCACGCCGATGGCGTCGGTGACGTGCGATTTCAGCGCGCCGAGCCGCTGGCACGAGAAACTGCGGCAGACGCTGCTGGTGCAGCGCATCGGCGGCGCGTCGTTCAAGGCGCTGGTGCGGTTCGAGGGGCCGGACGGGCAGTTGCGGCTGTCGGCGACGCTGACGATCGTGACGGTGGATCTGCGCACGATGAAGTCGATGCCGCTGCCGGCGGATCTGCGCGAGCGCATGCAGGATTATCTGGTTGCCGCCGAGTGAGTTCGGCGGGGCCGCCCTGGTGTTTGTTTTTTGAAAATAGGATGAGACGTTATGAAGATTCTGCAACCGCCGGATTGGATGGCGCCGAGGGGCTATTCGAATGGGATCCTGACCGAGATGACGGTGGGGAGCAAGCTGGTGTTCGTGGGCGGGCAGGTGGGCTGGAACGGGCAGCAGCAGTTCGAGTCGGATGATCTGGCCGATCAGGTGCGGCAGACGTTGGCCAACATCGTGGCGATTCTCGCCGAGGGCGGGGCCAGGCCTGAGCATATCGTGCGGATGACGTGGTATGTGACGGACAAGGATGCCTATGTGGCGGCTTATCCGGAGATCGGGAAGCACTATCGTGAATTGATCGGGAGGCATTTTCCGGCGATGACGGCGGTGGAGGTGGCGGATCTGGTGGAGGATCGGGCCAAGGTGGAGATTGAAGTTACGGCGGTGGTGCCGGCTTGATGGTGGGCCGGCCTTGACGTGTTGATGCGCGTCGAGGTGGGTTCTTGAGCCGCGGGTGAGGGGGCAGGCGGGGGGATGGCGGGGCTACGATTGCGGTCCGGAGCCTTCGCTCCGGACTGCCCCTTCGTCATCCTCGTCCTCGCCTTCGGCGACTCCTTCGGATTCCCTCGGGCGCATCTACACGCCCCGCCATCCCCCCGCCTGCCCCCTCACCCGCTCACGATAAGAATTAATGGCGGGGGCTGGGGCGATTGGGGTTCTTGGCGTTCTGATGGTCGGCGACGCGGGTTCAGAGCGATTTGCGGGGCCCGCTTCAAGGCGGCCGCGCGGGCGGCCTTTTGAAGCTTACGTGGTGTCTTGCGGGGGCGGATGACGCTGCACGCTCGCGGGCGGGGCGCTTTATCACATATGTATTGGTTTAACTACGTTTGTGATTCTTCGCTTGTGGCTGCGGGGGTTGGCGCATGGCGCCAGAATTGTCAGGTCTATCTGCTGGACTGGAAGGTTTCGCGGGGGAGTTCGCCGAAGCGGTCGCGGTAGTACTCGGAGAAGCGGCCCAGGTGGCTGATGCCTACGGAGACGGCCACCTCGGTGACGCTTTCGCAGGCGCCTTGCTGCAGCTTTTCGCGGGCGGCGTCCAGGCGCAGGACGCGTAGCGCCTGCATGGGGGTGGTCTCGCGGTGTTGCTGGAACAGGCGGGTGAGGGCGCTGGGGCTGGCGCCGGCGCCGCGGGCGATGTCGGTCAGGGTCAGGGGGGCGGCCAGGTGGGCGCGCATGTAGGCTTCGGCCTGGGCGACGCGGCGCGGCAGGGCGGGGGGCAGGCCGGCGTGGCGTTGCCAGGTGTTGGGCTGGTTGTAGAGCAGGTGCAGGACGAGCGTGTCTTCCAGGTGTTCGAGCCAGGCGGCGGGCGGTCTCGGCGCGCCGTCGTCCAGGGTGGGGAGCAGGTGGATCAGGCTGGTCATCATGCTGCGCCAGGCGGCGCCGACGGGGGTATCCAGGCGTAGCGCGGGGCTGAAGTCCAGGGGGCGGGCGGCGGCGTCGCCGAAGATGCGGTGGCCGATGGCTTCGAGCTTGCCGCGCGGGATCTTCAGCAGCAGTTGTTCGCAGCCGGCTTCCCAGTGCAGTTTCAGGGCGCGGTTGGGGGCGATGACGGCGGCGCAGTCGGGGTGGGCGTCGACGCAGTCGGTGCCGCATTCGATGCGGGCGCGGCCGCGCAGCGGCACCTGCACCAGCATGAAGTCCTGCAGGCGGTCGGGTTCGATGTGGACTTCGGCGCCGTAGCGCAGCGTACAGACACTCAGGGCGCCGAAGCGGGCGCGGTTCAGTTCGGCGTCGACGCGGCCGCCCTTCCAGGTCAGGCGGTGATCCTTGAGCGCTTCGGAGACGCGTTCGCGCGTTTCGGCGGGCTGGGTGGAACTGAAGACGCGTCGTTTGAGCAATGGCGCCAGCTCGATGCGGGACCAGCCGTGCATGGATGCCTCCGGGACGGGAACGCTCCCGTATCGCCGTCGAGCGTAATGCAATCGTCAAGCGTTTGGAATTAAGTGAATCCCGGATAGGCGTGCGCCGATTCGGATAGAGCCGCGCGCCCGCCCGTCCTAAGCTGGGGGTTGTTGGAAGGCGGCGCCGTGGCGCGTAAGCTGGCAGTTTTCATCGTTGGCAGGGTGTACCGACGGCAGACGGATTCTGTCAGCATTGCGCCGGCGGCGCCGGCGGACACGAACGGGGTGGCTCATGAAGGGAAAGCTATGGGGCCGGCGCGCGCTGGCGGCGCTGGTGTCGGCGGGCTGTATGACGGCCGCGGCCGGGGTATCGGCCGCGGACAAGATCAAGGTCGGCCTGCTGACCACGCTGTCGGGGCCGGGCGCGGCGCTGGGCAACGAAATCCGCGACGGCTTCAATCTCGCGCTGCAGCATACCGGCGGCAAGCTGGGCGGGCTGCCGGCCGAGGTGGTGGTGGCCGATGACCAGCAGAAGGCCGATGCCGGACGCCAGGCGGTCGAGCGCCTGCTCAAGCGCGACAAGGTCGACGTGATGACGGGCATCGTGTTCTCGAACGTGCTGCTGCCGGTGATGCCGGCCATCCTGCAGTCGGGCACCATCTATCTGAGCACCAATACGGGGCCGGAGAACTATGCCGGCGCCGGCTGCAATCCGAATTTCTTCGCGGTGGCCTGGCAGAACGAGGACATCCCGGCGGCGATGGGCAAATATGCCGCCGACCAGGGCTTCAAGCGGGTGGCGCTGATCGCGCCCGATTATCCCGGCGGGCGCGAATCGCTCAACGGCTTCAAGCGCCTGTACAAGGGCGGGCTGTCGGAAGAGATCTATACCCAGCTCGGCCAGCTCGACTACGGCGTCGAGATCACGCGGCTGCGCGCCAGCAAGCCGGACGCGGTGTTCTTCTTCCTGCCGGGCGGCATGGGCGTGAACTTCATCAAGCAGTTCAACGGCGCCGGCCTGGGCAAGGAGATCGCGCTGCTGGCGCCGGGCTTCTCGGGCGACGAGGATACGATCGCGGCGGTGGGCGCGCCGATCGAAGGCCTGCACAACTCGTCGCAATGGGCGGCCGACCTGGACAACCCGGCCAACCGCAAGTTCGTCGAGGACTTCAGGAAAACCTACAACCGCACCCCCACGCTGTACGCCTCGCAGGGCTACGACGCCGCCATGCTGCTGGACAGCGCCGTCAGGCAGACCGGCGGCAAGCTGGGCGCCGACGCGCTGCGTCCGGCGCTGCGGCGCGCCGATTTCAAGTCGGTGCGCGGCGACTTCACCTTCAACCGCAACCAGTACCCGATCCAGAACTACTACCTGCGCACCATCGTCAAGGGCGCGGACGGCAAGCTGGCCAACAAGCTGTCGGGCACGGTGCTGACGCAGTATCACGACCCGTTCGCCGCCGCCTGCCAGATGAAGTAAGGCAGGCGACGCACGCATCAAGGAGAGAAGCATGACCGCAACCATCACGACGCGCGAGGTGACCATCGCCTCGCACGACGGCCAATCATTCAGCGCCTACCTGGCCGTGCCCGCCTCGGGCCACGGGCCGGGGCTGGTGCTGTGCCAGGAGATCTTCGGCATCAATGACTTCATGCGCCGCACCGCGCAGTCGCTGGCCGAGGAGGGCTACGTGGTGCTGGCGCCGGACCTGTTCTGGCGCCAGCAGCCCGGCATCCAGTTGACCGACGGCCCGGCCGACATGCCGCGCGCGTTCGAGCTGTACAAGGGCTTCGACGTCGATCTGGGCATCAAAGACATCGCCGCGACCCTGGCCGCGTTGCGCGCGCTACCCGAGCAGCAGGGCGGCGCCGGCGTGCTGGGCTATTGCCTGGGCGGCAAGCTGGCCTACCTGGCCGCGTGCCGCACGGATGCCGACGTGGCCATCGGCTACTACGGCGTGGGCATCGAGGACAGCCTGGACGAAGCCGCCAAGCTGCGCGGCCGGCTGGTGCTGCACATCGCCGAGCAGGATGGCTTCTGTCCGCCGCCGGCGCGCCAGCGCATCCTGGAGGCGCTGGGCGGCAAGGCCAACGTCGAGCTGTATGTGTACCCCGGGATGGACCACGCCTTTGCCCGCACCGGCGGCGCGCACTATGACAAGCCGTCGGCGCTGATGGCGCACCAGCGCAGCATGGCCGCGCTGCAACGCGTGATCGGCCCGCAGTTCGACTATTCGGCCCTGTGGGACAAGCACTGCGAATACGAATTCGGCACGCGCGACGTGGCCGCGACCATGGCCACGATGGTGGCCGAGCCCTACGTCAACCACATCCCCACCATGACCGGTGGCGTGGGCTACCGCGAGCTGTCGCGCTTCTACCAGCACCACTTCGTCAACAGCAATCCGCCCGACACCAGACTGGTGCCGCTGTCGCGCACCGTGGGCGCGACCCAGATCGTCGACGAGCTGCTGTTCTGCTTCACCCACACCACCGAGATCGACTGGCTGCTGCCCGGCGTCGCGCCCACCGGCAAATACGTCGAGATTCCGCTGGTGGCCATCGTCAAGTTCCGCGGCGACAAGCTCTGCCACGAACACATCTATTGGGACCAGGCCAGCGTGCTGGTGCAGATCGGCGCGCTCGACCCCAAGGGCCTGCCGGTGGCCGGCCGCGAGACCGCGCAGAAGCTGCTGGACGAGACCCTGCCTTCCAACACTTTGATGGCGCGCTGGAAAGACAGCGAGAACAAGTAGGAGACCGCCATGCCGTATAGCGATCAACAGTTGGGCGAGATGGTGCGCGGCGACAGCGTGCACCGCGCCCTGTACACCGACCCGGCGATTTTCGAGCTGGAGATGCAGCGCATCTATGGCCGCGCCTGGGTCTACGTCGGCCACGAAAGCCAGGTGCCCAAGACGGGCGACTATCACACCACGCGGCTGGGAGACCAGGACGTGCTGATGGTGCGCGCCAGCGACGGCCGCGTGCACGTCCTGTACAACCGCTGTCCGCACAAGGGCGCCAAGGTGGTGGCGGATGGCGACGGCTGCGTCGGCAAGTTCTTCCGCTGCCCGTACCACGCCTGGACCTTCAAGCTCGACGGCAGCCACCTGGGCGTGCCGCTCAAGCAGGGATTGGAGGGCACCTCGTACGATCCGACCGACCCCAGCTTCTCGATGCGGCGCCTGCCGCGCGTGGAAAGCTATCGCGGCTTCGTCTTCGCCAGCCAGGCCCGCGACGGCCAGGGCCTGGAGGAATTCCTGGGCGGCGTGCGCTCGTCCATCGACAACCTGTGCGACCGTTCGCCGGTGGGCGAGGTCGAGGTGGCCGGCGGCATCTTCCGCGTGATGCAGCGCTCGAACTGGAAGGTGTTCTACGAGAACCTGCACGACACCATGCACGCCCGCGTGACGCACGAATCGTCCTTCGCCGCCGCCCGCGACGAAGCCAAGGAGATCGGCGAGATGCCGTTCGAGCTGCACATCATGGACGGCAACGGCGAGCCCTACGAGTTCTGGGAAAAGCTGGAGCTGCGCGCCTACGACAACGGCCACGGCTACATGGAAGGCATCTTCAACCCGGGCGCGGCCGAACGCGATCCGGTGTCGCGCGCCCACTTCGAGGCGCTGACCGCGGCCTACGGCGCCGACCGCGCCCGCGAGATCCTCGGCATGAACCGCCACAACACCGTCATCTACGGCAGCGGCTCGCCGCACACGGTGTTCCAGCAGTTCCGCGTGATCCGGCCGATCGCCGTCGATCGCACCCTGATCGAGATCCAGACCTTCCGTTGCAAGGGCGCGCCGGACGGCGTGTTCAAGCGCGCCATGCTGTACGCCAACGTGATCAACTCGCCGTCGTCCAACGTCATGCCGGACGACATCGAGCTCTACAACCGCTGCCAGGAAGGCAACGCCACCCGTGGCGGCGAATGGGTCAGCATGCACCGCTACCACGGCACCGACCGCAGCGACGCGGACGGCATGGTGTCGATCAACGGCACCAGCGAGCTGCCGATGCGCAACCAGTTCCGCGCCTGGAAGCGCTATATGGAGGCCGGTCCCGTGGCGTCCGCCCACGGCCAAGGAGAAGGCGCATGCTGCTAGACCTCGAATTCGACGTATCCACCGCCAACCTGGCGCCGGCCGACGTGCCGGCCGAGGCCTACCACCGCATCGCCCAGTTCCTGTATCGCGAGGCGCGGCTGCTGGACGAGCGCCGCTACGGCGACTGGCAGTCGCTGTGGACCGACGACGGCATGTACTGGATGCCGCGCGAGCCGGGCCAGTCCAGCCCCTACGACCATATCTCGCTGTTCTGGGAAGACCGCATGCTGCGCGACGTGCGCATCCGCCGGCTGGAACATCCGCGCAACTGGTCGCAGCAGCCGCCCACGCGCAGCGTGCGGCTGGTGGGCGGGGTGCAGGTCGAGGGCTTGGACGCCGGCGGCAACCTGGTGGTGCACTCGGCGTTCCAGATGACCGAGTGGCGCAAGCGCCAGCCGCGCCAACTGGCGGGCCGCTACACCCACAAGCTGGCGGCCGATGGCGACAACTGGCGCATCCGCATGAAACGGGTGGACCTGGTGAACTGCGACGACGCGCACGATGTGTTCGAGGTGTTCGTGTGAGCGAGATCGACGCCGCGGTGCTGGCGCTGCACTACCAGAACGACGTGCTGCATCCCGAAGGCAAGATCCGCGTCGGGCTGGACGCCGATGGCGCGGAGCGCCAGCGCCTGCTGCGCGGCGCCGCCGACCTGCTCGACGGCGCCCGTAGCCATGGCCTGCCGATCGTGCACGTGCGCATCGCCTTCAGGCCCGACTATGCCGACCTGCTGCCCAACTGCGATATCTTCCGCAACGTCGCCAGCATTGGCGCCGTGGCCGAGGGGCAATGGGGCAGCGCCTTCTACGACGGCCTGCAACCGCTGGCGGGCAGCCCGCGCGAATTCGTGGTCAAGCACACCCGCATCAGCGCCTTCTACGGCACGCCGCTGGAAGAGACGCTGCGGCTGCTGGGCGCGCGCCGGCTGGTGGTGGCGGGCGTGGCCACCCACTCGGTGGTCGAGGGCACCGTGCGGCATGCGGCGGATATCGGTTTCAATGTCATGGTGGCCGAAGACGCCTGCGCTTCGGCCGATCCGGCGGTGCATGACGCTTCGCTGGCCAGCATGCGCCTGATCGCGCAGACCGGCTCGGTGGCGCAGGCCATGCACTGGGCCGCCGCGCCTCATTGATCAAGGACTGTTCATGGATTTCTCAGGCTTTCCCGGCTTGGCCGGCAAGACCGCCATCGTCACCGGCAGCACCCAGGGGCTGGGCGCCGACATCGCGCGCGGGCTGGCGGCGGCCGGCGCCAACGTGGTGCTGGTGGGACGCAACGCCCAGGCCGGCCAGGCGCTGGCGGGCGAGATCGGCGACCGCGCGCTGTTCCACGAAACCGACATCGGCCAGGACGACCAGATCCGCCACTGCCTGAACGCCGCGCTGGCGCGCTTCGGGCGGGTCGACATCCTGGTGAACAACGCCTGCCAGTACAACGACCGCGGGCTGGCCTCCAGCCGCGCGGAGTGGCACGCGACGCTCGATACCAATCTGGTGTCCGCCGCGATCTTCACGCAGATGGCGGCGCCGCTGCTGCCGCGCGGCGGGGTGGTGGTCAACCTGGGCAGCACCGGCGGCAAGTTCGGCGCGGCCGGGCGGGCGTTGTATCCCGCTTCCAAGGCGGCCTTGCTGCAGATCACCAAGAATTTCGCGGTGGAGCTGGCGCCGGCCGGCATCCGCGTGCTGGCGGTGTCGCCGGCATGGACCTGGTCGCCGTCGGTCGAACAACTGGCGGGCGGCTCGCGCGAAGCCGCCGACGCGGTGGGCGCGCACTTTCATCCGCTGGGCCGGGTCGGCTCGGGCGAGGAGATCGCGGCGGCGGTGTGTTTCGCGTGCTCCGATGCGGCCTCGTGGATGACGGGCGTGGATATCCCGGTGGACGGCGGCTTCTCGATCCTCGGACCGGACCGCGGCATTTCGCCGCGCGCCTGGTTCAAGCAACTGGCGCCCTGAGCCGGCTGCGGTCCCGGCCGCCGGGCGAGCGTCAGCGGATGACGATCTCGCCTTCTTCCAGGCCGGCCTTGCCGCCCACCTGGTCTTCCAGGAACTCCTGCATGCGGTTGCCCACCTGGATCTTGGTGCCGCCGCAGAAGCGCCGCGCCGCGATGATGGTGGCGGTATGCAGGGGCTGCAGGTCGCGGATGAGCTGGGCTTCTTCTTCGTCCAGCTCGATCAGGTCGCGGCCCAGCTTGGTGTGGGTGTTGCGGGCGCGCTCGACCACGTCGCCGCCGGCCCGGCCGGGGTTGGCGTGCAGGAACAGCAGCAACTGCTCCAGCTTGGCCTTTTCCTCGTTCATCTTCAGGCGCTTGCGCGTGAGCGCCGAACGCTTGATGTCGGCATGGGGATCCAGCCCGGCCTGTACCAGCGTCGGCACGCCGGCCGGCGAGCCGATGGTGCCGGCCCGCACTGAATGCAGGGCGCGGGTCTGGCCGCCCGTGATGGCGGTCTGTTGGGTGTTGGGCGCGCCCACGTTGACGCTGCCGCCCGCCGCGATGCTGCTTTGGCGGATCTCGCGTTCCACTTCCACGTTCTGCCCCGCGCTGATGATGGCGTTGGCGATGAAGCGGGCCCGCACATCGCCGCCACAGACGATGTGGGCGGTGCGCGCGGCGGCACTGTTGGCTGACTCGCTGGCGCCGTCCTGCATGGCTTCGGCCATGCCGATGATGCCGCCCTTGACCGTGACGTTGCCCCCCGCTTCGACCAGGGCGGCTTCCATGGTGCCGTTGACGACCACGTCGCCGGTCACGCGCACTTCCATCGTGGCGCTGATATCGCCGCGCACTTGCAACGACCCCTGGAAGTTGATGTTGCCGGTGGACAGGTCGACCGCGTCGACCTCGACCACCGGATTGACCTGCGCGCCCTGATGGATGAGCTTGGGAGAGCCGGCGATGGCGGCGCGCAGCAGGTTGGGGTCTTCCGGATCGATCTCGACGCCGGACATTTCGGCGTTGAACGGGGTGTCCGGCAGTTCATCCGGCAGCACCGGCTGGCCCAGCACGTTGCAACCGTCGATGCCCGGCAGTGGCGGGATGCGCCGCATCAGCGGCATGCCGGGGGTCACCAGCAGCAGGCTGCCCAGGTCGCGGTAGTCGATCTGCGCCAGTTCGTCGATTTCCTGGGCGCGCGGCTTCAGGCGGTCCAGCAGGCTTTCGAAACGGGTGGGGGTGCCGCGCGTGGGCGGCGTGCCTTGCGCGATCAGCACGGTCTGCGCGCCGCCGCGCTCGACGGCCTCGGCCAGTTCCTTTTCCAGTACGCCGTGGACGATGCCCTGGTCGGCGATGGCCTGGCGCAGCACGGGCAGGGTCACCGGCTTGCCGCCCTTGGGCGGGTGCAGGGTGACCAGGGCCGACATGCAGGCGGCGTCCACTTCCAGATCGAACGAGCCGTCGATCAGCTTGCCCACCGGCACCTGCACGGTTCCGGTGGCATGGCGGCACAGGTCGATGAAGGCGATGACGGCGTGATTGTCCAGCGCCTCGGTCGACCAGCCCTGCGCGGTGGCCATGGCGGCGAGGGTGTCCCAGCTTGGCAGGTCGGCGGGCGGGACGTCCGGGGCGGCGTCAGGGGTGTCGGTCTCCGGGGCGTCGGCCTCCCGGCCCGGGGCTTCGTCGGCCGGCGCGTCGGCTGTGGCGGCATTGTTCTGCGGCGCAGGTGGCGGCGAGTAAATCGCCGTCAGGACGTTGGTAGTGGCATCCAGCACTAGCTGGAGCGTATTGTCTGCGCCCATCTCCGCCTCCTGCCCGGCAGTTGGCGCCGGGTTCTCCATTCATTTAGTAATTAAACGAAATATTGCGACATATGTTAACCCAGGAACGCTGGGCTACTGCGTAGTAGTACGAGGAGGGATGAAGATAAAAGATGTAGATCAGACCCTTATTCCTATGACGCTTTTGCCCCCGGCTTTCAGGGGCGCAGGCCGTGCGGGGATGCCCGCGCCGGGCGGCGCGGCGGGTACTAGGGCATAGGCAGGAGCGACAAAGCCGGCGCGCCGGCTCAGCATAGGCGTTCGATTTCCCGTCCCTGGACGCCGCCGGAGCGCCTTCCCCATGTTCCGACTCTCATGCATTCCGTCCGCACGGCCACGCGCCGGGCGGACCTTCCTGGCCGGTCTGGCGGTGGCGGCCCTGCTGGCCGCCGGCGCGCTGCTGCCCACGGACGCCGCGCGCGCCACCGAGATCTACCGTTACAAAGATCCGTTCGGTGTCTGGCGCGCCATGAAGGTGCCCAACGGTTACGCCAGGTATTACAAACGCGCGCAGGTTCGGACCGCGCTGCGCGGCAACCGCATCAAGGCCTGCCTGGACTGCGAGCCGCGCTCGGGGGACGGCGCCAGCCTGCTGACCCTGGGCGACCGCGCCGCGCGCTGGGGGTCGGCGCCGCCCTCCACGGCGCATGACGAGCTGATCGCGCAGGCGGCCAGGGATTCGGGCGTGGACCGGGCCTTGCTGACCGCGGTCATCGCGGTGGAATCCGGGTTCCGCAGCGATGCGCGCTCGCCCAAGGGGGCGTTGGGCCTGATGCAACTGATGCCGGCGACGGCGGCGACCCTGCTGGTCTCGGATGACATCGAGCGGGCGCTGGTGGACCCGGCCACCAACGTGAAGGCCGGATCGAGCCTGCTGCGCCGCCTGATCGATCAGTATCCCAACCGCCTGGACCTGGCGCTGGCCGCCTACAACGCGGGCGAGGGCGCGGTGCGCAAGTACGACGCGGTGCCTCCCTATGCCGAGACCCAGCAGTACGTGCGCAACGTCACGGCGCTGTACCAGCAATACAAGACACCCTAGGGGCGGATGCGACAACGCCCCGGCGGCCGCTGTCGGGCCGCCAGGGCGTTGTGGGGCAAGCGTGAGGCCAGCGCGTGCCGACAGCCCCGCGCCGGCGCTCAGATCGCCGCGAAGACCTTCTCGGCGATATCCAGCGTGGACTGGATCACCGCGTCGTCGTGGGTGGCCGAGACGAAGCCGGCCTCGAACGCCGACGGCGCGAAATGCACGCCGTGGTCCAGCATCGCGTGGAAGAAGCGGTTGAAGCGCGCCGTGTCGCAGGCAGAGACCTCGGCGAACGTGGCTGGCACCTTGTCGCTGAAGTAGATGCCGAACATGCCGCCGACGGAGTCGGCCGAGAACGCCAGGCCGGCGGCGCGGGCGCGTTCCTGCAGGCCCTGGGCCAGCTTGGCGGTCTGCGCCGCCAGCTTGTCGTAGAAACCGGGGGCGGCGATCAGGCGCAGCGTGGCCAGGCCGGCGGCCACGGCCACCGGGTTGCCCGACAGCGTGCCCGCCTGGTAGACGCCGCCCAGCGGCGCGATGTGCTTCATGATCTCGGCGCTGCCGCCGAAGGCGCCCACCGGCATGCCGCCGCCGATCACCTTGGCCAGCGTGGTCAGGTCGGGCTTGACGCCCGACAGGCCCTGCACGCCCTGCGGGCCGACGCGGAAACCGGTCATGACTTCGTCGAAGATCAGCAGCGCGCCGTGCTGCGTGCAGACCTCGCGCAGCCCTTCCAGGAAGCCGGCGGCCGGCTTGATCAGGTTCATGTTGCCGGCGATCGGCTCGACGATGATGCAGGCGATGTCGGCGCCGTGCTGGGCGAAGGCCTCGCGCACCGCTTCGAGGTTGTTGTATTCCAGGGTCAGCGTGTGCGAGACGAATTCGGGCGGCACGCCGGCCGAGCTGGGGTTGCCGAAGGTCAGGAGGCCCGAGCCGGCCTTGACCAGCAGGCTGTCGGAATGGCCGTGGTAGCAGCCCTCGAACTTGACGATCTTGTTGCGGCCGGTGGCGCCGCGCGCCAGGCGGATGGCCGTCATGGTGGCTTCGGTGCCGGAGCTGACCAGGCGCACCTGTTCCAGCGACGGCAGGCGCGCGATCAGCACTTCGGCCAGTTCGATCTCGGCCTCGGTGGGGGCGCCGAACGACAGGCCGTTGACGGCCGCGTCCTGCACCGCGCGCACCACCTCGGGATGCGAGTGGCCCAGGATGGCCGGGCCCCACGAACCGACGTAGTCGATGTACTGCTTGTCTTCCGCATCCCACACGTACGGCCCCTGCGCGCGCTTGATGAAGCGCGGCGTGCCGCCCACGGAGCGGAAGGCGCGCACGGGCGAATTGACGCCGCCGGGGATGCTGCGGCTGGCGCGTTCGAAAAGCTGGGCGTTACGGGACATGGCGGTCAGGGCTTCAGGTTGCGGTTGATGGAGTAGGGCGCGGCGCAGGCCGCGGCGGCGGCGCGGATGGCGGGCGCCTCGAACAGGCCGGTGATGACGGCGACCGAATCGGCGCCGGCGGCGGCCACCGACGCCACGTTCCCGGGCGTGATGCCGCCGATGGCGACCACGGCGGGGCGCGGCGCGTCGCGTTGCTCGACCAGGGCGCGAGCCTCGGTGAGCACCGACAGCGGCGCGCGCACGGTGTCCGGCTTGACGCGCGAGGGGAACATGGCGCCGAAGGCGATGTAGTCGGCGCCGGCGTCCAGCAGCTCGCGGGCGCGGCCCAGGTCGTCGTAGCTGGAGCCGCCCAGGATCAGGTCGGGGCCGGCTTCGGCGCGGATGCGGGCCAGGCTGTCGTCGTCGCGGCCGACGTGGGCGCCGTCGGCGCCGACTTCCAGCGCCAGGCGCCAGTCGTCATTGATGAGGAACACCACGCCCAGCTCGCGGCACAGGGGCGCCAGGGCGCGCGCCTGCTCGGCGCGCACCGCGTCGGGCACGTCCTTGCGGCGCAACTGCAGCGCGCGCATGCCGCCCTCGGCGGCCTGGCGCACCGCGCGCAGCAGCCGCTCGGTGTCGTCCCATTCGGGGGTCACGCCGTACAGGCCGGCGGGAAAACGCAGGGCTTTCATTGCGGTTGGATCCGGTTGGGAATGCGCCGGCCCATGCCCGGCAGGAAGCTGGCGGCGACCGCCGCATCGGCGTGGGCCAGGCCCTGGCGCACGGCCTCGGGCATTTCCAGGCCGCGCGCCAGCAGGGCGGTGATGGCGGTGGCGGCCAGCCCGCCGGCGTCGCCGTTGCGGTCCGGGGGCGCCTGCCACGGCAGGGTAGTGGTCTGGCCGTTGGGGCCGAGCAGCACGTTGGCGTGGTGACCGGGCCGTTGCGGGCTGCCCAGCACCAGCACCCATTCTGCGCCGGCGGCCACCAGGGCGTGCATCGGCGACGGTGCGTCCCCGATATCGATGTCGCCATCGGCATGCCACTGCGCGAGCCGCAGGTGCTCGACGATCAGCAGGTCGGTCTGCGGCAGCACCAGCTCGAGGATGGCGGCCAGCAGGTCGTCAGCGTCGTCCTCGTCGGCGGCGTCGGCCGGCACCTGGGCGCGCTGGCCCAGGTGCAGCACCAGCGGCACCTGGCTGTAATCGGCGGCTACCTGGGCGGCTACGCTTGCCGTTTCGGCGGTGTATAGTCCGCCCACCTTGATCGCCTGCACCGACATGTCTTCGAGCAGGCAGCGTGCCTGATCGTCGAGCAGGTCGGGTGAAACGGGATGGATTTCTTCGATGCCGGCGGTATCCTGCACGGTCAGCGCCGTGACGGCCGCCAGGCCGTGACAGCCCAGGCGGGCGCAGGTCACGGCGTCCGCGGGCAAACCGTCGGCGCCCGAGGGATCGAGCGGACCGAAGACCAAAACGAGAGGGGGAGTAACGGGGGCCACGTGGACAGCGCTAGAGTTAGGGTGCCCGGACTCATTTGCGGAGAATCAGGGGAACCCCTATTGGGTTTCGGTAAGATTGTCCCCATTCTAATGGATGCCTCCCGCCTTTGCCCCGTAGGGGGGACGACGGCAGGGAATTGATGTAAGAGAGAACTATGCGTACTTGGATGTGTCTGATTTGTGGCTGGGTCTACGACGAAGAGGCCGGCCTGCCCGACGAGGGCATCGCGCCCGGCACCCGCTGGGAAGACGTGCCGCCGAATTGGGTCTGTCCTGAATGCGGCGCCCGCAAAGAGGACTTCGAACTGATGGAAATCTGACGCGCAGCACTGACGTATTCCGCCAAGGCTTGCAACGAGGGGGAGGGCCATGCCCGCCCCGCGCTCCCGACGGGCCACGCCAGGGTGGCGGGCCCCCGGCTCTATCAGACTACCCACAAAGGGGTTGCCATGACGGAAAAACACCACGAAGAGGCCACCACACAGGCCGCCAACTTCGCCAACCAGTTCCTGATCGCCATGCCGGGCATGGTCGAAGGCAGCCTGGCTGGCTCGGTCATCTACATCTGCGAACACTCGGAACGTGGCGCCCTGGGCCTGGTCATCAACCGCCCCACCGACCTGACGCTCGGCACGCTGTTCGAACGCATCGACCTGGCGCTCGAGATCGCTCCGGTCAAGGACACGCTGGTGTTCTTCGGCGGTCCGGTGCAGACCGATCGCGGTTTCGTGCTGCACGCGCCCGCGGGCGACTACAGCTCCAGCATCAAGCTGGGCGCCATGGCCCTGACCACCTCGCGCGACGTGCTGCAGGCGGTGGCGGACGGCAAGGGGCCCGCCCGCATGCTGGTCACGCTGGGCTACGCCGGCTGGGGCGCCGGCCAGCTCGAAAGCGAGATGGGCCAGAACGCCTGGCTGTCGGTCGGCGCCGACGACCACATCATCTTTGACGTGCCCCCCGAGGATCGCTATCCGGCCGCGCTCAAGCTGCTGGGCATCGATCCCGTGATGCTGGCCGGCGACGCGGGCCATGCCTGAAGAAACCCTGCTGGCGTTCGATTTCGGCGAGAAGAAAATCGGCGTGGCCATCGGCAATACGCTGACGCGCCACGCGCGGCCGCTCGAAATCATTTTCAGCGAGGTGCGCGACGTGCGCTTCGCGCGCATCGAGGCGCTGCTGCGCGAATGGCAGCCGCATCGCGTCGTGGTCGGCCTGGCGCTCGACAGCGACGGCGGCGAACAGCCCGCCACCGCGCGCTGCCGCCGCTTCGCCAACCAGTTGCACGGCCGCTTCGGCGTTGCGGTGGAGCTGGTCGACGAGCGCGGCTCCAGCATGGAGGCGCAACGCCTGCTGGGCACGCACGCGGCTGACGACGCCATGGCCGCGGCCGTCATCCTGCAACGCTACCTGGACAAGCCGCCGGCGCTCTGACGCCGCCGGCCCCGCCCATGCTCAATCCACAACTCGACCGCCGTGGCGAACTGCTGCATCTACTGACGACGGAAGGGTTGCCGCGACGCCATGTCGAGCGGCTGCTGGAGACGGCGGCCACTTTCGCCGCCGACGGCACGCCCGCCGTCGCCCACGCCGACCTGCCCCTGTTCCTGAGCCTGCCCGCCGGCGATGCCGCCCTGCGCCAGGATTTCGAGGCCGCCGCCGCGCGCCTGGGCCTGCGACCCATGTCGCTGCAGGCCAATGGCCCGGGCGCCGATGCCGGGGTGGACCGCGGCCACGGCGTCGGCGCCGGCGATCCTGCCGCCGCCGCGCTGTCTCCCGCCGCGGTCGCCG
>NZ_CADIJW010000067.1 GCF_902859745.1 Achromobacter dolens | reverse complement strand
CGCTGGCCGCGAGCGTGGCCGGGGCGCAGCCGGCGCCGGCCGCGCAGGAGGCGCGCCGCGTCAACGTCAACGAATACATCGTGCGCGGCAACACCGTGCTGGATGCCCGCGACATCGAGAAGGCCGTCTATCCCTACCTGGGACCGGACCGCACGCTGGCCGACATCGAGGCCGCGCGCGAAGCCTTGCAGGCCGTCTACCAGGAACGCGGCTACCAGTCCGTGTACGTTGACCTGCCCGAGCAGCAGGTGGCCGACGGCATCGTGTTCCTGCAGGTCGCCGAGACCAAGGTCGGCCGCGTGCGCGTGGTGGGCGCGAAACACTATTCGCCGCTGGCCATCCGCGACGAGGTGCCGGCGCTGAAGGAGGGCGAGGTGCCCAACTTCAACCAGGCGCAGGCCGAGCTGACCAGCCTGAACAAGGGCGCCAGCCGCCAGGTGGTGCCGCTGGTCAAGGAAGGCCGCATCCCCGGCACCATGGACGTGGACCTCAAGGTCGAGGACAAGAACCCGTGGCACGCCAGCCTGGGCCTGAACAACGACTACAGCGCCGACACCACGCGCCTGCGCAGCACGGCGTCGCTGGGCTACGACAACCTGTGGCAACTGGGCCATTCGGTCAGCCTGACGTTCTTCACCGCGCCGCAGGAAACCGACAACGCTAAGGTCTGGTCCGGCTCCTACTCGATGCCGCTGGACAAGCAATGGAGCCTGCAGTTCACCGGCTACAAGAGCGACAGCAACGTGGCCACCATCGGCGGCACCAATGTGCTGGGCAAGGGCTACTCGTTCGGCATGAGCGCCATCTACACCCTGGCGCCGCAGGGCGATTGGTACAACTCGCTGTCGGTCGGCCTGGACTACAAGAAGTTCGACGAGACCACGCGCTTTGGCGGCAACGAAGACCTGATCCCGCTCAAGTACGTGCCGTTCACTTTCTCGTACAACGGCTACCGCTATTCCGAGTCGTCGCAGAGCAGCGTCGGCCTGTCGCTCGTGGGCGCCAGCCGTTCCTTCTTCGGCCTGGGCAGCGACTGGAAGGAATTCGACGACAAGCGCTACCGCGCCAGCCCCAGCTTCGCGCTGCTGCGCGGCGACGGCACTCACACGCAGAACCTGTTCGGCGACTGGCAACTGGGCCTGCGCGCCGGCTTCCAACTGGCCTCGGGCGCGCTGGTCTCGAACGAGCAATTCTCCGCCGGCGGCAGCACCAGCGTGCGCGGCTACCTGGCCGCCGAGCGCACCGGCGACGATGGCTTCCTGGGTTCGGTCGAGTGGCGCACGCCGTCGCTGGCGCGCTGGCTCGGCAGCAATGTCAACGAGTGGCGCTTCTATGCCTTCGCCGATGCGGCCACGCTGCGCCTGCGCGACCCGCTACCCGAACAGGACGCCAGCTACTCGCTGGCCAGCGTCGGCCTGGGCACGCGCCTGCAGGTGCTGGACTGGCTGTCCGGCTCGCTGGACTGGGGCTATCCGCTCAAGGACGGCCCCAACACCAAGAAACACGATCCCCGACTGAACTTCAGCGTCCGCGCCAGTTTCTGAGCGCGCGCGAAACCGTATTTATCCCGGAGTCCTGACCATGCAACGCTTATTGATGCTCCTACTGACCGTGCTGGCCGGCGTGCTGCCGTCCGCCGCCAACGCCTGGTGGCAGCCCGACTGGCAGTACCGCAAGCAGATCACCGTCGACAGCACGCCGCAGGGCGCGCCGCTGGGCGCCGCCGCCGGCCGCGCGCCGTTGCTGGTGCGCCTGCACACCGGCAACTTCACCTTCGACGGCATCAACGAGAAGGGCGCGGACATCCGCTTCGTGGCCGGCGATGACCAGACCGTGCTGAACCACCAGTTGGAAGCGTTCGATCCGCTGCTGGGCATGGCGCTGATCTGGGTGGACCTGCCGGCGCTGGCCGACGGCCAGCGCCAGGACATCTGGATGTACTACGGCAACCAGAAGGCGCCGGCTTCCGCCAACGGCCAGTTGACCTTCGACCCCAACTACACGCTGGTCTACCACTTCGATGGCGCGGCCGGCGCGCCGCCGCGCGACACCACCGGCAACAGCAACAACGCCCAGACGCCCATGGCCGCCGCGGTAGACGGCGTGATCGGCCGCGCCGCCCAATTCGCTGGCGGCGCGCCGCTAATGCTGCCCGCCAGCCCCTCGCTGGCCGTGCCCGCCGCGGGCGCCTTCACCTTCAGCGCCTGGGTGCGCGCCGACCAGCCGGCCGGCGAGCAACTGGTGTACGCGCGCCGCGACGGCGGCAACGCGCTGCTGATCGGCATCAACCAGGGCGTGCCCTTCGTCGAAGTGAACGGCCAGCGCAGCCAGCCCGGCCAGTCGCTCACGCCCGCGGCCTGGCAGCACCTGGCCGTGACCGCCGATGGCAGCCAGGTCACGCTGTATGTGAACGGCCGCGCCACCTCATCGCTGGCCGTCAGCCTGCCGCCGCTGAACACGCCCGCCGCCCTGGGCGGTGACGTGCCCGCGCCGGCGGCGGCCACCGCGCCCGCCAATGCCGACGCCGCGCCGGCCGAGGCCGCCGCCGCTCCGGCGCCGCGCGTGTACGCGCCGTTCGTCGGCGCCATCGACGAAGTGCGCCTGTCGCGCGTTGCCCGTCCCGCCGCGCTGATCCTGGCCGACGCGATCTCGCAGGGCGCCGAATCGCGCCTGGTGGCCTACGGCAACGACGAGGAACAGTCGGGCTTCGGCTTCGGCGGCCTGGGCTTTTTGCTCAAGGCGGTGCCGATCGACGCCTGGGTCATCATCGCCATCCTGGCGCTGATGATGGTGCAGTCGTGGATCATCATGATCAAGAAGAGCCGCAACGTGGCCCGCGTGGCGCGCGCCAACGAGGTCTTCCGCGAGTCCTTCGCCAAGGTCGGCCAGCGCCTGGAACTGCTGGCCGACGACAAGGCCCTGGCCCAGCGCCTGGAGCACGCCTCGCTGTGGCGCCTGTACCGCGTGGCGGTCAATGAAATCCGCACCCGCCGCGCGCAGGGCGCCGACACCAGTTCTATCTCGGCCGCCACCATCGAAGCCATCCGCGCCTCGATGGACGCCGTCCGCACCAAGGAAAACCAGTTGCTGGGCGCCCGGCTCGGCTCGCTCTCGAACGCCATTGCCGGCGGCCCGTACATCGGCCTGCTGGGCACGGTGCTGGGGATCATGGTGGTGTTCCTGGGCACCGCCATGGCCGGCGACGTGAACATCAACGCCATCGCCCCGGGCATGGCCGCCGCGCTGCTGGCCACCGCCATGGGCCTGTTCGTCGCCATCCCGGCGCTGTTTGGCTACAACCGCCTGGTCTCGCGCAACAAGGAAGTCGGCGCCGACATGCGCGTGTTCGTCGACGAGTTCGTGACGCGCCTGGCCGAAGTGCATGGCGAAGGCCAGGCCCAGGAAGCCGCCCACCACGGCGGCGCGCGCGCGCCCGTCGCCAGCCGTCCGGCCGTGCGCGATGCGCAGCCGGCCGCCGCCGAAGCATAAGGAGACGACCCCATGGCTTCCGTATCCGCTTCCCAGGACGATGACGACGACGCGCCCGTGGACGGTATCAACATCACGCCGCTGGTCGACGTGCTGATGGTCGTGCTGGTCATGTTCATCCTGACCGCCACGGCGCAGATCGCCGGCATCAAGGTCAACCTGCCCAAGGCCAGCTCGTCCATCGCCCTGTCGCAGCCCAAGACGAAGGCGATTTCCGTCAACGACGCGGGCCAGGTGTTCCTGGACGCCTACCCGGTGACCCTGCCCGAGCTGGAAGACCGGCTGCGCACGGAGAAGGCGCTGAATCCCGACTTTCCGGTGATCGTGCGCGGCGACGCCGCCGTGCAGTACCAGAAGGTGGTGGAAGTGCTGGACCTGCTGCGCCGGCTGGAACTGGCCCAGGTCGGGCTGGTCACCGGCAAGCCGAAATAAGGGGCCGAGGCAACCGTCATGCCGCACCACGCATCCGATTCCCCGCGCACCCCCCATCCCGCGCGCCGCTGGCTCAAGCTGGCGGCGGTGGCGGTGGTGTTGATCGCCGCCGCCTACGCGCTCTGGCGCTGGGCCAACGACATGACCGGGGTGCGCCGCGACGCGCCCAAGGTCACCGCGATCATCCCGCTGCCGCCGCCTCCGCCGCCGCCGCCCGAGCCGGAAAAGCCGCCGGAGCCCGAGCCGCCCAAGGAAGAGCCGGTGGCCACGCCCGAACCCGAGCCGCAGCCCACGCCCGAACCGCCCAAGCCGCAGGACGAGGCGCCGCCGCGTCCGGCCGACGACCTGGCCAACCCGATACAGATCGACGGCGATGCCCAGGCGGGCAGCGACGCCTTCAACATCGGCGCCGGCCAGGGCAAGGGCATGGCCGGCGGCGGCGGCGGCCGCGCCGGCAACGCCACCTACAGCCAGTACCTCGCCTACGCGCTGCAGAAGATCCTGCGCGAAGACGAGCGCACGCGCAATCTGACCTTCCGCCTGCAAGCCAACATCTGGCTCACGGCCAGCGGCCAGATCACGCGTGTCGAACTGACCCGTTCCAGCGGCGATGCCGACGTCGACGCCCGCGTGGTGGCGGCGTTGCGCGCGGTGCCGGGCCTGGATGAACGTCCGCCGGCCTCGGCCAGCATGCCGATCCGGGCATCGCTGACCGGCCGCCGCCCCTCCTGAAGTGCTGAATTGAACCGATCCTGGAGTGCCAAGAGAATGAAGTTCCAATTGAACCGGTTGGCGGCATCGCTGGCCCTGGCCGCGGCGGGCGCCGCCGTGGCGTTGCCGGCCACGGGCAACGCCGCGCCCGCCCCGTCCGAGAACGCCACCATCAACCTGATCCGCCTGCTGGTGCAGCAGGGCGTGCTCAAGCCGGAGCAGGCCGAGGCCCTGGTGGCCCAGGCCGAAGCTGAGGCCAAGACCGCCCGCGGCGCGCCGCAGGACCGCGGCGCCGCCGTGGCCCAGGCGGGGGACGTGCGCGTGCCGTACATCCCGCAGACCGTGCGCGACCAGATCCGCGACGAGGTCAAGGCGGAAGTGATGGTGCAGGCCAAGGCGGAAAACTGGGCCCAGCCGAATACCTTCCCCGATTGGGTGTCGCGCATCACCATCGACGGCGACGTGCGCGTGCGCGACGAGTCGCGCCTGTACTCGGGCAGCAACAGCAACGAAATCGTCGACTTCGCCAAGCTCAATGCCAAGGGCCCGTACGACCTGAACCGCAACACCAACGGCAACTACCCGCCGATGCTGAACACGCGCGAGGACCGCCGCAACCAGTTGCGCATCCGCGCCCGCCTGGGCGTGCGCGCCGACATCTCGGAATCCTGGACCGCGGGCATCCGCCTGGCCACCGGCAGCGACGACAGCCCGGTGTCGACCTCGCAGACGCTGGGCGGCGGCATGGGCAAGAAGGACATCTGGCTGGACCAGGCCTACCTGACCTACCGCCCCGCCAAGTGGGCCACGGTCACGGGCGGCCGCATCGCCAACCCGTTCGAGTCGACCGACATGCTGTTCTCGAACGACCTGAACTTCGACGGCATTGCCGCGATCTTCAAGCACCCGCTGGAAGGCCGCGACGTGACGCTGTTCGGCACCCTGGGCGCCTTCTCGACCGAGTACGGCTCGAACGGCTGGAACTCGTCGTCGTTCTCGGAAGGCAAGAGCGAGGACAAGTGGCTGCTGGCCGCCCAGGCCGGCGCCGACTGGAAGATCGACAGCCGCAACAGCCTGCGCGGCGCGCTGGCCTACTACCATTTCGACAACATCGCCGGCAAGCGCTCCAGCGCCTGCTCGCCCTGGGCCGGCCAGGAGAACTGCGACACCGACTGGTCGCGTCCGGCCTTCATGCAGAAGGGCAACACCCTGTTCCTGCTGCGCAACATCACGTCCAACCCGCTCGACCCCGCCAACACGCCGCAGCCGCAATACGTCGGCCTGGCGTCCAAGTTCGACCTGCTTGACCTGAACCTGCGCTGGGACACGCGCGTGTTCGACGGCCTGGGCCTGCGCCTGAACGCCAATTACCTGCGCAACCTGGCCTACAGCAAGAGCAAGATGGCGAGCCGTTCGCAAGGCCAGCTCGTCAATAACGTCGGCGAGAACGGCGACATCGAAAGCGGCCCCAACGCCTGGATGCTGCAGGCCACGCTGGGCCGTTCGTACGACCTGAAGGAGAAGGGCGACTGGCTGGCCTTCGTCGGCTACAAGTACATCCAGCCGGACGCGCTGCCCGATGCCTTCAACGATTCGTCGTTCCACCAGGGCGGCACCAACGCGCGCGGCTACTACATCGGCGGCGGCTATGCCTTCGACAAGAACGTGTACGGCGTCCTGCGCTGGATGAGCACGCGCGAGATCTACGGCGCGCCGCTGTCCATCGACACCATGCAGTTCGAGATCAACGCCAGGTTCTGAGGCCATGGACATGCATAGCTTATGGGATGAATCGAGCCCGCCCCGGGCATTGGGGCGCGGCCGGCGGCTGGCCGCCGCCGCGGCCCTGTGCGCCGCGGGCCTGAGCGTGGCGCTGCCGGCGCACGCCGAAACCATGGAAGAGCGCCTGCGCGCCCAATTGCGCAGCACCACCCAGCAACTGCAGCAACTACAGAGCGAGCAGGCCCAGGTCAACGCCGCCAAGGCCGCCGCCGAGGCCCAGCGCGACGCCGCCCAGAAAGAGCTGGAGGCGCTGCGCGGCCAATTGGCCAAGGCCAAGGGCCAGGCCGAGAAGCTGGCCGAGCAGCAGGGCGCGGTCATGGAAAGCGCCCAGGCGCAGGTGGCCGCCAGCCACGCGCAGTTGGGCAAGTTCAAGGGCGCCTATGACGAACTGCTGGCGCTGTCGCGCGCCAAGGAGACCGAACGCCAGACCCTGGCGCGCACCCTGGCGCAGCGCGACACCGAGGCCAAGGCCTGCATCGCCAAGAACCGCGAGATGTACGAAGCGGGCAAGGAGATCCTCAATGCCTACGAGCGCATCGGCGCCGGCGGCATCCTGGCCATGAAGCAGCCTTTCGCCGGCAGCGCGCGCGTCAAGTTCGAGGAGCAGGCGCAGGCATATGGCGACAGGCTGTACGACGCGCAGGTCGGCGCCGCCGCGCCGCCGGCGCCGCCGGCCCAACCCTGAGCGCCAGGGCGCTGTCTTATCTCTTTCATGCAGGGAGACTGTAATGAACGGCTTTGCCTGCGGACCGATCTCTCTGAATTGATCTCTTTTACCTAGGAATGACTGCAATGACCGACTCCAGCCTGATTCTCGACGTGAATGTCGAACGCCTGCAGGAACTGCTGCAATCCGCCGGCTATCGCGTCACCGTGTCCGAGCAGAACGGCATGGTGCAATTGCTGAGCGCCAGCCAGGGCGTGGGCTTCGCCGCGCGCATGGGCAACCCCGCCGTCGAATCCGGCTGCTACCTGGACTACACGCTGAGCTGCGCGCTGCGCGTGCAGGGCGAACTGCCGCCCGGACTGGCCGAGCGCTGGAACGTTGAAAAGCGCTTCGCCCGCCTGACGCTGCAGGGGGTGTTCCTGGTGCTGGAACTGGACGTGATCCTGGCCGGCGGCGTGTCCGAGAACTACCTGCGCGCCACCGTCGAGCTGTGGGACCGCCTGTTGCAGGAGTTCCTGCTGTTCCTGCGCGCCAACGCCTCCGCCGAAGCCGGCGCCGATACCGACGCCGTTGAACCGCGGCAGGACGCCGCCACCGAGGCGCTGAACTGATCCATCCGCCCGGCCCGACGCCTGGCGTTCGGGACGGCAAAGTCCCCAACCCCCCAGGCCGCCGTGGCGGCGAATGGCGCATCCAGGCAAGCGAGGTTCCGACCATGAACATTCTCCCCAATCAGCCCGCGCGGCTGCGCGTGACCGCCGCGGTGCTGCTGATCGCGTTGCTGGCCGGCGCGGTGGCGCTGATGCGCGGCAGCCCGGCGCAGAGCAGCGAATCCAGTCCCGTGCCCGCCAAGGCGGCGGCCGCGCCGGAAAAGGGCGCGGCGCCGGCCGCTGCCGCCGCCGCCCAGCCGGCCCCGGCAAAGGCGCCAGCCGTGGCCACCCTGGGCGCGGTGCAGGTGGACCGCGACGAACTGGCGCGCCAGCTCGAATCGCTGCCGCCCGAGGCCCGGGCCCAGCTCAAGGGCAATCGCGCCGGACTGGACCAGTGGCTGCGCGCGCGCCTGGCCGAAAAGGCGCTGGTCGAGCAGGCCCGCGCCCAGGGCTGGCAGGAGCGACCCGAGCTCAAGCGCGCCTTCCAGGCGGCGCAGGAGCGCATCGTGCTGCAGACCTACCTGGATTCGGTCAGCCGCGCGCCTGACGACTATCCGGCCGAGGCCGACCTGCGCGCCGCCTACGAGCGCGCCAGGCCGCAACTGGCGCAGCCGGCGCTGTACCGCGTCAGCCAGATCTTCCTGGCGGCGCCCCTGGGCGACAACGAGGCCGTGGCCGCCGCGCGCAGGCAGGCGCAGGACCTGGCCAGGCGCGCCCAGGCGCCCAAGGCGGATTTCGCGGCGCTGGCCAAGAGCCATTCGCAGGACGCTTCGACCCGCGCCCAGGGCGGCGACATCGGCTACGTGCCGTTGGCGCAGTTGACGCCCGAAATGCGGCCCGTGGTCGAGCCGCTCAAGCCCGGCGAGGTGGCGGCGCCGGTGCAGTCGGCGGCGGGCTTCCATATCCTGAAGCTGGTGGACCTGCGCCCGGCCAGCGTGACGCCCTACGAGCAGGTCAAGGACGAGTTGCGTGCCGCGTTGCGGACCCAACGCCAGGAACTGGCGGCGAGGGCTTACCTGGAGGGGCTGCTGAATGCAGGAACCGTCAGCATTGATGGCGCGGCACTCAATGCCGCGTTCGAGCAGAGCGCGGCCGCCGCGTCCGCCCAACCCGCCGTCGCCGCTCGCGCGCCCTGAATCCGGCGGCATCGCCGTGGCGCTGGAGGCTCGGCTCTGCCAGGCCCTGGGGCGGGCCGGGCCGCCCGCCAGCCTGCAGTGCGCGGCCGCGTTGCTGCAAGCGGTGCGTGCCGCCTTTGCCGGCGACCTGCATTGGCTGGCGCTGGTGCCGCAGGTCGAGCCGGGGCGGTCGCGCGACGCGCTGCGCGATCCCGGCCTGGATTTGGCCGACCTGCGCGTGCTGTACCGGGCGTTGCGGGTGGCGTGGCTGGCCGAGCTGGTGTTCGGCGGCGCGGACGGCGCGCGACGCTGGCTCCGCAGCCCCAAGCGGCGCCTGCATGGCCGGGTGCCGTTGCTGCTGTGCCAGCACGGCCGCTACGCCGCGCTGATCGAGCAGTGGCTGATAAATATCGACGAAGGAAACGGGCCATGACCGCGCTCTGGCGCTTGAGCAACTGCCAGGACCTCATGCCGCGCGCCCGCCCCGCGGGCCGCTGGCATGCCGCCGGCGCGGCGGTTGTGGTGCTGGACGCCACGCCCGCTGCCGCCGTCTTCGCGCGCCTGGCCCAGGCCGAGGTGGCGCATCCGCGCGCCCTGCCGCGCAGCTATTTCCTGCTGGAGCTGCGGGTGCCCGCGGCTGCCGTGGCTGAACCGCGCCCGCCGGCCGGCTGGCAGAGCGATCTGCAGGCCTCGCGCGCCTTCGGCAACGCCTGGCTGGCGCGGGGCGATACCTTGCTGTTGAAGGTGCCCTCGGCGGCCGGCGGCTGCCAATACCTGCTGAATGCCGACCACCCCCTGCTGGCGCAATGCCAGATCGTGTCGTCGCTCGCCTATCCGTTCGCGCCTCATCTGGCGGGCATCGAGGGCGCCGTGCTGGATGGAGCGGGCTGGCTGGCCTGTGCGCACGACTGACGCGGAGGGCGGCGGCCCTGCCGGCGGCGGGGCCTGCCGCCCGGAACGGCCCCGGCTGGGCATAGAATATGCCGCATCCGTCCCTATTCGCAGGAGCCCGCGTATGACCGCCATTCCCGCTGCCGCCACGCCCGGCGCAGCGCTGCCCGCCGTGACCGCGCGGGTCGACGTCGTTTCCATCCAATCGCAGGTCGTCTATGGCTGCGTCGGCAACAATGCCGCCATGCCGGTGTTCCGCCAGGCCGGGCTGCGCGCCATCGCGCTGCCCACCGTCATCCTGAGCAATACCCCGCACTATCCGACGCTGCACGGCGGCGCGGTGCCGCTGGACTGGTTCGAGCGAGGGCCTGCTGCGCGGATTGGACGAGCGCGGCGTGACCGCGGTGGCGCGCGCCGTGGTCTGCGGCTACCTGGGCCAGCCTGGCCAGGCCGACCTGCTGGCGGACTGGCTGCGCGGGCTGCGGGCGACGCGGCCCGAGGTGCGGGTGCATATCGACCCGGTCATGGGCGACCGCAACGACGGCCTGTACGTGGATGCCGGGCTGGTGGCGCAATACCGCCGCAGGCTGGTGCCGCATGCCCACGGCATGACGCCCAACCATTTCGAGCTGGAGCAGATGGTGGGCCGGCCGCTGGCCTCGATCGACGAAGTGGCGGCGGCCGCGCGCGAACTGATCGCCGAGGGGCCGGAATGGATCGTGGTCACCAGCGCCGCGCCGCAGACGGCGGCGCCCGGCACCCTGCGGCTGGCGGTGGTGACGGCCGCCGAGTGCGTGGTGCTGGGCCACCCCGAGATCGCCATCCCGCCCTCGGTGCATGGCACCGGCGACGTGTTCATGGCGGCCATCACCGCGCGGCTGCTGGCCGGTGATTCCCTGGAAAACGCGGCGCGCGACGCGGCCGCCGCCGTGACCGGAGCGCTGGCGCGCACCCGCGATCTCGGCTGGGAAGAACTGGCGGTGGAAGGTTGACGCGGGCGGGCCGCCGCGCCCGCCGTGTCTTGCTCAATACGTCTTGTAGGGCAGGAACTTGCCGCTCATCACGATCTGCACGCGGTCGCCCTTGGGATCGGCCTCGCGCGTCAGGTCCATCTTGAAGTCGATGGCGCTCATGATGCCGTCGCCGAACTCTTCGTTGATGAGCGCCTTGAACGTGGTGCCGTAGACGTTGATCAACTCATAGAAGCGGTAGATCAGCGGGTCGGTGGGCACCGTGGTGGGCAGCGAGCCCTTGTAGGGCACCACCTGTAGCTGCACCACCGCGTCGGCGGGCAGGTCCAGCAGGCGGGCGGCGGCCTGGGCCTGTTGCTCGGTCAGGGTCATCTGGCCCAGCAGCGCGGCGGTGGTCCATTCCTTGCTCTGGCCGACGGCCTCGGCGATGGCGGCCCAGGACAGCTTCTTTTCCAGGCGGCGGGTGACGATCAGTTCGGTGACTTCGGCGCGGGACATCATGGGGGTTCACTCCTTGTGGGAAGCCTTGTCGACCAGGAAGTCGACGAGATGGTTGCGGATTTCGTAGTAGCGCGGCTCGTGGTGCAGGCTGGCGCGGGTGCGGCCGCGCGGCAGGTCCACCTCGACCGACTCGGCGATGCGGGCATGGGGGCCCGCGCTCATCAGCAGGATGCGGTCCGACAGCAGGATGGCCTCGTCCACGTCGTGCGTGATCATGAAGACGGTCTGGCGGGTTTCCTGCACGATGGCGCGCAGTTCGTCCTGGATGGTGCCGCGCGTCAGCGCGTCGAGCGCGCCGAAAGGCTCGTCCAGCAGCAGCATGCGCGGCTGGATGGCGAAGGCGCGGGCGATGCCCACGCGCTGCTTCATGCCGCCCGACAGCTCGCACGGCTTCTTGTCGGCGGCGCGGGCCAGGCCGACCATGTCCAGGTAGCGCAGGCTGTGCTCGCGCACCTGGGCGCGGGAATAGGCCGGCCAGCGCGAACGCACGCCGAATTCGACGTTCTGCAGCGCGCTCAGCCAGGGCAGCAGGGCGTGCGCCTGGAACACCACGCCGCGCGCCAGCGACGGGCCGGCGATCTCGCGGCCGTCCATGATGACGACGCCTTCGCTGGCCTCGTCGATGCCGGCCAGGATGTTCAGGATGGTGGTCTTGCCGCAGCCCGAATGGCCGATCACGCAGACGAACTGGCCTTGTTCGATGCCGAAGTCGATGTTCTCGAACACCGGCGCCGCCGGCCGGCCGTCGCGGCCCGGGTAGCGCTTGGCCAGCGCCTGCACTTGCAGAAAGGGTGGGCTCATGGCGTTCACTCCCGGTAGCTGACCAGCCGCGCGGCGCGCGCCAGCACGGTGTCCAGCAGCATGCCGATCAACCCGATGAAGAGGATGGCGCAGATGATGTTGGCGATGGACAGGTTGTTCCATTCGTTCCAGACGAAGTAGCCGATGCCGGTGCCGCCGATCAGCATTTCGGCCGCCACGATCACCAGCCAGGCAATGCCGACCGAGATGCGCATGCCGGTCATGATGGTGGGCGCGGCCGCCGGCAGGATCACCAGCAGGGCGGTGCGCAGCCGCGACACTTCCAGCGTGCGCGCCACGTTCAGCCAGTCCTGCCGCACGGCGCCCACGCCGAACGCCGTGTTCACCAGCATCGGCCAGAGCGAGCAGATGAAGATCACGAAGATGGCCGAGGTGTCGGCATCCTTGATGGTGTACAGCGCCAGCGGCATCCAGGCCAGCGGCGAGATCGGCTTGAGCACCTGGATGAACGGGTCGAAGGCGCGATAGACGGTCCTGGACATGCCGATCAGGAAGCCCAGCGGAATCGCCACCAGCGCCGCCAGCAGGAAGCCGGTCAGCACCCGCGCCACCGAATACGCCAGTTGGATGCCGATGCCCTTGTCGTTGGGGCCGCGGTCGTAGAACGGATCGCGCAGGTGCTGCCACAGCCGGGCGCCGACCTCGGCCGGGCCGGGGAAGGGCGTCTGCGAACCGCTGGCGGCGGCGTTGCCAACCAGCGCCGCATAGGCCGGATCGACCGTCGCCCCGCCGGCGGCTGGGCGGGTGGCGACGTGCCACAGCAGCAGGAACAGCAGAAACAGGATGACGGACAGGAAGGTCGCCCGCCAGGGTTGCACGGCCCGCATCAGCTCCTCCGGATCTTGAAGCCGGCCAGGTAGGCCTCGGGCTGGGTCGGATCGAAGGGCTTGCCCATCACGCTGAAGGTCTTGGCGGCGTCGGCGGGCGGGGTCAGGCCGGCCTCGCGCATCAGGCGCAGCGCGTCGGTCGCCAGGAACACCTCATTGGCGACTTTCTGATAGTCGACATCGCCTTTTATCTGGCCCCAACGCTTCATCTGCGTCAGGATCCACACCGCGAACGAACCCCACGGCATGGGATCGAAGTCGATGCGCTGCGGGTCCTTGAGCACGTTGCCCAGGCCGTCGGCGTAGGTGCCGGTCAGCACCTGTTCCACCACCGTGACCGGCTGATTCAGGTAGTTGGGCGCGGCGATGGCTGCGGCAATCTCCTTGCGGTGGGCCGGGTCGCGGGCGTAGGCGGTGGCCTCGATGATGGCCTTGAGCAGGGCCTGGTAGGTATTGGGCTGGGCGGTCACGAATTCGCGGCTGGCCGAGAACGCGCAGCACGGATGGCCGTCCCAGATGGCCTTGGACAGGGTGTGGATGAAGCCCACGCCGTCATAGACCGCGCGCTGGTTGACCGGGTCCGGCGCCAGGAATCCGTCGATGTTGTCGGCGCGCAGGTTGGCCACCATTTCGGGCGGCGGCACCGAGCGGATCTGCACATCGGTATCCGGATCCAGGCCATGTTCGGCCAGGTAGTAGCGCAACAGGTAGTTGTGCATGGAATAGTCGAACGGCACGGCGAACTTGAAGCCCTTCCAGTCCTTCGGATCGCGCCGGTCCCTGTGCTTCATGGACAGGGTGATGGCCTGGCCATTGATGTTCTCCACGGCGGGCATGGTCCACGGCACCGCGCGGCTGGCGCCCACGCCCAGCGAGATGGCCAGCGGCATGGGCGACAGCATGTGCGCGGCGTCGTACTCGCCGGACATGGCCTTGTCGCGGATCAGCGCCCAGCCGGCGGTCTTGACCACTTCCACGTCCAGTCCCTGCTTGCCATAGAACCCCATCGGGTGCGCCATGATGATGGGCGTGGCGCAGGTGATGGGAATGAAGCCGACCTTCAGCTTCTGCTTCTCGAGCGGGCCGGCGGATTGGGCAAAGGCCTCCTTGGCGGCCGCCAGCGGGAACAGCGCGGCGACGGCGGCCATGGCCGTGCCGCCGCCGACCGCGCGCAGGAAGCGGCGGCGCAGGGCGTCCTGCGGGAACAGGGCGCGCATGACGGCGCCTTCCACCGCGCGGTCAAAGGCGGCGTCGCCGGACGCCGCGCCAGCGCGGGCGTCCTGGCCGTCCGCCGCCGCGCGCGCGTGCTCGGCCTGGGAGGCATGGCGGCCGCAGGCGCAGGCCAGGCGGCTGGCGGGATCGAACGGATTGCTGAACAGGGACATGGAGGCCTCCAGGGTTCGGAATGCCTCCATCTTGGGGCGCGCCGCCGGCGCCCGGTATCGCCGGTTCGACGATATCCATGTAGGGGGCGCACTACACGGTGCGCGGCCGCGCCGGGCCGGTGCGCGCCGCGCTCAGCGCGCACCCAGGTGGTGCGCGCGGGCATAGTCCACCAGCTCGACCAGCGTGCGCACGCCCAGCTTCTCGAAGATGCGGGCGCGGTAAGTGGAAATGGTGTTCACCGACAGCGCCAGCTGCTCGCCGATGGCCGACACCGATTTGCCGGCCGCCAGCAACTGCAGCACCTGGAATTCGCGGTTGGACAGCAGCTCGTGCGGCGGCCGGGTGCTGTCCTGGCGCACGGTGTGCGCCAGCAGTTCGGCAACGGCCGGCGTGACGTACATCCGGCCGGCGGCGGCATTGACCAGCGCCGCCAGCAGCTCGTCCGGATCGCAGCCTTTGTTCAGATAGGCATGGGCGCCGGCGCGCAGGGCCCGCACCGCGAACTGCGATTCCGGATAGACCGACAGCATCACCACGCCCAGCGCCGGATGGTCGGCGCGCACCGTCTTGAGCACGTCCAGGCCGTCGCGCTCGCCCAGCGCCACGTCCAGCACCATCGCGTCGAAGGGCTCCTGGCGCAGCGCGCGCAGGGCGGCGGGGGCATCGGCGGCCTCCCGCACCAGGCCCACGCGCGGGTCTTCCTGCAGGATGCGGGCCAGGCCGCGGCGGATGATGAGGTGGTCGTCGACGATCAGCAGGTTCAGAGGCATGGCGTCGTCTCCTCAGGCCGCTTGCGGGTTCAGGCGCAGGCGGGCGCACAGGCCGGCGCCGGGCGCGCTGTCCAGCTCCAGGTCGCCGCCGATGGCGCGGGCCCGTTCGCGCATGCCCAGGATGCCGAAGGTCTGGCGCGTCTCGGGCAACCGCATGCCCACGCCGTCGTCTTCCACTTCCAGCAGCAGGCCATCCTCGCCCCAGACCGCGCTGACGCTGACGCTGCGGGCCCGCGCGTGGCGCTGCACATTGGTCAGCAGTTCCTGCACGATGCGGTAGACGGCGATTTCCGCCTCGGGCTCCAGGCGGCGGCTTTCGGTGTCGGGCGGGCACAGGTAGCGGCAGCGCAGCCCGCTGCGCGCCTGCAGGTCCTGCAGCAGCGTTTCCAGCGCCGCCCACAGGCCCAGGTGGTCCAGCACCACCGGTCGCAGGTCGTTGAGGATGCGGCGGGTGGCGTCCATGGCCGTCTGCGTCACCTCCAGCATGCGGTCCAGGTGGGCCTGCAGGGGCGGCTCGCCCGCCAGTTGCCGGCGCAGCCAGTTCAGGTCCAGTTGCAGCGCGGTGAACGAGGCGCCCAGGTCGTCGTGGATATTGCGGGCGATGTGGGCGCGTTCCTGTTCGCGCAGCGTGCTCAGGTGCGAGGCCAGCCGCCGCAGCGATTCATGGGCGGCGCTGAGTTCGGCGGTGCGCACCTGCACCCGCGCTTCCAGTTGCGCCCGGGTGGCTTGCAGCTCGCGCTCGATGCGCTTGCGCGCGCTGATGTCCGAAAACGTCACCACCGCGCCCACGACTTCCTGGTCGTTGCGGATCGGGTACGAGGCATACTGCGCGTCGAAGCAGGAGCCGTCGCGGCGCCACAGCACCTCGTCGTCGACCCGTTCGCCGCGGCCGTCGCGAAAGGCCTTGAAGATGCGGCAGTCGTGCACCGGCATCAGGCTGCGGTCGGCGTGGGAATGATGGATCAGGTAATGCATGTTGCGGCCCACCACCTCGTCGGGGGTGTAGCCCAGCATGGCGGCGCCGGCGCCGTTGATGAAGATGCAGCGGCCGCGCAGGTCGATGCCGTAGATGCCCTCGCCGGCCGATTCCAGCAACATTTCCAACTGACGGCGCCAGGCCGCGTGGTGCGACAGATGTTTCAGATCCGCGAACATAGCCTTTCGACGGGCCTGGCCGGCCCGATTCCCCTGGTTCGGGCGATTTCCGCCCTGTTTTTCCTTTCCGGGCAGTGTACGGCAGGCCGGCGCGGTTATCGCATTTATCAAACACACCGTTCCACCAGGCCGAACAAGCCGCCCGCGGCAGGCGGGTAAAATCAGCGGTTGTCCACCACGCTGGGAGCCAGAGTGCAGCCGGTCATTTCAGTTCAAGGCCTATCCAAGCGATACGCCTCGGGATTCCAGGCGCTCAAGAGCGTCGACCTGGAGATCCAACGCGGCGAGATCTTCGCCTTGCTCGGCCCCAACGGCGCGGGCAAGACCACGCTCATCAGCATCATCTGCGGCATCGTCAACCCGACCGAGGGCCGGGTGCTGGCCGACGGCCACGACATCCTCACCGACTACCGCGCCGCCCGCAGCGCCATCGGCCTGGTGCCGCAGGAGATCTCCACCGACGCCTTCGAAAGTGTGTGGAACACGGTCACCTTCAGCCGCGGCCTGTTCGGCAAGCCGGCCAATCCCGAATACATCGAGAAGGTGCTGCGCGACCTGTCGCTGTGGGACAAGAAGGACAGCCGCATCATGGCCCTGTCCGGCGGCATGAAGCGGCGCGTGATGATCGCCAAGGCGCTGTCGCACGAACCCAAGATCCTGTTCCTGGATGAACCCACCGCCGGCGTCGACGTCGAATTGCGGCGCGGCATGTGGGACATGGTGCGGCGCCTGCGCGAGAACGGCGTCACCATCATCCTGACCACCCACTACATCGAGGAAGCCCAGGAAATGGCCGACCGTGTCGGCGTGATCCGCAAGGGCGAGATCATCCTGGTCGAGGAAAAGAACGCGCTCATGACCAAGCTGGGCAAGCGCCGCCTGACGCTGACGCTGAAGGCGCCGCTGCCGGGCATCCCGACCGCGCTGGAGCCGTTCCACCTGGAAATGTCTGCCGACGGCCGCCAACTGGTCTACACCTACGACAACCAGGGCGGCGGCCAGATCTCCGGCCTGCTGCGGCGCCTGACCGAGCTGGACATCGAATTCACCGACCTCAACTCCTCGGAAAGCTCGCTCGAGGAAATCTTCGTCAGCCTGGTGCACGGACAATCATGAATTTCTACGCAATCCGCGCCATCTACCGCTTCGAAATGGCCCGCGCCTGGCGCACGCTGATGCAGAGCGTGCTGTCGCCGGTCATTTCCACCTCGCTGTACTTCGTGGTGTTCGGCTCGGCCATCGGTTCGCACATGGTGCAGATCGACGGCGTCAGCTACGGCGCCTTCATCGTGCCGGGCCTGATCATGCTGTCGCTGTTGACCCAGAGCGTGGCCAATGCTTCGTTCGGCATCTACATGCCGCGCTTCTCGGGCACCATCTACGAGATCCACTCGGCGCCCATTTCGTACCTGGAGATCGTCGCCGGCTACGTCGGGGCGGCCGCCAGCAAGTCCATCATCCTGGGGCTGATCATGCTGGCCACGGCGCGCCTGTTCGTGCCGTTCGAGATCGCGCATCCGTTCTGGATGCTGGGCTTCCTGCTGCTCACCGCCGTCACCTTCAGCCTGTTCGGCTTCATCATCGGCGTGTGGGCCGACGGCTTCGAGAAACTGCAGATCATTCCGCTGATGATCATCACGCCGCTGACCTTCCTGGGCGGCACCTTCTATTCCATCAAGATGCTGCCGCCGTTCTGGCAGGGCGTGACGCTGTTCAACCCGGTGGTGTACCTGGTCAGCGGCTTTCGCTGGGCGTTCTATGGCGTGGCCGACGTCAACGTCACGGTCAGCGTCGCCATGACGCTGGTGTTCCTGGCCGTCTGCCTGGTGGTGGTGCGCTGGATCTTCAAGACCGGCTATCGCCTGAAGACCTGAGCCTGTCCGTCGGCCGCCCGCCGGAGCAGGGGGGCGGCCCGCGCCAGGCGCCCGCGTGTGCGCCTGGCGCCAGCGCCGGACCGGCTACGCCGCCGCCACGGGCGCCTGGCGCGCCAGCCCGCCATGGGCATCGAGCAGCCGCTCGCGCCACGCGGCCACCGGATCGTCGGCCGCCAGCAGTTCCAGCGCGCTGGTGCAGCGCGCCCACATGAAGAAACCGAACACCGCGTAATCCGCATAGGCCGGCTGCTGGCCGGCCAGGTACGGCTGCCGCGCCAGCGTCTGGCGCAACGGCAGCAGCGAGGCGCGCAGGGCCGCCAGTTGTTCCTCCCGCAACGCGGGCAGGTCTTCGAGCGGGCCGAAGCGCTTTTCGCGGGTATGGCGGAAGTAGTCCTTGTCCTTGGCGTCGATCAGGGCGTGGATCTCCGGCAGCAGCAGCCGCGCCAGCGTCGGCACCAGGGTGGTGTCGGCCCAACTGTTGGCGAACAGGCTGAGCGCGCGGCCGGTGTCGCCGCCGAACAGCGAGGGGCGTTCGGGGAACGTGTCTTCCAGGTAGCAGGCGATCTGCCACGAATCGCTGATCACGTGGTCGCCGTGCACCAGCACCGGCACCAGCTTCTGGCCCGAGAATTCGATCGCTTCCTTGTCGGTGAAGCGCCACGGCACGGTGTTGGCGGCCAGGCCCTTGTGGGCCAGCGCCATGTGCGTTTTCCAGCAATGCGGGCTGAAGCGCAGCGTCGGATCGGCGCCGGCCAGGTCGTACAGGGTGAGATCGGGGGTCAAGATGCCGCGCTCCTTGAAGGGTTCCCCGGCAGGATACCCCCAAGGCGCGCTGAGCGGGGAGGGGGGCCTACTGTACGGTCGCGCCGGCCTTGCCCATGTTCATGAGGCGCTGCTTGAGCTGCGGATCCTGCTGCACGGCGCGGCCGATGCCGTTGAATTCCTCGACGGACAGGCCGTCCGCCTGCACCAGCTTGACCATCTTGGCGTCCGCTTCCTGGATCACCTTCTGCTTGGCCGCGTCGGTCTTGGCGGCGTCGACCTTGGGCCGATATTCGTCCACCACGCCCGACACCTTCTGCGAGGCCGAGGCAAAGCGCTGCAACTGCTGGTCGGTGGGTTGCGCGGCGGCGGGCGCCGTCGGCGTCTGGCTGGCGGGCGCGTTCTGCGCCAGGACGGGAGCACCGGACAAGACGGCCGCGGCTAGCACGGCCGACAGGATTGCGGTTTTGGAACGCTGCATGGAAACCTCCTAATTCCGGGTGAATGTCCGACCATGATGACAACCGGCCCCGGGGCGGTTCAAGTTTCGCAATGTGTTTTCCTGTGTCGGCGGACCACGATGGCGCCGGGCCTGCGCGGGAGTGGCGCCCCGGGCGGGCGGCGGAAATGTTTTGCCCGCAACTTCGTGACATTGCGCAAGCGGATCGCAGGCCGGGTGTCGGCGGCGGGGGGCGTCGCTGCCGCGCCGGAGCCGTCAGGGCGCCAACTGCACCGCCGTGTACACGTGTCCCTGGCCCTGCTGGTAACCGCAATGGAAAGACTGGCCGCGCCGGAAATCCGGGCCGGCATCGCGCTGCAGCCGCAGCACCAGCCGCTGCGCCGTCACGTCCGCATGCACCACGGCCAGGTCGCTGAATTCCAGCGGGCAGCGCGTCAGCGGGAACTGGCACTTGTAAAGCGCTTCCTTGGCCGAGAACACCAGCGTGGCCCAGACGGCGCGGGGCAGGGCGCCGGCCACCAGGCCGTGCTCATCGGGCAGCATGCAGACGGCTTCGATCGCTTCCAGCGCATCGGCGCCGGCGATCGCTTCCAGGTCGATGCCCAGGCCGCGCGTGTCGGCGAGGCGGCCCACGGCCACGCCCAGCAAGCGCCGGCTGTGGCTGATGGAGCCGACGAAGCCCTCGGGCCAGCGCGGCGCGCGGTCCACGTCCGCGCCGACCTGCACGGTGCGCGCGCCCAGCCCCGCCAGCAGCGTTGCGGCCAGTTCGCGTCCCGCCTGGTATTCGGCCTGGCGGCGCGCGGCGGGGTCCGGCGCGTCATCGGCCGGCAGGGGTTGCACGCGTTGGGCAATGCGGCCGGTCAGGACAAAAGGCGCGTAGGGGGCGGGCAGCGGAGTCAAGGCAGGGCGCCATCGGGTGGGATGCTCCGATCATAGGCCATCGCCGCGCCGCTGCGCTCAGGCCAGCGCCATGCTCAGCAGCACCAGCGCCAGCAGCGCGACGTAGACGCGGGCGTGCCATTGGTCCGGAATGCGCGGGATCAGCGGCGCCGCCAGCCGGATGCCGGCCAGCGACCCCAGCGCCAGCGCTGCGAAGGCCAGCAGGTCGACATAGCCGATGATCCAAGGCGCCAGCGGCGCCGGCAGCGCCCGCGCCGCCGCCATGTAGGCCAGCGTGCCGACAATCGCCACCGGCAGCGTCAGCGGATTGGCCATGGCCGCGGCCTTGGCCATCGGCAAACCGCGGCGGCGCAGCAGCGGCACCGTCATCACGCTGCCGCCGACGCCCAGAAACGTGGCGATGACGCCGATCGCCACGCCGCCTCCGACCGTCACGCCCTGGCCCAGGGGCCGCGCCGCGCGCGTCTCCCGCTGCGCCATGAAGCCCTGGCGCAGCACGCAGTCGAGAATGGTCACGGCCAGATAGGCGATGAAGGCATGGCGCACCAGGTCGCCGCTGGCGCGGGTGGCGGCCCAGGCGCCCAGCAGCGCGCCCGCCCCGATGAAGGCGGCCAGCGGCCAGACGTAGCTGCGCACGATGTTGCCGGCGCGCTGGTGCCTGCGGGTCGCGGCCACCGAGTTGACGATCATCACGCAGGTCGAGGTCGCCACCGCGATGTGCATGGCCGCCTGGCCGATGGCGTCCTGCGCGCCGTGGGTGGCGGTCAGTACGCCATACAGCACCGGCACCACCACGAAGCCGCCGCCAAAACCGAACAACACCGTGGTCACGCCGCTCAACGCGCCGAACAGCGCCAATGTCACGTACAGCATTTCATGCGTCCTTTCCGTGAAACCGCCACGATAGGGCGGCTGGCGCTGGCTTGCTTTCGAGGATTGGACAATAATGTTTGCGTTCCGGCCACGTCCCGTCATGCGAAACAGCCACATCGATCAGCACGATCGCCTCGACCGCGCGGTGGTTGCCATCGGCAACGACTACCCGCCCGGCCACCTGCTGCCGGCGCACACGCACCGCCGCGCGCAACTGCTGTACGGGGCCACCGGCGTCATGCACGTCGTCACCCGCGACGGCAACTGGGTGGTGCCGCCGCAGCGCGCCGTGTGGATCCCCGCGGGCGTGGCGCACCAGGTGCGCATGCAGGACGTCAGTACGCGCAGCGCCTATATCGAGCCGGGCGCGGCCCGTGCCGGCAGCGCCGCCTGCGAGGTGGTCGAGGTGTCGCCGCTGCTGCGTCAGTTGCTGCTGGCGGCGGTCGACATGCCTGCCGACTACGACCCGGCCGGCCGCGACGGGGCGCTGGCGGCGCTGCTGCTGCACGAGGTGACGCGCGCGCCGGTGCTGCCCCTGCACATCCCGCTGCCGCGCGACAAGCGCCTGGCGCCGCTGTGCCGCGCCTTCGTCGCCGCGCCCGACGTGCGCCAGTCGCCCGAGGCCTGGGCCGAGCGCCTGCACATGAGCCCGCGCACCTTCAGCCGCCACTTCCGCCAGCAGACCGGCATGGCGTTCTCGGCCTGGCGCCAGCGCGCGTGCGTGGTGCTGGCGCTGGCGCGGCTGGCCGCCGGCGCGCCGGTGACGGCGATCGCGCTGGACTTCGGCTACCAGAGCCCGGCGGCGTTCTCGACCATGTTCCGGCGCGTGCTGGGCCGTCCGCCCACGAGTTATCTGCACGCGGCCGACTAGGGACGGCTGCGGGCGTGCCGGCACGGCCCTGGGGGGGGACTCAGCGCCGCAGTTTCATCGACACATCGGTATGCGTGCCGCGATCCAGGTCCGCGCCCAGCGGTTGCGTCCACAGCGGCAGCTTGAGCAATTCGTTGCCGACCTCGCCCGATTCGATGCGCTGCGCGATGTCATCGAGCAGCAGCGTGCGGGTCGCGAATCCGCGCCCTTGCAAACCGCGTGCGAACAGGCGGTAGGTCAGGTTGGGTTCGGCGCCCTTCATGACGCCCAGGTCGAGAATGCGGCCATGCTCGTCGCGCAGCAGCAGGTGGCCGGGGCGGGCGTAGATGCGGTAGATGCGCCACGGCGAGGACACCGCGGCGTGTTCGCGCGGGCGCTCGGATCGAGCCGGCGCGTCGGCCGCCGCGGGTGTGGCGGGCGGCAGCAGTTTCACGCAGGCGTTGGCGAATCTGGCAATGGACCTTCCGATGCGACTCACGGTCGTCTTCCTCCGGGATGGCGATACGGCGAGGAGACGCGCGTTCAAGCACCACCGTTGCAGCATACGCGCTTTATCGACCGCAGCGGGCATTTGCGCAGAGAGTTACGTAATTGGCCCGAATGCCGCCCTCCTCGGGTCCGATATATCACAAAAGTGATCAATGGAATCACGTATCGGCCTGTATCGGCCTGGATGTTAATTGGAAACAGCCGTTGACTTTCGCCTTTCTGGCACCCATAGTGGACTTGCAGCTATTCGAGCATCGTGATCAACGTCCGGTATCGCGCCCCTTCTGGCGCCTCATTGTTCGCCATCCCTTTCCTTGATTGGCTCCCTTCCCGGGCGCTGCCCGCCATGCAAGGAGTGAAATGATGGAAACCGGAATTGTGAAGTGGTTCAACGACGCCAAGGGCTTTGGCTTCATCATGCCCGAGAACGGCGGCAAGGACCTGTTCGCGCATTTCTCCGAGATCGTCGGTGACGGCCACAAGGCGCTGGTCGAGAACCAGCGCGTCAGCTACGTCACGGCGCAGGGCGCCAAAGGCCCGCACGCGACGCAGATTCGCGCAATGTGAACGACAGCCCCGCCGTGCGGGGCCATCGGTTCAGAAAGGAGGACACATGTTCCATAACAACATGGTCTACAAGGGCTACCGGCTGATCGCCAGCGTATCCCGCATTTCCGTGGCGGGCAGCCCCCGTCCCGCCTTCACCGCGACCGTGGGGGTCGAGCTGGCCGCCGATTGGCACCGCCTGCACGACCCGCACCTGGTGCCGTTGTTCGCGGCCGGCGGCTTCGTGTCGTCGCCGGTCATGGCGGTGGATGCCGCCATCCATCACGGCCGCCAGTTGGTCGACGGCTACGTGCGGCCAGCCGCGCAGGTGCCCGCGCGCTAGCGCGGCGCGTCGACAGGGCGTGGCCTGAACGCGTTCAGGCAGCGCCCGCGCCGTACCACAGCACGGCGAAGAAATGACAAACGGTGCCGGCCAGCACGAACAGGTGCCAGACGAAGTGGCCATAGCGCCAGCGGTTGTCGAACACGAAGAACACCACGCCGCCGGTGTAGGCCAGCCCGCCGGCCAGCAGCCACCACAGGCCGCCGCTGGGCACCAGCTCGAGCATCGGCTTGACGGCGATGACCACCAGCCAGCCCATCGCCAGGTACAGCCCGGTGGACAGGGCGGGGCGGTCGAGCCGCTTGCTCGCCTTCAGCCCCACGCCCAGCAGCGCCATGCCCCACACCAGGCCGAACAGCGTCCAGCCCCAGGGACCGCGCAGCGCGCCCAGCGCGAACGGAGTATAGGTGCCCGCGATCAGCAGGTAGATGGCCGAGTGGTCGAGCACATTGAACAGGCGCTTGGCGCGGTTGTCCGGCAGCGCGTGGTAAATGGCCGACGCCAGGTAAAGCAGGCACATGCTGGCGGCAAAGATCGCCGCGCCGACGATAAACGCGGCATCGCCCTGGCGCGTGGCCGCGACGATCAGGATCGGGGCGGCGGCCAGCGCGCCAGCCGCGCCCAGACCGTGGCTGACGGTGTTGGCGATTTCCTCTCCGAGGGTCTGGCGGCGGTCATTCGGGAACATGGTGTGCGGAGCGAGCGAGAATTGTAGTCAGGGTTTTCACCATAAGGGTTTTGCGTCGCCGCCTCAAGTCGGCCGGAGGCGCAGGGCGGCCCGCCTTGATTTTCTGCAAACCCGGCCGCTGCGGGGTGCTCGAAAAGCTGCGAGGGCAAGTTACTGTGTGATACATTTCTCTCGCTAAATCAGCCGCCCGCAGAGGCGGCGCTTTGGCTGCGTACCGCGTTATCGAGGGGCTGCGCATCCGGCGGGCCCGCACAGACTCTTCAAGGGGAGGCTCTTCTATGATTCCGGCAATCGGCCTGATGGTTGGGGCATACATCGTCACGCGCATGACCGCGACGCTGACCCGGCCAGGCACCAGCAAGGTCGTCAAGGTGCTTTCCATCATCACGATCGCGGTGGCGCTGGTCTCCTGTCTGGAATTGCTGACGAGCGGCGCGGCAATCCAGTCCGGTCGGTTCTGAGCCGGGCCGGTCCCGGAGCATGGGCGTCCGCCCGCGGCGGATGCGGCAGTCGGCGGGCCGCGCGTTGCGGCCAGGCGGTTTTCAAACGTCGTCGTGGAGTCACACAGCGTTCACAGGCCCGATCAATGGCGCGCAGTCTCACCCATCTGTTTTTCACCGCCGCGAAGAAGCTGAGCCGCATGCAGCGCGCGGCCATGCGCATCGCGGCGCCCAAGCGGGCGCGCAAGCGCGCCGCGCCGGCGCGTCCG
>NZ_CADIJW010000066.1 GCF_902859745.1 Achromobacter dolens | reverse complement strand
GCCGGCGCCCGCCGCGACCGCGCCCGCCCAGGCCGCGCCCGCCGCGCAGATCCTGACCGTGCGCCAGATCTACGACGTGCTGACCGCCGCCGGCTATCGCAACATCACCGAAATCGAACTGGAGCATCACCGCGGCTACGACGTCAAGGCCGACAACCCGCAAGGCCAGCGCGTGAAGCTGCGCGTCGATGCGCAGACCGGCGCGGTGCTGCGCAGCCGCATCAAGGACTGAGGCAAATGCCATGAAAACCCGTACCGCCCTGGGACTGTTCCTGCTCGCGCTGACCGGCGCCTGGGCCGTCGACGCCCTCCTGCTGCAACCGGCGGCCTCGGCCGCCTGGCCCTGGGTGCTGCGCCAACAGGCGCTGTACCTGACGGGCGTCTGGTCCATCGGCCTGATGTCGCTGATCATGCTGCTGGCCTTGCGTCCAGCCTGGCTGGAGGGACCGCTGGGCGGCATGGACAAAGTCTACCGGCTGCACAAATGGGCCGGCATCCTGGCCATCGGCGCCGGCGCCGCGCATTGGCTGGTCAAGCTGGCCAGCACGCCGCTGAAGGCGCTGGTCGGCGCCGAGGGCCGGCCGGCGCGCGACGCGGTGCTGGCCATGCTGGCGGATTCGCGCGGATTGGCCAAGGACCTGGGCGAATGGACGATTTACGCGCTGCTGGCCATGCTGGTCATCACGCTGTGGCGCCGCTTTCCTTACCATGCCTGGCGCATCATCCACCGCGCCATGCCGCTGGCCTACCTGATACTGGTGTTCCATACCCTGGCGTTGGCGCCGGCCTATTACTGGACCGGGCCGACCGGCGTGCTGCTGCTGCCGCTGATGGCCGGCGGCGCCTGGGCCGCCGTGCTGTCGCTGGCCGGCCGCATCGGCCAGGGCCGGCGCGCCGCCGGCCGCGTGACGGCACTGGCGCAACGTCCGGGGGGCATTCTCGAAGTCACTTGTGAACTCGATGCGCGCTGGCCCGGCCACACCGCCGGCCAGTTCGCCTTCGTCACCTTCGACCGGCGCGAGGGCGCGCATCCGTTCACCATCGCCAGCGCGCCGCACTCCGAACGCCGCGACGTGACATTCGAGATCAAGGCGCTGGGCGATTACACCAGCCGGCTGGCCGCCACGTTGCGCGAAGGCGCGCCTGTCACGGTGGAAGGCCCTTACGGCCGCTTCGCGCGCCACGCCGCCCGCCCGCAGGTATGGGTGGCGGGCGGCATCGGCGTCACGCCCTTCCTGGCGTGGCTGGAGGCGGCCCGCGAGGAGCCCGGCCGCATGCCGCCCGTCTGGCTGCACTACTGCGTGCGCGATGGCGAGGCCGACCCGTTCGTTGAGGTGCTGCGGCAACGCTGCGCCGCGCTGGACAACGTCACGCTCCAGGTGCACAGCGCCGCCGCCGGCCAGCGGCTGGATGCCGCCGCGCTGGCGCAGGGCGAAGTGGCCGCCGGCCGTGTCGGCGAGGTCTGGTATTGCGGGCCCGCCGGGCTGGCGACCGCGCTGCGCAAGGGCCTGCGTCGGCTGGGACGCGGCGACGTCCGCTGGCATCAGGAAGCGTTCGACATGCGCTGAATGCGGCAGCGCGAAAGTCCGCGCCGCCCCGTCGTATGATGGAAGCCTGCCAATCCGCGCCGGGAGCCGGGCCATGCGAATTCGATACCTGTTGGCGGCGTTGGTCGCGTCCGCCGGGCTGGTGGCCGCCTGCGGCGAAGTCGCGCGCCTGCCGGTCGAGGCCGGCATGGGTCCGCGGCCCGAACTGCCCGCGCCCAATACCACCCTCATTCCCACCGTCAACACGGCCAAGGCGGTAGGCTGGAGCGAGACCGGCCTGCCGACCCCTGCCAGCGGCCTGGCGGTCACCGCCTACGCGCGCGGCCTGGACCACCCGCGCTGGCTGTACGTGCTGCCCAACGGCGACGTGCTGGTGGCCGAGACCAATGCGCCGCCCAAGCCGCCAGAGGCCTCCGGCGGCATCAAGGACTGGGCCGCCGGCATCGTCATGAAGCGCGCCGGCGCGCGCACGCCCAGCGCCAACCGCATCACCCTGCTGCGCGGCTTGACGCCCGATGGCGCGGCGCAGATGCGCAGCGTGTTCCTGGAAGGCCTGAATTCGCCCTTCGGCATGGCGCTCGTCGGCGACCAGTTGTACATCGCCAATGCCGACGCGGTGCTGCGGTTTCCGTACCAGGCCGGCCAGACCCGCATCGACGCGCCCGGCGTCAAGGTGACCGACCTGCCCTCAGGCCGCAACCATCACTGGACCAAGAACCTCATCGCCAGCGCCGACGGCGCCAAGCTGTATGCGACGGTCGGCTCGAACAGCAACGTCGCGGAGAACGGCATGGCGGAAGAGGAAGGCCGCGCCGCCATCTGGGAAATCGACGTCGCCAGCGGCGCCAAACGGCTCTACGCCAGCGGCCTGCGCAATCCGGTGGGCATGGCCTGGGGGCCGGACGGCAAGACACTGTGGACTGCCGTGAACGAACGCGACGAACTGGGCAGCGACCTGGTGCCCGACTACATGACCTCGGTGCGCGACGGCGGCTTCTATGGCTGGCCGTACAGCTATTTCGGCCAGCACGTCGACACCCGGGTCAAGCCGCCGCGCCCCGACCTGGTGGCGCAGGCGATCGTGCCCGACTACGCGCTGGGGCCGCATACCGCCTCGCTCGGGCTGGCCTGGTCCGGCGGCGCCAGGCTGCCGGCGCCGTTCATCCACGGCATGTTCGTCGGCCAGCACGGCTCGTGGAACCGCGACCCGCGCAGCGGCTACAAAGTCATCTTCGTGCCGTTCACCGGCACGCGCGCGGACGGCCAGGCGCAAGACGTGCTGACGGGATTTTTGGACGACGCGGGCCAGGCGCGCGGCCGGCCCGTGGGCGTGGCGCTGGACCGCCAGGGCGCGCTGCTGGTGGCCGATGATGTCGGCAATGCGATCTGGCGCGTCACCGCCGCGGACGCCGCCCGCTGAACCGCGGCATCGCGGGAAAACGCGGAAAAACGGCGCAGGCGGGACCCTGCCACGCAATTCGGTAACGCCCGCTTGCGTTGCATCAAACCCCTTGCGGGCCCGCCCGCGCCACGAGGAGTAGACTGGGGCGAGAATAGCGCAACGGCCGCGCGGCTCCCGTCCCGCGACGCGCGCGGCTCCACTCCCCTCGATCCCTGGAGGCATGAACATGCTGTTGAAGAATCTCTGCGCCGCGACCATCCTGGCCCTGGCCTCGGCCCCCGTGCTGGCGGCCGAATGCTCGGTCGATATCGCCGGCAACGACCAGATGCAGTTCGACAAGAAGGAAATCACGGTCAGCAAGAGCTGCAAGCAGTTCACCGTGAACCTCAAGCACCCGGGCACCCTGGCCAAGAACGTCATGGGCCACAACTGGGTGCTGACCAAGCAGGCCGACATGCAGGGCGCCGTCAACGACGGCATGGCCGCCGGCCTGGACAACAACTACGTCAAGAAGGACGACGCCCGGGTCATCGCCCACACCAAGGTGATCGGCGGCGGCGAGACCGATTCGGTCACCTTCGACGTCAGCAAGCTGGCCGCCGGCCAGGACTATGCCTACTTCTGCTCGTTCCCCGGCCACTTCGCGCTGATGAAGGGCGTGCTCAAGCTGGTCGACTGATCGCCCCTGCCGGCCTCGCGGGATCTGCGCGGGGCCGCCGCGCCCGCCCCTACAATGGCCGTTTTCCGACACCCTGGGGAACGACGCATGAGCACGGATAAAGTGGCAATCATCACCGCCGGCGGCAGCGGCATGGGCGCGGCGGCGGCGCGCAAACTGGCGGCCGACGGCTACCGCGTGGCGATCCTGTCCTCGTCCGGCAAGGGCGAGGCGCTGGCCGCCGAACTCGGCGGCCTTGGCGTGACCGGTTCGAACCGATCGCCCGAGGACCTGGCGCGGCTGGTGGACGCGACCCTGCAGAAGTGGGGCCGCGTCGACGCCGTGGTCAACAGCGCCGGCCACGGTCCCAAGGGTCCGCTGCTGGAGATCAGCGACGACGACTGGCACCTGGGCATGGAGTTCTACCTGCTCAACGTGGTGCGCATCGCGCGCCTGGTGGCGCCGGTCATGAAGCAGCAGAAAACCGGCGCCATCGTCAACATCTCGACCTACGCCACCTTCGAGCCGGAGGCGCTGTTCCCCACGTCCGGCGTGTTCCGCGCCGGCCTGGCCGCGTTCACCAAGGTGTTCGCGGACGAATACGCCGAACACAACGTGCGCATGAACAACGTGCTGCCCGGCTTCATCGACAGCCTGCCGGAAAAGGAAGACCGGCGCGCGCGCATCCCGATGGGCCGCTACGGCACCGCCGAGGAAGTGGCCGACCTGATCGCCTTCCTGGCCTCCGACGCTTCCTCGTACATCACCGGGCAGAACATCCGCATCGACGGCGGCATCACCCGTTCGGTGTAATCCGCGCGGCCCGGCCGCCCCCCGCGCGGGGCGGCGCGCCGCTCGCGCGCGCCTCGTGCAAAAGGATTAGTCCCTCGTCCGAATGGCGGTCTTGAAGCCCCCCTGGCGCTTCGCTACCGTAGGCTTTCGCATTCGATCCCGGGGCTGCCTGCATGTCCGCGTCGCCGTCCGGAGCGGCGCCGCCCGCTTCCACTGAAACCCGCCCGCCCACGCCCGGCCAGGCCTCGCGCTTTTTGGCGCAGGCCACCTTCGGCCCGACGCCGGCGCTGATCGACGCGGTGGTGCGCGACGGCTACGCCGCGTGGCTCGACACGCAACTGGCGCTGCCGCCCTCGCAAAGCCATTTCGACTGGCTGCTGCAGCAAGGCAAGAACACCGAGGCCTACAAGGGCAACGGCATCAACGCGCCGCTGGAATCGACGCTGTGGCGCAAGTTCATCAGCGCGGAAGATCAGGTGCGCACCCGGGTGGCGTTCGCGCTGTCGGAGATCTTCGTGGTCGGGGTGGCGTCGATCACCGCCAACTGGCCGCTGTTCGGCGCCGCCGGCTTCATGGACCTGCTGGCCGAGCATGCCTTCGGCAACTACCGGGACCTGCTCACCGCCGTCACCCGCAATCTGTCGATGGGCTGCATGCTGACCTATCGCGGCAACCGCAAGGAAGACCCGCGCACCGGCCGCCATCCCGACGAGAACTATGCGCGCGAGGTGATGCAGTTGTTCAGCATCGGCCTGGTCGAACTGAACCGCGACGGCACGCCGCGGCTGGTGAACGGCGCCCCCGTGGAGACCTACGACAATGCCGACGTGCAGGGACTGGCCAAGGTCTTCACCGGCTGGGACCTGGACGGGCCGGAGACCGACGTGCAGTTCCACCGCCGGCCGATGGCGCTCAATCCGGCGCTGCATTCGCTGGCCGAAAAGCGCTTCCTGGGCGCGGTGATCCCGCCCGGCACCGACGGCCACCTGTCGCTCAAGCGCGCGATGGAAGTGATCAGCGCGCATCCCAACGTGGGGCCGTTCATCGGCACGCAACTGATCCAGCGGCTGGTCACCAGCAATCCCAGTCCGGCCTACGTCGAGCGGGTGGCGACGGTGTTCGACGACGACGGCCATGGCGCGCGCGGCAATCTCAAGGCCGTGGTGCGCGCCATCCTGCTGGACGACGAAGCGCGCCACCCCGACCTGTCGGCGCCCGGCTGGGGCAAGGTGCGCGAGCCCATCCTGCGCTTTTCCGGCTGGGCGCGCGCCTTCGGCGCCACCTCCACCAACGGCGCCTGGGCCATGCCCGACACCACCGACAACACCATCCGGCTGGCGCAGAGCCCGATGCGCTCGTCCAGCGTTTTCAATTTCTTCCGGCCGCGCTACACGCCCCCCGTCACCGAGCTGGCGCGGCGCGGCCTGGTGGCGCCGGAACTGCAGATCACCGATGAAACCAGCATCGCCGGCTACCTGAACTTCGTGGCCATCTACGTTGATCGCGGCTGGGAAGACCTGCAGACGCAGTACACCGCCGAGATCGCGCTGGCCGCCGACGCCGACGCGCTGGTGGCGCGCATCGTGCTGCTGCTGGCGGGCGACGCCTTCAGCGCGGCGACGGCGCAGGCCATCGCGCAGGCGGTCGACACCTTGCCGCGCGAGCGGCCGCGCGACCGCGTGCGCGCCGCCATCACGCTGGTGGCGGCCAGCCCCGAATACCTGGTGCAGAAATGAAAGCCGATCGCCGCGAGTTCCTGCTGCGCGCCTGCGCCCTGGGCGCCACGCACGCGGCGGCGCCGCTGGCGCTGAACCTGGCGGCGCTGGGCGCGGCGGCGGCGCAATCCGCGCCGCCCGGCGACTACAAGGCGCTGGTGTGCGTGTTCCTGTACGGCGGCAACGATCCGTTCAACACGTTGGTGCCGTTCGACCCGGGCGCCCATCGCGCCTACGCCGCCGCGCGCACCGATATCGCGTTGCCGCGCCAGGCGCTGCAAGCCACCGCGCTACGCGGCGCCGCGCCCGCCGCCGACGGCGCGCAGTTCGCGCTCGCGCCATCGCTCGCGCCGCTGGCGCCGCTGTTCGAGGGCGGCGAGATGGCGGCGGTGCTGAACGTCGGCCCGCTGGTGGTGCCCACCAGCAAGGCGGACTACATTGGCGCGCGCGTGCCGCTGCCGCCCAAGCTGTTTTCGCACAACGACCAGCAGTCATACTGGCAGGCGCTGGCGCCGGAAGGCGCTTCCTCCGGCTGGGCCGGGCGGCTGACGGACCTGTACGCCGACATCAACGCGCAGCGCAGCTTCACCGGCATCACCGCCGGCGGCAGCACTGTGCTGCTGGCGGGCCGCCACGTCGCCGGTTACCGGGTCGGCGTGAACGGCTCGACCCGCATCGAACTGCTGACGCGCGACATGTACGGCTCCAGCGCCTGCACCGCCTTGCTGCGCCAGTTGATCACGCAGCCGCGCGAGCACCTGATGGAACGGGAAATGTCGCGCATCGCGACGCAGTCGATCGATGCCGACGCGCGGCTGCGGTCGGCCTTGTCTGGCGTGGCCGTGCCGGGCGATTTCGACTCGCCGCTGGCGCAGCAGTTGAAGATCGTGGCCCGCATCATCGCGGCGCGCCAGGCCCTTGGGGCGCGGCGCCAGGTATTCTTCGTGTCGCAGAACGGCTACGACAACCACACCGGCCTGAACGACACCCACCCCGCCTTGCTCAAGGAGCTGGGCCAGGCGCTGGCCGCCTTCCAGACGGCGCTGGCGGGCCTGGGCGTGGCGCGCCAGGTCACCACCTTCACCGCTTCGGAATTCGGCCGGACGCTGGGATCGAACGGCAACGGCTCGGACCACGGCTGGGGCGCGCATCATTTCGTGCTGGGCGGCGCCGTCAACGGCGGGCGCTACCACGGCACGCATCCGCAGATCGCGCCCGACGGCCCCGGGTTCGTGGACAACGGCCGGCTGCTGCCGACGCTGGCGGTGGAGCAACTGGGCGCGGCGCTGGGCGGCTGGTTCGGCGCCAGCCCGGACGACCTGCGGCTGGTGTTTCCGAACCTGCGCCACTTCGACGCCTCGCCCTTGGCGCTATTTACAGCGCCGCGTGAATCGTCGACGCCAGCTTCTTCCACTTGACGGCTTCGTCGCGCACGAACGCCGCCAGCTCGGCCGGCGTGCTGGTGCGCACCTCGGCGCCCTGGTCGTCGATCTTGGCGGCCACGGCCGGATCGTTGAGCGCGCCATTGAGCGCGGTGTTCAACTTGGCGACCACCTGCGGATCGGCGTTGGCGGGCGCGAACACCGCGTACCACTGCGCCACGTCCACGCCCGGCACGCCAAGCTCGGCCAGCGTCGGCATGTCGGGCAGCACCTTGGCGCGGCGCGTGCCGGCCACGCCCAGCGCGCGGATCTTGCCCGACTTCAGATGCGGATAGGCGCTGAACAGGCTGGGAAACATCACCTGGGTGACGCCGGCCAGCGTATCCGTCATGGCGGGGGCCGAGCCCTTGTAGGGAATCTCCAGCATGGCCGCGCCGGTGGCGCGGTTGAACAGCTCGCCCGCCACCGCCGGCGCCGTGCCCGGGCCGGCCGAGGCGTAGCTCAGGCCGTCGGGGTGGGCCTGGCCATACTTGAGCAAGCCCGGCACGTCCTGTACGCCGATGCTGCTGGACACCACCATGAGCGTGGGCGAGTCGGCCACCATGCCGATGGCGGTGAAGTCGCGCACCGGATCGTAGTTGAGCTTCTGCAGCGCGGGGTTGATGCCGTGCGTGCCGATGTAGCCCAGCATCAGGGTGTAGCCGTCGGCCGGCTGGCGCGCCACGTAGTCGGCGGCGATGGCGCCCTGCGCGCCGGGCTTGTTGACCACGATGACGGTCTGGCCCAGCAGTTCGCCCATCTTCTGCCCGATCACGCGGGCCAGGGTGTCGTTGCCGCCGCCGGCGGCGGTGGGCACCACCATGGTGATGGCGCGTTCGGGGAATTCGGCGTGGACGGCCGGGCTGGCCAGGGCCAGGCAAAGCGCGGCGGCACCCAGCGTGCCGCGAGTGGGGAAAACCATGTCATGTCTCCTGATGGTTCTGTTGGCGGTCTCTGCGGACCGCTGCGTCTCGAGTCTTTTTTATGCCGCCACCGGCTGGCGCGAGGCCAGCCGGGCGCGGGCGTCCTGCTCCTGCCGCGCCGCGCCGTAGCGCCCCGGCACATAGAGCAGGCCCTTCATGATCTTGCGCGCGGTGCGCACCAGGCCAGCGGCCTGTACCTCGCCGCTGGCGTCATCCAGCTTCACGTCGATGTCCATGCCGCCCGACGGGTGTTCGATGCGCACGCCGCGGTAGCCCGGCCGCGGCGCCGGGCCGCCGCAATCATGCGCCACCGTGCCAGGCATGAGGAAGGCGGCCGCCACGCCCACCGCGCCGGTGGCGGCATGGGCGCGATGGCAGGCATGCGGCGTGAAGTAGCGCGAGCGCAGCGACAGGACGGCGGCATCGCTGCCCGGCGCCAGCAGCACCGGCTTGGGGATGACGCTGTCCGACACGTCGCCCAGGCCCATGCGGGCGCCGGCTTCGCGACGGATGCGTTCCAGGCGCGCCAGCAGCGCGACGTTGGCGTCCAGCTCGGCGGGCGATTCGTCGCCACGCAGGCCGAAGTCGGCGGCGCGCAGCAACACCATCGGCATGGCGGCGTCGATCAGCGTGGCGGCCACGCCGTCCACCCTCTCCTGGCGCTCTCCGGTCGGGAACAGGCGGCCGGTGACCGCCCCCCAGGCGTCGAGGAAATTCAGGCGCACGGGCGCGGCGGCGCCCGGCACGCCGTCGATGCGCGCCTCGCCTTCATAGGTCAGGCGGCCGCCCGGCGTCTGCACCACGGCCTCGATCACGGCGCCCGTGTTGACGTTGTGCACCCGCACCGAGGTTTCGCCGTCGGCCGCGGCGATCAGGCCCTCGTCGATGGCGAAGGGCGCGGCGCCCGACAGCATGTTGCCGCAGTTGGGACGGGTGTCGACGCTGGCGCGGTCCACCGAGACCTGCGCGAACAGATAGTCGATATCGCAGTCGGGCCGGGTCGAGCGTGACACGATCGCGACCTTGCTGGTCAGCGAATTGCCGCCGCCCAGGCCGTCGACCTGCAGCGCGTGGGGCGAACCCATGGCCTGCAACAGCAGCCGGTCGCGCTCGGCGGGATCGGCGGGCAGCCAGTCGCCAAGAAAAAAGGGGCCGCGGGAGGTGCCGCCGCGCATCAGTACGCAAGGGATGATCGTTTCCATGCCGTGCATTCTGCGACGACGCGGCTATTATTTGAATTGCAACTTACGGATGGATTAATGCATGGCACGCATCAATTTCGATTTACAGGAATTGCAGGCCTTCGTGGCCGTGGCCGAGCGCGCCAGTTTCCGCGCCGCCGCCGAAGACCTGAACCTGTCACAGCCCGCGCTCAGCCGCCGCATCGACAAGCTGGAGGATCTGCTGGGCGCGCGCCTGCTGGAACGCACCACGCGCCGCGTGGCGCTGACGCACGTCGGCCGCATCTTCCTGGAACGGGCGCGCGGCGCCATCGATGAATTGGAACGCGCGGTCCTCAGCATCGGCGACCTGGCGGCGCAGCGCGGCGGACTGGTGACCGTGGCCTGCGTGCCGTCGGTGGCCTACTACTTCCTGCCCGCCATCATCCATGACTACGCCGAGCGCTTTCCACGGATACGGGTCCGCATCATCGACGAGACCGCCCACACCGTGCTCAACAGCGTGGTGACCGGCCGCGCCGACTTCGGCATCAGTTTTTTCGGCACTCAGGAGCCCGACGTGGATTTCAAGGCGGTGCTGCGCGAGGACTTCGTGCTGGCGGTGCGGCGCGACCATCCGCTGGCCGCGCGCCGCAGCGTGTCGTGGGAGGAACTGTCGCAGGAACGCTTCATGACCGTGGCCAAGGAGAGCGGCAACCGCCTGCTGATCGACGACGCGCTGGCCAAGAGCGGCAAGCGCACCGTCAGCGCCTTCGAGGTCAGCCATGTCATGACGCTGCTGGGGCTGGTGGAGGCGGGCCTGGGCGTGGCGGCGGTGCCGCAGTTGGCGATGCCGCCGGCCGGCCACGCCACCCTGGCCGGCGTCAAGCTCGAACATCCGCGCGTCACCCGCAGCCTGGGGCTGATCTCGCGCCGGGGCCGCCCCCTGGCGCCAGCGGCGCAACAGCTCTATAACCTTATCCACCAGGCCGGCAAGAGCGCCAAGCGTGGCCCCTCCAAGCAACCCTGAAGCCGCACCATGAGCCCCCAATCCCTGGCATTGCAAGCCGCCACCGAAGACGACCTGCCTTTCCTGCTGGCGCTGCGCAAGGCGACCATGACCGAACACCTGGCGCGCGTTGGCGCACCGCGGGACGATGCGCACCACCTGGCGCGCATCCGTTATCACTTCGACGACGCCCAGATCGTCTGGCTGCACGGCCGCCCGGCGGGCCTGTTCAAGACCTTCCGCGATCCGGCCGGCTGGCGCGTCGTGCAGATCCAGATCGACCCGGCCTTCCAGGGCCAGGGACTGGGCCGGCGCCTGCTGGCCGGTCTGCTGCGGCAGGCGGACGACGAAGGCGCCCCGGTCACCCTGTCCGTCCTGAAGGGCAACCCCGCCCGCCGGCTCTACGAGTCGCTGGGCTTCATTCCCGTGGAGGAGACCGACCTGGAAATAGAAATGCGCTACGAACCCGCCCCGCCCGCCGGCGGCCACGCCTGACAGCGGCCGTCGCGAAGGGCCCGCGCGAGGCTCGGTTGGATCGTCATCCCCGGCCCTCCACTTTTTTTTCCCGCGGCGGAATATTCCCGTTCGCCCCGGCGTCTGTAGAGGGCAGTCCCCCACTTTCCCATCTACGAGGCACGACATGCGTACTCAAATCGCCGCAGCCCTGGTTCTCTCCTCCGCCGCCCTGTTCTCGGCCGGCGCCCACGCCCAGGCCGTCAAGACCCAGGACGGCATCCTGGTCAACAGCGCCGGCATGACCCTCTACACCTTCGACAAGGATGCCGGCGGCAAGAGCGCCTGCAACGACCAGTGCGCCAAGATCTGGCCCCCGGTCACCGCCGCCGCCGACGCCAAGGCCTCGGGCGACCTGAGCATCATCACCCGCGACGACGGCTCCAAGCAGTGGGCCTACAAGGGCAAGCCGGTCTACCTGTATGCCAAGGACGCCAAACCGGGCGACAAGACCGGCGACAACTTCAAGGACGTCTGGCACGTCATCAAGCCCTGATCCGGCCTGAGCCGTCCCTCCACGCCCGACCATGCGCGCCGACGACGAAGCCGCGATCCTGGCCTGCATCCCCAGCCTGCGGCGCTACGCTCGCGGGCTGACGGGCGACCCGCACCGGGCCGACGACCTGGTGCAGGACACGCTCGAACGAGCCTGGAGCCGCTACTCGCGCTGGCAGCGCCGCGGCGAACTGAGGGCGTGGATGTTCGGCATCATGCATAACCATTTCATCGACGGCGTGCGCGCCAGCCACCGGCAGGCCGAGGAGGCCCGCGCGGGCGATCTGCCCGACGTGCCGGTGCGCGCCACGCAGACCGACCACCTGGAGGTGCGCGACCTGGACCGCTGCCTGCAAGGCCTGCCGGCCGAGCAGCGCGAAGTATTGCTGCTGGTGTGCGTGGAAGACCTGTCGTACCAGGAAACCGCGCAGGTGCTGGGCGTGCCGATGGGCACGGTCATGTCGCGCCTGTCGCGCGCCCGCGAACGGCTGGGCGCCCTGATGCAAGGCCAGGAACCCGCCAGCCGGCTCCATCGCGTGAAATGACATGAACGACAAACGCCTCCACGCCATCCCCGCCGCCGGCAACCCGATCACCGAAGCCGACCTGCACGCCTACGCCGACGGCCAGTTGCCGCCCGGCCGCCACGCCGAAGTCGACGCCTTCCTCGCCGCCCACCCGCAGGACCTGGCCCGCGTCCAGGCCTGGCAAGCCCAGCGCCGCGCCCTGCACGCCCTGCTGGACCCGGTGCTGGACGAACCGCTGCCCCTGCGCCTGCCGCTCTCGCCCCCCGCCCGACGCCTGCCGTGGCGCGCCCTGGCGGCCGGCATCGCCATTGCCACCATCAGCGCCAGCAGCGCCTGGCTGGCGCGCGGCGCCCTGGACGCCCGCCACCTGCAAACCGTATTGGCCACCGCCACCCCCGACCGCGCCGCCGGCGGCTACGCCCAGCGCGCCGCCATCGCCCACGCCGTCTACGCCCCCGACATGGGCCGCCCCGTCGAGGTCAGCGGCGACAACGAAAAGGCCCTGGTCACCTGGCTCACCAAGCGCCTGGGCGCCCCCGTGCGCGCTCCCTCCCTGACCCACGCCGGCTACGACCTCGTCGGCGGCCGCCTCCTGCCCGGCGGCAGCGGCCCCGTCGCCCTCTTCATGTACGGCGCCCCCGACGGCCAACGCCTGACCCTCTACGTCACCCGCGAAGCCACCGGCGGCCAGACCGCCTTCCAATTCACCCAGGAAGGCCCCGTCCGCGTCTTCTACTGGGTCGAAGGCCAATTCGGCTACGCCCTCTCCGGCGCCATCAGCCGCGACGAACTGCAGCGCGTCTCCGAAGAAGTCTACAAACAGCTACAAGGCTGACCCGGGCGCGGACGCGCCCGGCGAGCGCCAATCCGCCCGCGGGCTTCAACAAAGCCCCTGCTCAGACACCCTCGTTCGAGAATCGGTTGCCCTCCCACAAGGGCGCCGCAAAGCGCGCCCCCCATCGCCGCCACTTCGCGCAGCGACCACACCCCCAACGCCCCACCCGATGTATGCCAAACACGGCTGCCCGCGCAGCCGTTTTTGGCGGGCCCCGCAAACTCCTCCGCCCCACCCCGACGTTGAACAGAACGCCAAGAAAACCGCCCTCCCCCCAATCCGTCGCAGGAAGACAGACGAGCGGCGGGGCGAGGCTGGCGGGCAGGTGCGGGGCGTGTAGATGCGCCCGACGGAATCTGAAGGGAAGGCCGAAGGCCTGGACGAAGATGAGGAAGGGGGGGGCCGCCGAGGCCAGTCCGGAGCGAACGCTCCGGACCGCAATCGTAGCCCCGCACCTGCCCGCCAGCCTCGCCCCGCCGCGCCTTAAGAACCCTCCCGAGCCACATGCAACATATGCAACGTGATCTTCCTCACCTCAGCCTTGCTCATCTCAATATGCCCCCGCAACATCCTCCCCGCCGCCTCCCCCCGCCGAGCCAGCACCGCCCGCAAAATCGCCCCATGCTCCTCATAAGTCGCATCCACCCGGAACTCCTTGGTGAAATCCAGCCGCCGCACGATCCGGATCTTCTCCGTCACCTCCCGGTGGATCAGCGCCATCTCCGCATTCCCGGCGGCCGCCACCAGTGAGCAGTGAAAGGCCTCGTCCAGCTCCGCCACCATCCGCCCATCCAGGATCCGCTGCGCCGGCGGCACCAGCCACACATCCGTCAACGCCCCCAGCAGGCCGCTATCGTCCATGTGCTCGCGCGCGCACAACCGCTCGACCGCCGCCAGCTCCAGCACCACGCGCACGTCGTACAGCGCCTCGAAGCGCTCGAAATCGAACGGCCGCACCTGCCAGCCGCTGCGCGGACTCGGCAGCACGAAGCCCTCGCGCTCCAGCCGCGCCAGCCCCAGCCGCACCGGCGTGCGGCTCACCCCCAGCCGCAACGCCAGCTCCGCCTCGGTGAAACGGTCACCCGGCAGCAGGCGGAAGTCGAACAGCTCATCCTTGATGCGCTGGTAGACCTGGTCCGCCAGCGACCCGGCCAGCACCGGCGCCTGCCGCAGCGCCGGGCTGATGCTGACGGGGTCGCGCATGCCGCTCAGGTCACGGGGCACGTCGCGTCCTCGGCCAGCACCAGCAGCGCGTCGCCGGCATTCACCGGCTTGCCCGGCACGCAGCGGATCGCCGTGACCGTGCCCGACACCGGCGCGATCACCGACAGTTCCATCTTCATGGCTTCCACCACCACCAGCGTGTCGCCCGCCGCCACGCTCTGGCCCACCTGCACCGGGATCTTCCAGATGTTGCCGCACATGTCGGCGCTGACCAGCCGTTCGCCATCGCGCAGCGGGGTCTGCGTCTCGGGCGCGGCCTCGGCCGGCGCCACCGCCACGTCCTCGTGCTTCCACAACGCCACCTCGGCGTCGAACGCCGTCTTCTGGCGCGCCTGGAACGCGCCGATGCTGTCGGCCTGCTCGGCCAGGAAGCGCTGGTGCGCGGCGAAGTCGAACACCTCCTCCTCGATCCGCACCGTGGCGCGGCCCTCGCGGAAGTCCTCGCGCAGCGTATCGAGTTCGGCCTCGCTCACCGGATAGAAGCGCACCTGGTCGAAAAAGCGCAGCAGCCACGGCTTGCCGTCCTGGAACACCGGGTTCTTCAGGAACTTGTTCCAGATCGGCAGCGTGCGGCCCACCAGTTGATAGCCGCCGGGCGAATCCATGCCGTAGATGCACATGTAGACGCCGCCGATGCCCACCGTGCCCTCGGCCGTGAAGGTGCGCGCCGGGTTGTACTTGGACGTCAGCAGCCGATGGCGCGGATCGATCGGCACCGCGCACGGCGCGCCCAGGTAGACGTCGCCCAGGCCCATGATGAGGTAGCTGGCGTCGAACACGATGCGGCGCACGTCCTCGCGGCTGGCCAGGCCGTTGATGCGCTGGATGAAGTCGACATTGTTCGGCAGCCACGGCGCGCTGGCGCGCACCGTTTCCTGGTAGCGCTGCACCGCGCCCAGCGTGGCCGAATCCTCGAACGCCATCGGCAGGTAGACCACGCGGGTCGGCACCTTCAGCGTCGCCACGTCGGCCAACTGTGTTTCGATCTCCAGCAGCCGCGCGATCAGCGCCTGTTGCAGGATCACGCGGCTGTCGTAGCGGATCTGCAGCGAGCGCACGCCCGGCGACAGCTCGCGCACGCCATCAATCGGCCGCGCCGCCAGCGCCTCCATCAGCAGGTGGATGCGCATGCGCAGCGCCAGGTCGAGCACGTTGTCGCCATACTCCAGCAGCAGGTAGCCGTCGCCCGCCTGGCGGTACGACACCGACGGCCGGCTACCCGTCGCCGGCAGCGCCGCGATGATGGTTTCCGAGGCCGTGGCGGGCGGCGCCGACGGCGTGGTGGCCTGCGGCGCCACGGCGCGCAACTGCTCCACGCTGCGGTCCTGCGCCGCCTCGCGCGCCACCGCCTCGGCATAGTCGATGCGCACGAAGCGGATGCGGTCGCCCGGCTTGACCTGGCCCACCTTCCACAGCTCGGCGCGCGCGATCGTCACCGGGCAGACGAAACCGCCCAGGCTGGGACCGTCGCGCGTCAGGATCACCGGGCTGTCGCCGGTGAAGTTGATGCTGCCGATGGCGTATTCGCAGTCATGGATGTTGGAAGGATGCAGGCCGGCCTCGCCGCCGTTCTCGCGCGCCCAGGTCGGCTTGGGGCCGGTCAGGCGCACCCCCAGGCGATTGGAGTTGTAGTGCACCTCCCAATCGGCGGCGAAGAAGGCATCGATGGCCTCGGGGCGGAAGAAGTCCGGCGCGCCATGCGGGCCGTACAGCACGCCGATCTCCCAGGTGTTGCCATAGGCGGGGATCAGTTCGGCCGGCGCGGCCTGCGGCGCGCTCACGGGCGCCTGGGCGTTCGCGGCCGGCAGCTCGGGACGCACCAGCGGCAGCATGTCGCCGACCCGCAGCGTGCGGCCGGCGTGGCCGCCGAACTGGCCCAGCGCGAAGGTCGAGCGGCTGCCCAGGTAGACCGGCACGTCCAGCCCGTTGCGCACCGCCAGGTACGTGCGGCAGCCGGACAGCGCGCGGCCCGTGGCCAGCACCTGGCCCGAGCGCACCGTGACCGGCTGCCACATCGGCACCGGCTCGCCATCGAGCGTGGCGGCGCATTCGGCGCCGGTGAGCGCGAAGATGGCATCGCCATGAAAGCGCAGCGTCGGCCCGACCAGCGTGGCCTCGATGCCGGCGGCGTCGGGCGCGTTGCCGACGATGCGGTTGGCCAGGCGGAAAGCGTAGTCGTCCATCGGCCCCGACGGCGGCACGCCGATGTCCCAATAGCCGGTGCGGCCCGGGTAATCCTGCACGCTGGTGTAGGTGCCAGCTTCCAGCACCTCGATGGCCGCGGGCCGGTAAGTGAAGCCTTCCAGGAAGCGCGTCGACAACTGCCCGGCGCGGAAGCGCGCGTCGGCCACGATCTGGCGCAGGTAGTCCAGGTTGGTGGCGATGCCGTGCAGGCGGGTGTGCGCCAGCGCGTCGGCCAGCTTGTCGAGCGCGGCCTCGCGGGTGTCGGCGTGCACGATGAGCTTGGCCAGCATCGGGTCGTAGAACGGCGGCACCTCGGTGCCCGTCGCAACCCAGCCGTCCAGCCGCACGCCTTCAGGAAAATGCACCTCCGTCAGCACGCCGGGCGACGGCTGGAACTGGCGCAGCGGGTCTTCGGCGTACAGCCGCACCTCGATCGACGCGCCTTGCGGCGCGCGCGACATCGCGGCCAGGTCGAGCGGCTCGCCCGCCGCCACGCGCAGCATGCATTCGATCAGGTCCAGCCCGGTCACTGCCTCGGTCACCGGGTGCTCCACCTGCAGGCGGGTGTTGACCTCCAGGAAATAGAAGCTGTCGCGCGCCGGATCGTAGATGAATTCGACCGTGCCGGCCGAGCGGTAGGCCACCGACTCGCCCAGCTTGACCGCCGCGTCCAGCAGCGCCGCGCGGGTCGCGGCCGGCAGGTGCGGGGCGGGAGTTTCCTCGATCACCTTCTGGTTGCGCCGCTGCACCGAGCAATCGCGTTCGCCCAGCGCCAGCACGCGGCCGGCGCCGTCGCCGAAGATCTGCACCTCGACGTGGCGGGCGTTGTCCACGTAGCGCTCGATGAAGGCGCCGCCGTCGCGGAAGAAGTGCTCGCCCATGCGCTGCACGCTGTCGAACGCCACCGTCAGTTCGGCCTCATTGTCGCACCGCGACAGGCCGATGCCGCCGCCGCCCGCCGTGCTCTTGAGCATCACCGGATAGCCGATGCGCTCGGCCTGCGTCAGCGCCTCGCCCAGGCTGGCCAGCAGGCCCGTGCCGGGCGTCATCGGCACGCCGGCTGCGGCCGCCAGTTCACGCGAGCGGTGCTTCAGGCCGAACTCGCGGATCTGCAGCGGCGTGGGACCGACGAAGGCGATGCCCGCGGCCTCGCAGGCTTCCGCGAACTCGGCGCTCTCCGACAGGAAGCCGTAGCCGGGGTAGATGGCCTGCGCGCCGTGCTCGCGCGCGGCCGCCAGCAGCAGGTCGGTGCGCAGATAGCTGTCGACGGCCTTCTCGCCGCCCAGGGCCACGGCCACGTCGGCCTCGCGCACATGGGCCGCGTTGCGGTCGGGATCGGAATACACGGCAACGCTGCGGATGCCCAGGCGTTTCAGGGTACGGATGGCGCGGACGGCGATTTCGCCACGGTTGGCGATGAGGACGGTATCGAACACGGTTCGGCTCCCAGGGGCGATTGGCGTTAGCGGGGGGTGGCGTTCAGGCTGGCGAGGTAGGCGCGCCAGCCGCCGAAGGCGGTGATGTCGCGCGCGCCCTCCAGGCCGCGCGGCTCGCAGATGAAGCCCTTGACCTGGCGGCCGTCATGCAGCGTCAGCGTGCCGATGCCCAGCGGCGCGGGGATCTCGGCCACGAAGGCGCCGAACGCCGCCAGCGGGATGTCCCACAGCTCCACCTCGATAGGCGCGCCGCTGTCGGACTTCACCAACCCCGGCTTGGGCGGCGTGGTGTTGGCCAGCGCATAGAGCCGGTAGTCGGCGGCGGTGCGGGTCTTTTCGACCAGCACCGCGCGGCGCGAGGTCAGTTGGTGGTTCAGGGGCATGCCCGTCAGGTGCGCGCCCACCACCGCGACCCGCAGCAGTTCGGGGTCGGCGGCGGGCAGTCCCATCGGCGGCAGCGGCTGGCCCGTGGCGCCCAGCGGCAGGCCGCGCAGCGCCTGCCATTGGCGGCCGAAGCGCGCCAGGGCGCGGTCCTGCCAGGCCATGCCGATCAGCGTGATGCCGGCCGGCAGGCCGTCGCCGCGCATGCCGGCCGGCAGCGCGAGCGCGGACAGGTCTGCCAGGTTGGCGAAGTTGGTGTAGATGCCCAACTGCGAATTGAGACGCACCGGGTCGGCCTGCAACTGCGCGATGGTGTAGATCGACGGCGAGGTCGGCACCACCAGCGCGTCGAAGCCTTGCAGCGACTGGTGGATGCGGCGCGTCAGCTCGGCGCGGCGGTATTCGGCCTTGAAGGCGTCGAGCGCGCTGTAGTTGGCCGCGCCTTCGACGATGCCGCGCACCACCGGGTGGATGGCCTCGGGGTTGTCGCGCCACAGCGACTCGACGGCGGCGAAACGCTCGGCTACCCAGGGGCCTTGATACAGCAGCGCCGCCAGCTCGGCGAAAGGCGAGAAGTCAATCGGCTCGATCACCGCGCCCGCGGCCTTGAGCGCCTGCACCGCGGCCTCGAACGCGGCGGCGGCCTGCGCGTCGCCGAAGAACTCCAGGCGATCCGGCACGGCCAGCCGCGGCGTGGCGGGCCAGGGCGCGGCCGCGCCGGCCGGCTGCGCGCGCGAATACGGATCGCGCTCGTCATAGCCCCCGGCGATGCCGGCCACGCGTTCGGCATCGTCCACCGTCAGCGCGAAGATCGACACGCAGTCCTGCGTGCGGCAGGCCGGCACCACGCCGGCGGTGCTGAGCCAGCCCTTGGTCGGCTTCAGGCCGACGATATTGTTGAAGCCCGCCGGCACGCGGCCCGAGCCCGCGGTGTCGGTGCCCAGCGAAAACGCCACCAGCCCGCGCGCCACCACGGAGGCGGAGCCGGAACTGGAGCCGCCACTGATGTATTCGGGGTTGAAGCTGTTGGCCACCGCGCCATGCGGCGAGCGGGTGCCGACCAGGCCCGTGGCGAACTGGTCGAGGTTGGTCTTGCCGATCAGGATGGCGCCGGCCGCGCGCAGGCGCCGCACGACGGTGGCGTCTTCGTCCGGCGTGTAGGCGAACTCGGGGCAGGCCGCCGTGGTCGGCCAGCCGGCCGCGTCGATGTTGTCCTTGATGGCGAACGGCACGCCGTACAGCGGCAGGCGGGCGCGGTCGCCGCCGGCGGCGGCCAGCAACAGGCGCAGGTCGTCGAGCTGGCGCGCCAGCATCGGCGCGCTGACCCGCGAGATCCACGCGTTGTCGGCGGCGGCGTCCGGCGCGGGCAACAGGGACGGCAACAACGTATCCGGGGTCACCCCGTCGTCTTCATAGGCCGACAGCCATTGCGCGATCGTCCAACCGATGGGGCCCTGCTGCGTTGCTACGGCATTCATGCTGGAATCCTCTCTTGTATACAAGTACGGATTCCCAAGCAATACGCGTGCCATGTCGGCCGCGCCCCGCGCCGCCACTGCGCGCGCCGGGCGGCGGCGCCACCCTGGGCGCCTCGCGCGCGCGGCCGCCGCACCCGGAGCGGGCAAGGTCCGCACCGATTTTGTGCACGCGGCACCAGATTGAACCGTGCCGTCGTCGTCCCGCCGCCACCGCCGGCATGCCCCTTTTCCCTATCGCTCCATACAGCGCATCGCGCCCCCCGATACGCCTGGCACGCCTTTTGCTTTTGAGTCCTGGTCACGCCCTTGCTTCGGCAGGGCCGCGCGCAGAGGTAGTTGGATGCAGTCCCAGGCTTTGAGACCGTTATCGCCGGCGCCGCCGGCTTCTTCCCATCCAGGAGTCACCATGAAACGCAGACTAGCCCTCAAGCAATTGACCGCCGCCAGCCTATTGGCCATGTCCGGCTGGATGCCGCAACTGTTCGCCGCCGAAGACACCATCAAGGTCGGCATCCTGCATTCGCTGTCGGGCACCATGGCCATCTCGGAGACGTCGCTCAAGGACGTGGCCCTGATGACCATTGACGAAATCAACGCCAACGGCGGCGTGATGGGCAAGAAGCTCGAAGCGGTGGTGGTCGATCCGGCCTCGAACTGGCCGCTGTTCGCCGAGAAGTCGCGCCAACTGCTGTCGCAGGACAAGGTGGCGGTGGTGTTCGGCTGCTGGACCTCGGTGTCGCGCAAGTCGGTGCTGCCGGTGTTCAAGGAACTGAACGGCCTGCTGTTCTACCCGGTGCAATACGAAGGCGAGGAGCTGGAGAAGAACGTGTTCTACACCGGCGCCGCGCCCAACCAGCAGGCGATTCCCGCCGTGGAATACCTGATGAGCGAAGACGGCGGCGGCGCCAAGCGCTTTGTGCTGCTGGGCACCGACTATGTGTACCCGCGCACCACCAACAAGATCCTGCGCGCCTTCCTGCACTCCAAGGGCGTCAAGGACAGCGACATCGACGAGGTCTACACCCCGTTCGGCCATTCCGACTACCAGACCATCGTCGCCAACATCAAGAAGTTCGCCGCCGGCGGCAAGACCGCCGTCATCTCCACCATCAACGGCGACTCCAACGTGCCGTTCTACAAGGAACTGGGCAACGCCGGCCTGAAGGCCACCGACGTGCCGGTGGTGGCGTTCTCGGTGGGCGAGGAAGAACTGCGCGGCGTCGACACCAAGCCGCTGGTGGGCCACCTGGCCGCCTGGAACTACTTCGAGTCGATCAAGAACCCGGTCAACGAGGAGTTCATCAAGAAGTGGAAGGCCTACGCCAAGGCCAAGAACCTGCCCAACGCCAACACCGTGGTCACCAACGACCCGATGGAAGCCACCTACATCGGCATCCACATGTGGAAGCAGGCGGTCGAACAGGCCAAGACCACCGACGTCGACAAGGTGATCGCGGCCATGGGCGGCCAGAAGTTCAATTCGCCGAGCGGCTTCTCGATCGATATGGACAAGACCAACCACCACCTGCACAAGCCGGTCTACATCGGCGAGATAAAGGCGGACGGCCAGTTCAACGTGGTCTGGAAGAGCAAGGGCCCGATCCGCGCGCAACCGTGGAGCCCGTACATCCCGGGCAACGAAAGCAAGCAAGGCCTTTAAACCGGAACCGGAAGCGCAGCCATGCTGAATGCGGTCATCGCGAAATTCCTGCGTCACCTCCTGCTTGCATGGCTGCTGGCCGCGCCGGCGCTGGCCGCCCACGCGGCCGCGCCGGGCGTGGATCCGGCGCTGCTGGCGCCGCTGGCGGGCGACGACACCGACGCCCGCCTGCAGGCCATCGCCGCCCTGGGCCAGCAGCCCGGCCCGGGCGCGGCCGCCGTGTTGCAGGCGCTGGGCAATGACCAACTGTATGCGCTGCCGGACGGCCGCGTGCTGATCGGCGACGGCAAGGGCCAGGCCACCGATCCGGCCACCGGCGCTTCCCTGGCGCTGCCGCCCGAGGCGGCCGCCATCGGCATCAACAACCGCTTGCGGCGCGCGATCGAGGCGGCGCTGGCCGGTTCGCGCCTGTTCTCCGATAACCCGCAGGAACGGCTGGCCGCCGCCCGCCGCCTGCAACAGACCGGCGATCCCGCCCGCCTGCCGCTGCTGGAGAAGGCGCTGGCCGCCGAAAAAGACCCGGCCGTGCGCGCCGCGCTGGAAATCGCGCAGGCCAATCTCGAACTCAAGAGCGCCGACCCCGCCGTGCGGCGCCACGCGGTCGATCTGCTCGGCCGCACCGACAACGCCGCCTTCCGGCCGACGCTGGCGGCGCTGACGCAACAGCAGGACGGCGTCTACGCCGAACCCGACGCCGGCGTGCGCGAGGCGGCCGCCAACGCGCTCAAACGCATCGACCGCCACCTGGCCACCATCGAATGGGCCGGCAACCTGTTCTACGGCCTCAGCCTGGGCAGCGTGCTGCTGCTGGCGGCGCTGGGGCTGGCCATCACCTTCGGCCTGATGGGCGTCATCAACATGGCGCACGGCGAGCTGCTGATGATCGGCGCCTACGTCACCTACCTGGTGCAGACGGCGTTCCGCGCCTGGCTGCCGGGCTGGCTCGACTGGTACGTGGCGGCGGCGCTGCCGCTGGCCTTCGTGGTCACCGCGCTGGTCGGCATGGCGCTGGAACGCACCGTGATCCGCTGGCTCTACGGCCGGCCGCTGGAGACGCTGCTGGCCACCTGGGGCATCAGCCTGATGCTGATGCAGGGCGTGCGCACGCTGTTCGGCGCGCAGAACGTGGAAGTGGGCAACCCGAGCTGGATGTCCGGCGGCTTCACCGTGCTGGGCGGCCTGGTGCTGACCTACAACCGGCTGGTCATCATCGGCTTCGCGCTGTTCGTGGTGTTCCTGGTGTGGGCGCTGCTGAACCACACGCGCCTGGGCCTGTTCGTGCGCGCCATCACCCAGAACCGGCGCATGGCCGATTGCGTCGGCGTGCCCACCGGCCGCGTCGACATGCTGGCGTTCGGGCTGGGCTCTGGCATTGCCGGGCTGGCCGGCGTGGCGCTGTCGCAGTTGGGCAACGTGGGGCCGGACCTGGGCCGCGGCTACATCGTCGATTCCTTCATGGTGGTGGTGCTGGGCGGCGTCGGCCAACTGGCCGGCACCGTCATCGCCGCGCTCGGCCTGGGCGGCGTCAACAAATTCCTGGAGCCTTACGCGGGAGCGGTCATGGCCAAGATCACCATCCTGGTGCTCATCGTGCTTTTCGTGCAGAAGCGGCCGCAAGGCCTGTTCGCCCCGCGCGGCCGGAGCGTCGAATGAAGCAGACCGCGCTGACCGATTTCAACCTGCTGGCGCGCCGGCCCCTGTTCAATGGCCGCGCCTGGGCCGCGCTGGGCGCGGGCGTGCTGCTGCTGGCGCTGGTGCCGCTGCTGAACCTGGCGTTTCCCGCCGGCCATCCGCTGCACGTCTCGGCCTACGCCGTGGCGCTGCTGGGCAAGTTCATGTGCTACGCCCTGGCGGCGCTGGCGCTGGACCTGGTGTGGGGCTACGCCGGCATCCTGTCGCTGGGCCATGGCCTGTTCTTCGCGCTGGGCGGCTATGCCCACGGCATGTACCTGATGCGCGCCATCGGCCAGGACGGCGTCTACCAGAGCCGCCTGCCCGACTTCATGGTGTTCCTGGACTGGAAGGACTACCCCTGGTACTGGGCCTTCACCGACCACTTCGCCTATGCCATGCTGCTGGTGGTGCTGGTGCCGGGCGTGCTGGCCTTCGTGTTCGGCTACTTCGCCTTCCGCTCGCGCATCAAGGGCGTGTATTTCTCCATCATCACGCAGGCGCTGACCTTCGCCGCCATGCTGCTGTTCTTCCGCAACGACACCGGCTTTGGCGGCAACAACGGCTTCACTGACTTCAAGCGCATCCTGGGCTTCGACATCACCGCGCCCGGCACCCGCGCCGCGCTGTACTGGATCACGCTGGCGGCGCTGGCCGGCGCGCTGGTGCTGGCGCGCGCCGTCACGCAGTCCAAGCTGGGCCGGGTGCTGACGGCGGTGCGCGACGCCGAGAGCCGGCTGCGCTTCATCGGCTACGACCCGCTCGGCTTCAAGCTGTTCGTGTGGACGCTGTCGGCGGTGCTGTGCGGCATCGCCGGGGCGCTGTACGTGCCGCAGGTCGGCATCATCAACCCCAGCGAGATGTCCACCGAGAACTCCATCGAGATGGTGATCTGGGTGGCCACCGGCGGCCGCGGCACGCTGATCGGCCCCATCATCGGCGCCGGCGCCGTGAACGGCCTGAAGACCTGGTTCACCAGCGTGCTGCCCGAATTCTGGCTGTACGCGCTGGGCCTGATCTTCGTGCTGGTGACCCTCTTCCTGCCCACCGGCATCGTCGGCCTCGCCCGGCGCCTGGCCGCCCGCTACCAGGAGCGACGCGCATGACCAGCACCCATACCGAAAGCGCCATGCTCGATGGCGGCCCCAGCGGCGACGCCGGCTACGGCCGCGTCAGCCCCAAGGGCCTGGACACCAGCCACGGCGCCATCCTGTACCTGGAAGGCATCACCGTCAGCTTCGACGGCTTCAAGGCGCTCAACGACCTGACGCTGGACATCGGCGTCGGCGAACTGCGCTGCATCATCGGCCCCAACGGCGCCGGCAAGACCACCATGATGGACGTCATCACCGGCAAGACGCGCCCCACCGCCGGCACCGCGTTCTTCGGCCAGAGCATCGATCTGACCACGCTGAGCGAGGCGCAGATCGCGCACGCCGGCATCGGCCGCAAGTTCCAGCGCCCCACGGTGTTCGAGCAGCACACGGTGTTCGAGAACCTGGAATTGGCGATGAAGACCGACAAGCGCGTGCGGCCCACGCTGTTCGCGCGCCTGACCGGCGAGCAGGCCGACCGCATCGGCGAGACGCTCGACCTGATCCGGCTGCGGCCCGAGGCCTTCCGCCCCGCCGGCCTGCTGTCGCACGGCCAGAAGCAATGGCTGGAGATCGGCATGCTGCTGATGCAGGAACCGCAGTTGCTGCTGCTGGACGAGCCGGTGGCCGGCATGACCGATGCCGAGACCGAGCGCACCGGCGAACTGCTCAACGAACTGCGCGGCCGCCATTCGCTGATGGTGGTCGAGCACGACATGGATTTCGTCAACCAGATCGCCGGCGACGGCAAGGTGACCGTGCTGCACGAAGGCTCGGTGCTGGCCGAGGGGCCGATGGCCAAGGTGCAGGCCGACCCGCGCGTGATCGAAGTCTACCTGGGGCGCTGACATGCTGAACGTGAACACCATCGACCAGTACTACGGCGGCAGCCACACCCTGCGCGGCGTATCGCTGGCCGTGAACCAGGGCGAATGCCTGGCGCTGCTGGGCCGCAATGGCGTCGGCAAGACCACCCTGCTCAAGTGCGTGATGGGCGTGCTGCCGGTGGCGCGCGGCGCCATCGATTTCGACGGCGCCGACGTCACCCGCCTGGCGCCGCACCAGCGCGCCGCGCGCGGCATGGCCTACGTGCCGCAGGGCCGCGACATCTTCGCCCGGCTCACGGTGGAAGAAAACATCCTGATGGGCATGGCGACCAAGCCGGCCGCGCGCGCGCGCCGCATCAAGGAGGAAGTGTTCGAGCTGTTCCCGGTGCTCAAGAGCATGCTGGCGCGGCGCGGCGGCGACCTGTCCGGCGGCCAGCAGCAACAGCTTGCGATCGCCCGCGCGCTGGTGGCCGAGCCCAAGCTGATCATCCTGGACGAACCCACCGAGGGCATCCAGCCCTCGATCATCAAGGACATCGGCCGCGTCATCCACATGCTGCGCCAGCGCGGCGACATCGCCATCCTGCTGTGCGAACAGTACTTCGACTTCGCCCGCGAACTGGCCGACCGCTTCGTGGTGCTGTCGCGCGGCGAGGTGGTGGCCAGCGGCGACCGCGCCGCCATCGACGGCGAGGACGTGCGGCGCCACCTTTCCGTCTGAAAGGGCTTGGATATAATGCGCCGTCATGCACCTCGCCCTCTTCCTGAACCGCGGCTACGCCTGGATCGCGCTGATCGCGATCCTGTGGGCGTCGCTGGTTCCGTCGCTGGCGCATGGCAATCACCTGCCCAATGCCAGCCGCCAGGTCAGCGTGGACTACTGCGCCCCCGAGGGCCGCTCGGCCCTGACCATCGAGGTGCAAAGCGATGAAGGGGCCGGCGACCACGCCGCCCACCACGGCGACAGCAACCACTGCCCGTTCTGCCGCAACCCCCAGGCCGACCTCGGCCTCCCTCCCGCTCCCCTGACCGTGCTGCCGGCGCCCGCCAGCGGCGGCGTCACCTACCCGGCGCTGTTCTACCGCGCCTCGCACCCGCTCCACGCCTGGCGCGCGGCCCAGCCGCGCGCCCCGCCCGCGGCCTGAGCGCGCGCGCCGTTCCCCGTGGACGGCCG
>NZ_CADIJW010000065.1 GCF_902859745.1 Achromobacter dolens | reverse complement strand
GGGCTCGCAGGCGCCGGTCGCCCCGGCCCCGTCGCCGGCCATGCCTGGCGAAGGCGCGGCCGGCCCGTCCAAGGGCGATCCGACGGCGCCGCCGCCCACCATTCCCCGTACCGCGCCGCCAGACAAGCCGCCGGCGCCCACGCAGGGCCAGGGAACGGTCAAGGGCTCGCGCGCCAATCCCGCGGCCGATGGCCAGATCCCGGGCGGCCGAACCGGCTCGGGCGGCAGCAAGAGCAACGAGTTCGGACGCTGACCCGCTCGCCCGACCGACTTGCGGGGCGTAGACCTCGCGAGAGGCCAAGCGCCGCGCCCCTCAGGACGTCAGGCGCGCGGCCAGGTTGAGCGTCACCAGCAGCATCGAGCCCATGGCCCACAACAGCAGGGCCAGCCACAGGCCGACCGACAGCCGGGGTCGGCGCCGCGGCGCGGCAAGCGCGTCGCCAGGCGCGGCCGGCGCGGGCCGCGCGAGATCCGCGTTGGCCGCTGCCGAAGGGCAACAGCAAGGAGATTGCGGCGGCGTCAGCGACACCGCCGCGTTGCCGATCATTGTCGAGGGCTCCACCGGTTTGGGAGTGATCATCGCAGCAGCTCCTGTCGTTCGCAACGCGGACCATTCGATCAGGGCGGGGCGCTCCAGACCGATGCCTGGCGGTACTGCTCGGCCCGCGCCAGCGTCCGGTAGAAATCGGCGCCGGCGCGGACCAGCGCCTCCATTTCACGCGGCGACAGCTTGTCGTTCAGCGCGGCCAGGCATCCCGCATAGTCGGAAAGCACTTCGGGCCAATCGCTGAGCGGCCGGTCGGAAACGGAGGCGGCCAGCATGCGCGCCAACAACTCATCGCGGTCCATACGTTAGCCATGGGTCCGTCACGCTCATTGCTTCTCGGTTGCCTGCTTCAGGGTCTTGGCCATCTGCAGATGCTGCTGCAGCGTCGGCAGCGTCTGGATGGCGAACTGCTTCACATCCGGATCCTTGACCTCGTTGGAGGCCTTTTCGAACAGCTTGACGGCATCCTCGTGCGCATCCACGCCGATTTCCTCGGCATAGGCCTTGTCGAAGCCTTCGTCGCGCAGGCCCAGCGCCTTCAACCGCGCCTTCTGCACCAGGGACGGCTCGGTGGGCACCTCATAGCCCTTGCCCTTGGCCAGGGTCGCCAACTGCTGCCCGGCCTTGCCGTGGTCGTCGATCATCTTCTGCGCGAACGTCTTCACGTCGGCGCTGTGGCCTTTTTCCAGCGCCATCTTGCTGCCCTCGACCTCCAGGTGGCCGGACTGCGCCGCGCTTTCCAGGAAATCGCGGTCGCCGCTGTCCAGCTTGGTGGTTGCCGGGGCGGCGGGCGCGGCTTGCGCCATGCTGGCCTGCGGGCCGCCCAGCGCGAGAAGCAGCAGGGAAAGGGTGGTGAGATGGCGGATGGTCATGGCGTACTCCCGTTGGGTTGGCGTGCGCGGCGCATCGGATATGGCCGTGCTGCCATACAGCAATCCATGTTCCCGGGCCGGGAAGGGCCATGCCGTGCACGATCGACCGGCAGGGGTGCGGGAGGAACGGTACTTTTTACCGACCTCCGCCGGATCGCTACAGGCGCGGCCGCAAGCGCTGTTGGTCCTGCCAGCCGCCTTCCCAGGCGCGCACTTTTTCCAGCCACTGGCCTATCGGCTCGCGGGTACGCGAAGGCAGTGACTCCAGTTTGAAATAGGGGCAATCCAGCTTCCAGGCGCCCTGCATCGCGGCGGCCGCCCCTAGCCTTCGGATGTCTTCATACATTGAATCTCTCCAAAAGGATGGGTAGGAGTGCCCAGCTTGCGCGCGATGAGGGCAGGCGTCGATGGTTATTACCGAACGACACACTGTTACAGCGTTACGGGCCGCGGCGGCGGCTCGACGGCTCCGGCGTGTCGGCCTCGCCGCCATTGCGCACCGCGTCGGGAGGGGAATGCGACACGCCTGCCTCGGCTTCATCGACGACGTCATCGGGGCGGATGTCGGCGCCGGGGTCTTCATCGGGGATGCGCGGATTGGCAGCGGGGCGTGCGCCGGTGCCCTGCGCATCGCTGTCGCGGCCGCGCGAGGACGATGGCAGGTCGCTGGGCGAATCCGAGGAGTCGCTGGGGCCGGCGGGGGGCGAGGTGACGGGGTCGGGATTCGATGACATGGCGTAACTCCTGAAATTGAGGGGAGGGAGGGCCGGCGTCAGCCCAGTCGCCGGACCAGGCGCGCGACGCGGGCGATGCCGCCCGTGCCGCTGGCGGCGCGGCCGACCAGGGTGGTGCCGGCCAGCGTCCACAGCACGCGGCGCAGCGGCGTCGCGCCGCGCATGCCGCGCAGCATCATCCATGCGCCCAGGCCCAGCACCACCAGGTGCTCGCCTGGCAGATCGGGACGGGCGGCGTCGAGTTCGCGCAGGCGCCGCGGCGGGCGGGCGGCGGTCACGGGGCCGTCATCCGGACGCGGATCGTCGGCGGTCGAATCCGCCGGTTCGATGTCCTCGTCCGGAATCTGGTCGTTGCCCTCCTTGCGCGCGTCGTGGCGGGCGTCGTCGGGCACGGCCGGGTGTTGCGGGCGCGGCGGCGGGGGCGAAGGCGTTGACGGGCTGGACATGGCGGCTCCTTGGGCGGGGGGGAATTTCCCGTCGCCAGCAAGCGCCGCTCCCGGCCGAGCCACCGCGGCCGTGCAGGATTGGGCAGGAATCTCGGCGGATTGCGCTACCGGCGGCGCAAACGATTCCGGACAATGTCCCTTTTGGACAAGCACCAGGGAGTCTTCAATGCTTGTGAAAGCCTATGGCGCCTACGCCGCCGACAAACCGCTCGAATCGCTCGAGATCCGCCGCCGGGCCACCGGCGCCCATGACGTCCAGATCGACATCGCCTACTGCGGCATCTGCCACTCCGACCTGCACCAGGTGCGGTCCGAATGGGAAGGCACGCAATATCCCTGTGTGCCGGGCCATGAGATCGTCGGGCGCGTCGCCGCCGTCGGCGACCACGTGCAGGGATTCAAGCCGGGCGACCTGGTCGGCGTCGGCTGCATCGTCGACAGTTGCAAGCACTGCGCCGAGTGCGCGGACGGCTTCGAGAACTACTGCGATGGCATGGTCGGGACCTACAACGGGGCGACCGCCGACGAGCCGGGCTGGACGCTGGGCGGCTACACCCAGAAGATCGTGGTGCACGAACGCTACGTGCTGCGCGTCAGCCATCCGGCCGAGCAGTTGGCCGCGGTGGCGCCGCTGCTGTGCGCCGGCATCACCACCTATTCGCCGCTGCGCCACTGGAACGCCGGGCCCGGCAAGAAGGTCGGCGTGGTGGGCATCGGCGGGCTCGGCCACATGGGCATCAAGCTGGCCCATGCGATGGGGGCGCACGTGGTGGCCTTCACCACCTCGGAATCCAAGCGCGACGCGGCCCGCGAGCTGGGCGCCGACGACGTGGTGGTGTCGCGCAATCCGGATGAGATGGCCGCGCATCTGCAGAGCTTCGACTTCATTCTCGACACCGTGGCGGCGCCGCATGACCTGGACGCCTTCCTGGCGCTGCTCAAGCGCGACGGGGCCATGACCCTGGTGGGCGCCCCGGCCACGCCGCATCCGTCGCCGAACGTCTTCAACTTCATCATGAAGCGCCGCTCGCTGGCAGGCTCGATGATCGGCGGCATTCCCGAAACGCAGGAGATGCTGGACTTCTGCGCGCGGCACGGCATCGTTGCCGACATCGAGATGGTGCGCGCCGACGAGATCAACGCCGCCTACGAGCGCATGCTCAAGGGCGACGTCAAGTACCGCTTCGTGATCGACAACGCCACGCTGGCGGGCTGACGCGGATGCCGGCGCCGGGCGGCGGATCGCCTCAGGCCCGCCCGGCGCCGAGTACCAGGTCGTCGAACAGTGTCGTTCCGCCCATCTGCCCGCCCTTGAGCATCAGTTCCAGCCCGTCGGTCAGCGGATCGTCGCTGCGCGCCACGCTGACGGTGACGCCGGGTGCGAGCGTGCCGTGAAATCCCAGGCCCCATAACCCCAGCGCCAACGCGGCGTGGCTGGAGGTGTCGCCGCCGGCGATGCCCAGGCGCGTGAGCCGGCGGCCGGCGGCGGCGCTGGCGCGCACGATGCCGGCCGCCAACTGCCCGGTGGCGCGCGCGGTGGCGGCGGTCCGGTCCGCCGTCAGGGTCTGGTCGGGCGCATCGGTATGCAGCAGCACGTTGTGCCCCGAGGCCAGCGCGCCGGCCGCCTCCTCGATGCGCGCCCGGGCATAGGCCGGGTCGCCCAGCAGGCGTTCGACCTGCAAGGGGTGCCTCGCATACCGCTGGCAGGCGGCGATCTGGCGGGCCGTGACCGGCGACAGGCTGCCGGCCACCACCAGCACCGGCCCCTCGGCGGGCGCCAGCGTGGGCGGGGCGGACATGGGGGCGAGTCCGGCGGCGCGCGTCAGCGCCTGCTGCACGCTGCTGGGACCCACCGCCAGCAACGGCAGCGCCGCGGCCGCGCGCCACAGCAGCCGGCCGATCAGCGCCAGTTGTTCGTCGTCCACCAGGTCCAGCAGCAGCGGGCCGTCGACCGTGTGCACGATGTCGTCGATCCAGTCATCGGCCGCGCGCAGGTCGGCGGGGCCGCGCAGCGGAGGGTAGGCGGTATGGGGCAGGGATCCGATGCCGGTCAGCCCCTGCCGCGCCAGATGGCGGCGCAGGTCGGCCTCGTGCATGGGCGTGACGGGATGCGCGCGCATCACCGGGTGCCGGTCGATGCGGTGGACCTCGGGGTCGGCGCCGGCGCGCGCGAACAGGGTGGCGAAGCTGCAGTAGCGCCCGATGCCGGGCTGGCCGCCGACGATGGGCACGAGCGGATTGAGCATGTGGCGCCGCAGTTCGGCCACGGCCGCGCCGATGCTTCCCACGTGCGGGGCGCTGTCGAAGGTGGAGCAGCACTTGTAGTGCAGGATGCGGGTGCCGGTGGCGGCCAGGAAGCGGCCGGCCATGCGCAGCTCCGCCGTCATCGCGTCGGGCGCCATGCCGCGCGCCGCGCCTGCGATGCCCAGGGCGTCCAGCGGGCCGGCGCGTTCCAGTTGTCGCGGCGTCGGCACGCCCAGGAAAAGCAGGCTGCGCCAGCCGGCCAGCGCCACGTGCGCCAGCGTGTCGGTGGCGCCGGTGAAGTCGTCGCCGTACCAGGCGACGCGCGGCGCGGCGGCGCGGGCGGGACCGTCCGTCATGCGCGCGACCCGAAGTGTGCCAGCGCGCGCCGCAACTCGGGGGCGTCAGCGGCGAAGCTGGCCAGGTCCTGGCCGGCGCGCGCCGCCTGCCAGGCCTGGCGGATGCTCCGCACGCCGGCCGCCGGGCCGTCCGGATGCGCCAGGATGCCGCCGCCGGACATGAACAGCAGGTCGTCGGTGCGCACTGCGGCCCAGGTGGCGGGCACCGTGCCGGCCCACTGGCCGGACGAGAACGCCGGCATCACCGCGTCGTCGATGCCGGGGGTGAGCGGCGCCAGGCAGTCGCGGGCGCTCTCCACTACCTCGGCGTCGGGCTGCGAGAACTTGCCTTGCAGGCCGTGCACGTGCATGTGGTCCACGCCGGCCAGCCGCCACAGCGTCTGGTAGGCCTGGAAGCCGATGCCGAGCGAGGGGTGGCGCGACAGCGCGCCGTAGCCGTTGCGATGGCCGTGCAGCGCCAGCGGCGTGTGGCGGCGCAGGGTCTGGATGGCGGAATAGCCGCACCAGTTCAGGCTGGCCATCACGCAACTGCCTTGCTCGCGCTCGATCAGGTCGGCATGGCGCCGCATGGCGTCGGTTTCGTCGGTGATGTTGAAGGCCACCATGACCTGGCGCCCCGTGCGTTCGCGGTGCGCCCGCACCACCGCCATGACGGCGGCCACGCGCTGCGCCAGCGGCGCATGGGCGGGGTTGGCGCAGACTTCGTCGTCCTTGATGAAATCCACGCCCGCCGCGCACAGCCGCGCCACGAGGTGCGCGGTCTGCTCGGGCGAGAGCCCGACGTTGGGCTTGATGATGGTGCCCACCAGCGCGCCGCGGTCCACGCCGGTCAGCGCGCGCGTGCCGGCCACGCCGACGCGCGGCATGTCGAACTGGGCGCGGTAGTCGGCGGGCAGCTCCAGCCGTTCCAGCCGCAGGCCGGTCACTTCGCCCAGGTCGTACAGGTTGCCGCCGACCGTGGCGGCCAGGGTCGGCAGGTTGGGGCCGATGTTGGCCACCGGAAAGGCGATGCGCACGCGGGCGCGGCGCAGCGTGGCCGGCAGGCCGCCCGGCTGGCGCGCCAGCCAGGCGTTGGGCAGGCTGGCGTGGCCGGTGGATTCGAGCTCCCGCACCGATTCGACCTGGGCGCGGGCGCGCGCCCGCAGTTCGTCGGTCTCGCCCTCGACGCGGGTGAAGGTGCCGCAGGACTGCTCGCCCGCCATCACCTCGGCGACGCGCGCCGGGTCCAGCGGGGTTTCGATCAGGTAGGTGGCGCGGATGACTTGGGTGTTCATGGATGGGTTCCGGGGCCCGGCTTCAAAGCCGTGTCAGGTCGGGAAAGGGGCGCACCGGATCGCGGCCGTCCCAGTCGCGCGCGCTGTCGCGGATCAGGTCGAACAGGCGGCCCTTGGGGCCGGCCACCTCGGACAGCTCGATGACGGTGCCGGGGTGGTATTCGGTGTCGAAGTAGATGAAGCGGCCGTTCTCGCCGACCTCGCCCTGCATCTTCGGCACGAAGCCTTGCGCCAGCAGGCGCGCCAGGTCGGCGTCGTAGTCCTGGGTCCAGTAGGCCACGTGCTGCAGCCCGGTGCGGCCGGCCCGCAGGAAGTCGCGGTACATCGACGGCACGTCGTTGCGGGTCTGGATCAGTTCGACCTGCACGAAGCCCGAATTGGCCAGCGCCACCGAGTTGTGCGGCTCGTAGGGCGCGCCGTCATAGCGGTAGTTCACGATGGGCACCTTGGGGTTGTAGAACCAGGGGCCCACGCCCAGCGTGCGGCTCCAGTAGTCCATGGCGGCCTCGATGTCGGGCACCACATAACCGAGTTGGCGGATCTCGCCCAGGAAACGACTCATGATGGATTCTTGTGTAGGAAGTGGCGGGGGCGCGGCCCGCGATGGGCCGCGCGGCGTTCAGGACGCGGATTTGAGAAAACCGATGGAAATCCAGGGGAAGGCGGCAACGATGACCAGCCCGACCAGCAGCGCGGCGATGTAGCCCCAGATCGGGCGGATGCCCTCGTCGGGATCGACCCGGCTGATGGCGCAGGCGCCGTAGTAGCCGACGCCGAAGGGCGGCGCGAACAGGCCGATGCCCATGGCGAAGATGACCACCATGGCGTAATGCACCTCGTGCACGCCCGCCTGCGCCGCCACCGGAAACAGCAGCGGCCCGAACAGCACGATGGCGGGAATCCCTTCCAGCACGCTGCCCAGGATGATGAAGGCCACGATCGACACGGCCAGGAAACCGTAGCTGCCGCCGGGCATGCCGGCCATCAGCCGCGCCAGGTCGCCCGAGAAGCCCGATTGCGTCAGGGCCCAGGCCATGGCGGTGGCGCAGCCGACGATCAGCATGATGGCGCCGGACAGCGAGGCGGTCTCGATCAGCATGGGCTTGAGCCGCGCCAGGTCGAAGCGCCGGTAGATCAGCGCGCCCACCACCGCCGCATAGACGATGCCGATGGTCGAGACCTCGGTGGCGGTGGCCACGCCCTCGACCACCGCGGCGCGGATCACGAAGGGCAGCGCCACGGCCGGCAGGGCGATGACGAAGAAGCGGCCGATCTCGCGCGGCGCGAAGCGCTGCGCCAGGCTCAGGTCTTCCTTGCGGTAGCGCCACCACACCACCGAGCACAGCGCCAGCCCCAGCACCACGGCCGGCAGCAGGCCGCCGGTGAAGAGGGCGGCGATGGACACGCCGGTGACCGAGCCGATGGTGATCAGCACGATCGACGGCGGGATGGTCTCGGTCTGCGCGCCGGTGGCCGACAGCAGCGCCACCAGGTCGCCGGGCCTGGCGCCGCGCTTGCGCATCTCGGGAAACAGCACTGGCGCGATCGCCGCCATGTCGGCGATCTTCGAGCCGGAGATGCCCGACACCAGGTACATCGCCCCGATCAGCACGTACGACAGGCCGCCGCGCACGTGGCCCAGCAGGCTGGCCAGGAACTGGATCATGGCGCGCGCCATGCCGGTCATCTCGATCAGCGAACCCAGGAAAATGAACAGCGGCACCGCCAGCAGCATCAGGTGCGACATCCCTTCGTCCAGGCGGCCCACCATCACCAGCATCGGCGTGTTGGTGGTCAGCGCCAGGTAGGAGAACGTCGCCAGCGCGAACGAGAACGCGATCGGCACGCCCGCGAACACGGTGGCCGCGACGATGCCGACGAAGAAGATCACCAGGTTGAGCTTGCCCAGTCCCGTGAACAGCGGCTGCGCCAGCCAGAACGCCGCGACCATCGCCGCCGCGCCGGCCAGCGACAGCAGCAGGTGCGGCACGGTCTGGGTGCGCAGCAGCCGCAGCAGCGCCACCACCGCCATCAGGCCCATGCCGACCGGAATGGCGGCGGCGCGCCAGGCGTTGCTCAGCTCCAGCGCGGGCGTGATGATGAAGTGTTCTTCGTGCGCGTATTCGATGGCCGGCGCCAGGATCAGGAACAGGAAGGCGAGCGAGGCGGCCAGCGCGCCGGCCTCCAGCCGCGCGCGGCGCGCCGGACCGATATGGTTGACCAGCGCCGTCATGCGCATGTGCTCGCCGCGGCGCAGCGCCACCACGGCGCCCAGCATCGACAGCCACAGGAACAGAATGGACGCCAGCTCATCGGACCACACCAGCGGGCTGTGGAACACGTAGCGCGCCACCACGCCGGCGAACAGCACCAGGATCTCGACCAGCACGATGGCGGCGGCCGCCAGTTCGACCAGGCCGCCCAGCGCCGCGTCCAGCGCATCGCCCGCGCGCCGCAGCGGATGGGCCGGCAGCGCGGGCGCGGCGGCGTGGGAAGAGGAGAGCGAGGACATGGGCGCGGCCTCAGGCGAGCTTGCCGACGGCCTGCTCCAGCAGGCCCCAGGCCTCCTGGCCGAAGCGCTGCCGCCATTCGCTGTAGAAACCGGCCTTGCGCAACTGGTCGCGGAAGCTGTCGGCGGCGGGCTGGTTGAACGTCAGGCCCTTGGCTTCCAGGTCGGCCTGCACCGAGGCGTTGAGTTTCTTGATGTCCTCGCGCTGCGCCAGCCCGGCCTCGTTGATGCCGCGCGCCACCACCGTCTTCAGGTCCTGCGGCAGGCCCTCCCACATGCGGCCGTTGGCGATGAACCAGTAGCCGTCCCAGATGTGGTTGGTCAGCGAGCAGTACTTCTGCACCTCGTACAGCTTGGCCACCTGGATGATGGGCAGCGGGTTTTCCTGCGCGTCCACCACCTTGGTCTGCAGCGAGGAATAGACCTCGCTGAACTGCAGGCTGGCCGGCGCCGCGCCCAGGCCCTTGAACATCGAGATGGGCAGCGGGCTGACCGGCACGCGGATCTTCAGGCCGTCCATGTCGGCGGCGCGGGTCACCGGCGCCTTGCTGCTGGTGGTCTGGCGAAAGCCGTTGTCCCACATCTTCTCGAAGGCATACAGGCGGCGCTGCGCGATGGCGGCGCGCACGTGGGCGCCGAGCGCGCCATCCATGGCGCCCCAGACCTGGCCATAGTCCTTGAAGGCGAAGCCGACGGCGTTGATGGCGGCCACCGGCACCAGCGTGGCGATCACCAGCGCGGAGGGCGTGAAGAAGTCGATGCCGCCCGACCGCACCTGGGCCAGCATGTCGGTGTCGCCGCCAAGCTGGTTGTTGGGGAAGATCTTGATGTCGACGCGGCCGTTGCTTTCCTTGAGGATGCGGTCGGCGGCTTCCTGGGCGCGGATGTTCAGCGGGTGCGAGACGGGCAGGTTGTTGCCGTACTTGAGGGAATAGTCGGCGGCCCGGGCGATCAACGGGAACCCGCCGCCCAGGGCGGCCGCGGCGGGAAGGGCGCACAGGCGGCGCAAGGCACTGCGGCGGGTGAGCAGCTTCATGGTTGTCTCCAGAATCTTGGTTATGATGTTTTTTGAGGTGCCGCAGAAGTCCATCGCGCTGAGGCATGACGGACAATAGTGAACCGGCGCCCGCATCGTCAAACCCTAACAATGATGGTTTTTGATGTGATAAAGCCCGCTCGCGAACGCAAGCTGGCGACCCTGGCCGAGGTCGCGGCGCTGGCCGGCGTGTCCACCGCCACGGCCGACCGCGTGCTGAACCGGCGCCCCGGCGTGCGCAACAGCACCGCGCAGCGCGTGCTCAAGGCCGCCGCCGAGCTCGACTACCTGCCCGAGGCGGACCTGTTCGCCGCGATGGCGCCCGAGCCCATGCGGCTGGTGATCCTGCTGCCGCGCGGCAGCAACCGCTTCCTGCGCATGCTGGGCGACAGCGTGAGCTACGCGCACGAGCACTTCGCGCCGCTCAACGCGCGCTGCCAGGTGGATTACGTCGAGAGTTTCAACCCCGAGGCCCTGGCGCAGGCGCTGCTGCATCACGGCAGGCGCGCCGACGGCATCGCCTTCATGGCGCTGGAGCATCCGGTGGTGCGCGAGGCCGTCAACGCGCTGGCCGAACAGGACGTGCCCACGGTGACGCTGATCTCCGATCTGGCCAACAGCGCGCGCGTGGCCTATGTGGGCCTGGACAATCGCGCCGCCGGCCGCACCGCCGGCTACCTGCTCGCGCGCTTCATCGGCCCGCGCGCCGCGCACGTGGCGCTGATCGCCGGCTCGCGCCACTACCGCGCCCACGAGGAGCGCGAGGGCGGCTTCCTGCAGCTCTACGCCGAGCAGTTCCAGGCCATGCAGGTGGTGGACCTGCGCGAAGGCTACGACGACGCCCAGCGCAACTACGAGCAGACGCGCCAGTTGCTGGAGCAATACCCGCAGCTTGCCGGCATCTACAACATCGGTGGCGCTTCCGACGGCGTGGCGAGGGCGCTCAAGGAGGCCGGGCTGCAGCACCGGGTGGTGTTCATCGGCCACGGCCTGACGCCGGACACGCGCGCGCTGCTGATCGACGGCACCATGGACGCCGTCATCACGCAGAGCCCGGTGGAGGCGCTGATGAGCTGCGTGCGCATCTTCTGCAACGTGCGCGACAAGCGCAGCCCCATGAGCGGGGTGGAGATGAACCGCAGCCAGGTGATTCTGCGCGAGAACCTGCCGTAGCCGGCAAGACGCCTGCCGGCGCGGACATGGCCGCATCGCGCGGACCCGGACGGCGCCGCCCGCACGCCATGCGCGCCTCGGCGCGCTGTCATGCCGCTCGCGGCGCCTGCGCCAGCAGATGGTCGACCAGCAGCCCGGCCGCCCGGGTCAGCGGCCGCTCGGGGTTGGTCGCCAGGACCAGCTCGCGCCGGGCCCAGGCGTCGGTCAGCCTGATCGCCTTGAGGCGGCCCGGCTGCAGCCGATGGGCGCAGGCGCCCTCGGGCAACACGCCGATGCCCAGGTTGTTGGCGATCATCTCCGCCATGGCGTCGAAGCTGCGCACCTGCACGCGCAGGCGCAGCGGCCGGCCCGCCTGCTGGGCCGCCGCCCGGATCGTGTTGAGCAGCGAACTGCCGCGATTCAGGCCGACGAAATCGTAGTCCAGGCAGTCCTCGAAGGCGATCGCGCGGCGCCCCGCCACGGGGTGGGACGCCGACACCAGCAAGACCAGCTGGTCGGTCTGGAAGGGGCGCACGTCCAGCCCGTCCGCGGGCGCGCCGCCGACGAACACGCCGACGTCGGCGATGCCGTCGATCAGGGCCCGCACGATGTCGCCGGACAGCTGCTCCTCGACCTCGACATGGGTATCGGGGTAGCCGGCCAGGAAGCGCGACAGGGCCGCCGGCAGGAACTCCACCAGCGCCGACATGTTGGCCCACAGCCGGATGTGGCCGCGCGAGCCGTTGGCGTATTCGTCGAGTTCGTTGCCGAACAGCTCGAATCCCTGGAACAGCCGCAGCGCGTGCTGCAGGGCGATGTGCCCGGCGGCGGTCAGCCGCACGCCCTGCGGCCCGCGCTCGAGCAGCGCGGCCCGCGCGGCGGCCTCGAAATCGGCGATCCGGCGGCTCGCGGCGGACAGGGCCAGGTTGCAGCGGGCGGCGCCCCGGGTCAGGCTGCCGGTCTCGGCCACGGCGCAGAAAAGGCGCAGGGTGACAAAGTCGATGCGGGCGGGATTGATCATCGCTGGTCTTCGCGTTTTGCGAATTCTATGTATTGAAAAAGCAATTCTGCGGCTGTTTTTGCGGAGATACAGTGCATGTATTCGTAAAACAGCAAGGCAGAAAGCGATGATAGACCATCTAGACCACCTGGTGCTGACCACCGGCGACGAGCCGGCGTGCGTGGATTTCTACGTGCGGCAGTTGGGCATGACCCTGGAGACCTTCGGCCAGAACCGCAAGGCCTTCAAGTTCGGCGCGCAGAAGATCAACCTGCACGTCAAGGGCCGGGAATTCGAGCCCAAGGCGCACCTTCCCGTGCCCGGCGCGCTGGACCTGTGCTTCATCGCCAGCGAGCCGCTGGACGAGGTGATCGCCACGCTCACCGCCCGCGGCGCCACCATCATCGAGGGGCCGGTGGCGCGCACCGGCGCCAATTACCCGATCCGCTCGATCTACCTGCGCGATCCGGACCTGAACCTGATCGAGATCTCGGAGCGCGCCAAGTGACGGCCCCGCATTCCCGGCCGGTCGTCGGATTCATCGGGCTGGGCCAGATGGGCAAGCCGATGGCGCTCAACCTGGCGCACGAGGGCATCGATCTGCTGGTCTCGGCCAAGACGCGCGAGGCCTATCCGGCGCTGCAGGCTCGCGGCGCCCGGACCACGGATTCGCTGGACGACTTCCGCCAGGCGGACATCGTGATCCTGAGCCTGCCCGGGACCGATGCCGTGCGCGACGTGCTGCTGGGGACCGGCGGCCTGGCCGCCATCATGCGGCCCGGGGCGCTGGTCATCGACACCAGCACCATCGAGCACGGCGCCACGTTGCAGGTCGATGAGCAGTTGCGGACGCGCGGTATCCGCTTCCTGGACGCGCCGGTCTCTGGCATGCAGGCGCGCGCCGAGGACGCCACGCTGACCATCATGTGCGGCGGCGAGCCCGACGCCTTCGAACAGGCCCGGCCGCTGCTCGAGCGCATGGGCAGCCAGGTGCTGCACATGGGCGGCGCCGGCGCGGGGCAGTTGACCAAGCTCGTCAACCAGTTGCTGTTCGACATCAACTGCGCCGCGCTGGCGGAGATCCTGCCCATGGCGTGCCGGATGGGACTGGCGCCGGAACAGACGGCCCAGGTCATAAACCACGGCACGGGGCGCAGCTACGCGTCCGAATTCTTCCTGCCGCGCATCCTGCTCAATCACTTCACCGATGGCTATCCGCTGCAGGCGGCCTACAAGGACCTTGTCAGCGCGGCCGAGCTGGGTGCGCGCCATTGCGTGCCCATGCCCGTCCTGGCCGCCGCCACGGCCACCTACCAGACGGCGCTGCTGCGCGGCCACGGGGCCGCCGACAAGGGCGCCATGATCCTGGTCTTCGAAGACCTGCTCAACGTTCGCTTCAGGAAAGGCGCGCTATGAACTTTTATTCCCAACTATTGGCCCGCGCCGCGGCCGGCAAGCCGCTTCGGGTCGGCCTCATCGGCGCCGGCAAGTTCGGTTCCATGTACCTGGCACAGGTGCCTCATACGCCGGGCGTGCACATGGTCGGCATCGCCGACCTGTCGCCGGCCAACGCACACCGCAACCTGGAGCGGGTGCACTGGGGGCCGGAACGCGCGCAGGCGCGCTCGCTCGACGACGCGACCAGGCATGGCACCACGCATGTCGGCGACGACTGGCGGGCGCTGGTCGCGCATCCCGGCATCGACCTCGTCATCGAGTGCACGGGCAACCCTATCGCCGCGGTCGAGCACTGCCTGGAGGCGTTCCGGCAGGGCAAGCACGTCATCAACGTCACGGTCGAGGCCGACGCCTTCTGCGGCCCGCTGCTGGCGCACCGGGCGCGCGAGGCCGGCGTGGTGTATTCGCTGGCGTATGGAGACCAGCCCGGTCTGGCGTGCGAGCTGGTGGACTGGGCCCGCGCCTGCGGCTTTCCCATCGTTGCCGCCGGCCGCGGCCACAAATGGCTGCCGCAGTACCGCGAATCGACCCCCGACACCGTGTGGGACCACTGGGGCGTGACGGCCGAACAGGCCCGCGTCGGCGGCATGAACCCGAAGATGTTCAACGCCTTCCTCGACGGCTCCAAACCCGCCATCGAGAGCACCGCGATCGCCAACGCCACCGGCCTGCAGGCGCCCGCCAACGGCCTGAGTTTTCCGCCGGCCTCGATCGAGCAGATCCCGACGGTGATGCGGTTGCGCAGCCAGGGCGGCGTGCTCGACAGCCTGGGCGTGGTCGAGGTGGCCTCGTCGCTGCATCCGGATGGCCGCCCGGTGGGCTATGACATCCGCAAGGGCGTGTGGGTCTGCGTTGAGGCGCCGAACGACTATGTCGCCCGCTGCTTCAAGGAATACCAGGTGTTCACCGACCCGGACGGCCGCTGCATGGTGCAGTACAAGAAATGGCACCTCATCGGCCTGGAGCTGGGCATCTCGGTGGCCAGTGTCGGTCTGCGCGGCGAGCCCACCGGCGTGGCGCGCTGCTTCAACGCCGACGTGGTGGCCACCGCCAAGCGCGACCTCAAGCCCGGCGAAATGCTCGACGGCGAGGGCGGCTACACGGTGTTCGGCAAATTGTTCCCGGCCCGCGACTCGGTCGCGCGCGGCAACCTGCCGCTGGGCCTGGCGCACGACCTGAAGCTGGTGCGGCCCGTGGCCAAGGACCAGTCCCTGACCTGGGACGACGTGCGCATCGACGACACCCTGACCGCCTACCGCGTGCGCAAGGAGATGGAACGCCTCTACGCCCACCCCTGATCGACCGCCGGCGCGCGAGGGCGCGCCACCACAACAAACAGGGCCCCGGTCGGCCCTGGCCATCCCAAGAGGAGACAACCCATGAAGACATCGGCTTTTGTCGTTGCCGCGACGCTGGCGCTGGGCGCCGCCATTCCCGCCATGGCGGCGGACTATCCGCGCCGGCCCATCACCATCGTCGTGCCCAGCTCGCCGGCCGGGTCCACCGACATCGTCGCGCGCCTGCTCGGCGAACAGATGACCAAGGGCCTGGGCCAGCCGGTCATCGTCGAGAACCGGCCGGGCGCCAGCGGCAACATCGGCACCGAGTACGTCGCCCGCGCCCCGGCCGACGGCTACACCCTGCTGCTGCAGTACTCGGGCTACCACGTCGGCAACCCGGCGCTGTTCCGCGACATCCGCTGGAAACCGGCGGACTTCGCGCCCGTCGCGCTGGTGATGCGCGCGCCCCACGTGGTGGCCGTCAGCGGCAAGCTGCCGGTCAACTCGCTGGCCGAACTGATCGCCTACGCCAGGAAGGACAACCGCGGCCTGTTCTTCGCGTCCTCCGGCAACGGCTCGATCCAGCACATCGCCGGCGAGACGTTCGCGCGCGCCGCCAACGTGCCGGTGACCCATGTGCCCTACAAGGGCGCCGGGCCGGTGGTGGCCGATCTCATCAGCGGCCAGGTCGACATGTTCATCACCACGCCGCCGTCGGTCATCAACCAGGTGCGCGCCGGCAAGCTCAAGGCGCTGGCCTACGCCGGCCCTGAACGCAATCCTTCAATGCTCCAGGTGCCGACGACCGCGCAGGCCGGATTGCCCGGCTACGAGGTGGAGTCGTGGTTCGCGCTGTTCGCGCCGGCCAGGACGCCCCAGCCTGTCATCGACCAACTGGCCGCGGAACTGCGCCGGATCGTCGCCAGCGACGGCTACCGCAAGCAGATGGAGGAGCAGGGCGCGTTCGCCGCCTTCATGGGCCCGGACGAACTGGGCCGCTTCGTGGAACAGGAGCTGGCCGCCTGGGCCCGGATCATCCGCGAGAGCAACATCACCACGCAGTAGGGGCTGGCGCCAGGCATGGCGCTTGCTGAATCTCCCGATCGGATCATCGTCGGCCCACACCGATGCCATCGACACGTACAGGGAGATATCCATGCCAGCCAGGAAACCAAGCAAGGCCAGGAAGCCGGGAGCCGTCGACACGGCTTTCAACAATACGGACAGCGGCCCCGCCGAAGCGCCCGCCGAGGGCGTCGGCTCCGCGGCGATGCAGCGGGCGGCCGCGGTGGCGGCGACTGCCCGGGCGCTGCCCCATCATCCCGACAAAGAGAAAGAATACGGGGACGCGGGCGCCCGCTGCCCGTACCGCGGCGTCGCCGTGGCGACGGCCGATGCGTCGGCGAGCGCCAGCTCGTTGTCCGAGAACCAGTACACCGACAAGACGGGCGAGCCGCCCGAGGCTGGCGCCAACGCGGTCGACGGCGGTCTTGCGCGGGTGCGCGTGGATGCGCAGGGGCAGGCACTGACGACGAACCAGGGCGTCGCCGTGAGCGACAACCAGCATTCGCTGAAAGCGGGCCTGCGCGGCCCCGCGCTGCTCAAGGATTTCATCCTGCGTGAAAAAATTACCCACTTCGACCATGAACGCATTCCGGAACGCATCGTGCATGCGCGGGGATCCGCAGCGCACGGCTACTTCGAATGCTACGAATCGCTGGCCGGCCTGACGCGGGCCTCGCTGTTCGCGACGAAGGGCAAGCGCACGCCCGTGTTCGTGCGCTTTTCCACCGTGGCCGGCGAGCGCGGATCGAAGGACACGGCGCGCGACGTGCGCGGCTTCGCGGTCAAGTTCTACACCGACGAAGGCAACTGGGATCTGGTTGGCAACAACATGCCCGTCTTCTTCATCCAGGATGCCATGAAGTTCCCGGACCTGGTGCACGCGGTCAAGCCCGAGCCGCATCACGGCATGCCGCAGGCGGCATCGGCGCACGATACGTTCTGGGACTTCGTGTCGCTGATGCCGGAGTCGACCCATATGCTGATGTGGCTGATGTCGGACCGGGCGATTCCGCGCAGCTATCGCATGATGCAGGGGTTTGGCGTGCACACTTTCCGCTTCGTCAACGACCAGGGCGACGCCAAGCTGGTGAAATTCCATTGGAATCCGGTGGCGGGCACGCATTCGCAGGTCTGGGACGAAGCCGTGAAAGTGTCGGGCGCGGACCCCGATTTCCACCGCCGCGACCTGTGGGAGGCCATCGACGCCGGCCACGGCCCCGCGTGGGAGCTGGGCGTGCAGGTCTTCACCGAGGAAGAGGCCGAGCGCTTCAGCTTCGATGTGCTGGATGCCACCAAGATCGTGCCCGAGGAGCTGGTGCCCGTGCGCCCCATCGGCCGCATGGTGCTGGACCGCAATCCGGACAACTTCTTCGCCGAGACCGAGCAGGTGGCGTTCTGCGCGGCGCACGTGGTGCCGGGCATCGATTTCACCAACGATCCGTTGCTGGCCGGACGCATCCACTCCTATGTGGATACGCAGATCTCGCGGCTGGGCGGACCCAACTTCCACGAGATCCCGATCAATGCGCCGCTGGCGCCGGTCTACAACAACCAGCGCGACGGCATGCATCGGCAGGCGGTGCATCGCGGCCGGGTAGCCTACGAACCCAATTCGCTGGGCGGCGGCTGTCCGTTCCAGGCCGGCATGGAGGGCTACGTGTCCTTCCCCGAGCCGGTGGCGGGCGACGAGTTGCGCGGCCACCCCGAGCGCTTCGCGGAACACTACAACCAGGCGACCCTGTTCTACGACAGCCAGGCGGACTGGGAGCGGCGCCATCTGGCCGATGCCTTCGCCTTCGAGCTGAGCAAGGTCACGGTTGCCGCCATCCGCCAACGCATGGTCGCCTCGCTGCGCAACGTCTCGGATGAACTGGCGCGGATCGTGGCCGACAAGCTGGGCATGGCGCTGCCCGACCCCATGCCCCGCGCCCTGCGCCAGGCCCCGCCCCCGGAAGTGGCGCAGTCACCCTCCCTGTCGCTGACGGCGCGTCCGGGCCAGACCGGCGTTGTCACGCGCAAGGTCGCCATCCTGGTGGCGCAAGGGGTGGACGGCGCCGCCGTGTCGGCGGTGGCGCAGGCCCTGATACAGGCCGGCGTGGTGGTGCGCCTGGTGGGGCAGCGTATCGGCCCCGTTGAGACGGCCGATGGCGCCCGGCTGGACGCGGATGCCTCGCTGGACAACCAGCCGTCAGTCCTGTTCGACGGCGCCGTGGTGCCGACGGGTGGGGATGCGCTGGCGCGTTGGCGCCAGGACGGGCGGGCGCTGGAATTCATCCGCGACAGCTACCGCCACGGCAAGACGCTGCTGGCGCTGGGCGAGGGCGGCGGCTTGCTGGAGACGGCGGGCCTGGACCTGGCGGCTGGGGACGCAGGCCTCGTCATCGGCGACGCGCCGGAATCCGCCGTCGCGGCATTCATCGAATCCCTGGCGCGGCACCGCCATCCGGAGCGCGAGACCAGTCCTCCGCGCATCTGACCGGGGCGGCCGGAGGCGGGGCCGCCCCGGCCCCCCTGGCCCCCGCGCGCAAGGCCGTGGCAAAGCCGCCTTCCACGCGCGAGTAGGGGCGGGCGCTGGTGGTGACGCGCGGCAGCGCGGTCCACGCGATGGAGCAGCCCGCCTGCGCCATCCTGTCCACCAGCGTCTGGTCCTCGCTGCAGGCCAGCGGCGCAAAGCCGCCGATGCGGCGATAGGCCTGCGCCGCGATGCCCAGGTTGGCGCCATGTACGTGGCGATGCCCATCGCGGTCCTGGTAATGGGCGGCAAAGTCGCTTCTGGCGGCCTCGGCGTGAACGCCGTGCGCCGCCCAGCCGGCCACGCCTACCGTGCCGCACACCACCTCGGCGCCCAGGGACAGTTGGTCCACCAGCCAGCGGGGCGACACGACGGTGTCGGCATCGGTGTGCGACAACCAGCGCGCGCCCGCGTCCAGCAGTAGTTGCGAGCCGGCCGCGCGGGCGGCGCCGACATTGCGGGCCTGGATCGCGAGGCAGTGGACCGGCCAGGCGGCGGCGAGCCGCGCCGTGGCATCGCGGCAATGGTCCAGCACCACCACGATCCGGACCGGCTCGGCCAGCAGCAGAGGGTGGCGCGCCGCCCGCGTGACCGCACGCAGGCACGCCGCGATGTGGTGTTCCTCGTCGTGGGCGGGGATGCAGACGCCGATCATCGGCCGTCTTCCTTGCGGGCGATATCCATGCTCCAGGCATCGAGCTGGAACTCGGGTTCCTGGTGCGTGAACAGCGGCCTGGCGCCGGGCAGCGCGCCCAGGCTGGCATGCAGGGCGTCCGTCTGCTGCCGCCGGTCGTCGAACCCGCCGCGCCAGTGGCAGGCAATCAGTTCCGCGCCCGGCCGCAGGCTGGCCCGGGTGCGGGCCAGAAAGCGAGCCAGCGCGGCGTCCTCCAGGTAGTAGGCCATCTCCGAGATCACCATCAGATCGAAGCCGCCGGGCGGGATGCGCGGCCACGCCCCGGGCAGGCGCAGGGCGACCGCCTGCACGCCGTCGGCATGATTCGCCAGCATATGCTCGCGGCAGCGGCGTACGGCGGTCTTGGCCACGTCGACGGCCGTGACCCGCCGGCAGCGCCCGGCCAGCGCCAGTGTCATGTCGCCGTTGCCGCAGCCGACTTCCAAGGCATGCTCGTAGCGGGGCCGTCCCAGGCTGGCCAGCAGCAGTCCGCGCTTGCGGCGCTCGTACCAGGCGACGCGCACGTTCCAGGGGTCGTCGAAGGAGCGATACAGCGTTTCGAAATGGCGGGCTAGAGCGTCCACATCGACTCCTGCGCGGCAAGCACCTGGGCGCCGTGGGAGGCCTGGTCGCGTTCCGCGTGGCTCTGGCGAATGTAGAGCGGCAGATCGGCCATCACCTGCGCCAGCGCCGGATCCTTGCATAGCGGGCCGGCGCCGAGCGCGCGGGCTGCGCGGCCCACGATATCCTCAGCCGCCGTCTCGACCGCAAGCCGGGCGCGCGCCGTGGCCAGCGCGCAGCCGTCGCGCGGATTCGCGTCGATGGCGGCGGCCGCCGCATGCAGGGCCCCGCGCGCCTGGGACAGCGCCACATCGGCGGCGCCGAGATGCGCCAGGCGGAAGGGATCCGCACGGCCGTCCGAGGCGCCGGCTCGCAGGCGCCGGAAGATGCGGGTCAGGCCCCCGTACCAGCAGGCGGCGACGCCCGCGCCGCCATGCAGGAAACCCGGCCGGTTCACGTACGCGCCCGGCGCGCCGAGCGCGGTTCCCAGCGCGTCCCGGAAGGAAACATCGAGCGTCGCGCTATCGCGCATCGCCGGCGCAAGCCAGGTGTCCGGCAGTCGGGTCACGCCGGGCTGCGCCAAGGCGACCGTCGCCAGCCACGGCGCGCCGGCGGGAGTCCACCCACTGACCACGGCGTGGCTCGCGCCGGCCGCGCCGGAACACCAGGTCTTGATGCCATTGAGCACCACCCGCCCGCCGGCGTCCGGGATCAATACCAGCCGCTGCCGCGCGGATTCCGCGCACCACACGCCCCAGATGCTCCCTGGCGGCGCAGGCGCGGGGGCGGCGAGCTCCGCCAGGATCGCCAGCGCATCGGTGTGGCCCTCGAAGCGCTTGGCCAGGGACAGGTCAACCGCGGCCACGGCGGCCAGCGCCCGCCAGCGCGTCAGCGTCTCCCCGCTGCCGGGCAAGGGCAGGCCGTCACAGCCCGCATCCACCAATCTGCGCATGATGGCTTCGGAGCCGTGCGCGGCGTTGGATTCGGCCAGCACGGCGTGCAGGCGATCGAGGCTGAACGAGGGCAAGGGTGCACTGCGGGACATGGGGCGGTTCGCGAGGACGGGATTGCTTGTTCAGCAAATGGCATGCCCGGGGCGCCGGCGCGGCGCGCCGCACGCGAGGTGACTGGGGGCCTGGCGCGTCTTTCATCGCCGTGGCCAAACTTTATCTCCTTGCCCAGGGATTGCGTGGCAGCAATAATGTTCGCCATAACTGACCGATGGCGTGACACGGGGCCAGCAGACGCGCCTTGGATAACCGATCGAGGAAACCGACATGACATCGCTGCCACAACGCTTCCTGGATCATCTTGCCGCTCGCGGCTGGACGGTGCGGCGGACGACGCCCGGCCCGACCGCCGCGACCGCGCCGGGCGACGCGCACGGTTATGGCGCATTCCTGGCGACCTTCATCGAATTGCACAACGCGACCCAGACACGCTGGTTCCTGAGCGCGGCCGACCATGACTGCACGGCGGACAGCGCTTTTCCTTGGCACGCCCTGCGCGATATCAGCCTGGAGGCGGCGCTGGACGATGGCGGCCGGCAGGCGGTCCTGGACTTCTGGAGTCAGCACACGCCGATCTACATGAGCGTTGCCGGCGACTACGAATTCCTGGCGATAGAACGCGACTCGGGCCGCATCGTGCACGGCATCGAGCCGGAATTCGAGGACACGCGCGAAGTCGCCCCGAGCATCGCGGCCCTGTTCGAAGACATGATCGCGGGGCGCGCCATGGCGGCGCTACTGGCGTAACGGCGTACGCGGCGATCCCGCCGCGGCGTTCCTTGAACCGCTGTTTCGGGAGGCATCGTGGCCGCTAACGCGGAGCAACGTAAAATGTCAGGTCTCTCGCCTCAATATGCCTGCCTTATGAACCTTGACCGACTGCGCCGCGAATTTCCCGACTTCGACATTACAACCTTGCCGCCGCTGCCCGAAGGGTACGTCGATGCGTCGAGCTACATCGATGCCGCGCCGTCATTCGAGAACCGGGAACGCGGCCTGAAAGTGTATGTCGACTACGCCAACTACGCCGACCGCGAATCCGGCCGGAGCCAGCGCTTCTGTGTTTCGCGCTACGACGAGGAAGAGGGCGACTTCGACGACGTCGCCCTGTCGACCAATGATTGGGCCGAAGTCGTGCGCTTCCTGACCGCCTGAATGCCCACGCTGGCTGAATCGCCCGGCGTGTGATGGCCGCGCGTCTTGTCCGCCCAGAGGACAAGGAAGAGATGACCATGGTGCGCCTATCCAATGAACCCGCCGCTTTGCTGGCGGGTTTCGCTTTTTTGCGGGCTTGAGCGAAGGATCAGGCCGCGAACGTTACTCCCGCCCCTCAGGGATTCCCCCAATCACATTTCCCTTGCGGAAAATCAATGCTCTATAGGACACTTTGTGTCATAGCCGCAATCAAGCGGCGGACACAAGGGGAATTCTATGAAGCGCATCATCATGGCCGCCGCCCTGGCGCTGGCCGCGGGGGCGGGCAGCGGCGCGCAGGCCGCGTTTCCGGATCATCCGATCCGGCTGGTGGTGCCGTTCGGCGCCGGCGGCATCACCGATATCGTGGCGCGCCAGGTCGGCAAGGGCATGGGCGATGCGCTCGGCCAGAGCGTGGTGGTGGAGAACCGTCCCGGCGCGGGCGGCGTGATCGCGGCGCAGGTGGCGGCCACGGCGCCGGCCGACGGCTACACGATCTTCATGGGCACGGTGGGCACGCAGGTGGTGAACCCGCTGATCTACGCCAAGCTCAGTTATGACCCCGACAAGTTCGCGCCGGTCGGGCTGGTGTCCGGCTCGCCCTATCTGCTGGCGGTGCGCGGCGACCTGCCGGCGGCGAACTTCGCGGATTTCGTGACGTATGCCAAGGCGCATCCGGCCAAGCTGAATTTCGGTTCGGCGGGCACGGCCAGTTCGCCGCACCTGGGGCTGGAGCTGCTGAAGCTGACGGCGGGCGTGGACATCGTGCACGTGCCGTTCAAGAGCGGCAGCGAGGCGGTCAACGCGGCCATCGGCGGCCAGGTGGATGTGGTGATGGACGCCAGTCCGGTGATCATGCCGCATGTGGCCTCGGGCAAGCTGCGCGCGCTGGCGGTAGCGGCGGACCAGCGCCTGCCGTCGGCGCCGCAAGTGCCGGCCGCGGGCGAGGCCGGCGACGCGGGGCTGCAGATCAGTTCGTGGAATGCGTTCTTCGCGCCGGCCGGCACGCCGCCGGCGGTGCTGGAAAAGCTCAATGCGGCGCTGCGCCAGACGCTGGCCTCGCCCGAACTGAAGACGCGGCTGGCGGCGCAGGGCACGCAGCTCTATACCGGCGCGCCGGACGAATACCAGCGCTTCATCGCGGCCGAAAAGAAGAAGTGGGCCGAGATCGTCAAGCGCGCCGACATCAGGATGGATTGAGCATGACGACGCATCCCCTGGCGGGACAGCCGCTGGAACTGGCCGACACGCTGCGTTCGGGCAATGCCTGGAAGATCCGGCTGGCCTGCGGCTACATGGGGCTGGCGCTGACGCGCCGCACCTTCGACATCGTGCAGGGCGACCTGGAGACCGAGGCCTTCGGCCGCATCAATCCGTGGCGGCAGGTGCCCGCGCTGCGCACGCCCGAAGGCGTGTGGCTGGCGGAGTCTCAGGCGATCCTTTGGTATCTGGGCCGGGGCACGCCGTGGCTGCCCGAGGGGCGGCTGGCGCAGGCGCAGGTGGCCAGTTGGCTGAGCTTCGAGCAGACCCAGCACATGCACGCCTTCGCGCAGCCGCGCCTGCTGATCCACCTGCGCGGCACGGCGCGGGTGGATGACCCGGCGATGGTCGAGTGGCGCCGCATCGGCATGCGCGCGGCGGCCTGGATGGAGGCGCATCTGGCGGGCCGCGATTTCCTGGTGGGCGAGGCGCCGACCATCGCCGACATCGCGCTCTATCCCTACACCAGCATGGCGGAGCAGGGCGGCTACGACCTGTCCGCCTTTACCCACATCAACGCCTGGCTGGCGCGCATGCGCGCCCTGCCGGGCTTTACGCCGTTGTTGGAAACGGCATAGCGAGGAGTCAAAGATGGCCGATACGATGCATTTGGGCAAGAATGAACTGATCGCGCGCGCCAAGGCCGAGATGCAGCGCCAGTTCGACACGCCCGACTGGACGCTGCGCGAGCGCTTGGCGCTGACCTGCCGCATCCTGTTCGACGGCGGGCACGATTCGGGCCTGGCCGGCCAGATCACGGCGCGCGCGCCGGAACCGAACCGCTACTACACGCAGCGGCTGGGCCTGGGGTTCGACGAGATCACGGCCGGCAACCTGCTGCTGGTGGACGAGGACCTGCGGGTGCAGGAAGGCGGCGGCATGCCCAATCCGGCCAACCGTTTCCATTCCTGGATCTACCGGGCGCGGCCGGACGTCAACTGCATCATCCATACGCACCCGCTGCACGCGGCTTCGCTGTCGATGCTGGAGGTGCCGCTGGAGGTCTCGCACATGGACAACTGCCCGCTGTATGGCGACGTGGCGTTCCTGAAGGACTGGCCGGGCGTGCCGGTGGGCAACGAGGAAGGCGAGATCATCTCGGCGGCGCTGGGCGACAAGCGCGCCATCCTGCTGTCGCACCACGGCATGCTGGTGGCCGCGGGCACGGTGGAAGAGGCCTGCGTGTTGGCGCTGCAGTTCGAGCGCGCCGCCCGCATGCAGTTGCTGGCGATGGCGGCCGGCACGATCCAGCCGATTCCGCCGGCGCTGGGACGCGAGGCGCACGACTGGATCCTGACGCCCAAGCGCTCGCAGGTGGGCTTTTCGTATTACGCGCGGCGAGCGCTGCGCCAGCACCCGGACGTGCTGGGCTAGCGTCTGCCGGGGCCGCCGAGGGCGGCCGGGCTGGCGGCGCGGGCCCGCCGCATGGGCGCGGCCAAGGGCGTGTCGGGCGGGTCGGCTCGACGCAACGGCGGCTTTCGGGCATTCTTATCGGTCGTGTCCGCCATTTTCCCGCCCATGATCGACCTGCCTCACCGCCTGCGCGCGCTGCGCCGCCAGCAATCCCTGTCCCTGGAACAACTGGGCGAGCGCACGGGCCTGACCAAAAGCTATCTGTCCAAGCTGGAACGCGGCCTGAGCGAGCCGTCGATCTCCACTGTGCTGCGCCTGGCCGAAGCCTATGGCGTGGGCGTGTCGCAACTGGTGGGCGGCGACGGCGCGGCGCAGGACGAGGTCGTCAGCCTGGTGCGCGTGGCCGATCGCGAAGCGCTGCAACGTCGCGACCTGGGCAACGAATACCACTACGAGTCGCTGGCCGGGCGCCGCAAGGTCAAGGCCATGGAACCCTTCATCGTGCACCCGCCGCGTGAATTTCCCGACGCCGCCGCGGTCTTTCCGCATCCGGGCGAGGAATTCCTGCTGGTGCTCAAGGGCGCCATCGAGGTCCAGGTGGGCGAACGCGCGTTCCGCCTGGACGCCGGCGATTCCCTCTATTTCGATTCCGAACTGCCGCATCGCATGCGCACGGTCAGCCGCGGCGCGGCCGAGGTGCTGGTGGTGGCGGCGCATTGATTCCAAGGAAAATGCAGTGAAGCATGATCAATCGCGGCTGGTCCGCATCGATGCCGGCCCCATGAAGAACCCGGTGCCGGGCAAGCCCAAGCGTCCCATTTCAGGCGACGCGGCGTTCCGCACCGTGACCGCCTTCGAAGGCAATGGCGGCCGCGCCGAGGCCGGCGTCTGGGAAAGCACCGCCGGCAGTTTCCAGTCCAACACCACCGGCTACATCGAGTTCGGCTACATCGTCGAAGGCGCGGCGCGCCTGGTCGATCCGGACGGCACCGTGCACGAACTGACCGTGGGCGAGGCCTTTGTGATGCCGGAGGGCTATACCGGCCGCTGGGAAGTGGACCAGTTCGTCAAGAAGATCTATTTCATCAGCCGCACCGCCTGAGACCGGCGCGACGCTCGCCCGCCACGGTTCGAACAGGGCCGGGGCATGAACGATTGACGGCAGCCCGCGCGACGGCGCGCGTCCGCTACGGCGTCGGCCGCTGCGGGTAGGCCGAGGTGCCGAAGGTGTTGCCCATGCGGTTGCCGATGGTGGCGGGCGTGGGCAGGCCCATCTGGTTGGGCGGCCGTTGCGTGATGGTTTCCGAGCCGAGCGCGGGCGGCGGCTTGGGCGCGGCGTCGGGCGCCATCTTCTGGTTCAGGCAGTCATACGACAGGGCGCGGTAGCCGTTGACCTCGGTGTCGATGCAGGCGTCGGCCGGGGCGGAGCTGCCGGTGGGCGATGGCGGCGCGACGGGCGTGGCCCGGGGCGTAGGCGGTGTCTGGACCGTAGGCGGAGTCTGGGCGCCCGCGGGCAGGGGCGCCATTGCCAGCGCCGCCAGCAGCAGGCTGGCGCGGCGCGAAACGAGGCAGGGGATGCGCATGCGGGTTCCTTGGCATAAAGGCCGGGCGGCGCGCGGCCGCCACCGATGAATCCAGTATAGGGACGCGCCGCTCCGCGTGGGTGACGGGTTTGTTGCGCTGGCGGGCGCGCGGCGGGGCGCGTGTCACGTCTGTTTCACACGGCGCCGCTACCATGCCGCTTCCGCCCTGCGTCCGGCCCGTCGCCGGCACGCAGTCGCCACGCCATCTAAGAGACATCGGGGTGTTATGACAGTCACGCAGGCGCCTGGGGCCGCTTGGGCGTTCGCCTGCTGGTTCGCCTTTGGCCTGTCGGTGCTGCCGCCGGCAGCGCTGGCGCAGCAGCGCGTGGCGGATGGCGCGCCGATCGCGTTCGACATTGCCGCGCAGCCGCTGGATGCCGCCCTGGCCGCCTATACCCAGGCGACCGGCATGGCGGTGCTGGTGACCAGCCGCCTGACGGCCGGCCGCCAAGGCAACGCGGTGCGCGGCCGGCTGGCGCCGCGCGAGGCGCTGGGCCTGTTGCTGGCGGGCACCGGACTGCAGGCCCGCTATAGCAGCGCGTCGGCGTTTACGCTGGTGGAGGCGCCCGCGAGCGCGCCCGCGCCGCGCGCGTCGGCCACGACGCCGTCGGCCGCGCTGACGCGCTATGCCGGCATATTGCAGAACACCGTGACGCGCGCACTGTGCCAGTGGACCGGCGCGCGGTTCGGTCGCTATCGGGCGTCGCTGCAACTGTGGATCGGCCGCAATGGCGTGGTGCGCCAGGCGCGGGTGCTGTCGGGCACCGGCGACGCGCGCCGCGACGCGGCGCTGGCCGGCGTGTTGTCGGGATTGATCATGGACACGCCGCCGCCGGCCGACCTGCCGCAGCCCGTGACCATCGTGCTGGCGCCACGCCCGGATCCGGATGCCGATTGCCGCCTGGCCGGCGCGGCGGGCTGACGCGTATGTCCATGACCGGCGACGCCCTGCGCAACCTGTTCCTGTCCAAGTACCAGGAATTCCGCAAGCGCCTGCGCATCCGGCTGGGGTCGGAAGACCTGGCCAACGACGCCATGCAGGAAGCCTGGCTGCGGGTCGACAGCCTGGCCGAGAGCGCGCCGGTGGAGTATCCGGCCGCCTATCTGTTCAAGATCGCCGCGAACGTCGCCGAGGACCAGCGCCGCGCCAATGCCCGCATCCTGTCGATGGCCGAGATCGAGGAACTGTACGACATGGCCGACGAGGCGGCGGGCCCGGCGCAGGTGGCGGAGGGGCGCCAGCAGATCGAGGCGCTGGAGGCGGCGCTGGCCGAGTTGCCACGGCGGCGCCAGGCGATCGTGATCGCGGCGCGGGTCGATGAGGTGCCGCACCTCGAGATCGCCGAGCGTTTCGGCATTTCGGTGCGGACCGTGGAAAAGGAATTGCGCGCGGGGCTGGAGCACTGTTGCGGGAAATTGGAAAAAAAGTATGTCCAGCGCTACGGTCCCCAGGCCCGCGAAACGTCTTAGCTATATGACGACCCTGTTCAGACGCTCCCGCCTTGGTGGCGACCCCGCGGCCGCGCTCAAGCGCGAGGCCCAGGCGTGGGTCGTGCGGCTGGACTCGGGCCAGGCCAGCGTGGCCGATGGCGAAGCCTTTCGCCGCTGGTGCGGGCAGAGCGCCGAGCACGCGCGCATCTTCAAGGAAACGCGTAGCGCCTGGCAGCAATTGGCGCCGGCGGCGCGCCAGGCCCAGGCCGCGCTGGCGCGCCGCGCC
>NZ_CADIJW010000064.1 GCF_902859745.1 Achromobacter dolens | reverse complement strand
GATCCGCCCGGGGCGCCGCGGCGCCCGCGGGCGGGGCGTCCAGCGCGCACGCGGGGGCGATGATCGGCGCGATGGCGCGCAGGCGATCGTACTCCTCGGCCAGCCAGGGCGCCCGGTAGTCCCACCAGGGCAGCGATGAGAACACGCCGTCGAAGCCCGCGTCGTGCAAGCCCGCCAACGCCGCGGGCGCCAACCCCGGGGTCCAGGCCAGGGCGCGCAGTTCGCCGTCGGCCTCGCGCGCGGGCGCGAACAATGCCCGCCAGGCCTGCGCGTCCAGGACCGGGGGCACGTGCACCACATAGCCGCCCACCCCGGCGCGCGTCCAGCGCCGCAGGCGCTCGGCCCAGGCGGCCACGAAGCCCGCCGGCGGGCCGTCGCGCAGTTGCCGCACGCCATGCTCGGTGACTGGCAGGCGAGGGTCGCGCGCGGGGGCGTCGACGGGGTCGCGATACCAGGCGGCCGGGGCCGTGGTGTCGCGGGCCTCGCGCGCCACGCGCTGCAGCTCCAGGCGCAGCAGCAACGTCAGGCCGTGGTCGGCGGCGCTGCACGCGTCGCGCGCCAGCCGCGTTGCGAGCGGCTCGACGCCGCCGTCGGCGGCGGCGTGGTCGGCATCGACCGGCGCCAGCGTCCGCGCGCCCGGCGGGCAGAGCCAGGGCACGGGCGCCAGCACCGCGGTGAAACCGGCGCGGCGCACGCTCGCCAGCCACTGCTCGCGCGCCCCGTCGTCCGACGCCGGCGGCAGGCCGGCGCGCGCGTAATGGATGCGAGGCAGGCCGGCGTTGTCAGGCAGGGCGTGCGGCTTGGCCATGGCGGATTCCTACTGCGGCAGCGGGGCCGTGAGGGAAGCGCCCTGATGCGCGCGGCGCACCGGGCGCGCGGCGGCTTGCGCGGGCTGGCGCGCCGGGGCGGCCGCTTGCGCCTGGGTGCCGCTGAGCGCGTGGAACAGCGCCCGGTATTGCGCCACCGCCGGCCGCCAACTGAAGTCCGCGGTCATGGCGTTGCGCTGCATCGCGCGCCAGACGGTCGCGTGGCTCCGCAAATGGACCGCGCGGGCGATGGCGGCGGTCATCTCGGCGGGCGTGCTGCCGTCGAACAGCACCCCGGTGGCGCGGGTCATGGCGGTCAGCGGCTGTTGCGGACCGGGGTCTTCGATCGTATCGGCCATGCCGCCGACCCGCGAGCCGATCGGCAATGTGCCGTAGCGCATGGCATAGAGCGGCGCCAGGCCGAACGGCTCGAAACGGCTGCCATGCAGCAGCAAGTCGCCGGCGGCGTGCAAGCGGTGGGCGCCGGCCTCGTCATAGCCGATGCGCACCGCGCAGCGTCGGGGATAGCGCTGGCCCAGTTCGCGCAGCGCGTTTTCCAGGTGTCGTTCCCCCTGCCCCAGCACCGCCACCTGCAGTTGCGGATGCGCGTCCAGGGCCTGCGGCAGGGATTGGGCGGCGACGTCTGCCATCTTCTGGCCGGTCAAGCGGCTGCACATGATCAGCAGCACCGCCTGGGGGTCTTCCTGCAGACCGTATTCGTGCTGCGTGGCGGCCTTGCACAAGCGCTTGTTGGCCAGGTTGGCGGCGCCGTAGCGCAGCGCGCCGAGATGCGGATCGCGCGTGGGGTTCCACAGTTGGGTGTCGATGCCGTTGGGAATGGCCAGCACGTCGGCCACGCGCTCGCGCAAGAGGCCATCCAGCCCGCAGCCGAATTCGGGGGTCAGGATCTCGCGGGCGTAGCGTTGGCTGACGGTGGTGATGCGATCGGCGTGGCGGATGCCCGCCTTCATGAAATTCAGTTGGCCCCAGGCCTGCGCGCCTTGCTCGCCGCAGAAGGGCGCCGGAATTCCCAGCGCCGGCGCCGCCTCGATCGGCGCCTGGCCCTGGAAGGCCAGGTTGTGGATGGTCAGCACGCTTTTCACGTCCTGCACCCGCGCCGCCCGCAGCAGCAGCGGCGTCAGGGCCGCGTGCCAGTCATGGGCATGCACCACGTTGGGGCGCGGCAGGCCGGGCAACCCCTGGGCGACGCGCACCGCCGCGTGGGCCAGGGCGGCGTAGCGCAAGGCATTGTCGGCGTAGGGTTGGCCGCCCTCGTCCAGGTACAGGCCGTCGCGGTCATAGAGCGCGTCGTTTTCCAGCAGCAGGAACGACAACCCGGATTGGGGACATTCGCCGGCCAGCAGCCGGGCGTCGCCGCCTGGCAAGCCGGCCAGATGGGCCACCGGGCGCGTCGATTGCAGCCGCCGCGCAACGCCGCGATAGGCGGGCAACAGCAGCGTCGGTTGGGCGTGCGCCTGGACCAGCGCGCGCGCCATGCCGGTGATGGCATCGCCCAGGCCGCCGGTCTTCGCCAGGGGGAAGGCTTCCGCCGCCACGATGAGGATTCTTGGTGTCGTCATGCTCGCTCCGGAGTCGGCGGACGGTCCCGGGAGCCGGGGCCACATCCGCAAGACTCATCGCCAAGCAAGTGCCATGCCCGCGGGCGCCGCGGCGGGCACGCGGGTCTATATGGACGGTCGTGCGTCGTTGTTGCCGCTGGTTTGTAATCATGGCGCGCGCGGCTGGCTGGTATCCGCCGGTGGATGGCGCCTGCGCCAACCGAGGCGCGCCTCGACCGCGGCGAACGCCAGCAGCGCCAGGCATAGCGGCGCCAGCGCATACAGCGCCCGGTAGCTCAACGCCGCGCCCAGGATTTCCGCCGCCGGCAGCCGCGATGACAGGGCCGCCACGAAGATCGCCTCGGTGGTGCCGAGTCCGCCCGGCACGCGGGTGACCACCGCCGCGAAGCTGGTGCACAGGAGCACGCCCAGCACCACCGGATAGCTGACTTTGGCCTGCAGCAGCACGTACATGATGGCCCCCATCAGCAGCCACGACAGCGCCGCCGTCACGCTCTGCAGGACCGCCATGCGGCCGCCCGGCAGCGTCACGCGCTGCCCCATCCAGCGCGCCACGCGGCGGGTGGCGCGGGCGCAGATCCAGACATAGAGGGCGGCCATGGCGAGCAACCCCAATCCCATCAGGCGCAGCACGCCGCCGCCGATGTCCCAGCCGGCCGGCAACACGATCGCCCCGCTGGCGAACACCGCGCCGGCCACCCAGGCATAGCCGATCCAGTTGGACACCGCCGAGAACACCGCCACGCGGGTGGCGGTGGCCTTGCGGCAGCCCAGCCGGGCATACAGGCGCAGACGCGTGCCCAGGCCGCCCAGCAGCACCCCCAGGTTCAGGTTCAGCGCATAGCTCAGCAACGCCACGCCCAGCACCTTGGGCCAGGGCAGGCGATGGCCGGTGTAGCGGCGGCCCAGCAGGTCCAGGGCGGCGTAGGCGAGGTACGCCGGCACCACCAGGGCGGCCGCGAGGAGCAGCGTCTCGCGGGGGATGCGGCGCACGGCCTGCCACACGCCGGGCCAGTCGACCGAGCCGCCGAAATACCCCAGCAGGCCCAGCGCCAGCGCCAGCACGATCCATGGCAGCACCCGCTTGACGCGTGGCCAGCGGCGCCGGGCCGCGCGCACTAGGGGGGCGCGGCGCAGGTTCATCGCGCGTCGCTCTGGTGATGGCCCGCGCCGTTGACGGTCTGCAGGCGCGGCTTGTGCGCGGGCAGCGCGCCGGCCCAGGCCGGGAAGCGGCGCAGGAAGTGGAACACCACGACCCCGACCCAGAGCCGGCGCAGGCGCCGCCGCGAGTCGGGCCGCATCCGTACCCGTTTGCAGTCCTGGGCGATGAGGCGCTCCAGGCTGTCGCGCAAGGCGGCGTTCAGGGCGCTGTCGCGCGCCACCACATTGGCTTCCAGATTCAGGGCGAGGCTGAGCGGGTCGAGGTTGCTCGAGCCGATGGTCGACCAGTCATCGTCGACGCAGGCGACCTTGGCGTGCAGCGGGCGCCGGCAGTATTCGAAGATCTCGACGCCGGCGTCGATCAGGTAGTCGTACAGCATGCTGGCGGCCAACTGCGCCACCAGCATGTCGGGTTCGCCTTGCAGCAGCAGCCGCACGCGCACGCCACGGCGGGCGGCGTTGGCCAGGTCGCGCAGCAGGCGATAGCCTGGAAAGAAGTAGGCGTTGGCGATCAGCACGTCATGGCGCGCCGAACGCAGGCCTGCGCGGTAATAGCGTTCGATGTCGGTGCGGTGGGCGTGGTTGTCGCGCACCACCAGCCGGCCGCCGCCGTCGCCCGCGGGCATCGCTTCCAGGGGCGCGGGCCGACGTCGGCGGGGCGGGTCCGCGCCGAGCGCGGCCCGGGCATGGTCAGCGATATCGGCGGCCAGCGGACCGTCCACCCGCACCGCATAGTCCTGCTTGGCTTCGGGGCCGTAGTCCGGCAGATGGTCGGCCGAGAAGTTGATGCCGCCCACGAAGGCGCAGGCGCCGTCCACCGCCACGACCTTGCGATGCATGCGGCGGAACAGATTGGTGCGCACGCCCAGCAGCCGCGGGCGCGGGTCGAACAGGTGCACGCGCGCGCCGGCGCCGGTCAGCGGCGCCAGGAATTCCTCTGACAGAAGGTCCGAGCCGTAGCCGTCGACCAGCACGTCGACGCTGACGCCCCGGCGCGCGGCGGCGATCAGGGTATCCCGCAGATCGCGGCCCACCGCGTCGTCGAAGAGGATGAAAGTCTCGATCAGCACTTCGCGGGTGGCGGCCTCGACGGCGGCGCGCACCGCGGGAAAGTAGGCCTCGCCGTTTTCCAGCAGCGTGTAACGGTTGCCGCTGCGCCAGCCATTCGGGGGCAGCGTCATAGCGCGACTTCCGCGGCGATCGGCACGTGGTCGGACAGCCCCGCCCACACCCGCGAGGCCAGCGGCACGGGCCGCCAGTCGCGCACGTTGCGCACGTAGATGCGGTCGAGCCGCAGCAGGGGCCAGCGCGCCGGGAACGTGCGGGCGGGCCGGCCCAGCCGCGAAGTGAAGACTTCCCGCACCTGGCAGTCGCGCAGCAGGCCATCGGCCTGCTGCCGCCAGTCGTTGAAATCGCCGGCGATCAACAGCGGATCGCCGGCCGGCACGTCGCGCGCCACCAGGCGGCACAGGCTGGCGATCTGGCGGGCGCGATGGCGGGCGCGCAAGCCCAGGTGGACGCAGATCGCATGGACCGCGCCGGCGCGCCCCGGCAGTTCCAGCACGCAGTGCAGCAGGCCGCGGCTTTCGTGTCCGCCGACCGTCACGTCATGGTTCTCGAAGCGCGTGATCGGGTAGCGCGACAACACCGCATTGCCGTGGTGGCCCGCCGGATAGACGGCATTGCGGCCGTAGGCGAAGTCGCGCCACAGCGTATCGGCCAGGAATTCATACTGCGACGCCGCCGGCCAGCGCGGCGCGGCGCGCGCGGCCATGGCCTGGTGTTCGCCCACCACTTCCTGCAGGAAGACCAGGTCCGGAGCGGCCATGCGCAGGGCGTCGCGCAGCTCATGCAGCATGAAGCGGCGGTTGAAACTGGTGTAGCCCTTGTGGATATTGACGGTCAGGAGCGTCATCGGGACGATCGGTGCGGGCAATGGCCTCTCCGGCGAAACGGGATCCTGGCCGGGGAGCAAGTCCCGTGCCCGGCGCGCTTCGCCCTACAGCCCCAGTCCCAGCAGCATCAGGAACGCGCCGAACAGGACAAAATGGGTCATCCCTTCGATCGCGTTGGTCTGGCCGTCGTTGAGGTTGATGGCGGCCACCAGCAGCGTCACCAGCATCATCAGGGTCTGCAGCGGCGTCATGGCGATATCGATGCGCTGGCCCGATATCAGCGCCAGCGCCTCCATCGCGGGCACGGTCAGGATGACCGTCGAGAGCGAAGCGCCCAGGGCGATGTTGACCACCGATTGCATGCGATTGGCCAGCGCCGCGCGCAGCGCCGTCAGCATTTCCGGGGCGGCCGAGATGCCGGCCACGATCAGCGCCACCAGGCCGGCGGGCACGTCGACACCAGCCAGGCTGCGGTTCAACGAGTGCGACATCAGTTCGGCCAGCGCGCCCACCGCGATGATGCCGGCCGCCATGACGCCGATGGACTGGCGCCGGGTCGGATAGCCGGAGGCGGGCGGCGGCCGGCGGGTCTTCTTGTCGGGATAGCTGTAGCTGAAGAAATAGCTGTGCGGGCCGGTCTGCATGCGCAGGAAAACCCCGTACAGCAGCAGCATCACCACGATGGTGAAGGCGCTGTAGGCGCGCCAGCTTTCCCCGGGGACGAATTCCGGGATGATCATCGACACCGTGACGGCGGTCAGGATCATGACGCTGTAGGTGCGCGCGGAATCGTCGTTGTAGGCCTGCTCGCCGTGCTTGAAGCCGCCGATCAGGGCGGCCACGCCGAGGATGCCGTTGATGTCCAGCATGACCGCCGAGTAGATGCTGTCGCGCACCAGGGTGGGCGATCCGGCCCTGGACGAGACGATGGCCAGCACGATGACCTCGACCAGCACCGCCGACAGCGTCAGGATCATGCTGCCGTAGGGATCGCCCAGCTTTTGCGCGATGCGTTCGGCATGGCGCGCCACGCTCAGGGAAGCCGCCAGGATCGCCGCCACCAGTATGGCCGTTTCGAGCAGGCCGGCCGCCCGTCCGTAGTCGGCCAGGCGGGCATCCGCCGCGAACCCCGCCATCGCGATGGCGCAGGCCAGCAGCAGGAATTTCTCGGACTGCAGAATGGATTTCATCGGGTTTCGGCGGACCGCAACAGTGCGAGGCTAGCACGCGTCGGGCCGCGTCGGGGCGGGCAGATGGGCACGCGGCTTGCTGGAAAGAAGCGCCGCGTCCGACAGGAAGGAGTCCCATGACCAGCAATCGCGTGCCTCGGCGCAAGCCGTCGTCGAAACGAGCGCCCCGCCCGCGCGGGGGCGACCGGGGCAATGCCGTTTCCCGCTTCTTCGATCATTTTGCCGCCCGGGTCACGAAGTGGACCGGGTCGCCCGTGGCGTTCGGGACGGCGCTGCTCGCGGTGCTGGTCTGGGGGCTTTCCGGTCCGGCGTTCGGTTATTCCGAAACCTGGCAACTGGTGATCAACACGGGCACCACGATCGTCACCTTCCTGATGGTGTTCCTGATCCAGCAGAGCCAGAACAAGGACAGCGAGGCGCTGCATCTGAAGCTTGACGAGCTGTTGATCGCGCTGCACGGCGCCGACGAGGGACTGGTCGATGCCGAGCGCCTGGATGAAGACAAGTTGTTGGCGCTGGCCGCGGCCTGCACCGCTCGCGCCCGAACGCAACGGCGCCAGCGCGCCCGCGATCCCGACGAAGCCGGCCGGCACCGGTCGGCACGGCGATTGCTGGACAGGTCCCGGCGGCCGCGATCGCGGCCCGCCCGCCAACCCGACAGGAGTCAGCAATGACGCAGAAGACCTTGCAGGATCTATTCATCCATGAACTTTCGGACATCTACAGCGCCGAGAAACAACTGACCCGGGCGCTGCCCAAAATGGCGCGCGCGGCCAGCGACGCCAAGCTCGCCGAGGCGTTCACGTCGCACCTGGAGGAGACGCGCGGACAGGTCGAACGCATCGACAAGATCGTCGAGGCCGCCGACTTCAGGCTCAAGCGCGTCAAATGCGCGGCGATGGAGGGCCTGGTGGAAGAGGGCCGCGACGTCATCGAGGACGTCGAGAAGGGCCCGGTGCTGGACGCCGCGCTGATCGCGGCCGCGCAGAAGGTGGAGCACTACGAGATCGCCAGCTACGGCACCTTGTGCACCTTCGCCAAACAACTGGGTCACGACGATGCGCTCGCCTTGCTGAAAGAGACGCTGGCCGAGGAAAAGGCCGCCGACGAAAAACTCAACACGCTGGCCCTGGAGCAGGCAAACGCCAAGGCCGCGCGCGCCGGCAAAGCCGCATAGGCCGGCCGACCCGTCCGACAAGGAGACCGCCATGGCGAACGCCACCAAGCATCCAGACACCGGCGAATCCGGACGACGCCGGCAGCCGGCGCGGCCGGACCAGTCGCCCGCGGAATCACCGGATCCGCCGGTCCGCGAACAGGACGCCGACCGCCATGGACGCTGGCCGCCGGGCGGCCTGCCCAATCCCATGCCGGACGTCGACCCGCAACAGACTCCCGGCATCGACCGGCTCGGCGATGCCGGCCCCGAGCAACGCGCTTGGCTGCGCGGCTGGCGCGCACTTTAGGAATCCACCATGGACATATATGTGCCCGTCGCGCCGTCGCGCGACAGCGCCGCGCGCCGCTTGCGGCCATCCGCGCCGGCCGCGCGCGCCGACGCCTATCCGGAGCGCGGCCCGATCGCGTTGAACGGCTATTCTCAGGTCCTGCCGGCCGCCTTGGCGGACCGGGTCGAGCGGCGCCTGGCCGTGGCGGACCGCGATGCCTGGATGCAGCGGCTGTGGGCCGCCGACGCCACGCTCTGGACCGGCGCCGATGAGGACCGCTGGCTGGGCTGGCTGCAACCGGGCGTGGCGCCGGGCCGGCTCGGCCGCTTCTGCGCCATCTGCCGGCGTCTGTGCGTGGCGGGATTCACCGACGCCGTGATGCTGGGAATGGGCGGCGCCACATTGGGCGCCGAGGCCTTGGCGCGCCTGCTTGGCGCGGCCGTCGGCGGGCTGCGCATGCATGTGCTCGATTCCACCGACACGGCCCAGATCCTGGCGCTGCAGGCGCGGCTGGACCTTGGCCGGACGCTGTTCGTGGTCGCCAGCAAATCGGGGACCACACTGGAATCCGGCATGCTCGCCGCCTATTTCCAGCAATGCGTGGCGGCCCGGCTGGGCCGCCAGGAAGCGGCCCGTCGCTTCGTCGCCATCACCGATCCGGGCACGCCCCTGCATGCGCATGCCCTGCGCGAAGGCTACGCGGCGGTTTTCCCCGGCAATCCGGCGGTGGGCGGACGCTACTCGGTGCTTTCGTCCTTCGGGCTGGTGGCGGCGGCGCTGCTGGGACACGATCCGGCCCGCCTGCTGCGGGCTGCCCGACCCATGCGGCGCGCCTGCTCGCCGCGCGCCGCCGCGCGGCGCAATCCCGGCCTGCTGCTGGGCTGCGCACTGGGTGAAGCGGCGCTGGCGGGCCACGACAAGGTCACGCTGCTGGCCGACCCCGGCCTGGACGCGCTGGCCGGGTGGCTGGAGCAGTTGCTGGCCGAGTCGACCGGCAAGGACGGCAAGGGGTTGATCCCGGTGGCGCAGGAGTGCGTGGCCGGGCCGGAGGAGTATGGGCGCGACCGCCTGTTCGTGCACCTTGCCGACGCGCGGTCGCCCGACGCGCGCATGGCCGCGTTGGCGCGCGACCTGGCCGCCGCCGGCCACCCGGTGCTGACCTGCCGTAATGGGTCCGCCCTGGCGGTGGGTCAGGAGTTCTTCCGCTGGGAATTTGCCACCGCGGTGGCCGCCGCCGTGCTGGGCGTCCATCCCTTCAACCAGCCCGATGTGGAGGCCAGCAAGGCGCGCACCCGCAGTCTGTCCGCCAACCCGGGCGGGGCCGCGCCGGGCGGCGCCGAGCTGCTGCGGGTGGAGGGGCCGCTGGCCTTCCATGGCAAGGCGGCGTCGGCCGATTCGGCGCTGGCGCTGCTGGCGTCGCACATGACGCAGGGAGCCCCCGGCGGCTACGTGGCCCTGCTGGCGTATCTGCCGCAAGGCGCGGCCTGCGAAGCCTGGCTGGCGGGCGCGCGCGACTGCGTGCGGCGCGGCACCGGCGCGGCCACGGTGGGCGGCTTCGGGCCGCGCTACCTGCATTCCAGCGGGCAATTGCACAAAGGCGGCACGCCGGGCGGGCGGTTCCTGTTTATCACCGCGGACGCGCCGCGGGTGCTCGAGGCGCCGGGCTACGCGGCCAGCTTCGGCGCGACCCAGGCGGCGCAGGCCTTGGGCGACATGGAGGAACTGATGGCCCGCGGCCGGCCTTGCCTGCGGGTGCATGTCTCGGGGGATCTCGCGGCCGGCCTCGCGCAGCTCGAGCGGCTGCTGCGGCAGGCGCTGACGCCCGCCGCGGCGCGCGCGGGGCTGTCCGCGGTCGGCGCGGCCACCGATTGCATCAACCCTCTACCCGCCACGCCCGACGCGCGACGGTCCCCCCTTTCTGGAGTCCTGCCATGAAACAAACCCCGATCCTCGCTGCCACGTTCGCCCTCAATATGTTGGCCGGCGCGGCCTCCTGGGCCCAGGCGCAGCCGCCGGCCGGCGCCACCAATCCGCCCGCCACGCCCGCGCCCGACGCCCGGCCCATGCCCAAGGCGCAGCCGGGGCAGCACCCAGCGCGCCCTCAACCCAAGGCGCAGCCGAATCAGGGCGCGCCCCACGCCGTGCCGAAATCGGAGCCGCCCCAGGGCGAGCCGCGTCCCGCCAAGGAAGACCGCCCCGCCAAGCGCCTGGACAGCGAGGGCGGCACCGACAGCCGGGGTGCGTCCGGCGGGCGAGGCGGCACCGGCTCGACCGGCCAGGGCGGCATGCCCGGCTCGGGCGCGTCGGCCGGCTCCGGCGGCACGACCGAGACCCGGTGAGGGCGCAGGCGCGGCTCAGGCCGCGCCGCTGTTGCGCGCGGGTTGCCGGGCCACGTGCAGGATGCGCTCCGGCAGCGCCAGGGCGATTCCGGCGGCCTGCAAGTCGCGCATCACGCCCAGGTAGATCGCCTGTTGCAGGTCCATGTAGCGGTTGTAGTCCGCGCTCATCACGTAGTAGACCGCCTCGAATTCCAGCGAACTCTCGGCCAGGCGCGCCAGGTGCGCGCGGTCGAAGCGGGTGTCGGGTTGCTGCTCGATCTGGGCGCGGATGATCCCGGGAACGGCGGCCACCTGCTCGACCGGGGTCTGGTAGGTGACCCGGATCGAGAACACGATGCGCCGTTGTTGCATGCGCTTGTAGTTCTGGATCGTCTGCTTGAGCAGTTCCGTGTTCGAGCACACGATCTGCTCGCCGCCCAGGCTGCGGATGCGGGTAGTCTTGAGGCCGACATGCTCGATGCTGCCGGCCACCGCCCCGAAGACGATGAAGTCGCCGGCCTCGAATGGCTTGTCCAGGCCAATGGAGATCGAGGCGAACAGGTCGCTCAGGATGGTCTGCACCGCCAGGGCCACGGCCACGCCGCCGATGCCGAGGCTGGCCACCAGCGCGGTGATGTTGACGCCAACGTTGTCGAGCATCGCCAGCAGCACGATCACCCATACCAGCGCCCGCAACAGAAACGATAGCAGCGTGGCGGTAATGGAGCCGGCGCGTCCCCGCGCCGCGACGGCATGCGTCAGGCCGACCTCGATGCCGCGATCGAGCCACAGCGCCAATTGCAAGGCGATCAGCACGAACCACAGGTGGCCGGGGCCGGCGCGCCCGGGCAGCGGCGCGCCCACCAGGTCGGCCGCCAGCAGCAGCGACGCCAGTGCCAGGATCATCCAACTGGTGCGCAACAGTACGCGCGACGCGGCGCCGGCGGCGCCCTGGCCGGCCGGTCGCGCGAGGCGGTCGAGCCGTGAACGGGCCAGGCGCAGGGCCAGCATCAACAGGAAGCAGAGGGCCGCGCCGACCGCCAGCGCCGCCAGCCACAGCGCGACGGGATGGCCGGCGAGAGCGGCGGGGTCGGAAAACCAGTGGGTGAGCATGTCGTCTCCGATGAGGGCAATGCCGGCGTGCAGCAACCGCCGTGCCGGGCGGCGGCGCTTGCGAGGTCTCGGCACGGCAGTTGCTGGACAGGCCACGTCCCGCCCCGGAGTCCCCCAACCATGCCGGCCGACCACGCCCACGTCCCTGCGTCTCCCGAAGACACGTCTCCCGCAGACACCGACGGTCTTTCCTGCCTCGTCGTCGTTTCGCCGCATCTGGACGATGCCGTGTTGAGTTGCGCCGGCCTGCTGGCGGCGCGACCGGGCTGCGTGGTGGTGACGGTGTACACCGGGGTTCCCGGCGCCGCCGCCATGCTGACGGACTGGGATCGGCGGTGCGGGTTCGACAGCGCCGGCCAGGCCATGCGCGCGCGCGTCGACGAGGACCGGCGTGCGATCGGCCTGCTCAAGGGGCAACGCGTGGCGCTCGATTTCCTCGATAGCCAATACGTGGCGTGTGCCGATGCCGGCATGCCGGCCCTGACGGAGCGCCTGATGCGCACGCTTGCCGCGCTGCGGCCCGATGGCGTGGCCATCCCGCTGGGGTTGCTGCATGGCGACCACATCCGTGTCAGCGACGCGGGGCTGATGGTGCGCGAAGCCTGGAAGGGCCCGGCCTGGTTCGCCTACGAAGATGTGCCCTACCGTAGCCTGCCCGGCGTGTTGCAGGAACGGCTGGCCCGCCTGCATGCGCGCGGCGTGGTGGCCGCGCCCGCGGAGCTGCCCGTGGACACGCGCGGCAAGGCCGCGGCCGTTGCCGCCTATGCCTCCCAGCTCAAGGGCCTGGGGCGCCGCGCGGACGAGCTGGGTCGCGAAGAGCGCTATTGGCGCCTGGTCGATGGGTGAGCCGCCGTGATGTCGAACGATTCCCGCACCTCCATCGTGGTGCTGACGCGCAACCGGCGCGATGAAGTGCGCCGAACGCTGGAGCGGCTGCTGGCGCTGCCGCAGCGCCATCGCATCATCGTGGTCGACAACGGCAGCGAGGATGGCAGCGCCGAGCTCATTGAACAGGCATTCCCCGACATGACGCTGCTGCGGGCGGGCGCCAACCTGGGGGCGGCGGGACGCAACCTGGGCGTGGCGCGCGTGACGACGCCCTACGTGGCCTTTTGCGATGACGACACCTGGTGGGCGCCGGATGCGTTGGCGCGGGCGGCCGACATCCTCGACCGGCATCCCGCGATCGCCGTCCTCAACGCGCAGGTGCGGGTCGGCCCGCGCGAGCGGCTCGATCCGGCCAGCGAGGCGATGGCGCGCAGCCCGCTGCCCGACATCGCCGGCGTGGGCCCGGCGCTGGTCGGCTTCATGGCGGGGGCCTGCGTGATGCGGGCCGAGGCCTTTGAGCGCGCGGGCGGCTATTGGCCCCCTTTCTTTATCGGCGGCGAGGAGGCCTTGCTTGCCTTGAACATCCGCGCGCAGGGCGGCCTCATCGTCTACGCCCCGGCGCTGCGCACGCACCACTGGCCTTCCGCCCAGCGCGATGCGCCGTTGCGTCGGCGGCTGCTTGCCCGCAATGCGCTGTGGACCGCGTGGCTGCGCCTGCCAGCGGGCATGGCGCTGGCGCGCAGTTGGACGGTGCTGCGCGGCTTGCCGGACTGGCGGGCACGCGCTCGCGCGTGCGTCGACGCCTGGTCTGGATGGCGATTGATCCGGCGTTGGCGCCGGCCCGTGGCGCCGGCCGTATGCCGCGAACTGCGGCAAGTCTGGCGCAGCGGGGCGGGCGACTGAACGCTTTGCCCCAATCAACATAAGGAGAGAACCATGAAATCCCTTCCGCTGGCCGCTTATTGGGAACGCGACGCGGCCGCCCGGGCGGTGCAACTGGCGCTGCCGATGCTGGAGGCCGCGCGCGCCGACAAGCGGGTCGGCGAGAGCGGCTTCCTGCACGTGGTGGTCATGAATCCGCTGGCCAGGCCCGGGGAGTGCGATTTTTCGCAGGCCATCCTGTACGAGCAGAGCGTCGGCGATCCCAATCGCTGGGACGCGGACTATGGCGCTTTCGCGCGCGGCAAGGCCCGGCTGAGCTGGCGCACCGGCCTGTCGAGCCACGAGGTGGTCGTGGCGCGGCCCCATTTGCTCCAGGCCAAGGACACGCCGGTCTGGGGCAGCGTGTCCGTGGATGGCATCGTGGTGGCGGTGAGCGGCGCCAACCCATGGTTCGATGAGGCTTTTGCCGCCGCCGTCGCGCACCTTTTCAAGGCGGTGGTGCGCGGACGCCGCGAAGCGGCGGATTCCTGAAGGGGCCGCGGCCGCGCCGCGCTGGCGCAGGCCGCGGAACGCGGGTTGCTGGTCGGGCCGGGCCACTGACCCGGAGACATGACCATGAACGGACCCGACATCCACGAGGCGCGCCAGGCGCGCAACGAGGTGACGCGCACCATCCTGCGCGCCCTCTGGAAGTACCGGGGCCGTACGGCCGCCGCCCTGGCGCTGTTGCTTGCCGCCAAGCTGCTCATGGTGCTGGTGCCGGTCATTCTCAAGAACATCGTCGATACCCTGAGCGCGCCGGGCGGGCTGGTGCTGCCCGCCTTCCTGCTGCTGGGCTACGCGGTGACGCGTTTTGGCGGCAGTGTGTTCACGGAACTGCGCGACGTGGTGTTCTCGCAGGTGGTGCAACGGACCGTGGCCGAATTCACGGTGTCGGTCTTTGCCCGGCTGCAGCGGCTCGGGGCACGCTTCCATGGGGCGCGCCAGACCGGCGCCCTGGCCCGTGACGTCGAGCGCGGCACCGCGGGCGTTGGCTTCCTGCTGGGGACCGGGCTGTTCACGTTGCTGCCGACGCTGGTGGAGATCGTGTCGGTCGTGCTGATCCTGGTGATGGGCTACAGCGCCTGGTATGCGCTCATCGTCATGGTCACGTTCAGCGCCTACTCCATCTATACCAGCGTGCTGGTGCGCAAGCGCATGGCCTACCAGCGACGCTTGAATGAACTGGATTCGAAGGCCAGCGGACGCATGGTCGACAGCCTGCTGAACTACGAGGCGGTCAAACTGAACGCCAACGAAGGCCTGGAGGCGGACCGCCTGACCCGGGTGCTGGACGAATGGGCCGGCGTGGGAGTGCGCAATCAGCGCTCGCTGTCGCGGTTGCACGTGGGGCAGAGCGGCATCATCGCCTGTGGCGTGGCGGCGGTGATGATACTGGCGGGGCAGCAAGTGGTCGGGGGCCGGATGACGGTGGGCGACCTGGTGCTGGTCAACGCCTACATCATCCAGATCTGCCTGCCACTGAACACGCTCGGCCTGATCTTCCGACAGGCCAAGGAGGCGTTCGTCAACGCCGAGCGGGTCTGCGATCTGCTGCGGCATCCGGTCGAAACGGGGGATGATCCCCAACTGCCGTCACTGGAGCCTGGCGGCGGCGACATCCGTTTCGAAGATGTCGGTTTCGGCTATGAGCCGGGCCGGCAGATCCTGTGGAATATCGATTTCACCGTGCCCGCGGGGACCACGCTGGCGGTGGTGGGCGGCAGCGGCTCGGGCAAGTCGACGCTGGCGCGGCTGTTGTTCCGCTTTTATGACGCGGACAGCGGCCGCGTGCTGATCAACGGCCAGGATCTGCGGGCCGTGAACGTGCGCAGCATCCGTCGCGCGGTGGGGATCGTGCCGCAGGATACGCTGCTGTTTAACGAGACCATTGCCTACAACATTGCCTATAGTCGGCCCGATGCGACGCCCGACCAGGTGACGCTTGCCGCGCGCGGGGCGCGCGTGCACGAATTCATCGAAAGCCTGCCGGCAGGCTATGACACGCCGGTGGGTGAACGGGGCGTCAAGCTGTCGGGGGGCGAGCGCCAGCGCATCGCGATCGCCCGCGCCATCCTGAAGAACCCGGCCATCATGGTGTTTGACGAAGCGACCTCGGCGCTGGACACGCGCACCGAGCGCGCGATCCAGGCCGAGCTGCAGCGCATCTCCACGGGCCGCACCACCTTGATCATCGCGCATCGGCTGTCCACCATCGTGCACGCCCACAATATCCTGGTGCTCGACCACGGCCGCATTGTCGAGCAGGGACGCCATGAGGCGTTGCTCCAGAGGCAGGGCATCTATGCACAGATGTGGGCGTTGCAGCGCCAGCAGTCGGCGCTTGAGGAGAGCCAGGGCCGGTCGACGCGCCAGCCGGTCAACCTGGTCGCGGTGGTCGCGGGGGTGCTTGACGCATCCCGCGAGGCGGCCCAGGAGAAGGGCGTCAACCTGTACACCCAGATCGGCGGCGAGGCGGCGCGCATCACGGGCGATCCCAGCGACCTGCAACAACTGGTGTGGAGTCTGTTCCTGCATGCGATCGCGGTCACGCCGGCGGGCGGGCGCGTCGGCATACGGTTGCAGCGCGAGGGGCCCATGACGCGCCTGACGGTGACGGACGGGCGGGCCGAGGCGGGCGCCGATCCGGCCGCGGCGGACTTTCATCTCAACCCCACCGACGCCTTGCGGGCGGCGGTGGCGACGGACCCCGCGCAACTGGCGGCGCAGGCACAACGCCAGGGCGGCATTTTCCATAGCATCCCTTCGGCCGCCGGCGGGCAGGCCTATGCGGTGGACTTCCCGGTGCGCGCGGTGGAGCCCGCCGCGCTGCGCACCGATATGAACCTGCCCGATCTGCGCGCCGTGACCGTCGCATTGGTCGATGACCAGGCGGAGGCGCGCGAGCTGGTCGCCGACATCCTGGCGACGCAGGGCGCGAGCGTGGCGCAATATCCCGACGGGCGGCAGTTGCTGGCCGCGCTCGAGACGGCACAGGCGCCGCAATGGCCGCAGGTGCTGATCTGCGACCTGTCTCTGGGGGACATCGACGGCTACGAAGTCATCGACCGAATCCGCGCGCTCGAGGCCGAGCGCGGCGCGGCCCTGGCGCACCGCCTGCCAGCGATCGCGCTGTCGGGGCATGCGGGTCCGGATTACCGGTTGCGCAGCCTGCTTGCCGGATTCCAGGTCCATCTCGCCAAGCCGGTCGACCCGAACGAGTTGCTGGCGACGGTCGGCACACTGCTGCCGGAGCGCGGGCGCGCCGGGGGCGCCACCTGAATATCGCTTGAATGTCACTGTTTTCGCGGCCTCCGCACTTCTTACACGCAACAGTAAGAAGTACCGGATAGCGCCGGCACACGGCGCCGCGGCCCTTCGCGAACCGCGGGCAACAAGGTCCGCTTCTCGATCCGTTTCGCGTCGCTCCATTGCCGCGGCCGCATATCGGCACAGCACTTGCGATGTTGGCCACATCCGCGCAGGGCAGGCGCCACGCGGTGTTTCACGAACCGCGACAGGAGTACCGACATGAACCATCGAGAAAGATACGACCGCCGCCGGCCGCGAGGACCGCGCCGACAGCCGCGCCGGTGTTCAGGCCGTCGACAACCGTATCCGCATCGCCGGGGCGGGCCAGGGCTGGCCGGGCCCGCGCCCCTCCGTCTGGGAGCAGGACAATGAAAAAGATCGCCATCATCAGTGAACACGCGTCGCCGCTGGCCCTGGCCGGCAGCATCGACAGCGGCGGGCAGAATGTCTACGTGGCGCAAGTGGCGCGAGAGCTCGCGCGGGCCGGCATGCAGGTCGACATCTTCACCCGCAAGGACAATCCGGCGCTGCAGCCCGAGCACGCCTGGATGCCCGGCATCAAGGTGGTGCACGTGCCCGCCGGGCCCGAAATCTACCTGGCCAAGGAGCAGATGCTTGCCTACATGGACGACTTCTCGCGCTATCTGCTGCGCTATGTCAGCCGGCAGGACAGGGCCTACGACGTCATCCACGCCAATTTCTTCATGTCGGCCTGGGCCGCGCTGCCGGTTGCGCAGCGCCACGGCATTCCGCTGGCCGTGACGTTCCACGCATTGGGCAAGGTCCGCCGCCAGCACCAGCAGGAAGCGGACCTGTTTCCCGACAGCCGCTTCGACATCGAGACCGAGATCGTCCGGCGCGCCGACCGCATCATCGCCGAATGCCCGCAGGACCGCCGCGACCTGATGGAGCTGTATGGGGCCGACCCGCGCTGCATCGAAGTCGTGCCGTGCGGCTACGACGCCGCCGAGATGGCGCCGCAGCCCAGGGCCCGCGCGCGCGCCCTGCTGGGTTGGGATCACGACGATTTCACGTTGCTGCAACTGGGGCGCATGGTGCCGCGCAAAGGCGTGGACAACGTCATCCGCGGCCTGGCGAGGCTGCGCCATCAGCATGGCGTCAACGCGCGCCTGTGCGTGGTGGGCGGCAATACGGACGATGCCGACGAAACGGCCACGCCCGAAATCGGCCGCCTGCGCCGGATTGCGCGTGAGGAGGGGGTGGCGCCCTGGGTGCAGTTCACCGGCCGCCGTCATCGGGACCAGTTGGCGGCCTACTACAGCGCCAGCGATGTGTTCGTGACCACGCCCTGGTATGAGCCTTTCGGCATCACGCCGGTGGAGGCGATGGCCTGCGGACGGCCCGTGGTGGGGGCGGATACCGGCGGCATCCGCAGCACCGTGGTGGACGGCAAGACCGGCTTCCTGGTGCCGCCGCGCGATCCGCAGCGGCTGGCCGAGCGGCTGGCGCTGCTGGCCGCCGATCCCGCGCTGTGCGCCCGGTTGGGCGAGGCCGGCCGGCTGCGGGCACGACGCCTGTTCACCTGGAAGCGGGTGGGACTGGATCTGTTGTCGGTCTATCGCCAGATGGCGGCGCAGGCCGCCCGGGTGGATCGGCATGCCGCGCGGATCGCGGCTTGAGACAAGGAGCGCGACATGCGGTGTGACAGCTTGAAGGAACGAGTGGTGTTGGTGACCGGCGGCGGCAGCGGACTGGGCGAGGCCTTGTGCGTCATGCTGGCGGCCGAAGGCGCGCGCGTCGCCGTGGCCGACATCGACGAGCGGCGCGCGCAGGACCTGGCCGGACGGCTCAAGGCCGGCGGCGCCGACGTGATGGGCTGCGTCATGGACGTGGGCGTGGCGCGGGATGTGGAGGAATGCCTGGACGCCGTGGCGCGGCGGTTCGGCCGGCTCGATGCCATCGTCAACAGCGCGGGCATCGACGTCACCGCGCCGATCGGCGCGCTCGATGCCGATGTCTGGGAGCGCGTCCTGCGCACCAATCTGACGGGGCCGTTCCTGATGGCCAAGCTGGCCAAGGACAGGCTCAGCCCGGGAGGGCACATCGTCAACGTGGCCTCGACCGCCGCGCGGCGGGCCTGGCCCAACGCCAGCGCCTACCACGCGAGCAAGTGGGGCCTGATGGGCCTGTCGCATGCGCTGCACGCCGAGTTGCGGCCCGCGGGCCTGAAGGTGAGCGCCGTCATCGCCGGCGGCATGCGCACGCCGTTCCTGCTGGATCGGTTTCCCGATATCGATGTGGATACGCTGCAGGACCCCGCCAATGTCGCTCGCGCGGTGTGCTTCGTGCTGACGCAGCCGCAGGAGACGGTCGTGCCCGAGGTCATGGTGCTGCCCATGAAGGAGACGTCATGGCCATGAGGCCCGCGGTGTTTCTCGACAAGGACGGCACCGTTCTGGCCGACGTGCCGTACAACGTCGACCCCGCGAAGATGGTCTACGCGCCCATGGCCTTTGCCGCGCTCAACCGCCTCGGCGCGGCCGGGGTGACGCTGGTGGTGGTGAGCAATCAGTCGGGCGTCGCGCGCGGCCTGTTTCCGCTGGCCGCGCTGGATGCCGTGCAGGTGAAGCTGGCCGCCATGTTCATGGCGGCCGGGGCCTGGCTCGAGGGCTTCTACTGGTGTCCGCACCATCCGGCCGGCAGGGTCGCCGGCTTCGCCGTCGATTGCGACTGCCGCAAGCCGCGCCCCGGGCTGCTGCTGCGGGCCGCGGGCGAACTCGGCCTGGACCTGGCCCGCTCCTGGTTCATCGGCGACATCCTCGATGATGTCGAGGCCGCCAATCGCGCCGGTTGCCGCAGCCTGCTGCTGGACGTCGGGCATGAAACCGAGTGGCGCGAGGGGCCCCACCGGGTGCCTGATGCGCGCGCCGCCGACCTGGATGCCGCCGCGCGGCTGGTGCTGGCGGACTGGCCCGCCCCGGGGAGGCAATGATGCATCCTGATTGGAACGATTGCCCGCATGTGCTCGGCATCCGCCTGGACAACATGGGGGATGTGCTGATGTGCACGCCGGCGCTGCGCGCGCTGCGTCAATCCGGCGCGAAACGGCTGTCGCTGCTGACCTCCCGCGCGGGCGCGCGGCTGGCGCCGTTCCTGCCGGAGGTGGACACCGTCATGGCCTACGACGCCGCCTGGATCAAGAACGCGTCGGCCGGCAATGCCGATGATCTGGAGGCGGTGGCGCGCCTGCGCGCCCTGCGGCCGGATGCCGCCGTGGTGTTCACCGCCTACAGCCAGAGCGCCCTGCCTGCCGCGTTGCTCTGCCACCTTGCCGGGGTGCCGCGGGTGCTGGCCTATAGCCGCGAGAACCCCTACCGCCTCATCAGCCACTGGGTGCGCGAGACCGAGCCGGCGGCCGGCATCCGCCACGAAGTGCGGCGGCAACTGGACCTGGTGGCGCAGGTTGGCGCGCGCACCGACCAGCCCGGCTTGTCCTTCCAGGTACGCGACGAGGACCGCCGTTCGCTGGCGTCGAAGCTGCATCGTCAGGGCGTTACGGAGCCCGGCGGGTGGATCTGCGCGCACGCTGGCGCCACCGCCGCTTCGCGACGCTATCCGGCGGCGCTGATGGTGCGCGCCTTGACCGGCCTACGCGGCGAAGGCCGGCGCATTCTGCTGCTGGGCGGCCACGAAGATCCGGCGCTGGCCCCCGCGCTGGCGGCGGCGCGGCCGCTGCTGCCCGGCCTGGTGGACCTGTCGGGGGAACTCGACCTGGGCGAAATGGGAGCGGCGCTGGAAGCGGCGGCGGTCCTGATATGCAACAACAGCGGGCCGGCGCATGTCGCGGCCGCGCTGGGAGTGCCGGTGGTGGACCTGTATGCGTTGACCAACCCGCAGCACACGCCTTGGATGACGCCCGCGCGCGTGCTCAGTCACGACGTGCCGTGCAAGTACTGCTATCGCAGCGTCTGCCCGCAGGGCCATCACGCCTGCCTGGCCGAGGTGCCGCCGGAAAGTGTGGTGGCGGCGGCCCGGGAATTGCTGGCCAGCCCGGGAGCGCGCGCCGACCGTCATTTCGCCAAGGAGGAACTGTCATGTACACCCTAGGAATCAATGCCGCCTACCACGATTGTTCCGCCACCCTGGTGCGCGACGGCGTGGTGCTGGCCGCCGCCGAGGAAGAGCGTTTCACCCGAGTCAAGCATGGCAAGCGGCCCGTCCCCTTCACCACCTGGCAACTGCCGTATCACGCCATCGACTATTGCCTGTCGGCCGGCGACATCCGTCTGCGGGACGTGGACCATATCGTCTATTCCTACGATCCCGCCCTGCTGGCCGGCAGTCGCCCGCTGGCCACGGACATCACCTTGCCGCTGGAACCGTCGCGCGCCGGCGTCGGCGCCGAGGGTGAATCGCCGTGGGATCCGCTGTTCCTGTCCTATCTGGTCAACGCGCCGCGCCAACTGCTGGACGGCGCCCCGCACCACCTCAAATCACCGCGCTTCGATGACCTCACGCTGGATCACATCCTGGAGCGCTGGGTTTTCCTGGACCACCATCTGTGCCACGAGGCCAGCGCCTTCCTGGCCGCGCCCTGCGAGGAATGCGCGGTGCTCACCATGGATGGGCGCGGCGAGCGCACCACCACCAGCTACGGCCACTTCTCCGAGGGCGAGTATGGCCGCCTCAAGCAGATCGACCTGCCGCATTCGCTGGGCCTGCTGTACGAGGAGGTGACGCGTTATCTGGGCTTCCTGCATTCGTCCGACGAATACAAGGTGATGGCGCTGGCCTCGTTCGGAAAACCTGAATTCCGCGCCGCATTCCGCGACATCCTGAGGCTGGAGGAAGAGGGCGGCTACTCGGTGCAGCCGGCGCGGCTGGCCGAGCGCTTCGGTCCGCCCCGGCACCGCGGGGCGCCGTTCGAAGACAAGCACAAGCACATCGCCAGTTCGCTGCAATACGTGCTGGAGGAAACCGCGCTGCACATGGCGCAATGGCTGCACGCCAGGACCGGCGCCCGCAACCTCAGCATGGCGGGCGGGGTGGCGTTGAATTGCGTGATGAACGCCCGCATCGCGCGCGACGGCCCGTTCGACACCGTGTGGGTGCAGCCCGCCGCCGGCGATGCCGGCACCTCGCTGGGCGCCGCGCTCTACGTCGACTATCATCGGCGCGGCGGCAAGCGGGCCTGGACCATGGATCATGCCTACCTTGGCCCCGCCTATGGCGACGAGGAGATCGAGCGCTTTCTGTACGCGAGCCGGCAGGACTTCCGGCGGCTGGACGACGTCGCCGGCGAGGCCGCCGCGCTGCTGGCGCGGGAGAAGATCATCGGCTGGTTCCAGGGGCGCATGGAGTTCGGGCCGCGCGCGCTGGGGGCCCGCTCGATCCTGGCATCGCCGCTGGACAGCGCCATGCAGGCGCGCCTGAACGGCCTGAAGGACCGGGAGGATTTCCGGCCGGTGGCGCCGGTCGTCATGGAAGAGCGCGCCACGCAATGGTTCGATGGCCATGGGGCCGATCCGATCTGCGCGCCGTTCATGCTGTTCGTCTACGACGTGCTGCCGCAATGCGCCGGCCGCATCCCGGCCGTTCGGCACATCGATGGCACGGCGCGAGTGCAGACCGTGCGCCGCGACCAGAATCCGCGTTACTACGACCTGCTGGCCGCCTTCGAGCGACAGACGGGCGTGCCGGTCCTGGTCAACACGTCGTTCAACACACGCGGCGAGCCCGTGGTCTGCACGCCGCGTGACGCCCTGGAGTGCTTCTGGACATCGCCGCTGGACGCGCTGGTCATCGGTTCCTACCTTGTCGAGAAGCCGGGATGACGCCCGGCCCTGTTCCCGCCGTGTCGGTGGTGGTGCCGACCTTCAGGCGACCGGCGCTGCTGGCCCGTTGCCTGTCGGCGCTGGCGCGCCAGGAGTTCGCGCGCGATGGCTATGAAGTGCTGGTATGCGACGATGCCGCGAGCGCGGCCACGCGCCGGCAGGTCGAGGCGCTGCGGCGTGAATGGGATGGCCGTCCCACCTTGCGCTACCTGGCGGTCAGCGGCACCCGCGGCCCGGCGGGCGCCCGCAACCTGGGGTGGCGCAGCGCCAAGGCCGAGATCATCGCGTTCACCGATGACGACACCATCGTCCACCCCGACTGGCTGTGGCAGGGGGTGCAGGCGTTGGAGACGGACGCGGACACGGCCGCGGTGGCCGGCGTGACGGACATGCCATTGCCGCAACCGCCCAGCGATTACGAACGCGACGCGGCCGGGCTGACCCGCTCGGAGTTCATCACCGCCAACTGCTTCGTGCGGCGCGCCGCGCTGGTGGCCGTGGGAGGCTTCGACCCGCGCTACACCATGGCCTGGCGGGAAGACTCCGATCTGCATTTCGCCTTGCTCGATCATGGCCTGACGGTGCGCCGCGCACACCAGGCGCGGGTCACGCATCCGATGCGGCCAGTGGCTTTCGGCGCCGGTCTGGGCATGCAGAAGAAGGTGATGTTCGACATGCTGCTGCGCAAGAAATATCCGTTGCTGTACCGCACCCGCGTCCATCCGCGCGCGCCGCGCCTTTACCTCGCGATCACCGCCAGTGCCGTCTGCGCCCTGGCGTTGACAGCGTTGGGGCAGCGCCAGGGCGCGTGGGCCGCGGCGGGGCTGTGGCTGGCGCTGAGTGTGGGATTTTTCCTGCGCCGGCTGCGCGGGACGCGGCGAACCCTGCGCAATGTGTTGGATCTGGCCCTCACGTCGGCATGCATTCCCGTGCTGTCGATCGGCTGGCGCGCCGTCGGTCTGCTGCGCTTCGCGAGCGTCAAGCCATGAACGCGCCGCTGCTCGCCGACCGCCCTCCCGACCGCATCGCCGTATTCCGGGCGCTGCAGTTGGGCGACATGCTGTGCGCGGTGCCGGCGCTGCGGGCCTTGCGCCAGGCGTTTCCCCATGCCCGCATTGCGCTGATCGGACTGGCGGGCATGGGCGAATTCGCGCGCCGCTTCCACGCCTATGTCGATGAGCTGATCGCCTTTCCCGGCATTCCCGAATTTCCGGAACAGGCCTGTCGACCGCATGAGTTGCCGGCTTTCTTTCGCCGCCTCCGCGCGGCTCGGCTGGATGTGGCCTTGCAGATGCATGGCAGCGGCGCGCAGTCGAACCGCATCGTGGGCCAGCTCGGAGCGGCCAGTTGGGGAGGGTTCGTGGCCGAACCCGGCGCCCAGGTTCCCGGCCGGCGCCTGTACTGGCCCGACGAGCTGCCGGAGCCGCAGCGCTATCTTGCGCTCCTGCGCTTCCTGGGACTGCCGGCTGCCGACGACCGCCTGGAATTTCCGTGTGACGAACAGGACGAGGCCGAGGCGCACGCCGTGCTGCGCAAGCATGCGCTGGATCCCGCGCGGCTCGTGCTGCTGCATCCGGGCGCGAGGCTGGCTTCACGGCGCTGGCCGCTGGCGCGCTATGCCGAGGTCGCCCGCGCCCTGCAGGGCGCGGGCTGGCAGGTGGCGCTGACCGGCACCACCGCCGAACAGTCGTTGACCCGCGAGCTGAAGCAACGGGCGGGACTGCCCCTGCCGGACCTGTGCGGCGCGACGAGCCTGGGCGGATTGGCGGCATTGCTGCGCGCGAGCCGCCTGCTGGTGTGCAACGACACCGGCGTTTCGCACATGGCCGCCGCGATGGGCGCGGCCAGCGTGGTGATCGCCTGCGGCAGCGATGCGCGCCGCTGGGCGCCGCGCGACCGTCGCCGTCACCGCGTGCTGGCGGCGCCCGTGCCCTGCCGGCCCTGCGCATACGAAACCTGCCCGATCGGCCATCCCTGCGCGTGGCGCGTGACCGTGGCCGACGTGCTGGAGCAGGCCGGGCGGCAATTGACGGAGGCGCGCGCATGAATCCGATCGCTTCGGCCGTCGCGCCGGCCCGCCGCCTGCGCATCCTGACCTGGCACGTCCATGGCAACTACCTGCATGCCCTCGGCCACGTGCCGCATGACTTCGTGGTGCCCGGCTTGCCTGGCGACCCTGCCGGATACGGCGCGCTGGGCCCGCGCATCCCCTGGGGCGACAACCTGACGCAACTGCCGGCGGGCGAGCTGCGCGCGCAACGGTTCGACTGCGTGCTGTACCAGTCACGCCAGAACCTGGAAGACGCCCGCCTGCTGTTGAGCGATGCGCAGCGCGCCTTGCCCTGCGCCTACCTGGAACACAACCCGCCGGCCCCGCACCCCACCGATACGGTGCATCCGTTCCGCCATGATCGCGGCGTGCTGGTGCACGTGACGCCTTTCAATGCGGAGATGTGGGACAACGGCGGCATGCCGGTGCGCGTGGTCGAGCATGGCGTGCCGCCGCCCGGCGTGGCCTACGACGGCAGCCTGGCGCGCGGCATCGTGGTGGTCAACCACCTCGCCCGCCGCGGCCGGCGCATCGGCCTGGACCTGTTCGAGCGCATGCGCGCCCGCACCCCGCTCGACCTGATCGGCATGGAGTCGGAGACCCTGGGAGGGCTCGGCGAGGTGCCGAACATGGAGGTGGCCGCCTGTCTGGCGCGCTACCGCTATTTCTTCAGTCCGGTGCGCTATGCCAGTCTCGGCCTGTCGCTGGTGGAGGCGATGCTCTGCGGCGTTCCCGTGGTCGGGTTCGGCACGACCGAGTTGCCGGCGCTGATCGTCAACGGCGAAAACGGCTTTGTGGACACGCGCATCGAACGCCTGGCGCAGGTGGCGCGGCAACTGCTGGCCGAGCCCGACCTGGCCAGGGCCTGGGGGGCCGCCGGACGCGAAACCGCCTTGCGGCGTTTCGGCATGGATCGCTTCGTGGCCGACTGGCTGTCGGTATTCGAACAACTTACGGAGGCCGCATGACTACGACAACATTGCCCAAGGGCCGCGCGCTGGTCGCCGGCGGCGCGGGATTCCTCGGATCGAACCTGTGCGCGCGGCTGCTGGCCGATGGCTGGGAGGTGGTCTGCGTGGACAATTTCCAGACCGGGCGGTCGCGCAACCTGGCATCGCTGGCCGCGCATCCGCGCCTGGCCATCGTGCGCCACGACATCGTCGACCCGTTGCGGAACCTGACCCGGGTCGATCGCATCTACAACCTGGCCTGTCCGGCGTCTCCGGTGCATTACCAGGCCGATCCATTGAAAACGCTGCGTACCTGCGTGCTGGGCTCGATGCAGTTGCTGGAGCTGGGCCGGCGTTGCGGCGCGCGGGTGCTGCAGGCCTCCACCAGCGAGGTGTACGGCGATCCGCTGGAGCACCCGCAGCGTGAAGGGTACTGGGGCCACGTCAATCCGGTCGGGCCGCGCTCCTGCTACGACGAAGGCAAGCGTTGCGCGGAGACCATTTTCATGGAGTACGCCGCGCGCGAGGGCGTCGACGTCAGGATCGCGCGCATCTTCAACACTTATGGGCCGCGCATGGCGCCGGATGACGGCCGCGTGGTGTCGAATTTCATCGTGCAGGCCCTGGCTGGCCAGCCGCTGACCATTTATGGCGACGGCACCCAGACCCGTTCTTTCTGCTATGTGGACGATCTCATAGACGGCCTGGTGCGGCTGATGGAGAGCGCGCCGCCGGACCTGCGGCCAGTGAACCTGGGCAATCCCGCCGAGCTCACGATGCTGGAAATCGCGGACATGGTCAGGACCCTGACCGGCGCCGACGTGCCGCTGGAGCATCACGGCCTGCCGGTCGACGATCCGGCGCATCGCTGCCCGGACATCTCTCTGGCGCGCGACCGGCTGGGCTGGTCGCCGCGCATCGACCCCCTGGAGGGGATGGAACGCACCGTGGCCTACTTTTCCACTGAAACCGGCATGGCGCGGCGGCTACCCCGGCCGCGCCGGTCTTTCGCCGCGTCGGCGCAAGGCCCGATCACGCTAAGGAGCCTGTCATGAAAGCTGTCGTATTCCACGCCATCGGCGATATCCGCCTGGAGACCGTGCCCGATCCTGAATTGTTGGAGGACACGGACGCCATCGTGCGCCTGACCGCCAGCGCCATCTGCGGCACGGACCTGCACTTCGTGCGGGGCACCATGGAGGAGGTCACGCCCGGCACCATCCTTGGCCACGAAGGGGTCGGGGTGGTCGAGCGCCTCGGTCCGGGCGTCCGAAACCTCAACCTGGGCGACCGGGTGGTGATTCCTTCCACCATTGCCTGCGGCTACTGCTCCTATTGTCGCGCGGGCTACTACGCGCAGTGCGATAACGCCAATCCCAATGGCCGCGACGCCGGCACGGCCTTCTATGGCGGTCCGCAGGGCACCGGCCCTTTCCACGGGCTGCAGGCCGAGCTCGCGCGGGTGCCTTTCGCCAATGTGAACCTGGTGAAGATTCCCGATGAGGTCACGGACGAACAGGCGCTGATGCTGTCCGACATCTTTCCCACCGGCTATTTCGGCGCCGACCTGGCGGACATCAAGCCGGGCCATACCGTGACGGTCTTCGGTTGCGGGCCGGTCGGCCAGTTCGCGATCGCGTCGGCCCGGCTGATGGGCGCGGGCAGGATCTTCGCCGTCGATGCCGTGCCGGACCGCCTGGCGATGGCGCGCGCCCAGGGCGCCGAAGTGGTCGACTTCAACGCCGAGGACCCGGTGGCCTGCATCCGGGGCTTGACGGGCGGCATCGGCACCGACTGCGCGATAGACGCGGTGGGCGTGGATGCCGTGCATGCCCATGACGGCCCGGCGGCGGACGGCGGCGACATCGCGGCCATGGAACACGAATCCCGCCAGATCGCGCCGCATGCGCGGCCGGATCATGGCGACTGGGTGCCGGGCGATGCGCCGTCGCAGGCGTTGCAGTGGGCGGTGCGGGCGCTGGCCAAGGCAGGCAGTCTTGCAATCATCGGCGTCTACCCGCCCAATGATCGCACCTTTCCGATCGGCGAGGCCATGAACAAGAACCTGACGGTGCGGATGGGCAATTGCAATCACCGCAAGTATGTGCCGCGGCTGATGGAACTGGTGCGCACCGGGGCGATCGATCCGGCGGCCATCCTGACGCGGCAGGAGCCGCTGACGGGCGCGATCGAGGCCTATCGCGCCTTTGACCGCCGGCAACCCGGCTGGATCAAGGTCGAGCTGGCGCCAGGTCACTGAGGCATTTTTTCGATATCACCCGACAGGGAGAACCGTCATGAAAACCAAAGACACCCAACCGCATCCCTCGCAGGACGATACGCCGCGCCAGGCGCAGGCGAGTCACGGCGACAGCCAGCACCGCAGCAAGAAAGCGGGGCACGTCACCCGTATCGGCACGGGGCAGGACCAGCAGAGCTCGCGCAATCGTGGCGCTGGCGCCCGCAGCAAACCCTGACCCGCGCCATTCCGAGCCGGCGCCGGCAGGCAGGGGCCGCCGGCCGGCCGTGCAAGGCAACAGGCCCCCTCTGGAGAACACCATGAGACATTCCCACCCCTCACATCCGTGGGCCGCCGCGCTGGCCGGCCTGGCCATGGCGCTGGGCGCCACCGCTGTGTGCCCGGCCCAGCCGGCGCGAGAGCCCGCCGCGGGCGCGGCGCCGGGCTCGCAGG
>NZ_CADIJW010000063.1 GCF_902859745.1 Achromobacter dolens | reverse complement strand
CGCGCGCCGACGCCGCGGCCCCGGCGGCGCGCCAGGCGCCCCGCCCCGAGCGGCCCATTCCCGCCGTGACCTACCCCGAGGACCTGCCCGTCAGCGCGCGGCGCCAGGAAATCGCGCGCGCCATCGCCGGCCATCAGGTGGTCATCGTCAGCGGCGAGACCGGCTCGGGCAAGACCACCCAATTGCCCAAGATCTGCCTGGAACTGGGCCGCGGCCGCCAGAAGATGATCGGCCACACCCAGCCGCGGCGGCTGGCCGCCACCTCGGTGGCCAAGCGCATCGCCGAGGAGCTGAATACGCCGATGGGCGAGGTGGTGGGCTACCAGGTGCGCTTCAACGATCGCACCGGCCCCAATGCGTCGATCAAGCTGATGACCGACGGCATCCTGCTGGCGGAGTCGCAGCGTGACCCGCTCCTGCGCCGCTACGACACCATCATCATCGACGAGGCGCACGAACGCAGCCTGAACATCGACTTCCTGCTGGGTTATCTGAAGCAGCTACTGCCGCGCCGCCCCGACCTGAAAGTCATCATCACCTCGGCCACCATCGACGCCGAGCGCTTCGCCCGTCATTTTGCCGCGTCCGAGGACAAGCCGGCGCCGGTGATCGAGGTCTCGGGCCGGCTGTACCCGGTCGAGGTGCGTTACCGCCCGGTGCGCGAGGAAGCCGAGGAAGACGCCGCGCCGGCCAAGCCGGGCCGCGACCGCGAGCGCATGTCGGGCGACGAGGAACGCGACCTGATCGACGCCATCGTCGATGCGGTCGACGAATGCGCCCGCCATGGCCCCGGCGATGTGCTGGTATTCCTGCCGGGCGAGCGCGAGATCCGCGAATCGGCCGAAGCGCTGCGCAAGCGCCACCCGGCCGGCACCGAGGTATTGCCGCTGTACGCGCGCCTGTCGCAGGCCGAGCAGGAACAGATCTTCCATCCGCGCGGCAACGCGCGCCGCATCGTGCTGGCCACCAACGTGGCCGAAACCTCACTGACGGTGCCCGGCATCCGCTTCGTGGTCGATAGCGGCCTGGCGCGGGTCAAGCGCTATTCCTGGCGCAACAAGGTCGAGCAACTGCGCATCGAGCCGGTCAGCCGCGCCTCGGCCAACCAGCGCGCCGGCCGTTGCGGCCGCGTGGGCCCGGGCCTCTGCATCCGCCTCTACGACGAGGCCGACTTCAACGCCCGCGCCGCCTTCACCGACCCCGAGGTGCTGCGTTCCTCGCTGGCCTCCGTGATCCTGCGGATGAAGTCGCTCAAGCTGGACGACATCGAGCAGTTCCCGTTCGTCGAGGCCCCGCCCGGGCGCGCGGTGGCCGACGGCTACCACCTGCTGCAGGAGCTGGGCGCGATCGAGCTGGCCGCGGCCGACGACGGCGACGACGCCAGCCGCACCGGCGCCTCGTTCGTCCTGACCCGCACCGGCCACGAGCTGGCCAAGCTGCCGGTGGACCCGCGCATCGGCCGCATGATCCTGGCCGCGCGCGAGCACCAGTGCCTGGCGGAAATGCTGATCATCGCTTCGGCGCTGTCGGTGCAGGACGCGCGCGACCGGCCCATGCAGGAGCGCGAGGCGGCCGAGGCCGCGCACGCCAAGTTCGCCGACGACAAGTCCGAGTTAATTTCCTTCCTCAAGCTGTGGCGCTGGTACGGCGAGCAGGTGCAGCACAAGGCCTCGCAGCGCAAGCTGGTGGGCCTGCTGCGGCAGAACTTCCTGTCGCCCATCCGGCTGCGCGAATGGCACGACGTCCACACCCAGTTGGCCGCCCTGGTGGGCGAGCAGGGCTGGCGCGTCAACCAGGTCGAAGCCACTTACGAACAACTGCACATGGCGCTGCTGTCGGGCCTGTTGGGCAACATCGGCTTCAAGAGCGACGAGGGCGGCCATTACCAGGGCGCCCGCGAGATCCGCTTCCACATCCATCCGGGCTCGCGCCTGGTGAAGAAGGCCGGCCGCTGGATCGTCGCCGCCGAACTGGTCGAGACCACCCGCCTGTACGCGCGCTGCGTGGCGCGCATCGACCCGGTCTGGCTGGAAAAGGTCGGCGCCCACCTGATCCGCAAGAACTGGTCCGACCCGCGCTGGGAAAAGAAGGCCGGCCAGGTGGTGGCCAACGAACGCGCCACGCTCTACGGCCTGACCATCTACAGCGGCCGCCGCATCCAGTACGGCCGGGTTCATCCGCGCGAGGCGCGCGAACTGTTCATCCGCCAGGCGCTGGTGCCGGGCGAGATCGACACGCGCTTGGCCTTCGTGGCCCATAACCGCAAGCTGATCGCCGGCATCGAAAAGCTGGAACACCAGACCCGCCGCCCCGACATCCTGGTCGACGACGAGCTGATCTACGCCTTCTACGACCGCCAGTTACCAGCCGACATCTCGCAGACCGCGACGCTGGAAAAATGGGTCAACGGCCTCGACAAGGCAGAGGCCGCCAAGCTGCTGCTGACGCGCGACGAACTGATGCGGCACGAGGCCGCCGGCGTCACCACCGACGTCTTCCCCAAGAAGGTGGAGTGGCAGGGCGTGTCGATGGCGCTCGATTACCACTTCGAGCCCGGCTCGCCGCGCGACGGCGTGACGCTGGCGGTGCCGCTGTTCGCCCTGAACCAGATCGATCCGGCGCGCTGCGAATGGCTGGTGCCCGGCATGCTCAAGGAGAAGGTGCACCTGCTGCTCAAGTCGCTGCCGCAGAAGCTGCGCCGCCACTGCGTGCCGCTGCCCGACTATGCCGCCGGCTTCTACGACCGCTGGTTCGAGCGCCTGGGCGACCCGCAGACCGGCCTGGTGGACGCGCTGATCGCCGACATGTGGGACCAGGTGCAGGTGCGCCCGGCCGCCGCCGATTTCAAGCTCGAGACGCTGCCGGCGCACCTGTTCATGAACTTCCGCGTGGTCGACGAGCACGGCCGCATGCTGGCCGCCGGCCGCAACCTGGCGCAGTTGCGCGCCGAGTTCGGCAAGCAGGCCCAGGCCACCTTCCAGCAACTGGCCGCCAGCGACACCCAGGTGGCGCAGGCGCTGGCGCACGAGAACCTGACGTCCTGGACCTTTGGCCCGCTGCCGGAAATCATGGAGATCAAGCGCCGCGGCCAATCGGTCATCGGCTACCCGGCGCTGGTCGATCGCGGCGCGCATTGCGACCTGGACGTGTTCGACGACCCGGACGAGGCGCGCAAGACGCACCGCGCCGGCCTGCTCAAGCTGTTCCGGCTGGGCCTGCGCGAGCAGGTCAAGTTCCTGGAAAAGAACCTGGCCGACCTGACCAGGATCAGCATGCTCTACATGACGCTGGGCACGCAGGAGGAACTGCGCGACCAGATCATCGACTGCGCGCTCGGCCAGGCCTGCCTGGCCGAGCCCTGGCCGGTCAATGAACAGCAGTTCGAGGCGCGCCGGGCCGAGGGCAAAGGCCGGTTGGGCCTGCTGGCCCAGGAAGTGGCGCGCCTGGCGGGCGCGGTGCTGACGGAATACGCGGCCCTGCAGCGCAAGCTGCCGCAGGCCAAACCGCACGCCGCGGCCTACGCCGACCTGCAGCAGCAGTTGGGGGCGCTGATGCCCAAGTGGTTCATCCGCGACACCCCCTATGCGCAACTGTCGCACTTCCCGCGCTATCTGAAGGCGGCGGTGGCGCGCATTGACAAGCTGCGCGCCGATCCCGGCCGCGACGCCAAGCTGGTGGCCGAGATGGCGCCGCTCGTGACGCAGTACCAGCGTGCGCGCTCGGCCCTGAAGGGCGCGCCCGATCCCCGCCTTGACGAGTTCCGTTGGCTGCTGGAAGAGTTGCGGGTGGCCCTGTTTGCGCAGGAACTGCGCACGCCGATGCCGGTCTCGGTCAAGCGCCTGATGAAAAGCTGGGAGTCCCTGCAACGCTGAATTGCGGGTTCGGGCCGGGGCGGCCGCGGCCTCCTCGCGGGGCAATGCGGGGCGGCGCGAGCCGTCCCGTATTACCGCCAGATTTCAGTCGTTTTCTGTTCAGTGACGCGTCATCTGGTTATGCTTCAATTCGCGGGCCTTCACCCCCGCTCCCTGGAGCATTGCCGACATGTTCGAGCTCTTCAGCACCCGGACGCGCCCGTCCTCGTCGTCCCGCTCCGCGCCCAACCGCTGGGATTGGGCGCTCCTGCCTTTGGTGCTGGTGGTGCTGGCCGCCATGGCCTACGGCGCCTCGCAGATGAGCCGTCCCTTCGCCGTCGGCGAAGCGCTGCCGATCTCGCTGGATCCGATCTACCTGCCGTATTACCTGCTGCGCACCATCCTGCGCATGTTCACGGCGCTGGCCTTTTCGCTGCTGTTCAGCTTCATCTTCGCGGCCATCGCGGCCAAGTTCCGCACCGCCGAAAAAGCCATGATCCCGATGCTGGACATCCTGCAATCGGTGCCCATCCTGGGTTTCCAGGCCATCGCCATCGCGCCCTTCATCGCGCTGTTTCCCGGCAACCTGCTGGGGGTCGAGTGCGCGGCGATTTTCGCCATCTTCACCTCGCAGGCCTGGAACATGGCGTTCAGCCTGTACCAGTCGATGCGCACCGTGCCGGCCGAACTGAACGAGGCCGCGCGGGTGTTCCGGCTGTCCGGCTGGCAGCGCTTCTGGCGGCTGGAACTGCCGTACGCCACCCCGGGCCTGCTGTGGAACATGATGATGTCCATGTCGGGCGGCTGGTTCTTCCTGGTGGCGGCCGAGGCCATCTCGGTGGCCGGGCAGGACATCAAGCTGCCCGGCATCGGCTCCTACATCGCGGTGGCCATCGACGCCGAGAACGGCCGCGCCATCGCCTGGGCCATCGGCGCCATGATGGCCGGCATCCTGCTCTACGACCAGTTGTTCTTCCGGCCGCTGCTGGCCTGGGCCGACAAGTTCCGCTTCGAGGAATCGCAGGCCGACGTGGCGCAGCAGTCCTGGCTGCTGGACTGGACCCGCCGCAGCCGCTGGATGCAGGCGCTGTCCAATATGTTCTGGGCGCAGATGCGGCGCGCGCTGGGCTGGTTCAGCGTGTCGTACGACGGCACCTCGATCCGCGCCCGCGCCAAGGCGCCGGACCCGCGCTGGACCCGGGTCTGGGATGCGCTGCTGGCCGCCGGCGCCTTGCTGGCCACCTACAAGCTGGTGGTGTTCGTGCACGCCGAAGTGGGCTGGAGCGAGGTGCTGCATGTGGTCGGCCTGGGCGGCATCACCCTGGTGCGGGTGATGGTGCTGATCGGGCTGGCGTCTATGATCTGGGTGCCGATCGCGGTCTGGATCGGCCTGCGGCCCAAGTATTCGCAGCGGGTGCAGGCGGTGGCGCAATTCCTGGCGGCGTTTCCGGTCAACCTGCTGTTCCCGGCGGTGGTGTTCGTGATGGTGGCGTTGAAGCTCAGCCCCAACATCTGGCTCAGCCCGCTGATCATCTTCGGCACCCAGTGGTACATCCTGTTCAACGTGGTGGCCGGCGCCTCGACCATTCCGAACGAACTGCGCCTGGCCGCCAGCAACCTCGGCCTGAAGGGCTGGCTGCTATGGCGCCGGGTGTACCTGCCGGCGGTGTTCCCCAGCTTCATCACCGGCGCCATCACGGCCAGCGGCGGCTCCTGGAACGCCAGCATCGTGGCCGAGTACGTGTCCTGGGGCAATACCTCCCTGGTGGCCGATGGTCTGGGCAGCTACATCAAGCAGATGACCGAGCAGGGCGATTTCCACCGCATCGCGCTCGGCATCGGCGTCATGAGCATTTTCGTCATGCTGCTGAACCGGTTTTTCTGGCGCAAACTGTATTTGCTGGCCGAAGACCGCGGCCGGTAGGAGTCCTCATGAATTCCAATTTCCTGATCGAACTGCACGACGTCGGCAAGTCGTTCCGCGCCGCGGACGGCACCGCCCGGCACGTGCTGGAACACGTGGACTTCACGTTGCGCGAAGGCGAGATCGTGGCCCTGCTGGGCAAGTCCGGCTCGGGCAAGTCGACGCTGCTGCGCATCATGGCGGGGCTGGTCAACGCCGACCAGGGCACCGTCACCTACCGTGGCCAGCCGGTGTACGGCCCGGCGGCGGGCATCGCCATGGTGTTCCAGTCGTTCGCGCTGTTTCCCTGGCTGACCGCGCAGCAGAACGTCGAGCTGGGCCTGGAGGCCCAGGGCGTGGCGCCGGCCGAGCGCGCCAGGCGCGCCGATGCGGTGCTCGACCTGATGGGCCTGGGCGGGTTCGGCGGCGCCTTGCCGCGCGAACTGTCCGGCGGCATGCGCCAGCGCGTCGGCATCGCCCGCGCGCTGGTCATGAACCCCGACGTGCTGCTGATGGACGAAGCCTTCTCGGCCCTGGACGTGCTGACCGGCGAAACGCTGCGCGACGACATGCTTGAACTATGGGACGAGAGCCGCATCTCGACCAAGGGCATCCTGATCGTGTCCCACAACATCGAGGAAGCGGTCATGATGGCCGACCGCATCATTGTGTTCTCCAGCGACCCCGGCCGCATCCGCAGCCAGGTGCAGATCGGCCTGCCGCGGCCGCGCAATGCCGATTCGCCGCAGGTGCGTGCACTGATCGACGAGGTCTACGCGCTGATGACGCAGCGCCCGGCCCACGACATGCCGACGCCGCGCCAGCAGGGCCTGGGCTACCGCTTTCCGCAGACCGAGGTCGAGCGCATGGAAGGCGTGCTGGACGTGCTGGCCGAGGCGCCGTTCAATGGCCGCGCCGACCTGCCCAAGCTGGCCGAGGAAGCCGAGATCTCCGACGACGACCTGCTGCCGGCCTGCGAAGCGCTGGGCCTGTTCGGCCTGGCCCAGATCGACAAGGGCGACATCTTCCTGACGCCGCTGGGCCAGCGCTACGTGCAGGCCGACCAGGGCCAGAAGCAGGCCATCTTCGGCCGTCAGTTGCTGGCGCACGTGCCGCTGGCCGCGCACATCCGCCACAGCCTGGAACAGGAGCCTGCCGGCGAGTTGCCGGAAAAGAACTTCCTGGATTCGCTGGAGGAATTCCTCAAGCCCGACGAAGCCGAGCGCGTGCTGAAGATCGCGGTGGAATGGGGGCGCTATGGCGAAATCTACGGCTACGACTACCACACCGGCCTGCTGACCTTGCCGGAGCGCGACGCGGGGTAGGGTGGGGAGCGGCGGGCCGGACGGCCCGCCGTGCTGGCGTGATGACCGCGCGATCCGCGCGGTCGGCCCGATCACAGGGCGATGAAGCCCGCGATCACCAGGATGATGAGGCCGTACTTGGTGGCCTTGTAGACGTTGCGGTTCCAGGCCTTGAAGGCCTTGCGCTTCTGGTCGATGACCCAGTGCGCATGGGTCAGCTTGTTGATGGCGCCGGTCTGGTCGCCGCCGTCGTTGGGCGAGCTGGCCGCCGACATCACCACGCGGCCGAACCAGCGGTTGAAGGCTTCGGCCCAGCCCCACTTGAGCGGCCGCTCGACGTCGCAGAACAGGATGATGCGGTTCTGGTCGGTGTGGTTGTAGGCCTCGTGCACGTAGGTCTCGTCGAACACCACGCTTTCGCCGTCGCGCCAGCTATAGGATTCGCCGTCGACGATGATGTGGCAGCGGTCGTCGTTGGGCGTGGCCAGGCCCAGGTGGTAGCGCAGCGACCCGGCGAACGGGTCGCGGTGCGGGTTGAGCTGGCCGCCGGGCGGCAGTTCGGCGAACATGGCCGCCTTGACCTTGGGCAGCGTCTTCAGGATGGCCACCGTCTTGGGGCACAGTTCTTCGGCCGAAGGGTGGCGGGCGTCATACCACTTCAGGTAGAAGCGCTTCCAGCCATACTTGAAGAACGAATTGAAGCCGATGTCGTTGTGGCTGTCGGCCGCCTTGATGCGGCGCATCTCGGCCATCTGCAGGGCTTCGTCGCGGATCGTCTCCCAGTTGTCGTCCAGCACCTTGAGCTCGGCGATTTCGCTGGTGGTCAGGTAGGGCGTCGACGGCACGCGCGAGCTCAGCACCATGAAGGCGTTGATCGGCGCCAGCAGCACCGAGTGATCCAGCAATTGCCGGCCCAGCGGCAGCTTGACGCGGCCACGGAAGTGCGCGAACAGGATGGCGGCGAGCCAGATCCCGGGTATCAGCCATTTCATACGTAAATCTCGTCCTGCGGCGGGTGAGTCAGGTCCAATCGCCTATTGTTACACAGGGGCGCCCGGCAGGCCCGGGGCGAATCGTCGCAGCGGCGGTTTTCGCTCTTGCGACTGGGTACAATTCCCGCTATGTCCGAAGCCGTAACAACCCCGTCCCCATTTGTCCACCTGCGTGTCCACTCCGAGTTCTCGGTGGTGGACGGCATCGTGCGCATCCCCGACCTCATCAAGCGCGTGGCCAAGCTGGGCCAGCCCGCGGTCGCCCTGACCGATCTGTCGAACCTGTTCGGCCTGATCAAGTTCTACAAGGGCGCGCGCGGCGCGGGCATCAAGCCCATCGCCGGCTGCGACGTCTGGCTGAGCAACGACGAAGATCCCGCCAAGCCGTTCCGCGTGCTGCTGCTGGTGCGCAACCACCAGGGCTACCTGAACCTGTGCGAACTGCTGTCGCGCGCGTTCCTGACCAACCAGGGCAAGGGCCGCGCCGAAATCCGCCGCGAATGGCTGCAGGGCCAGGACGGCCTGATCGTGCTGTCGGGCGGCCGCGGCGGCGACGTCGGCCAGGCGCTGGACGCCGGCAACGCGGTGTCGGCGCTGGCGCTGGCGCGCCAGTGGGCGCACATGTTCCCGGGCAGCTACTACATCGAGCTGCAGCGCGTCGGCATGGACGGCGACGAAGCCTACACCCAGGCCGCCATGCGCCTGGCGGCCGAGGCCGGCCTGCCGGTGGTGGCCACGCACCCGGTGCAGTTCCTGGACGAATACGAATTCCAGGCGCACGAAGCCCGCGTCTGCATCGCCGAAGGCGAGATCCTGGCCAATCCGCGCCGCGTGCGCCGCTTTACCAAAGAGCAGTATCTGCTCAGTTCCGAGGAAATGGCGCGCCGCTTCGCCGACGTGCCCTCGGCGCTGGCCAATACGGTCGAGATCGCCAAGCGCTGCAACCTCAGCCTGGTGCTGGGCAAGCCGCGCCTGCCGAATTTCCCCACGCCCGACGGCGTGTCGCTGGACGACTACCTGGTGCAGTTGTCCGAAGAGGGCCTGGAAAAGCGCATGGCCTTCCTGTTCCCGGACGAGGCCGAGCGCGCGTCCAAGCGCGAGCAGTACTACGAGCGCCTGCGCTGGGAATGCAAGACCATCATCCAGATGGGCTTCCCGGGCTACTTCCTGATCGTGCAGGACTTCATCAACTGGGGCAAGAACAACGGCGTGCCGGTCGGCCCGGGCCGGGGTTCGGGCGCCGGTTCGCTGGTGGCGTACGCGCTCGGCATTACCGACCTGGACCCGATCCGCTACGACTTGCTGTTCGAGCGCTTCCTGAACCCCGAGCGGGTCTCGATGCCCGACTTCGATATCGACTTCTGCCAGGACAACCGCGAACGCGTCATCGACTACGTCAAGGAAAAGTACGGCCGCGCCGCCGTGAGCCAGATCGCCACCTTCGGCACGCTGGGCGCCAAGGCCGTGGTGCGCGATGCCGGCCGGGTGCTGGACATGCCCTACATGTTCTGCGACGGCCTGTCCAAGCTGATCCCGTTCAACCCGATGGATCCGTGGACGCTCGAACGCACCCTGAAGGACGAGCCGGCCTTCAAGGACCGCTACGAGCAGGAAGAGGAAGTGCGCGCGCTGGTCGACCTGGCCAAGCCGCTCGAAGGCCTGACCCGCAACATCGGCATGCACGCCGGCGGCGTGCTGATCGCGCCCGGCAAGCTCACCGACTTCTGCCCGCTGTATTGCCAGCCGGGACAGGAAAACAGCGCCGTCTCGCAGTTCGACAAGGACGACGTCGAAGCCGCCGGCCTGGTCAAGTTCGACTTCCTGGGCCTGCGCAACCTGACCATCCTGGACTGGGCCGTGCGCTACGTGCGCCAGTTCAACGAGGACAAGCGCGACTTCGACGTCATGGCGCTCAGCCTCGACGATCCGGCCGCCTACAAGATCCTGTGCGACGCCAACACCACCGCGGTGTTCCAGCTTGAATCGCGCGGCATGAAGGAACTGCTCAAGAAGCTGCGGCCCAACACCTTCGAAGACATCATCGCCATGCTGGCCCTGTACCGTCCGGGGCCGCTGGAATCGGGCATGGTGGACGACTTCGTCAACCGCAAGCACGGCCGCGCGGCCGTCGACTATTTCCACCCGGATCTGGAAGCGACCCTCAAGAGCACCTACGGGGTCATCGTCTACCAGGAACAGGTGATGCTGATCTCGCAGATCATCGGCGGCTACTCGCTGGGCGGCGCCGACCTGCTGCGCCGCGCCATGGGCAAGAAAAAGCCCGAGGAAATGGCCAAGCACCGCGAGCTGTTCGAGAAGGGCGCCAAGGAAAAGGGCCACGATCCGGATCTCGCGGTCAAGCTGTTCGACCTGATGGAGAAGTTCGCGGGCTACGGCTTCAACAAGTCGCACTCGGCCGCGTACGCGCTGATCTCGTACCAGACCGCGTGGCTCAAGGCCTACCATCCGACCGAGTTCCTGGCCGCCACCATGTCCTCCGACATGGACGACACCGACAAGGTCCAGATCTTCTGCCGCGACGCCCAGGACAACGGCGTCGAGGTGCTGCCGCCGGACGTCAACTTCTCGGGCTACCGCTTCGAGCCGGTGGCCGACAAGTACACCGAAAAGGGCAAGCCGCCGCGCACCATGCGCTACGGCCTGGGGGCGGTCAAGGGCACCGGCCAGGGCGCGGTCGAGGACATCCTGCGCGCCCGCAAGGAAGGCGGCCCGTTCCAGAACCTGTTCGACTTCTGCCGCCGCGTCAGCAAGCACGCGGTCAACCGCCGCACCATCGAGGCCCTGATCAAGGCCGGCGCGTTCGACACCATCGAGCCGAACCGCGCCGCCATGCTGGCCTCGGTCCCGACCGCCATGGAAGCGGCCGAGCAGGCCGCGCGCAGCGCCAACCAGTCCTCGCTGTTCGGCGACGACAGCAGCGACGTGGTGGCCGGCGAGCTGGCCAAGGTGGCGCCGTGGGACCTGCACAAGAAGCTCACCGAGGAAAAATCGGCGCTGGGCTATTACTACAGCGGCCATCTGTTCGACGCTTGGCGCGACGAAGTGCGCCAGATCGTGCCGATGCAGCTCGCGCGGGTCGAGCCGCAGCGCGACCTGCAATGGATGTGCGGGGTGCTGGCCAGCGTGCGCGTCATGATGACGCGCCGGGGCAAGATGGTGTTCGCGGTGCTGGACGACGGCACCGCGCAGGTCGAGATCTCGGTTTTCAACGAACTCTACGAAAAGCACCGCAACCGCCTGCGCGAAGACCAACTGGTCATCGTCCAGGGCAAGGTCAGCAACGATGACTATTCGGGCGGCATGCGCATCGTCGCCGAGCAACTGTACGACCTGCAACTGGCGCGCGAGGCGCGCGCCAAGTCGCTGCGCGTCAAGCTCAATGGCGGCGCCGACGCCGCGCGCCTGCGCCAGATGCTCAACCCGTTCCGCGCCGAGCCCGAGAACGGCATCCCCGGCGTGCCGGTGGACATCGTCTACACCAAGAACAATTTCCTCTGCACGGTGCGGCTGGGCGAGGAATGGCGCGTGCGCATGGCCGACACGCTGCTCGAGAACCTGAACGCCTGGACCAAGCCGAACGGCGTGGAGGTCACGTACTGATGCGCATCGTCCACTCGGAAGCCGCCACCAGTTTCGGCGGCCAGGAAGGCCGTATCTTCAAGGAGATGAACGCCATGCGCGCGCGTGGCCATCACCTGGAAGCCATCTGCCAGCCGACCGCGCTGCTGGCCGAGCGCCTGTCGGACGCCGGCTTCACCGTCCACACGCTGGAGATGGACGGGCCGGTCAACTACCTGAAGGGCGTCGCCGCCATCCGCCGCATCCTGCGCGAAGGGCGCTTCGACGTGCTCAACACCCACAGCCGGCGCGACACCGTGATCGCCGCGGCGGCCGGCCGCCTGGCGGGCACGCCGCTGATCGTGCGCACCCGCCACCTGTCCAACAAGGTCGGCTCGCTCTGGTCGTACACGCGCCTGCCGCATCGCGTCACCACCGTCAGCGACCACGTGCGCGAGCACCTGATCGAACGCGGCGTGCCGGCCGATCGCGTCGCCACGGTCTATTCGCCGATCGTGCTGCCGCCGCCGGTCGAGCATTCGACCCTGCGCGAGGAACTCGGGCTGGCGCCGGACGATCTGGTGGTCGGCTGTGTCGCCGTGATGCGCGCCACCAAGGGCCACAAGGACCTGATCGACGCCATCGCGCCGCTGATGGCGACCCGGCCCAAGCTGCACCTGGTGTTCGTGGGCGGCGGCTCGCCAGTGTTCGAGCAGACCCAGGCCTACGTGGCCGAACGCGGCCTGGCCGATCGCATCCACCTGATGGGCACGCGCCGCGACGTGCCCAACCTGCTGGCCGGCTGCGACCTGTTCGCGCTGGCGACCCAGCAGGAGGCCTCCGGCACCGTCTACGTCGAAGCCCAGGCCAGCGGCCTGCCGGTCATCGGCACCGACGTCGGCGGCGTGTCCGAGATGTTCCGCGACGGCGAAACCGGCATCCTGGTGCCGCCCAAGGACCCGGCCGCGCTCACCGCCGCGCTCGAAAGACTGATCGACGACGCCGCCTTGCGCCAGCGCATGGGCGAGGCCGGCCGCAAGATGGTCTGGGAAGAGGGCGTGTTCTCGCCCGCCCGCCTGGCCGAGACCACCGAGGCCGTCTACACCCGCTGGCTGGCGGAGCGGCGCCGATGAATGCGCCCAACGTCCCGGTGCTGATGTACCACCACGTCACGCCGGCCGGCGGCATGATCAACGCCATGCCCGACGTGTTCGAGGCCCAGATCGCGCGCCTGGCGCGCGCCGGCTACCAGTCGCTGTCGGCCGACCAGTTCGCCGCCTACCTGGCCGGCGCGCCGGCGCCCGAGCGCTCGGTGCTGATCACCTTCGACGACGGCTATCTCAACAACTGGGTCCACGCCCATCCGGTGCTGGCGCGCCATGGCATGCGCGCCGTGCTGTTCACCATCACCGGCTGGATCGGCGACGGCCCGGTGCGTCCGCATGCCGGGCAGGGCCTGCCGCTGCCGGCCACGCCCGACCACGACGCCAGCAAGAAGCTGATCGCCGACGGCCGCGCCGACGATGTCATGCTGCGCTGGAGCGAAATCGAGGCGATGCGGGCCGCCGGCACCTTCGAATTCCATTCGCACACCCATACCCACACGCGCTGGGACAAGATCTGTGGCGCCGATACCGAGGCCAAGCGTGCCCACATCGTCCAGGAGCTGGCCGATTCGCGCGAGACGCTGATGCGCCGCTTGGGGCAGGTCAGCGACCACCTCTGCTGGCCGCAGGGCTATTTCGACGCCGACTACGTGGCGGCCGCCCGCCAGGCGGGCTTCCGCCACCTGTACACCACCGACCCGTTCGGGCAGAACACGCCCGGCGCCGATCCCGGGCACATCTACCGCTTCGCGGTGCGCAACCAGGGCGGCACCTGGCTGAACCGGCGCATCTGGCTGTCGCGCGACCCCTTCTGGGGGCCGCGCTATCACGCCTGGAAAGCCTGGAAAAAGCGTCTTAGGAATCGCGGATGAAGTTATCAGTCATTGTCATCACCAAGAACGAAGCGGCCAACATTGCCGATTGCCTCAAGTCGGTTGCCTTCGCCGACGAGTTCATCGTGGTGGATTCCGGCAGCACCGACGGCACGGTCGAACTGGCGCGCGCCCTGGGGGCGCGCGTCGAAGTGACGGCCGACTGGCCCGGGTTCGGCCGGCAGAAGAACCGCGCGCTCGACCTGGCCACCGGCGACTGGGTGCTGTCGATCGACGCCGACGAGCGCGTCACGCCCGAGCTGGCCCGTGAGATCCTGGACACCATCGCCGCGCCGCGCGGCGAGGTCTACGAGATCGCCCGCCTGTCGAATTTCTGCGGCCGCGACATTCGCCACAGCGGCTGGTGGCCCGATTACGTGCTGCGTCTGTTCAAGCGCGGCACGGCGCGATTCAACGACGTGGCGGTGCACGAACGGGTCGTGCCGTCCAACGGCCAGCCGCCGCTGCGGCTCGCCGGCCACTTCCGGCATTACCCGTACGACAACCTGGATGCGCTGATCACCAAGATCAACCGCTACTCGTCCGACGCCGCCGCGATGATGTACGCCAAGGGCCGCCGCACCTCCGTGTTCGGCGCGCTCGGCCACAGCTTCTGGACCTTCGTGCGCATCTATCTGATCCGGCGCGGTTTTCTCGATGGCCGCCATGGCCTGGTGCTGGCGGTGACCGCCGCCGCAGGCAGCTTCTTCCGCTATTCGAAGCTGATGTTCCTGGCCGAGAAGAACAAGTGAGAATCCTCTACACCAACTTCCACGCCAACAACGGCGGCGGGCACGTCACCTATATCATCAACCTGGCGCGCGCCCTGGCCGCCGAGCACCAGATCACGGTCGCCGCGCCCGCCACCAGCCGCCTGTACCGCTACGCCAAGGCGATCCCGGGCGTGACCGTGGTGGAAATGCGCTACACCACGCGCCCCTCGTCCTGGTTCAGGGACCGCGCGCGGCTGCGCCGCCTCATCCGGGACGGCCGCTTCGACATCATCCACGCCAACGGCTCGGCCGACCACAAGCAGGTGATGCTGGCGACGCTGGCCATGCCGCGTCGCCCGCGCATCGTCTTCACCAAGCACAACGACCATCCGGTCGCCAGCTTCGGCCACAAGCTGCGCGTGGCGCTGGCCACCGATCACAGCATCGCGGTCAGCGACTACATCCATCGGCTGCTGGCCGATTCGCCCTATAGCAAGCGGCCCATCACCACCATCCGCCACGGCATCGACACGCGCTTTTTCGCGCCGCCGCCGCCGGACAGCCTGGACAAGCTGCGCGAGATATTCTTCGGACCGGACTGGCGCGGCAAACTGCTGCTCGGCAGCGCCGGCGGCACCGACTACGACAAGGGCTGGCTGGATCTGGTGGCCGCCGTGGCGGCGCTGCCGCCGGGCGACCGCGAGCGCGTGCTGCTGCTGGTGGCCGGCGACCCGCCGTCCGAGGCCAAGCTCGACCGGGTGCGCGAGCTCGGCATGATCGACCAGGTGCGCTTCCCTGGGCTGCTGGACGACGTGCGGGCGGCGCTGGCCTCTTGCCATGCCGGCTTCGTGTTGTCGTACCGCGAGGCGCTGTCTTTCGCCTGCCGCGAGATCATGGGCCTGGGCCTGCCGGCGCTGGTGACCGACGCCGGCGGCCTGCCCGAGAACGTGACCGACGGCGTCGACGGCTGGATCGTGCCGGTGCGCGACGTGGCCGCCATGACCGCGCGCCTGCGCCTCATGCTGGATGACCCCGCGCAGGTGCGGGCGATGGGACAGAACGCCCGCCAGACCGCCGAGCGCGACTTCAACCTGGCGCGTTTCGCGCAAGCCACGGTCGACGTCTACCAACGAACATTGGGTGGACACTGAGCCTCTATAATCGTGCCATGTCTATCCCAATTCTCATGTACCACCAGATCGGCGAGCCCAACCCCAAGGGCACGCCGTTTCGCGGCCTGACGGTGCACCCGGATGATTTCGCGCGTCAGATGCGCTGGATGCGCTTCCTGGGCTACCGCGGCCTGTCGATGCGCGACATCATGCCGTACGTGCGCGGCGAGCGCCGCGGCAAGGTGTTCGGCCTGACCTTCGACGACGGCTACCGCAATGTGGTCCAGAACGCGATGCCGGTGCTCGACAGGCTGGGCTTCACCGCCACCAACTATCTGGTGGCCAACCAGTTCGACGGCGGCAACGTCTGGGACGCCAAGATCGGCATCCCCTTCTCGCCGCTGATGACGGTCGACGAAATGCGCCAATGGGCCGCATCCGGCCACGAGGTCGGCTCGCACACCCTGGACCACGTCCATCTGCCCGAAATGACGCCCGACGAGGCGCGCCGCCAGATGGTCGAGTCCAAGGACGTGCTCGAGCAGGCGCTGGGCGCGCCCGTCACCGCCTTCTGCTATCCCTATGGCGACCATGGCCCGGAACACCTGGTCATGGCGCGCGAAGCGGGCTACGACAACGCCACGCTGACCAAGCGCGGCCTGGCCAACGCCAGCGATGACCCCTTCGGCCTGCCGCGGGTGACGGTGTCGCGTTCGACCGGCATCTTCCGTTTCCTGCAGAAATGCCTGACGCGCTATGAAGACATCCGCGGGCGCGGCTGAGCGGCGGCTGCGCATCGCACTGCTGGTCGACCGCTTCGGCAACCGTTTCGGCGGCGCCGAGGCCTACGGCGTCGAGCTGATGCGCGTGCTGGGCGAGCGCCACGATATTTCCGTGGTGGCGCGCGACTACGACAGCGACCTGCCGTTCCCCTTCCTGCCCGTGCGCTTCCCCGGTTGGCTGCCCAGTTGGATGCGGGTGCTGTATTTCGCCTGGAAGGCCGATCGCCTGACCCGGGGCCGCTACGACATCGTGCACTCGCACATGAATGGCTGGGCCGGTGAAATCCAGGTCATGCACGTCACCCCGGTGCGCTACAACCGCGTGACCCGGGTCAAGCCGGTCAAGCGCGCGCTGGCCTGGCTCAGCCCGCGGCTGGCCACCTACCTGCTGCTGGAGAAATTCCGTGTGCGCTGCGCGCCCGCGCGGCGGGTGGTGGCGGTGTCCGGCCTGATCATGGACCAGTTGCACCGCAGCTACGGTCCGCAACTGCCGGTCGAGATCATCGCGCCCGGCGTCAAGCTGCCGGCGCCCGAGGCCGCCGCGGCCCGCCCCGCCACCCGCGCCCAGCTCGGCTGGGACGACGCCACCATCGGCTGCCTGCTGGTGGCCCGCAATCCGCTGCGCAAAGGGCTGCCCGCGCTGCTTGACGCCCTGGCGCTGCTGCCGGCGCCGTACCGCCTGCTGGTAGTGGGCGCCGACGAGGCCACCCGCGAGCGCGTGCGGGCGGCCGGCGCGGTGGCCAGCCGCGTCACGTTGGTGGATCCCACGCCCGAGGTCGCCCGCTATTTCGCCGCGGCCGACATCTACGCCCATCCCACGCTTAACGACAGCTATGCCATGGCGCCGCTGGAAGCCATGTCGCACGGCCTGCCGGTGGTGGTCAGTTCGCCGGCCTATTGCGGCTTCGCGCAATACCTGTCGGCCGGCAAGGACGCGCTGATCCTGCAGGATCCGCGCGATGGCGCACAACTGGCGCAGGCCCTGCAACGCCTGGGCGACGAGCCCGAACTGCGCGCGGCGCTGTCCGAACGCGGCCTGGCGATCGCCCGCGACCAGAGCTGGGAAACCGTGGCGGCGCGCTACGAAGACCTGTACCAGGCAGTGCTGGCCGAGCGCGCCTGACGCCGGTCGCCAGGCGCGCCAGAAACGACAACGGGACCGCGAGGTCCCGTTGTGCATTCAGTGCGCCGGTGCCGTGGCCCGTTCCAGCTCGCCCAGCCAGCGCACGGCATATTCCCGATCCGGCCCGCACATCTCGGCCTGGGCCTGCAGTCCGCCGCAGAAGTCCGGCCGTGACGGCAGGCCGAATATCGCGCAGCGCATGTCCGGCAGCAACTGGATACAGGGCACGCCGGCCGGCTTGCCATCCGGCATTCCCGGAATCGGCCGGGTGATCGACGGCGCGATGCAACAGGCGCCGCATCCCGGCCGGCACGCCAGGGCCGTCGCCATGCTCAAACCCACCCGCGCAGCCAGTACACGAACAGGCCCGCGTATTCCTTGATGATCGAACGGCTGGCGTCGAAAGTGCGCTGGTCGGGCAACCAGGGGTTGAGCGACCCGTCGGCCGGCGCCACGATCTGCGGCGGCGCGGGGGCGGCGATGGCGACCACGCCCTGCTTGGAGAAGGCCGCCATGGCGCGCGGCATGTGCAGCGCGGAGGTCACCAGCAGCACCTTGCCGATGCCGCGGGTCTTGAGCTGGTCTTCGGTCAGGGCCGCGTTCTCGTAGGTGGTGCGGCTGGCGTTTTCCAGGATCAGGGCCGATTCCGGGACGCCCTGCTGGCGGATGGCATGGGCCATGCCGCGGGCCTCGCTGACATCGCCTTCCAGGGCGCCGCCGGACAGCACCACCTTGGGAGCGCGGCCGGCCAGGTACAACTGCGCCGCGGTGTCCACGCGCACCACCGCGGTGTCCTTGTCGTAAGGCAGGAACCAGTTGGCGCGACCATTGGCGGTATTGCCGCCCAGCACCACGATGGCGTCCGCCGTGGGCGATTCGGTCGGCTTCAGGTGCGGATAGCGGCTTTCCAGCGCGCCGCCCAGCCACAGCGAGGTGGCCGGCAGCGACCAGGCCAGCGCCCACAGCAGGCCGGCGACGATCAGGGCGCCGCCGGTCTTGCGCAGCCGGAACAGGCCCAGCACCAGGCCGACCACCACCAGGGTCAGGCACAGGTTGTAGGGAATGATCAGATTCGTGAGGTAGCTGGACATGATGGTCATTTCAAAACTAAGCGTTTACTGCGCGCCGTCCAGTAACTGGCCGGCCTGATGTTCCACCTCCTCGATGGACGGCCAGGCCGTTTCCGAACCGACGCATACCGCGCGGGGCGACCACGGACCGGTGCGGCCGGGGCGGGTGACGCCAAACAGCGTCAACTCGCGTGCGCCCGCCGCGGCGGCCACGTGCGAGACGCCGGAGTCGTTGCAAATCACCAACGTCGCGCGTGCCGTCAGCGCGGCGAACGCGCCCAGCGGCAGCGCAGGCAGCAACTGCGCCGTCGGCGCATTGCGCCGGGCTTCCTCGGTTTCCGCCGGAGGGGGGCACATTACCACGGTATGGCCCCGGGCTTGCAACGCGCGGGTAAGTGTATCGAATCCCGGCCACACCTTGACCCTGCCTTTGTGCAGCCCGGTCGCGGTGGGCGCGATCAGGACGAAGCGCTGGCCGGCCAGGCCGGCCGCTTCCAGGGCCAGGCTGGCGGTCTGATGATGGGCCGGCGTCAGCGGCAGGTCCAGCGTCGGGCCGGGCTCGGCAGGGCCGGTCGGCAGCCCCCAGCGGGCCAGCGCCTCGCGGGTCAGATGGTGCCAGGACTGCACCGCGTGCAGCCCGCCGTCCGGCTTGGCCACCGGCCAGCGCAACAGAAAGCTGCGGCCGTCGTCGCGATAGCCCGCCGATGGCACTCCCGCCAGCCGGAACACCAGCGCGCTGGACAGCGAATCCGGCAACAACAGGCCGCGGGCGCGCCGGCCTTCGGCGCCCAGGGCGCGGCGATGGGCGCTGACCGTGGCTCTATCCGGCCCCACTTTTCCCAGCATTGGCAGGAACTCCCGTTTGTCGATCCCGTCCAACAGGTCCCGCGCCCAGGGGCGGGCACAGATCACCAGGGGCAGGCCGGCGGCCTGCAAGGCCCGCAGGCTGGGCAGGCTCATGCAGACATCGCCCACCCAATTGGGCAGGCGGACGTAGAGGCAACTGATTTCGGACATGGACAGGCGCACCGCGCGATAGGAACTGAAAGGGGGACGCCCGGCCCCGCGCGGCAACGCGTAGCCAGTACAATCCGGGGCACAATTGTATAAAAGCGAGTGATTCCATTGAATTCTGCCGCACGCAACACGCCCGCGGGCTCCCAGCCCGTCAGAGCCGAACTCTGGAGCCGTATCTACAGCCGGGTTGGCTCCTACTGGAAGGGGCTGGTGCTGGCGACCCTGCTGATGGCCGGCGCCGCCGCCACGCAGCCCACGCTGGCCGTCATTATGAAGCCCCTGCTGGACGACGGCTTCTCGGGCGCCAAACCCTACTACGTCTGGGCACTGCCGCTGGCGGTGGTGGGCCTGATCTTCCTGCGCGGGGTCTGTAACTTCTTCAGCGATTACCTGCTGGCCTGGGTGGCCAACAACGTCCTGCTGGGCATGCGGCGCGACATGTTCGAACGCCTGCTGGGCCTGCCGGACGCCGATTTCAAGCGCGGCGACACCGGCCGCCTGCTGAACCGCTTCACCATCGACGCGGGCAACGTCACCGGCTACGCCACCGACGTCATCACGGTGCTGGTGCGAGAAACCCTGGTGGTCATCGCCCTGATCTGCGTGCTGCTGTACACCTCGTGGGTGCTGACCCTGATCATCCTGATCATGCTGCCCGTCTCGGTGCTGATCGCGCGCACCTTCATCAAGCGCCTGCGCCGCATCAACCGCGACACCGTCAACATGAACGCCGAACTGACCCGCGTGGTCAGCGAGGGCATCGACGGCCAGCGCGTCATCAAGCTGTTCGACGGCTACGAGGTCGAACGCGGCCGCTTCGATTTCGTCAGCGGCCGCCTGCGCCGCTTCGCCATGCGCACCGCCACCGCCGACGCCGCCCTGACGCCCCTGACGCAGGTGTGCATCTCGATCTCGGTGGGCGCGGTCATCGCCGTCGCCCTGGGCCAGGCCAACAACGGCTCGCTCACGGTCGGCAGCTTCGCCTCCTTCATGGCCGCGCTGGCGCAGATCTTCGACCCCATCAAGCGCCTGACCAACCTGGCCGCCCGCATGCAGAAGATGCTGGTGTCGGCCGAAAGCGTGTTCACCCTGATTGACCAGGTGCCCGAAAGCGACACCGGCACGCGCGAGCTGCCCGAACCCGTGCGCGGCAAGGTCGAATTCCGCAACGTCACCCATCGCTTTTCCGACGCCGACCGCGACACCGTCAACGACGTGTCGTTCGTGGTCGAACCCGGCCAGACCGTGGCGCTGGTGGGACGCTCCGGCAGCGGCAAGACCACGCTGGTCAACATGCTGCCGCGCTTCGTGCTGGCCGACAGCGGCGCCATCTACGTCGACGACGTGCCGATCAACGACCTGAAGCTGCGCAGCCTGCGTTCGCACCTGTCGCTGGTCAGCCAGGACGTGGTGCTGTTCGACGACACCATCGCCGCCAACGTCGGCTACGGCGCCCTGGGCGAGGCCAGCGAACAGCAGGTGCGCGACGCGCTCGCCGCCGCCAACCTGCTGGACTTCGTCGAAGGCCTGCCGCAGGGCATCAACACCCCCGTTGGCGAAAACGCCGCGCGCCTGTCCGGCGGCCAGCGCCAGCGCCTGGCGATCGCCCGCGCCCTGATCAAGAACGCGCCCATCCTCATCCTCGACGAAGCCACCTCGGCGCTCGATAACGAGTCCGAACGCCAGGTGCAGGCTTCGCTCGAACGCCTGATGAAGGGCCGCACCACGCTGGTCATCGCGCACCGCCTGTCGACCGTGCAGAACGCCGACCGCATCATCGTGCTGGACGCCGGCAAGATCGTCGAACAGGGCCCGCATGCCGAGCTGCTGGCCGCCGACGGCCTGTACGCCTCGCTCTACAACATGCAGTTCCGCGAAGACTGATCGCGCGCGGCGCCGCGCGCCGCGCCAGGCCACCCAGGAGCCGCCCATGTCCCTGCCCGCAGAAGGCAACCAGCTCGTCAACGTCGTCGTTCTGCTGGGGGCGGCGGTCATCGCGGTGCCCCTGTTCAAGCGCCTGGGGCTCGGCTCGGTCCTCGGCTACCTGGCCGCCGGCCTGGCCATCGGTCCGTTCGGCATCGGCTGGTTCTCCGATCCCCGTTCCATCCTGCACGTGGCCGAACTGGGCGTGGTGATGTTCCTCTTCATCATCGGCCTGGAGATGCAGCCGTCGCGGCTGTGGAAGCTGCGCGGCGAAATCTTTGGCCTGGGCGTGGCCCAGGTGGCGGCCTGCGGCGCATTGCTGACCGCGGTCGGCCTGGCCGCCGGCCTGTCAGGCCCGGCGGCCTTCATGGCGGCAATGGGCTTCGTGCTGTCGTCCACCGCCATCGTCATGCAGATCCTGGCCGAGCGCGACGAGACCGCCAGCGCCCAGGGCCAGCGCATCGTTTCCATCCTGTTGCTCGAAGACCTGGCCATCGTGCCGCTGCTGGCCCTGGTGGCGCTGCTGGCGCCGGCCGGCGCCAGCGAGCATGGCGATCCCTGGCTGCAGTCGGCCATCGCCCTCGGTTGCGTGCTGGCGCTGCTGGCGGCGGGGCGCTGGCTGCTCAATCCGCTGTTCCGGCTGCTGGCCGCCGCGCATGCGCGCGAAGTCATGACGGCCGCGGCCCTGCTGGTGGTGCTGGGGGCGGCGCTGTTGATGGAATTCGGCGGCCTGTCGATGGCCATGGGCGCATTCCTGGCCGGCGTGCTGCTGTCCGAATCCACCTTCCGCCACCAGCTCGAAGCCGAGGTCGAACCCTTCCGCGGCATCCTGCTGGGCCTGTTCTTCCTGGGCGTGGGCATGTCGCTGGACCTGGCCGCCGTGGCGCGCGAATGGCAGTTGATCCTGGCCGGCGTGGTGGTGTTCATTGCGGTCAAGTCGGTGGGCGTCTACCTGATCGCCCGCCTGTTGCGCGCCAGCCACGCCGAGGCGCTGACCCGCGCGGCCCTTCTGGCACAGGGCGGCGAATTCGCCTTCGTGCTGTATGGCGCCGCCGCGGCCGCAGGCATCTTCGACGCGCACCTGGCGGCCGTGCTGATCGCGGTGGTCATCATTTCCATGGCGCTGACGCCGCTGTGCGTGCTGGCGCTGCGCTGGCTGCTGCCCAAGCCGGCGCCGTCGATGGAGGGAGTGGATGTCGCCCAGGACCTGGACGGCTGCGCGCTGATCGTCGGTTTCGGCCGCTTCGGCCAGATCGTGACGCAGGCGATGCTGGCGCGCGACATCAAGGTATCGATCCTGGATACCGACACCGATGCTATCCGCGCCGCCGCCAAGTGGGGCGTCAAGGTCTATTACGGGGACGGAACTCGCATCGACATGCTGCGCACCGCCGGCGCCGAAACCGCCAAGGTCATCCTGATCTGCATCGACAATCCGCAATCGGTCAATCACATGGTCAAGCTGATCAAGGCCGAATTCCCGCTGGTGCAACTGGTGGTGCGGGCCTATGACCGCATCCATTCCCTGGCGCTGGCCAGGGAGGGGGTCGATTACCAGGTCCGCGAGACGCTGGAATCCGCCCTGGTGTTCGGCGAAGCGGCGCTACGCGTCATCGGCGTGCCTGCGGACGAAGCCGCCGAGGTCCTGGCGGACGTGCGCAAGCGCGACACCGACCGGTTCGCGCTGGAAGTGGCGGGGGGGCTGTTCGCCGGCCGCTCGCTGCTGTACGGCAACATGACCGGCCCGGCGGACGGCCGCAACGACCAGCCCGACCGGGAAACCGTGGCGCCGGCCGGGCACGCCGAACCTGGCGCGCCGGCATGACCCGCGTATGACAGGTCTTTTGGATGATGTATTACAGCGTCTTTTCATTACTTTACGCTTCATTTCACGCGCAAGCCGCGGCGGCTGAGGTAGATTGATCTCCATCGGCGCTTCACTCCCGAAGCGCCTCTGCCAGGGGCCAGCCATGCTGCAATCCGATCGGATTTCCACGACCCCGCACGCTGTCGGGCTTGAGCTTGCGCGGCGGCAAGCCATGACCCTGCGCTGCGGATTTTCCGCCGGTGCGATGCGCCAATTAGTCCAGTCGACGCGTGGGGCCGGCCCGGCGTGGGCCATCAACGCCCACCGCGAAACCGACAAGGCGCGTGGCGCCAAGGCCTTTCCTTTCCGGATCGCCGCCACGGCATCCTGAACGCTGGCGCGGGCGCGTGGCCGTGGGGGCGCGCGCCCGGCTCGCCGGTCGTCAGAGCTGCGCCATCGCCGCCCGGCTTTTACCGGCCGACTTGGCCAGGTACAACGCCTGGTCCGCGGCGTGCAACACCGCGGCCGTGTCGGCGCCGTGGCGCGGGATCAGCGCGATGCCGATGCTGCCGCCGATGTACACCGGCATGGCCTGCTGCAGATCATACGGCTGCCTGACGCTGTCGATGATCCGTTCGGAAAACCGCCGGATGTCCTGGTTGCCGTCCAGCCCCATCAACAGCACGAATTCGTCGCCGCCGATGCGGCCGGCCTCGGCGTCCGGCGGCTTGAGCGCCTGCAGGCGCTCGGACACCTGCCGGAGCAGCATGTCGCCGACGCCATGGCCATAGGTATCGTTGACCGACTTGAAGCCGTCCAGGTCGAGGTACAACACCGCGAACTCTGCCTTGTCCTGGCTCGCCCGGCCCACCGCCTGGTCCAGCGCGCGCAGCAGGCCGTAGCGGTTCAGCAGCCCGGTCAGCGAATCCTGCCGCGCCTGGCGTTCGTTTTCGCGTTCTGCCAGCATGGTCGACACCAGCATGCCGTTGAGCCGGTACGAGGCCATCGACATCGAGGTCATGTAGAGCGGCACCTGCACCAGCACCAGCCAGAAAATCGGCTCCCGGGTAAACAGGGCCGCCAGTGCGCAGGGGCCCACGCTCAGCGCCACCATCGCCGCCGACAGCCGCGGCGCGCCGAAATTGCGCACGCAGATGCCCCCGACCATCGAGGCCGCCGACAGACAGGCCAGCGTCGCCGCGATCCAGTCGCCGCTGGTCAGGCTGATGAAGGTGCCGTAGCCCACGCTGGCGGCCCACAAGAGCGCCAGCACTACATACAGGTCGGTCGGGGTGGGCCGGCGGGCCAGCGCGGCGCGCCGCGCCGATACCAGCACCAGGATGCGGCTGGCGCAGATCAGCGCCTCCATCGCCAGCCACAGCAGGAATGGCGGCTCGGGTCGCCGCAGCGTAATCAGCGCTGCCACCAGCAGGGTATTGATGATGCCGCCAAAGAAGATCGGCAGGGATCCGAACAGGCCTCCAACCAGCGCTACGCGGATCTCCGGCGGCACGTTGCGGCCGGGGTCGACCAGCCACCGCGTGAACCGCAGGGTGGGTACGCTGTAAATCCTGTCCTGGGTGTTCATAGGTTCGTCGAATGGGAACGGCGGGCGCGGCGCTGTCGGCGCCATCTTGCCTGCCCGCATGGCCTTGCGGCATTATGACCGCTAAAAATGCCACGACCCCTACCGCGATAGCGAAGGAGCGCCGTATTGAAGTCCCATGGGTTATTACACCGAACTCTGTATGCCCTGGCGGGGCTGATCGCGGTCGGCATCTGTGCCGCGGCGGTGGCGCTGCTCTGGATGGACCGGCGCACGACCTGGAACCAGGCCTATGTCTCCGCTGGCAATCTCACCGAAGTGCTGGCCGCCGACATCGGCCGCACCATCCGCGTCTACGATCTGTCGCTGCAGGGCGTCATCGAGCGCCTGAATGAACCCGATATCGAGTCTCTGCCGCGCGGCACGCTGCACCGCTTCCTGTTCGACCGCGCCGCGAGCGCCGAATACCTGGGCACCATCCTCATTCTCGATCGCGACGGCAACGTCCGCTACGACTCGCAAAGCACCGAGCCCGTCACGCTGAACTTCGCCGACCGCGATTTCTTCCAGGTCCATCGGGATCACCCCGATGCGGGCATGTATGTCGGCCGCCCCTACCTCAGCCGCCTGCGCGGCGGCGATGAAAGCATCGGCATCAGCCGGCGGCTGTCCAATCCGGACGGCAGTTTCGCCGGTGTCGTCACCGGTTCGTTGCGGCTGGCCTATTTCCGCGACCGCTTCGCGGGGCTGTCGATCGGCCCGCGCGACGCCATCACCATCTTCCGCAACGATGGCGCCGTCCTCGCCCGCACGCCGTATTCGTCGGCCGACCTGGGCGCCGATATCGGTCAGGAACTGGATTTCCAACAGTTCCTCATTCGTCGCGAGGGCGTCTTCGTCGGCGTGCTGGCGCCCGACGGCGTCGACCGCCTCTATACCTTCGAGAGCGTGCCCGGCACGCCGCTGGTGATCGACGTGGCGATGGCGGTCGACGAAGTCCTCGAACCCTGGGTGCGGCGCGCCATGCTGATCATCCCCATCACGCTGGCGCTGTTCGCCTCGGTGATGGCGCAGATCGTGCTGTACCGGCGCGAGACCCGCCTGCGCCAGGAGGCCGAGAGCCGGCTCGAAAAGGAGGCCCAGACCGATGGCCTGACCGGTATCGCCAACCGCCGCACCTTCGACGAGGCGCTGGCGCGCGAATGGTCCAGCGCCATCCGCGATGGCCAGCCGCTGTCGCTGCTGTTCCTGGATGCCGACCATTTCAAGCGCTACAACGACCGCTACGGTCATCAGGAAGGCGACGAGCTGCTCAAGATGCTGGCGCTCACGGTGCGCGGCAAGGCTAGGCGACCGCGCGACCTGGCGGCGCGCTATGGCGGCGAGGAGTTCGTCGCCTTGCTGCCCGACACGACCAGCGAGCGCGCCCGGGTCATCGCCGAGAACATCCGCCAGGCCGTGGCCGGCCTGGGGGCGCCGCATGAAGACAACGAGGGCGGCATCGTCACCGTCAGCATCGGCGTGGCCACGTTGCGGCCGCAGCCGGGCGACGATGCCGCCGCGCTGGTGGAGGCGGCCGATGCTGCCGTCTACCGCGCCAAGGAGGCCGGCCGCAACCGGGTCATGATGGCGGACGCATGACGGTCTCGCGACGCCACCGATTGGCCGCGGCAAAAAAAAGGACGACCCCTTTCGAGGTCGTCCCGGCAAGACTGGGGCGTTGGTGATCAGCCGCCCAGCATCACAGCCTGCAGGCGTGTCTGCGCCTGTTGCACCTTCTGCGCCTGGGCGGTCAGGTCCTGCAGCAGCTTGTTCAGCTCGGCCAGCACCGTCGGATCCTGCACCTTCGGCATCGGGCCCGACAGGTCGATCTGCGCCTTGTGCGCTTCCACGTATTCGGCCAGTTTCAGGCTGCTGTCCAACGTGCCGCTGATCTGCGGCAGCACTTCGCGGAACGTCTCGGCCGGCACCGTGACGGTCTTGGCGTAGGCCTTGTCGTAGACCGCCTTCAGGTCATCGGGCTGCTTGAGCTGCGCGCGGGCGGCATCCGCCTTGGCCTGTTCCTTGGCCAGGGCCTCGCTCATGTCCTTGAGCGCGGTCTGGACGGTCTTGATGTCGTCGCGGCGCGCGATGACGTCGTTCAGCGAGCGCACGGCGCCTTTCTGCATCAGGTTGCCCATCGGCTTGACGGATGCATCCATGGCGGCATTGAAGTCGGTGATCACGGCGTACTGCGCGGCGTAGTCGCCGAACGACTTCTTCTCTTCCTCCGTCAGCTTCGGCACCCGCACCCCCGGCTTGTCGACGATGCGCGTCTGCAGGAACTGCGTGAACGCGGCGCGCTGTTCGGGTTCTTTGCTGCCGCAGGCGGCCAGCACCAGCGGCAAGGCCAGGGCCAGCAGCAGGAACGGACGGAATAGGGTTTTCATTACGTGATTCTCCGGAAAACATGGGAAATGGCAGGGCCCCTCAACCCCGGGGCCTGCCAGCCGGTGGCGAGCTTATCGGGTCGCCCTTCCGGTCGCCACCGGTTTCAAACTTCATTGCAATCGAATCGCCGCGATACAAACTTCACACATATTGACGTGAAAGTTTGCGCCGTAGCTGGTATGTGGCGAGTGGGCAGGCGGAGCGGGCCGCGCACAAAGAAGAAAAGCCGCTATCGCGGCTTTCCGGCATCAAGGATATTGCGTCACGGGCCCGCAGGCCGGCAAGGCGTCGAGCCTCAAACTAGGATGATGTCGTATTTTTCCTGGGAATAGGTGCTCTCGACTTCCAGCGACACCCGCTTGCCCACGAAGTCACCCAGCATTGCCAGGTGCTGGCTTTCCTCTTCGAGGAACAGATCCACCACGTCCTGCGACGCCAGGATGCGGAATTCCTTGGGGTTGAACTGGCGCGCTTCGCGCAGGATCTCGCGCAGGATTTCGTAGCACACCGTGCGCGGCGTGCGCACGTTGCCGCGCGACTCGCACATGGGGCAGGGCTCGCACAACTGGTGCGCGAGCGAGTCGCGGGTGCGCTTGCGCGTCATCTCCACCAGGCCCAGTTGCGTGAAGCCGTTGACCGTCATCCGGGTGCGGTCGCGCGCCAACGCCTTCTTCAGTTCCGCCAATACGGTCTCGCGATGCTCCTGTTCCTCCATGTCGATGAAGTCCAGGATCACGATCCCGCCCAGGTTGCGCAGCCGCAGTTGGCGCGCGATGGCCTGGGCCGCTTCAAGGTTGGTCTTGAAGATGGTGTCGTCGAAATTGCGTCCGCCGACGAAGCCGCCGGTGTTGACGTCGACCGTGGTCAGCGCCTCGGTCTGGTCGATGATCAGGTAGCCGCCCGACTTCAGGTCCACGCGGCGCGATAGCGCTCTCGCGATCTCCTCGTCGACATTGGCGGTATCGAACAGGGGGCGCTCGCCGCTGTAATGCTGGATGCGATCAACCACGGACGGCGTATAGATGCGCGCCCACTCGAGCATCGCGGCCGTCGTGGTGCGGGAATCGACCAGGATGCTGCCGGTTGACGGCCCCACCATGTCGCGCAGCACCCGCTGCGCCAGCGTCAGGTCCTGGTGCAGCAGCGCCGGCGCCGGCTGGGTGCGGGCAGCGGCCTGCACGCTGGTCCACAGCTTGCGCAGGTATTCCAGGTCGGCGGCCAGTTCCTCGTCATTGGCGCCCTCGGCCTGGGTGCGCACGATGAAGCCGCCTTTCTCCTCGCTGGGCATCAGCGCCTGCAGCCGTTCGCGCAACTGCGTGCGCTCGGACTCCGAGTCGATCTTCTGCGAAATTCCGATATGCGGATCATGCGGCAGGTAGACCAGCATGCGGCCCGCCATGCTGATCTGGGTCGATAGCCGCGCGCCCTTAGTGCCCAGGGGGTCCTTGACCACCTGGACCATGATGGTCTGCCCCTCGAACAGCAGTTTTTCGATCGGCGTGGGCGTCAGGCCCTGGCTGCGTTCGCCCCGGTTTTCGCGCAGATCGGCGATATGGATGAAGGCGGCGCGCTCCAGGCCGATGTCGATAAAGGCGCTCTGCATGCCCGGCAGCACCCGGACCACCCGTCCCAGATAGATATTGCCGACGTGGCCGCGCTGGATGCTGCGTTCCACGTGCAGCTCCTGCACCGATCCCTGCTCGACCAGCGCAACGCGGGTCTCGAAGGGCGTGACGTTGATCAGGATATCTTCGCTCAACGCGATGGTTGGGGGCATGGGGGCATCTTCTCCAGGTAAGGACTGTGCGGCGCAAGGCGAATAGTAAACGTACGGGTGCGCCTGGCAAGCAACGCAATAGCCTACAGGCAAGACGACCTATCTATATATATAGACATGCGCCGCCGCGTGGATATTGGCGATCGCGCCGTGGGACAGGCGAGCACAACGCTATCTATATAGAGAGACGCGGCATTGGGCAAGTGCGTGGGCGGGGGAGGGGCGGGCGGAGAGCAGGCAGGGGGCAGGCAGAGGGGCTCTCCCGTATCGGGCGGTCTGCAAATTCAGCAGGCTTTTTGCGTCCGGCGTGTGACAGCCCAAAATTCTGTGCTATAGTCTCGCTCCTTCGCAGTTCACACAGTTTTGTGAGCCGCGAAGCCAGGCAAGTGCAACGGATTTGACGCTATGGCGACGAATCTGCCGCAGGGCAGCAAGGCGGTGAGTCAGCGATGATTCTCTCGAACCGGCG
>NZ_CADIJW010000062.1 GCF_902859745.1 Achromobacter dolens | reverse complement strand
CCGCCGCCTCCACGCCCAACGACGCCTCGCCCGCGGCCGCCACTTCCGACGCGCCACCCGCCGCCGACGCCCCGCCCAAGCCCGCCGCGCCCGCCGAATGGAAGGTGACGCTGGACGCCTTCAACATCCACGAAGGCGAGCTCTACGTCACCGACGCCATCAGCAAGCTCGACTACACCCTGACCGGCCTGGCCGTCACCGTCGAGGGCGTGGCGCTGCCGCAGGTCAAGGGCGAACCCATCAATCTCTGGCTGACCGTGGACAACAGCACCGATGGCGGCTGGATCCGCGCCAAGGGCCCGCTGGTGCTGCAACCGCTGTCGCTGGAGCTGGCGCTGCGCATGGGCAACGTCGCGCTGGCGCCGTTCGCGCCGGCCGTGCGCAGCCTGTCGCCGATCCTGTTGCAGGACGGCCGCCTCGGGCTGACCGCGCAGGTGCACGTGCTGGACAAGAACGGCGTCATCGATGCGTCCGCCACGGGCGTGCGCGCCGAGCTGGCCCAGTTCAAGGCGCGCGACGAAACCCTGAATCCCGCGCTCGACGTCGCGCTGCAGCAACTGGTCGTCACCGCCGACCGCCTGGCCATGGGCCCGGGCGCCAGTAATTTCACGCTGGCCGCGGCCGGCATCCAGGGCGGCGGCAAGCTCGACCTGAAGGGCGCCTTCACGCCGCAGCCGCTCAGCGTCAAGACGTCGGTCGACCTGTCCGGCCTGAACGTCGCCTCGTTCGCGCCGTACTTCGCCTCCAGCCTGAACGCCACCGTGCGCGCCATCACGCTGGGCGCCAAGGGCGACGCCGAATTCGCGGCCGCCAACGGCAGCGCGCCGATGAAGGCCGGCTGGAAGGGCGGGGTCGATATCACCGACGTCGACCTGCAGGACCGCGTCAACAAGGACGACTTCCTCAACTGGAAGCGCCTGGGCCTGTCCGGCATGAACGTCTCGGTGGCGGGCGAGAAGATCGTCGCCGGCCTGGGCGACATCGCGCTCGACGACTTCTACGGCCGCATCCTGCTCAATGCCCAGGGCCGCCTGAACGTCATGGACCTGGTGGCCGCGCCCGGCCAGGCCGGCGGCTCCATCACCCAGGACACGCAGACCCCCGGTCGGCGCGCCGAACCGCCGGCGCCGGCGGCCAAGGGCGGGGGCATGCCCGACATCTCGCTCAACAGCGTCACGCTGACGCGCGGCCGCATGACCTTTACCGACCGCTTCGTCAAGCCCAACTACGTGGCCGAGCTGTCCAGCATCGACGGTTCCATCACGGCCGTGTCGTCCACCAACCCGCAGCCCGCCAAGGTCAAGGTCACCGGCCGCGTCTACACCACCGCGCCCCTGTCGATCAGCGGCGTGGTGCAGCCGTTCGCCAAGTACCTGTCGCTTGACCTGAAGGCCTCGGCCAAGGGCGTTGACCTGCCGCGCTTCAACACCTACTCGGCCAAGTACGTCGGCTACCCGATCAAGCGCGGCAAGCTGTCGGTGGACCTGGAATACAAGATCAAGGACCGCGCGCTGCTGGCCACCAACCACGTGGTGCTGAACCAGCTCACCTTCGGCGACAAGACCAACAGCCCCGACGCCACCAAGCTGCCGGTGCTGCTGGCCGTGGCCCTGCTGAAGGACTCGCGCGGCAACATCGACATCAACCTGCCGATCTCCGGGTCGCTCGACGACCCCGAGTTCTCGGTCGGCGGCATCGTCGTGCGGGTGCTGCTGAACCTGGTGGTCAAGGCCGTCACCTCGCCCTTCAGCCTGCTGGCGTCGGCCTTTGGCGGCGGCGAGGAACTGTCGTACGTGGAATTCGCGCCCGGCAGCGCCGCGCTCACCGATGACACGCTGCAGCGCATCGACACCCTGACCAAGGCGCTGGTCGATCGCCCCGCGCTCAAGATGGACCTGAGCGGCCGCGCCGATCCCAAGACCGACCTGGACGGCCTGCGCCAGGCCTGGGTCGACGCCCAGATCCGCCTGGCCAAGGCCCGCGACGTCGCCCCGCGTGGCAAGAAGCCGAACCCGGCCGGCGTCGAGGTCTCGGGCGCCGAGCGCGCCAAGTACCTGGAAAAGGTCTACGACGACACCGATCTCAAGGACAAGCCGCGCAATTTCATCGGCATGGCCAAGTCGGTGCCGCCGCAACAGATGGAGGAGATGCTGCGCGCCGCGGCCCCGGTGGGCGACGAACAGTTGCGCCAACTGGCCGACGCGCGCGCGCAAGCGGTGTATGAGAAGCTGCAAGCCCAGGAAGGACTCGCGGATCGCGTGTTCATCGTTGCCCCGCAACTGGACGCCGATGGCATCAAGGACGAGGGCCTGCCCTCGCGCGTGGACTTCTCCCTGAAGTGAACCCCGGCGGTTCGCCAGGACGCGGCCGCGTCCGGCGGCCGTCCCTTGCCCGGAGATGCATGATGAAAGACCAGGACGCGCATTTCGACAGCCTGCTGCCGCCCCTCAAGCTGGACCGCCGTGGCTTCATCGCCACCACCGTCGCCGCCGGCTTCTCGCTGGCCGCCGGCCCCGCCGTCGCGCAGACCGCCATCAAGACCGACGCCAGCGGCCTGACCGCCGGCAAGGTGGACATCCCCACCGCCGATGGCAAGATGCCCGCCTACCGCGCCGCGCCCGCCGGCAAGAAGAACCTGCCGACGCTGCTGGTGGTGTCCGAGATCTTCGGCGTGCACGAATACATCCAGGACGTCTGCCGCCGCCTGGCCCACCTGGGCTACCTGGCCATCGCGCCCGAGCTGTTCGCGCGCCAGGGCGACCCGTCCAAATACACCGACATCCCCAAGCTGCAGGCCGAGATCATCAGCAAGGTGCCCGACAAGCAGGTGCGGGATGATCTCGACGCCACCGTCGCCTGGGCCGCCGCCCACGGCGGCAGCGACGACAAGCTCGGCATTCTCGGCTTCTGCTGGGGCGGCCGCCAAGTCTGGCTCTACGCCGCCCACAACCCCAAGCTCAAGGCCGGCGCCGCCTGGTACGGCCAGTTGGGCGGCGACCCGAGCGAACTCAAGCCCCGATCGGTCCTGAGCCTGGTCAACGACCTCAAGGCCCCGGTCCTGGGCGCCTACGGCGGCAAGGACGCCGGCATCCCCCAGACCGACGTCGACAAGATGCGCATCGAACTCGCCAAGGGCCCCGCCGCCGCCAAGGCCTCCCGCATCGACGTCTACCCCGAAGCCCCCCACGCCTTCCACGCCGACTATCGGCCGAGTTACCGCAAGGCCGAGGCGGAGCAGGCTTGGCAGAGGATGCTGGACTGGTTCAAGCAGAATGGGTTGGGTGGTTGAGGCGTTGCGGTGGTTCTTCGTAGGCCGCCCCTGGCGTCGGCCGGGCAGGCGGGGCGCGCCCACGATTGCGGTCCGGAGCCTTCGCTCCGGACTTCCCCCTCGTCATCTTCGTTGTCGCCTTCGGCGACGGCCTTCAGATTCCCTCGGGCGCATCGAGGTTGCGCCCCGCCTGCCCGGCCGACGCCAGGCGCTACCGACATCTGCATAGGTGAGGCCGCTCGGGCGGGGTGAGGGGAGAGATCTTGCGTCGCCCGCCGGGACCGGCTGCGCGGGCAGCCGGTCCCGGCATACGCTTTGGCGGTGCGTCGAAGGGCTGGCGCTGCGCGCGGGTGGAGAGGAGGAAGGTGGCTGCAACGTCGTTGACGGGCGGCCTGCGGCTATCCGTTGGACGCCAATCCCGACACTCCAGATTCCGTTTCCAAACGCTCATGTCGCACGCACACGCGCAGCGTTCATCCTGAACTGCAAGACCCCGCGTAAGCCAAAAAAGGCCGCCCGCGCGGCCGGCTTTGGCGGGCCCCGCAAATTCCTCCGCCCCCCGTAGATGCGGCCAAGCATGCCAAGCACCCACCTCGCCCCAACAATGCGGAAACCAAGACATCCTGAGCCCGGCGGGACGGCGGCAGGCGGGGGCGGGGCGTGTAGATGCGCCCGACGGAATCCGAAGGAGTCGCCGAAGGCGAGGACGAGGATGAGGCAGGGGCAGTCCGGAGCGAACGCTCCGGACCGCAATCGTAGCCCCGCCCCCGCCTGCCGCCGTCCCGCCGGGCGGCTCAAGAACCCAAACCCCCACTCACAAAAAAGCGATCACTTCTCCGCACTCTCCCCCGGCAACCCATCACTAACCTCAGCCAACGCGGCCTTCATATCCTCATAGGAAATCACCCGCTCATTCTGAAAACTCCCCAGCACCCCCCGGCACCCGTCGACGCCGGACCGCTTCATCTCCTCCATCATCCGCGTCCCATCCGCCAACCCCTTCTGATAGAGCCCGTCATACCCCGCCGCCGAAAACCCGTATTCCTTGGCATACCGCTCCAGGTTCTTGCGCGAGGTCGCCTGGTGCTGCGCCAGGTCGGGTTCGGACGCCCCGCACGAACGGGCCGCGCCGTTGGAGGCGCCCGCCGCCACCACGAACGATTCGAACTGGGCCTGCTCGGCCGCGTCGGGCGCGGCCCAGGCCGGGGCGGCCACGGCCATCGTAAGGGCCAGGCCGATCAGCATCTTGCGCATCGGTTTGTCTCCGCAAAGCGCCCGCGCGCGGCCATCGCGCGCGGGCATTGAACACGCCCACATTATGGCAACGAACCCCGCGCCGCCCCGCGTGTGGAGTCGTTTCAGACTGTGCGGGTTTTTTTCCCGATCTGTCCGGCGGGCCAGCAAGCGCAACAGACACGAACTATGATGAGGGCTGTGGGGCACCTCCGCCCCAATGCGACACCCCCAACACTGGAGATTTCCCCATGAGCATCAAAGTCGGCGATCGCGTGCCTGATGGCACCCTGACCGAATTCATCGAAACCGAAAGCGAAGGCTGCTCGCTCGGCCCCAACGCCTTCCAGGTCGCCGACCTGACCCGCGGCAAGACCATCGCCCTGTTCGCGCTGCCCGGCGCCTTCACGCCGACCTGCTCGGCCAAGCACCTGCCCGGCTACGTCGAGCAGGCCGCCGCCCTGAAGGCCAAGGGCGTCGATGAGATCTGGTGCGTGTCCGTCAACGACGCCTTCGTCATGGGCGCCTGGGGCCGCGAACAGAAGACCGCCGGCAAGGTCCGCATGCTGGCCGACGGTTCCGCCCTCTGGACCAAGGCCCTGGGCCTGGAGCTGGACCTGATCCAGCGCGGCATGGGCGTGCGCTCGCAGCGCTATTCGGCGCTGATCGTCGACGGCGTGGTCAAGCAATTGAACGTCGAAGGCCCCGGCAAGTTCGAAGTCAGCGACGCCGCGACCCTGTTGTCGCAACTCTGATTTCCCGCGCAGTTCCCGTTTCATCGCTCAATGCGCGGGCCGCTCGCGCGGCCCGCGCCGCTACTCCCCGGCAGGAGTAGCCAGACGCCATGCTCGCAACCCTCTCTTCTTTCTCGTCGCTCTATTTCGCGACCCTGCTGATGCTCATCGGCACCGGTCTGTTCAACACCTACATGGGGTTGAGGCTGACCGCGCAGTCCGTCAGCGAGATCTGGATCGGCGCCCTGATCGCCGGCTATTACCTGGGCCTGGTGTGCGGCGCGCGGCTGGGGCACAAGCTCATCATCCGCGTCGGCCACATCCGCGCCTTCGTTGCCTGTGCCGCCGTCGCCACCAGCATGATCCTGGCGCAGACGCTGGTCGACTCCATGCCGCTGTGGCTGGTGTTCCGCGTCATCTCGGGCATTGTCATGGTGACCGAATTCATGGTCATCGAAAGCTGGCTCAACGAACAGACCGAAAACCACCAGCGCGGGCGCGTGTTCTCCGTCTACATGGTGGTGTCCGGCCTGGGCACGGTGCTGGGGCAACTGGCCCTGACCGCCTACGCCACGCTCGACCTGCGGCCATTGACCCTGGTGGCCATGTGCCTGGTGCTGTGCCTGGTGCCCATCGCCGTCACGGCGCGCTCGCACCCGCCGACCCCGCTGCCGGCCGCGCTCGACATCCGTTTCTTCATGCGCCGCGTGCCGCTGTCCATGACCGTGCTGTTCGTGGCCGGCAACCTGTCCGGCGCCTTCTATGGCCTGGCGGCCGTGTACGGCGCCAAGCACGGCCTGACGACCTCGCAGGCCGCCGTGTTCGTGGCCGCCGCCGTCACCGCCGGGCTGCTGTCGCAATGGCCCATGGGCTGGCTGTCCGACCGCATCAACCGCGCCGGCCTGATCCGCTTCAATGCGTTGCTGCTGGTCGTGCTGCCGACCGTCATGTGGGGCTGGCTGACCTTGCCCTATTGGGCGCTGGTGGCCATGTCCTGCGTCTTTGGCATCCTGCAGTTCACCCTGTATCCGCTGGGCGCCGCCTTCGCCAACGACCACGTCGAATCCGAGCGCCGCGTCAGCCTGTCGGCGGTGCTGCTCATGACCTACGGCGTCGGCGCCTGCGTCGGCCCGATGATCGCCGGCCTGCTGATGTCGCTGGCCGGCCCCAGCATGTATTACGTCTTCATCTCGGCCTGCGCGCTCATCCTCGTGTGGCAGGTGCGCCCGACGCGCGTCACCGGCGCCCATCAGGTCGAGGAAGCGCCGGTGCATTTCGTGCCGATGCCGGACACGCTGCAGAGTTCGCCGGCCGCCGCGGTGCTGGACCCACGGGTCGATGTGGAGAACGACATCGGCATCGAGATGGTCCAACCCGAGCCTTCGGCCGCGCCTGCCTCGGCGCCGGTGGAAGGCGCCGGCGCGGTGGATCCCCCCATCGCGGCCATGACCGCCACGGCCGAGCCGGCGCGGCCCGAGCCCGACGCCGAGGATCAGGCGGCGCGGCAGCCCCGCACCGGCACCTGAGCGCCGGGGGCGCTCACCACGGGGTCATCAGCAGGATGGCCCCCAGCGCCAGCGCCAGGCCCACGCCGTTCAGGCGCGTCAGGGGTTCGCGGAACGCCAGTGCTCCGACCAGCGTGCCCAGCGTGATCACGCCCATGTTCATGGACGCGAACACCAGCGCGGGATGCTCGGGCAGCGCCTGGTGGGCGCGGATATAGGTGATGATGTTGCCGAAATTCACCACCCCCAGCGCCACGCCGGCCGCCAGATGGCGCGGGGCCCAGCGGGCGCGGCGCCAGAGCAGGTAGGCCAGCATCAGCGCGCTGGCCAGCGCGAACGCCAGCAGCAGGCCGCCGGCGAACCCGGTGCCGGCGCGCGCCACCTGTTTGAACAGGATGTCGACCACGCCATAGGCCACCCACACCGACAACGGCCACAACCACAGCGCGCGGCGTCCGGCCGTGTCCGTATCGCGCGCCGGCGTGGCCGCTTCGGGCTCGGGCGCGGGGCGCCGCAACAGGCAGAACAGGGCGGCGAAGGCCAGCGCGATGGCGCCCAGCTTGCGGCCGCTGACCGGCTCGCCGAACAACAGGAACGCCGCCAGCAGCGGGATGAACAGCGACAACCGCTGCGCGGCGTCGCTGCGCACCACGCCGGCATGGCGCACGGCCAGCGCCATCGCCATGAAGCCGCTGGGCAGCAGCACGCCCAGCGCCGCCAGCACCAGCCACGGCGTCTGTGGTGTCAGCAGCGCCACGGGGTCCGGCCGCAGCACGGCCCAGCAGAGCAGGGCGGCCACGGCGTGGTTGGCCATGATGGCCTGGCGCACGTCCACCTGCCAGCGCCGCGCCAGCTTCAGCATCGCCGCCACGGCGACACTGCAGGTGACGCTGGCCAGCAGGTATGACAGGCCCGGAGTCAGCGTCACGCCGACAGGTCCGGGTGCGTGTGCTGGCCGGCATCGATGCGCATGCCCAGGCGTTGCAGCAGGCGCTGGTCGGCCTCCATGCGCGGATTGCCCGTGGTCAGCAGCACGTCGCCGTAGAACATCGAGTTGGCGCCGGCCATGAAGCACAGCGCCTGCATGGCCTCATCCATGGCCTCGCGCCCGGCCGAGAGGCGCACCACGGCGCGCGGCATGGTGATGCGCGCCACGGCGATGGTGCGCACGAACTCGAACGGATCGAGCGGCTCGGCGTCGGCCAGTGGCGTGCCTTCCACCCGCATCAGGTTGTTGATCGGCACCGACTCGGGATAGGGCTCCATGTTGGCCAGTTGCGCGATCAGGCCGGCGCGCTCCTGGCGCGATTCGCCCATGCCGACGATGCCGCCGCAGCAGACGTTGATGCCGGCGCCACGCACGCGGTCCAGCGTATCGAGGCGGTCCTGGTAAGTGCGGGTGGTGACGATCTTGCCGTAGAACTCGGGCGAGGTGTCGAGGTTGTGGTTGTAGTAGTCCAGGCCGGCGGCCTTGAGTTGTTCGGCCTGGCCTTCGCGCAGCATGCCCAGTGTGACGCAGGTCTCCAGCCCCAGCGCCTTGACCGCGCTGACCATCTCGGCCACGGCCTCCAGGTGGTGCGGCTTGGGGCTGCGCCAGGCGGCGCCCATGCAAAAGCGCTGCGCCCCGCCTGCCTGCGCGGCGCGGGCCGCGGCCAGCACCTCGTCCAGCGGTATCAGCTTTTCCGCTTCCAGGCCGGTGTCGTAGCGCGACGACTGCGAGCAATAGCCGCAGTCCTCGGGACAGCCGCCGGTCTTGATCGACAGCAGGCTCGAGAGCTGGATGCCGTTGGGGTCGAAATGGGCGCGGTGCGTCTGCTGGGCGCGGAATACCAGGTCCATGAACGGCAGGGCATAGAGCGCCATCACTGCGGCGCTGCTCCAGGCGGGCGCGGGCTGCGCCTTGGGCGGCTTGGGAACGGGAATGTAGGCGGTCTGCATCAACGGGCTCCAGAAGGCTTGCGGGGCTCTCGCCGGCCCCGTGGAGGGCGGCCAGATCGGCGGATCGTAAGAACCTGCGCAGGGTTTGCGCAATCTGGGGCGCAATGCGGATTTTGGCGGGGAGTTGCCTGGTGTTTTGCTGGAAATCGCGCTTTTTGGGGGCGGACGGAATCGAACGCGGCGGCATCTCCGCGCAGCGCGATACCCCGATTATTTTGATTCAATTTGTAAATCCGGGCGGGCGATGTCAGCCCGCGCCGGACTTGCCGCGGGGGCGGGGTTTTTCATGGCCGGTGATACCGCGGTCGCGGGCCCAGACGATGGCCGCGCTGCGCCGATGCACGCCGATCTTGCTGTAGATGGTGGCCACGTGATTGCGCACCGTGTTGCGCGACAGGCGCAACTGGCGGGCGATATCGTCGTCGTCATGGCCTTGGCACAGCAGGCCCAGCACCTCGCGCTCACGCGCGGTCAGTTGCGCCAGCTCGGCCACGTCGCGCGCCGCCGGCGCCGGGGCGCGCAATTGCGCCAGCTTCTCGATGATGCCGCGGCTGAACCATGAGGTGTCTTGCATCACCGCCTCGATCGCGGTCAGCAGCTCGGTTTCGCTGCGTTTGCGTTCGGAGATGTCCTGCATCACCAGCAGCACGCGGCGCTCGCCGCCGATCATGACCGGCTCGGCCGACGCCAGGCAAGCCAGCACGGCGCCGTCCGGCGTGGCCAGCGCGGCTTCGCGGTTGCGGATGCTCTCGCCGCGCGCCAGGCTGTCGGCCATGCCGTCGAACGGGCGCAGGCCGAGCGTGGTCAGTTCCTGGCCCGCGCCGTCCTGCGCCGACACGCCCACGGCCTGCGCGAACGCGTCATTGATATCCAGCGCGCGCAGCGATTCGCCGTCGCACAGCGCCATCGGCACGGGCGCCAGCCGGAACGCCTTGGAGAAACGTTCCTCGCTCTGCTGCAGGGCTTCCTCGGCGCGCTTGCGCTTTTCCAGGTCGATGAAGGTGAACAGCATGCACGGCTCGTCCTGCATGTCGATCGGCTGGCCGGCGACGATGACGAACCTGGCGCCGCCGTCGCCCAGCCGCAGCACGCCCTCGCGCTGGGTGATGGTCAGGCCCGCGTTCAGCTTGGCCACCGCGTCCTCCTTGTCCTCGCCGCCATCGAGCACGTCGAGTTCGTAGGCCGATTTGCCCAGCACCGCCTCGCGCGTCAGGCCCGTCATGTCCAGGAAGCCCTGGTTCACTTTCACGTAGCGCAGGTCGGATAGCCGGCAGATGAGCGCCGGCGCGGGATTGGCGGCAAAGGTGCGCTCGAAGCGCTGTTCGGCATTGAAGGCTTCGGTCTGGTCGTCCAGGATCAGCACGCGATAGTCCGTGCCGTCGTCTTCCAGCAGCAGGCCCCGCGCCCGGATGTTGCGCAGGAAGTCGGGATCGTCCTTGCGCGTCAGGTCCAGCAGCAAATCGTCGAATGCCGTGCCCGCGGCCAGTCGATCCAGCGGATATTGCCGGGCGGGAACGCGATGGTGATTGCGGTAGGTCAGCGCATAACGCTTGCGGTAGCCCGCGGGTGTGTTGCCCAACGCCTCCAGTGTGTCGATCCCATGCAGCGCCAGTGCGCTGGCGTTGGCCCAGGCGATGACGCCATCGGCCTCGAGCAGGATGATGCCTTCGTTCAGGCCTGCGATGATGCGTTGCAGGTGTTGGCGATGCGGGTGTGGAGCGGCGTTGCTGGCGGTCACGTGGGCCTCTTGGCTTGGCTGGCACAAGCGCACAGGATGCGTTGCGCGGCGCGGCCTGTCTAGAGGATAAACGGACGAGAAGGGGGAACGGGCGTCTCGGCGCGGGTCGCCGCGAAAAGCAAAAAAGCTCCGGAATCCGGAGCTTTTGGCGGGCGCTTTCTGGCGCAGTGCAGGAAGACTCCTGCGGAACAACTGGATCTTGCGGCTTGCTGGGATGCACGCAAGTGCTTGGCGGAGCGGACGGGGCTCGAACCCGCGACCCCCGGCGTGACAGGCCGGTATTCTAACCAACTGAACTACCGCTCCGCAGCGGTCTACAACAACAACACTTGGCAGCGCACCATCTTGTCAGGACGGCTTCGCAGATCCGGTAGGCGAGCCAGCGAACTGGCGTCCCCTAGGGGATTCGAACCCCTGTACTCACCGTGAAAGGGTGATGTCCTAGGCCTCTAGACGAAGGGGACCGGAAACTGCAACTGCTCGAACTACTGTACTACTTACTGCTTTACTGGTGGAGGTAAGCGGGATCGAACCGCTGACCTCTTGCATGCCATGCAAGCGCTCTCCCAGCTGAGCTATACCCCCCAGAATCCCTGCTGTTCCAACCTGCAAACAACAAGGCTTACACCCTATAAATGCAAAAAGCTCCAGGGACGGAGCTCTTGAAAGGCACTGCGTAGAGCGCTTTTGGCGGAGCGGACGGGGCTCGAACCCGCGACCCCCGGCGTGACAGGCCGGTATTCTAACCAACTGAACTACCGCTCCGCAGCGGCTTACTCAACTACTGTGTCACTTCAACTGCACTTTGGTACTACAAAACTCTGTACTGCTGCCAGTGAACTGGCGTCCCCTAGGGGATTCGAACCCCTGTACTCACCGTGAAAGGGTGATGTCCTAGGCCTCTAGACGAAGGGGACTTGGACTTGCTGTCGACTTGCTGTCTTTACTGCGCGTTTTACCGCGAGTTTTCCTGCTCTACTACTCTTCGCTTTGGACTGGTGGAGGTAAGCGGGATCGAACCGCTGACCTCTTGCATGCCATGCAAGCGCTCTCCCAGCTGAGCTATACCCCCGTTCTTCTAATCAACTCCTGCCACGTTTTACGTTTTTTCCGATCGCTTTCGCGGTCGTTTTTCGTATCTCGTTGCCGGTTTTGTTTAGTGCCGTTGGCGAAGAAACGAGATTATGCACGAACTAATTTCGGCGTGCAAGTCGGTTGGGTGCAAAAAACGAAAAAGTTGCATTGAAGTCGCGTTCAGGGGGACGCATGCGTGGCATGCGGGGGCATACTTTGGCATGCGGCGAGGGGCGTCAGCCGCTTCCGCGACGCCGGGCCCCGGGCGCACAATGCCGGAAAATCAACGGCTTGGACGAGTGCTATCGTGACCGCTGCGGGAACCCGGGTGGAATCCGCCATGATGTTTTGCCGGCAGGAGATTTTTTCGCATGAGCACCACGACTTCTTTTCCCACGCGTCCGCTGGGGCGCAGCGATATGTCGATCACGCGCATTGGCGTGGGCGCCTGGGCGATGGGCGGCAACGCCTGGGCCATCGGCTGGGGGCCGCAGGATGACGCCGACTCGATCGCCGCCATCCGCCTCGCGGTCGATCGCGGCATCAACTGGATCGATACCGCCGCCGTCTATGGACTGGGCCATGCCGAGGAGGTGGTGGGCCGCGCGCTGGCGCAGATGAGCCCCGGCGAGCGGCCGTACGTCTTCACCAAGTGCGGCCTGACCTGGTCCCCCGAGCAGCCGCAGGCGACCCCGCGGCGCACCGGCGCGCCAGCCAGCATCCGCCGCGAAATCGAGGGGTCGCTGCGCCGGCTGCGCGTCGAGCGCATCGACCTGTACCAGATGCACTGGCCGGCCGGCGACGGCACGCCGCTGGAGGTCTATTGGCAGGAATTGCTGGACCTCAGGCGGGAGGGCAAGGTGCGCGCCGTCGGCCTGTCCAACCATAACCTGGCGCAGTTGCAGGACGCCGAGGCGCTGGGGCACGTGGAGTCGCTGCAGCCGCCGTTCTCGGCGATCCAGCGCGGCGCCGGCGCCGACCTGATTCCGTGGTGCGCGCAGAACGGCACCGGCGTCATTGTCTACAGCCCCATGCAGTCGGGCCTGTTGAGCGGCGGCTTTTCGGCCGAGCGGGCGCGGACCCTGCGCGCGGACGACTGGCGCTCGCGCAATGCCGAATTCCAGCCGCCCAACCTGGCGCGCAACCTGGCGCTGGCCGAAGCGCTCAAGCCCATCGCCGAGCGCCACGGCACGACCCAGGCCGCGGTCGCCATCGCCTGGACGCTGGCATGGCCGGGGGTCACCGGCGCCATCGTCGGCATGCGCAACGCGGCCCAGGTCGACGGCGTGCTGGGCGCGGCGGAACTGGAACTGGATAGCGATGATCTGGCGCGCATCGCGGATGCGATCGAGCTGACGGGCGCGGGAATGGGGCCGCTGCGGCCGGCCGACGACAGCGGCGCGCTGCCTGTCGACTTGTTGCGCTAGGGACGCGCCGGGAAAGGGGCGCCGGCAGAGGCCCGGGGTGGGGAGCCGGGCCAGGCCGAGGCCGACCCGTTCCGGGTTCAGGGACGGCGCGCGCGGCTGACGCCGAAGGCGGCAATCAGCGCCAGGCCGATCAGCGCCAGCGCCGACTTGTCGCCGAAGCGGGCATAAGGCGTCAGGCCGGCCATGCCCTGCACCGAGACCGGCAGCACGCCCGGCTGCAGCGGCGCCAGTTGGGCGGCAACGTTGCCCTTGGCGTCGATGGCCGCCGTGATGCCGGTGTTGGTGGCGGTCAGCATCGGCCGCGCGGTCTCGATTGTGCGCAGGCGCCCGATCTGCAGATGCTGGCGCAACGCCCAGGTATCGCCGAACCAGCCCAGGTTGCTGACGTTCACCAGAATGGTGGCGCCCGGTTCGCCATCGGGACCGGGCTGCAGCGCGGGCAGCAGGTCGGGACCGAACAGGTCTTCATAGCAGATGTTGAAGGCGATGTGCTGGCCGCCCACGGCGAATGGCGTCTGGCGCTCGCCGCCACGGTCGAAATCGCCCAGCGGGATGTTCAGCATGTCGACGAACCAGTGGAAGCCCGGCGGCACGTATTCACCCCAGGGCACCAGGTGGCGCTTGTCGTAGCGCATCGCGGTGCTGCCGCCCGTCAGTTGTTCCAGCGGCGTCCGGCCATCGAAGCCCATGACGCTGTTGGTGTAGCGGTCGCGGCCATTGCGCACGTCGTGGATCGGCACCCCCATGGCGATCACGGCATTCTGCCGCGCCGCCACCTGGCGCCAGACGTCCCAGACGCGCGGATCGAGCTGGTCCTGGAAGATCGGCAGCACCGTTTCCGGCAGGATCACCATCTGCGGCGGCGGCACCCCCGGCGCCGGCGGCATCGCCGCCAGTTCCAGGTGGCGGCGCAGGCTCTGGTCGAGCAGCGCCGGATCGAATTTCTGCGACTGCTCGATGTTGCCCTGGACCAGACGCACGTTCAGTGGTTCGCCGCTGGGCGCGGACCAGTCGATGCGGGACAGCGGCCAGCCGGCGGCGGCCAATGCCAGCGCCACCCCGGCGGCCAGCGCGTGGCGGCCGTCGCGCGGCTGCTTCTGCAGGCCCGCGGGACGCCACAGGCTGGCGAGGGCGGCGGCGGCGAAGGCCGACAGCAGGGCCATGCCGTGCACGCCCAGCAGCGGGGCCCAGCCAGCGATGGGGCTGTCGACCTGCGCGTAGCCGATGTTGAGCCACGGAAAGCCGGTCAGCAGCACCGCGCGGACCCATTCGAAGCCGGCCCACAGCGCGCCCCAGGCCAGCGTGCCGGACAGCACCCGTCCCGGCGTCGAGTCGGCCGCCAGCGGGACATAGCGCCGCGCCAGCGCGCCGGCGGTGGCCGGGAACAGCGCCAGGAAGGCCGCCAGCGCCAGCACCGCGGCCACCGCCAGCGGCGCGGCCAGGTCGCCGTAGCGGTGCAGGCTGATGAAGATCCAGTACAGCCCCAGCGCGTAAGTGGCGAAGCTGAACAGCCAGCCGCGCAGCCAGGCCTGGCGCGCCGAGGGCGCGTACAGCGTGACGCGGGCGGCCACCGCCAGCGCCAGGACCTGGGTGACGGCCAGCGCCCAGCCTGGCAGCGGGCCGGGGGCGAAGGTGAGGGCGTGGACGGCGCCGGCCAGCGTCAGGCCGGCCGCGCCCAACAGGAACGGACCGCGGGGGGCGCGACTCATGCGTCGGAGTCGGGCTGGACGCCGCGGGAGGGCGCCACGCGCTTGACGCGCAGCCAGATGGCGCGACGCGCGTCGCCGCGCGCCACTTCGAGCTTCAATCCGTCGAACTCGGCGACGTCGCCGCGGCGCGGGATGCGTCCCAACTGCCCGCCCATCCAGCCGCCGACGCTGTCGTACTCGTCGTCGGGCAACAGGCAGCCGAACACGTCGTTGAAGTGCGAGATGTCGGTGGCAGCCAGCACGCGCCACTGGTTCTCGCCCTCGGGGAAGATCGAGTCTTCCTCGGTTTCGTCGAATTCGTCCTCGATGTCGCCGACGATCTGCTCCAGCACGTCTTCCATCGTCACCAGGCCGGAGATGCCGCCGTGCTCGTCGATGACGATGGCCTGGTGGTTGCGGCTGGCGCGGAACTCGTGCAGCAGCACGTTCAGGCGCTTGGATTCGGGGATGAACACGGCCGGGCGAACCAGCGTGCGCACCTCGATGCCGGGTTCCAGCATGCAGCGCAGCAGGTCCTTGGCGAGCAGGATGCCGATGATGTTGTCGCGGTCGCCTTCGTACACCGGGAACCGCGAGTGAGCGGTTTCGATCACGTTGGCCACCAGGTAGGGAATGGGCTGCGTGACGTCGAGCAGGTCCATGCGCGAGCGCGGCACCATGATGTCGCCGACGGTGCCTTCGGACACGGCCAGCGCGCCCTTGATCATCTTGTAGGACTCCGCGTCCAGCAGGTCGCGGTCATGCGCGGCTTCCAGGATGGCCTTGATGCCTTCGCGGTCCTCGGGCTCGCGGCGCACGAGGGAAAGCAGGCGGTCTAGAAGGGATTTGGTGGCGGGTTTGGATGAGCGAGCGGGCGTCGCTTCGGGAGCAGGGTAGGGGTCAGACATCGTCCGGGAGGACAAGTTAGGGAGGGGTCAGCATAACCGAATCTGGCGCGCAATTTGTAACGCGGCCCGCGAAAATGGGGCCAACCGACGCGATCTGCGCCTTGCAGGCCGCCATTTCGCGTCGATTGCTCAGGGTTGACCCGAGGGGCGGAATCAGCGCTCCTGGTAGGGGTCGGCGATGCCCATGCGGGCCAGCGTGGCGGTTTCCAGCGCTTCCATGCGGCGGGCGTCGCGCGCCTTGATGTGGTCGTAGCCGAGCGAATGCAGCACGCCGTGAAGCGTCAGGTGGGCGGCATGGTCCAGCAGCGCCTTGCGCTGTTCGCGCGCCTCGCGCACCAGCACCGGCACGCACATCACGATGTCGCCGCGCGCCACGCCCAGCGGATCCACGCCGTATTCGAACGTCAGCACGTTGGTGGCGTAGTCGCGCTGGCGGAAATCGCGGTTCAGGCGGCGCCCCTCGGCCGCGCCCACCAGGCGCAGGCTGAGCTCGGCGGCGCTGAAGTCCACCAGGCCATCCTCGGCCGCGGCGGCCAGCGCCCGCTCGGCCCAGCGGCGCAGGCGCCAGCGCGGCAGGCGGGGCTCGTCGACCCCGTACTGGACGGACAGGGACAGGTCAGGCGTCATTTTCCGCCGCTCGGTCGTAGGCATCGACGATGCGCGCCACCAGGGGATGGCGCACCACGTCGCGGCTGGTGAAGCGGGTGGTGGCGATGCCCTGCACGTCGTGCAGCACCTTGACGGCGTGCGCCAGGCCGCTTTCCTGGCCGCGCGGCAGGTCCACCTGCGACGGGTCGCCGGTGATGACGGCCTTGCTGCCGAAGCCGATGCGCGTCAGGAACATCTTCATCTGTTCGGGCGTGGTGTTCTGCGCCTCGTCCAGGATGACGAAGGCGTGGTTCAGCGTGCGGCCGCGCATGTAGGCCAGCGGCGCGATCTCGATGGTCTGTTTCTCGAACAGGCGCTGCACTTTCTCGAAGCCCATCAGGTCGTACAGGGCGTCGTACAGCGGGCGCAGGTAGGGGTCGACCTTCTGCGCCAGATCGCCGGGCAGGAAGCCCAGCCGTTCGCCGGCTTCGACCGCCGGGCGCGTCAGCACCAGGCGCTGCACCGTGTCGCGCTCCATCGCGTCGATGGCGCAGGCCACCGCCAGCCAGGTCTTGCCGGTGCCGGCCGGACCCACGCCGAAGGTGATGTCGTGCTTGAGGATGTTGTTCAGGTAGTCGCGCTGGCGCGGCGTGCGCGGACGCAGGTCGCTGCGCTTGGTGCGCAGGGCGATGGCGTCGCTGTCGTCGTCCAGCGCCGGCAGCGGGTTGGCCTCGCGGGCCGGCGCGTCCTGCAGTTTCTCTTCCTGGCGGCCGACGCCGATCTCGACCAGCCCGAGCTGGATGTCGTCGACCGACAGCGCGCGATGCACGGCCTGCTCATGGAAACGGCGCAGCACGCGGCCGGCCAGTTCGGCCTTGTCGCCTTCGATGGTGACGCGGCTGCCGCGGCGCGAGAGCTTCACGCCCATGCCGTCTGCAAGCTGGCGCAGGTTTTCGTCCAGCGGGCCGCACAGGTTGGCCAGGTGGGTGTTGTCGCCGTCCAGGATGACGACGGCGGGCAGGCTGCGGCGGGCGCGGGGGCGGGAAGTGGTCATTCGGCCTCTTGGGAGTCGCGGTCGACGTCGGCCACCCGGGCGCGCAGCGAATTGGTGTGCGCCTCGGTGATGATGACGTCGACCATCTGTCCGATGAGCCGCGCGGGCGCGGCGAAGTTGACAATGCGGTTGTTCTCGGTGCGGCCCATCAGCTCGTTCGGGTCGCGCCGCGACGGGCCTTCCACCAGCAGGCGCTGGCGGGTGCCGATCATGTTGCGGGCGATGGCGGCGGCCTGCTCGTTGATCAGCGCCTGCAGGCGCTGCAGGCGGCGCAGCTTGACGTCCTGCGGCGTGTCGTCGTGCAGGTCGGCGGCCGGCGTGCCGGGGCGGCGCGAGTAGACGAACGAGAACGAGGTGTCGAAACCGACGTCCTCGATCAGCTTCATGGTCTTTTCGAAGTCTTCCTCGGTCTCGCCGGGGAAGCCGACGATGAAGTCCGACGACAGCGTCAGGTCGGGACGCGCGGCGCGCAGGCGGCGCACGACCGACTTGAATTCCAGCGTGGTGTAGCCGCGCTTCATGGCCGCCAGCACGCGGTCGCTGCCGGCCTGCACCGGCAGGTGCAGGAACGACACCAGCTTGGGCAGGCGGGCGTAGGCGTCCACCATGCGCTGGGTCATTTCCTTGGGGTGCGAGGTGGTGTAGCGGATGCGCTCGATGCCGGGAATCTCGTGCACGTATTCCAGCAGCATGGCGAAATCGGCGATCTCGTCGCTGTCGCTCATGCGGCCGCGGTAGGCGTTGACGTTCTGGCCCAGCAGGGTGACTTCCTTGACGCCCTGGTCGGCCAGGTCGGCCACTTCGACCAGCACGTCGTCGAACGGCCGCGAGACTTCCTCGCCGCGCGTGTAGGGCACGACACAGAAGCTGCAGTACTTGCTACAGCCTTCCATGATCGAGACGAAGGCGGTGGCGCCGTCGACGCGCGGCGGCGGCATGTTGTCGAACTTCTCGATCTCGGGGAAGCTGATGTCGACCTGCGAGCGGCCTTCGGCGCGGCGGCGGTGGATCAGGTCGGGCAGGCGGTGCAGGGTCTGCGGGCCGAACACCACGTCCACATAGGGCGCGCGCTTGACGATGGCCTCGCCTTCCTGGCTGGCGACACAGCCGCCCACGCCGATCACCAGGTTCGGGTTGGTCTTTTTCAGGTGCTGCACGCGGCCCAGGTCGGAAAAGACCTTTTCTTGGGCCTTTTCGCGCACCGAACAGGTGTTGAACAGGATGACGTCGGCTTCTTCCGGATTGTCGGTCAGTTCCAGCCCCTGGTCGCCGCGCAGCACGTCGGCCATCTTGTCCGAGTCGTACTCGTTCATCTGGCAGCCGAAGGTGCGGATGTAAAGCTTGCGGGGAGCGCCGGTGGCGGGGGCGGGCGGGACGGCGGCGGCGCCGTCTTGCGCGTGAGGCACGCGCTTGAGGGAAGTTTCTTGCATGTCGGTCGCCGTGACGGGTGTAGATCCCGGGGGCAGTGGAGAGGGGAAAAGCGGAATTTTACCCCTTGCTGCAAATTTCCTTCATGCAGACGAAATGCAGGGTTACGATAGCTGGCCCTCGCAGATTCCCTTTCCGAGAACAATTATCTTTACGCGACCGGTCCGATGACGACGAATCCCTCCCTTCCGCCGGCCGCCACGCTCGCGCCCGGCGCCGCAGCCGCCGCGACGGACGAGTTCCGCAATCCGCTGTCGACCTCCGCCTGGCTGCTGGCCGGTCTCGGGGTGGCGCTGGTGGCCGCGGTCTGCGCCCTGTGGGTCGACCTGCCGCTGGCGATCTGGATCCGGCAATCGGTCAGCGACGGGGTCAATACCTCGTTCGAGTGGATCGGCGAAATGGGCGAAAGCGGCCGCTACATCGGCGTGGCGCTGGCGTTCTACATCGTCGGCCTGGTCGGCCTGGCGCGCGGCTGGCGCAATCCGGTGCGCATGAGCTACGCCAGCATGGCGCGCGGCAGCCTGCTGATGCTGTCGACCATGGCGGTCGGCGGGCTGGTGGTGCTGGCGCTCAAGCGTTTGGTGGCGCGCGCCCGTCCCGAGCTGTTCTTCGAGAAGGGCATCTACGGGCTGGGCGAGTCGTTCTCGCGCGCCAACCAGTTCAATTCCTTTCCTTCCAGCCACACCTACGCCGCCTTCGCGGTGGCGGTGACGCTCGGCATCCTGGCGCCGCGCTGGCGCTGGGCCTTCCTGTCGCTGGCCGCACTGGTCGCCGCCAGCCGCCTGGTCAACCTGGATCACTACCTGTCCGACGTGCTGACCGCCGCCGCGATCGCCATCGCCGTGGGTCACCTGCTGGCGCCGCGGGTGCTCTGTAGCAAGTACCAATGGCCGCTGCGCGCGCCGTGGCGCTGGTGGAAGAAGGGCTGAGCGCGCCGCGAGGCGCCGCCGACGGACTTCAATGAAAATGGCCGCCATGCAGGCGGCCATTTTCATTGGCGGCAAGGTTCAGGCGAACGCCACCACCACGCGGCGGTTGGTGCGGCTTTTCTTTTCGATCTTGGTGACCGTGACGGGGCCGATCTCGCCGGTGTTGGCCACGTGCGTGCCGCCACAGGGCTGGCGGTCCACGCCGGGGATCTCGATGATGCGGATGCGCGTCGCGCCGCCGGGCGGGGCGGCGCCGACCGTGCGCACCAGATCGGGCTGCGCCGCAAGTTCCTCGGGCGTGATGGTGTTGACGGTGACGTCGGTGCGGGCCTGGATCAGCGTGTTCAGGCGCTCGGTCAGGTCGGCCTTGTCGAGCGTCGACTCGGGCAGGTCGAAGTCGATGCGGGCCGAGTCGGGCGAAATGCTGCAGCCGGTGACGGGCGCCGGCACCAGCGAACCGAGCAGGTGCAGACAGGTGTGCAGGCGCATCAGCCGGTGGCGGCGCGGCCAGTCGATGCGCACGGTGACGCGGTCGCCGACCTGCGGCGCCGCGGCGCCCTCGGCCAGCACGTGCAGGATGCGGCGGCGGTCGTCGGCGTAGACGGTGTCGGCCACCGGCAGCGCGCGGCCATCGGCCAGCGTCAGCGTGCCGCTGTCGCCGGCCTGCCCGCCGCTGCGGGCGTAGCAGAGGGTCTGGTCCAGTTCGACGCCGTCGGCGCCGACGGCGATGACGGTGGCCTCGCACTGCTGCTCGTAGGGCGCGTCGTCGAAGCGCTTGAGGGTGACGCTCATGGGGATGTCTCCGTTGTCTTTCCGTGTGGTGTGGGTCAGGCCAGGATCCGGATGCCCCGGTCGGTCTCGATGGCGGCCTGCAGGCGTGGCAGGCCGTCGGCCTGTTCGATGGCGATGAGCGCGTCCGCGCCCAGCCAGGCCAGCCCCTGGCGCAGCAGCGCCGCGCGCGGGTGGGTGCCGGCCAGCGCCACGAGGGTCAGCGGCTGGCGCGGCAGGCTGACGCCGGGATAGGCGTCCACATCCCACTGGATCAGGGTCGGCAGCAGGCCGTCGCCGGCCGTTGCGCCCGCTTCGCGCCAGGCCGGCAGGCTGCCGTCGTCGGGCACCGTAAGGCGCCAGCGCAGGTCGCCGCGGGTCATGGGGATGGCGGGTGCGATGCGATCGGGGTGCCGCGCCTGCCATGCGCTCAGGTCAGCGGGCGCCTCGACTCGCGCCGCCCAGTGCGCCAGGAACGGCCCTTCGGCCAGGCGCGCCCGCATGGCCGGCTGGTCCAGCCCGAACCAGCGCGGCCGCTGCGGCGCGGGCGCGTCCGGGTCGATGGCGATTACTTCGAGGTACAAGCCGCCCGCCATGCCCAGCACGCGGTTGTGGGTGCCCATGCGGGGATGCGCGCCGCCGCCCGTGGGCGCGATGCCCAGCAGGTCGGCCACGTGGCGCGTGCCGCTGTCCAGGTCGGCGGCGGCGACGACGAGATGATCGAGAGCGAGTTTCATGAGGCCTATGGTAGTGAATACGGCGGCGGCTGTACCCGTACACCGGACGCCAGGACGGGCTATACAGTCGTGGCCGACGGGATCAGGCGATCCGCAGTTCCTCGGTCAGCATGGCGAGCACCGCGTCCACCTTGGGCAGCAATTGCTTGCCGACCGGCCACAGCAGGTGCAGCGGCAGGCCGTCGGTGGCCAGCGCCGGCAGGACCGGTGCCAGTTCACCGCGCGTAATTGCTTCGTCCACCAGCCAGGTGGCCAACTGTGCGATGCCGCAGCCCGCCTTGACGGCCGCGACCTGCGCGTCGCCGCTGCCGGCGATGATACGGCCAGTCATCGCGCGCCGCTCGATCTGGCCGTCGGCGTGAGCGATCAGCCATGGACTGACGCTGCCATCGGCCTTGCCGTAGAGGACGGCATCATGCCGCGCCAAATCGTCCGCCGAGGCGGGCGCGCCCCGGCGGGCCAGGTAGGCGGGCGACGCGCAAAAGAGCAGGCGTTCGCGGCCCAGATGGCGACATCCGATCGAGGCGGGCCAGTGATCCGGGCCGCCAATGCGCACTGCTACATCGATGCCTTCGTCGAGCAGATCGACGAACCGGTCGGTGAACGACACATGCGGCCGCAGACGGGGATGGCGTTCGGCAAAGCGCAGCAGCGGCGGCCAGACCCGCAGGCGGCCAAAGGTGGCCGGCGCGTCCACGCGCAGTCGGCCCACGGGTTCGTTCTGCTGCACCGCCAGCACGGTTTCCGCTTCCTCCAGGTCGGTCAGCACCTGCGCGCACGTGCGGTAGAAGGCCGTGCCCGCCTCGGTCAGCGCCAGGCGGCGCGTGGTGCGCTCGAACAACCGGATGCCGAGCCGGGCTTCGAGACGCGCCACGCTCTTGCCGACCGCGGAGCTTGTCAGGTGGAGGCGTTCGGCGGCCGCGGTGAAGCTGCCCGCGCTGGCGGTCATTACAAACGCTTCGATGCCTTTGAGCCGTTCGGAGGGCGTCATACGGGCCTCTATTGATGAACTAAATTCCAATATACTAAGAAAATATATCCGAGATAGGAAATTTAGTCTTCAATAGACTTGTGCGTTCCATTCATTCCCCTGGAGCGCTTTCGCATGTCCATGCTCGTTGCGCCCCGCGCCGCCGTTCTGGCGGGCCGGGGCGGCCTGTCCATCGCGATTCTTGCGGTGGCGGCCTTTGTCATTGTCACCACCGAGTACCTGATCGTCGGCCTGTTGCCAGCGCTGGCGCGTGACCTCGGCATTTCGATTTCCGCCGCGGGCCAGCTGGTGACCCTGTTCGCCTTCACCGTGATGCTGTTCGGGCCGGTGCTGACCGTGCTGCTGTCGCACGTCGAACGCAAGCGGCTGTTCGTCGTCATTCTGTTGATTTTCGCGGTGTCCAACGCCCTGGCTGCCATGGCGCCGAACCTGTGGGTGCTGGCCGTTGCTCGCTTCATTCCTGCGCTGGCGTTGCCGGTATTCTGGGGCACGGCCAGCGAGACGGCGGGGCAACTGGTCGAGCCGCAACGTGCCGGACGCGCGGTATCGCAGGTCTACCTGGGCATCTCCGCCGCGTTGCTGTTCGGCATCCCGCTGGGCACGCTGGTGTCGGAGGCCATCGGCTGGCGTGGCGCGCTGTGGGGGCTGGCAGGGTTGTCGCTGTTGATGGCGCTGGCCCTGACGCGCTGCATGCCGGCCATGGCGCGGCCGCCCCGCCTGCGGATCGGAGAGCAGGCCCGTATTCTCAGGAACCCGGAGTTCATCGCGCAAGTGCTGCTGTCGGTGCTGGTGTTCACCGCCATGTACACGGCTTACACCTATCTGGCCGACACACTGGAACGCGTTGCCGCGGTGGCGCCGGCGCGGGTCGGTTGGTGGCTGATGGGGTTCGGCGCCATCGGCCTGGTTGGCAACTGGTTCGGCGGCCGTCTGGTCGACCGCAACCCGCTGGGGGCCACCGCGTTCTTCTCGCTGCTTCTGGCGCTGGGCATGGCCGCCAGCGTGCCGCTGGCGGGCGCGGTGATGCCACTGGGGCTGGCCCTGGCAGTGTGAGGCATCGCCTATACCGCGCTGTTTCCCGTCTGCCAGGTGCGGGTGATGCACTCGGCGTCGCAGGCACAGGCGCTGGCCGGCACCTTGAACGTCTCCGCCGCCAACGCCGGCACGGGCCTTGGGGCGATTCTCGGCGGTTTGGCGATTTCGCTGTGGGGACTGGAAAGTGTCGGCTACGTGGCCGCGGGCATCGCGTCGGCGGCGGTGTTGGTGGCGATGAGCATGCGAAGCATGGGTACGAGATACCGAACGTCGACAAGGCCTAGAGGTTGACGCTGATTCCTGTCGTGTCGGATTGCCTTGCCTTGCGTACCCGTATCTCCACGTGCTGGTCCAGCGCGACCAGGGCGCGCAGCAGCCGCTCCAGCGAGATGTTCTGCAATTGGTAGCGGCGAATCTGGGAGACCTTGGGCTGGGTCATGCCGGTCAGGGCGGCAACCTGGGCCTGGGTGAGCTGGCGCTGGTCGATCAGATCGTTGAGCTTGATGGCGAGCTGCGCCTGGGTGGTCAGATCGGCGGCGTCGTCAAAGCCGAGGTCATGCAGAACATTCAGGGTGCCGGTAGTACGCGTCATGGTTGTCTCTTGTGGGGCCCATAGCGGGCCTGAACCTGTTTGAGCCGCCGGGTGATCAGGGCAATGTCGGGCCGCGGCGTGGAAACGCCCGATTTGGACTTCTTCTGGAATGCATGCAGTACATGCACGCCGTTGCCGATGCGTATCAGGTAGACGGCGCGGAACGTATCGCCCCGATGATCATCGACCAGTTCAAACACGCCCGGCCCCAGTCCGTGCCATGGTTTGGACGCGGCCGGTCGCCGGCCCGACTGCACGATGAACAGACTCATCCCCAAGTGTTTCTGAACGGCCAGCGGGAAGGTCTGGAAGTCTTTTTTCGAGGAACCTTCCCAATACAGGGGACGAGGGAGTTCGATAAACATGAATATACCTGTTCGGATATAACTGTCAACCTCCGTGGCGACGGCTTTGGCAAAGGTATCCGCATGTAGGACGGGCGGCTATTCGTAGTGACCGAGGGCCCTGCGCCAGGCTCGTCCGCCCATAAAAAAACCCGCCACATCGGGCGGGTCTTGCGGGGCGGGAAGCGGCTCAGGCGACTTCGCCTTCCTCGCCTTCCTTCTTGACCGGCTTGACCAGGTCTTCGCGCTTGACGCCCATCCACATGGCCAGCGCGGCGGCGACGAACACCGACGAGTAGATGCCGAACCAGATGCCGATAGTCAGGGCCATGGCGAAGTAGTGCAGGGTGGGGCCGCCGAAGAACAGCATCGCCAGCACCATCATCTGGGTCGAACCGTGGGTGATGATGGTGCGCGAGATGGTTTGCGTGATGGCGCTGTTGATGACTTCCTGCACGTCCGCCTTGCGGTACTTGCGGAAGTTCTCGCGGATCCGGTCCATGATGACCACGGATTCGTTCACCGAGTAGCCCAGCACCGCCAGCACGCCCGCCAGCACCGACAGCGAGAACTCCCACTGGAAGAAGGCGAAGAAGCCCAGGATGATGACCACGTCGTGCAGGTTGGCGATCACGCCGGCCACCGCGAACTTCCATTCGAAGCGGAAGCCCAGGTAGACCATGATGCCGATGACCACCACCAGCAGCGCCATCAGGCCGTTGTGCAGCAGTTCCTGGCCGACCTGCGGGCCGACGAACTCGACGCGGCGCAGCTCCACGCCCTGGTCGGCGGCCTTGAGCGCGGCCATGACGGTTTCGCTCTGGGTGGCCGACGTCTGGCCTTCCTGCAGGGGCAGGCGGATCATGACGTCGTGCGAGGTGCCGAAGTTCTGCACCTGGAAGTCGGTGTAGCCCAGCTTCGAGACCACGCCGCGTACGTTTTCAAGCTGCGCCGTCTGGGCGTAGTTGACTTCCATGACCGTGCCGCCGGTGAATTCGATCGACAGGTGGAAGCCGCGCGTAATGATGAAGAAGACCGCCGCCACGAAGGTGACGAGGCTGATGATGTTCAGCACCAGCGCGTGGCGCATGAACGGGATGGTGCGGTGAATCCGGAAAAATTCCATGTTTTGCCCTGGCTATTCGGCGGCGGGCGGCGTGGCCGCCCGCGCGCATGTTCAGTTGGTCTTCGGCTTCCAGACTTCGCCGATGGAGATCGACGTGAGCTTCTTCTTGCGGCCGTACCAGAGGTTGGCCAGCGCGCGCACGCCCACGACGGACGAGAACATCGAGGTCAGGATGCCCAGGCAATGGACCACCGCGAAGCCGCGGATCGGGCCGGAACCGAAGGCCAGCAGGGCCAGGCCGACAATCAGCGTGGTGAGGTTGGAGTCAAGGATCGTGCCCCAGGCGCGCTCGAAGCCATGGTGGATGGCCTGTTGCGGCGTTGCCCCGTTGCGCAATTCTTCCCGTATCCGCTCGTTGATCAGCACGTTCGAGTCGATCGCCATGCCCAGTGTCAGCGCGATGGCGGCGATGCCCGGCAGCGTCAGCGTGGCCTGCAGCATCGACAGCAGGGCCAGCAGCAGCAGCACGTTCAGGGTCAGGCCGACGGTCGAGAACACGCCGAACAGGTGGTAGTAGATGATGATGAAGACGGCGATCGCCAGGAAACCGTACAGCGTCGAATGGAAGCCCTTCGAGATGTTGTCGGCGCCCAGGCTCGGGCCGATGGTGCGTTCCTCGATGATCGACATCGGCGCGGCCAGCGCGCCGGCGCGCAGCAGCAGGGCGGTGTCGGCGGCTTCCTCGGAGCTCATGCTGCCCGAGATCTGCACCTGGCCGCCGGCGATTTCGGTGCGGATGACGGGGGCCGTGACCACTTCGCCCTTGCCGTTCTCGAACAGCAGGATGGCCATGCGCTTGCCGATGTTGTCGCGGGTGACGTCGCGGAAGATGCGCGCGCCCTTGGAGTCCAGCGTCAGGTGGACGGCGGCCTGCTGGGTCTGCGAATCGCGGCCGGGCTGGGCGTCCTGCAGGTTCTCACCGGTCAGGACCACCTGGCGGCGCACCAGGATCGGGCGGCCGTCGCGGTCGGAGTAGCGCTCCAGGCCGAACGGCACCGAACCGCCCAGCAGCGCGGCCTGCGCGGCGGGCGAGTCGTCGACCATGCGGATTTCGAGCGTGGCGGTGCGGCCCAGCAGTTCCTTGGCCTTGGCCACGTCCTGCACGCCGGGCAGCTGCACCACGATGCGGTCCGAACCCTGCTGCTGGATGACCGGTTCGGCCACGCCCAGTTCGTTGATCCGGTTGTGCAGCGTGTTGATGTTCTGTTTGAGGGCCGAGTCCTGCACGCGGGTGACGGCGGCCGGGTTCAGCGCGCCCAGCAGCAGCAGCTTGCCGTTCTCTTCGCTTTCGGTGAATTCCAGGTCGGGCAGGCGGCTGCGCAGCGTCGAGATGGCGCGGTCGCGGTCCTGCGCGTTGGCGAAGCTTGCGGCCACGCTCATGCCGGAGCGCTCGACGCCGGCCACGTTGACCTTCTGGTCGCGCAGCACCGAGCGCACGTCGGCGGCCAGCGAGTCGTAGCGGGCGGTCAGGGCGCCCTGCATGTCCACTTGCAGCAGGAAGTGCACGCCGCCGCGCAGGTCCAGGCCCAGGTACATGGGCTTGGGGGCGAACCAGCCCATGGCGCGCATCCAGCTCGGCGAGGCCGGCAGCAGGTTCAGCGCCACGGTGTAGTGCGGGTCGCCCTGGACGGTGTTGAGGGATTTGTCGATCAGATCGCGCGCCTGCAGTTGCAGGTCGGTCGACGTGAAGCGGGCGCGCACGGTGCCGAGCGTGCCGTTCTGTTCGTAGTAGACCCCGTCGTTGGGGATCTTGGCGTCGGCCAGTACCTGCTCGACCCGGTCACGCATGGCCGGATCCACCTTGATGGTGGCCTTGGCGCTGGAAACCTGGACGGCGGGCGACTCGCCGTAGAAATTGGGAAGCGTATACAGCAGGCCGATAAGGACCGCAATCAGGACCGTAATGTACTTCCAGAGGGGATAGCGGTTCATTGCCGGCTACGTCATGTAAGAGTGGAGAAAAGGCCGCCCGGGCGGCTGGCGCGGCGGGCGGCGGGGCGGCTGCCGTCGGGCCCGGGGCCCGGCGGCGGAGCTCCTATGGGACGCTTACAGGGCCTTGATGGTTCCCTTGGGCAGAACGGTCGACACCGACGACTTCTGCATGATGATCTCGACCGGCTTGTCGGCCAGTTCCGAGACTTCGACGGTGACGTAGCTGTCGTTCACCTTGGTGACCTTGCCCAGCATGCCGCCGGCGGTCACGACTTCGTCGCCCTTGGCCAGGGCGGCGATGAGGTTGCGGTGTTCCTTCTGGCGCTTCATCTGGGGACGGATCATCAGGAAATAGAGGATCACGAACATCAGGATGATGGGCAGCATGCCCATCAGCGCATTGCCTTCGGGAGCGGCCTGGGCCACGACGAGGCTGGCGGTATCGATAGCGGACATGTAATTCTCCTGCGTTTGGTCTGTTTGGGTTTGTTTGTATCGTGCTGTCGACGATCTTGTTCTGCGCCCATCCCCGCGCGAGCCATGGATAGGGCAAGCCGACTATTGTAGCGAGGTTATCCCGGGCTACCAGTCACGGCCTGTGCGCAGTGATGGGGGCGGATCGCCAAATAAAAAGCCCCGACGATCTCGTGGTTTTCACTAGGTCGGCCGTCGTTTGCTCCTCCCGCTACTCCACCCCGCGCGCCCGGTCGGCCGCGAACTGCGCGCGCCAGGCTTCGAAGCGGCCCTCGGCGATGGCCTCCCGCATTTCCTTCATGATGGTGAGGTAGAAATGCAGGTTGTGCAGCGTGTTCAGGCGCGCGCCGGTGATCTCGTTGGCGCGCTGCAGGTGATGCAGGTAGGCGCGCGAGAAGTTGGCGCAGGTGTGGCAGGCGCAGCTCGGGTCCAGCGGGCGGGTGTCGTCTCGGTACTTGGCGTTGCGGATCTTGACGTCGCCGAAGCGGGTGAACAGCCAGCCGTTGCGGGCGTTGCGGGTCGGCATGACGCAGTCGAACATGTCGACGCCGCGGCTCACGCCCTCGACCAGGTCTTCCGGCGTGCCCACGCCCATCAGATAGCGCGGCGCCTGGGCCGGCAGCTTGGGCGTCACGTGCGCCAGGATGCGCATCATGTCTTCCTTGGGCTCGCCCACCGACAGGCCGCCGATGGCGTAGCCGTGGAAACCGATGTCCTGCAGGCCGGCCAGGGACTCGTCGCGCAGCGATTCGTACATGCCGCCCTGCACGATGCCGAACAGCGCGTTGGGGTTCTGCAGCCGGTCGAATTCCTCGCGCGAGCGGCGCGCCCAGCGCAGCGACATGCGCATCGAGCGGGCCGCTTCCTCGACGGTCGCGGGGCGGCCGTCGATCTCGTAGGGCGTGCACTCGTCGAACACCATGACGATGTCCGAGTTCAGCGAGCGCTGGATGCGCATCGATTCCTCGGGCGTCAGGAACAGGCGGGCGCCGTCGATGGGCGAGGCGAACTTCACGCCTTCCTCGGTGATCTTGCGCATGCCCTGCAGGCTGAACACCTGGAAACCGCCCGAGTCGGTCAGGATCGGCTTGTCCCACTGCATGAAGCCGTGCAGGCCGCCATGCTTTTCCATGATCTCCGTGCCCGGGCGCAGCCACAGGTGGAAGGTGTTGCCCAGCACGATCTGCGAACCGATGTCCTTCAGTTCGTGCGGCATCATGGCCTTGACGCTGCCATAGGTGCCCACGGGCATGAAGATGGGCGTTTCCACCACGCCGTGGTTGAGCGTGATGCGGCCGCGGCGGGCGCCGCCGTCGGTGGCGAGCAGTTCGAAATTCAGTCCGGTCATGGGGCGGGGGATTCGATGAACATGGCGTCGCCGTAGCTGAAGAAGCGGTAGCGCTGGGCCACGGCGTGGGCGTAGGCGCGGCGGATCGGCTCGACGCCGGCCAGCGCCGAGACCAGCATCAGCAGGGTCGACTGGGGCAGGTGGAAGTTGGTGACCAGCGCGTCGATGACACGGTACTGGTAGCCGGGGGTGATGAACAGGCGCGTGTCGCCTTGGGCGGCGGCCAGCGGCAGGCCGGGGGCGGTGCGGCCCTCGGTTTGGGCGGCGGCCGATTCCAGGGCGCGCACGCTGGTGGTGCCGACCGCGATCACGCGGCCGCCTCGTGCGCGGGCCGCGGCGATGGCGTCCACCGTGGCCTGCGGCACGGTGAACCATTCGGCGTGCATGACGTGGTCGGCCAGGTTGTCCACGCGCACCGGCTGGAAGGTGCCGGCGCCGACGTGCAGCGTGACGAAGGCGCGTTCCACGCCCAGCGCCGCCAGGCGGTCCAGGGTGGGCTGGTCGAAGTGCAGGCCGGCGGTCGGGGCCGCCACGGCGCCCGGTTCGCGGGCGTAGACGGTCTGGTAGCGGTCGTCGTCGCCGGCGTCGGCGGCGTGCGTGATGTAGGGCGGCAGCGGCGTCGCGCCGTGCGCGTCCAGCAGCTCCAGCACCGGCCCGGGGAAGCGGATGTCGAACAGCTCGCCCTCGCGGCCTAGCACCGTGGCGTCGAAGGCGTCGGCCAGCCGCAGCACCATGCCGGCGCCGGGCGACTTGCTGGCGCGCACGTGCGCCAGGGCGCGGTCGGTGTCGGTGATGCGCTCGACCAGCACCTCGACCTTGCCGCCGGTGATCTTGTGGCCGGCCAGGCGCGCCTTGATGACGCGGGTGTCGTTGAACACCAGCAGGTCGCCGGGGCGCAGCAGTTTTTCCAGGTCGGCGAACTGGCGGTCATGCAGTTGGCTGGCGCCATCCAGGTGCAGCAGGCGGCTGCCCGTGCGCTGGGCGGCGGGCGTCTGCGCGATGAGCTCGGGAGGCAGCTCGTAGTCGAAATCGGAAACGGTAAGGGCTTGCACGCGGGTATCGGTATCAGGGGCGGGCGCGGCCTGGGCCGGCCGCCGGGCCGCCGGATGGGCGGCGGCAAAAAAGCGAGCCGGACCTGTCGGCTCGGCTCTGGGCAACTGTCTATTGTAAAGGGGCTGGCGAAAAGGGCGGGGCGGCCGGCGATGGTGGCCTCCGCGCCAGCGAGGACGGCAGGACGGGGACGAGCGATTTCCAGGGGAAGGTGCGCCCCCGGGGGCCGGCGCGGCGCCTTAGCGCCCGCCGCGCCAGCCGAGCCGGCGCGAGCAATCGGCCGCGGCCGCCATCAGGGCCCGCAGCGGCGCGCCGTCCGGCGCCAGGTCGAAGCCGCCGTGCAGTCCCAGCCCGGTGATGGCGCCGGCCAACTGGCCCTGGGCGTCCAGCACTGGCAGCGCGGCCGAGTCGATGCCGTGCAGCAGGTGGCCGCTGACGCTGGCGTAGCCGCGCTGGCGCGTGGCCTGCCAGCGCGCCCGCAGCGCGGCGGCGGGGTCGGCCGGGTCGAGCGGCAG
>NZ_CADIJW010000061.1 GCF_902859745.1 Achromobacter dolens | reverse complement strand
CGCCATGGCCACGCCGCCGCACGGCACCGGGGCCACCGCCACCAGCGCGCGCACCCGCTCGGGCGCCAGCGCCGCGACCCGCTCGATCGCCATGCCGCCCATCGAATGGCCCACCAGGCTGAAGCGCTCGAACCCCAACGCGTCGGCCAGCGCCAGCGCGTCGGCGGCGATCTCGTCGATCGAATGTTCGCCGGCCGCCTCGCGCATGCCGCCATAGCCGCGGTAGTCCATGAAGACGTAGCTGAAGTCCGCGCCCGACAGCCAGGGTTCGATCGGCTCGAAGGCGTGCGCGTCGCCGAACCAGCCGTGCAGCACGATGACGGGATGCGGGCCGTGGCCCACGCGATGGAAAGTGTTGGCCATGTCGGCTCCTGGAGTGTGACGATGCGCCGCAGGGCAGCGAACGCGATGGACAATGGCGGCATCGTAGGCCGGGCGCCGGCGGCCCGCCTTCGATATCGGGTCATTCACTGTAGAATCCAGGCCATGCGCAATACCCTGGTCGATCCCTACGAGGACATTCCGCGCGACGTGGTGGTGACGGCATGCGACTACCCGGCCGGCCTGACCTTCCCGCTGCACGCCCACCGCCGCGGCCAGTTCGCCTACGCCGCGCGCGGCGCCATCAGCGTGGCCACGCCGACGGGCCGCTGGCTGGTGCCGCCGCAACGCGCCTGCTGGGTGCCGGCGGGCATGGATCACCAGATGACCATGAGCGGCGCGGTGACCATGCTCAACACCTTTCTCACCGCGCGCGCCGCGCAGGCCCTGGGCCTGCCCGCCGAATGCCGGGTCCACGCCGTCTCGCCGCTGCTGCGCCACCTGCTCGATGAAGCCATCGACCTGCCCGCGCTCTACGACCTGGACGGCCGCGCCGGCAAGCTGATGGCGCTGCTGGCGGCCGAAATCGCCGCCATGCCGGCGCTGTCGCTGCACGCGCCGCTGCCCGCCGACCCGCGCCTGGCGCGCGCCTGCCGCGCGCTATGGGCGGCGCCGTCGATCACGACGGACCTGGACACGATGGCGGCCGCGGCCGGCATGAGCCGGCGCACCTTCACCCGCCAGTTCCGCGCCGAAGCCGGCATCAGCTTCGGCGCCTGGCGCCAGCAGGCGTGCCTGCTGGCCGCGATCGAGCGCCTGAGCCAGGGCCAGCCCGTGACCCGCGTCGCGCTGGACCTGGGCTACGCCAGCGCGAGCGCCTTCACCAGCGCGTTCCGGCGCGCGCTGGGCCAGGCGCCCAGTGCCTACCTGGCCTCGAACGGCCGCCCCGCCTGAGACAACCGGGGCCGTCCCGCTCAGGTCTCGTAGGCGATGCGGTAGCCGTCGCCCTGGCGCGCGATACGGGCAAAGCCGGGTTCGCCGAGATGCATGCCGGCAACCAGGAGTCCGTCCGCGCTGACGATGTCCAGCAGCGCCGAGCGCGTGTTGGCGGCCAGGGTCGGATCCTGGTCGAAGGCGATCGACACATCGGGGCGCGCGATCTGGATCTGCGGAAAATGCACGATGTCCCCCCAGACCAGCACACTCCGTCCGTCGGACTCGATACGGAAGCCGGAGTGCCCGGCGGTATGCCCCGGCAGGGGCACCGCGTCGATGCCGGGCAGGACCTCGCGGCCCGTGAACGTGCGCATCCTGGCTCGATACGCGCCGAACACCTCGCGGGCGAACTGGAAGTTGCCGCGTGCGCGCTCGCTGGCCCGCGCGAGATTGCCATCGTCTTGCCAGAACGCCACCTCCCGCGCATGTACAACCAGCTCGGCCCGCGCAAAGACTTCCCGCCCCGCGGCATCCAGCAATCCGCCAATGTGATCGGGATGCGCGTGGGTCAGCAGCACCGTATCGACGTCGCCGGGTTGCACGCCGGCCAACGCCAGGTTGGCCAGGAGCTTGCCGCCCCATTGCTTGAATCCGCCCGCGCCCGCATCGATCAGCAGCGTGCGGCCCCTGCCCCGGACCAGATAGCCATTGATATGGATGGCGCCGGGGTCGGAGACGCCCGCGTCGCGCTGCAGCTTGGCGGCATCCTCCGGGTCGATGTTGGAGAGCGATTCAAGGGCGGCGGACAGGTATCCGTCACTGATGGCGGTGATCGAGAACTCACCGATCCGCAGGCTTGGCAAGGTCATGGGTTGCATGGCGATCCTCCAGAATGCTCAATGGCGCGCATGGATGGCTCCTGCCGCATGGCCGAAGCAGCGGATGCGCGCGGTCAGCCCCGTGATGCGCAGGATGGCCTCATCCAACCCCGCCATGAAGGCCTCCATCACGGCGGGCGGGCGGAACGGTTCGAGCCGGAATTGGACTTCCGCGAATGCCGGAAGCCCGCGCCCGGGGTGAACCGCCAGGTTGATGATGTGCACGTTCTCCAGCGCCGCGCCGAGCACGTCAACGCACAGCCCCGTGCATGCCTCGGCCAACTCCGCCAGATCGCGGTCGGCCGGCATGCATGGCGCCGCGAAGAAAAATGTCACGTTGGGCATGGCGGCGCTACTTCGACGCATCGCGGCCGGCCCCGCGCGCATTCGCCAACTGCGCCGTCATCGGCGCATAGCGGTGCACGCCGGACGGCAGTGCGGGGGCTTGGCCATCCGCGCCGCGCGGGCACTTCGCCAGCCACCGGTGCCCGGGCGATTTGTCCAGCGCCACGGCGTGCATGGCGGCGGGCGTCAGGCCCAGCGCGACCAGCGGCTCGGCGCCGACGTCACTGACCAGCAGGGTTTCGTCCGCGGCAATGGCGGGGGCTCGCGCCAGGCCGGCATAGAGATTGCGGTGCCAGTCCGTGATGTGCGGCTGCCATCGGGCGAAGTTGCCGCCGCCCTTCTGCCGATACTCCTCGCCGAGCAACACCTCGAGCCCGTCGATCGAATGGACGGCGAGGTAGGTCGGGCAACCCGGGCTCAGCGCCTGAAAGCGCTGCGAGGTCTGGAAACCGCTTACGGAAATGAGCGCGGGCAGCTTTTTCAGGCTGTAGAAATCATTCCAGGCCCCTTCGCTGGCGGGGTCCGAGAAACTGCATTCGACGGTGTAGATCATGGGTTCGGTCGCGGCCGGCCATGTTTCGTGCCCGGCGCCTTGATTGAGGTTTCATCATGGTATGGCCTGAAAAAGACGCCATAAAACGATTTTTCGGTATGCTTCATTGAGCAAACATCAAGGCAAACCGGAACTCGCCCCATGCGCCGCAGGATTCCCAGCAATACTTCCTTAATGGCCTTCGAGGCGGCCGCCCGCCATGGCAGCTTCGCCCGCGCGGCCGACGAACTGGCCGTCACCGAAGGCGCCATCAGCCGCCAGATCGGCCGGCTGGAAGCCTTTCTCGGCGTTCCATTGTTCGAGCGGATAGGTAACCGCGTCCGGCTGCTGCCCAACGGCGCGCGCTACGCAACCCAGGTGCGCGAACTGCTCGACCGCCTGGATCGGGACAGCCAATACCTGATCGGGCAACGGCAGGACAGCGCCAACCTTGACATCGCCACGGTGCCCACCTTCGCCATGCGTTGGTTGATTCCGCGCCTGCCGCGATTCCAGCGGCAGCACCCGAACATCGCCGTGCATCTGGCCGAGCGCCTGGAGCCGTTCGCCCTGGCCGGCAGCGGGTTCGACGCCGCGATCCATTTCGCGCATCCGGCCTGGACTGGAATGCATACGCAGCATTTGCTCGACGAAGTGCTGATCCCCGTGTGCCATCCCGCGCTGGTGGAAGGCGACGCCGGCCCGATGGCCCTGGACGCCCTGCCGCGACTGCATCGGCGGCAGAATCCGGACGCCTGGCAGCGGTATGCGCGGGAAACCGGCATCCCCCTGGCCAACGCGGCGCTGGGCGTGCGCTACGACCTGCATGCCATGCTGATCGAAGCGGCATTGGCCGGACTGGGCGTGGCGCTGGTGCCGCGCCTCTACGTGGAAACCGAAATCGCCATGGGCCGGCTGGTAGCGCCATGGCCCCAGGCAAAAACCGTCTCCAAGGCCTTCTGTCTGGTCCTCCCCGAACCGTTCACCCTGAGCCCGCCCCCTATCCAGGCGTTCACCGAATGGCTAAGGCAAGAAGCGGGTAACGCGGCAGCAGCCGGGCCGTAGGACGCCGCTCCCATCGCGCGACGGCGCCCGCCCAAAAAAGAGGGTGCCCGAAGGCACCCTGAATCCACCCTACAACAGCACTACAACTGCAACTGCACAATCAAGCCCGTCCGGCTCAGGCGGCCTTCTGCTCCTTACCGTGCTCGAACTGCGCCTCTTCGGTCGAGCCGGTCAGCGCGGTGGTCGAGGACTGGCCGCCCTCGATGGTCTGGGTCACGGCGTCGAAGTAGCCGGTGCCCACTTCGCGCTGATGCTTGACCGCGGTGAAGCCCAGGTCGGCGGCGGCGAATTCCTTCTGCTGCAATTCGACGAAGGCGCTCATCTGGCGGCGGGCGTAGCCGTGGGCCAGCTCGAACATGCCGTAGTTCAGCGCGTGGAAGCCGGCCAGCGTAATGAACTGGAACTTGTAGCCCATGGCGCCCAGCTCGCGCTGGAACTTGGCGATGGTGGCGTCGTCCAGGTTCTTCTTCCAGTTGAACGACGGCGAGCAGTTGTACGCCAGCAGCTTGCCCGGGAACTGGCGATGGATCGCGTCGGCGAACTTGCGGGCGTATTCCAGGTTGGGCGTGGAGGTTTCGCACCAAATCAGGTCGGCGTACGGCGCGTAGGCCAGGCCGCGCGAGATCGCCTGGTCAATGCCGGCGCGGGTGCGGAAAAAGCCTTCCACCGTGCGCTCGCCGGTGATGAAAGGACGGTCGTTCTCGTCGACGTCGCTGGTCACCAGGTCGGCGGCGTCGGCGTCGGTGCGGGCCAGCAGCACGGTGGGCGTGCCCATCACGTCGGCCGCCAGGCGCGCCGAGACCAGCTTGGCCACGGCTTCGCGGGTCGGCACCAGCACCTTGCCGCCCATGTGGCCGCACTTCTTCACGGACGCCAACTGGTCCTCGAAGTGCACGCCCGAGGCGCCGGCCTCGATCATGGCCTTCATCAGCTCGAAGGCGTTCAGCACGCCGCCGAAACCGGCTTCGGCATCGGCCACGATGGGCGCGAAGAAATCGATGTAGCCCTCGTCGCCCGGGTTCTTGCCTTCCATCCACTGGATCTGGTCGCAGCGGGTCAGCGAGTTATTGATGCGGCGCACGACCTGCGGCACCGAGTTGGCGGGGTACAGCGATTGGTCGGGGTACATCTCGCCGGCCAGGTTGGCGTCGCCGGCCACCTGCCAGCCCGACAGGTAGATGGCCTTGAGGCCGGCCTTGACCTGCTGCATGGCCTGGTTGCCGGTCAGGGCGCCCAGCGAATTGACGAAAGGCTCGCTGTGCAGTTGCTCCCACAGGCGGGTCGCGCCGCGGCGGGCCAGGGTGTGCTCGACGGCGATCGAGCCGCGCAGGCGGATGACATCCTCGGCGCTGTAGTCGCGCTTGATGCCCTGCCAGCGGCTGTTCTCGGCCCAGTCTTTCTGCAGATTGCGGATTTCGGTTTCGCGGTGGCTCATGGTCATGCTCCTTGGTCTATGGCTGAAAAGGCAAGAAAACTTCGGGGTTGCATTGCGTGAATCGTTGGAGAAAGTCTATGCCTGTGCTGCGGAGCAATGTGGCCGCGCCTCTTATATAAGAGGAAAAATATTATTTATATAAATCAATAAGTTATTTCTCTCATTCCGCATTACGGAACGCAATTGTCATCCGTGAAATGGCCTCGCGCGGCGGCGCAGCACGGACTTTCACATGCCGGGAGCGGCGTTTCATGATGCGAAAAATAGGCCCTTCGCAACCGCCTACAATGCGGTCATCTCCACGTTTTCAGACGACCTTTCCATGACGCTGTCTCACGGCCCGCTGGGCCAGAGCGTGACCTACGTCTCGCAATACGACCCCTCGCTGCTGTTCCCCATCGCCCGCGCCCACAACCGCGAGGCGCTCAACCTGGCGAGCGGCCCGCTGCCGTTCACCGGGGTGGACCTGTGGAACGCCTATGAGTTGTCCTGGCTCGACGCCAAGGGCAAGCCGCGGGTGGCGATGGCCACGTTCTCGGTGCCGGCCGACAGCCCCAACATCATCGAGTCCAAGTCGTTCAAGCTGTACCTGAACTCGTTCAACCAGACCCGGCTGGTCAACTCGGCCGCCCTGCGCGGCCGCCTGGAACGCGACCTGAGCGCCGCCGCCGGCGCGCCCGTGGGGCTGGACTTCATCCTGCCGCAGCGCTTTGGCGAACTGCGCATGGGGGAACTGGACGGTATCTATATAGACAAGCTCGACATCGAGATCGACACCTACGAGCCGGCGCCCGAGCTGCTGCGCACGCGCGCCGGCGACGTGGTCGAGGAAACCCTGTGCTCGCGCCTGCTCAAATCCAACTGCCCGGTGACCGGCCAGCCCGACTGGGCCAGCGTGCAGGTCCGCTACCGCGGCAAGCCGATCGACCGCGAGTCGCTGCTGCGCTACGTGATCTCGTTCCGCCAGCACGCCGAGTTCCACGAGCACTGCGTGGAACGCATCTTCACCGACATCATGCAGGCCTGCGCGCCCGAGCAACTGACGGTCTATGCGCGCTACACGCGGCGCGGCGGGCTGGACATCAACCCGTGGCGCAGCAACGTCGAGACGGCGCCGCCGGCCGACGTGCGCACGGTGCGCCAGTAAAAACGGTCGTCGTCCGCCCCGAGGCGAACGACGCCCTTCACAGGCGGCGCCCCCCTCCTCTACTTCACGAACGGCGCCGGCCGCGGCGTGTCGTCCGCCGACGGCGGCAGCAGCGGGTACTGGATCGCCGGTTGGTCGCCCGTCAGGGTCTTCAGGAACGCCACGATCTGCGCGTTCTCGTCCGGCGTGAAGGTGCGGCCCAATTGCAGGCGGCCCATCACGTCCACCGCCTGCGTCAAGGTGGCGGCCTCGCCGTCATGGAAGTACGGATAGGTCAACGCCACGTTGCGCAGCGTCGGCACCTTGAAGTTGAAGCGATCGGCGTCCTTGCCGGTGACGGCGGCGCGGCCCTCGGCCTTGTTGTCGGTCTGGTACGGCGCCACCAGCCCCATCTTCTGGAACGAGTTGCCGCCCACCGCCACGCCGTTGTGGCACGCCACGCAGCCGCTGTTCTTGAACAACGTGTAGCCGGCCAGTTCCTGGACGGTCAGCGCCTTGTCGTCGCCCTTGAGCCACTGGTCGAAGCGCGAGTTCGGCGTCACCAGCGTTTCCTCGAAGGCGGCCAGCGCGCCCGTCACCTCGTCAATGGTGATGCCGTCCTTGCCGAACACCTGCTTGAACTCGGCGCGGTAGCCCGGAATGGAATTGAGCACCTGCACCGCCAGTTCGTGGGTGGAGGCCATTTCCATCGGATTGGCGATCGGGCCGCCGGCCTGCTCGCGCAGGTCCTTGGCGCGGCCGTCCCAGAACTGGGCGATGTTCAGGCTGGAATTGAGCACCGTCGGCGAGTTGATCGAACCCTGCTGCCACTTGTGGCCAATCGACGCCTTCAGGTTGTCCGAGCCGCCCATGCCCAGGTTGTGGCAGGAATTACAGGAGATCGCGCCCGAGCGCGACAGGCGCGGGTCGAAGAACAGCTTCTTGCCCAGTTCCACCTTGGCCGGGTCCTTGACCACCGCCGCCTCGATCGGCTGGATCGGTTCCTGGCGAGGCGCACCCGACGCCTGGCCCGCCCACAGCGCAATGACGACACCCGCCGCGAGCATCGCGTGCTTCTTTCTCATGGCTTTCTCCTGTTGAATAACCTTATCCATACAAAGGTCATTACATCGGAGCCGGCCGGCGGGCGGCTTGCGATGCGTCAAGGGCGCCGGCGCGTCGGCGCGCCCCGCAACGGCGGCTTGACCTGACGCAATCCGAATTGACTGCCTCGATCCGCCAGGCCGGCGGGCCGCGCGACCCGATCGCGTCAGTCGTTGGCGTCGAGCTGGCGCAGATGCGCCTCCAGGAAATCCACGCACACCCGCACCTTGGCCGAGGCGTTCAGCCGCGCCGGGTACACCGCCCAGATGTTGGCCTCCTGGCGGTACTGCGGCAGCACCGGCACCAACTTGCCGGCGGCGATCAGCGGGCCCACGTCCCAGGCCGAGCGCAGGATGATGCCGCGGCCGTCCACCGCCCACTGCACCACCATCTCGCCATTGTTGGCCGACAGCGGTCCGCGCACCTTGACGGTGTGCTCGCGCTCGCCGCGCCGCATGCGCCAGACGCCGAAGGGATGGTCGCGCTCCTTGATCACCAGGCAGTCGTGCGCGGCCAGGTCGTCCAGCTTGCGCGGCGCGCCGCGTTCGGCCAGGTATGACGGCGCCGCGCAAAGCAGCCTGTGGTTGGCGGCGAGCTTGCGCGCGATCACGTGCGGCGCGATATCGTCGCCGACCCGCACGTCCAGGTCGTAGCCCTCGGCGGCCACGTCGACCAGGCGGTCGAACACCTCGAAGCGCACCTGCACGGCGGGATGGCGCGACACGAACGCCGACAGCGCCGGCGCCACCACCCGCCGCCCGAAGCCGAAACTGCTGCAGATGCGCAGCAGGCCGCGCGGTTCGCGGCGCGTGACGCCGACTTCTTCGACCAGGTGCTCGACGTCGTCAAGAATGCGCTGGGCCCAGTGGTAGACGCGCTCGCCCGCCTCGCTGACGACCACGCGCCGCGTGGTGCGATGGAACAGCGGCGTGCCGAGGCTGGCCTCGAGCAGCCGGATGCGCTTGGTGACGTAGGCGGCCGACATGCCCAGGTCTTCGGCAGCGCGCGAAAAGCTGGAGGCGCGCACCACCGCGTTGAATACGCGCAGGTCGGCGGGGAGCAGGTCATTATTCACGATTCGTGCAGGGTAATTTCACGCAGTAGCCCATTGTAGATGGACTGTGGGGACACCTACCATGGCTGCCATCCCCTGCAACGCGCCCGACGGCGCGGCGCGGGACGCCCTTCCCCTTTTCTTTTCAGGTTCCGCATGTCCCACGTCCACAAAATCGCAGCCATCGCCGGCGACGGCATCGGCAATGAAGTCCTGCCCGAAGGCCTGCGCGCCGTTCAGGCCGCCGCCCGCCGCTTCGGCCTGGCGCTGCAGATCGACACCTTCCCCTGGGCCAACTGCGAGTACTACGCGCAGCACGGCGAAATGATGCCGCCCGACTGGAAGGAACAATTGCAGGGCTACGACGCCATCTTCTTCGGCGCGGTCGGCTGGCCCGCCACGGTGCCGGACCACGTGTCGCTGTGGGGTTCGCTGCTGAAATTCCGACGCGAGTTCGACCAGTACATCAACCTGCGTCCGGTCCGATTGTTTGAAGGCGTGCCGTGCCCGCTGGCCGGCCAGCGCCCGGGCGACATCGATTTCTTCATCGTGCGCGAGAACACCGAAGGCGAATACACCAACCTGGGCGGCCGCCTGTTCCCCGGCACCGAGCGCGAGATCGTGATCCAGGAATCGGTCTTCACCCGCCACGGCACCGACCGCGTCATGCGCTATGCCTTCGAGCTGGCCAGCCAGCGCCAGCGCAAGCAGCTCACGATCGCCACCAAGAGCAACGGCATCGCCATCAGCATGCCCTGGTGGGACGAGCGCGCCGACGCCGTCGGCCAGCAGTACCCCGACGTCAAGACCGACAAGCAGCACATCGACATCCTGGCCGCGCGCTTCGTGCTGCAGCCCCAGCGCTTCGACGTGGTGGTGGCCTCCAACCTGTTCGGCGACATCCTGTCGGACCTGGGTCCGGCCTGCACCGGCACCATCGGCATCGCGCCCTCGGCCAACCTGAACCCGGAGCGCGCCTTCCCGTCGCTGTTCGAGCCCGTGCACGGCTCGGCGCCGGACATCTACGGCAAGGGCATCGCCAACCCCATTGCCATGATCTGGTCGGGCGCGCTGATGCTGCAGTTCCTGGGCAGCCAGGACGCACACGACGCCATCCTGGCCGCCATCGAACACTGCCTGAAGAACGGCCCGCGCACGCCCGACCTGGGCGGCCAGGCCCGCACCGAGGACATCGGCCGCGCCATTGCCGCCCATATCGAGGCGCAAGGCTGATCCCGGGCGCGGCAAGCGCTCTCCTTCCCAAGACGGCGGCAAACCCGCCGGCCCCAAAACAGAACGCCGCCCGAGGGCGGCGTTCTGCCTGCTGCGATGGCGGACGCGTCAGGAACGCGCCGGCACCGCGGCGGCGGGATCGGCCCGGCGCGCCTGCACCGCGATCCACTGCGCCAGCAGCGCGGCGGCGGCGAACGCCACGCCCGCGCCGATCCACGGTCCCTGGCGCAATCCCGCGTCCAGCAGCAGGCCGAAAGCCAGCGGTCCCAGCGCCGAACCGACGTCCATGCCGGAATACACCAGGCCGTAGACCGAGCCGGTCGAGCCCTTGGGCGTCACGCGCCGGATCAGCATGTCGCGCGACGGCGCGGCCACGCCCGAGCAGAAGCCGGCCAGCGCCACCACCGGCGCGGCGAACAGCGCCGGCACCAGGCCCAGCGCCAGCACCACCAGCGTCAGGCCGGCCAGGATCAGCGCCACCATCACCGTGCGCTCGGTGCGCGGGTTGGCCGACACCAGGAAGCCGCCGGCCGCCATGCCCACCGCCGACGCCACCATGTAGCCGGACAGCGCCGAGCTGGCCGCCACCTTGGACAGGTCGTACAGTTGGCCCAGCAGCGGAATGGTGTAGTTCTGCACCGACGACAGCGCGATCGAGGTGCAGGCGAAGAACAGGAACGCGCCCCATAGCGCCGGCTTGGACAGCAGCGTGGCCAGGGTCGTCAGCACGCCTTCCTGCGGCTTGGGCGCGGCGCGCGCGCCGGCCTTGGCACCGTCGGCCTGGGCCGGCTCCGCGCCGCCCAGCAGGTCGCGGCCCAGCACGGTCAGCAGCAGCACGAAGGCCACCAGCGCCGCGGCGCTGTAGGCCGCCACGCGCCAGTTGGCCAGCAGCGTGATCGAGGTCATGAACACGGGCGTCAGGGCCCAGCCCAGGTTGCCGGTCAGGCCATGGGTGGAAAAGGCATGGCCAAGGCGCGGCGCCGTGATGCGGTGGTTGATGATGGAATAGTCCGCCGGGTGGAACACCGAATTGCCGATGCCGCCGACCACCGCGGCCGCCATCAGCATGGGGTAGCCGGTGGCCGAGCCGATCAGCAGGCCGGACAGCACGAAACAGGCCAGGCCGAACCACAACACCGGCCGCGCGCCGATGCGGTCCACCACGAACCCGGACGAGGCCTGGCCGATGCCCGAGACCACATAGAAGGTCGACACCAGCAGGCCGAGGCGGGCGAAGTCCAGTCCGAACTCGTTGCCGAGCGACACGTACAGCGACGGCAGGACCAATTGGAAGAAGTGCGACGAGGCATGCGCCACGCCGATCAAGAGGATGATCTGCCAGTCGCGGCGGCGGACGGCGGCGTCCGAGGCAAGGGGGGATGCAGCGGTAGTCATTGCGCAAGGCCGCGGGCAGCGGCGAAAGGCGGCCGCCCCGGGGCGGCTCGCGGGTTGTCTCCAGCAACGTCCGGCCAGGCCGGCGTTGTCCCAATGGCGAATGCGGCGCATGGCCGGGCCGGTCGCGGTCCTCGCCCCGCCGGCTTCGCTCTTGATCTGTCAGGACGGCCCCGGGCGCGAGCCGGGCCGCCGCGGGTTACTGCGCTTTCTCGCGGATCGCGGGCCAGGCGCGCTGCAGGTAATACAGCATCGACCAGACCGTCAGCACCGCGGCCACGATGATCAGCACGTCGCCCAGCATCTTGGTGGAGATGCCGTGGATCGGCTGGTTGTACAGCAGGCACGGAATCGCCACCATCTGCGCGGCGGTCTTGAACTTGCCCAGCCGGTGCACCGCCACGCTGGCGCTGGCGCCGATCTTGGCCATCCACTCGCGCAGCGCCGAAATGGTGATTTCGCGGCCGATGATGATGAGCGAAATGAAGGCATCGACGCGGCTCAGGTCCAGCAGCACGATCAGCGCGGCGCAGACCATCAGCTTGTCGGCCACCGGATCCAGGAACGCCCCGAACGCCGACGTCTGGTTCCAGCGGCGCGCCAGCCAGCCATCGAACCAGTCGGTCAGGGCGGCGATGATGAACGCCCAGGCGGCAAAGGTGTCGCGCACCGGCACGGACAACCAGCTTTCAGGCAGGTAGAACAGCCCTACCACCAGCGGAATCATGGCGATACGCAGCCACGTCAGAATTATGGGTACGTTAATTGGCATAGTGTCCGTATGCTACATCAGCCGGGTTGCACTGGCTGTCCCGGGGCCGCCGGGCGGCCGCCACCCGGCCGTCCGGAGCCTTATCCGCGCAGCGCCTCATAGATCCGTTCGGCCAGTTCCTCGGAAATGCCGTCCACCGACGCCAGGTCCTCGATGCTGGCCGAGGCCACCCCCGAAAAACCGCCGAAACGGGCCAGCAGGCGCTGGCGGCGGCGCGCCCCGACCCCTTCGATCTCCTCCAGCCGCGACACATTGCGAGTCTTGGCGCGGCGCGCGCGCATGCCGGTGATGGCGAAACGGTGGGCCTCGTCGCGCACCTGCGCGATCAGCATCAGGGCGGCCGATTCGCCGCCCAGCGCCACCGGCGGGCGGCCGTCGGCGAACACCAGGGTTTCCAGGCCGACCTTGCGCCCTTCCCCCTTGGCCACGCCCACCAGCGCCTGGATGTCCAGGCCCAGCTCGGCGAACACTTGGCGCGCCACCTCGACCTGGCCCTTGCCGCCGTCGATCAGCACCAATCCGGGCATCTGCGCCTCGCCGTCGGCCACCTTGGCGAAGCGCCGCGTCAGCACCTGGCGCATGGCGGCGTAGTCGTCGCCCGGGGTGATGCCCGCGATGTTGTAGCGGCGGTACAGCGACGGCTGCATGTCGTGGTGCTCGAACACCACGCAGGAGGCCTGGGTGGCCTCGCCGGCGGTATGGCTGATGTCGAAGCACTCGATGCGCAGCGCGTCCAGCGCCGCCTCGTCGGTATCCAGGTCCAGCGCCTCGGCCAGCGCCAGGGTGCGGGCGGCGCGGGCGCCGGATTCGGTCAGGGCGCGGGCCAATGCCATCTCGGCGTTCTTGAGCGCCTGCTCCAGCCAGGCGCGGCGCGCGCCCTGCGGCCGCGTCAGCACGCGCGACGGACGGCCGCCGGCCTGCTCCACCAGCAGGTCGATCAGGCCGGCGTCGGGCAGCGCGTGCGAACAGACCAGCACTGGCGGCAGCGCGTTGTCGGTGTAGTGCTGGGCCACGAAGGCTTCCAGCACCTGCGGCGCGGCCTCGCCTTCGGCGTGGGTCGGGAAGAACGGCTTGTCGCCCAGGTGGCGCCCGCCCCGCACCATGGCGAGGTTGACGCAGACCTTGCCGCCGGCGATGGCGACCGCGACGATGTCGGTGTCCTCGCCGCTGACGTTTTCCATGGTCTGCTGGTGCAGCACCCGCGCCAGCGAGCCCATCTGGTCGCGCAGCGCGGCGGCTTCCTCGAAGCGCAGCGCCTCGGCGGCCTCCAGCATGCGGGCCTCGATCTCGCCCATCACGTCCTTGGCCTCGCCGTTCAAGAAGCGCACCGCGCGCTGCACGTCCGAAGCGTAGTCCTGCGCCTGGATGGCGCCCACACAGGGCGCCGAACAGCGCCCGATCTGATGCAACAGACAGGGCCGCGAACGGTTGGCGAAGACGGTGTCCTCACAGGTGCGCAGGCGGAACACCTTCTGCAGGATCTGGATGGTCTCGCGCACCGCCCAGGCGTTGGGGAACGGGCCGAAGTATTGGCCGCGCTTGTTGGTGGCGCCGCGGTAATAGGCGATGCGCGGCCAGTCGTGGCCGGTGATCAGCAGGTACGGGTAGGACTTGTCGTCGCGGAACAGGATGTTGTAACGCGGCTTCAGGCTCTTGATGAGGTTGTTTTCCAGGATCAGCGCTTCGGCCTCGGAGCGCGTGACGGTGACCTCCAGCCGCGCCACCTTCGCCACCATCTGGGCGATGCGCGGGCTGGACAGGTTCTTCTGGAAATACGACGAGACGCGCTTTTTCAGGTCGCGCGCCTTGCCGACATACATGACCTCGCCGGCCGCATCCAGGTGTCGGTAGACACCCGGCAGATGCGGCAGGTCAGCCAGGAACGATTTGAGATTGAAGTCGTCGGGCATTCTGGTAACGGCTTTCGGCCTGCAGGGAGTCCCAGTCGAGCGCGTCGAAACGCGGCATCAACCGGCGGATGCGGGCCACGGACTCGGGCGCATGGTCGAACTCGAGCCGCGCCAGCAGCTCGTCGGCCAGGTCGGGCCGGTTGCACACCAGCACCATGTCGCAGCCGGCGCCCAGCGCGGCCTGGGCGCGCGCCAGGATGTCGCCGGCGACGGACGCGCCCTCCATGGTCAGGTCATCGGAGAACACCACGCCATCGTAGCCCAGGCGGGTGCGCAGGATGTCCTGCACCCAGCGCCTGGAGAAACCGGCCGGGTGCTTGTCGACCTTGGGGTAGATCACGTGCGCCGGCATCACCGACGGCAGCACCGCGTCGCCCAGCCAGGCGTAGGGCGCGGCGTCGTCCTTCAGGATGCGCTCGAGCGGACGCGGATCGACCGGGATCTCGTGGTGCGAATCCGCGCCGACGAAGCCGTGTCCCGGGAAATGCTTGCCGCAGGCCGACATGCCGGCCAGCGCCAGGCCCTGGATCAGCGCGCGCGACAGCATCGTCACCACCCGCGCGTCATGATGGAAGGCGCGGTTGCCGATCACCTTGCTGACGCCGTAATCCAGGTCCAGCACCGGCGTGAAGCTCATGTCCACGCCGCAGGCGCGCAGCTCGGCGGCCAGCACGTAGCCGGCCTCGGTCGCCAGGCGCATGGCGGTCAGCGGATCGCGGTCCCACAGCGCGCCCAGGTCGCGCATCGCGGGCAGCGGCGTGAAGCCGTCCTCGCGGAAGCGCTGCACCCGGCCGCCCTCGTGGTCGACCAGGATCAGCAGGCGCTCCTTGCGCGCCTTGTGGATCTGGCGGGTCAGCTCGGTGAGCTGGCGACGGTTCTCGAAATTGCGCGCGAACAGGATGACGCCGCCCACCAGCGGGTGGCGCAGGCGTTTCTTTTCTTCCTTGGTCAGCACGGTGCCGGCCACATCGACCATCACGGGACCGGGCGGCAGCGCCCGGGATTTCTTCTTGGCCATCGGCGTGTCCTTCTGTGTTGCAAGCCGGCCCGCGGGCGTCAGGGCTTGCGTTCGACCACCACGTAGGCGGCGGCCATGTCGGATTCATCGGTAATGGAAACGTGCGCGGCGCCAAAGCGCTGCACGTACCATTCCAGCAGTTCAGGGGCGATCACCAGCACCGGCCGGCCGCCGGGCGCGTTCAGCGTCTGCACCCGGCGCCAGGTCATGGGCATGCGCATGCCCAGCCCCACCGCCTTGGAGAACGCTTCCTTGGCGGCAAAGCGCGTCGCCAGGAAGCGCACGCCGCGCACCGGGTCGCGGGCGCGGCGGGCATGGAACTTGGCCAGTTCCTCGGGCCCCAGGATCTTCTCGGCGAAACGGTCGCCGTGGCGCGCCAGCGCGCGCTCGATGCGATCGATGCGCAGCAGGTCCATGCCGATGCCGCCGATGGCGACCGGCGCGGGGACGGCGAGAGGGGCTTCGGGCTGGGACATCGCTGCGGCGCCGTTCAAGGGGATCGGGCCCGGGCTCAACGGCCGCGCAGCGCTTCCAGGCGGGCCTGCACCATCAGCGCCTTCATGTCGCGCACGGCCTTTTCCCAGCCGTCGAACACCGCCTGCGCCACGATGGCGTGGCCGATGTTGAGCTCGGAAATGCCGTCCAGCGCCGCCACCGGCTTGACGTTGCCATAGTGCAGTCCATGGCCGGCGTTGACGCGCAGGCCATGGCGCAGCCCTTCGGCCACCGCCGCGCGGATGCGCTCCAGCTCGGCCAGGGCGGCGTCGCCCTCGGCTTCGGCATAGGCGCCGGTGTGCAGTTCGATGACCGGCGCGCCCGCGCGGGCGGCGGCGGCGATCTGCGCCGGATCGGGATCGATGAACAGCGACACGCGGATGCCGGTCTCGGTCAGCAGGCCGACCGCGTCCGTCACCGCCGACAGCGCGCCGGCCACTTCCAGCCCGCCTTCGGTGGTCAGTTCGGTGCGTTTTTCCGGCACCAGGCAGACGTCATTGGGCTTGACCGCGCAGGCGATCTCCAGCATCTCGGGCGTGACCGCGCATTCCAGGTTCATGCGCGTGCGCAATTGCGGCCGGATCGCGTAGACGTCGGCGTCCTGGATGTGGCGGCGGTCTTCGCGCAGATGCAGCGTGATCAGGTCGGCGCCGGCGTCCTCGGCGCGCAGTGCCGCGGCCACCGGGTCGGGATAGGTCGTGTGACGCTGCTGCCGCAGGGTCGCGACGTGATCGATGTTTACACCAAGTTCTATCATTGCACTTTCGTTGTTTCTTCCCAGCCGCCGCCCAACGCCTTGTAGAGTTCCACACGGTTGATCAGCGCGGCCAGGCCGGTTTGCACCAGCGCGAGCTGGGCATTGAAAAAGTCCACTTGCGCGGTCTGCACCTGCAGGTAGCTGTCGATGCCATTGGTATAGCGCAGGTTCGACAGTTCCAGGGTGCGCGCCGACGAATCCTGCAACGCGCGCTGGGCATCCAACTGCGCGCCATAGGTGGCTTCGCCCGCCAGCGCGTCCGAGACCTCGCGGAACGCCTGCTGGATGGTCTGCTCGTACTGCGCCACGGCGATATTGTCGCGGGCCTTGGCCAGGTTCAAGCCTTCGCGGATGCTGCCGCCGGCGAACAGCGGCGTGGTGATCGACGGCGAAAAGCTCCAGTAGCCCTGGCCGCCCTTGAACAGCGTATCCAGCGAGGGGCTGGCCACGCCGAACAGCCCGGTCAGCGAGATGGTCGGGAAGAACGCCGCGCGCGCCGCGCCGATGTTGGCGTTGGCCGACTTCAGGTTGTTCTCGGCGGCCAGGATGTCCGGACGGCGCTCCAGCAGGTCGGACGGCAACCCGGCCGGCACGCTCGCCAGCAACTGGTCGCGGCCGAACGGCGCCGGCGCCGGCAGATCATCCGGCAACGGCGTGCCCAGCAGCAGCACCAGCGCGTTGACGGCCTGGGCCTGGGCCCGGGCCAGTTGCGCCAGGTCGGCCGATGCCGTGTCCAGCAGCGACTTGGACTGGTTCAGGTCGAGTTCGGACGCCACGCCGCCGTCGAAGCGGCGCTTGACCAGGTTGTACGACTCCTGGCGCGAGGCCAGGGTGCGCTGGGTCAGTTCGAGTTGCACCTGGGCGGCGCGCAGGTTGAAGTACGACTGCGCCACCGCGCCGATCAGCGTGATGTGGGTGCTCTTTTGCGCCTGCTCGGTCGACAGGTACTGCTGGTACGCCGCTTCCGACAGGCTGCGCAGGCGGCCGAACAGGTCGATCTCGAACGTGGTCAGGCCGATGCCGGCCTGGTACGAACTGCTGATCGAACCGGCGCCCGGCTGGCGCATGTTCTCGGGCAAGCGCTGGCGTTGGCCCTGGATGCCGGCGCCGATGCTGGGCCACTGCGCGCCGCGCTGCACGCCGTACTGGGCGCGCGCCTCTTCGACGCGCTGCACCGCCACGCGCAGGTCGCGGTTGTTGACCAGCGCCAGCTCGATCAGGCGCTGCAGGCGCGGATCGTGGAAGAACTCGCGCCAGCCCAGGTCGGCCGCGGGCGTGCCCGCCTGCGGCGCCACCGCCGACGCGGGCTGCGTGCCCAGCGACATCGGATTGGCGTACGCGCCGTACTGCACCTTGGGCTGGTCCGGCCAGTTGCCGGAGACCGGCGCGTCAGGCCGCTTGTAGTCGGGCGCCAGCGAGCAGCCGGCCAACGCCACCGCCACGAAGGCGGACAAGGCGGTCTGTTTGAACATCAGGGCGCTCATTCCTTGCCCTCCTGGCCACCGTTGGGTTGTGCGGGAGCGTCCGGCGGGGTCTGCCCCGCCGCCGCCTTCTTGGCCGCCTGTTCTTCCTCGAAGGCGCGCAGCTCGGCGCCCAGCAGGCGCGGCTTGGTCTTGAACAGGCCCAGCACCACCACGAAGAAGGTCGGCACGAAAATCACCGCGAACGGCGTCGCGGCCAGCATGCCACCCAGCACGCCCAGGCCCACCGCGCGCTGGCTGGCGGCGCCGGCGCCGGTGGCCATGGCCAGCGGCACCACGCCCAGGATGAACGCCAGCGAGGTCATCAGGATCGGCCGGAACCGCAGGCGCGCGGCTTCCACCGCCGCTTCATATAGCCCCATGCCGCGCGCGTACTGGTCCTTGGCGAATTCCACGATCAGGATGGCGTTCTTGGCCGCCAGCCCGATCACGGTCACCATGCCCACCTGGAAGTACACGTCGTTGGACATGCCCAGCGCGCTGACCAGCGCCACCGCGCCCAGCATGCCCAGCGGCACCACCAGCATCACCGAGATCGGGATGGCCCAGCTTTCATACAGCGCGGCCAGCACCAGGAACACCACCAGCAGCGACAGGCCCATCAGGATCGGGGCCTGGTTGCCGGCCTGGCGTTCCTGGTAGGACAGCCCGGTCCATTCGTAGCCGAAGCCCTGTGGCAACTGGGCCACCAGTTTCTCCATTTCCTCCATGGCCTGGCCGGTCGTGTAGCCGGCCGCGGCGCTGCCGCCGATGCGCATGGATTCGTAGCTGTTGTAGCGCACCACCTGCACCGGGCCCTGCGACCACTTGGCCGTCACGAACGACGACAGCGGCACCATGCCGCCCTGGGTGTTGCGGGCGTTCAGCTTGAGCACGTCCGACAACTGCATGCGGTACGGCGCGTCCGCCTGCACCCAGATGTTCTGCATCCGGCCCAGGTTGGGGAACTTGCTCAGGTAGGCGGAACCGACGGCGGTGGAGATCAGCGAGGCGGCCTCGTCGAAATTCACCCCCAGCGCGGCGGCCTTGTCGCGGTCGATGTCCAGCGTCAGTTGCGTGCCGGCCGACAGGCCGGTGATGCGCACCTGCGACAGCACCGGGCTCTTCATGGCCATGCCCATCAGTTGCCCGGTGGCCGCGGCCAGCGCCTCGGTGCCGGCCGCGCCGCGGTCCTGCAGGCGCAGGTCGAAGCCGGTGGCGTTGCCCAGCGACGAGATCGCGGGCGGCACCAGCGTGAACACCTGGGCGTCGTGGATGCCCATGAGCTGCTTCTGAAACGCATTGAACGCGATCGCGCCGGCCGAATCACCCTTGCCCTTGCGGTCCTTGAAGTCCTTGAGCGTGGTGAAGGCGATGGCCGCGTTCAGGCCGTTGCCGTTGAAGCTGAAGCCCTGCACGGTGATGATGTTCTCGACCGCGGGGATCTCGCGGAAATAGGCCTCGACCTCCTCGATCACCTGCACCGTGCGGTTGGCGCTGGCGCCCGTGGGCAGCTCGATGTTGCTGATGACGTAGCCCTGGTCTTCTTCCGGCAGGAACGACGACGGCAGGCGCAGGTACAGCCAGCCCAGCAGGATCACCAGCACCAGGAACGCCAGCATCATGCGGCCGCCCTTGTGCAGGATGCGCGAGACCCAGTTCTGGTAGCCGTGCGTGGTGGCGTCGAACTTGCGGTTGAACCAGCCGAAGAAACCCTTCTTGTCGTTGTGGTGTCCCTTGGGCACCGGCTTCAGGATGGTCGCGCACAGCGCCGGCGTGAAGGTCAGCGCCAGCAGCGCCGAGAAGAAGATCGACACGGCCATCGCCACCGAGAACTGGCGGTAGATCACGCCCACCGACCCGCTCATGAAGGCCAGCGGCAGGAACACCGTCACCAGCACCAGCGTGATGCCGATGATGGCGCCGCTGATCTGCGGCATGGCCTTCTTGGTGGCCTCCTTGGGCGGCAGGCCTTCGGTCGCCATGATCCGCTCGACGTTCTCGACCACCACGATGGCGTCGTCCACCAGGATGCCGATGGCCAGCACCATGGCGAACATGGTCAGCACGTTGATCGAGAAGCCCAGCCCCAGCATGACCGCGAACGACCCCAGCATGGCCACTGGCACCACCAGCGCCGGGATCAGGGTATATCGCACGTTCTGCAGGAACAGGTACATCACCAGGAACACCAGCACCATGGCTTCGGCCAGGGTGTGCAACACCTGCTCGATCGAGACCTTGACGTACGGCGCGGTGTCGTAGGGGATGGCGTAGGTGATGTTGCCGGGGAAGTACTTGGACAGCTGATCCATCTGCTGACGCACGCCCTGGGCGGTGGCCAGCGCGTTGGCGTCAGGCGACAGCACGATGGCGAAGGCCGCCGTCGGCTTGCCGTTCAGGCGCGCGCCGAACTGGTAGTTGTCGGCGCCGACCTCGATGCGGGCGACGTCGCGCAGCAGCACCTTGGAGCCATCGCTGTTGGCGCGCAGCACGATCTTGCCGAAACCATCGACGGTGCTGAGCTGGCCGTTGGCCACCACGGTGGCCGTGATGCGCTGCGAATCAGGGTTGGGCGGCGCGCCGATGCTGCCGCCCGACACCAGCACGTTCTGCGCGGCGATGGCCTGGTTGACCTCGGCCATGCTCAGGCTGAAGCCGACCAGCTTGGCCGGGTCGACCCAGATGCGCATGGCGCGCGGCGCCGCGAATAGCTGGAACTGGCCCACGCCCGACACCCGCGACACCGGGTTCTGGACGTTGCGGGTGATGTAGTCGGCCAGCGCCGTCTGGTCGAGCGAGCCGTCGGTGGACGACAGCGTCACGATCATCAGGAAGCCGGTGCTGGTCTGCTCGTACTTCAGGCCCTGTTGCTGCACCGCGGACGGCAGTTGCGCGATCACGTTGGACACGCGGTTCTGCACGTCCACCTGCGCCAGGTCGGGATCGCGCCCGGGCGCGAAGGTGGCGGTGATGGTCGAGGTGCCGTAGGAATCGCTGACCGACTCGTAGTAGATCAGGCCCTTGGCGCCGTTGAGCTTGTCCTCGATGATACTGGTGACCGACTCGGCCACTTCCTTGGCCGACGCGCCCGGATAGGTCGCGGTGATGGTGATGGCCGGGGGCGCCACGTCGGGATACTGCGATACCGGCATGTTGGGGATGGCCAGCACCCCCGCCAGCAGGATGAACAGGGCGACTACCCAGGCGAAAATTGGTCGATCAATAAAAAATTGCGGCATGTGGGCTGACTCTGAAAGCGATGCTCACCAAAGAGGAACGCAGCGCGTTGCGCTGCGAGCCGCTTACGATTTCTGGCCGGCGGCCGGGGCCTGCTGCGCCGGCTTGGCGGGGTCCGCGGGCTTGGCCGCGGGAGCGCCCGCCGCGGGATCCGCCGGCTTGGCGCCAGGCTGTGCCGGCGGCTGGCCGCCCGCGGCGGGCGCGCCGCCCGCCTTGTCCTTGTTCCAGGGGCTGGCCTGCACCGGGGCGCCGGGACGGATCTTCTGGAAGCCTTCGACCACGACCACGTCGCCGGCCTTCAGGCCGCTGGTGACGATCCAGTTGTTCTTGATGGCGCCGCCGGTGGTGACGGGCAACTGTTCGATCTTGTTGTCCTTGACCAGCATCAGGCTCTGCGAACCGTCGGCCGTGCGCTGCAGCGCCTGCTGCGGCACCAGCAGGGCCTGGTCGTCCACGCCCTGCTCCAGGCGCACGCGCACGTACATGCCGGGCAACAGGATGCCGTCGGGGTTGGGCACCTCGGCGCGCAGGTTGACCTGGCCGGTGCTGGGATCGACCGTGATGCCGGTGAAGAGCAGCTTGCCCGGCTTGTCGTATTCGGACCCGTCTTCCAGCACCACGGTGGCGCGGGCGGCATCCTTGCCGACCTGCTGCAGCTTGCCGCTGGCGAAGGCGCGACGCAGCGCGGCCAGGTCGGCGGTGGACTGGGTGAAGTCAACGTAGATCGGGTCGAGCTGCTGCACGGTGGCCATCTGCGTGGCGGAGGTGGCCTCGACCAGCGCGCCCTCGGTCACCAGCGGCTTGCCGATGCGGCCCGTGATCGGCGAGGTGACATCGGTGTAGCCGAGGTTGATGGACGCGTTGTCCTGCGCCGCCTTGGCGGCGGCCACGGTGGCATCGGCCTGGCGGTAGGCCGCCACGGCATTGTCGTATTCCTGCTTGCTGACGGCGTTGGCCTTGACCAGCGGCGCGTAGCGGTCGGCCAGCAGCTTGGCGCTGAACAGGTTGGCCTGCGCCTGCTTGAGCTGCGCGGTCGCCTGATCGTAGGCGGCCTTGTAGGGCGCCGGATCGATCTTGAACAGCAACTGGTTTTCCTTGACGTCGCCCCCCTGCTCGAAGGCGATCTTCTGGACGATGCCGGTGACCCGCGAGCGGATCTGGGCGTCGCGCACCGCGTCGACGCGGCCGGGCAGTTCGGAGACGATGGGTGTGCGTTGCGGCTGCACCGTGATGACGCTGACCTGCGGCATGCCGGGGTTCATCTGCGGCTTTTCACCGCAACCCGCCAACAACAGCGCGAGGACGCCGCCGGAAAAAGCCAGACTTGATACACGTTTAGGCGAAAACCGCATTGAAACCCCCGCGAAGTTAACCGCGTCAAGCGACCGCAACAATGTAACGGCGTTAGCTGAGCGCCGTGTCCGGTTGCCGAAGGACGGCCGCGGGCTTGCGCGGCCGTGTCCGACCGCCGTATTTGACCGCAATACGTGATTGCAATCAAAACAAAATCCCGCGCTCCGCCACTGACACGTGAATAGCCCGTTAATGTAACTCAGTTATTGGGGAAATCACTGATTTTCACGACGGCGCGCGACATGGGAAGCGGCCAAAAACAAACGGATCCGGGGGGAATCCGCCCGCCGCGATCAGACGTCGGCAACCTCTTGCAGGTTGCCCAGGAAAACATAGCCCACGCCATGCACCGTATGCAACGGCAGGCGCCCGCCAGCCTCGCGCACCTTGCGCCGCAGGCGGCAGATCGCCACATTCAGGGCGCGCAGGTTGGTGCTCTGGCGCGGCAGCATCAATTCCTCGCGCAGCAAGGCGAGTTCCTCGCGCAACAGTTCCTTGCGCGGGTTGCGCAGCAGGCACTGGAAGCAGGCCCGCTCGACCTCGGTCAGGTCCAGCCGCGTGCCTTGCGGGGTCAGCAAGGTCCAGCCGTGGTACAGCAGGCTCCACCAGCCGTCGAGCCGCACCGGGAAGGGGCCCTCGGCCGGTTCGGCCGCGGCGGCCGGCGGCGGGGCCGGCGTGGCGGCGCCCGGAACCGCAGGCGCGGACTGCGGGCCGCGGACAGGGGGGACGGGGAAAGCGATAGTCATGTTGGCGTCTCCAGCGGGCGCGGGCGCGGCGCGGAAGACGGCGGCCCGGACCCGGAACAAGGTTTCAAGTCTTGCCGAAAGACTACCGTTGCTGACGCCGTTGTGCGGCGAAGTTTCCCTGGAATCAGACGGATCCCAGACCGCCGCGCGGAACCTCAGGAGGTGTGCTTGCCATTGCGGTGGATGTCGTGGGCCACGAAGCAACTGTCCTGCGTCGGGCGCGCCAGGATACCCGGCTTGGCCAGCGTCTGGCGGATGTCGGCCAGGCCCGACTCCCAGTGCTCGCGCATGGCCTCGGTGCCGAACTCATAGTCCTTGGAGAAGCGCTCGCGGTGCTTGGACTCGTAGATCAGGTTGATGATGTTGGTGGCCGGGGTCTTGGCCAGGCGGCGGATCTCGGCCAGCTCGGGCGCGCCCCGCTCTTTTTCGGGCAGGCGCTCCAGCAGTTGCTGCAGGCCATGGCGCAGCTTGAGCACGCGGCGTAGCTGGTCGGTGACCATGCGGGTCCGGCTGGAGTACTGGATGTCCTTCTGGCGCTCGGCCACTTCCTCGAGCGTGGTCGGCAGCCCGCCGCGCGCGGGCCACAGGTCGACCTGGAAGGCCAGCGTGTCGCGCATCGTGTCGCTGGTCAGGACCTGCGCCAGCGGCGTGTTGGACACCACGCCCCCGTCCCAGTAGTGCTCGCCGTCGATCTCCACTGACGGGAAGCCGGGCGGCAAGGCGCCGGAGGCCATGATGTGCTCGGGCCGCAGGGTGTCCTTGAGGCTGTCGAAATAGGCGAAATTGCCGCTGCGCACATTGACCACGCCAAAGCTGGCGCGCACCGCGCCGGAATTGAGCAGATCGAAATCCACGTACTCGCGCAACGTCGCCGCCAGCGGCGTGGTGTCGTAGAAGCTGGTGGACGCCGCGCCCTTGCCGTGCACCCAGTAAGGCGGCGGAAAGCGCGGCTTGAAAAAGCCCGGCTGCCCCGAGAACAGCGCCTGGAAGGCCGACAACTGGCCATTCATGGCGGGCGAGCCGAAGCCGAATGGAATGCCCTCGAACATGCCGGCCAGCGTATCGCCCCAGGGGACGGAGGCGAACCCCGCCGGCCGGCAGATGCTTTCCCAGAACCCGCGCAGCCGTTCGATGCGCTCGTCCTCGCGCGAACCGGCAATGATCGCCGCGTTGATCGAACCGATCGAGATGCCGGAGATCCAGTTCGGGCGGATGCCGGCCTCGTGCAGGCCCTGGTACACCCCCGCCTGGTACGAGCCGAGGGCGCCGCCGCCCTGCAGCACCAGGGCGACGGTGTCATAGGACGGCGTGGCGCCGGTATCGGTAGACGAGGATTTGCGGCGGGTGCTCATGCGGGGTTCCTTTGGATGACGCTACGGTTTGCGCTTGTCCGGCCGCTGCGGCGCGGCGACGCCGGCGCGGAACGGATACTGGGCGAAGACCTGGGCCACAGCCTTCTCTATGCTCTGCGGCGAGGTCGCGGCCTCGGGATCGCGGACTTCGCCGACTGCGACGCCCTCCCACACCAACTGTTTGCGGCGCGGGTCGACCAGGTCGATGTTGAGGGTGCCCTCGGTGTATTGGTAGACGGTGTCGCCCCAGCCGTAGCCGGGCCAGCCGCCGTAGAAGCCGGCGCGATAGCCGTAGTACGGCCCCATCGGCGGAGGCGGCGGCGCCTGGGTCACCTCGGTCTTCTGCTGCAGTTTGCCGTTGAAATTGACCAGAAGGTCGGGATTGGCGGCGTCGTAGACATAACCGCGCATTTCCATCTGGCCACGGGTCGCGTCCTTGAGGCGTTCGGTCAGCAGGGTGCTGTAGCCGGCCTTGTCGGTGCCCAGCGGCGACATGTAGCCGAAGGTCCGGTAGCGCGAGAAATCCGCCTGATGGTCGTAATCGCTTTTGATGGTGGGGCCGGAAGCGCAGGCCGCCAGTAGTGTCACCATGGAACCCGATGCCAGCATTTTCAGCGCTTTCATGTCGATCTCCAAGAAGCGGGGCCGCGAGCCGACCCCCGATGTCAACACACCTCAACACATCCTGAGCGCACTCATAGTGCCGCGAAGCGGATAAAGTTTCAACAGCATCTCATTCTCATCCGATCCCTCCCGAATGCCGGCGGCGCGGGCTCCATTACACTCGCGGTACTTTCATCAAGCTGACCACACCCGTTACCGATGTTGGAACTCGACGGCTCGATTTGGTTTCGTTCCGGCGCCCAGAACTGGGGCGGCAAGAACCGCATAGACCTGCTGGCGCAGATCGACGCCACCGGCTCGATCACGGCCGCCGCGCGCGCGGTCGGCATGAGCTACAAGGGCGCCTGGGACGCCATCGACGCCATGAACAACCTGGCGGGCGAACCGCTGGTGTTGCGGGCGGCCGGCGGCAAGGGCGGCGGCGGCACGCGCCTGACCGACCGGGCGCGCGGCCTGATCGCGACGTTCCGGGTGCTGGAAGCCGAGCACCGCAAATTCATGGAAAACCTGGCGCGCGCCGGCCTGGATGCCAGCGGCGACATCGACCTGATGAGACGCTTCATGCTGAAAACCAGCGCACGCAACAAACTCATGGGCACCGTGATGGAGGTCCGCACGGGCGCCGTCAACGACGAAGTCCTGCTGCGCATCGCCGGCGGCCAGGTCATCACGGCCACCATCACCCGCGAGAGCACCCAGGAACTCGAACTGGCGCCCGGCAAGGAAGCGCTGGCGCTGGTCAAGGCCTCGTCGGTGATCGTCGGCGCGCCCGGCGCCGGCCTGCGGCTGTCGGCCCGCAACCAATTGCCAGGCACCGTGACGGCGGTGCGCGCCGGCGCGGTCAACAGCGAGATCCTGATCGAACTGGAAGGCGGCGCCACGCTGGCGGCCATCGTCACCAACGAAAGCGCGCAGGACCTGGGACTGGGCGAAGGCGCGGGCGCGGTCGCCGTGTTCAAGGCCTCGAGCGTGATCCTGGGCGTGCTGGACTGACTTCGCTCCGTTGCGGCCAGGCGCTTGCCGCCACCGCGGTCGGCCCCGGGCGGCCGCGGCGCTTACAGGCAGCGGCATTCACGCTTTGAATGCCGCCCTGCCCGTCACACGCCCACGTCCTCGTCGCGGCGATGCACCTTGCCGTCGCGGACCTCGAAGACCTCGTCGGCCAGCGCCTCGACGTCGGCCGGATCGTGCGTGATCAGCAGCATCGGCACGTCCAACTGGCGTTGCAGCGCGCTCAGCTCCTGGCGCATCTTGCCGCGCAACTGCGAGTCCAGCGCCGAGAACGGCTCGTCCAGCAGCAGGATTTCCGGCTTGACCATCAGCGCGCGCGCCAGCGCCACGCGCTGCTTCTGTCCTCCCGAGATCTCGTGCGGATAGCTGCCCACGATGGCGCCCAGTTCAAAGGCGTCGACCCAGCGCCGCGCCTCGGCCGACATGGCCCGCCGCGGCGGATTGAGCCAGCCTCGGCGCGAGCCGAAGGCGATGTTCTGCGCCACCGTCAGATGCGGGAACAATGCGTAGTCCTGGAACAGATAGGCCACGCGGCGGGCCTGCGGCGCGACGCTCAGGCGCGCATCGGAATCGAACAGCACCCGTCCGTTGATCTCGATGCGGCCGGCGTCCGGCCGCAGCAGGCCGGCCACCGCCCGCAGCGTCAGGCTCTTGCCGGCGCCCGACGGGCCGAACAGCGCGATGCGCCTGGACTTGGAGGAGAACGCCACGTCCAGGGAAAAGTGGCGGTCGCCCGACACCATGTCCTTGCGGATGCGCAGGTCGACGCTCATCGCCCGCCTCCGCGACGGCTGGAGCGGATCGGCACCAGCTTGCCGGCCGCCAGCAGCACGACCACGCAGGTGATGGAGGTCACCAGCACCAGGAAATTGGCGGTGGCGTCATCGCCCGCCTGCACCGCCTCGTAGATGGCGACTGACAGCGTCTGGGTGCGGCCGGGCAGGTTGCCGGCAATCATCAGGGTGGCGCCAAACTCGCCCAGCGCGCGGGCAAAGGCCAGCAGCACGCCGGCCACGATGCCGCGCGCCGCCAGCGGCAAGGTCACGCGAAAGAACACGCCGGCCTCGCGCACGCCCAGCACGCGGGCCGCGCTTTCCAGTTGAGGATCGACGTCTTCGAAGGCGGCGCGGGCCGACTTGAACACCAGCGGAAAGGCCACCACCGACGCGGCAATGACCGCGCCCTGCCAGGTGAACACCAGTTCGATGCCCAGCGCCGCCAGCTTCTCGCCCAGCACGCCGCGCCGGCCCAGCAGCACCAGCAGGTAGTAGCCCAGCACCGTGGGCGGCAGCACCAGCGGCAGGGTCAGGACGGCATCCAGCAGGTCGCGGCCCGGCCAGCGCCAGCGCGACAGGCCATAGGCGGTCGCGGTGCCGGCCACGGCGGCCAGCAGCGTTGCCCAACCCGCCACTTTCAGGGTAAGCAGCAGGGGCACCCATACCGGATCACTCATCACAGACCGCGTTGGCTACCGCCCGCGCCCTCAAGGCTTCTGGAAGCCGTAGCGTGACAGGATTTCCTGCCCGGCGGGCGACATCACGTAGGCCACGAAGCGCTTGGCTTCCTGGGCGGCGGCATCACGCGCCGTCACGGCGATGGGATAGGTGACCGGCGTCTGCGACGGCACGCGCACCGCCACCTTGACCTTGTCCGGCATGATTGCCGCGTCGGTGGCGAACACGAAGCCCGCGTCCACTTCGCCGCGCGACACGTAATCCAGGCTCTGGCGCACATTCTGCGCCAGCACGCTCTTGGCCTGCACCGCGTCCCACAGGCCGGCGGCCTGCAGCGCGCCCTGCGTGTAGCGGCCCACCGGCACCGAGGCCGGGTTGCCGTAGGCGATGCGCTTGATGTCGTCGCGCGTCAGGTCCTTGAGCGCGGTGATGTTGGCCTTGCTGTCCGTCGGCACGATCAGCACGATCTGATTGGCGGCGAAATCCACCCGCGACTCGGGCTTGACGGCCTTTTCCTCGACCGCCTTGTCCATCGCCTTCTGGTCGGCGGACGCGAATACGTCGGCGGGCGCGCCCTTGACGATCTGCTGCAGCAGCACGTCGGAAGCGCCGAAGTTCAGGATGACCTTGGTGCCGGCATGCTCCTTCTCGTACGCCTGGGCCACGTCCTTGAACGCGTTGGTCAGGCTGGCGGCGGCGGACACGACCAGGTCGCCAGCGTGGGCGCTGGGGCCCCAGGCGGCGGCCAGGGCCAGCGACAGCGCCAGGACCGGGTGTTTGCGGAACATGCATCTCTCCTCGGACAAGATCAATCTCGGTATCGAAATATATATAGGTATATAACGCTCGTCAATTTGTGCCCGGGGCCGGCTTGCGCCCGATCAACGAAGGGAGGAAATCGGCCTGGAGCCCGCTCAGCCGCGGTCGACCGTGGTGACGCGCACCGTGTCGGGGGCCAGCGCGGCCCGCAGCCGCTCGAGCGCCAGTTCGGGCCGGGCGGCCCCGCACATGAAGATGTCCAGCGCCGCGAAGCGGTGCTCGGGCCAGGAATGCACGCTGATGTGCGATTCGCTCAGCATGACCACGCCCGTCACGCCCGCGCCTTCTCCAAAATGGTGGAAGTGCGCGCCCAACACGCGCGCGCCGGCGGCCTCGGCGGCCCCCAGCAGCTCGCGCTCGAGCGCCTGGGCGTCGGCCAGCAGGCCGGCGTCCACGCCACGGAAGTCGGCCAGGATGTGGCGGCCGGGCGTCGCGTGCGGCGTCACTTGTGCGATCCGCCCGACGACCAGCCCGAGCTGCCCGACGATCCGCCGCCCCAACTGCTGCTGCTGCCGCCGCTGCCACCGCTGGTGAAGCGGGCGCCGGGCGAGCTGGCGCCGGTGGCTGCGATGACCACGATCAGGGCGTAGATGGCGTAGAAGAACTTGCCCATGCCTCAGTCGTCCTTTGCCGACATCTTGTCCGCGAGGCTGGCCGGCAGCCACAGGAAGGCCAGGCCTATCAGGATCGGCAGGATGCGGCCGCTGAAGATGTTGCCCATGTTGAGGAATCCCATGGCGATGGTGGCGAACCAGGCCCATTTGCGATAACCGCCCGGCGAGGCAGAGCGCGGCATCGCCTTCTGCCTGGCCAGTTCGGGATTGTCGAACCACTGGGCCAGTTGCGCCGGCGCCACCGGCGCGGCGGCCGACCAGCCCACCTCGGCCGGCCCCTGTTCGCGGGTGAGCTTGAGGTTGCCGGCCTTGTAGTCGGTGATCCTGGTGCTGTCGCCCACCTTGACGCGCCAGTTGAAGGCGCCCAGCGCCAGGTCGACGCGCGAGGTGTAGTCGTACAGCTTCTGGTACAGCTTGGAACGCCAGCGCACGCTGGTGGCGTTGTTGTAGCTGGGCCAGGTATCGCAGACCTGCACGCGCTCCCAGCCCTCGTCCGTCTCCACCAGCCAGATGAAGCCCTTGGCCGGGTTGAACAACAGGTATTCGATCCAGTCCGAGGGCTCCTCGGGGTCCGGGTCGGCGCATTTCATCAGGCCGATCAGGGTGTAGGCGACGCCATCGATCCTGGCGGTGGCGCCCAGCGCCAGCGTGGTCTTGATTGCCTTGACCTTGCGCGCCTTCTCGATGACTTCGGCGGTCTCGCCGGCGCAGTCGACCGTGGCCGCGCACGACGGGCACACCACCTGCGTCGCCATGGCGGCGACGAAGCTGATCGGCGCGCCGCAGTTGGGGCAGTCCAGCGCCTTGATCTGGCCGCGGAAGCGCCCGGCGGTTTCCTCGACCTGTTCGTTCGAACGCAGCGTCGCCGCCTGCATGCCCGCCAGGTCGAAGGCCTTGCCGATGTAGAGCTCGGGTTCGGGGCCATCGGAGAAGTCCAGCGTCAGGAACGCATCCAGGCTGCGGAAATCGGCCACCTTGGCTTCCCAGCCATCGCCCGGCACGAACGGCAGTTCCCCCTGCGCGCCGCCAGCGCGGCAGCGCCGCACGTCGGAAGCCGTGAAGCGCTGGCCATCCAGTTTCATGTCGTCGCCGGGCGCGATGTCGGCGAAGGCCGGCAGGCCCTGCACGGTCTTGGCCTTGCGGCGGCGGGTAATGGCGTATTGGCCGGAGGCGTCCGACAGCCAGCCGTCCGAGCCGTCTTCGAACCACAGGTACCACTCGTTCCAGAAGCCGTCCTCGTAACGCAACTGGATGCGGCCGATCAGGTCGAAGCGCTTGCCTTCGAACTGGCCGGCGGCGCCCAGGCACAGCGGCGAATAGTCTTCCAGGACATCGGCGGTCTCGCCGATGCGCTTGACCGACTCGGCGTCCTTGAGCAGCGTGCTGCGGCAGGCGCCGCAGACCGCCATGACCGATGCCGTGGAAGTGAACTTGACGGGTGCTCCGCACTGCGGACACAGGACCTGCTGCATGGGCGGGCGGCGTTCAGCTAGTGAGTTTCTTCAGGACCTCGGCCTTGGCCGCGTCGTAGTCGGCCGGCGTGATCAGGCCCTTGTCGAGCAGGTCCTTGAGCTGCTGCAGGCGCTGCACCGGGTCGGCGCCCGAAGCGGCCGCCGCGCCCGCCGCCGTGCCGGCCGCCGCCTGGGCG
>NZ_CADIJW010000060.1 GCF_902859745.1 Achromobacter dolens | reverse complement strand
ATGCTGTGCGTGACCCACGAAATGGGCTTCGCGCGCAAGGTCGCCAACCGCGTCATCTTCATGGACCGCGGCGAGATCATCGAGCAGAACAGCCCGGACGAGTTCTTCGACCACCCGCAGAACGAGCGCACCAAGCTGTTCCTGAGCCAGATCCTGCATTGAGGCCGGGCGGGCCTGCCCGCTTCCACGCCTGTCGCGAGAACGCCTTCCCCCGGAAGGCGTTTTTTTCGGACCGCCGGAATACCCCGCCCAGCCGTCAGCGGCCACCGCCGCGTTCGGAGCGGCACCCCATGACGATGGCGCCCCTCGCCTTAACGAGATCTTGAGACCCGCCTTCCTAGAATCGCTAACGATTCTCATTGGCATTTTTCTGGAACCTGATCATGGCGCAGTACAAAACCCCTCATCCCGGCGCGGTGTCGCTCAAGACCCTGGGCGTGGCGCTTGGCGCCGCCGCCAGCGCGCAGGCGCAGCCGGCCAGCGACAACGCCACGGTGCTGGCGCCGGTGACGGTGCAGGCCGACAGCCCGGCGCCCTACAAGGCCGACCACGTGCAGTCCGGCAAATTCACCCAGCCCCTGCTGAACACCCCGCAAAGCATCACGGTGGTGCCGCACGAGGTGCTGGAAGAGCAGCATGCCCAGAGCCTACAGGACGTGCTGCGTAACGTTCCCGGTATCACCTTCAGCTCCGGCGAGGGCAACCTGGGCTGGGGCGACATGTTCACCATCCGCGGCTTTTCGGCCGAACAGAGCATCACCGTGGACGGCATCCGCGACGCCGGCATGTCCAGCCGCACCGACATCTTCAACCTGGAGCGGGCCGAAGTGTTCAAGGGCACCGGCTCGATCGAATCCGGCGTCTCGGCGGTCGGCGGCAGCGTCAACCTCGTCAGCAAGGAAGCCCGGCTGGGCTCGTTCTACAAGGCGTCCGGCGGCCTGGGCACCGACCACTACCGCCGCATCACGGCCGATCTGAACCAGGAACTGACCGACAGCTCGGCGCTGCGCATCAACCTGATGCGCCACCACAACGGCGTGGCCGAGCGCGACGTGACCGAGTTCGACCGCTCCGGCATGGCGGCCTCGCTGGCGATGGGGCTGGGCACGCCCACCCGCGTCACCCTGAACTACCTGCACCAGGAAGACAACAACATTCCCGACGGCGGCGTGCCGATCCAGCGCGGCACCGGCGGCCAGCGCATGCCGAACGTATCGCGCAACGCCTGGTACGGCGATCCGTCGCTGTACACCGAACAGACCCGCACCGACCAGGCCACCCTGAAGGCGGAACACGATTTCAACGACCGCGTGCGCCTGTCCAACATCAGCCGCTGGGAACAGACCGACCGCATCGGCGTGCTGTCGCCGGCGCGCCTGAACAGCGCCTCGCGCACCTCCTACGGCTACGCCGGCGCCGGGCCGCTGGTCAACAGCGCCGACGGCATCCCCTCGTACAGCGGCTATGTGGCGCTGGACAACCCCAGCCCCTATGGCCAACTGCGCGGCAACGACTTCGGCACCTCCAAGCGCTACACCATCCTGGCCAACCAGACCAACCTGAGCCTGGATTTCCAGACCGGCGCCATCAAGCACCAATTGGTGACCGGCGTGGAGTTCTACAAGGAGACCTACGGCGATCACGAACGCACCATCAAGGCGCCGTCGACCAACCCGACCTTCGACCTGCGCAACAACGGCGGCGTCGACATGGGCGGGGTCGATAAGGTCAAGGGCGCCGACGGCAACCGCGCCGAGGTCTTCAACACCGGCCTGTACGTTGGCGACACGCTGACGCTGACGCCGCAATGGCTGCTGCAGGGCGCGCTGCGCTATGACCGGTTCCGCGTCACGCAGGTCACCGGCTCCGCCGGCAAGCACGGCACCAACCGGGTCGAGGACGGCGCCTGGAGCGGCCGCCTCGGCGTGACCTACAAGCCGGTGCCCGAGGCCAGCCTCTACGCCGCCTACAGCCAGGCCGCGCAGCCGTCCGCGCTGGGCGCCTCGACCAACAACAACATCTACGGCGCCACCGGCGGCGACAGCTACAAGCCGGCGGTGTCCAAGACCTACGAGCTGGGCGGGAAGTGGGACCTGGCCCAGGGCGACCTGTCGCTGACAGGCGCGGTGTTCCGCACCGAGCTGTCCGACTCCTGGGAGTATGGCGACGACGCCACCGACGTGGTGCGCGCGCTGCCCGCCAAGCGGGTCGACGGCATCGAGCTGGGGCTGGCGGGCAACCTCACCCCGCGCTGGTCGGCCTTCGCCGGCGTCAGCGCCTTGAAGAGCCGCATTACAAAGGGCGCCAACAGCGGCGAGGAAGCCAAGAACGTGCCGGACCTGACGTTCAACCTGTGGACCACCTATGCCGCCACCGACAAGCTGTCGCTGAGCTACGGCGCGCAATACGTGGGCAAGCGGCGCTACACCGACAACAAGTACGTGGGCGGCAAGAACAACAACAGTTCCACCGTGTCGGGCCCGTCCGGCACCCATCCCATCTGGGTGCGCGACGACGAGAAGGCGCCGTCCTACTGGCTGCACTCGGTCGCCGCGCGCTATCGCGTCGACAAGTCGCTGACCCTGGGCATGAACGTGGAGAACCTGTTCAACAAGTTCTACTACAGCCGCGTCGGCGCCTCGCTCGACGGATTCCAGCTCTATGGCGTGCCCGGCGCCGGCCGCACCGTGACCTTCACGGCCGAGCTGTCGTTCTGAGGTCCACCCTGAACACGCTGCCCTGCCCGGGCGCCGACCGCAGCGACACGCGCCAGCCCTGGTGCTCGCAGATGCGCCGCACCAGGGACAGCCCCAGCCCCAGGTTGCCGGCATCGGGCTGCGCGCCGCGCACGAACGGGCTGAAGACGGCTTCCTGCCGTTCCAGCGGGATGCCCGGGCCGTCGTCGGCCACCTGCAGGTAGTCCGGGCCGGCGCTGATCGTGACGCGCGCGCCCGGGCCGGCGTACTGCAGCGAGTTGCGGATCAGGTTGGACAGCAGCGCGCGCAGCAAGGGCGCGGGATAACGCGGCGCGTCGGCCTGCGCGGCCGCCGCCTGCGCATCGTCTGGATCCCCCGCGCTCGCCTGCGCCGGCGCTTCGAGTACGAGCGACATGCCGCGCCGCTGCGCCATCGCGCTCCAGGCCGCCAGTTGTTCACGCGCCGCGCCGCCGGCGCTTTCGCGCTTGAACTGGTCACTGGCGTCGCGCCCGCGCGCCAGCATCAGGTAGGTATCGAGCCGTTCGCCCATGTCGGCCGCGGCCGCGGCGATGCGCCGCACGCGAGCGCTGCCGTCGGCGTCCAGGCCGGGTTCGTCCAGCAGCAGCTCGCAGGAGCTGGAAATCACCATCAGCGGCGTGCGCAATTCATGGCCGACGTCCGCCGTGAACAACTGTTCGCGCCGCAGCGCCTGTTCGAGCTGGTTGTAGGTGGCGTCGAAAGCGTCCGCCAGCCGACCGATCTCGTCCGGCGGATAGTCCGCCGCCAGGCGGGTCTGGGGCGGCTGCGCGCCGCGCGCCGTGACCTGCGCCGCCAGCCGCGCCAGCGGCCGCAACATGCGCCGCGTCGCCAGGGTGCCCAGCACGAACGCCAGCACCAGGCCGCCGGCCAGGCCGCTGACCACGGTCCAGTGCGATGTGGACTGGTTGCGTTCGTACTCGGTGTAGTCGCGCAGCAGCATGTAGCGCTGGCCGTCCTTGTCGTCCACCATGACGTGCCAGACGCGGCCCTCGCGCTCGATCTTGTGAAAGCCCGGCGCCAGGCCCCGCAGCCCCGCCGGAAACGCTTCGCTGCCCGGCGCGCCATGGAAGAAACGGTGCGGCCGTCCGGGATCGACGCCGGCCAGGAAATCGTTGCGCACCCGTTCCACCGCCATGCCCATGTCGATGCGCTGCAGATGGACTTCGAGCGTGTTCACGCTCCAGATCGAGACCCAGGTCAGCGCGCCGCCAACGAGCAGCGCCAGCAGCAGGTAGGTGCGTACCAGATAGCGCGCCAGCCCGCGCCGCGCGCTACGCATCGTCGCCGGCCCGCATTTGGTAGCCGATGCCGTGCACGGTGTGCAGCAGCGGCGTGGCGAACGGCTTGTCCACCACCTGGCGGATCTGGTGGATGTGCGTGCGCAGGCTATCGCTGTCCGGCGGCGAATCGCGCCACAGCGCCTCTTCCAGCCGGCCTCGGTGCACCACCGCCGGGCTGGCGCGCATCAGCAGCATCAGCAGTTGCAGCGGCGAAGGCGGCAGCCGCAGCGGCTGTCCGGCCCGCGCCAGCGCCAGGGTGCCGGTATCCAGCGTCAGGTCGCCTACCTGCAGCACCCGCGCTGCACCGGCCCCATGGGCGCGGTGCAGCAGGGCCTTGACGCGCGCCGCCAGCTCCGCCAGGGCGAACGGCTTGACCAGGTAATCATCGGCGCCAGCGTCGAACCCCGTCAGCCGGTTGTCCAACGTGTCGCGCGCGGTCACCATGATGACAGGCGTATCGCAGCGCGCCTCCGCGCGCAGCCGGCGGCACAGGTCGTAGCCGTCCAGCCGCGGCAGCATCAGGTCGAGCACGATCAGGTCGAAACCGCCCTCGGCCGCCATGGCGTAGCCGCGCAAACCGTCCTCGGCGCAGTCGACGATGTAGCCGCGGCGCGTCAGGTGATGCGTGATGTTCGCCAGGATATCGGGGTCGTCTTCGATGACAAGAACGCGCATGGGGCGGTGCGGGGAATGTAAATCAATCTCAGATTGTAAGCGCGACCCCGATCCCGCCACGGACGCCAGCCGTTTCGCGGCGGGGCCGCCACAACCCGGGGCGCGTCTTAACGAATTCTTGAACCCTGATGACGGAGACTGCCTGCCGATAGGAATGGTTCGCGTTACCCGCAAGCCCGCGGGGCGTGTCGTGGCCACTGGATCGGGATCTCCCCATGCGTTTGAAAAACATGTTCCGCGCGGCGCTGGCCGCCACCGCCCTGCTCTGCGCCCTGCCCGGCGCCCAGGCCCGCCAGGTGACCGACCTGGCCGGCCGCGTCGTCACCGTGCCCGATCATCCGCGGCGGGTGCTGCTGGGCGAAGGCCGCTTCGTCTTCGCCATGGCGTTGCTGGACCGCGCCGACCCGGTGGCGCGCGTGGTCGGCTGGCAGGGCGAGCTCAAGCAGCAGGATCCCTATTCCTGGCAGCAACTCATCAAGCGTTTCCCCAAGGCGGCCGAGGTGCCGCTGATCGGCACCACCTCGGAGGCCAGCGTCAGCCCGGAGAAGATCGTCTCGCTCAAGCCGGACGTGGCCATCTTCAGCCTGAGCGGCCACGGCCCGGGCCGCAACAACCCGATGATCGCGTCACTGCAGCAGGCCGGCATTCCGGTCGTGTTCATCGATTTCCGCCAGCATCCGGTCCAGAACACCGTGCCCAGCCTGCGCATCCTGGGCCAGGCGCTCGACCGTCCGGAACAGGCCGAGCGCTACATCGCGTTCTATGAGTCGCACCTGGCCAAGGTGCGCGAACTGGTGCAGCCGGTGCCGCAGGCCGAGCGTCCTCGCGTATTCGTGGAAATGCTGGCCGGCGTCTGGCCCGCCTGCTGCCACACCACCGGCAACGGCAGCTTCGGCGACCTGCTGGAGACGGCCGGCGGCGTCAATGTGGCGGCCCCGGTGCTGCCGGGCGCGATCGGCGACGTCAGCATGGAATTCCTGCTGCAGGCCCAGCCACAGGTCTACATCGCCACCGGCAGCCGCTCCGACCCCGGCCGTCCCGGCCTGCTGGCGGGCCCCGGCGCCGCCGCCGACGTGTCCGCCGCCAGCCTCTCGACCCTGCTGCAACGCGACGGCATCCGCGACCTGGACGCGGTCAAGCGCGGCCGTGCCTTCGGCATCTGGCACGCGTTCTACAACTCGCCCTACAACGTCGCGGCAATCGAGGCGATGGCCAAGTGGCTGTACCCCGACCGCGCCGGCGCGCTGGACCCGGACGCCACGCTGGCCACGCTGTATCGCGACTTCCTCGACGTGGACGGCGCCGGCACCTACTGGACCGCACCCGCCGCCCGTTGACGGCAGGCAGGCACGCCATCATGCAGAGTTCCGCTACCGCCCTCGCGGCCGACGGCGTCCTGGACGATCCCGTCGCCCGCTACCATCGCACCCGCCGGCGGCGGCTGGCGCTGGCCCTGGCGCTGGCCGTGGCCATCGCCATCAGCCTGCTGGCCGACGTCGCCACCGGCCCGGCGGGCCTGGCGCCGCTCGACCTGCTGCGCACCCTGCTGCACCCCGACGCCGCCGACGCTGGCACCCGCGTCATCGTCTGGCAGTTCCGCCTGCCCTACGCCCTGATGGCGCTGCTGGTGGGCCTGGCCCTGGGCCTGGGCGGCGCCGAGATGCAGACCATGCTGGACAACCCCCTGGCCAGCCCCTATACGCTGGGCGTGTCGGCCGCGGCCGCGTTCGGCGCCTCGCTGGCCATCACGTTGGACTGGCACGTGCCGGCGCTGCCGCCCGGCATGGTGGTGTCGCTGTCGGCCTTCGCCAGCACCCTGGTGTCGGTGCTGATCCTGGAGCGCGTGGCGCGCTGGCGCGGCGGTTCGACGCTGGGCGTGGTGCTGTTCGGCATCGCGCTGGTGTATTCGTTCCAGGCCCTGGTCATGCTGCTGCAGTTCATCGCCAGCGAGGAAGCGCTGCAAGGCATCGTGTTCTGGACCATGGGCAGTCTGGCGCGCGCCACCTGGACCACCGTGGGCGTGATGGCGGCCGCGCTGGCGCTGGCGTTGCCGTTCTCGCTGCGCGACGCGTGGAAGCTGACCGCGGTGCGGCTGGGCGAGGAACGCGCCGCCAGCTTCGGCATCGACGTCAAGCGCCTGCGCCTGGTCAGCCTGCTGCGGGTCAGCGCGCTGGCGGCGCTGGCGGTGTCCTTCGTCGGCACCATCGGCTTCGTCGGGCTGGTGGCGCCGCACATCGCCCGCCTGCTGCTGGGCGAGGACCATCGCTACTACCTGCCCGGCAGCGCGCTGGCCGGCGCCCTGATCCTGTCGCTGGCCTCGGTCGCCTCCAAGACCGTGCTGCCCGGCGCCCTCATCCCGGTCGGCATCGTGACCTCGCTGGTCGGCATTCCCTTCTTTCTCACCATCGTCATCCGCGCCCTCAAGCGTGGCTGACGCCTTCCCCTGCCCCTGGAGACGCCTCCCCATGCAATACCGCTACCCGCTCGCCTTCCTCGCCCTGCTGGCCACCGGCGCCGCCCACGCCGCCGATCCCGCCTGCGGCATCGACGTCGAAGGCCAGCCCGGCAAGAAGTTCGCGCCCAACCACATCGTGGTCCCGGCGATCTGCAAGGACTTCACGGTGCGCCTCATCCACACCGGCAAGAACAGCAAGGAAAAGGCCGGCCACAACTGGGTGCTGACCAAGACCGAGGACATTGACGCGGTCATGGTCGACGGCATCAAGGCCGGCGCGGCGCACGACTTCCTGGCGCCGGGCGACGGCCGCATCCTGGCCAGGACGCCGATGCTCGGCGGCGGTGAAACCGCCACCGTCACGTTCCCCGTCAGCCGCCTGGCCGCGGGTGAGTCCTACACCTTCTATTGCTCGTTCCCGGCCCACGCCCAGCACATGCGCGGCACGCTGGCGCTGCAGCGCTGACGCCATGGCCTCGCTGGACATCCGCTCGCTCACCGCCGGCTATGGCAACCGCCCGGTGCTGCGCGCCCTGCGGGCCGCGCCGCTGCCCGAGGGCACACTGACGGCGCTGCTGGGACCGAACGGCAGCGGCAAATCGACGCTGCTCAAGACGCTGGCGGGGCTCAATCCCATGCTTGGCGGCGACCTGCGGCTGGACGGCGCGGATTTCGCCGGCCTCTCTCCGGCCCGCCGCGCCGAGCACGCCATGTACATGCCCCAGGCCCTGCCCAAGGGCGTTCACATGACCGTGCTGGAGTCGGTGCTGGTGGCGGCCCGCTCGGGCCGCGCGCGCCAGGGCGGCGACGCCTTGATGCGCGAGGCCATGCAGGTACTGGCCGAACTGGGCATCGGCCATCTCGCCAGCCGCTACCTCGACGAGCTGTCCGGCGGCCAGAAGCAGTTGGCGTCACTGGCGCAGGCGCTGGTGCGGCGTCCGCGCCTGCTGCTGTTGGACGAACCGCTGTCGGCGCTGGACCTGAACTACCAGTTCCACGTCATGGACGTGCTGCGGCGCCAGACCGTCCGCCACCGGCTCATCACGCTGGTGGTGCTGCACGACCTGAACATCGCGCTGCGCCACGCCGACCATGCCCTGCTGCTGCACGGCGGCGTCCTGCTGGCCGAAGGCCCGCCACAAGCCGTGGTCACCCCCGATACGCTGCGCCACGCCTACGGCGTGCTGGCGCGGGTGGAGCGCTGCCCGCAAGGCCAACCCCAGGTGCATGTGGACGGGCTGGCCCATCACGGGCTGGCCCATCATGGGCTGGCCCATCACGGGCTGGCCCATGATGGGTTGGCCGCCGCCTAGATCAGGAACTGCCGGTACGCCTCGTTCGCCGTCTCTTCCCAATGCGCGTAGCCCAACTGCGCCAGGAAGCGGTCCAGCGCGGCGTCGTCCGCCAGCGGCGCCTGGATGCCGACCAGCACCGAACTGAAGTCCGCGCCCTGGTTGCGGTAGTGAAACAGGCTGATGTTCCAGTTCGGCGCCATTGCCGACAGGAATTTCATCAGCGCGCCCGGACGCTCCGGGAACTCGAAGCGGAACAGCCGTTCGCCGCCCGCCAGCGGCGAGCGCCCGCCCACCATGTAGCGGATATGCTGCTTGGAGACTTCGTTGTGGCTCAGGTCGCTGACCGCGAAGCCTTCCTGCTCCAGGCCGCGCATGATGTCCGCGGCCTCGCCGCGGCGCGCGATCTGCACGCTGACGAAGATGCGGGCGGTGTTGGCATCGGCGATGCGGTAGTTGAATTCGGTGACGCTGCGCTGCCCCATCACCGCGCAGAAGCGGCGGAAACTGCCGCGCTCCTCGGGCAGCGTCACGGCGAACACGGCTTCGCGCGCCTCGCCCACCTCGGCCCGGTCCGCCACGAAGCGCATGCGGTCGAAATTCATGTTGGCGCCCGAGGTGATCGCCACCAGCGACTGCCCCTGTGCGCCCTCGCGCTCGACATACTGCTTCAGTCCGGCCAGCGCCAGCGCGCCCGCCGGTTCCAGCACGCTGCGGGTGTCCAGGAACACGTCCTTGATCGCCGCGCAGACCGCATCGGTATCCACCAGGATGATCTCGTCCAGGTACTGGCGGCACAGGCGGAAGGTTTCTTCGCCCACCAGCTTGACCGCCGTGCCGTCCGAGAACAGGCCGACCTCGGCCAGGCTGACCCGCTCGCCCACCTGCATCGACTGCGCCATGGCGCTGGAATCGACCGTCTGCACCCCGATCACCTTGACCGACGGATCCACCGCCTTCATGTACACCGACACCCCCGCCGCCAGGCTGCCGCCGCCGATCGGCACGAACACCGCGTCCAGCCGTCCCGGGTGCTGGCGCAGGATCTCCATGCCGACCGTGCCCTGGCCGGCGATGACGTAGGGATCATCGAACGCCGGGATGAAGGTCAGGTCCTGGTCGCGGGCCAGCGTCTGCGCGTAGGCATAGGCATCGCTGTAGGAATCGCCCGCCAGCACCACCTGCACCGTCGGACCGCCGAAGGCGCGCACCGCGTCCACCTTCACCTGCGGCGCGGTCTGCGGCACCACGATGGTGGCGCGCACGCCGAGCCGGGCGGCGGAGATCGCGACGCCCTGGGCGTGGTTGCCGGCCGAGGCGGTGATGACGCCGCGTTCCAGCGCCGCCTGCGGCGTGTTGCGCATCTTGTTGTAGGCGCCGCGCACCTTGAACGAAAACACCGGCTGGTTGTCCTCGCGCTTGAGGTGCACGCGGTTGCCGAGCCGGCGCGACAGGCCCTGGGCGGGGTCCAGCTCGGTCTCGCGGGCGATGTCGTAGACCCGCGCCGTCAGGATCTGGCGCAGGTATTCCATGGGCGTGGCGCGGCCCGGGGCGAAGGCGTCGGTCTCGGAGGTATTGGCGGTGGCGGCTTGCGGTTGTTGCATGAAAACTCTCTGCGGCGTGGGGACTGGGCCCGGCAGAGGCGGCAACAAAAAACCCGCCTCGTGGGGCGGGTTTGTTTGACTGACTGCGGTCGCGCGTTAACCCACCATTCCAGGAATGATGGTAATAATCAGCGAAATGCGGACGGCGCGGAAAGTCATGGGGCGTAGCTTCCCGCATGCGCGTCGGTTTGTCAAATCGAACGCGTCATCGCGCGGTGCGCACCCCCGCCGCGGCGGCTACAGGTAGGCGCTCACGCGCGCCGGCAGTCCGTCGAGCGGCCGGTGCCGCGCCAATTGCGCCAGCACGCCGCGGAACATGTTCTTCCTGGCTGCCGCATCCGGCACGCGCCGCACGAACAGATATTCGAAATGCGCCAGCAGCCGGCGCAGCAGGTCCGCGTCCAGCCCCAGCAGGATCTGGCGCAGGTCGTCGGGCAGCACTTCGTCGGGCGAAGACAGGAACAGCCCCATCTGCGCCCGCGTCAACGGCTTGGTCCGGTACAGCGCCTCGCAGGCCGCCAGGCAGGCCTGGCGGTCGTCCAGCGCCAGCAGCGTGGTGCACTTGAGGACCATCAGGAATACCTGGAACTCCGAGCCCGCCTCGGCCAGCTCGATGCCTTGGTCGAAGTAGTCGATGGCTTCCTGCAGGCGCCCGCGGTTCAGCCGCAATTGTCCCAGCACCGCGAAGGCCGACGCGAACGCGGTGCTTTGGGCAAACGCCTCCTCGGCCAGTGCCTCGGCCAGTTCCAGGTGCCCATGGCTGAGAAAGCACAGCAGCTTGGCGGCCGCCAGCGCCAGCATCGGGTTGTCGCGCACATGGGGCAACGCCTGGAACACCAGCGCCTCGATCTGCGGTTCCAGCTCGGCCGGATCGCTGGTCAGGTCCAGCACCAGCCTGGCGTAGAGATGCGAGGCCCACATCAGGGCGGTCTGCGGATCGTCCGGCTGCTCGGCGCGCAGCTTTTGCAGCTCGATTTCCGACTCCAGCCAGCTTTGCGGCGTGCGCGCCAACAGCACGGCGGCACGATGCAGGCGCAGTTCGATCGGCTCGTCGGTGGGGCCGGCCACGTCGCCGCGGGCGCGCGCCAGGCTGCGCCAGATCTCGCTCTTGAGCGAGGCGGCAAAGGCGGCGGCAGCGGTGTGGCCGACCTCGGCCTCGTCAGTGGGCGCGATGGTCCAGCGCTCGGCGCGCAGCGCGGCGCCGCTGGCGGCTTCGCGCAGCACCACCGCGCAATGCACCCCGGCCTCGTCCTGGCGCAGCCCGACCTCGACCCGGAACGGCGCCTTCGCCTCGTTCGCCGCGGCCAGCGAGAGCAGGCTGACGCCGCGTTCGCTCGGCAGCCGCGCCCTCAGGGCGTCGGCCAGTTCGGTCAGGAAGGCCCGCACCCGAGGCTCGGCGCGCAACGCCTCGGGCCCCGCCGCCGGGCCGATGGCGACATAAACGTCGCCGCCCGGCCCCGCCTCGGGCGCGGCGATCCAGCTATAGCCTTCGCCGTAGCTGGTGGCGATGAAACGCGGCGCGCGCGCCGAATCGCCAAGCTTGCCGCGCAGTCGGTTGATGAGCAGGTCGACGCTGCGCTCGAGCGCCTCGGCCTCGCCGCGCTGGGTGGCGTCCAGCAGGCGCTGGCGCGGCAGGATCTGGCCGACGTGCGCGGTCAGCAGCGCCAGCGCGGCGGTCTCGACCGGCGTGAATTGGATTGTCTTGCCATCGGTACGGCTGGCATAGCGGAACTTCGGATCGAACAACAAATTGCCAAACCGCATTGACTCTCTCCACGCCAGGGCGCTACAACGCCCATCGTCATCCGGCGCCCCGCTCTGTCCCGCCCCGCCAGGCGGCACGGGAAGATGCCGAATATTAGCCAATACTTGCAGGTCGTAGCCAGCAGATTGCGCCGATTTGGCGCCATTCCTGGGGTAAAAATCCCATTTTTCGATGTCCCGCGCACGCGCCGCGGACGATTGGCGCCCATTTCCGCGCCCGCCGCGCGGGCCACGGTATTACAATGTTCGACTCGTGGCACTCGCACCTTCCAGGCGGTCGGGCAATTGGACCAGCACATAAAGGACGGGCGGCGCCATGTTGAGCCGATCGGGGCCTGCCCGGGTCTGCCCATACGAACCCACTCTCGACAACATCTACCGGCTGACGCCGCATAGCATGTTCGGGTTTGCGCCTAGCGCCACCGCCGAACAGATTCAAGGATCATGTCTCTTACTCCGAAGATTATCTACACCCTCACCGACGAAGCTCCGGCGCTTGCAACCCGTTCCCTGCTGCCGATCGTCCAGACCTTCGCGAAGTCCGCTGGCATCACGGTCGAGACCCGCGACATCTCCCTGGCGGGCCGCATCATCGCCCTGTTCCCCGACTACCTCGACGACAGCCAGAAGCTGGGCGACGCCCTGTCCGAGCTGGGCGCCCTGGCGGTCCAGCCCGAAGCCAACATCATCAAGCTGCCGAACATCAGCGCCTCGATGCCGCAGCTCAAGGCCGCCATCAAGGAACTGCAGGACCAGGGCTACAAGCTGCCCGACTACCCGGACGCCCCGGCCAACGACACCGAGCGCGACGTCAAGGCGCGCTACGACAAGGTCAAGGGCAGCGCCGTCAACCCCGTGCTGCGCGAAGGCAACTCCGACCGCCGTGCCCCGCTGTCGGTCAAGAACTACGCTCGCAAGCACCCGCACAAGATGGGCGCCTGGACGGCTGACTCCAAGGCCCACGTGGCGCACATGGACAGCGGCGACTTCTACGGCACCGAAAAGTCGGCCCTGATCGCCGAAGCCGGCGACGTCAAGATCGAACTGACCGCCGCCGACGGCACCAAGACCGTGCTGAAGGAAAAGACCCCGGTCAAGGCCGGCGAGATCATCGACGCCGCCGTGCTGTCGACCGCCAAGCTCAAGACCTTCCTGCAGGCCCAGATCGACGACGCGCGCGCCCAGGGCGTGCTGTTCTCGGTGCACCTGAAGGCCACCATGATGAAGGTCTCCGACCCCGTCATCTTCGGCCACGTGGTGTCGGTGTTCTACAAGGACGTGCTGGCCAAGCACGCCGCCGTCCTCAAGCAGGCCGGCTTCGATCCCAACAACGGCATCGGCGACCTGTACGCCAAGATCCAATCGCTGCCCGCCGACCAGCAGGCCGCGATCACCGCCGACATCGACGCCGCCTACAAGACGCTGCCGCAGCTGGCCATGGTGAACTCCGACAAGGGCATCACCAACCTGCACGTGCCCAGCGACGTCATCGTCGACGCCTCCATGCCCGCCATGATCCGCGATTCGGGCAAGATGTGGAACGCCGAAGGCAAGCTGCAGGACGCCAAGGCCGTCATCCCCGACCGCTGCTACGCCGGCGTCTACCAGGCCGTCATCGACGACTGCAAGCAGCACGGCGCCTTCAATCCGGTCACGATGGGCAGCGTGCCCAACGTCGGCCTGATGGCCCAGGCCGCCGAGGAATACGGCTCGCACAACAAGACCTTCGTGGTCCCCGCCACCGGCACCGTGCGCGTCACCGACGCCTCGGGCAAGGTGCTGCTGGAGCAGGCCGTCGAGGCCGGCGACCTCTGGCGCATGTGCCAGACCAAGGACGCCGCGATCCAGGACTGGGTCAAGCTGGCCGTCACCCGCGCCCGCGTCAGCCAGACGCCGGCCGTGTTCTGGCTGGACGAAAAGCGCGCCCACGACGCCCAGGTCATCGCCAAGGTCAAGCAGTACCTGAACGACCACGACACCAGCGGCCTGGATCTGCGCATCCTGCCCCCGGTCGAGGCCACCAAGTTCTCGCTCAAGCGCATCCGTGAAGGCCTGGACACCATCTCCGTCACCGGCAACGTGCTGCGCGACTACCTGACCGACCTGTTCCCCATCATGGAACTGGGCACCAGCGCCAAGATGCTGTCGATCGTGCCGCTGGTCGCCGGCGGCGGCCTGTTCGAAACCGGCGCCGGCGGCTCGGCGCCCAAGCACGTGCAGCAGTTCCTGGAAGAAGGCTTCCTGCGCTGGGATTCGCTGGGCGAGTTCATGGCCCTGGCCGCGTCGCTGGATCACCTCGGCCGCGCCTACGACAACGCCCGCGCCCTGGTGCTGGGCAAGACGCTGGACCTGGCCACCGCCAAGTTCCTGGACGAAAACAAGTCGCCCGACCGCAAGGTCGGCGGCCTGGACAACCGCGGCAGCCACTTCTATCTGGCGATGTACTGGGCCCAGGCCCTGGCCGAGCAGACCGACGACCGCGCGCTGGCCGCGCTGTTCGCCCCGGCCGCGGCCGCGTTCGCGCAAGGCGAAGCCAAGATCCTGGAAGAGCTCAAGGCCGCCCAGGGCAAGCCGGTCGACATCGGCGGCTACTACCAGCCGAACGAAGACAAGGCCAGCCGCGCCATGCGCCCCAGCGCCACGCTGAACCAGGTGCTGGCCAGCATCGGCTAAGCTCCCCGCCCCGGGCCGCCCGGCCCGGTGGCGCAAAAAAAGCCGGCGGTTCCGCAAGGAGCCGCCGGCTTTTTCTTTGCGCCCGGGTTGCCCGCCGGACCGCGGGCCAGGGCCCGACGCGGCATCGCGCCGTCGACCGCGCCGCTCAGGCCCGCGATACCCCGCGCGCCCGGCGGATCTGCAACCCTTGCAGCGCCACCGGAATCAGCGACAGCCCGATGATGATGACCGACACCCAGTGCAGGTTGGCGCGCACCCAGGCGATGGAGCCGAGCCAGTAGCCCGCCAGCAGCATCGAGCCGCACCAGGCAATGGCGCCGACCACGTTGTAGATGAAGAACGTGCGGCGCGGCATCTGCGACAGTCCCGCCACGAACGGCGCCAGCGTGCGCACGATGGGCACGAAGCGCGCCACCGTGATGGTCATGGCGCCATAGCGCGCGAAATAGGCGCGCGCCCGCTCGAGGTGCTCGCGCTTGACCCAGCGGCTGTGGGCGAGCTTCTGGCCCCAGCGGGAAGAGGCAATGGCATAGTTGAGCGCGTCGCCGGCAATGGCGGCGGTGGTGATGGCCGCCAGCGACACCAGCGGATCGATGCCCGCCAGGCCCAGGAATGAGCCGGCCGCGAACAACAGCGAATCGCCCGGCAGGAACGGCATCACCACCAGGCCGGTCTCGATGAACACGATGGCGGCGATGATGCAGGTACCCAACATCCAGTTCTGCGCCAGCAGCGCCATCAGGCCCTGCTCGCTGGTCAACCACGCAAACATCTCGGTAATGCCCATACGGATCCCGCCCTTCTTTTGCGGCCGGTGACGCCGGCCATTCCATGGAGGGGCGAAGTATGCGGCAGAGCCCGTCGATATTTCATCAAATTTGCCGGCGCGGCCTGGTCGACGCGGGGCGGCCATGGGCGCCGCCCGCGCTAGCGGTCCGCCATCAGCCGATCGAGCCGCAACCGGCCACGCTCGTCCGTCAGCCGCCGCATGGCGCCGTACGCCGCGCCCATGGCCGCCATGCCGCTGGCGCCACAGAGCAGGAACATCAACAGGATCTGGTACTTGGCGGCATCGATGGGGTCCATGCCGGCGATGATCTGGCCAGTCATGATGCCGGGCAGCGTGATGATGCCCGCCGCCGACATCTGGTTGATGCTGGGCACGATGCCGCGGCGCACGGATTCCCGCAGCAGCGCCGCGAAGGCCTGGTGCGCCGTGGCACCCAGCGACAGGCGCGCCTCGATGGCCAGCTTTTCGCGGCGCACGCCGGACAACACGCTGTCCAGCGCCAGGCTGGCCGCGTTGAGCACGCTGCCCAGCACGATGCCGACCAGCGCGATCGTGTAGCGCGGGTCGTACCACGGTTCGGGCCGCAACGCGGTCGACAGGATGAACAGCGCGGTGATGACCGTCGTGGCGACGACGGCCATGGCGCCCACATAACCGTTGCCATGGCCGGCCAGGCGCGCCTTGGGCCGGGCGGCGACCTCGCGCGCCGCCAGCGCCATCATCACGGCCACCACCAGCGCGGTCAGCCAGGGCGCCGCGTGCGCGAACACGATGCGCAGGATGTGGCCGACCAGCAGCAGCTGCACCACGGTGCGCAGCGCCGCCCACAGCACCTGCCTCTGCAGGTTGAGCCGCAGCGCGAAGGAAATGCCGGCCGACAGCACAACCAGCAGCGAAGCGATGATCAGGTCGGTGGCCTGCAGTTTGATCACGTCCATTGCGGCTCCAGCTTGCCCTGCGCCATGCGCCAGCCGCGGCGGGCCATGCGCCGGGCCTGGTCGGGGTTGTGGGTCACCATCAGGATGGCCGCACCGCCGTCCAGGTATCGGCGCAGCTCGGCTTCCACCAATTCGGTGGCGGCGGGATCGAGCGCGGCGGTGGGTTCATCCAGCAACAGCGCGCGCGGCGCCAGCGCCAGTGCGCGCGCCAGGGCGGCCCGCTGGCGTTCGCCGGTGGACAGCTCCTGCACCAGCGCGTCCATTTTCCCGGCGGGCAGGCCCATGCGCTGCATCAGCTCGGCGGCCCGCGCGCGATCGGCGAAGTGCGGGGCGACGTGGTCGTCCCACCAGCCGGCCTCGGCCTGGCAGTAGATCACCTGGCGGCGCCATTGATGGCCGCGCATGCCCGAACGCGGCGCGCCGTCGAGTTCGATTTCGCCGTGGCCGGGGTCCAGGTCGGCGACCTGGCGCAACAGCAGCGATTTGCCCGAACCCGAAGGGCCGGTGATGGCGGCGCATTCCCCCGCCGCGAGATCCAGGCTGACGGGCGACAAGCGCTCGCTGTAGACACCGCGCAGCCTGAGCACGGGACGTTTATCTGACATGGCGGCAAGCATAACCCGCGCAGGTCCGCGCCGCACCGGCGCGTTGCCGGCGCTGGCGCCGCATGACGATATGCCCGCCGATCGTGTCCCTATGCGCTTTGCCACCCTGCATATGAGCGCCGCCTGCATGGCGCGGGTGATGCGTCGCGCCCAGGGCGCATTTGCTAGAGTGCCAATATTGCAAATGAAAATCATACCCAAACAGATGTTCAATTCATGCAATACCGGCGATGGAAATTCTTTGTTGTTGCAGTGGACCGACGGACCGACGAGCCGCTCGCGTCCCGTTCCGCCTGATTAGCCGGCCCTGTTCCGAGTATGCCCTGCCCCGGGCATCGTCCGTGCAACGAGAGACTCCGCAAAAGGCGTAACCATCATGAACCGTGAAATCTATGACTTCGTCGCGATCGGCCTAGGCCCTTTCAATCTCAGCCTGGCCTGCCTGTCGGCCCCGCTGCCCGGCGTGCGCGCCCTCTTCCTGGACAAGAAGCCGGGCTTCGACTGGCACCCCGGCATGCTGATCGAGGCCTCCACCCTGCAGAACCCGTTCCTGGCCGATCTGGTCAGCCTGGCCGATCCGCGCAGCGAATACAGCTACCTGAACTACAGCAAGCAGACCGGCCGCATCTATTCGTACTACATGCGCGAGAACCACTATCTCACGCGCGCCGAGTACAACCGCTACTGCAAGTGGGTGGCCGCGCGCCTGCCCAACCTGCGCTTCAACAGCGACGTGCAGAGCGTGCTGCACGACCCCGAGACCGACACCTACCTGGTCACCGGCCAGCACAGCGTCAATGGCGAACGCTTTATGGTCCGCTGCCGCAAGCTGGTGCTGGGCCTGGGGTCGCAGCCAGTGCTGCCGCCCTGCTGCGACCGGCGCGAGGCGCCCTACATCCACAGCGCCGAGTATCTGCGGCACAAGGAGCAACTGCAGCGGCGCGCCTCGATCACCATCGTCGGCAGCGGCCAGAGCGCGGCCGAGGTGTTCCACGACCTGCTGCGCGACAGCGACGAACACGACTACAGCCTGGCCTGGATCACCCGTTCGCCGCGCTTTTTCCAGATGGAGAACACCAAGCTCACGCTGGAGCTGATCTCGCCGGACTACACCAACTACTTCTACGACCTGCCCGAAGACCGCCGCCGCCAGATCCTGGCCGAGCAGAGCAGTCTGTACAAGGGCATCAACGCCTCGCTCATCAACCAGATCTACGACCTGCTGGACGAGAAGATCCACAACGGCGACCGCCGCTATACGCTGCTGACCAATGCCGAGTTGTGCGCCAGCCGTTACGACCGCCACGCCGCCCGCTACCACCTGGAGTTCCGCCACGTCGACACCGGGCAGGTGTTCTCGCACGCGGCCGACGGCCTGGTGCTGGCCACCGGCTATGCCCGCAGCATCCCCGCGTGCGTCAATCCGATCCACGACCGCATCGCCTGGGCCGAGGACGGCAACTACCAGATCGCCCGCAACTACAGCATCGACCACGGCGGCAACGAGATCTTCGTGCAGAACAGCGGCCTGCTCAGCCATGGCGTCACCAATCCCGACCTGGGCTTCTGCTGCTACCGCAATTCGCAGATCCTGCGCGAACTGACCGGCCACGAGCACTACGCCATCGAGCCGCGCACCGCGCTGCAGGACTTCCGTCCGCCGGCCAGCGGCGTGTTGGCGCATCGCGCGGCCCAGTCGGCGCCGGCGTGCCGCGGCGCCGTCGCGCCGGAACTGATGCCCATGCTGGACGGCCATCGCGCCGCCACCGTCTGATGCCCCGGGAGCCCGCCATGATCACCATGACCGCCGCCTTCCTGGGCGAGATCGACCGCCAGGCGCGCAGCCACTACGACGAGGGCGCGGGCCTGGCGCTGCGCCCGCTCGATCCCGCCGGCGACGCCGCCCTGCTGCGCCAGTGGTTCGCGATGGACTACGCGCGTTTCTGGTCGATGCAGACGTTCACCGAAGCGCAGGTGCGCGACTTCTACGAGGCCCTGGTCGACAGCGGCCATGCCGGCGCCTGGCTCGGCAGCCACGACGGCCGCCCGGCCTTCCTGGTGGAATGCTACGACCCCGCCCACGACCAGGTCGGCGAGCACTACCCGGTGCGCCCCGGCGACCTCGGCATGCACATCTTCATCGGCCCGCCGCGCGTGCGCATCCCGAATTTCAGCCGCAACGTGCTGGCCTTCGTGATGCGCTTCATGTTCGAACGCCTCCAGGCCCGGCGCGTGGTGGTGGAACCCGACAGCAACAACAGCAAGATCCATGCGCTCAACCTGGCCATGGGTTTTGTCTATGCCGGCCAGGCGCGTTTTCGCGAGAAGACCGCCAGCATCGCCTTCTGCACCCGGCAGCAGTTTGAACAGGCCCAACTCCAGGAGTCTTCCCTATGAGCACCCAGCCCCATCCCGCCCAGATCGCCAGCCACCTCGCGCCCGAGGTCTGGGACAAAGTGAACCGCCTGTTGGTGAAGAAGGCCATCTCGGAATATGCCCACGAATGGCTGCTGGAGCCCGAACGGCTCGGCCCCGCCGAGGCGCCCGGCTTTGACCGCTACCGCCTGGTCCTGGCCGACGGCCATGCCGAGTACCAGTTCGACGCGCAACTGATGGCCATGCGCCACTGGCGCATCCCGCCCGAATCCATCAGCAAGACCATGGCCGGCACGCCCGCGCCGCTGGACGCGCTGCAGTTCGTCATCGAGATCCGCGACAAGCTCGGCATGCCCGAGGACCGCCTGCCGATCTACCTGGACGAGATCACCAGCACGCTGCACGGCAGCGCCTACAAGCACACCCGCGCCGCGCCCTCGGCCGCCGAATTGGCGGTGGCCGATTACCAGACCATCGAGACCTCGATGATCGAAGGCCATCCCAGCTTCGTCGCCAACAACGGCCGCCTGGGTTTCGACGCCGAGGACTATCACGTCTACGCCCCGGAATGCGCCAGCCCGATCCGCGTGATGTGGCTGGCGGTGCACAAGGACAATGCCCACTTCGCCTGCCTGTCGACCATGGACTACGACAGCCTGCTGCGCGACGAACTGGGCGCGGATACCGTCGCGCGCCACACCCAGACCCTGCGCGACCAGGGACTGGACCCGGCCGACTACTACTTCATGCCCTCGCATCCGTGGCAGTGGTTCAACAAGCTGTCGCTGGCGTTCGCCCCCTACGTGGCCACGCGCAAGATCGTGTGCCTGGGCTATGGCGACGACGATTACCTGGCGCAGCAGTCGATCCGCACCTTCTACAACATCAGCCAGCCCGGCAAGCACTACGTCAAGACCTCGCTGTCAATCCTGAACATGGGCTTCATGCGCGGCCTGTCGCCGTACTACATGTCCGGCACGCCGGCCATCAACGAATACCTGCACGGGCTGATCTCGTCGGACCCGTGGCTGCGCCGCAACGGCTTCACCATCCTGCGCGAAGCGGCCTCGCTGGGATTCCGCAACTACTACTACGAAGCGGCCATCTCGGTCGACACGCCCTACAAGAAGATGTTCTCGGCGCTGTGGCGCGAGAATCCCACCGCGCTGATCGGCGCCAACCAGCGCCTGATGACCATGGCGGCGCTGCTGCACGTCGATCCGCAGGGCGGCGCCTTGCTGCCCGAGCTGATCCGCGCCTCGGGTCTGGACGCCGCCGCGTGGCTGGAGCGCTACGTCGATGCCTACCTCACGCCGCTGGTGCATTGCTTCTACGCCCATGACCTGGTGTTCATGCCGCACGGCGAGAACGTCATCCTGGTGGTCGAGGACCACGTGCCCGTGCGCGCCTTCATGAAGGACATCGCCGAGGAATCGTCGATCCTCAACCCGAACGCCGCCCTGCCCGAGAACGCCCGCCGCCTGGCCGCCGATGTGCCCGAGGAATACAAGCTGCTGACCATCTTCGTCGATGTGTTCGAGGGCTACTTCCGCCACCTGGCGCAAGTGCTGGCCGACCACGGCGTGATGGACGAGGACGCCTTCTGGAAACTGGTGGCCGGCCGCATCACCGCCTACCAGGAGGCCCATCCCGAGCGGCTGGAAAAGTATCGCCAGTACGATCTGTTCGCTCCCGAGATGATCCATTCGTGCCTGAACCGCCTGCAACTGGCCAACAACCTGCAGATGGTCAACCTGGCGGACCCCATCGGCAGCTTCCAGATGGCGCCCAACCTGGCCAATCCGATCGCCCGCTATCGGCCGCAATGGCTGGGCCAGAGCCAGGCCGACACCGTGCGAGCGCTTGCGTGAACCACGACCTGGACGACCTGCTGGCGCTGACCGGCCGCCTGGTGCCCGGGCTGTCGGGCCAGGTCGCGGCGGCGCCCGGGCCGGGCATCCGCCCGGGCGCCGACAACGCCCAGGCCATCGCGCGGTTGCGCGATGTCTGGGGGCAGCGCTATCCGGAAGCCGGGCCGCACTACCTGGCTTTGCGCTGCTGGGGGCTGCTGATCTGGCAGCCCGTCTACCTGAGCGTGATCGCCGCGCACCGCAGCGAGATCGTGCCGGACCTGTCGCGCATGACCCAGCCGGTGCCGGACGACGGCTTCATCATCGGCTATACCCTGGAGCGCCATGCCCCCTTGCGCGCCGGCCTGCGCGAACGCATGCAGGCCGCCGCCGCGCAACTGCGCAATATCTGCGCCACCTTCTACCGCGAATTGACCCAGGTGCTGCGGGTCAGCCCGCGCGCCGCCGAGTGCATGCAGGCCGATTGCGTGCTCTACGCGCTGCTGGCGGCGCGCCATGACGACGGCGACGCCGCCAATGCCTGGGCCCAGCGGCAGGCCGGCGCGTGGATGGACCTGCTTGGCGTCCCGGGACGCAGCGGCTACCTGACCTGGCGGCGCGCGGACCTGCCGGTCATCGCCGTGGACCGGCAGGTCTGCTGCCACTACTTCCGCAGGCGCGACAGCGACTACTGCAGCACCTGCCCCAAATTGGATCTTGCCGAACGCATGACCCGGATCGACGCCGAGAGCGCCGTGCCCGCCTGAGGGCGGCCGGGCCTTGCGGGATGGCACAAGGAGTCGGAAATGACGGACATTGGCCGCCTTGAGCATGTGCGCGAGGCGTTGAGCCCGCTGCACGTTCGGGCCTATTTCGACGAAGCCCTGTTCGCCCGCGAACAGGAACGGATATTCAAGCAATCGGCCCTGTACGTGGGCCACGAGAAAGGCGTGCCCGAGCCGGGCGACTGGCGCCGCCTGCCGCACGAGGACGGCGGCCGCGTGCTGGTGCGCAATGCCCAGGGCGTCGAGCTGGTCTCGAACGTCTGCCGCCACCGGCAGGCGCTGATCCTGGGCGGCGAGACCGGCGCGGTCACCGGCCCCGGCAACCCAGCCGGCAACCTGTCGGCCAGCGGCGGCAACATCGTCTGCCCGCTGCATCGCTGGACCTACGACAACCGCGGCCAGATCCTGGGCGCGCCGCAGTTCCCCAGCACGCCATGCCTGAACCTGCCGCGCTTCCCCTTGAAGAACTGCCATGGCCTGCTGTTCGAAGGCCCGCGCGACCCGCGCGCCGACCTGGGCCACCTGTTCGAGCGCCCGGAATTCGATTTCTCCGACTACGTACTGGACCACGTCGAGGTGCACCAGTGCAACTACAACTGGAAGACCTTCATCGAGGTCTACCTGGAGGACTATCACGTCGGGCCGTTCCATCCCGGACTGGGGCGCTTCGTCACCTGCGACGACCTGAGCTGGGAATTCGGCCGCCGGCACAGCCTGCAGCGCGTGGGCGTGCACGATTCGCTGGAAAAGCCCGGCTCCGACGTCTACCGCGACTGGCACGACACGCTGATGCGCTATCGCGATGGCTCGGCGCCCGAGTTCGGCGCGATCTGGGTGACCTACTTCCCCACCCACATGATCGAGCTGTACCCGCACGTGCTGGTGCTTTCCACGCTGTACCCCAAGAGCCCGCAGGAAACCATCAACATCGCCGAGTTCTACTACCCGGAGGAGATCGCCCTGTTCGAACGCGAATTCGTCGAGGCGCAGCGCGCGGCCTACATGGAGACGGCGGTCGAGGATGACGAGATCGGCGAACGCATGGACGCCGGCCGGCTGGCGCTGCTGCGCCGCGGCACTTCCGAAAGCGGCCCCTACCAGTCGCCGATGGAAGACGGCATGCAGCATTTCCACGAGTGGTATCGCGACATCATGGGAGACGAGCTGGGCGATTGCGCGGCGCCTTGAGGCGGGTGGCGGGGGGGGAAATGGGCATGGCGCCACAAAATGGTGCCAGATCAGTGAGAATAGCTGCAACAATGCGAACATATGTTATTCTCATTCTCACATCCAATGGCTTGTGAACGGCCATCTTAGGGGCTCATCCCGTAACGCGAGTGACGATCTTGAACCCATCACCCTCCCCCGCCCAATTCACCGTCGCCGACTTCAACCGCATGGGCAGCCAGAGCGGTTTCCACTACCGACTGCCGCAGTTGAGCGGCGCGCTGCGGGGCGATCCGGAAACCCTCTGCATCGCCGAAGGCCGGGTCGAGACCCACGCGATCCGCCCCGGCCTGACGCTGGTGCTGTCCGATGTGCGCGTGCACCAGCACTACGAAGCCACCTCGATGATGTCGCCACGTTTTTCGGCCATCGTCATGCTGCAGGGCAACGCCCAGACCCGCATCGATCGCCATGACGACGTCAGGCTGGCCGCGCACAGCGGCGTCAGCGCGCTGTACGGCGACACCGTTGCCATGACCGGCATCCACGCGCCCGGCCAGCGCCTGCGCAGCGTCAACCTGTCGCTGTCCGACCCGGATGGCGCGGGCGACGACCCGACCAGCGAGCTGATCTGGAAAGCGCTGCGTTCACCGTCGCTGCGGCTGCGCCGCTGGCAGGTGCAGGGCCATCTGCTGCAGGCCATCGAACACCTGCTCGATTGCGGCTGGGACGGCCCGCTGCAGGCCATGCTGCGCGAAGGCGTGGCCACGCAGTTGCTGGCGCACGCCCTGGCCACGCTGGAACAGCGCGCGCCGGCCGACAGCGCCGTTTCCGAGCGCGATCGCCAGTTGCTGGAACGGGTGCGCGAGCGCCTGTACAACGCGCCCGGCGAGGAACATACGCTGGACGACCTGGCGCGGCTGGCCTGCATGAGCCCCAGCACGCTGCGCGCCAAGTTCCAGGCCGCCTACCAGCGCTCGGTCTTCAGCTGGCTGCGCGAGCGCCGCCTGGAGGTGGCGCGCGAACAATTGGCCCAGGGATGCAGCGTGCAGCAGGCCGCGCACTTCGTCGGCTACCGCCACGCCACCAACTTCGCCACGGCGTTCCGCGAACGCTACGGCATCGCGCCCAGCGAACTGAACTGAGCGCCGGCCGTGCACGGCTTACGGCGGCGCCCATTGCTCTCGCGGCGTTCTCCATTCCTGCAACCCGCCATGACAGGCGACCATGCGACAGCGCTTCCCAGCCCGGGAAGCCCCTGCCATGGATGCCGTCGTGTCACGCCGCGAACCCCTGCCTTCCTTTCCCGTCATGGTGTTGATGCTGGGCCTGCTGTCCTGTGTCGCCCCCGCCACCATCGACGCGTACCTGCCCGCATTCGGGGCGCTGGGCCGGGAATTCGCCGTTCCGCAGGAAACCGTACAACTGACGCTGGGCGTGTACATGGCGTGCTATGCCTCCATGCTGCTGCTGCATGGCACGCTGTCCGACTCGCTGGGACGGCGCCGCGTCGTGCTCACGGCGCTGGGGGTGTACGTCGCCGGCGCGCTGATGGCGGCGCTGGCGCCGAGCTTCGGCTGGCTGCTGGCCGGGCGCGCGGTGCAGGGCCTGTCGGCCGGCGCCGGCATCGTGGTCGGACAGGCCATCATCCGCGACTGCTACGACGGCGCGGTGGCGCGCCGCGCCATGTCCTACCTGATCCTGGTGTTCAACCTGTCGCCGGCGCTGGCCCCGATCCTGGGCGGCTACCTGGCCGCGCACCAGGGTTGGCGATCCGTGTTCCTGCTGCTGACCGCGCTGGCCGGCGCCGCCTGGCTGCTGTGCGCGCGGCGCCTGCCCGAAACGCTGCCGCCCGAGCGGCGCCAGCCGCTGGCCTGGCGCACGCTGGGCGGCAACTATGCGCGCGTGCTGGGCAACCGGCGCTATGCCGCGCTGGGCGCGGCGTTCAGCCTGCTGTTCGCCGCCCAGGGGTTCCTGATCGGGGCGGCGCCCGATTTCATCGTCAACGTCCTGGGTTTGCCGGAAACCGATTTCGCCTATCTGTTCGTGCCACTGGTGGCCGGCGCCATGGCCGGCGCGCTGCTGGCCGCGCGCAAGGCGGGGCACTGGTCGGATGGGCGCATCACGCTGCTGGCCTATCTGCTGATGGGGGGCAGTTGCCTGGCCTATGTGCTGTACATGGCCGCCGCCGAGCCGCCGCGCCTGCCCTGGGCGGTGCTGCTGCCCGGCCTGTACACCTGCGGCCTGGCCATGGGCGTGCCGGCCATGACATTGCGCATCCTGGGGCACGTGCCGGACCTGTCGGGCACCGCCGCGTCCGTGCTGGGTTTCATGCAGATGCTGACATTCTCCGTGGCCAGCGGCTGGGGCGTGCCGCTGGTCTATGGCCAGCCGCTGCGGCTGGCGGCGGCCATGCTGGCCTGCGTGGCGGCCAGCGCCATCGGCTGGGCCTGGCTGCACCGCCGCGCCGCCCCCGTGGCCAAGACCGAGGCCGGCCTGGGCTAGCGTGCCGGCCCGCGGGTTTCGAGCGGGCATGTCCGCGCGGCGGCGCACCGGGCCAACGGCATTCTCCATATGCATCGCGTCGTCCGGCATACATCAGCACAACGGTAAAAATCAATAATTCTCACTACCAAATTTTTCCGCTGGAGCTTGCCCTCATGCCGTTCGTACCGCCCCTGCCCGCCGCGCGTCCGCGCCGGGTGCGCCCCCTTGTCTACGCGATTCAGACGGCCCTGTTCTGCTCCGCCCTTACCCACCAGCAAGCCACCGCCCAGAGCGCCGCCAGCGCCGATAGTGGCGACGTGGCGCAACTGCCCGCCGTCACCGTCAGCGGCGCCGGCATCCCGGGCACCACCGAAGGCACCCATTCCTACACCACCGATGCCATGAACACGGCCACCGGCCTGACGCTGTCGCCGCGCGAGACGCCGCAGTCCGTCAGCGTGGTGACGCGCCAGCAGATCGAGGACCAGGGCCTGCGCGACACCGGCGCGATCCTGGCCAGCGCGCCGGGCATTTCGGTCTCGCGCAGCGACAGCAACCGCTTTGCGTTCTCGTCGCGCGGCTTCGATATCGACAACTTCCAGTTCGACGGCCTGAACTCGCCCATCCTCAGCCTGTGGAACTACGGCGCCACCGACATCGACTCGGCCATCTACGACCGCGTCGAGATCGTGCGCGGCGCCACCGGCCTGATGACCGGTTCAGGCAATCCGTCGGCCGCCGTCAACTTCATCCGCAAGAAGCCGCTGCGCGAGTTCGCCTTGTCCGGCAGCGCCAGCGCCGGCAGCTGGAACCAGGTCGGCGGCAACCTGGACCTGTCGGTGCCGGTCACCGAAGGCGGCCGCATCCGCTCGCGCTTCGTCGCCGCCTATGACCAGGGCGACAGCTACGTGACCTTCCTGGATTCGCGCAAGCGCACCTTCTATGGGGTCATCAGCGCCGACCTCACGCCGGACACGGTGCTGACCGCCGGCATCGAGTATTCCCGCAACCAGAGCAACGGTTTCGGCAGCGGCTTTCCGCTGTTCTACAGCGACGGCTCGCGCACCGACTTCAACCGCTCGGTGGCCAACAACACCCGCTGGGCCCGCATCGACACCGAGTCCACCACCACCTTCGTCGACCTGACGCATCGCTTCGCCAATGACTGGAAGGTGCGCGCGGCCTACAGCCACAACGATGGCGACTACCGCATGAAGCAGTTGTTCCGCGGCGGCTACCCCGACCGCGTCACCGGCGCCGGCATGACCAGCGCGTACAACAACTATGATGGCGACCGTTCGCGCGATGACATCCACCTCACGGTGTCGGGCCCGTTCCAGTTGTTCGGACGCAAGCACGAACTGGCGCTGGGCTGGATGAGCGTCAACGACCACAGCAATATCGGCCAGTACCTGCAGACCGGCGCCAAGCCCGCGCTGGGCAGCTTCTTTGACTGGCGCCAGGATCACGTGGCCGAACCCACCTGGGCCGCCAACAAGACGCCCGCGGACGACCTGCGCGTCAAGCAGACCGGCGCCTACGCGGTGGGCCGCTTCTCGCTGGCCGATCCGCTGCACCTGATCCTGGGCGGACGCTGGAGCAACTGGGAGACCAACCAGACCTACTTCGGCAGCAAGCGCCAGTACAAGATCAACGACCAGTTCACGCCCTACGCCGGCCTGCTGTACGACATCAACAGCACCTACACGGCCTACGCCAGCTATACGGAGATCTTCCAGCCGCAGAACGCCCGTTCGCCCAGCGGCTCGATCCTGCCGCCGATCGACGGCAAGAGCTACGAGGTCGGCCTGAAGGCGGCCTACCTGGACGGCTTGCTGAACGCCTCCGCATCGCTGTACCAGACCCGCCAGAACAACCTGGCACAGGCCATCCCGGGCGAGTCGGTCATCGGCATGCCCGGCACCCAGGCGTACCGTGCCGTCTCCGGCGCCAAGGTCGAAGGCTTCGAACTGGAGACCAGCGGCCAGCTCATGCCCGGCTGGAACCTCGGCGCCAGCTACACCCACTTCACCGCCAAGGACGCCGACGGCAAGCCGATCAACACCAGCCATCCGCGCAGCCTGTTCAAGGTCTACACCACCTACCGCCTGCCGGGCGATCTGCACCGCCTGACCGTGGGCGGCGGTGTCGACTGGCAAAGCCGCATCTACCGCTCCGCCGCCAGCCCGCGCGGCAATGTGGACGTGGAGCAAGGCAGCTACGCGCTGGTCAACCTGATGGCCCGCTTCGACTTCAGCAAGCAGGTCTCGGCCACCCTCAACCTAAACAACGTGTTCGACCGCAAGTACTACGACCAGATCGGCTTCTACAGCCAGGGCTGGTATGGCGCGCCGCGCAACGTCATGCTGACGCTGCGCGCGCAGTACTGAAGCGGCGGCTGACGACCCACCAAGGAGCTTCCCGGCACAATGCGTTTGCATCGATTCATCGCGGTGCCCTGGCGCCGCCGCGCCGCCCAGTGCGCGGCGGCGTTGGTCATGGCCTGCACCCTGTCGGCGTGCGACCGGCCCACGCCGCCCGCCGCCACCGCGACGCCCACCGCCGCTACGAACACGGCCGGCCCCGCGCCGCGCGACGGCGCCGATGCGCCGGCTGCCGGTTTTCCGGTGACGCTTGACAGCGCGCTTGGCAAGGCGGTCATCACGGCCCCGCCCCGGCGCGTCGTCACCCTGGGCCTGGGCGCCGACGACCTGGCGCTGGCGCTGGGCGTGGTGCCGGTGGGCGTGGGCCGCGCCGACTGGGGCGGCGACGCCGACCATTACTGGCCCTGGGTGCGCGCCGCCATCGAGGCCACCGGCCAGCCGCTGCCCGAGCGCATCACGGTGTACCCCGAACTGGATATCGAAAAGATCATCGCCTTGCGCCCGGACGTGGTGCTGGCGCCGTTCTCCGGCGTCACGCCCGAGGCCTACGCGCAACTGTCGCGGCTGGTGCCGGTGGTGGCCTATCCCGGCCAGCCGTTCCTGACGCCCGTCGACACGCAGATCGACCTGATCGCCACGGCGCTCGGCAGGCGCGAGGGCGCCGGGCCGCTCAAGGCGCGCATCCACGACGCGCTGGCGCAGGCCGCGCGCCGCTACCCCGAACTGGCCGGCAAGACCTTCGCCTATGTACGCGCCGACCTGGGCTCGGGCAATTTCGCTGCCTACGTCGCCGGCGATCCGCGCGTCGATACGCTCACGGCCATGGGCCTGACCCTGGCGCCGTCGGTGCGCGGCCTGCGGGCCAGCGCCGGGCATTTCGCCCACTACCTGGGCTTCGAGCACGCCGATGCGCTCGGCGACGCCGACATCCTGGTGTCCTGGTTCTACACCCCGGAAGAGCGCGACCGCGCCGCAGCCCTGCCCCTGTATGCCTCGATTGCCGCGGTGCGGCGCGGCGCCTACGTGGCACTGAGCGACCCGGCGCTGGTCATGGCCTCGTCATCCGGCACGCCGCTGGCGGTGGCCTGGATGCTCGACCGGCTGGCGCCGCAACTGGCGCAGGCCGCGCGTCATGCCCAGGCCGGCGGAGCCGCGCCCTGATGCCGCCGCGCCAGCCCCGCGCGGCGCGCGTCGATGGCACGCCCTCCCACAGCCCACGCCTGCGCGCGCCACTGCTGCTGGGCGCCTGTATGCTGTTGGCCGCCGCCGTGCTGGCAAGCCTGTGGCTCGGCTCGCGCGGCCTCTCGGCGGCCACGGTCTGGCGCGCGCTGCTGCAACCCGACGACAGCCACGCGGCGCTGGTAGTGGCCTCGCGCATTCCGCGCACCCTGCTGGCCGTGCTGACCGGCGCGGCCCTGGCGGTCGCTGGGGCGCTGATCCAGGCGCTGACCCGCAATCCGCTGGCCGAGCCGGGCCTGCTCGGGGTGAATGCCGGCGCGGCCGCGTCCATCGTGACCGCCGCGCTGGTCCTGGGCGGCCTGCCGGCGCATCCATTCTGGGCCGCGCTGCCCGGCGCGCTGGGCGCCGCGGCGGCGGTGTACCTGATCGGCGCCGGCGGCCGCGGGCTGCAACCGGTGCGGCTGATCCTGGCCGGCGCCGCCGTCAACGCGGTGCTGTTCGCCTATGTGCAGGCGGTGGCGCTGCTGCGCGACGACATTTTCGATGCCTACCGCTTCTGGGCCGTGGGATCGCTGGCGGGCCAATCGCTAGACGCGGCATGGCGCGCCGCGCCCTACATCGGTTTTGGCCTGCTGCTGGCCGCCGCGCTGGCGCGGCCGCTCAACCTGCTGGCGCTGGGCCCCGCGCTGGCGCAGGCGCTGGGCCTGCGCGCCGGCCTGTATCGCGCGCTGGGCCTGCTGTGCGTGGCGGTGCTGGCCGCGGCCGCCACCGCCGCCGCCGGCCCCATCGCCTTCGTGGGCCTGGCCGTGCCGCATATCGCCCGCCGCCACGCGGGGCCGGACCTGCGCTGGCTGCTGGCGTACTGCGTGGTGCTGGGCCCGCTGCTGATGCTGGTGGCCGACATCCTGGCGCGGCTGCTGCGCGCGCCCGCGGAGCTGCTCACCGGCGTAGTGGTCGCCTTCATCGGCGCGCCCTTCCTGTTGGCGGCGTTGCGCAGCCGCGCGCGGAGCCCGGCATGACCCGCGCCGCGCCGGCCATGACCGCTCGCCGCCGCCCGCTGTTGCGCATCGGGGCGTGGCTGGCCTGGCCTGTCGCGCCGCGCTCACTGGCCTGCGCCGCGCTGCTGCTGGCGATGGCCGGCGTCCTGTCCGTCACCGCTTTGCGCGCCGGCGACCCCGGCTTGTCCTGGGCCGCGCTGTGGCAGGCGCTGCGAGGCAGCGGCGGCGCCGTGGAGCAATGGCTGGTGCAAACGGTGCGCCTGCCGCGCGCCCTGTCGGCGCTGGGGGCGGGCGCCGCGCTGGGCCTGTCGGGCGCGCTGTTCCAGAGCCTGACGCGCAATCCGCTGGGCAGCCCCGACGTCATCGGCCTGACGGCTGGCGCCTCCGCCGGCGCCGTGGCGGTGGCCATGGTCTGGCCGGGCCTGATGCCGGTGGCCTGGGGCGCGGCGGCGGGCGCGCTGCTGGCCACGGCCGGCGTCTGGTTCGGCTCCGGCGCCGGCTTCGCCTCGCCGCAGCGCATGGTCATCGCCGGCATCGCCGTGGGTGCGATCGCCTTCGCCTTCGTGCAATACGGCCTGTCCAACCTGCGGCGAGAACAGGCCTATCTGGCGGCCACCTGGCTCAACGGCAGCCTGGCCGGCAGGACCTGGCACGACGTCGCCCTGATCGGATCGGCCTGCGCCGTGCTGCTGCCGCTGGCGCTGGCGCTGTGCGCCCGCCTGCGCTTGCTGGAGATGGGCGATGACCTGGCCCAGGCCCTGGGCGCGCCGCCGGCCCGCAGCCGCCTGGCGGCCACGCTGGTGGCGGTACTGGCCGCGGCCGCCGCGGTCGCGGTGGCCGGGCCGATCGCCTTCAT
>NZ_CADIJW010000059.1 GCF_902859745.1 Achromobacter dolens | reverse complement strand
GGCCGGGGCGGCGGCGGCTTGCGCGGCGGCCTTGGGCGCTTCGGCGGCGGGGGCGGTGGCCGGGGTGGCGGCGGCCTTGCCGGCGGTGTCGATACGGGCCAGGACTTCGCCCGAGGTCACGGTGCTGCCATCGCCCTTGACGATTTCAGCCAGCACGCCCGAGGCGGGGGCCGGCACTTCCAGCACGACCTTGTCGGTCTCGACTTCGATCAGGATTTCGTCCGCTTCGACGGCAGCGCCGGGCTGCTTCTTCCAGGTCAGCAGGGTCGCTTCGGAAACGGATTCGGAGAGTTGGGGGACGACGACGTCGGTGATAGCCATTTTGTTTATTCCGTAGAGTGTGTGTTCTGGACCGCGCGGCGCGGGCAAAGTTCGAAATTGGATTTCTGCAACTTGCCGCACGCCGCGCGTGCATCGGGTTGGGTTACTTGGTCAGCATGGCCTTGAACTTGGGCGCGAAAGCCGCTTCGATCAGCGCCTTCTGCTGCTCCTGGTGCTTGGCCAGGTAGCCCACGGCCGGCGAAGCCGACGCGGCGCGACCGGCGTAGCCCAGCTTCTGGCCTTCGACCATGTTCTCGTACACGTGATGCTGAACGTAGAACCACGGGCCCTGGTTCTGCGGCTCGTCCTGGACCCAGATCACTTCGGTGGCCTTCGGGTACTTGCGCAGTTCGGCTTCGAACGACTTGTGCGCGAACGGGTACAACTGCTCGACGCGGACGATGGCGACGTTGTCGGCGCTACGTTCACGGCGGGCATTGACCAGATCGTAGTAGACCTTGCCCGAGCAAGCCAGCACGCGCTTGACCTTGGCGGCGTCGATGGCCTCGTCGACCTCGCCGATCACCGGGCGGAAGCTGCCGCCGGCCAGTTCGGTCAGGGGCGAGCCGGCGTCCTTGTTGCGCAGCAGCGACTTGGGCGTGAACAGCACCAGGGGCTTGCGGAACGGACGGATCATCTGGCGGCGCAGCACATGGAAGATCTGCGAGGCCGAGGTCGGCTGGATCACTTGCATGTTGTTGTCGGCGCAAAGCTGCAGGAAGCGCTCGATGCGGCCCGACGAGTGCTCGGGGCCCTGGCCTTCGTAGCCGTGCGGCAGCATCAGGGTCAGGCCCGACTGGCGGCCCCACTTGGCTTCGCCGGAGCTGATGAACTGGTCGATCACGACCTGGGCACCGTTGACGAAGTCACCGAACTGGCCTTCCCAGATGGTCAGCGTGTTGGGTTCGGCGCTCGAGTAGCCGTATTCGAAGCCCAGCACGGCCTCTTCGGACAGCACCGAATCGATCACGGTGAACGGGGCCTGGCCTTCCGAGACGTTCTGCAGCGGAATGTAGGTGCCGTCGTTCCAGCGCTCGCGGTTCTGGTCGTGCAGCACGGCATGGCGGTGCGTGAACGTGCCACGGCCCGAGTCCTGGCCGGTGATGCGGATGGCGTAGCCCGAGGACACCAGCGTGGCGAAGGCGAGGTGTTCGCCCATGCCCCAGTCCAGGTTCATTTCGCCCTTGGCCATGGTGCGGCGGTCGTTCAGCAGCTTGGCGACCAGCGGGTGCACCGTGAAGCCTTCCGGCACGGTGGTGATGCGCTCGCCGATGCGCTTGAGCTCGGCCAGCGGCACGGCGGTGTCGGCCTGGTCGGTCCACTTGGCGCCCAGGAACGGCGACCAGTCGATCGCGTACTTGCTCTTGTAGTCGGTCAGCACCGGTTCGATGGTGCGCTGGCCGTCTTCCATCAGTTGGCGGTAGTCCTTGACCAGTTGGTCGGCTTCGCCCTCGGACAGCACGCCCTGCGTGGTCAGCTTGTCGGCGTACAGCTTGCGCGTGCCGGGGTGATGGCCGATGCGCTTGTACATCAGCGGCTGCGTCAGCGACGGGGTGTCCTGCTCGTTGTGGCCCAGCTTGCGGAAGCAGACGATGTCGACCACGACGTCGTGGCGGAACTGCAGGCGGTAGTCCAGGGCCAGCTTGGTCACGAACACGACGGCTTCGGGATCGTCGCCGTTGACGTGGAACACCGGCGCTTCGATCATCTTGACGACGTCGGTGCAATACAGCGTGGAACGCGAGTCGCGCGGATCCGACGTGGTGAAGCCGATCTGGTTGTTGATGACGATGTGCAGCGTGCCGCCCGTGCCGTAGCCGCGGGTCTGGGCCAGGTTCAGGGTTTCCATCACCACGCCCTGGCCGGCGAAGGCCGCGTCGCCGTGCACCAGCACCGGCAGCACTTGCTTGCCTTCGGCGTCGCCGCGGCGTTCCTGGCGAGCGCGCGCGCTGCCTTCGACCACGGGGTTGACGATTTCCAGGTGGGACGGGTTGAACGCCAGCGACAGGTGCACCGGACCGCCACGGGTCGACAGGTCGCTCGAGAAGCCGTTGTGGTACTTCACGTCGCCGTCGGTCAGGCCTTCGGCGTGCTTGCCTTCGAACTCGGCGAACAGGTCGCCGGGCATCTTGCCCATGATGTTCACGAGCAGGTTCAGGCGGCCGCGGTGGGCCATGCCGACCACGATTTCCTGGACGCCGTTTTCACCGGCGTGGTTCACCACTTCGTCCATCGAGGCGATGAAGCTTTCGCCGCCTTCCAGCGAGAAGCGCTTCTGGCCGACGTACTTAGTGTGCAGGAAACGCTCGAGGCCTTCGGACTCGGTCAGTTGCTGCAGGATGTGGCGCTTTTCTTCGGCCGTGTAGGTCGGCGCACCCAGCGTGGTTTCCAGGCGTTCCTGGATCCAGCGCTTGGCGGCGGGGTCGGAGATGTGCGTGAATTCGGCACCGATGCTGCGGCAGTAGGTGTCGCGCAGCGCCTTCAGGATGTCGCGCAGCGTCATGGTGCTGGCGGTCGTGAAGTAGGTGTTGGTGGCCGAGTAGGTCTGGTCCAGGTCGGCTTCGGTCAGGCCGTAGAAGGCCGGATCGAGTTCGGGGATCGGCGGACGTTCCTGGCGCTTGAGCGGATCCAGGTCGGCCCAGCGCGAACCGAGCGAGCGGTAGGCGGCGATCAGCGATTGCACCGAGACTTGCTTGGAGGCGACGCTCAGGTCGGGTTCGGCGGCGCGTTGCACGAAGGCATTGGCCTTGGCGCGCTGGGCGAACGATTCGACGATGGGAGCGTGGGCCTGGTCGCGGGTGGATTCCTGGCCGTCGGTGGCGGGAGCGTGCTGCAGCTGGTCGAAGTATTCGCGCCAGTTGTCAGGTACCGAACCGGGGTTGTCGAGGTAGGCTTCGTAAAGCTCCTCAACGTAGGGGGCGTTTCCCCCAAACAAGTAAGACGTGGATAGGGATTCTATTTCCGAAGACATAATCGCTTCACCTTTACGAGTGCTTCACTCGATTACGATGCAGGAAAACCTTCCGCGACACGGGCTTCCCGTTTAGCGGATAGCAGGGGCAGAAGGCGCGTACAAGCCTTGAAAGCCGTATGCATGAAAGTATAACCCTTTGAGTTTACGGGCGTCTTTTTGCGATTGCGTGACGCAAAAGCGCGTCAGGAATGGTTTCATGCGGCGTTGGAATGTCCATGCAACCCCTGCAATTACGCCGTCTACGCGCCCGCAAATTCCGCGAACGAAAAATGCCGCATTGCGGCATTTTTTTCGATCCGTGCGCGAGGTGTTGCGCAATTGCCTCGTCAGAGCGGCAGTTCGGTGGTCGACAGGATCTCTTTCAGCACGAAAAAAGTGCGGATCTGGCGCACGCCGGGCAGCTTGATGATCTCGCCCGCGTGCAGCTTGTTGAAGCGCTCCAGATCGCGGATGCGCAGCATCAGGAAGTAGTCGAACTCGCCCGCCACCAGATGGCACTCGAGGCAGCCGCTGATGCCGCGCGCGGCCTGCTCGAAGTCGGTGAAGGACTCCGGCGTGGAGCGATCCAGCACCACGCCGACGATCACCAGCGTGGCCATCTCGACCTCGGCCGGTTCGAGCAGCGCCACCGTCTTTCTGATGATGCCCTCGGCCTTGAGCTTTTCCACCCGCCGCAGGCAGGCGGCGGGACTGAGGTGCACGCGCGCGCTCAGATCAAGGTTGGTGATCTGGGCGTCCTGCTGCAGCAGGCGCAGGATCTGGCGGTCGATGCGATCCAGCCCGGCGATGGCGGCCATTTAATGCGTCCCTATAAAATTTAATTTGGCTTTTAGTTTTTATTCATAAATATTAGATCCAAAAATTGAATTTCCTAAAAATTTAAAAGGAAGAAATCAAGAAAATACGCAATTGACCAACAATCTGGCGGATTCCTATGATTTTTCCATCCGCGGCGGCCCGCCCGGATCCCCCTTCCCCCAGGAGCCCGCATGGATCTGCAACGCTTTCCCCGCCACCGCCTGACCTTCGGCGACACCCCCATCGAAAAGCTCGAGCGCCTGTCCGCCCACCTCGGCGGCAAGGTCGAGATCTACGCCAAGCGCGAGGACTGCAACAGCGGCCTGGCGTTCGGCGGCAACAAGCTTCGCAAGCTGGAATACCTGATTCCCCAGGCGCTGGAACAGGGTTGCGACACGCTCGTCACCATCGGCGGCATCCAGTCCAACCACACCCGCATGGTGGCGGCCGTGGCCGCCAAGCTCGGCCTGGCCTGCGTGCTGGTGCAGGAAAACTGGGTGGACTACTCGGATGCGGTCTATGACCGGGTCGGCAACATCATGATGAGCCGGCTGATGGGCGCCGACGTGCGCCTGGTGGACCAGGGCTTCGACATCGGTTTCCGCCGCAGTTGGGAAGAGGCGCTGGAGGACGTGCGCAAGCGCGGCGGCAAGCCGTACGCGATTCCGGCCGGCGCCTCCGACCATGAGCTGGGCGGGCTGGGCTATGTCGGCTTCGCCGAGGAAGTGCGGCGGCAGGAGGCCGAGCTGGGCTTCAAGTTCGACTACATCGTGGTCTGCGCCGTCACTGGCAGCACGCAGGCCGGCATGGTGGTGGGCTTTGCCGCCGACGGCCGCGCCGACCGCGTCATCGGCATCGACGCCTCGGCCACGCCGGACCAGACCCGCGCGCAGATCCTGCGCATCGCGCGCCGCACCGCCGACATGGTGGGCCTGGAGCGCCCCATCACGGACGGCGACGTGGTGCTGGATACGCGCTATGCCTACCCGGCCTATGGGCTGCCATCGGCCGAGACCAACGAGGCGATCCGCCTGTGCGCGCGGCTCGAAGGGATGATGACCGACCCGGTCTACGAGGGCAAATCGATGCAGGGCATGATGGACATCGTGCGGCGCGGGGAAATCCCCGCCGGTTCCCGGGTGCTGTATGCGCATCTTGGGGGGGTGCCGGCGATCAACGCCTACAGCTTTCTCTACCGCAACGGCTGACGGCGGCTATGGCGCCAGCGGGTGGCCCTGCGGCGACCTGCGCTGAACCGCTCTTGCCGATACCCAGGAACCACCCGCCGGCGGCGCACGCCGGCGGGTGGTTCGCTTCATGGCGATCGGACTTGCCTGACGTATTAGGGTCATCACTAATGATGTACATAAATTGTATACAAACAATGCGGTTTACCTTATCGTGTCGAACACGATGTCCACGCCCGCCTTGTCATGAGCACCTACGACTCAACCCAGCCCTACCCGCGTGACCTGATCGGCTACGGCCGCAACCCGCCGCATGCGCAATGGCCCGGCAACGCCCGCATCGCGGTGCAGTTCGTGCTCAATTACGAGGAAGGCGGCGAAAACTGCGTCTTGCATGGCGACGCGGGATCCGAACAATTCCTGTCCGAGATGTTCAACCCGGCCAGCTACCCGGAACGCCACCTGAGCATGGAAGGCATCTACGAGTACGGCTCGCGCGTGGGCGTCTGGCGCATCCTGCGTGAATTCGAAAAGCGCGGCCTGCCGCTGACGGTGTTCGCCGTCGGCATGGCGCTGCAGCGCCACCCCGAGCTGGCCGCGGCGCTGGTCGAGCTGGACCACGAGATCGCCTGTCACGGCTGGCGCTGGGTGCACTACCAGAACGTGGACGAAGCCACCGAACGCGAGCACATGCGCCTGGGCATGGAGGCCATCACGCAACTGACCGGCGCCCGCCCGCTGGGCTGGTACACCGGCCGCGACAGCCCGCGCACGCGCCGCCTGGTGGCGGACTACGGCGGCTTCGAATACGACAGCGACTACTACGGCGACGACCTGCCGTTCTGGATGCGCGTGCAAAAGAGCGACGGCAGCGTGGCGCCGCAACTGATCGTGCCCTACACGCTGGACTGCAACGACATGCGCTTCGCGCTGCCGCAGGGCTATTCGCACGCCGATCCGTTCTTCCAGTACCTGAAAGACAGCTTCGACGCGCTCTACGCGGAAGGCGACGAGGCGCCCAGGATGCTCAGTATCGGCATGCATTGCCGCCTGCTGGGCCGGCCCGGCCGCATCGTCGCCCTGCAACGCTTCCTGGATCACATCGCGCGCCATGACCGCGTGTGGGTCTGCCGCCGCCTGGACATCGCCCGGCACTGGCAGGCGCGCCACCCCTATCAACCCGCTGCCTGAACCGCGCAACCATGGCCCCTACCCTCGCCCGATTCAACGACGCCGCGCCGCAAGACGCCGCCGCCATGCTGGCCGACCTGTATCCCCACGCGCCCTGGGCCGCCGAACAGGCGGTGCGGGCGCGCCCGGTGCACAGCGTGACGCAGTTGCAGTTGGCCCTGCAGCGCGCGGTGGACGACACTGACGCCGCCGCGCAATTGGCGCTGCTGCGCGCTCAGCCCGTCGCCATGCTCGACGCGGCGGCGGACGCCGCCGCGCTGGCCGCCGACTATGCCGCGCGTTTCGGCTTTCCCTTCATCCTGTCCCAATACGGCCCGCGCGGCGCCGGCCCGCAAGACGGGCAATGGCGCCAGGCGCTCGAACGCCGCCGCCACAACGCGCCGGACGACGAACGCCGCGAGGCCCTGCGCCAATTGCACCGTGACGCCGAAGTGCGGCTTTACGACCGTTTCGGCGTCGAACCGGACCTGGGCAACGACATCTGGGACTGGCAGGAAAAGCTCAGCGCGCACAGCGATCCGGGCTACGCCGAGAACGGCCAGCTCACCGTCACCTACCTGACCGACGCGCACCGCGCCTGCGCCCAGCGCATCTCGCATTGGATGCGCGATTGCGGCTTCGACGAAGTCGGCATTGACGCGGTCGGCAACGTGGTCGGCCGCTATCACGCCAACCGCGCCGACGCGCCCATCCTGATGAGCGGCAGCCATTACGACACGGTGCGCAACGCCGGCAAATACGACGGTCGCCTCGGCATCTTCGTGCCGATGGCCTGCGTGCGCGCGCTGCACCGCCAGGGTCGGCGCCTGCCCTACGCGATCGAAGTCGTCGCTTTTTCCGAAGAGGAAGGCCAGCGCTATCCGGCCACCTTCCTCGGTTCCGGCGCGCTGATCGGCGACTTCCAGCCGCGCTGGCTCGAACAGCGGGACGCTGACGGCATCAGCATGCGCGACGCCATGGCGCACGCGGGGCTGTGCGTGGACGACATTCCCAAGCTCAAGCGCGACCCGGCCCGCTACCTGGGCTTTGTCGAAGTGCATATCGAACAGGGCCCCGTGCTGAACGAAATCGGCCTGCCGCTCGGCGTGGTCACGTCGATCAACGGCTGCGTGCGCTACCGCGTGCGGATCCACGGCACCGCCTGCCACGCTGGCACCACCCCGATGGACCGGCGCCGCGACGCCGCCGTGGCCGCGGCCGAGCTGATCGTGTTCGTCGAGGGCCGCGCCGCGCGCGACGGCGATTCGGTCGGCACCGTCGGCATGCTGGAAGTGCCCAATGGCTCGATCAACGTGGTGCCCGGCGAATGCCGCTTCAGCCTCGACCTGCGCGCGCCCAGCGATCCGCAGCGCGATGCGCTGGCCAAGGACGTGCTGGCCGAACTGGAGGCGATCTGCCAGCGCCGCGGCCTGCGCTACACGCTCGAGGAAACCATGCGCGCCGCCGCCGCCCCCAGCGCGCCGGCCTGGCAGCAGCGCTGGGAACGCGCGGTGCAAGCGCTCGGCGTGCCGGTCCATTGCATGCCCAGCGGCGCCGGCCACGACGCCATGAAGCTGCACGAGATCATGCCGCAGGCCATGCTGTTCGTGCGCGGCCAGAACGCCGGCATCAGCCACAACCCGCTCGAATCCACCACCAACCACGACATGCAGCTGGCCGCGCAGGCAATGCAGCGGCTGCTCGACGATCTCGCCAACGAAGCAACGAGCTGAACCATGACCGATTACGCCCGACTCGACGCCTGGGTGGACGCCCACTTCGATGAAGAAGTGCGCTTCCTGCAGGAACTGGTGCGCGTGCCGACCGACACGCCGCCGGGCAACAACGCCCCGCACGCCGTCCGCACCGCCGAACTGCTGCAAGGTTTCGGCCTGCCGGCCGAGTCCCATCCCGTGCCCGCCGACGAAGTGCGCGCCTACGGCATGGAGTCCATCACCAACCTGATCGTGCGCCGCGAATACGGCGCCGGCGGCCGGCGCATCGCCCTCAACGCCCACGGCGACGTGGTGCCGCCGGGCGACGGCTGGGAGCACGATCCGTATGGCGCCGAGATCGAGGACGGCTGCCTCTACGGGCGCGCCGCCGCGGTCAGCAAGAGCGATTTCGCCAGCTTCACCTTCGCGCTGCGCGCGCTGGAAGCGGTGGCGCGCCCGAGCCATGGCGCGGTCGAACTGCACTTCACCTACGACGAGGAATTCGGCGGCCTGCTCGGTCCCGGCTGGCTGCTGCGCCAGGGCCTGACGAAACCCGACCTGCTGATCGCGGCCGGCTTCAGCTATGAAGTCGTGACGGCCCACAATGGCTGCCTGCAAATGGAGGTCACGGTGCACGGCAAGATGGCGCACGCCGCCATTCCCGCCACCGGCGTGGATGCGCTGCAGGGCGCGGTCTCGATCATGAACGCGCTGTACGCGCAGAACGCGCGCTATCGCGAGATCACTTCGCGGGTCGAGGGCATCAGCCACCCCTATCTGAACATCGGCCGCATCGAAGGCGGCACCAACACCAACGTGGTGCCCGGCAAGGTGGTGTTCAAGCTGGATCGCCGCATGATCCCGGAAGAGAACGCGGCCGAGGTCGAGGCCGACATCCGCCGCATCATCGAAGAAGGCGCGGCCGCCACGCCCGGCCTGCGCGTCGAGATCAAGCGCCTGCTGCTGGCCAACGCCATGCGGCCGCTGCCCGGCAACCAGCCGCTGGTCGACGCCATCCGCAAGCATGGCCAGGACCTGTTCGGCGAGCCGATCCCCGCCATGGGCACGCCGCTCTACACCGACGTGCGCCTGTACGCCGAGGCCGGCATTCCCGGCGTGATCTACGGCGCCGGCCCGCGCACCGTGCTGGAGTCGCACGCCAAGCGCAACGACGAACGCGTGGTGCTGGAAGACCTGCGGCGGGCCACCAAGGTCATCGCCCGAACCCTGGCCGACCTGCTGCGGCCGGCATGAAAAAAGGGCATGACGCACGCGTCATGCCCTTTCGATCCGTGCCTGGCGCAACGCCTGGCCTATGGCCGCGCCAGCCGCGTCACGCGGCGCCAGAACAGCACCCCCACCAGCGCGAACACCGCCAGCCCCAGGAACGAGGCGGTGCGCGCGAATTCCTCGCCCGCGATCGCCAGCGGCGCATCGGTGCCGGCGGCGCCGATGATGGCGGCCATCACCACGCCCACCAGGCTCTCGCCCACGATCAGGCCCGAGGCGATCAGCACGCCGCGCCGGTTGGCGGCGTCGGCGAACGATTCATAGTCCTTGCCGGCGGCCGCGGCGCGGCGGCGCAGCGCGCGCTCCAGCAGCCAGGCCAGCAGCGCGCCGACCACGATCGGCGCCGCCACCGTCGGCGGCAGGTAGATGCCGATGCCCACCGCCAGCACCGGGATGCGGGCGACCTTGCAGGTGCGCTTGAGGATCTCGTCCACCACGATCAGGCCCACGCCCACCGCCATGCCGATCAGGATCATGGTCCAGTTCAGTTGATGCGTGAAGATGCCGCGCGCGATCGCCAGCATCAGCGTGGCCTGCGGCGCCGACAACGCCTGGGACGGGTCCATGCCTGCGCGCGGCATCGCATCGGCGAAGCCGTAGGCGTTGTACAGCAGGTCCAGCACCGGCGAGATCACCGCCGCGCCAAGGACGCAACCGATCAATAGCGCAACCTGCTGGCGCCACGGGGTCGCGCCGACCAGCCAGCCGGTCTTCAGATCCTGCAGATTGTCATTGGAGATCGAGGCCACCGCCACCACCGCCGACGTGCTGAAGATCGCCAGCGCGATGGTCATCTGCACGCCGTTCTGCACCGCCAGCAGGTCGCCGCCCAGCGCCAGCAGCAACAGCGACACCAGCACGATGGCAACGATGCCCACGCCCGAGATCGGGCTGGTCGAGGTGCCCACCAGACCCGCCATGTAGCCGCAGGCCGCCGCCACCAGGAAACCGAAGACGAAAGCAAACAGCACGGCGTAGGCCACCAGTTTCCAGACCGCGGCGGCCGTCAGCGGCGCGTCCGCCAGGAACACCTGGAACGTGATCACCAGCACCGCCACCAGCACCAGTGTGACGACCGAGATCCAGCCCGCCGACAGGTCGCGCTCGGTGCGCGGCGCCTTGCCCGCGCGCGCCGCGCCGGTGCGCGTCAACGCCGAGAACGAGGCCTTGACGCCACGCGCCATCGGCATGAAAAGCGTCGCCAGCGTCCAGATGGCGCCCACGCCGATGACGCCTGCTCCAATGAACCGCACCTGCGACGACCACAGCCCGGTGGCGAATTTCGCCAGCGACATGTCCGCGGGAATCTGGGCCATCGAAGTCAGGATCGGCACCGCGATGCCCCACGAGATCACCAGCCCCGTCAGCATGGCCAGGCCCGCCACGATGCCGATCAGGTAACCCGCGCCCAGCAGCGCCAGCGAAAAACCCATCGGCAGCCGGAACACCGCGCCGCCCAGCGAAAACCAGCCGCTGACGCCGTCGCCCAACACCCGCAGGCCGCTGGCCGCGAAGCTGACTGCCGCCGCCACCACGCCGCCGCTGACGATGTCGCCCATGCCGGTGGCCGCCGGCCTGGCCGGCGCCCGAGCGGAATCCTCGGCCGCGTCCTGGGCGCGCTCGGCGCTGCCCACCCGCAGGATCTCGGCGGCCGCCACGCCCTCCGGGTACGGCAGGTCGCTCTGCACCACCATCACGTGGCGCAGCGGAATCGTGAACATCACGCCCAACATGCCGCCGGCCGCGCAGATGCCCAGGGTCTGCCAGAACGGAAAGCCCTGCCAGTGGCCCATCATGACCAGCGCGGGCAGGATGAAGATGATGGCCGACAGCGTGCCGGCCGCCGAGGCCTGCGTCTGCACCATGTTGTTCTCGAGGATGTTGGCGTCCTTAAACAGGCGCAACACCGACATGGAAATGACCGCCGCCGGGATCGCCGACGAGAAGGTCAGGCCGACCTTGAGCCCCAGGAACACGTTGGAGGCGGTGAAGATAATGGTGATGACTGCGCCCAGCAGCACGCCGCGGAATGTCAGTTCCGGTAGCGTGACCTCTGCCGGGACGCTGGTAGGTTGAGTCATTGAAGTCTCCCTTTACTGGCCGGGACACGAGCCCGCCGCTGGGGCGGGACGGCCCCGGCTATCAGGGCGTTGCCGCCCTGTCTGGTTGCCGGTTTGTTTTTTGTGAAGCGCGAATTCTAGCGCCTTGGCGTCCAGCAGGTGGTCACCACCGGTAAGCGGCCGAAGGCGGCAGATCCTGCCGCCGACACGCCAATCGTCAAATGATTATGCTGAAAACCACGATTTCCTCCCGGCATTTTGATTACCCATGCCCCAGCGACAGGACTAGCATGGCGCTTACAAAGGAGACAAAACCATCATGTGCGACGCCAGCCATTCCCCCGCCGGGACCGCCCCCCGGCATGATGCCGATCCCGCCGAAACCGCCGAATGGCGCGACGGCCTGCAATCCCTGGTCGAGGCCTCGGGCGCCGAACGGGCGGGCTATGTGCTGGACAACCTGCTGGGGCACGCCGCCGCCCTGGGCTTGCGCGCCAACAGCCAGACGCGCACCGCCTACCTGAACACCATCCCCGCCGACCAGGAACCGCCCTTTCCCGGCAACCTGGCGGTCGAGGAACGCATCGCCCGCATCAACCGCTGGAACGCCCTGGCCATGGTGGTGCGCGCCAACCAGGCCCATGGCGAACTGGGCGGCCACATCGCCAGCTACGCCTCGGCCGCCGACCTGTTCGAGGTCGGCTTCAACCACTTCTTCCGCGCAACCACGGCCGACGGCCCGGGCGACCTGGTCTACATGCAGCCGCACTCGGCGCCCGGCGTCTATGCCCGCGCCTACCTGGAGGGTTTCCTCAGCGACGACGACCTGGCCCACTTCCGCCAGGAAATCACCGCCACCGCGCGCGGCCTGCGCGGGCTGTCGTCGTATCCGCATCCCTGGCTGATGCCCGACTTCTGGCAGTTCCCCACCGGCTCGATGGGCATCGGTCCCATCAACGCGATCTACCAGGCGCGCTTCATGCGCTACCTGGAACACCGCTCGCTGGTGCCCGCGAGCGACCGCAAGGTCTGGGGCATCTTCGGCGACGGCGAGATGGACGAACCGGAGTCGATCGCCGCGCTGACCCTGGCCGCGCGCGAAAAGCTCGATAACCTGGTGTTCGTGGTCAACTGCAACCTGCAGCGCCTGGACGGCCCGGTGCGCGGCAACGGTCGCATCATCGACGAACTCGAAACCCTGTACGCGGGCGCCGGCTGGAACGTCATCAAGCTGGTCTGGGGCAGCGACTGGGACGCCCTGCTGCGCCGTGACACCAACGGCGCCCTGGCGCGCGCCTTCGCCAACACGGTGGACGGCCAGTTCCAGACCTTCGCCGCCAACGACGGCGCCTTCAACCGCGCCCACTTCTTCAACCAGAATCCGGACCTGGCGGCGCTGGTGGCCGACTGGACCGACGAGGCCATCGACCGCTTGCACCGTGGCGGCCACGACATGGTCAAGATCCATGCCGCGTACCACCGCGCCGCGCACCATCGCGGCCAGCCCACGGTGATCCTGGCGCAGACCAAGAAGGGCTTTGGCATGGGCACGGCCGGCCAGGGCAAGATGACCACCCACCAGCAGAAGAAGCTGGACGACGAGGCGCTGCTGGCGTTCCGCGACCGCTTCGCCCTGCCGATCTCCGATGCCGATTGCCTGGCGCTCAAGTTCTATCGCCCGGCCGAAGACAGCGCCGAGCTGCGCCACCTGCAGGCGCGCCGCGCCGCGCTGGGCGGCCACATCCCGCGCCGCCAGACCCAGGCGCCGCGCCTGGCGCCGCCGGCGGTGGACCAATGGGCGCGCTTCGCGCTCAGCGCCGACGGCAAGGAGATGTCGTCCACCATGGCCATCGTGCGCATGCTGACGGCGCTGCTGAAAGACCCGCAGGTCGGCCCGCGCATCGTACCCATCGTGGCCGACGAAGCGCGCACCTTCGGCATGGCCAACCTGTTCCGCCAGATCGGCATCTATTCGGCGCAAGGCCAACTGTACGAACCCGAGGACATCGGCTCGGTGCTGTACTACCGCGAGGCGCGCGACGGCCAGATCCTGGAAGAAGGCATCACCGAGGCGGGCGCGATCTCGTCGTGGACGGCGGCCGGCACCAGCTACTCGGTCAACGGCCTGCCGATGCTGCCTTTCTATATCTATTACTCGATGTTCGGTTTCCAGCGCATCGGCGACCTGATCTGGGCCGCGGCCGACCAGCGCACGCGCGGCTTCCTCATCGGCGCCACCTCCGGCCGCACCACGCTGGGCGGCGAAGGCCTGCAGCACCAGGACGGCTCCAGCCACATCATGGCCGCGGCCGTGCCCAACTGCCGCGCCTACGATCCGGCCTACGCCTACGAAGTCGCGGTCATCGTCGAGTACGGCATGCGCCGCATGCTGGACGAACAGCGCGACGAATTCTTCTACCTGACCGTCACCAACGAGAACCTGGCGCAGCCCGACCTGCCGCGGGACGGCGCGGCGGCCGAGGGCATTCTGCGCGGCATGTACCGCCTGCGCCCGGCCCGCCAGCAGGCGGCCGTGCGCCTGCTGGGCGCCGGCCCCATGCTGCGCGAAGCGGAAATAGCCGCCGAGCGCCTGCATGCGGAGTACGACGTGGATGCCGAGGTCTGGAGCGTGACCAGCTTCTCCGAACTGGCGCGCGACGGCCGCGAGGCCGAACGCGCGCGCGCGCTCGGCCTGCCCTCCGCGCCGGACGCGGACTGGGTGCGCGCCTGCCTGGGCGGCAGCGATGCGCCGGTGGTGGCCGCCACCGACTACGTGCGCGCCGTGCCCGAACAGATCCGCGCCTGGGTGCCCGCGCCCTACCGCACGCTGGGCACCGACGGCTTCGGCCGCAGCGACACCCGCGCTCGCCTGCGCGACTTCTTCGAAGTCAGCGCCGACTGGATCGTGCTGCACGCCCTGGACAGCCTGGGCCGGCAGGAGCAAGCCCACGCATTGCGCCGCAAACTGGGCGCAGCCGATCGCGCCACGCCGCCCTGGGCGCAATAACACCCTGAAAGCAAAGGAGAAAAGCCCCGAACCGGGGCTTTTCTCCTTTTTCACCGGCGTCATCACAAGGCGCGCCGGCTTGATCAAAATCGGACGATCGCTGCGCTGCAGCAACCAATTCGCGCCGCTTTCTGTTGAAATACGGGTGTTCCCTAAGCATTTCCCAAAGAATACGGCGGGCCGCGAGCCCGCTTTTTGCTTTCCGATTTACCTTCTCGCTTTTATCTCCAGTTAGCGCCGAAAAGGCTGTATCCCATGGACGAAACCCTCACCAAACTGGCGTTGGATTACCACGCCTATCCCACCCCCGGAAAGATCTCGGTCACCCCGACCAAGACCCTCGCCAACCAGGACGACCTGTCGCTGGCGTACTCGCCCGGCGTGGCCGCCGCGTGCATGGCCATCTTCGACCAGGGCGACGACGCCGCGTCCAAGTACACCTCGCGCGGCAACCTGGTGGGCGTGATCACCAACGGCACCGCCGTGCTGGGCCTGGGCAACATCGGCCCGCTGGCCGCCAAGCCGGTCATGGAAGGCAAGGGCTGCCTGTTCAAGAAGTTCGCCGGCATCGACGTGTTCGACATCGAACTGGCCGAGAACGACCCCGACAAGCTGGTCGACATCATCGCCGCGCTCGAGCCCACGCTCGGCGGCGTCAACCTCGAGGACATCAAGGCGCCCGAGTGCTTCTACATCGAGAAGAAGCTGCGCGAGCGCATGAAGATCCCCGTCTTCCACGACGACCAGCACGGCACCGCCATCATCTCGTCGGCCGCCATCCTGAACGGCCTGAAGGTCGTGGGCAAGGACATCGGCACGGTCAAGCTGGCCTGCTCGGGCGCCGGCGCCGCCGCCATCGCCTGCCTGGACCTGCTGGTGCACCTGGGCGTCAAGCGCGAGAACATCTACGTGGTGGACTCGCGCGGAGTGATCTGGGACGGCCGCGATGAAAACATGGAAGCCAACAAGAAGCGCTACGCGCAGAAGACCGACGCGCGCACGCTGGCCGACGTGGTCAACGGCGCCGACGTGTTCCTGGGCTGCTCGACCGCCGGCGTGCTGACCGCCGACATGGTCAAGACCATGGCCGACCGTCCGCTGATCCTGGCGCTGGCCAACCCGGAGCCGGAGATCCGCCCGGAAGTCGCCAAGGCCGCGCGCCCCGACTGCATCATCGCCACCGGCCGTTCGGACTACCCGAACCAGGTCAATAACGTGCTGTGTTTCCCCTTCATCTTCCGCGGCGCCATGGATGCCGGCGCCTCGCGCATCACCGAGGAAATGAAGCTGGCTTGCGTCAAGGCCATCGCCGAGCTGGCCCAGGCCGAGCAGAACGATGAAGTAGCCCGCGCCTACGCCGGCCAGGAGCTGTCGTTCGGTCCCGACTACATCATCCCGAAGCCGTTCGACCCGCGCCTGATCGTGCAGATCGCCCCGGCCGTGGCCCAGGCCGCCGCCGACTCCGGCGTGGCCGCCCGTCCGATCGAGGACATTGAGGCCTACCGCCAGAAGCTGATGGGCTTCGTCTACCACTCGGGCCAACTGATGCGCCCGCTGTTCGCCCAGGCCAAGAAGGCGCCCAAGCGCGTCATCTACGCCGACGGCGAAGACGAGCGCGTGCTGCGCGCGGTGCAGACCGTGGCCGATGAAAAGCTGGCGTTCCCGATCCTGATCGGCCGTCCGTCCGTGATCGAGATGCGCATCAAGAAGTTCGGCCTGCGCCTGGTCGCCGGCCAGCATTTCGAGATCGTCGATCCCGAAGACGACAGCCGCTTCAACGAAACCTGGAACGCGTACTACCAGCTCAAGGGCCGCGAAGGCGTGACCCCGGCCATCGCCAAGGCGATGATCCGCAAGCACAACACGCTGATCGGCGCGATGCTGCTGCGCCGCGGCGATGCCGACGCGCTGCTGTGCGGCGTGGCCAGCAAGTACGACAACCAGCTCAAGTACATCGACGAGATCATCGGCAGGAAGGAAGGCCAGACCTACGCCGCCCTGAACGTGCTGATGCTGCCCGACCAGACGCTGTTCGTCACCGACACCCACGTCAACGAGAACCCGTCGGCCGAGGAAGTCGCCAACATCACCATCCAGGCAGCCGACGAGATGCTGCGTTTCGGCGTGGTGCCCAAGATCGCCCTGCTGTCGCACTCGAACTTCGGCAGCCGCGTCACGGAGTCGTCGCGCAAGATGGCCGCCGCGCGCCAGTTGGTGCAGGACCGCGCGCCCGACCTGGAAGTGGATGGCGAAATGCACGCCGACGCCGCCCTGTCGGAAAAGATCCGCGTGCTGGCCTACCCGGACAGCACCCTGAAGGGTCGCGCCAACCTGCTGGTCATGCCGACGCTGGACACCGGCAACATCACGTACAACATGCTGAAGATGACGGGCAGCAATGGCGTCGCGATGGGCCCGATCCTGCTGGGCGCCGCGCGTCCGGTGCACATCCTGACGACCAGCGCCACCGTGCGCCGCATCGTCAACATGACCGCCTTGGCCGTGGTCGATGCGCAGCAGGAAGCCGCCGAGGCCGCCAAGAAGCGCCGTTGATCGCATTGCCCTGATCGACACGCAAGGGACGCCCCACGGGGCGTCCTTTTTTTTGGGCCGCTTGATGCCGCGATAGTGCGCCGCGCCGGGCGAATGGTAAAACGGGGCAGCGACTCCCCTCTACCCTTCCCTACCGGAGCCCGACCCTATGTTGCTCGACGCCTTCCTGGCCTGGTTTCACTTCCTGGCCATCTTCGTCCTGGTGGTGGTGCTGACCGCTGAAGCGGTGCTGCTGCGCCCCGACCTGACACCGGCCACGCTCAAGCGCCTGGTGGTCTATGACCGCTTGTATCTGCTGAGCGCGATCCTGGTGCTGGCCACCGGCGTGCTGCGCCTGACACTGGGGGTCAAGGGGGCCGCGTTCTACATGGGCAACCCTTGGTTCCACGCCAAGATCACGCTGTTCGTCATCATCGGCCTCTGTTCGATCCCGCCCACGCTGGCCTTCCTGCGCTGGGCCAAGCAGGCGCGCCAGCTGCCCGCTTTCGTGCCGGACGCCGCCCAGATCAAGCGCGCGCGCCGGTGGGTGATGATCGAATCGCACCTGTTCATCTTGCTGCCGCTGTTCGCGGTGCTGATGGCGCGCGGCATCGGCGTGTAGGGCGCGCCGCGATCCACGCGGCCCGCCCGTCTCAGGGACAGCGCGCGCGGGTCGGCTGTGGCGTGTCGTCGCCGACGGTGATGGTCGCGAAGTGGAACACGCCCACGGCGTCGTTCCGGACCACGTCGATCACTTCGCCGGACAGCGCCTGCCTCACCGACATGCCTTCGGGCACATCGGGCTGGCCATCGCGCCGGGCGACGTCGCCGTTCCAGGGACTCAGCACCAGCACACCCGGAAACGGCTCGCGGGCATCGCCGCGGCCGCGCCGCATCGACTGCACCTGGGTGCCGGCGGCATAACGGACGCCGCCGAACGTCGTCGGGCAGGCCAGCTCGGCATCGCTGACGCGCAACAGGCGCCGCTCGCCATCCAGGTAAAGCCGGGGCTCGCTCAACGGCAGCCCGAACACCTTGACCGCCACCGGGTCCTTGACCTCGATACGCCATTGATCCGGATCGCGCGAGCCATCCGTGTAGACGGTGCCGCTCGATCCATACACAATGGAACCGGGCGCAAGATCCAGCGTGTCGACCCGGTTGCCCGGCCCCAGCACGCACTTGTTCAGCGCCATCATCGCGCCATCCTTCGCCACGTCGAATTCAATGTCCTGGGTGGCGTCGCATTTCCAGCCCAGCACCGTCTGGCTGCCAGCGCCTCGCAGCAGGACGCTGCGCGGATGCCGGCCGCGCAGGGCGTAGGTTTCGCTGTCGTACTCGGCGTCCAGATAGCGTTGCGCCCGCGACGCCTGCACGCCGTACATGGCCACGGGCTGCGGAAACTCGGCTTCGACGTAGGTTTCCAGCTCGCCCTCGTCCTGCAGCTTGAGGCGCGTGCCCGCGGGCATGGCGGTGCCGCCTACCGTCGTCGGCGCTTCCAGGGTGACGTTGCGGGCGGCCTCGCGGCGCGCGCCTTCGCGCTCGATCTGCCAGATGACCGTCTGGACCCAGGCATAGAAGGCAAAGGGGACCAGCAGCACCACGAACAGCAGTCCGGAGGTCTTCCAGTATTTGCGAACCGTGCGGCGCGCGCCGCCGCTGGCGACCAGCACCAGCGCCCAGCCAAGCAGCACCAGGCCGGCAAGAAAACCCAGGGAAACGAAAATGTAGAAGCCCGCTGAGGGCAGCGCTATTGGAATCATGGCAGGGATGATAAACGCCAAACCGCATCACCGCGACGGCGGGGCGGCCATCGGCGGAACACGACGAGGAGCGAGCGGACAACAAAAAACCGCCCGAAGGCGGTTTCCTGGTCAAGCGTGGCGGCGTATCAACGCTTGTCCATCGGCGGCACGTCGCGCGTGACCGAACCGGTGAACAACTGGCGCGGACGGCCGATCTTGTAATCGGGATCCGACAGCATTTCGTTCCACTGGGCGATCCAGCCGACCGTGCGGGCCAGCGCGAAGATGGCCGTGAACAGCGAGGTCGGGATGCCGATGGCGCGCTGGACGATACCCGAGTAGAAGTCCACGTTCGGGTACAGCTTGCGCTGCACGAAGTACGGATCTTCCAGGGCGATGCGTTCCAGTTCCATGGCCAGCTTGAACAGCGGGTCGTTTTCCAGGCCCAGGGCCGAGAGCACTTCCTTGCACGTTTCCTGCATCAGCTTGGCGCGCGGGTCGTAGTTCTTGTAGACGCGGTGGCCAAAGCCCATCAGGCGCACGCCCGAGTTCTTGTCCTTGACCTTCTCCATGAACTCGCCGACCTTGGCGATGCCGCCGTTGGCTTGCAGCTCTTCGAGCATCTGCAGGCAAGCTTCGTTGGCGCCGCCGTGAGCCGGGCCCCACAGGCAAGCCACGCCGGCCGAGATGGCGGCGAACGGGTTGGTGCCCGACGAACCGCACAGGCGGACCGTGGAGGTCGAGGCGTTCTGCTCGTGGTCGGCGTGCAGGATGAAGATGCGGTCGAGCGCGCGCTCGACGACTTCGTTGACCTTGTACTCTTCGCACGGCGTGGCGAACATCATGCGCAGGAAGTTGCCCGTGTAGGACAGGTCGTTCTGCGGATAGATGAACGGTTGGCCTTGCGAGTACTTGTACGCCATCGCGACCAGCGTCGGCATCTTGGCGATCAGGCGGATGGCCGAGATGTGACGATGCTGCGGGTTCGTGATGTCGGTCGAGTCGTGGTAGAACGCCGACAGCGCGCCCACCAGGCCCGTCAGGACGGCCATCGGGTGGGCGTCGCGACGGAAGCCGCGCAGGAAGAAATGGAGCTGTTCGTTGACCATCGTGTGATGGGTCACTTGCGAATCGAAGTCGGCCTTCTGTTCCTGGTTCGGCAGTTCGCCGTTCAGGATCAGGTAGCAGATGTCCATGAAGTCGCAATTGACGGCCAGTTGCTCGATGGGGTAGCCGCGGTACAGCAGCTCGCCCTTGTCGCCGTCGATGTACGTGATGCCCGATTCGCAGGCCGCGGTCGACATGAAGCCGGGGTCGAACGTGAACATGCCCGTCTGGCCGTACAGCTTGCGAATGTCGATCACATCCGGACCGACCGTGCCCTTGTAGACAGGGAACTCAATGGGTGCGCTGCCGTCCGAGAAGGACAGAGTGGCTTTTTTGTCAGACAGGTTCATGTTTTTTCCTCTCAATTAATCAGAGCGACCGCATCTGGCCGATGATGCCGCGGAGCCGGGGCGTGTCGAGCGCGCCCTCGAGCTCCTTGCGGGCCAGCAGCAGGTCGAGAAGATCGTTGTCTCCCAACTCGAAGAGCTGCGTCAATGCCGTCACGTCATCGTCGGTAAGCTCGGCCTCGTAGGCGTCGAGATACCGGGTGATGATCAAGTCGTTTTCGAGCAGGCCCCGGCGCGCCCGCCAACGCAGACGCGCCCGTTCCAGTTCAGTAAGCCTGCTCATCATTACACCTTAAATACACCAAACTACTAGACCGCGCGACGGACCATCAGTTCCTTGATCTTGCCAATGGCCTTGGTCGGGTTCAGCCCCTTGGGACAGACGTCGACGCAGTTCATGATGGTGTGGCAACGGAACAGGCGGTACGGATCTTCCAGGTTGTCCAGACGGCTGCCGGTGGCTTCGTCGCGGCTGTCGGCGATGAAGCGGTAGGCTTGCAGCAGGCCGGCCGGGCCGACGAACTTGTCCGGATTCCACCAGAAGGACGGGCAGGAAGTGGAACAGCACGCGCACAGGATGCACTCGTACAGGCCGTCCAGCTCTTCGCGCGCCTCGGGCGACTGCAGGCGCTCTTTCTCGGGCGGCGGCGTGTCGTTGATGAGGTACGGGCGGATCGAGTGGTACTGGTTGAAGAAGTGCGTCATGTCCACGATCAGGTCGCGGATCACCGGCAGGCCCGGCAGCGGGCGCAGCACGATCGGTTCCTTCAGCTCGCGCAGGTTGGTCGTGCAGGCCAGGCCGTTCTTGCCGTTGATGTTCATGGCGTCCGAACCGCACACGCCTTCACGGCACGAGCGGCGCAGGGCCAGGCTGTCGTCGACGTCGTTCTTGATGCGCACCAGCGCATCGAGCAGCATCTTGTCGGTCGGCTGGAGTTCGACCTCCAGCTTCTGCATGTACGGGCGCTCGTCCTTGTCCGGATCGTAGCGGTAGATTTCGAACTTGACGATTCTCTTGGTGCTCATAGTAGGCTCTATCCGGACTTAGAAGGTACGCGCCTTGGGCGGGAAGGACTCGACCGTCAGCGGCTTCATCTGCACAGGCTTGTAATCCAGGCGGCTGCCTTCGGAGTACCACAGCGTGTGCTTGAGCCAGTTCTCGTCGTCGCGGGTCGGGTGGTCGTCCAGCGCGTGGGCGCCCCGGCTTTCGGTGCGGTTGGCGGCCGACTTGATGGTGGCGCGGGCCACTTCGGTCATGTTGGCCAGTTCCAGCGCCTCGACGCGCGCGGTGTTGAACACCTTGGACTTGTCCTTGAAGTAGATGTTGTCGGCTTGCTTGGCCAGGTCTTCGATCTGGGTCACGCCTTCGTTCAGCAACTCCAGCGTGCGGAACACGCCGCAGTGGCGCTGCATCGAGAAGCGGATGGCGTTGCCGATATCCTGGGTCTTCTCGCCCGAGGTGCGCGATTCCAGCTTGTTGATGCGGTCCATCGAGAATTCGACGGCCTGCTGCGGCACGGGCTGGTGCGCGTGCTGGCGTTCCGGATGCGAATTGACGATGTGGTTGCCGGTGGCGCGGCCGAACACGATCAGGTCCAGCAGCGAGTTGGTGCCCAGGCGGTTGGCGCCGTGCACCGACACCGCGGCGCATTCGCCGATGGCGTACAGGCCGTTGACGATCTTGTTCTCGCCGTTTTCGCGCGTCAGCACCTGGCCGTGATAGTTGGCCGGGATGCCGCCCATCTGGTAGTGGATGGTCGGGACGACGGGGATCGGTTCCTTGATCGGGTCGACGTTGCCGAACTTGATGGCGATTTCGCGGATCGAGGGCAGGCGCTTGTTGATGACGTCGGCGCCGAGGTGGTCGAGCTTGAGCACCACGTAGCTGCCGTCCGGACCGCAGCCGCGGCCTTCCTTGATTTCCTGGTCCATCGAGCGCGACACGAAGTCACGCGGGGCCAGGTCCTTCAGCGTGGGCGCATAGCGCTCCATGAAGCGCTCGCCATCCTTGTTCAGCAGGATGCCGCCTTCGCCGCGCACGCCTTCGGTGATCAGCACGCCGGCGCCGGCCACGCCGGTCGGGTGGAATTGCCAGAATTCCATGTCCTGCAGCGGGATGCCCGCGCGGGCGGCCATGCCCAGGCCGTCGCCGGTGTTGATGAAGGCGTTGGTGGAGGCGGCCCAGATGCGGCCGGCGCCGCCGGTGGCCAGCACCGTGGTCTTGGCTTCCAGGATGTAGATCTCGCCGGTTTCCATTTCGAGGGCGGTCACGCCCACGACGTCGCCGGCTTCGTTGCGCAGCAGGTCCAGCGCCATCCATTCGACGAAGAACTGGGTGCGGGCGGCGACGTTGCGCTGGTACAAGGTGTGCAGCAGCGCGTGGCCGGTACGGTCGGCAGCGGCACAGGCGCGCTGGACCGGCTTTTCACCGAAGTTGGCGGTGTGGCCGCCGAACGGACGCTGGTAGATGGTGCCGTCGGGGTTGCGGTCGAACGGCATGCCGAAGTGCTCGAGCTCGTACACGGCGTTGGGGGCTTCGCGGCACATGAACTCGATGGCGTCCTGGTCGCCCAGCCAGTCAGACCCCTTGACGGTGTCGTACATGTGCCAGTACCAGTTGTCTTCGCTCATGTTGCCCAGCGAGGCGCTCACGCCGCCCTGCGCGGCAACGGTGTGCGAGCGCGTGGGGAACACTTTGGACAGCACCGCAACGGACAGGCCCGCTTGGGACAGTTGCAGCGAACAACGCATGCCGGCTCCGCCGGCGCCAACGACCACCACATCAAACTGGCGGCGCGGCAAGGATTTCATGACAGAGACCACGGCTTAGATGCTCCAGAGGATTTGCGCGAAGTAAACGACCGTACCGATCAACCAGAGGATCGTCAGCACTTGCAACAGCAGGCGCAGGCCCACCGGCTTGACGTAGTCCATCCAGATGTCGCGCACGCCGATCCAGGCATGCCAGGCCAACGCAAAGAAGGCAAGGGAGGCCAGGATCTGGCCAACCGGAATGAAGCCCACGTAGAAATTGAACAGCTTGACCCAGTGTTCGTACGTGAAGGCGGGCATCGTCAGGATGCCGATGAGCAGCACCAGCGTGTACACGGCCATGACGACGGCGGTGACGCGCTGAATGATGAAGTCCATGACGCCATAATGGGCGCCGACGACCAGGCGCTTGGGTCCGTAGTTTTTAGCGGCGGCCATTTACAGCACTCCGAACAGTTTGAGACCGAACACCAGCGTCAGCGCCAGGCTGACACCGAAGACCACGCCGGCGCTTTTCTTGGCCGACAGCTTGTCGATGCCCAGGTGCAGATCCAGCAGCAGGTAGCGGATGCCGGCACAGAAATGGTGCAGGTAGCCCCAGATCAGGACCAGGAAGACAAGCTTGACGATCGGGTTGGCCGCGAAGGAAGCGATCCATGCGAACGACTGCGGCGCGGCCACGCTCGCTGCGAACAGCGGAACGATGACCAAGGGCAAACAGAGGAACAGCAATATGCCGCTGATGCGGTGCAGGATGGACAGCTTGCCGGCCAGGGGCAGGCGATAGGAGAACGCAACTTGGGCAAGCCCAATATTGCGAAACTGCGGACGTGGCTTGGCAGCGGTGTCGGACATGACGGCCTCGGTGTTTCGGAACTAGGGAATCGTGACGGCGCTAATGCCGTGGCCCTTGCGGGCAAACACAGTATTTTCGCCCAGAGAATGGGTCGGTATCAAATCGTAGGTAAAAAACTCATCAATTCAGACTATTGCGGTAGTGGTATCGATCGGTCAAGTACAAGCCCCGTCGGATTTCCATGGGGCGGTCACCATACGTGTACGACACGCGATCCACCTGCAACAACGGCGCGCCGGCGGCAACATTAAGCAACGTACAGACTTCGGCCGGCGCCGCCACGGCACGCAGCTTTTCGTCCGCGCGCACCATGCTGACGCCGAACTCGGATTCGAACAGGCCATAGAGCGGCGCCTTGTTGGCGGTCAGCAGCTCCTGGGTGAGGCCACGGAAGATGGATCCGGGCAGCCAGATGTCGTCAAGCACGGTGGGCACCTGCCCCATGCACAGCAGCCGGCGGATCGAGATCACGGTTTCGCCGGCCCGCAGGTCGAGCGCGCGGGCGATCTCGGCCGGCGCGCGCAAGCGGCGGCATTCGAGGATGCGGCTTTCCGCCCGCACGGCCTCGCCCTCTTCGTCGGGGGCCAGGCGCAGGAAACGATAGCGCACGCGGGCTTCATGATGGGTGGCGACGAAGGTGCCCTTGCCCTGGCGGCGCAGCAGCAGATGCTCGGCCGCAAGCTCGTCGACCGCCTTGCGCACCGTGCCCTGGCTCACCTGGAAACGGGCGGCCAGATCGATTTCGCTGGGGATGAGTTCGCCGGGCTTCCATTCGCCGCGGTCCAGGCTCTGCACGAGCAGGTCCTTGATCTGGCGGTACAGCGGACTGAAAGCGGCCCCCTCGCCCGTCGGACGGGCGGCGCGAGTGCGTAGGGGAGTTTCGGGCCGGGGGTCTGCCATGGATCGTCTTGGAAGTGTCATGTTCATCCGGAGAATGGAAGGCAGCGCAAACGATGCGGTTTCCATTCGCGTGCGCTGCTGCGGTGCCGGTATTCTGGCCTGATACAGGCGCGCAGCCGGCGGTGCTGCGGCGCATTCGAACAAACGCTCTATTGTGGCATATCGGGGGTGACGCTGTCCAACGTCTTATGTCTTATATAAGATATAAGATCAATTGACGCACCCGTAAATTAGTTCTAGGATTCCTGGCTGTCCGGCGACACATCCGCCCCCTCGCGCGCGGGCCGTCTTCGCCGTTCAACGGATTACACTGATTGGTGAGATTATTTTCTCGCCACACCATTACGGAGAACGTCCATGTCTAAGCCTGCCTTGCGTGTCGCCGTCACCGGCGCCGCCGGCCAAATCGGTTACGCACTGCTGTTCCGCATCGCCTCGGGCGAAATGCTGGGCAAAGATCAGCCCGTCATTCTGCAACTGCTCGAAATCCCCGACGAGAAAGCGCAAAAGGCCCTGAAGGGCGTCATCATGGAACTGGATGACTGCGCCTTCCCGCTGCTGCAGGAAGTCACCGCCCACAGCGACCCGCGCACGGCATTCAAGGACGCGGACGTGGCCCTGCTGGTCGGCGCCCGCCCGCGCGGCCCCGGCATGGAACGCAAGGACCTGCTGTCGGTCAACGCCCAGATCTTCACGGCCCAGGGCAAGGCCCTGAACGACGTCGCCAGCCGCAACGTCAAGGTCCTGGTGGTCGGCAACCCGGCCAACACCAACGCCTACATCGCCATGAAGTCGGCGCCGGACCTGCCCGCCAAGAACTTCACCGCCATGCTGCGCCTGGACCACAACCGCGCCCTGTCGCAACTGGCCGCCAAGTCGGGCAAGGCCGTGGCCGACATCGAGAAGCTGGTCGTGTGGGGCAACCACTCGCCCACCATGTACCCCGACTACCGCTTCGCCACCGTCGGCGGCGAATCGCTGGCCAAGCTGATCAACGACGACGCCTGGAACCGCGACACCTTCATCCCCACCGTGGGCAAGCGTGGCGCCGCCATCATCGAGGCCCGTGGCCTGTCGTCGGCCGCCTCGGCCGCCAACGCCGCCATCGACCACGTCCGTGACTGGGTCCTGGGCAGCAACGGCAAGTGGGTCACGATGGGCATCCCGTCGGATGGCTCCTACGGCATCCCCGAAGGCATCATCTACGGCGTGCCGGTGACCACCGAAAACGGCGAATACAAGCGCGTCGAAGGCCTGGAAATCGACGCCTTCTCGCGTGAGCGCCTGGACTTCACGCTGAAAGAGCTCCTCGAAGAGCGCGACGGCGTCAAGGACCTGCTGAAGTAAGCAGCCAGCAAGCAGAATTGGGCCCGTTGACGCGGGCCCAATTCGCAAGCGGACGGCGCGTCAACGGATGCGCCGCCCGCGGAACGCAAACCTGTCTCTTTGCGCCCGCGCAATGAATTGTCGCGAAGGGGACAGATTTTCGTTCCGCGACCGCGGTAAGGTCGTGGCCAGGCGCCGGAACCCGATGTCCGGCACGGCCACACGCCGCGGGCGCGCAGACCCAGCCATCCCAGCCGGGGCAACGTCACGACACCCGGCCCCTATAACGGAGACTCCCCATGTCCAGACCCGAATCCGCCGGCGCCCTGTTCCGCCGCGCGCTCGCCGAAGAAAGCCCGCTGCAGATCATCGGCGCCATCAATGCCAACCACGCCCTGCTGGCCAAGCGCGCCGGCTACCGCGCCATTTATCTGTCGGGCGGCGGCGTGGCGGCGGGCTCGCTGGGCCTGCCCGACCTGGGCATCAACACCATGGACGACGTGCTGACGGACGTGCGCCGCATCACCGACGTCTGCGACGTGCCGCTGCTGGTCGACATCGACACCGGCTTCGGCCCGTCGGCGTTCAACATCGCCCGCACCGTCAAGAGCCTGATCAAGTTCGGCGCCGCCGCCTGCCACATCGAAGACCAGGTCGGCGCCAAGCGCTGCGGCCATCGCCCGGGCAAGGAAATCGTCAGCACCGAAGAGATGGCCGACCGCGTCAAGGCCGCGGCCGACGCCCGCACCGACAGCGACTTCTACCTGATCGCGCGCACCGACGCCATTGCCTCGCACGGCGTGGACGCCGCCATCGAGCGCGCCCTGGCCTGCGTCGAAGCCGGCGCCGACGCCATCTTCGCCGAAGCCGCCTACGACCTGCCGACCTACGACCGCTTCGTCAAGGCGGTCAAGGTGCCGGTGCTGGCCAACATCACCGAATTCGGCAAGACGCCGCTGTTCTCGGTGGAAGAACTCAAGAGCGTGGGCGTGGGCATGGTGCTCTACCCGCTGTCGGCCTTCCGCGCCATGAACAAGGCCGCCGAGGCCGTCTACACCGCCATCCGCCGCGACGGCCACCAGAAGAACGTGGTCGACCTGATGCAGACGCGCGAGGAACTGTACGACCGCATCGGCTACCACGAATTCGAATCGCGCCTGGACGCCCTGTTCCAGAAAGGCAAGGCCTGACGCGCGCCACCGCATCCGGCGCCACGGCGACCCCGCGGCGCCCCGCTTCCCCATTGCATCGACCACCGCGAAAGGAAAGGAGTAGAGACATGAGCACGGCTCCCAAGAAGCAGGCTGCCAAAACGGATACCACCGCGGACGCCGCCCCGGCCGCCAAGCCGGAAGAAAAGGCCGGCTTCAAGCCCAAGAAATCGGTCGCGCTGTCCGGCGTGGTCGCCGGCAACACCGCGCTGTGCACGGTCGGCCGCAGCGGCAACGACCTGCACTACCGCGGCTACGACATCCTGGACATCGCCCACACCAGCGAGTTCGAGGAAATCGCCCACCTGCTGGTGCATGGCAAGCTGCCCAACAAGGCCGAACTGGCGGCCTACAAGCAGAAGCTGCGTTCGCTGCGCGGCCTGCCCGTGCAACTGCAGGATGCGCTCGAGGCCCTGCCGGCCGCGAGCCACCCGATGGACGTGATGCGCACGGCCGTCTCGGTGCTGGGCTGCGTGCTCCCCGAGAAGGACGACCACAACCTGCCCGGCGCGCGCGACATCGCTGACCGCCTGATGGCCAACCTGGGCTCGGCCCTGCTGTACTGGTACCACTACAGCCACAACGGCCGCGTGATCGACGTGCAGACTGACGATGACAGCATCGGCGGCCACTTCCTGCACCTGCTGCACGGCGAGAAGCCGAGCGACGAGTGGGTCAAGGCGATGCACATCTCGCTGAACCTGTACGCCGAGCACGAGTTCAACGCCTCCACCTTCACCGCCCGCGTCATCGCCGGCACCGGCTCGGACATGTACTCGGCGATCACCGGCGCCATCGGCGCGCTGCGCGGCCCCAAGCACGGCGGCGCCAACGAAGTCGCCTTCGACGTGCAGAAGCGCTACGAGACGCCGGACGAAGCCGAGGCCGACATCCGCCGCCGCGTCGAGGCCAAGGAAGTCATCATCGGCTTCGGCCACCCGGTCTACACCGTGTCCGACCCGCGCAACAAGGTCATCAAGGAAGTGGCCAAGAAGCTGTCCAAGAAGGCCGGCAGCACCAAGATGTTCGACATCGCCGAACGCCTCGAGACGGTCATGTGGGACATCAAGAAGATGTTCCCCAACCTGGACTGGTTCTCGGCCGTCAGCTACCACATGATGGGCGTGCCGACCGCCATGTTCACCCCGCTGTTCGTGATCGCGCGCACCGCGGGCTGGTCGGCCCACATCATCGAGCAGCGCGTGGACAACAAGATCATCCGCCCGACCGCCAACTACGTCGGACCGGAAGATCAGAAGTTCGTGCCGCTCGACAAGCGCAAGTAGGACGACGACATGGGCCTGCCGACGCCTTTCCCCGCGCCGCGCGGGCCCAGTGCCGCCTGTATTCACTCAGGAGAGGTACCCAATGTCTGCCCCGATCTCCAACGTCCGTCCCGAGCCCGACCAGGTCCTGGTCGATATCGCGGACTACGTCCTCAACTATGAAATCCAGAGCGGCCTGGCCTACGAGACCGCTCGCAACTGCCTGATCGACACCCTGGGCTGCGGCCTGGAAGCGCTGGAATACCCGGCGTGCCGCAAGCTGCTGGGCCCCGTCGTTCCCGGCACCATCGTCCCGCACGGCGCCAAGGTGCCCGGCACCCAATTCCAACTCGATCCCGTGCAGGCCGCGTTCAACATCGGCGCGATGATCCGCTGGCTCGATTTCAACGACACCTGGCTGGCCGCCGAATGGGGCCACCCTTCCGACAACCTGGGCGGCATCCTGGCCACCGCCGACTGGCTGTCGCGCACCGCCGTCGCCGCCGGCAAGCCGCCGCTGACCATGCGCGCCGTGCTGACCGGCATGATCAAGGCGCACGAGATCCAGGGCTGCATCGCGCTGGAAAACTCCTTCAACAAGGTCGGCCTGGACCACGTGGTGCTGGTCAAGGTGGCGTCCACCGCCGTCGTGGCGCAGATGCTGGGCCTCACCCGCGACGAAGTCATCAACGCCGTCTCGCTGGCCTGGGTCGACGGCCAGAGCCTGCGCACCTACCGCCACGCCCCCAACACCGGCAGCCGCAAGAGCTGGGCCGCCGGCGACGCCACCAGCCGCGCCGTGCGCCTGGCGCTGATCGCCCGCACCGGCGAGATGGGCTACCCCTCGGTGCTGTCCGCCAAGACCTGGGGCTTCTACGACGTGCTGTTCAAGGGCCAGCCGTTCAGGTTCCAGCGTCCCTACGGCAGCTACGTCATGGAAAACGTGCTGTTCAAGATTTCGTTCCCGGCCGAGTTCCACTCGCAGACCGCGGTCGAATGCGCCATGCAGATCCACGACCGCCTCAAGTCCCTGGGCAAGTCCACCGACGACATCGCCAGCATCACCATCCGCACCCACGAGGCGTGCATCCGCATCATCGACAAGAAGGGCCCGCTGAACAACCCCGCCGACCGCGACCACTGCATCCAGTACATGGTCGCCGTGCCGCTCCTGTTCGGCCGCCTCACCGCCGCCGACTACGAGGACGACGTCGCCGCCGACCCGCGCATCGACGCCCTGCGCGACAAGATCACCTGCGTCGAGGACCCGGCCTACACCCGCGACTACCACGACCCCGACAAGCGCTCCATCGCCAACGCCCTCACCGTCCGGTTCACCGACGGCACCCAGCTCGACGAGGTCGTCTGCGAATACCCCATCGGCCACAAGCGCCGCCGCGCCGACGGCATCCCCCTGCTGGAAGCGAAATTCCGCACCAACCTGGCCCGCATCTTCCCCGCCCGCCAACAGGCCCGCATCCTGGAAGCCTCGCTGGACCAGAAAAAGCTGGAAGCGATGCCGGTCCACGAGTACGTCGATCTGTATGTGATCTGAGGCGACACGCGCGGATCTGATCCGAAGCGACAAGCGCAGATCTGAAGCGACAAGCTGCACGCCCCACGGCCCCATCACGGCAAAACCGTCCGGGGCCGCTCTTCTCCCTTCCTCGCGGCTGCGCGCCAAGCAAGCACCTGTCCAGCACCGCGCAGCGAACACCCTCCCGACGCAATCCACCGCGTAAGTCAAGACCGGCCGCCCGCGCGGCCGGCCTTGACGGGCCCCGCAAACCTCTCCATAACCCCACCGGCCTGGCAGCGCATCATTTCTCGAAACCCGCAGCCCGTCGCGGCGGCGGTTTGGGGGGCGGGCAACCTCGATGCGCCCGACGGAAACCGAAGGCAGCCGCCGAACGGCGGCCACGAGGTTGAGGCAGGGGCAGTCCGGAGCGAACGCTCCGGACCGCAATCGTGGGCGCCCGCCCCCCAAACCGCCGCCGCGACGGGCGACCTACGAAGAACCCCCAGCCCTCAGCAATTACAATCCCCCTTCCCCAAGAAAACAAAGACCGCCCCCACCATGTCCATGCTCTGGGTAAAAACCTTCCACATCGTCTTCATCGCCTCCTGGTTCGCCGGCCTGTTCTACCTGCCCCGGATCTTCGTGAACCTGGCACAGCAATCGGATTCGGCCGTGCAGGTCACCCTGCTCGGCATGGCGCGCCGCCTCTACCGCTTCACCACCATCCTGGCGGTCGTCGCCGTCGCGCTCGGCATGTGGCTGTACCTGGGTTACGGCATCGGCGTCGGCCCCGGCAACGGCTGGATGCACGCCAAGCTCTTTTTCGTCCTGCTCGTCATCGGCTACCATCACGCCTGTGGCGTCATGCTGCGTAAATTCGAACAGGGCAAGAACACCCGTTCGCACAAGTTCTATCGCTGGTTCAACGAAGTTCCCGTCTTGCTGCTCTTGGTGGTGGTGGCGCTGGTCGTCGTCAAACCCTTCTGATTCCCCCCTACCCTTTGCACATTCGCCAGGATTCGTATGTCCGCTGATGACCAGGACCGCCCGCGCAAGACGCTGACGATCAAGAAAACCGCGCGCGACGCGCACGCCGAAGCCGCCCCCAAGCGGGTGCGCACCGGCGCCCGCGCCCGCCTGGTCGCCCAGAACGAGCGCGCCAAGGACAACATCGAGCGTCAGAAGGACCCCGAGGGCTACCAGCAGCGCCAGGCCGCCGCCCGCGCCGCGCGCCGGCCGGACGATCGTGAACGCGTCGACGGCCCGCGCCGTGGCGATGGCCCGCGCGGAGACCGCCCGCGCCGCGATGCC
>NZ_CADIJW010000058.1 GCF_902859745.1 Achromobacter dolens | reverse complement strand
GGCCGCGCCCGGTCCGCTGGCCGCGCCCGGTCCGCTGGCCGCGCCGTCATCGCCAGGCAGGCCGCGCCGGAAGAAATTGTCCGGGATGACCGCCGCCACGTAGGTGCCGGAACCGACCGCGCCCGCGGTATAGCCCTCGCCGCGCAACTGGTCGTAGGCGGCCTCGACCGTGGAGCGGGCCACGTGCCAGCGCGCCGCCAGGTCGCGGGTGGACGGCAGCCGCCCGCCCGAGGGCAGCACGCCGCGCAGGATCCGTTCGCGGATCTGCCGGTAGACCCAGGCCTGCTTGGATTCTCCCGCGCGCGGCGGGTCGACCGGCAGGTCGAGGCTGGATTCCAGCCGGGCATCGCGCACCAGTGGCTTGCTCATGTAAGTGGCTTGCTCATATTCATGGAAATGGCCCTATTTCACCCAGCCATTCTATCCCTACATTACGCCCATCGACCCGTCTTTCGGAACCGTGCCATGCCCACCCACACCATCACGCTCGCCAGCGGCCAATTCACCTACGATGGCGCCACCTCGATCCTGGACGCCGCGCTGGCCCAGGGCGCGGCCGTGCCCTTCTCCTGTCAGCGCGGCGAATGCGGCGCCTGCCGGGCGGTGGTCACCGCCGGCCGCCACGAACGCATCGCGCCGCCCAATGAACATTCCTACGTCACCGCCGACGACGAACTGCTGATGTGCCAGTGCCGCGCCGCCAGCGACCTGACGCTGCGGTTTCCGCATTGGCAGGCCCCGCCCCGGCCGCTGCAGCGGCGCGAGGCCACCGTGCTGTCGCGCGCGCCGCTGACGGCCGACGTCACCCGGCTGGTCATCGCGGTGCGCGGCGAAGCCGCCTTCACCTGGCAGGCCGGCCAGCACGTGCGTTTCCTGCTGGAAGACGGCAGCCAGCGCCCCTTCTCGATCGCCAACGTACCCGCCGCCGCCGGCCCCGCGCAACTCGAATTCCACATCCGCCGCATGCCCGGCGGCGGCTTCACCGAACGCATCCTGCCGCGCCTGATGCCCGGCGATACGCTGTCCCTGGAAGGCCCGCAGGGCGCCTGCGTCTGGCCGGCCGACGGCTGGCCCGCGGACATCGAGCACCTGGTGCTGCTGGCCACCGGCACCGGCTACGCCGGCATCCATCCGATCCTGATGCAAGCGCTGCGGGACCCGCGCTTCAAGCGCGTCACGCTCTACTGGGGCGGCCGGACGGAGGACGATTGCTACGCGGGACCGCTGCTCGATGCGCTGCAGGGCAAGGGCGCCGGCTTCGCCTGGCACGCCGTGCTGTCGGAGCCCCCCGCCGCGCAGGCCGCCGCCCCCTGGCATGTGCAGGACGCCGCCCTCGCCGCCGACCATGACTGGACCCGCACCGTGGTCTACGCCTGCGGCAACCCGGCGATGGTGCGGGCGGCGCGCGAGCGGCTGGGCGCGGCCGGACTGGCGCGCGACCGCTTCCACGCGGAAGCGTTCCTGCCCTCGCAGGACGCGGCCGCCGCCGGCGCGCCGGCCGCCCCCGCCCATCCCTGGGAACGGGTCGGCAGCCACTTCACCCTGGACGGCATCCTCGAGGCGCGTCGCCGCTCGCGCGACGCGGTGCGCGAGATCGCCGCGCTGATGCGGCCCGGCATGACCACGCGCGAGGCGGTCAACGCGGCCGACGCGCACCTGCGCCAGATGGGTTCGTCGCACAACTGGCACCCCACCTACATCCGCTTCGGCCCCGACTCGCAGTCGCCCGCGGTGCAGCCCACCGACTTCCAGCGCCGCCTGCGGGAAGAGGACGTGTTCGTGGTCGACATCGGCCCGGTCTGGGACGGCTACGAGGGCGACTACGGCGACACCTTCGTGCTGGGCGCCGACGCCGACCATGAGCGCTGCGCCGAGGCCGCGCGCCAGGTGTTCGAGCGCACCCGCGAGGACTGGCTCCAGGGCCTGACCGGCGCCGCCCTGTACGACCGCGCCGAGGCGCACGCCCGCCAGCACGGCTGCGAACTGGTGCGCGAGATCCCGGGCCACCGCGTGGCGGATTTTCCGCACGCGCTCTACGGCAAGCACCAACTGGCGCAGGCGGATTTCGTGCCCGCCGACGGCATCTGGGTGCTGGAGATCCAGGTGCGCGACCGCGCGCTGCCGATCGGCGCCTTCTATGAGGATGTGCTGCTGCGGGAAACGGCGGCGCAAGCCGACAGGGCGACGACCTAGGGTTTGTCCCCATGCCAGTCATGTCGATCCGCGGGATGCTCGAACGTCGAACCAGTACGCTCAACTTCCCTTCAAAGGCGGATTCATCATGACGACTGGCACCGTGACCCTGCATCGCGTCCTGCGCACCACTCCCGAACGCGTCTACCGCGCCTTCCTCGAACCCGACGCGGTCGTGCGCTGGCTGCCGCCCTACGGCTTCACCTGCGAGGTCCATGAACTGGACGCGCGGGTGGGCGGGCGGCACCGCATGTCGTTCCGCAATTTCGGCACCGGCCACGCCCACGATTTCGGCGGCGAGTACCTGGAACTGGTGCCGGGCGAGAAGATCCGCTACACGGACCAGTTCGACGATCCGAACCTGCCGGGACAGATGCAGACCACCATCACCCTGCGCAAGGTCTCCTGCGGCACGGAGATGACCGTGGTGCAGGAGAACATCCCCGCGGTGATTCCGCCGGAGATGTGCTACCTGGGCTGGCAGGAATCGCTGGCGCAGTTGATGCGGCTGGTGGAGCCGCAGATTCCCGACTGATACCGATCAGCCTTCGCGTCCGGCCAGCTCGTCCAGCAGCTCGGCCGACGGCACGAAGAACAGGCTGCCGGTGACGGCGCGGCTGTAGTCCAGCAGGCGGTCGTAGTTGCCGGCCGGACGGCCGACGAACATGTTCTCGAGCATCTGTTCGATCGGCTTGGGCGAACGCGCGTAGCCGATGAAGTAGGTGCCAAATTCGCCAGCGCCGGCGCGGCCGAACGGCATGTTGTCGCGCAGGATCTTGATCTCCTGGCCATCCTCTTCCAGGGTGGTCAGGGCGCTGTGCGAGTACGACGGCTTGACGTCGTCGGGCAGTTCGACGTTGGTGAGCTTGCGGCGGCCGATGATGAGTTCCTGCTGTTCGGTCGACAGCTTTTCCCAGGCCGCCATGTCGTGCAGGTACTTCTGCACCAGCACGTAGCTGCCGCCGGCGAACGCTTCGTCCTCGTCGCCGATCAGGGTGTAGCCGGGCAGCTCGAAGCCCTGCGGGTTCTCGGTGCCGTCGACGAAGCCGATGATGGCGCGCCGGTCGAAGTAGCGGAAGCCATGCACTTCATCGACCACGGTGGCCGCCGAGCCCAGCGCGGCCACCAGCAAGGTGGCCAGCTCGAAACAGGCGTCCATGGCTTCGGCGCGAATGTGCAGCAGGATGTCGCCGGGCGTCGAGACGGCGACGCGCTCGCCCGCGCCGATCTCGCGGAACGGATGCAGGCCGGCGGGCCGCGGCGCGCCGAACAGCGTGTCCCAGGCCGCCGAGCCGAAACCACAGACACAGGACAGGTCGGCCGCCACCGCGCGCGTGCCGACGGTGCGCACCAGGTTGCCGACGTCTTCGCACCAGGCGCGCACGGCGGCGGCGTTGTCGGCGCCGGGGTTCAGCGTGGCGACGATGAAGATCGCGTAGCGGGCGTTGGGGCTGAGGACGGCTTGCGGTTCGACGGGTTTTTCGGACATGGGATTCAGTGGGGCCGGCAACGGCCCGCGAGAGACAGGAGGCGCTGGAAATATAGCCGATGCCCCCGCTTTAATTGCCGTCATGCCCCAGGCAGTGGCGCAGCGCCGCCACGAATGCCTCGGGCCGCTCCAGCATCATCAGGTGGCCGCAGCCGTCCAGCGCCTGCCGCCCCGCGCAGGCGCGCCAGGCCCAGTCTGGCACGTTCCAGCCGGCGTGCGAACGCCCGCCCGACAGCAGGTACACAGGATGGCGCGCGAACACCTGCCGCAAGGTGTCCTGGTAACCTGCCGCGCCCGTCACCGCCACCACCGACGCCGCCATGGCACGCAGCGTCGAGGCCGGCTGCTGGGCGAGCCAGCGGGCGGCGGTGTCGCGCCAATGCGGCCGGGGCTCGGCCACCGCGCCGCCCAGCCAGCCGAGCGGATCGGCGCGAAAGCCGTCCAGCATGGCCTCGGCCTCGCCCGCGCTCATGCGCGCCACGGACGCCGACCAGAACGCGTCGGCCAGCGTGAAATTGCCCTCGACATTGACGATGCGGCGCACCCGCTGCGGATAGGCCTGCGCCAGCAGCATCGCCACCGCGCCGCCGACCGAATGCCCCACCAGGTCGACCGCGACGCCATCGAAATGCGTGTCGATGAACGCGCGCAGGTGCTCGACCTGCGCCGGCAGCGAGATGCGCGCCGGCGGCGTCGCCTGGTGTTCGCCGTAGCCCAGCAGCGGCGGCGCGGCGTGCGGTGGCAGGCCCGCGTCGACATCGAAAGCGCCGATGAGGCCGTGGATCAGCAGCATCGGCGGCGCGGCGGACGCGCGGCTCATGCGGGGCCGCCTTTGCCGCGGGCGGCCGGCGGCGCCAGCTCGGCGAGCAGTTCCTCCAGTTCCTGGCAATGGGTGCGGTCGTGGTCGAGCAGCTCGCGCGCGATCTGCTCCAGCGTCATGCGGTGCAGGCCGTCGCGCAGGCCGCAGCGCGCCAGCGCCGCCGCGTCCAGCTTGCGCAGCGAGGCGCACAACTGCGCCCGGCCGCGGCGGAACGACGCCAGCGCGGCGTCCGGGTCCTGTTCCTGGTAGTCGCGCTCGGCCGCCAGGGCCGTGCCGTCGACGGAATCGATGCGCGGCAGCGGCGCGGCCAGGATGGCCGCGATGCGCTGGGTGAACACGGCGTCCAGGTCGCGCAGGTGGCAGACGTGTTCGGTGGCCGAAAAGCCGGTGCCTTCGGGCCGGCGGGTGCGCCACGCCGCGGGCACCCGCCCCATCAGGCCGGCCAGCGCGTCCGGCATGCGCGCCAGCTCGTCGATGACGCCGGCGAACGGCAGCGCCACGGGCCGCGGGCTGAACACCGCGCCATAGCTGAAGACCGGGCCCGCCACCCGGCCGCGCGCCTGCACCACGTCGTGCCCGTGGCGCCGCATCAGGTCGGCCACCAGCGCGCCGCAGAACTGCCGCGCGGTGGTGTCCGCCGCGACTTCGGGAAACAACCTCTCGATGTCATCGCTGATGGCGGCGACGGCGGCCACGCCCACCCGCGACAGCGCCGCGTACTCGAGGTAGCGGCCGGGCTCATCGATCAGGGCCTCGAGCTGCTGCCCGAGCGGGGTGGCGCGAAATCGGTCGAAACGGGAGTGCATGGCGACGCTCGGATAGTAACTGCGCAAAACGATACGTTACTAGCCGGCCGCCGTCAACACGCGCGTATCAGTCTGCCTGTGTCAGCAGCTCCGCCGTCAGCCGCGCAATCACCGCGTTCGACAGCATCACCGGCAGGCCGGACGCCGCCGCGGCCGCCGTCCGATGGCGTTCGACGAACCCCATGCAGTCGAGCACCAGCAGGTCGGCGCCCTGCCGCTTGAGTTCTCGGGCCGCCTCGGCCAGGGACTCACTGCCGTCGGCATAGGGCGAGGCCACAGCGCACAGCGGCGCGTGTTGCAGCGCGCGCCACTTGTGCGCCTCGGACGCCACCTGCGACGCCAGCGGCACGATCACGCCCACCTGCCGCGCGCCCGCCAGGGCGGCGACGGTGGGCGAGACGATCAGGTCCGGCTCGATGAGCCACGCGCTGGCGGCGCGCAGGTCGTCGAACGCGCCGGTGCACAGCACCAGCACGAAGGCGCAGCCCTGGGCCTCCAGCGCCGCGATCCTCTGCGTGAGCAGCGCCAGCATGGCGGCCTTGTCCACCACCACCGAAGAGCCGTCCAGCAGCCGCGTGATGAGCGTGGCCTGGCCGGCCCGCGGCGCGTAGCGCCGTTCGATCTCATCGCGCGCCAGGCCGTCGAGCAGGCCCGCGTGCAGGCAGGGGGTGCCGGGCGGCAGGTGCCGTTCGAGAATCGGCGTGATGTCGGGCCGGGGGGCCTGGCCGATGGTGATGGTGCCGAGCTTGGCCGTGGCGGACATGATGGCGCTCCCGTGCGTTCAGTGTTTGGCGACCTGCTCGCCCTGCAGATGGGCCAGCGAACCGTAGAGCTTGAGCAGCAGCGCGTACTCGTCGCGGTCGAAGAACTGGCACTTGCCCTGGGTGAATTCCTTGGCCACTTCGACCGCGAACTTGGCGGCGGACGCGATGTCGACCTCGTGGCTGGCGCCCGTGCCGCAGCCCGGCACCACGCTCTCGGTGGTGATGGCCACGCCGACCACCGGCGCCGCGGTGGCGACCGACGGCTGCATGATGCTGTTCACGTGGTACACGCCGTTGTCGTAGGGCGTGATGTCCTGCAGCGAGATCGGGAAGGTGGCGGCGGGACGGCCGGTGGTCGTCTCCATGATGCGCAGCAGGTCTTCCGACATGCGCAGGATGTAGCCCTGCTTGACCGTCGGCGACAGCGCGAAGCCCTTGTGGTTGATGATGCGGTTGCCCTTGGTGGTGTCGATCGACAGCACCGCGTCCATCTCGGCGCTGAGTTCCTGCTCGTTCATGGCCTTCATGTCGACCGGCGAATCCATGAAATCCACCGGTTCGTGCGGACGGGTCGGCGCATCCGGGCAGATGTGCGTGCCGATGATCACGTCGCCGGCCAGCACGTCGCCCTGCGCCTGCATGTGCGCCAGCTTGAGCGCGGCGGCCACGGCCGCGACCGCGCCGTCGCCGTCGGACACCAGGCCAATGCGGCCCGGCCGCGCGCCGATGCCGCCCAGGCGACCGACGATGCCGAGCGTGGGCGCCGGCCCGCCGGCGCGTTTGCCCTGGGCGCCGGGAATGACGATGCGCACGAAATCGGTGGAACCGTTGGCGCCGGTGATCTTGGTGACGGTGACGCTGACGCCGGGATGGCCTTCGAGCAGCGTGGCCACGGTGTGGCCCGACGCGTGCGCGCTGTCCAGCGCTTCGAAGGCCTGCAATGTCTGGGAAAGACTCATGATGGATTTCCTTTCGGGCAAAGACGGCAAGAAGGGGGAATCACTTCTTGCCAAAATGAGAGGTGATGGCGGCGCTGAAGAAGCTGAAGATGGCGTCGCCCGCGATGATCCCGCCGGCAAACACTTCCATGTGGTTGCGGTGCTTTTCGCCGCCGACCTTCTCGATCAACAGGCGCAGCGCGATACCCGCCGCCACGGCCCAGCCCGCCAGCGGGTTGGCGATCAGCAGGCCGGTGGCCAGCAACACGCCGAGCTGGCGCTTGGGGCCGCCGATCAACTGGATGATGGCGCCGGGAATGGCCCATACCAGCAGCATCTGCGCGATGCCCGGCGTGGCGCCGGCGTTGATGGTGGCCACGTAGACCTTGGCCACCGGCGGCAGTTGGCCGCCCGCGAACAGCGCGCCATAGCTGAAGTACACCACCGGGATCGCGATCAGGAAGGCCAGCATGGCGGCAATCAACTGCTGCTTGCGGCCTTCCAGTTCGAGAGCCATGTCGGCGCCGTTGCCGCGCAGCATGAAGCCGGCCTTGAGGTCGTAGCCCATGTCCGCGAAGGCCGGGCCGGTCGCCACCGAGAAACCGCACAGGATCGCCAGCGCATGCGGCGGAAAGCCGATCAACAGGCCCAGCAGCAAGGTGATGAGCGCCACCGCGAACGCCGGGAACCAGCCCGAGTGCATGGCGGCGATGCCGACGATGAGCTCGTGCACCAGCGCGGCGAAGGCGGCATAAAGGATGAAGCCCAGCAGCATCGGCAGCGGCATGTCGGCATACAGCCCGGCCAGCAGCGAAATGCCGGCGGACAGCAGGATGTACCCCACCCCGCCCAGGCGCAGGCTGCTGCCGACGCTGGGACCGGCCGGGCCGCTGGCCTTGGGGCCGGCCTTGCCGCGCATGACCATCGCCACCTGGATCAGCGCCACCAGCCCGGCGCCGATCATCACCCCGTGCGGGATGTACTGCTTGTTGATGTCCATGCCGAACAGCGGCTCGGAATAGCCGCGCAGCAGCAGGCCCAGGCCGAACATGCCGAGCGCCCAGATGTTGCCGATGAAGGCCACGCCGAACGCCGACATCGGGATCTTGAACCACGAGCCCACCGCGCCCACCACGATGCCCAGGCCCAGCAGCTTGGCCTGCGTGCCGCCCTGGTCGCCGGCCTTGATGGCTTCGGCCGCGGCCACCCCGGGCGGCCAGGCGCCGGTGGCCGGGAACACCGAACTGCCGAACAGGCGATACAGCATGTAGGCGTCCAGCAGCATCGCCAGCCCCACGCCCAGGAACATCGGCAGCACCATGTCGGGGCGGCCCAGCAGATAGGGAATGGCCAGCGGCAGCAGCAGACTGTTGGCCGCGCCGAAGGTGGCCGAGGAGATGGCGGTCTGCGCCAGGTTCTGCGTGTGGACCGAGCGGTAGGAGCGCAGCAGGCGCATCGGCACGCGGGCCAGGATCATCGCCACCAGCGCGCCGATGATGGAGGTGTTGGGCGTCACGCCCAGGGTCACGATCAACTGGATGCCGATCACCGCGCCAAACACGCTCAGTGCGGCCAACAGGACCAGGTTGGACAGCGAGAGCGCTCTTGGATGCGGGTCTTCCTGCGCGGTGGCGCCGCCTTGGGCGGCGTGACGGGGGGTGGAATCAATCATGGTGCTGACTCGTGGAGGGCATGAACGGGGGATCCCCAGGCCGGATCGCACACGATGCGGCCGAGGCTTCTGGCTTCCGTCAGCAGGTCCGCGGCCAGCGCTTGCACGCTGGCGGCATCGGCCTGGGCCGCCGGAAAGGAAAGGCACATGGCGAAGCGCTCCATGGACACCGGGTCGCTCACGGCGCAACTGACCGAGGCCACCCCCGGGATGGCCTCGTTGATCGCCACGGCGAAGCCGGACTCGCGCACATCGCGCAGACGCGCCAGCACGTCAGGCACGGTGCGCGGCGCTTCGTCGGAAATGAACGGCAGTTGCTTGCCCAGCCGCTTGGCCACCTTGTCGTCGCTGTCGCGCGCCAGCAGCACGCGGCCGGTCGAGGTGGCCCAACTGGGCGAACGGTGTCCGGGATAGGTCGTGACGCGCAGTGGATGCGAGCCCTGCTGCACGTGCAGCACCATCACGTCGCGGCCCTCGAGCACCGAGATGTAGCCGGTGTGGCCGCTCTGGGCGCTCAGGCGCTTGAGCGCGTCCTGCATCTGCGCGGACAACGAGGTGGTCTCGCGCACCATCCGCGACAGCTCCAGGATCATCACCCCCGGGCCATAGGCGCGGGTGCTCTCCTCACGGTCCAGCAGCCCCAGTTCCTTCATCTGCGCCAACAGGCGCGATGCCGAGCTTTTCGGCATCCCCAGGTGCTCGACCAGGTCCGTCACCGTGACCTTGCGATTGAGCTTGTTGATCAGGCGAAGAATGATGGCTGCGTTTTCGAGTGAGGCCATAAAGTTCCAAAAAATGAGACTTGGTTCCAATGAATGAGTCAATGTAGTCCTTCCGAAAACGGCCGGATACGCGAACTAACCCTAGGTTTGGAGGGACTTTGAAAGGTGATTTACGGAACGCTGAATGCGAAGCCGGGGCGCGCGCTGGCCGGCATGCCCTGGCGGCCGCGCCTGTGCGTGTCCGCCATGTGCCAGCGACGCGGACGGCGGTGGCCGCGCCCGTTACGGCTGCGCTCGGCGCGTACCGCCGGCGTTGCGCTGGCCGCGCATCATTCCTCGCTCGGGCGCGGGCGGCGGTTGCGAGCGCGCTGGGCGGGATCGCCGGCCAGCGCATCGTCGATGGCATTGCGCAAGGCCGCGGCCTGCGCCACCGGCCCCACCGTGATGGGCGCGGGGCCGGGCGCGGCCACGATCTGCGACGGCAGGATCGCCGGCAGCCCCGCCACGAAGCGATATGGCAGTTGCGGCAGCAGGCCCTGAATCGTGCCCAGGTCATTGGCGGCCTCGGCGCGCGCCTGCAACGCCGCCTGGGCATCGCGTTCGGCCCGGTTGGTCGCGACGGTGCGCGCCTGCAGCCGAGCCTGTTCATCACGGAACGCCTGGATCGCGAGCTTCAGGCAATGCGCCGTGTATTGGTCGCGCAAGGGTTCGAGCGCGATGCCGGGCGCGTCCATTTTCGGGGCCGCGGCGCGCGGCGCGGATGACGCTGTCGCGGCAGGCGCGGCCGGCGGCGTTGGTTGAGACGCCGCTACCGCCGCCGTTGCCGACACCGCCTGCGTCTGCGCGGCGTGGATGCGCGAGAACGCCGCGGCCCGCGCGCGCATCGCGCGGTCGGTCCGCAGTTGCGCGTGCAGGCGTTCGAGACGGTACGGGTCGCGCACCGCGTCGATGCGCGGCGGATCGATCGGGTCAATGGCGTTGGCGCTCATGGCAAGTCCCCTGGCCGCGCGACGGCGCGCGCGGCATCACCTGGCTAGCGGGACGGCGCGCGGCGACGCTGCGAACGGATCCACCATTGCTGCGTGATGGCGCCCAGCACGAAGACCGCGAACCACGTCGCCAGCGCGCCGCGCACCAGCGGCGACTGCGGCCCGTCGGCCAACGGATGCGACACCGGCAACCGGGTCAGCGTCTCCGCGATCCCCGGCACCCACATCAGGAAGAAGCTGAACGCGAACCCCAGTTGCGACAGATGAGCCCGCGCCGCCGATTGGGGCGGCAGGCGCGACAGCAGCAGCGCCCCCGCGACCGACAGCAACGCCAGGATGCCCAGCGCATGCCCGGGGTTGAATCCACCCGTGCTGGACAGGCCGAACGACGTCAGCACCGCCACCACCAGGCCGCCCAGATAGATCTTGCCGACCGGCGTCGCGCTGTCGATGCCGCGGTAGCGGACGAAGCTGTACAGGCCCGCGAAGGCGGGGACCAGGCTGATGAGGGTGTGTGCGGCCCCGAGAGGCGAAATGGGATGCGGCATGGGCAGGGCTCCTTGAAAGCGCAGGCGCGGCCAGGGATTGGCGACAGCGCCGACAACGTGGACAGACATGGGCAATGACGCCCGGTAAATTCATAAAACAACCAACTAGTTGGTTGGTTAAGTCATTCAAAAAAACGCGCACCCGAAGGCGCGCGCGGGCCGGCCATCACGCCGGCGTCGACAACTGCCTGATGGCCGCGTGCGAGATCGCCGTGAATGCCTCGGGCGCGCCCAGCGCCCGGGCCGTCAGCATCGCGCCGTGGATCGTGGACATGAAGGCCTGCGCCTCGACCAGAACACCGTTGCGCAACTGGAACTGCCCCGTGGCGACACCCGCGCCCAGCACCGACCCGATCCACGCGGTCAGCTCGCCGAAATAGGCGCGCACCTCGTCCGCCACCGCCTGCGGGATCATCGGCAATTCGGCTGCCAGCATGGCGCAGATGCACATGGGCATCGAACCATCGCGGATGCACTTGGCCCAGTAGTCCGCATACGCCATCAAGCGCGCCCGCGGATCCGTCACATGCTGGTCCAGCGCCGCCAGCCCCGAGCGGGCCTGCTCGCGATGCCGCGTGACCACGGTCAGCACCAGGTCCGCCTTGGTCGGGAAATGGTGGTGGATGCTGGCCTTGCCGATGCGCACCCGCTCGGAGATGTCGGCATAGCTGAAGCCGTGATAGCCGCCGCTCGCCAGCAACTGCCGGGTCTGGTCGACGATTTCGAGGGCGCGGGGGGAAAGTTCCAGGTTCATGACAACCAATCTACTAGTTGGTTGGTTTACTGTCAAGAGATCGACCCGGGGCAGTGGCGCAGGATGCGGACGGATCGGCCCGGCCGCCGGGCTCCATCCGCGCCCCGCCGCGTCAGGATTCACACGTCCAGCCCACCGGCAGATGTCCGGCCGAGTAGCGCAGCGCCGGCCAATACCCCGCCATGAACCAGGCGGCATCGTGCGGCGCGAAGTGCACGACATAGCTGCCGTCCGTGGCGACCACCAGGTCGGAGGGCGTGAAGCCTTGCAGGAAGGCTGCCGGCGGATGCTCGGGATCGTCGGGCGTGCGGCCGGCGTCCCAGAGGAAACGCAAGCCGGCGTCCGATCGGGCGGCCAGGTCGCTGGCAATCTCGCGGGCCCGATCGCGCAACGGGGCGGCGGATGCTGGGTCGGGCGCCAGCAGCACCACCCGCAGGCGGCCGTCCTGCGCCGCGGGATTGGCCAGCCCGGTCTCCTGGGCGGGGATGCCGTCGTGGGTATAGGGCAGCAGGTCCGCCTGCGCGGGACCGCCGGGGTCGGTTTCAGCCATCGGATTCTCCGTCACGAATCAGGGATTGTGCCGGATTGCCGCGCGCGGACAGAAATTCACACACCATCACAACTCCCTGGTATCCAGGCGCCCGGCGCCGTCACACAATAGCGGCAACGGTTTCCCAGGCGCCCGCCGATGTCCGCGGGGCGCTGATGATCGAACCGCCCCGCCTTTTGGAGCCTGTTCCCCATGCCCTGCCTTCGCCGCCTTCCCCTGCTTGCCGCCACGCTGCTGACCAGCGCCGCCGCCCTGGCCCAACCGCCGGCCGCGCCCGCCAGCGCCACGTCGGCCCCGGCGCAAAGCGCTCTCTCCGCCAGCGCCGACGCCGCCCCCGCCGCCCCCCAGGAACGCCTGCGCGTCGGCCTGTCCGACCCCGATACCAAGCTGGTGCTGCCGTGGTTCGTGACGACGCTGACCGATGCCGTCAACCAGGGCAAGTCGGCGAACGAGACCGGCAAGGCGCTGCTGGACGGCCTCTGAACGCCGGCCCGCCGGCACGCGCCACGCCCTGGCGGGTCATAGCTCGTTGAGCGATTTTTCCCGCAGTTTTTCCACCAGGAACTCCACCAGCGAGCGGACCTTGCCGGCCATCAGCCGCTGGTGCGTCATCAACGCGAACACGGGCCGGGGCGGGGTCTCCGACGCCACCATCAAGGGTTGCAGGCGGCCCGCCGCGACGTGGTCGGCGATGGCCCAGGCGGGCGCGTAGACGATGCCGGCGCCGGCCGCGGCGGCGGTGACCACGCCATCCACGGTGTTCGAGCGCATGCGGGTCGGCACCCGCACGACGGTGGGCTTGCCCTTGTCCATCAGCGTCCACATGTCCTCGGTCGCCAGGTGGCTGTACACCAGGCCGTCGTGTTGGGTCAGGTCCTGCAGGCTGCGGGGCGTGCCGCGCCGCGCCAGGTAATCGGGCGAGGCGCTCAGCACCCAGCGGATGGATCCCAGGCGCCGCGCGACGAGGCTGGAGCTGGGCTGCTCGCCCACCAGCACCGCGAGGTCGATGCCCTCTTCCAGCAGGTTGACGGGGCGGTCCAGCAGGTGCAGGTCGAGCGTGACCTTGGGATGCAGCACCAGGAACTTGGCCAGCAGCGGCTGCAGATGCACGCGGCCGTAGAGCGTCGGCGCCGTGACGCGTAGCCGGCCAGAGGGCTCGGCGGCATCGATCCGCATACTGCTCTCCAGTTCGTCCATGTCCGCCAGCAGGCGCTTGGCCTCGGCGTAATAGCGCTGACCAGCCTCGGTCAAACGCAGCGCCCGGGTCGAACGCACCAGCAGCCGGGTGCCAATGCGCTCCTCCAACGCGCTGATGTGGCGGCTGACCGAGGCCAAAGACACCCCGCTGACGCGCGACGCGCCGCTGAGACTGCCCTGGTCCACGGCCGCCACCAGCAACGCCATGCCTTCCGATCGGTTCACCCTGCCCTCGCTTCGCGGCCCTTGCCGCCGGGATGCCATGCGGCTCCAGTATTTCATATCTGCAAGGCTGGTTTACGGATTTCGCTATTCACCGCAAGGATCGCGGCTTTCATACTGGGAGCCGTTTCTCTGCCCCCGTATACCGCAATGTTCGCGCCTGCTGCTTCTCTCCCCGCTCCCCTGGCACCCGCCGCGCGCCGCTACGCGATGCTGGCCGTGTCCCTGTCGATCTCGATGGCGACGCTCGATACCTCCATGACGAACACGGCGCTGCCGTCGATGGCCGCGCAGCTCGGCGTTGGCGCCGCCGACGTGATCGGCGTGGTCACGATCTATCAGCTCGTCATGGTGGCGACGATGCTGCCGCTGGCCGCCCTGGCCGGAAAGCTCGGCCACCGGCGGGTGTTCCTGCCGGCGCTGTGGCTGTTCCTGGCCGCCTCCGTCTGGTGCGGCGCGGCGCAGTCGCTGTGGTCGCTGGAGGCGGCCCGGGCCGCGCAGGGCCTGGCCGCCGCGGCGCTGATGGGCTGCAACATGGCGCTGGTGAGCGCCATCTACCGCAAGGAGGAACTGGGCCGGGGCATGGGCCTGAACGCCATGATCGCGGCCGCCTCACTGGCGGGCGGGCCGGTGCTGGCGTCGGCGATGCTGACGGTGCTGAGCTGGCACTGGCTGTTCTATGTGAACGTGCCCTTCTGCCTGGTGGCGCTGGCGCTGGCCGGGCGGCACCTGCCCAGGTTGCCTGGCGACGGCAAGGCGCTCGATGCCGGCGCGGCCGTGTTGTGTGCGCTGGCGTTCGGGCTCGCGGTGCAGGGCCTGGAACGCGTGGCGCAGCCCGACGGGAACACCGCCCTGATCTGGGTGCTCGCGGCGCTGAGCTGGGCGTTGCTGTGGCGCCGCGAACGCCTGAGCGCGCACGCCATCGTGCCGCTGGACCTGCTGCGCCTGGCGCCCTTCTCGCTGGCGGTGCTGGTGTGCGTGCTGGCTTTCGCGGCGCAGGGCGCGGCCATGGTGGCGCTGCCGTTCCTGCTGAACCAGACGCTGGGGCGCGACATCGCCGAGGTCGGGATGCTGATCGCGCCCTGGCCGGTGATGGGGGCCTGCCTGGCGCCGTTCTCGGGCAAGTGGTCGGACCGGATGTCCGCCAGCCTGCTGGGCATGGTCGGCCTGGCGCTGCTGGCCGCCGGCCTGCTAGCGGTGAGCGCGCTGCCGGCCGGCGCGCCGATGTGGGCGGTGATGCTGCCGATGGCGTTGTGCGGCACGGGGTTCGGGTTGTTCCTGTCGCCCAACCAGCGCTTCATCATGTTCAGCGTGCCGGCGCACCGCGCCAGCGTGGCCAGCGGCCTGTCCGGCCTGGCGCGGCTGCTGGGCCAGACGATGGGCGCGGCCTTCGTGGCGGCGTGCTTTGTGTTCAACGCCCGCGCCGGCGCCACCTGGGCCTTGTGGGTGGCGGTCGGGTTCGCGCTGGCGGGAAGCCTGGCCAGCGCCCTGCTCGAACGCCTGGCGCGGCGCTCGCGGCAGGCGCTGGCGGCCTCGTAGCGGCCCGGCGACGCTCACCGCCCGGCGTCGCGTACCGTCCAGCGCCGCTGACAGTCCCGCGGCGCTCAGGCCGGGTGCCGCGCCAGGAAGTCCTGGATGGCGTCGAGGTAGCGCCGCGGCTGCGTCTTCCACGCTTCCACCAGGGTGGCCGCGGGCGCCAGTTGCGCCAGCTCCAGCGAGACGGCGCGCGGATGCAACGGGTCGTTGCCGCCCAGGATCAGCAGCGGAATCGGGTTGCGCCGCACGAAGTCGCGGCTGACGCTGAAGACGAAATCGCCGCCGAACAGGTTGTGCCGCAGGCCCTCCAGGGCCCGTTCGTCGATGGCGGGATCGCGCTGGCGCACGGTATCGGCCCATTGGTCGAAAGACTCGCCGCGCTTGCCCTCCTGCCCGGCGATGCCGATGGGTTGCTGCAGGATCGCCGACGCCACGCGTTCGGGCGCCAGCTCGCACAGCTTGAGCGCGAACGACGAACCGATGCAGGAGCCGATCACGTGGAAGCGCTGCACGCCCAGCGCGTCCAGCAGGCCCAGGTGATCCCGCGCATAGGTGGTCCAGCCGTCGCTGGCCAGCACCGGCGCGCGCGAGCGGCCGGCGTTGCGCTGGTCCGGGGCGATCACGCGGTAGCGGCTGGCGAGCGCGGCGACCGGATCCGGATACTCGCGCGGCCGGCCGTCGCGCGTCACGCGCCACAGTTCGCGGTGCGACAGCATGCCGCCGGGGGCCAGCGCCAGCACGGCGTCGCCCTGGCCCTGGATGTCGAAATGCAGCTCGGCGTTGCCGATGGTCAGGATGGGCATGGCGGCCTCTTGCGCGTCGGTGAAGCGTTATTGCAGCGCCACGCCGCTGTCACGCAGCAGCGCCGGGAATTTGAGGGCGTCGCTGACGATGCGGTCGGCGAACGCGCGCGGCTGGTCGGCGATCGGCTCGAAGCCGATGGCCAGCAGGCGCGCGCGGAAATCCGGCTCGGTGACGGCCTGGCGCACCGCGCGCCAGACGTCGTCGACCACCTGCGGCGGGGTGCCGGCCGGCGCCAGCAGGCCGAACCAGCCGGTGTCGCCATCCATCGCCAGCCCGACCTGCGCCGCCGTCGGCACCTGCGGCACGGTGGCGCTGCGGTTGTCCTGCAGCACGGCGAGCGCGCGCACCTGGCCGTTGGCGATCAGGGTGGAAACGGCGGGCAACGCCACGATGGCGGCGTCGATCTCGCCGCCCAGCAGCGCCACCACCGCCGGCCCCGCCCCCTTGTACGGCACGTGCTGGACAGTGCCCTGCACTTGCTGCTGCAGGCGGGTGAGCGCGCGGTGGTTGCTGTTGCCGTAGCCCGGGGTGCCGACGTTCAGGACGTGCCGGCTGGCCGCGTCGCGCAGGCCGGCGATATCGCGGACGGGCGAATCGGCGCGCACCACGATCACCGGCGGCGTCGCCGCCACGATGCTGATGGGCGCGAAGCTCTTGACCGGGTCGTAGTTGATGGCACCCTTGAACAGGGTCTGGTTGGCCACCAGCATGTCGCCGGTCAGCAGCAGCGTATAGCCGTCGGGAGCCGCGCGCGCCACCTGATCGGCGGCAATGTTGCCACCGGCGCCGGCGCGGTTCTCGACGATGACAGGCACCTTCCATAGCGCCCCGAGCCGCTCGGCCAGGCCGCGCCCGAGCACGTCCATGGCGCCGCCCGGAGCCAGCGGCAGCACCAGCCGCACGGGTTTATCGGGATAGGCGGCGCCGGCCGGCGCCATCGCGCCCAACAGGAACACCACCGCCAGGCCTTGCACCCGGGTCCAGAAACGAGAGAACTTCAAACCGCACGCTCCACAAAACCCGCGGGCGTCCGGCGCCGCGCGGCGCCGGCCTCGGTCACCCCTTCGGTGTCGAACGCCCGCTTTACACAGCAAACAGGCTAAGAGGCGCGCCAGCCGGCGCCAACGAAGGATTCCAACTATGGATATGCGGGCGTCGCCGCCCATCCGCCGCCCGGGCGTCCCGATCCTGCCGCCTATCGCTCCGGTGTCTATCAATCTTTAGGCAGGCTTCATAACACCGCGTTATCGCAGGCGTCGCGCCATTCGCCGAAAACCCGAAAAAAACCCTTTCATTTCAATTGGTTGAGAAGGGAATACGAAATCTCGCCGCGGTCTTCCCATAGTGGATTTCCCTGGGTCCCCGGCGCCAGGACGCGCTGGCATTCTTTGGCCACCGCAGCACCTGGACGCCCACAGAGACGAGGTCGTGTCATGCCGAGACCAGTTCACCTTTCCCCCCCACGGCCCGCCGCGGGCGCGCCGCGCACCGGGCCAGTCCCCGAGCCAGCCCGTATGACTAGCGCGGGCCTCGCATGATCCGCCAGATCCTCAATCGCTTCACGATCTCGCTGCCCGTCCTGCTGGGCGTGGTGGTGGTGTGCTTCGTGCTCCTGCAGGTCGCGCCGGCGGACCCCGCCGCCGTGATTGCCGGCCCCACCGCGACCGCCGAGGAACTGGCGCAGGTGCGCCAGGAGCTCGGCCTGGACAAATCGATCGTCCAGCAGTTGTCCCTGTACGTGTGGCGCCTGCTGCATCTGGACCTGGGCCGCTCGATGATCTCCAACGTGCCGGTGATCGACGAGATCGGCGCCACGATCGGCGCGACGGCCGAGCTGATGCTGGCCAGCGTGGTCTGGTCCATCCCGCTGGCGATCCTGCTGGGCACGCTGGCCGCCTACCGCCGCGGCAAGCTGACCGACCGCTTCGTCATGACGCTGTCGGTGGTGGGCGTGTCGCTGCCGGTGTTCTGGGTCGGCCTGCTGCTGGTGCAGCACGTCGGCGGCGCCGGCATCCTGCCGTACATCGGCCGCAACGGCCCGATCTGGACCCTGGCCGGCCTGCAATCGCTGGCGCTGCCCGCGCTCACGCTGGGGTCGGTGCTGATCGGACCGGTGGCGCGCATCACCCGCACCGCCGTGATCGAGACGCTCAGCGGCGACTACGTGCGCACCGCGCGCGCCAAGGGCGCCGGCGAACGCCGCGTGCTGCTGCGCCACGCGCTGCGCAACGCGCTGCTGCCGATCGTGACACTGGTGGGCCTGCAGGTGGGCAACCTGCTGGGCGGCGCCGTGGTCACCGAACAGATCTATTCCTGGCCGGGCGTGGGCCGCATGGCGGTCGGCGCCATCTTCGCCGGCGATTTCCCGCTGGCCCAGGGCGCGATCCTGGTGACCGCGCTGGGCTTCATCCTCATCAACCTGATCGTGGATCTGCTCTACGGCTACCTGGATCCACGGGGCAACAAATCATGAGCGCAGGCACCACTTCCTCGATGGGCGGACTGCCGCCCCAGGCCATCGCCACGCCGCTGACGCGCATCGCGTCGCGCCTGCGCCGCGATCCCATCCTGCTGCTGTCGCTGCTGGCGGTGATCGCGATCGTGCTGGTGGCGCTGTTCGCCCCCTGGCTGGCGCCGCACGATCCGTATTCGACCAACATGGCCATCGCCCGCAAGGCGCCGGGCTGGACCTCGGCCGATGGCGTCCACTATCTGCTGGGCACCGACGTGCAGGGCCGCGACATCCTGTCGCGTGTGATCTACGGCATCCGCGCCACGCTGATGCTGAGCGTGCTGGCGGTGATCGGTGGCTCCGGCCTGGGCGCCCTGCTCGGCATCCTGGCCGCCTACTACCGACCGTTGGAAGGCGTCATCATGCGTGTGGTCGACGTGCTGCTGTCGTTCCCGGCGATCCTGTTCGGCCTTAGCCTGTCGGCGCTGATGGGCCCCGGCACCACCAGCATGGTGCTGGCGCTGGGGATCTCGGCGATTCCCGGCATGGCGCGCATCGCGCGCGGCTCGGCGATGGTGGTGATGAAGCAGGAATACATGGAGGCCGGCCACGCCATGGGCTTCGGCAACTTTTACCTGATCACGCGTTATCTGCTGCCGAACTGCTCGTCGATGCTGATGATCTACGCCACGCTGCAACTGGGCCACACCATCCTGCTGGGCTCCGTGCTGTCGTTCCTGGGGCTGGGACCGCAGCCGCCGTTCGCGGAACTGGGCAGCATGGCCGCCGACGGCCGCAAGTTCCTGCAGATCTTCCCGCACATCTCGACCATTCCCACGATGACCATCTTCTTCATCGTGCTTGCCTTCAACCTGCTGGGCGACAGCCTGCGCGACGCGCTCGATCCCAAGCTGCGGTTCTGAACCGCGGCAGGCCCGGCCACACACCACAAACCACACAGGGGAACCGCAATATGAAGACCATCCAGGGACTGGCCCTCGCGCCGCTGGCCTTGACCTGCCTGCTGGCCGCCCCCGCGCCCGCGCTGGCGCAGGCCGAAAAGACCGTCCTGATCCTGCGCGAGCTGGACACCGACAAGTACGACCCGCACCGCACCACCGCGCGCGGCGCGGCCGAAGTGCTGTTCATGGCCGCCGACACCATGGTGGGCCTGGACTACGACATGAAGACGCCGGTGCCGGCGCTGGCCAAGAGCTGGACCATCTCGCCGGACGGCCTGACCTACACCTTCAGCCTGCGCGACGACGTGACGTTCTGCAGCGGCCGCAAGATGACGGCCAAGGACGTGGTCGCCAGCTACACCCGCTGGCTGGACCCGGAAACCAAGGGCCTGGAGCGCTGGCGCGCCGGTCCGGTCGACAGCATCACCGCGCCCGACGACGTCACCGTGGTCTACAAGCTGAAGAAGCCCTACAACGAGCTGCTGCAGCAGATGGCGCACTACATGCACTCGGTCATCAACATCGACCAGGTCAAGGCGCTGGGCCAGGACTACGGCGTCAAGGCCTTCGACGGCACCGGTCCGTACTGCTTCCAGAGCTGGTCGCCGCGCAATGAAGTGGTGCTGACCCGCCATGCCGGCTACAAGTGGGGCCCGGCGATCTACAAGGACCCGACGCCCAAGGTCGACAAGATCGTCTGGAAGATCGTGCCCGAGGAAAGCACCCGCCTGACCGCGCTGCAAAGCGGCCAGGCCGACCTGTCGCGCTACCTGCCGCAGTGGGCCATCAAGGACCTGAAGGCCGACAAGCGCCTGTTCGTCAGCAAGGCCGACCCGTTCTACTGGACCTTCTTCCTCGGCTTCAAGATCGACAAGCCGATGCTGACGGACGTGAACGTGCGCCGCGCCCTCAACCTGGCGATCAACCGCAAGGCGCTGACCGAGGCCATCACCTTCGGCGAGGCGGTGCCCGCCACCAGCATGCTGGCCACCAACACCCCCGCCGGCTCCAACGACGCCTACCGCTACGACCCGGCCGCCGCCAACAAGCTGCTGGACGAAGCCGGCTGGAAGATGGGCAAGGACGGCTACCGCTACAAGGACGGCCAGAAGCTGTCGCTGCTGCACTACGGCATCACCGGCTACTGGAAAGACATCATGGAAGCCGTGCAGGGCGACATGAAGAAGGTCGGCGCCGACCTGCGCGTGCAACTGTTCGACTCGACTTCGGCCTGGGGCAAGCTGGCCACGCAGGAGTTCGATGAATTCAGCATGAGCTTCGGCTACATGAGCACGGGCGAGGCGCTCAACAGCTACTTCCTGTCCAGCAGCATCCCGACCCCGAACCGCATGAACTGGAAGGACGCCGACACCGACCGCTGGCTGGCCGAGGGCAGCGAGGCGCTGGACGCCAGGAGCGGCGATGCGATCCTGTCCAAGGCGCTGACCAAGATCTCCGACGGCGTGGCGTGGATTCCGCTGTACCACGACTCGCTGTACCTGGTGGGCGGGCCGCGCTTGAAGCCGATGCGTGCGCACGGCATCTTCGGCGCCGCCGCCTACAAGGGCCTGGACATCGAGTTGAAGTAAACCGCACCGGGCGGCGCCCCCCCGCGCCGCCCTTCTCCTGATTCCGCCGCACAGAGAGTCTCCCGTGAGCGACACCAATCCAACCCGCATCACCCATTTCAAGCAGCTCGCCACCCTGGTGGCCTGGGACGAGGCGCTGGGCTCGCACGTCTATATCGAGAACGCCGACCTGGTGATGCGCGGCAACACCGTCATCCATGCCGGCAAGGACTATGCCGGTCCGGCCGACCGGGTCGTGGCCGGCAACGGCCTGATGGCGATGCCAGGCCTGGTGAACGTCCACAGCCATCCCTCTTCCGAGCCGGGCAACCGCGGGCTGCTGGAAGAACTGGGCAGCGACAGGCTGGGCCAGAGCTCGCTGTACGAATACATGCCGGTGTTCCGCACCGGCATCGAGACGGCGCAGTACTCCAACCAGGTGGCGATGGCCGAGATGCTGCTGAGCGGCGTGACCACCTTCGTGGACATGTCGCTGCCGCGCCCCGGCTGGGCCGACGTGGTGGCGGCGGCCGGCATCCGTGGGGTGCTGGGCCCGATGTTCCGCTCGGCCGCCTGGCGCACCAACGACGGCCATTCGGTCGAATACACCTGGGATGAAGCGGCGGCGCTCAAGTCGTTCGAGGCCGCCCTGGCGGTGGCCGACAGCGCCATCAACCACCCCAGCGGCCGCCTGGGCGCCATGCTGTGCCCCTCGCAGGTCGACACCTGCTCGCCCGAACTGCTCAAGGCGGCACGGGACGCCGCGCGCCGCCTGGGCGTCCCGATGCAGATCCACGCCGCGCAGAGCGTGGTCGAATTCTCGGAGATGACGCGCCGCCACGGCCGCACGCCGATCGAATGGCTCGATGACCAGGGCCTGCTCGATGGCGGCCTCATCATCGGCCACGGCATCTTCCTGAACGACCACCGCGCGCTGTATTGGCCGCACGCCGATGACTTCGGCCTGCTGCAACGCTCCGGCGCGCACGTGGCGCACTGTCCGACGGTGTTCGCGCGGCGCGGCATCGCGCTGAGCTTTCTGGGCCGCTACCTGCGCGCCGGCATCAACGTCGGCATCGGCACCGATACCTTCCCGCACAACATGCTCGATGAAATGCGGCTGGCCTGCTACGTGGCCCGGCTGCAGGCCGGCCATTTCCGCGCCGCGTCCACCGAGGAAGTGTTCAACGCCGCCACGATCAACGGCGCGCGCATGCTGGGCCGCGAGGACATCGGCCGCATCGCGGTCGGCGGCAAGGCCGACTTCTCGCTGGTCGACCTGTCGCATCCGTACATGCGGCCTGGCCGCGAGCCGCTGCGCAGCCTGATCTATTCGGCCGGCGACCGCGCCATCCGCGACGTATACGTGGACGGCGAGCAGGTGGTCAGGGACGGCAAGCTGCTGACCATCGACATCGAACGCGCCATGCAGGAAGTGGAGCGCGCCCAGGCGCGGACCATCGCCACCGTGGCGCAGCGCGACTACGCCGGCCGCGACATCGACGCCATGTCGCCGCGCGTCTTTCCCAGCCGCGCCTGACGGAGCATCCCCATGAGCGAGACCTTACTGGCGGTGCGGGGCCTGAGCGTCGAGTTCGGCGCCCGCGCCCGACCGTATCGGGCGGTGAAGTCGCTGGACTTCACCATCGGCCGCGGCGAAACGGTGGCGCTGGTGGGCGAGTCCGGCTCCGGCAAATCGGTGACGGCGCTGTCGATCCTGCGCCTGATCGAGCGCGCCGGCGGCCGCATCGCCGCCGGCAGCGCCCGCTTCGTGCCGCGCGACGGCCGCGAGGTGGACCTGTTCGGGCTGGAGGAACCGGCATTGCGGCGCATCCGCGGCAACGAGATCTCGATGATCTTCCAGGAGCCGATGACCTCGCTCAACCCGGTGATGACGGTGGGCGACCAACTGGCCGAAGTCTATCTGCTGCACCAGGACATCTCGCGCCAGGAGGCCTGGCGGCGCGCCCAGGAGATGCTGGTGGCGGTGAAGATGTCCGAACCCGAACGCCGCATGACGCAGTATCCCGGCGACCTGTCCGGCGGCATGCGCCAGCGCGTGATGATCGCGATGGCGCTGGCCTGCCGGCCGCAGCTCCTGATCGCCGACGAACCGACCACCGCGCTCGACGTCACGGTGCAGGCCGAGATCATCGACCTGATCCGCGACCTGCAGCGCGAGGTCGGCATGGCGGTGCTGTTCATCACGCACGACATGGGCGTGGTGGCCGAGATCGCCGATCGCGTGGTGGTGATGCGGCACGGCGACAGGATCGAGGAAAGCGCCACCGCGACGCTGTTCGAGGCGCCCACGCAGCCCTACACGCGCGACCTGCTGGCCGCGGTGCCGCGGCTGGGCGACGGTTCGCCCGACGAAGCCATGGTGCGGGAGCGCCCGGCGGTGCTGGAAGTGTCGGGCCTGGCCAAGCGCTTTCCGGTCAAGGCCGGCGCCTTCGGCAAGGTGGTGGCCAACGTGCACGCCGTCGAGGGCGTGTCGTTCGACTTGCGCGCCGGCGAGACGCTGGCGCTGGTGGGCGAGTCCGGCTCGGGCAAGTCGACCACCGGGCGCCTGCTGATGAAGCTGGTGCAGCCGAGCGCCGGCTCGATCCGCCTGGCCGGCCAGGACGTCACCCACATGACGCCCGAGCAGATGCGCGCGATGCGGCGCCACATCCAGATGATCTTCCAGGACCCGTATGCGTCGCTCAATCCGCGCCTGCACGCCTGGGACCTGGTCAGCGAACCGCTCAAGGTGCATGGCGGCCACAGCCGCGAGCAGCGCCGCGAGCGCGCCGCCCAGTTGCTGGAACGGGTCAGCCTGCCGCGCGACTTCCTGGACCGTTACGCTCATCAGTTCTCGGGCGGCCAGCGCCAGCGCCTGTGCATCGCCCGCGCGCTGAGCGTGAATCCCAGGATCATCGTGGCCGACGAGCCGGTGTCGGCGCTGGACGTGTCGGTGCAGGCGCGCGTGATCGAGCTGATGAAGGAGCTGCAGGGCGAGATGGGCCTGTCGTACCTGTTCATCTCGCACGACATCGCGGTGGTGGAAAAGGTCAGCCACCGCGTGGCGGTGATGTACATGGGCCAGATCGTCGAGATCGGCCCGACCCAGGAGGTGCTGCACCGGCCGCGCCATCCCTATACGCAGCGGCTGCTGTCGGCGGTGCCGGTGCCGGATCCGGCGCGGCGCCACCAGCGCAGCGCGCGCGCGGCCCGCGAGATTCCGAGCCCGATCCGCAAGGTGGGCGACAACCCGGTCGTGGCCCAACTGGTGCAAGTGGCCGCCGGCCACTACGTGCAGCAGGCGGCGTAACGCCGCATCGGCCATGCGCGCGCCACGGCGCCGGCATGGCCGATGCGCTGCCGCCCCCCGCGGCCGTTCAAGCGCCGCCGAAGATCCGCCCGACCGCCATGGCCACGGCGGCCTGGGTCGGCTCCACCACCGGCAGGCCGCAGGCCTCCTGCAGCCGCGCGCGCAGGTCCGCCATGCCCGCGCACCCCATGATGAGCACGTCGGCGCCGTGGGCGTCGCGCAGGGTCCTGCCCACTGTCGCCATGCGCTGGAACGCCAGTTCGGCGTCGGCCAGGTCGCTCACGCGCAGGTCCAGCGCCAGTTCGCCGCAGATGCGGTCGGCCACGCCCATGGCGCGGAAGTAGCGCAGGTGGCGCGGGATGGCGGCCCCGGCGATGGCGATGACGCCGACGCGGGCGCCGATGCTCATTGCCGTCAGCACCGAGCATTCGCCGATGCCCAGCACGGGCACCGGCGCCAGGTCGCGCAGGCCATGCAGCCCCGGATCGCTGAAGCAGGCCACGATCACGGCGTCGGCGCCGGCCGCCTCGCGCCGCACCAGCTCGGTCATGGGCGCGATGCTGGCGTCGGCCTCGGCCTGGTTCTGGATGCCGGCCGGCCCGCCGGCGGACGTCAGGCAGCGGAAATCCAGCGGCAGGTGGCGGAACGGCTCGACCGCGCGGCCGATGGCCTCGGTCACCTTGTCCAGGGAATTCGGGTTTACGAGGAGGATGCGGGCGTTGGGCACGATTGAGTAGAATCCTTGCAATAGAGGCGGGCCGGCAAGCGCCGGCGCACCGCCCGGGTCAAGAGGAAAGCACGCAGCATGTCTGAGTTACCCGGAAAGGTCCGGTCTTCCGCGCCGTTGAATCTGCGCCAGATCGAGGTATTCCACGCCATCATGATCACGGGCTCGTTGAGCGCGGCCGGGCGGCTGCTGCACGTGACCCAGCCGGCCATCAGCCGGGTGCTGGCATCGATCGAACTGCGCCTTGGCTATGCGCTGTTCGAGCGTTTCAAGGGCCGCCTGCATCCCACCAAGGAAGCGCGCAAGCTGTTCCAGGAAGTGGAATCGATCCAGGCCGGCGTCAACCGCCTGAACGACATGGCCGCGGGCCTGGCCGGCCACGGCGGCGGCCTGGTCAGCGTGGTGTCCAGCCCCAGCTTCGGCGAGTGGCTGATCCCGGCGGCAACCGCGAAGTTCTGCGCCCGCAACCCCGGCGTGCGCATCCGCTACCGGCCACTGGGCATGGACGCGCTGCTGCCGCAACTGCTGCTGGGCTACGCCGACATCGCCATCTCCATCTTCAAGCCGGAGCATCCCAACCTGATCACCACCGAGCTGGCGCAGGGCGAAATCGTCTGCGTGCTGCCGGCGGGCCACCGCCTGGCGCGCGAGCGCGTGATCCTGCCGGACATGCTGGCCGGCGAGATGCTGGTGGGCTACAGCCGCGACACGCCGCTGGGCGAGACGCTGTACGCGCATCTCGATCCGCAGGGCCGCGACATCCTGGCCCCGGCGATCGAAGTGCGCTCGTCGCAGACCGCGTGCTCGTTCGTGCGCCAGGGCGTCGGCGTGGCGCTGGTGGACTCGTATGGCCTGACCGACGCCCTGATGCACGGGCTGGCGGTGCGCCGCGTTGAGCCGGCGATCCCGCTGTTCGTGTACGTGTCTCATTCGCGGATCGAGCCGCCCCCGTCCATCGCCAAGGCCTTCCTGACGCAGTTTTCCCAGATCGTCAAAAAGGAGTTGCCCGCGATGACGCAGGCAATCCTCAAGCGGACCTAATCGATTTGCGCCACCGGCAGCGGTTCGCCGGCGCCGGTGCGCTCGATGATCAGCTTGTAGTGCTGCGGGCTGCGGTGCTTGGCGAAGTTGAAGACGTGGTCGCGGAAGGTCTGGCCCATGCCCAGGTCGATGCGGGCGGTGATGACTTCGTCTTCCTCGCCGCTCGAGCGGGCCACGATCTCGCCCGACGGCGCCACGATCATGGAGCTGCCGATCATGTGGTGGCCATCCTCGTGGCCGCACTTGGCGGCGGCGGCGACCCACACCGCGTTCTGGTAGGCGCTGGCCTGCAGCACGATCTCGTGCGTGGTGGTGCGCAGGTGCGCCGGCTCGTTCCAGTGGATGTTCAACGACGGCGTGTTGTAGCCCAGCACGATCAGCTCGGCGCTCTGCAGCGACATCACGCGGTAGGTCTCGGGCCAGCGGCGGTCATTGCACAGGCACATGCCGATCTTGACGTCGTTGGTCTCCCAGACGCCGAAGCCCAGGTCGCCGACCTCGAAGAACTTCTTCTCCAGGTGCTGGAACGGCGCCTCCGGCTTGTGGTCGGAATGGCCCGGCAGGTGGATCTTGCGGTACTTGCCGATGATTTTGGCCTGGCGGTCGACCAGGATGGCGGTGTTGAACTGGCGCCCTTCCGGGGTCAGTTCGGCGTAGCCCAGGTAGAAGCCGATGCCGAGCTCGCGCGCGGTGTCGAACAGCGGCTGCACGTCGGCGTTGGGCATGCTCTTTTCAAAGAAGCGATCGACCGCCTCGGCGTCTTCCATCCAGTAGCGCGGGAAGAAGGTGGTCAGCGCCAGTTCGGGAAAGACCACGAACTCGGCCTTGCGGGCCGCGGCTTCGCGCATCATCTCGACGAGGCGGCGGACCACCACCGCGCGGGTGTCGGCCAGGTTGACGGCGCCCATCTGGGCGACCGCGAGGTCCATTTTGCGCGCATGGGTTGCGTTGCTCACGATGTCAGTCTCCGGGGTTCTATCGCTATGCGTTGAGGGCCGTGTCGCTCAGGACGCGATCACGGCCGGGAAAATCTTGCGCAGCAAGGCGGCGCGCGGGCTGATCTCGCGCGCCTTCTGCAGCGGGGCGGGCAGGCCGCGGGCGATGAACTGGCCGCGGCCGCGCTCGGCGCGCAGCACGCCGTCGTCCACGATCACGTCGCCGCGGCTGATCACCGTGGTGGGCCAGCCGGTGACCTGGCGGCCTTCATAGGGCGTGTAGCCGACCGCGTCGTGCAGGTCGGCGGCGCGCAGGGTCACGGTCTTCTCCGGATCCCAGATCGCGATGTCGGCGTCCGCGCCCACCGCCAGCGTGCCCTTCTTCGGGTACAGGCCGTACATGCGGGCGTGATTGGTCGAGGTCAGCGCCACGAACTGCTGCAGCGTCAGGCGGCCGCTGCGCACGCCTTCGGAAAACAGCAGCGGCATGCGCACTTCCAGGCCCGGCAGGCCGTTGGCGATCTGCTTGAACGTGGTCGCCTCGCCGGCCGGCAGCTTGCCGGATTCGTCATAGCGGTACGGCGCGTGATCGGACGACAGCAGCGCCAGCGTGCCGCTGTCCAGGCTCTGCCACAGCGCCTGCTGCGACAGCGGGTCGCGCGGCGGCGGGCTGCAGCAGAACTTGGCGCCCTCGACGCCGGGGATGTCGATATCCTCGGCGGTCAGCAGCAGGTAGTGCGGGCAGGTCTCGCCGTACACCGGCGCGCCCAGCGTCTGCGCGGCGTGGATCGCCTGCGCGCCGCCCTGGGTCGAGACGTGCACGATCAGCACCGGCACTTCCAGCACCGCGGCCAGGCTGATGGCGCGCTGCGTGGCCTCGTTCTCCGCGATCGGATCGTGGCTGACGGCGTGGTACTTGGGCGCGGTGTGGCCCGCCGCCAGCAGGTGGCGCGCGATCCAACTGATGACGTCGTTGTTCTCGGCGTGCACCATCGGCAGCGCGCCCTCGCGCGCGGCGATGGCGAACACGTCCAGCAACTGGCGGTCGTCCAGCTTGAGCTTGTCGTAGGTCATGAAGACCTTGAACGAGGTGATGCCGGCGCGGATCAGCTCGGGCAGGTCGCGGTTCAAGGTATCGGGCGTGGGGTCCGAGATGATCAGGTGGTAGCTGTAGTCGATCACCGATTTCTCGGCGGCCGAGGCGGCGTAGGCCTCGGCGACCTGGCGCAGCGACTGGCCGCGATGCTGCGCCGCGAACGGCACGATGGTGGTGTTGCCCCCATGGGCCGCCGAGATCGAGGCGGTGTGCCAGTCGTCGGCGCACAGCACGCCCATGCTGGAAAGCTGTTCCACGTGGCAGTGGCTGTCGATGCCGCCCGGCATGACCAGCCGGCCGGCCGCGTCTATGGCGCGGCGGCCCGCCGGCAGCGAGGTCGCGATCGCGGCAATGGCGCCGTCCACAATGCCGATGTCGCCGACGAAGTCGGCATCGGCCGTGACGATGCGGCCGTTGTGCAAGGTCAGATCGAAGTCTGTCATCAAGAAAAGTCCCAACGCATGGCCCGGCGCGCCGTGGCGGCGCCTGGCAGGAGGCACCATCATGCATGCCCGCGGGCAATTGGGAAACGGCGCGAAGCCGCCGCGCCGGGCCACGGACGGGCGCCAGACGGAGACGCTAACGCCCTGATTCCATGGACTATTTCCCCACGACGCGGCAAACAGCCGGCCGCCACGCATAACGCTGGATCATGGAGGCTGTGCAAAGTTTTATATCGGGTTTCCCCGTGGCGCGCCGGCGCGCGGGCTGACGCGGGCCGACTACTGGTAGCGTTCGCGGTAGCCCACCGGCGACATGCCGCAGTATTTATTGAAGATGTCGCGAAAGGCCTTGGTGTCGTTGTAGCCGACCTCGTACATCACTTCCGACACGCTCTTGCGCGAGCTTTCCAGGCGCCGCTTGGCGGCTTCGACGCGCACGCGCTGCACGTACTCGACGATGCTGTTGCCGGTGGCCTGGCGAAAACGCCGTTCGAGCGTGCGGCGGCCGAGCGCGTGGCGATCGGCCAGGTCCTCGACGGTGATCTTTTCGGTGTAGCGGCTTTCGATGAAGTCCTGCACCGCGCGCACCATCTGGTCGGCGTGCGCCTTCTGCCCCATGAACACCGAGAACGGCAATTGGCTCTGGCGGCTCCAGTCGAGCTGGAAGTACTTGGCGCACCAGATGGCGGTGTCGCGGTCGGTGTATTTCTCGATCAGGTGCAGCACCAGGTGCGCGGCCGAGAATGCGCCGCCGCTGGTGTAGATGCCGTTGCCGGAATGGACCACGCGGTCGATGCTCCAATCCACCGCCGGAAACAGGCTGGCGTACAGGTTGCGCGCGGCCCAGTGCACCACCGCCTGCTGGCCGTCGAGCAGGCCGCCGGCGGCCAGCAGCGCCGCCCCCAGGCACAGGCTGGCGACCTCGCCGCCGCCGCGATAGTGCCGGGCGATCCAATCGACCAGTTCGCGGTTGGACAGCACCACGTCCGACACCGCGCCCAGCAGCGGCGGCGCGATGCAGATGTCGATATCGCGGGCCTCGTCCAGCACCAGGTCGGCCTGCACCGTGATGCGGCCGTCGTCCAGGCTGACCTGGCGCGTGGCGGCCAGCGTGCGCACCTGGAATTGCGGCGCGCGCCCCTGCGCGGCCAGGTACTCATTGGCCACCAGGAAGCCGTGCCGGGCTGTTTCCAGCGACGCGATATTGGCGCCGGCCGGCAGCAGGAAGGCGATGTTTTTCATGCCCACCAGCATACGCCGACAGACCTGTCGCAATCCACCCTCAAGAATGTCGCAATCGCCTATCTGAAAGCGCTGCCGATCCCGATACAGTGACAACTACCGGCATGGCTGCCGGCGCGGCCGCCGCGGCGATGCGGGCCTGCGGGGGGCGCGTACAACGACACGGAATCAAGGAGCATCGGATGGAACAGTACATAGATGGTTACCTGCTGAGCGTGCCCAAGGCCAACATCGAGACTTATCGCAAGATGGCCGAGCTGGCCGGCTCGATCTGGCTGGAATGCGGCGCGCTGGAATTCCGCGAGTGCGTGGCCGACGACATCGACGGCGAGGGCTTCGGCTCGTTCAGCGCCGCCGCCGGCGCGCGCGAGGGCGAGACGGTGGTGTTCTCCTGGATCGCGTTCGCCAGCAAGGCCGAACGCGACCGCATCAACGCCAAGGTCATGGCCGACCCGCGCCTGACGAGCATGTCCTGCGAGGGCGTGTTCGATTTCAAGCGCATGTGCTGGGGCGGCTTCACCACCCTGGTGGGCAAGTCGGCCCGCGGTTGAAAAAAAAATCGCGGCGGCCTGTCGATCCCGGCGCCGCCCATTCGTCGTGGGAACAGGACGGGCCGGACTGCGCAGTCGCCGGCGCCCGTCCCCCAAGTACCCCTCTTTTTCACGGTTATCGGAGACACATCATGGCCACCCCCGCAAAGCAAGCGATTCCCGACGGCATGCACACCCTGACCCCGCACATCGTGTGCGAAGGCGCCTCGGATGCCATTGCCTTCTACCGCAAGGCGTTCGATGCCAAGGAACTGACGCGCCTGCCGGCCCCCGGCGGCAAGGTGATGCATGCCGCCATCCGCATCGGCGATTCGGTGGTGATGCTGATGGATGACTTCCCCGAATGGGGCAGCCTGGGCCCAAAGGCGCTCAAGGGTTCGCCGGTAACGTTGCACCTGTACGTGCAGGATGTGGATGCCGCGATCAAGCAGGCGGTGGCGGCGGGCGCGCAGGTCACCATGCCGGCGGCCGACATGTTCTGGGGCGACCGCTACGGCCAGGTGGTGGATCCGTTCGGCCACCGCTGGTCGATCGCCACCCACAAGGAAGACCTGACGCCGGAGGAAATCCAGCGCAACATGGCCCGGATGGGCGAGATGGAAGGCTGCGGCGATCGCTCGAAGCAGCCGGGCTGACCCGCCGCTTCAAGCGCCCGCCCGGCCCGCGTCCGCAAGGGCGCGGGCATACCGGCGAGGGCGTACCGGCGAGGGCGTGCGGGACGCCCCGACGCGGCGTCAGGCCGTGTACGGCCCCAGGAAGTCCAGCTTGCCGATCGGCACGCCGGCGTGGCGCAGGATGTCGTAGGCGGTGGTGACGTGGAAATAGAAGTTCGGCAGCGCGAACGTCAGCAGGTAGGCATCGCCCTGGAATTCGGGCTTGAACTCGCCGAAGCTGAGCGTGATCTTACGGCCCTCGGCGCCCTCGAGCGCCTCGGCCGGCACCGAACGCAGGTAGGCGATGGTGTCGGCGATGCGCTTCTGCAATTGCTCGAATGTGGTTTCCTCATCGGGAAACCTGGGCGATTCGACCTGCGACAGGCGCTGCGTGGCGAACTTGGAGGCGTCGCTGGCGCGTTGCACCTGCCCCGACAGCGGGTACATGTCGGGGGCCAGGCGGGCATTGACCAGCTCGGCCGGATCGATGCCGTTGGCGGCCGCGTGGGCGGCGCCCTTTTCCAGCAGCGCGGCCAGCACGCTCAAACCGCGGATGAAGACAGGCACCGAGGCCTGGTAGATGGACAGGGACATGATGATGAGTTCCGAATAGGCTTGCCCGGCCGGGCGCGGGAACGGCGCCGGGTCCGCGGGCGTGGCGCGATGTTAGCGCCGCGCCGCGACGGCCGGCCGGCGCCGGGGACGACATGTCTGTTTCCGTTTCCTGAACAATAACGCGCTGGCCGCCGTCAGGCCACCCCGCCGCCCTTGCCCGCAGGCGCGCTACGCGACCACGCGCCGCTGCCCCTGGAAGAACCGCCAGATCAGCGCCGAGGCATCCGGGCCGCTGCGCGCGTGATAGCGCACCGAGGCATCGCCGCCGCTCCAGCCGTGCTCGACGCGGGTGATTTCGCACAACCGCAGCACGATCTTGCGGCCCCGCAACAGATCGACGCGGCGATAGGCCTTCTCGGTGCCAAGGCCCAGCACCCGCTCGACCGGCGGCTCGTCCGCCGCCAGCCCGTTCAGGGCGCGGAACTGCTCGAACAATTGCCTGGCATTGCGCGGCGCCACCGCCGGATCCATCTGCCCCTGCAGGATCATGGCCGGCATGCCGAGCGCGAACGCGGCGGGATCCGCCACGCCCTGCAATAGCGGCAGCAACGGCTTGACCGAGCCGCGGCGCATCGTGTTCAGGCCGGCCGCGGCACTGTGCGCGTCGCCCAGCACCGGCCCGGAATGCATCGCCAGCGCGGCGATCAGCGCGGGATGGCGCAGCGCCACCAGCCCGGCCATGCCGGCGCCGGCCGACAGGCCGGCGATGTAGACGCGTTCAGGGTCCAGCCCGTGGCGCGCCACCTCGGTCTGGATCAAGGCGGCGATCAGGTCGGCCTCGGCGCCGCCGTGCTGCGCGTCGGGCTGGAACCAGCGCCAGCAGCGCTGCACCTGCCGCGTCATCGATTGCTGCGGGTACAGCACCATGAATCCGCCGGCGTCGGCCCACTGGTTCATGCGCGACCCGCGCGCGAACGCCAGCGCGGTCTGGCGACAGCCATGCAGCATCACCACCAGCGGCATACCCTGGCGCGGCACGGCCGGCGGCGTGTAGCGGGCGAAAGACAGGCTGCGGCCGTGCGCGTCGGTGAATTGTCGCGAGGCTTCCCAGCGACCGCTGCCCAGGCTGGGGGCCGCGGCGCCGGTGGCGCTGTGCGCGGCCGGCCGGGCGGCGGCCGGACGCGCCG
>NZ_CADIJW010000057.1 GCF_902859745.1 Achromobacter dolens | reverse complement strand
CGCGGCGCCGCGGCGGGCTGCGCGGAAGACGGCGCCGCCGCGCCGCTATCGGCCGGCTCGGCCACCCGGCTTGCACACCCCGCCAGCGCCAGACCGGACAGGCCCAGCGCGCCGGCGGCCTTGAGCAGGCCGCGCCGTGCGGGGTCCTTCAGAGCGCGCCCCTCGCCTTGCCTTGCGGGCATATGTCATCCTTTTAGATGATGTCTTATTATTCTTATTTATCAATAAGTTAAATGATAAATCGAGAATCCAGATGAAGTCTAAAGCACCCTATTCCAGAATTCACTTCAACTTATTCCAGAATCTACTTTAAGTGCGTAACGGCGCATCCGGCAGGCGAGTTCCGTCTCGAATCCGCCCGCGTTCCGCCTCCGGCATCCTGACCTGCGCCGCTAGAAGCGTTCGTACTCCAGCCGGTAGCGCCACTGCCCCACCGCCAGTCCGGCCATCGGCAGGCGGCCGATGCGGATGCGGCGCAAGGCTTGCAGTTGCAGACCGACGCTTTCACAGGCGTACTCGATGAAGCCCAATGCGGGCGTCTTCAACGCAAAGCGCAGATGGCTTTCGTTCTGCCAACTGACCTTCATCGGCGTGGCCGGCCGGCCCTCATAGGCCAGGCCGCGCTGCAGGCGCGCCAGCGCCGCCGCATCGAGCGTGCCGCGCACCTGCGCGATGTATTCCTGCTCGACATGCCGCCCCTCTTCCAGCAACTTGCGCGCCACCGCGAACTCCTGGGTATAGACCACCAGCCCGCTGGCCGCGCGCTCGAGGGGCGTGGCCAGCTTCAGGCCATTGAACATGCGCTTGAGGTAGCGTTGCCCAGACCGGTCGCCAGGCATGAGGTTGGCTGGCACGACCAGGTTCAGCGCCGATTCGACCGGGTCCGAGGCCGACAGGCCGGCCGGCTTGTGCACCAGCACGCTGACCGGGCGCATTTCTTCCAGGCGGGCGCCGGGCAGCAGGCTGACCGTCTGGCCCGCCCGGACGCGATAGCCGGGCTCCTCGACCACCTTGCCGTCCACGGCGACCCAGCCGCCCTCGATATAGCGCTCGGCGTCGCCGCGCGAACAGGATTTTTCGGTGGCCAGGCGCTTGGCCAGGCGGACGCTGTCGCTCATGGCCGGCCCGCCTGTCGGAGGGTGGCCTGGGAACGGGAAGGGAAAGCAAGCGGCGGGTACGTCGTCATCTCGGATACTGCATCAAAAACGGAAAAGGCCGGCGTCGCGAGGCATCGCGCCAACGCGGTGACAGCGTCTGGCCCGAGATGTTACGCCCTTTCCCGAGGCGGCCGCGGCTCAGGCGCGGTCGCTTCGGGCGGCGGCACCTCGTCGACCCAGGCCTTGAGCAACGTCGAGGTCACCGCCAGGATCACCGGGCCGATGAACAGACCGACGATGCCAAAGGCGAACATGCCGCCCAGCACACCGGCCAGGATCAGCAGCATCGACAGGTTCACGCCGCGCTTGATCAGCATCGGCCGCAGCAGATTGTCGAGCATGGTCACCAGCGCTGCCCACACCAGCAGCAGGATCGCGGCCACTTTCATATCGTTCTGGAACAGCCAGATCACCCCGCCCAGCAACGGCAGGAACGGCCCCAGTTGGGCCAGGCACAGCATCAACATCAGCGCGGTGATGATCCCCGCCGCCGGCACCCCGGCGATCCACAGGCCCAGCCCGCCCAGCGCCGACTGCACCACCGCCGTCACCACGATACCCAGCGCCACGGCGCGTATCGACAGCCCCGCCAGGCGGATCGCCGCCACGCCGCGATGGCCGGCCAGGCGGTTAGCGAAGCGCTGTACGAAATTGGCGGCGACGTCGCCCTGGCTATAGAGAATGCCGGCGATGACGATAGTGATCAGCATGTGCATGACAAACACGCCAACGATGGCCGCATTGCTCAGCAGCCACTTGGCCGCCATGGTCACATAGGGCTCCAGGCGCGCCAGCAGCCCGCCCGCGCCGGCGTCGGCCAGCGCCTGCCATTCCTGCGCGATGCGCGGCCCGCCCAGCGGGATGCCCTGCACCCAGCCCGGCGGCGCCATCAGGGCGTAATCGGGCAGACTCTTGATCGCGGTCATGATGGCGCCGCCATGCAGCGCCAGGGTCGAGATGGCCTGGTACAGCGGCAGCACGATCACCACCAGCAGCACGATCAGCATGGCCACCGTCGCCATCCAGCGTCGGCCGCCGCAGCGCTTTTGCACCGCCAGCATCACCGGCCAGGTGGCCACCACGATGGTGGTGGCCCAGATCAGCCCGAACAGGAAGGGTTTCAGCACGTAGAGGCTGCCGATCATCAGGGCCGACAGGATGACGATGACGAGCAGATTGCGGGCAAGGTCCGCGGGCGGGCGTGAGTTCGGGTTCAAACGGTGCTCCAGGCAGCGGCCGCGCAAGGATCGGGCCGTGTACGAATTTATCCGAAAACCCCGCCGACAACCTTATTTGGCGCCGCCGGGCGTGGGCCGCACCGCCACCCGGGCGGCGATCAGGTGGCGCGTCAGCTCCAGCAACTGCCCATCGCGCGTCCGCAACTGGCCCAGCAGGTCCGCCAACTGGGCGTCGCTGGCCGCCAGCCGCTGGGTCAGGTCCTGTTCGCGGCGACGCGAGGCCTGCAGCGCCTCCTGGGCGACGGCCACGTCGGCCAGTTGCCGGCTCAACTGCGCCTGGGCCTCGCCGCGCGCGGCCAGCGCCTCGGCCTGGGCCGCCCGCAGCCGGTCGGCGGCATCCGATTCCGCGCCGCGCAGGCGCTCGGCCGCCTGAGCCAGCGCCTGGCGCGCCTGTTCGGCCTGTTGCTGCTGGGCGGCCTGGAGTTCATCCAGCCGCGCTTGCAGGCGTTTGACGTTGCCGCGCTCGGCGTCCAGTTCATTGAGCCAGCGGCGCTCGTGAGCGGCATGGCGCTCCTGCGCGGCGGCCAGGGCCTCGGCCTGCTCGCCCCGGGCGCGCTCGGCATCGGCCACGTGCGCCAGCAAGGCATTGCGCGCGTCCGCCAGTTGCCGCTGCTCGATCGCCAGGGCCTCGTCGCGCTGGCGCAACTGCGCCTCGGCCGCCCGCAGGCGTTCCTCGGTGGCGGCCAGTTGCCCGGTCGCCACCTTCAAGCCCTCCTGCAGGTCGCGCTCGCGGTTCTCCAGGTTTGCCTCGCGCTGGCGCAACTGTTCGGTGAGCGCATCGAGCCGCTCGCCCTCTTCGTGCAGCTCGGCCCAGCGCTGGCGGTTGGCCTCGGCCTGTTCGGCGCGGGCGGCGGCCAGCGCCGATTCCCAGAAATGCGCGGCCGCCTGGGCCACTGGTTCGGGCACGGCGGCCGGCGCGGAGAAGGCGCCAGGATCCTGGATGCGGGCCCCCAGCGAACGGAACCAGGATTCCAGGTGCGGACTGACCGTATTGGGGGAGCCTCGCCCGATCTTCTGGCGCACCCGTTCGATGGTCGGCCGCGCCCCTTCCAGCAGCAAGGCGTCGGAGGCACGCCAGACATCCCCTTCCGTAATTCCCGTGGCCATGGCTCGTTTTTCCCGGATCAAGGCGGTTTTTACTCACGATAATGGAATCTTATCGTGAGTAATTTCATATACGCGTTAGATATCATACAGCATATGTATGAAATTATATTTTCAGCGCCATGGGAGGTGTGGCCCCCGCGCGAGAGGTGAAATCTGGCCCAGGCGCGCCCTAACGGGCAACTACCCTGCCCGCGCTCTCCCGGACCAGGGCGGCCAGCCTGTCGGCGGCGGGCGCCAGCCTGCGCCCACGCAGGGTCAGGAGTCCCATCTGGCGCGTCAGGGGCGGCGACAGCCGGCAGATCCGCAGCTCCCTGGGCGGCCTGACGGGCAAGGCCAGGCGCGGAAGAATGGCCACGCCCAGCCCGGCCGCGGCCATCGCGATCAGGGTGTGGGCCTGTATGCACTCGTACTTCGGCGTCAGGCGGATGCGCGCCCGCGCCGCCGCCTGGTCCAGCAGGACGCGCAGCGACGTGGCGTTGCTGAGCAGCAGCAAGGGCAAGCGGGCGACGTCCTTCAGCGCCATGGGGTCCGCCGCATCCGGGTAGAGACGGGGCGCCATCAGCGCGCAGATCTCTTCGGTCACCAGCGGTTCGAAATCGCAGTCGGCGCCCATCGGACCGGGGACCACACCGAAATCCGCCTCGCCCTGCAGCACCTGGGCCTGCACGTCCCCCGACTGCCGCTCCCGCACCGACATCCGCACGCCGGGGTACAGGGTCTCGAACCGGGCCAGCACGGGCGGCAGCAGCGCGGCCGCGGCAATCGGCGTCGCCGCGACCGCCACGTGGCCGGCCTGCAAGGCCTGTGTCTCACGAACCTCCCGCACCCCCGCCTCGACCTCGCGCACGCCGCGCCGCGCGGCGTCGAGCAACTGCTTGCCGGCCGCCGTCAACTGGACACTGCGCGTGGTGCGATGGAACAGCTCGGCGCCGACCTGCGCCTCGAGCAATTTGATCTGCGCGCTGATCGCCGACTGCGAACGATGCACCTGCTCGGACGCGCCGCGAAAGCTCTGGGTCTCCGCGATCAGGAGAAAGGTGCGGAGCAGATTGAAATTGATATCGGAAGCCATTGATTAGTTTTTTTGAATAATCTCACCTGATTTTAGCGATTGTTCTTCATTGAGCGGCCCACTACATTCGCACCCCGACACGCACAGCAAGGAGCAAAGCGTGGCAGTTTCAGTGAGAGCAACACATCTATGAGCATTTCCGTTCTGGTGCTCTGCGAGCTGGGCCCCGCGCAAGAGGCGGCCCTGCGGCAGCGCTATCGACCCACGTTCGCGCTGACGCCCGAAGAGCGGGCCCGCATCGTGCAGACCCGCGGCGCCGAATTCGAGGCGGTGCTGACCATCGGCCTGCTGGGGCTGCGCGCCGATGAAATGGAAAGGCTGCCCCGCCTCAGGCTCGTCGCCAGCATGGGCGCCGGCTACGAGAACATCGACGTGACGGCGGCCAAGGCCCGCGGCATCTGGGTGACCAACGGGCGCGGCGCCAACGACGAATGCGTCGCCGACCATGCCATGGGCATGGTGATCGCGGCGATGCGCGACTTCCGTACCCTGGACCGGCTTTGCCGCGCGGGCGTCTGGCGCACCGCCATCGCCCTGCCCACCCACGTGTCCGGCAAGCGCCTCGGCATCCTGGGCCTGGGGGCGGTGGGCGAACGCATCGCCAGCCGCGCCCAGGCTTTCAGGATGCAGGTCGGCTACCACAACCGCCGCGCGCGGCGGGAATTCGACTATCAGTACTTCGACGACGCGCAGGCGCTGGCGCGCTGGTGCGACGTGCTGGTCTGCGCCATGCCCGGCGGCGCGGCGACCCGGCACATGGTGAATGCGGCCGTGCTGCGGGAACTCGGCCCGGGCGGCTACCTGGTCAATGTCGGCCGGGGCAGCATCGTCGATACGCAGGCCCTGGCCGCCGCGCTGGCCTGCGGCGGCATCGCCGGGGCGGCGCTGGATGTCTACGAAAGCGAACCCGCCCCGCCCCCGGCGCTGATCGCCCAGGACCGCCTGCTGCTGACTCCGCACGTGGGCGGCTGGTCGCCGGAGGCGATCGAAGCCCAGTTCGGGATCTTCATGCTTAACCTGGAGGGCGTGTTCTTCGGGCGGGGGCCTGTCACCCCGGTGTAGCGGCGCCGCGCTCCCCGGCGGGCAGTCTCGCCGCCGCCCGCTCGGGGCGCGTTCAGCCGCGCGCTCAACGTCCCGTTAAGGCGCGTTGAGCATTTGTCGATGGCCGCCCCCGCGCCGCCTTCCTACACTGTGGCCATCAATCCCTGGAGATGGCCATGATCCCCCCGCGCAGCATCCGTCTGGCAACCATTCTGCTTCCGCTCTGCCTGTTGTGGGGCGGCGGCGCCAGCGCCCAGTCCGCCACCGCCCCGGCCGCCTACCCGCAGCGGCCCGTCAACCTGATCGTGGCGTGGCCGCCCGGGGGCGCGGTGGATCTGCTGGCGCGACAGTTAGGCACCGTCCTGGCCAAGGACTTGGGCCAGCCCATCGTGATCGAGAACAAATCGGGCGCCAATGGCTCGATCGGGCATGCCCAGGCGGTGCGCGCCGCGCCCGATGGCTACACCGCCCTGCTGGCCACCAACAGCACCTTCGTGATCGGCCCGCACCTGTACAAGCAGTTGCCGTACCAGCATGAGCGCGACCTGGCCCCGGTGTCGCTGCTGGCCGCCAGTCCCCTGGTGCTGGCCGTCAATCCCGCGCTGAAGGTCAAGACCTTGACGCAACTGCTGGCCCTGGCGCGCGAAAGACCCGGGCGGCTGACCTTTGCCTCAGGCGGCCAGGGATCCACCAGCCACCTGGCGGCCGAACAACTGATGGCCCTGACCGGCATCGAGATGACCCATATCCCCTACCAGGGCGGCGGTCCCGCCGGCACGGCGGTGATGAGCGGCGAAGTCGACATGGCCTTCCTTGACCTGGGCGTCTCGCTGCCGTTCCTGAATTCGGGGCGGCTGCTGCCCCTGGCCGTCTCCAGCGATCAGCGCTCGCCGCTGCTGCCCGAGGTGCCGACCGTGGCCGAATCCGGCGTCAAGGACTTCGAAATCGCCACCGCCTTCGCCGTGTTCGTGCCGGCGCGCACCCCCGCCCCGGTGATCGACCGGCTCCATGGCGCCCTGATCAAGGCGCTCGGCGACGCCGACCTGCGGCAGAAGCTGATCCACCAGGGCGTGATCGTGATGGGCACCAGCCCGGCCGAACTGCGCGACTACACCACGCGTGAAAACCAGCGCTGGGGCAAGATCATCAGCGACCGCCACATTTCGGTGAAATGACATGCGGCGCAACGATTTCCGTATCGCGATCGTCGGGGCCGGCGGCATCGGCTGCGCCACCGCGGCCTATCTGCGGGCCAGCGACCTGCCGGTGGCGATGTGGTCGCCCACCGGGCGGCACCTGCGCCCGCATGCCGAGCCCGGCCGGGCGCGCTTCGACTGCGTCGGCGCGCTGGAAGGCGCCGTGGCGGTCGAACGGCTGGCGCGGCTGTCCGACCTGTCGGACTACAGCCATGTCTTCATCTGCCTGCCCGCATCCCAGTATCAACAGGTCCTGGAAGACGCGGCGCCCCACTGGCGCGACGGCCAGACCCTGATCGTCAGCGGCGCGCTGTCACTGGTGCCGCTGTGGCTGCGGCAGACGGCGGCGGCGCATGGCGCCGACGTCACCGCGGTCGGGTGGAGCACGACTCTCACGACCGCCCACTTCCTGCCCGACGGCCGCCTGCACCTGAACGCGCCGCGCGGCCAGATCGGCATGGCCTGGCTGGCGCCGCGCGCGGGCGGCCGCGACGCACTGGCCGATTGCCAGGCCCTGTTCGGCGACCGGTTCGCGCTGGCCGACAATCTGTTGGCCAGCATCCTGGCCAACATCAATCCGATCGCGCATGCCGCGGAGGTGATCCCCAACCTGACCCGGATGGACCGGGGCGAGGCCTGGCCGCTGTTCGGCCACTTCACGGGGGTGGTCGCCAACATGGCAGAGGCGCTGGACCGGGAGCGGCTGGCGCTGGCCCGAGCCCTGGGGTTCACGCTGCCGACCCTGGCGCAGCACTATTCGCGCTCGTACCACGTGCCGCTGGGCCCGCTCGAGGACATCGCGCGCGCGATCGATGCGCGCGGCGCCGGCCCGCTCGGCCCGGCGCGGCTGGCGCATCGCTACGTGCTGGAGGACGTGCCGTTCGGCCTGGTGTTCCAGGAACGGCTGGCGCGGCTGCTGGGGGTCGACTGCCCGCTGCTGTCCGCCTGCATCACGTTGCTGGAAGCGGTCTACGCGGAGCCGTTCCGGGACCGCAACTACCTGCTGGACTCGGTACTGCCCGACGGCATGTCGGCAGAGGCGTTGCTGGCGGCCTGCAGGAGCGCGTGCGCGGCATCGTGAAAGCGCTCGATGATGTCGTCCTGGTGCCACGGCGTCCGGTACACCATCACGATAGGGATCGGCTCGGGCAGCGCCTGGACCGGCAACGCCGCCAGGCTGCCGCGCGCCAGGCGTTCCTGCACCGTGCGCCGGGCCAGCAGGCTGAGCCCCAGCCGGCGCTCGACCAGTTTGAGGTTGGTGATGGCGTTCATGGACTCGATGGCGGGCGCGATGGGCGGCAGGTTGTTGTCCAGCAGCAACTGCTCGATCATCAGCCGGGCCTGCGTCGGCCGGGCCGGCAGTATCCAGGCCTGCTGCTTCAACTCGCGCCAGGTCCACGGCGCCTCGCGCGGCGCCAGGGCCAGCGGATGATCGCCGGCGCACACCACAATCCACTGTTCCCGGCCCACCGGGCGGATCACCAGCCCCTCCTGACAGAGGCTGCCCAGTTCGGACGAGGTGTTCATGGTCAGCAGGACGTCGATCTCGCCGCTTTCGAGCTTGCGCTGCGTGTCGTCCAGCCTCCCCTCGACGATCTGCACCGGCGGCAAGCCGCCATCGTCCGCCATGCCGCGCAGCACGTCGGGCAGCAACGACCAGGCGATGAAGGGCGGCGCGCCAATGCGCAGGACCGCATCGTGCCCCAGCTTGCGGTCGCGCAGATCATCGGCGAGATTGGCGACCTCGGACAGCAACAGGCGGGCGCGGTGCACCAGGATGTCGCCGTCCCGCGTCAGGCTCACGCCGCGGCCATGCCGCTCGAACACCGTGATGCCCAGCAGCGTCTCGATTTCCCCCAGGCCCTTGCTGACGGCGGCGGTGCTGACGCAGAGCTTCTCACCCGCGGCGCGCATGCTGCCGGTGTCGGCCAGCACCGTCAGCAATTCGAACTGGCGCATCCGCAACGCGGCGATCATGCGATAGGTGGAGTCGTGCATCCGGGCGGCACCTTCAGGGGCGGGTAGCGAAGTAGCGGAATGATAGTATCCACGGGCCGTGCCACGCCAGGCTCCCCGCTCCCGGTCATTTCCCGCCCCGCATGCTGCCCACTTCTCCGGCCCCGCTGCCCCTGCTGGACCCCCGCGCGCTCGACCGCCAGGCCGACGCCGCCATGCGCGACCTGCTGCGCGAGGGTAGTTCGCCCAATACGGCCGCCAGCTATCGCGCCGCGATCCGCTACTGGTCGGCCTGGTTCGGCCTGCGCTATGGCCGGCCCCTCGCGCTGCCGCTGTCCGAGGCGGCGGTGATCCAGTTCGTGGTGGACCACGCCCAGCGGACCGGCGCCCAGGGGCTGACATCGGAGCTGCCGCCGGCGCTGGACAGCGAGTTGGTGCGGATCAAGGCCAAGGGCCGGCTCGGGCCGCCCAGCCTGAACACGCTGTTGCAACGGCTGTCGGTGCTCTCCAAGGCCCATGAGCTGGCCGGGCTGCCCAACCCCTGCCGCGCCGCCGCCGTGCGCGAGCTGCTGGCCCGCACCCGCCGCGCCTATGCCCGCCGGGGCGCGACGCCGGCGCGCAAGGACGCCCTGACGCGCGAACCGCTGCAGGCCCTGCTGGACACCTGCGACGACTCCCTGCGCGGCCTGCGCGACCGGGCGTTGCTGCTGTTCGCCTGGTCCAGCGGCGGCCGGCGGCGGTCCGAGGTGGTCGGGGCGACCGTCGAAAACACGCGCAAGGTGGGCGAGGATTACCTCTATTTGCTCTCGCACTCCAAGACCAACCAGTCCGGCGCCGACCGCGCCCAGGACCGCAAGCCGATCGCCGGCGCGGCGGCGCTGGCCCTGGACGCCTGGCTGGCCGCCAGCGGCATCCGCCAAGGCGCCCTGTTCCGCCGCATCCGCCGTGGCGATGTGATCGGCGAACCGCTCGCCGCCGCCGCGGTGCGCGCCATCGTCCAGGAACGCTGCCGCCTGGCGGGCATCGAGGGCGATTTCTCGGCCCACAGCCTGCGTTCGGGTTTCGTGACCGAAGCCGGCCGCCAGAACGTGCCGTTGGGCGACGCCATGGCCATGACCGGCCATGCCAGCGTGGCCACCGTGATGGGGTATTTCCGCGCCGGCGCCGCGCCCCGCTCGCGCGCGGCGCGCCTGCTGGACACGCCATCCGGGGACGAAACACCGTAGCGCGCCAACCACACCCGCTCGATCCCGGCGAGACCCGAGGCGCGCTTGCATACAATGGCGCCTGCCGGCGCTGCGCAGCGCCGCGCCCATAACGAGACCCATGCCTGCTGTGCTCCCCATGCGAATCAATCTACGCGGCCTGGTGCTCGCGCTTACGATATTCAGCGCCATCGCCGCTACCGCCAACGCCTTGTACGCCAGTTACCGGCTGCAGCGCGAGCAACTCATCACCACCACCCTGGAAGCAAACCGCGTCTACGCCGCCAAGCTGGCGCAGAGCGCCGGCGGTTTTCTCAAGGCGGCCGAACGCCAACTGGGCTACAGCGCGCGCCAGATCGCGGCGCACATGGGCGCCCCGGACATGCTGGCGGCCGAGGTTCGCCGGGTACAGGAGCAGAGCGACACGTTCAATTCGGTGGGCGTGGTGGGCGCCGACGGCGTGCTGCTGGCCACCACCCAGGATTTCCGCAGCTTTGTCGGCACCCGGATCGACAGTCCGGGCAGCCGGGTCGCGCTGCAAAGCCGTCATCCGGTCATCACCAAACCCTATGTCTCGATCGCCGGCAACCTGCTGATCAACCTGTCCTATCCGGTGCTGGCCGCCGACGGCCGCTTCCTGGGCTACATCGCCGGCACCCTGCACCTGCGCAGGGAAAGCGCGCTCAACGACCTGCTGGGCCTGCACCACTACAAAGACGGCTCCTATCTCTATGTGGTGGATGGCGACGGGCGGCTTATCTATCACACCGATGCCAGCCGGGTCGGCGAAGTGGTGAACGGCAATCCGGTGATCGAAGCCGTCATCGAGGGCCAGGCCGGCGCGCGCCGGGTGGTCAATTCACGCGGCGTGGACATGCTGGCCGGCTACGCGCCGGTGCCCGCCAGCGGTTGGGGCGTGGTGGCCCAGCGCCCCACCGCCGTGACACTGGAACCGATCCGCGAGCTGCTGTGGGCGCTGCTGGGCTACGCCGCGCCGCTGGCGTTGGTGTTCCTGCTGGCGATCTGGTGGTGTGCGCGGCAAATCTCGCTGCCGCTGTCGCAACTGGCCACCAACGTCGAACATCATGACGTCGCGGTGGCGATGCAACGGGTCAAGTCGGTGCGCGCCTGGTATTTCGAGGCCGAGCGCCTCAAGCGCGCGGTGATCTGGAGCTTCACCACCCTGCAGGAAAAGATCGGCAAGCTGAACCTGGCCAGCATCACCGACCCGCTGACCGGCCTGCGCAACCGGCGCGGCACGCAGGACGCGGTGGATCACCTGCAGGCTTCGGGCACGCCATTCTCGGTGCTGGCGCTGGACATCGACCATTTCAAGCGGGTCAATGACACCTACGGCCATACCGCGGGCGACAAGGTGATCCAGGACGTGGCGCAGTTGATGCGCGACTGCTCGCGCCCCGGCGACATCCTGTGCCGCAACGGCGGCGAGGAATTCCTGATCCTGCTGCCGGGGGTGGCGCCGACGGAAGCAGTGATCGTGGCCGAGCGGCTGCGCCAACGCACCGCGGAGCGCGACTTCCCACAGGTGGGCGGGATCACGATGTCGGCGGGCGTGGCGCAATGGCCGACCAGCGGGCCGGACGTGGTCCAGGTGTTCCACGCCGCCGACGCCGCCCTCTATGCGGCCAAGCAGCAGGGCCGCAACCGCGTGGTGCTGCACGGCACCCCCTAGGGCCCCGGGGTCGCCGCAAGCCCCCCTAAGCCATCGCCAGCGCCCGGTAGTGGCTGGCGATGGCGGCCGCGAACAGGCCGCCGATTACCGACACGTGCTCCAGCGCGAAGAACAACGCCAGCCTGGCCTGCGGTTCGGGCAGGCGCCAGAAGGCGTGCACGATGAAGATCGTCAGCGCCAGGAACACCGCCAGCGCGGCGGCGGCCAGCCAGACAGCACGGTCCGCCAGGATCAGGATCGAACCGGCCAGCATCAGCGCCGCCACCGCGATGTTGAACAGGCGGGCCGGTTCCAGCCCCGCGCCCCGCATTTCCGCCACCCCGCCCTGGAAATCGATCAGCTTGGCCGCGCCCGAGGCGATGAAAACCACCGCCAGGCACAGCCGCGCGATGAACCAGAGCCAAGAGCTCTGAAGCACGGGTTCGAGGTATTGCGGCGTCTGCATGGGTCCTGCTCCTGATGGTCGGCGTTGTCCCGCCCGCCCGGCGGGCGCGGCGGCAGGCCGGATCCGGCGGGTTGCCAAATCCAGCGCGGCGGACTATAAAACCTCAACTTAACTTGAGGTCAACTTCCATGGCGGGCGACAAGCCGATCGACATCACGCGGCTCATGACGGTGGGCGAAGTCGCCCGGCGCAGCGGGGTGCCGGTCTCGACGATCCACTTCTACGAAACCAAGGGATTGATCCAGAGTTCGCGCAGCGACGGCAACCAGCGCCGCTTTCCCGGCATCGTGCTGCGCTACATCGCCATCATCAAGGTGGCGCAACGCACAGGCATTCCGCTGGAGGAAATCCGCGAGGCCATGTCGCGCTTCCCGCAGGACGGCAACCGCCTCAGTCCGGCGCAATGGAAGGCCCTGTCGTCGCAATGGCGCGCGAACCTGGATGAACGCATCCGCAAGCTGACCCGGCTGCGCGACGAACTGGACAGTTGCATCGGCTGCGGCTGCCTGTCGCTCAAGGACTGTCCGCTGCGCAACCCGGACGACGTGCTCGGCCGCGACGGGCCGGGCCCACGCATCCTGGAACGGCCCTGAGCCGCCCGGCGAGACGTCATGCGGCGCGCGGCGATGGCCTGGCAGCCGCGCAATTACAGTATCCTGCGCGCACAGCCACATCGCATCAGGCCGGCCCATCCGTATGTTGCGCAGTAGATTCTCGATCAAATCACTGGAACGCTATTTCCTGATATTGGCGGCGGGCGTGCTGCTGCCAATGTCGGTCCTGACGGGAATCCTGCTGCTCCAGAGCCGCGCCGCCTATCTCGCCACCGGCGAAGCGCTGCGCGCTTTCGCCATCGTCCGCACCACCATCGCGGCGATGGAAACGGTGTCCGCCGAGCGTGGTCCCATGAATGCCGCCCTGGGCGCCGACTACCCGGTCGGGGCATCCCTGCTGGATGGGCTGCAGGCGGCCCGCGAACGCAGCGACACCCGCATCGCCGAACTGCTGGCGCTGTACCGCGCCCCGCTCAGTCCGAACAGCGCGCGGGAGTTCACCAACATCCAGCGCATCCGCTACGCCCTGATCAAGGCCCGCGCAGACGCCGACGCCCTGATCGCCACGCCGCGCGCCGACATCTCGGGCCAGCGCGTGCTGGCGGCGGTGAACGGCATGGTGGCGCTGGTGCCCGAGCTGCAGGCGGCAATGGCCGAGAGCGCCGGCGTGGTGATGCGGAACGGAGCCGACGCGCCCAATCTGCTGACCCTGGCGTTGCTGGCGAGCGAGCTGCACGAACAGGCGGGCCTGCTGGGCTCGACCTTCACGCCGGCGCTTGCCAAGCACCGCCAACTGACCGAGTCCGACGAATACCGCATTGAACGGGTGCTGGGACGCATCGACCAGTTGCACGACCTGCTGGAGATGCGCCTGGCGACGCGGCCGGACCTGCGCGAGTCGCTGGCCTACGGCGACCTGCGGCATTTCTATTTCGGCGAAGGCATGCGCTATCTGGCGGAAGTGCGCGACATGGCGGCGCTGCAACCCGGCGGCGCCACCATCAGCGCGCGCGAGCTGGCCGCGACCTACGTGCCGCTGATGCATGCCATCAGCCAGTTCCGCGACCTGATGCTGGACCTGATGGAGGCGAGCATGCGCGAGCATCGGCGCGACGCGATCCGCTTGCTGGTCATCACACTGGTAGCCGCCACCGCGCTGGCGGCCGCGCTGATGCTGTCGCTGCGGCAGTTTCGCCGGCGCGTGATACGGCCGTTCGTGCAGGCCACCCGCATCATCGGCGCCATCGCCAACGGCACGCCCGTCGCCGCGATCCCCGTGGGCAAGTACCGCGGCGAGGTCGACGGCATGTTCGAGGCGCTGAGCGTGCTCAAGGACAACGCCGCCGCGCGCAAACGCGCCGAACTGGAGCGCGACCGCCTGATCGTCGACCTGGCGGTGATGGCGGAGACCGACTTCCTGACCGGCCTGCTCAACCGCCGCGCCTTCGAGAGCCGCCTCGATCAGGCCCTGTCGCAATGGCGCGACGCCGGCACGGCATTGGCCTTCATCCTGTTCGACATCGACGATTTCAAGGGCATCAACGACACCTACGGCCACGCCAGCGGCGACCAAGCCCTGAAAACGGTGGCCGACCTGTGCCGGCAGACCTGGCGGCAGGCGGATGTGGTCGCGCGGGTGGGCGGCGAGGAATTCGCCGTGCTGTGCCGGGCCCACAAGGCCGCCGAGGCGGTGGAGATGGCCGAACGCATGCGGCAGCGCATCGCGCGGGCCAGGGTGGCGGCGGAAAACGGCGCGGTGTTCGCGCTGACCGCCAGCTTCGGCGTGGCGCTCGCGCGCGGCCCCGGCATCGAGACGGCGGACAGCTTGTTCCGCCGCGCCGACGAACTGCTCTATCGGGCCAAGGTGGATGGCAAGAACGGGGTGGCGCCGGAAAACACCGACTGACGGCGGACGCCTTTGCGCCGCCAAAAAAAAGCCGCGTCGGAGTCGACGCGGCGTTGTTGCCTTGGAGGGGTCAGTCAGGAACGCGGGTCGCGTTCTTGTCCTGGGCGGCCTCGGAAGTTTCCGGGCGGGTGGAGGTTTCGGGGTCCGGGCGCGAACCTGGCGCCTTCCAGTTCAGCGGCGGAACTTCGAAGCGCGGTTTCTTGGCGATCAGTTGGGACATGTGCGTACTCTCCTGTGTGCGATGTCGGCCTGCCCTGCGCAGGGAACGACTCGGATATCCAGCGCGCCCGGGATGCCCTGGCGGCGATGCAAGGCAGGCATCAGGACCGGGCGCCAGGGCATGGCCCTGGGGTCGTCGGCAAAGCCGGCGGCGAAGCAAGACGCTTCGATGGACCCCGCTTTGGGGGAAGGCCAAGGCCTGCGCGCGGCATTGGCTTGGCGGCATCCGGAAAAATTGCCGGCTTGTTGTGTGACGATCTAAGTATTTTAGTATTAATTAACAGATAAAGCAAGCATCTTGAGATTGGCTTATGTATCTGAATGGTGCGGCGCCCCCTGCACCCGACGCCCGGACAGGGACGGCACAGCAAGTGAACCGAGCCCGTGCGTGGGGGGCGCGCTCACCGCCTGACCGACTCGCTTGACCGAAGAGAATGATCGTTCTACTATTGCCTCCATCGCATATAGAACGATCATTCTCAGCCATGCCCGACACGCCCAACCTCCCGCCCGACGACGCGCGCCTGCGCCTGCTCCAGGCCACCGAACGGCTGGTCTACGCCGGGGGCATCCACGCCACAGGCATGGATCTCATCGTCAAGACCTCCGGCGTGGCGCGCAAGCGCGTGTATCAGTACTACCCGAACAAGGATGCGCTGGTGGCCGCGGCCCTGCGGGCGCGCGACGAACGCTGGATGCGCTGGTTCGTCGACGCCACGTCGCGGGCGGCCACCCCCAGGGCGCGGTTGCTGTCCATGTTCGACGCCTTGCGTGAATGGTTCGCCAGCGAGGACTTTCGCGGCTGCGCGTTCCTCAATGCCGCCGGCGAAATCGGCGATGAAGCCAGTCCGGTGCTGGCGGTGGCACGCGAACACAAGGCGCGGCTGCTCGACCACATCCGCGCGCGGGTCCGCGATGCCGATCTGCCCGAGCCCGACGAGGCCGCCGCGCAATTGCTGGTGCTGATCGACGGCGCCATTGCGGTGGCGCTGGTCTCGCGCGATCCGGCCATCGCCGACAGCGCGCGCCGCGCCGCCGCCGCGCTGCTGGGCACCGGGGACTGAGGCCATGACCCTGCCCGCCCCTTGCGCCCGGCCACGCTCGTGGCATTCCCGTTTTTTCCACCCGCCTGCGAGGCCAGCGCGATGACATCGACCCCCACTACCCGCCCCCCTCTTCCTCCCTTCACCCGCGACAGCGCGGCGCAAAAGGTGCGCCTGGCCGAAGATGGCTGGAACAGCCGCGACCCCGACAAGGTCGCGCTCGCCTACAGCCTGGATACGCGCTGGCGCAACCGCGCCGAGTTCGTCAACAGCCGCGAGCAAGCGCGCGCCTTCCTGGCCCGCAAATGGGCCAAGGAACTGGACTACCGACTCATCAAGGAACTGTGGGCCCACGACGGCAACCGCATCGCCGTGCGCTACGCCTATGAATGGCACGACGATTCCGGCAACTGGTTCCGTTCGTACGGCAACGAAAACTGGGAGTTCGGCGAGGACGGCCTGATGACGCACCGCTACGCCTGCATCAACGACCTGCCGATCCGGGAAGCCGACCGCAAGTTCCACTGGCCCCTGGGCCGGCGTCCCGACGATCACCCGGGGCTGTCCGAACTCGGCCTCTGAACCCACGGTGCGACGCTCGGCGGCGAGCCCCTTGCCCGCAGGGCGTCGTCGACGCCCCGCCTCGCGGCGGCGACAAGCGGGCCTCGCGGTCCCGGGCTCGACGATCAGCGTTAACGGCCCCTAGGGATTTCCCGTGTTTTTTCCACGCGCTCCGCCTTGCGTGGAATTTTTTTCCATTTCCTGAAAGGTATTCGGAAGTTTGGATTCTTAGACTCCCGCATTCATTGGAATGTCAGCTTTCATTCAGGCCGAAGTCAGTCCGAATGAAAACCACAACAAAGGGAGGAATGAATCCAATGCAATCAAGACGCAGCGTCATCAAGCGCGAGGCGTGGGCCGCGGGCACGATGATCGTGCTCGGCCTGGGCGCCATCGCGCAGGCATCCACGTACACCCTGGGCAGCCTGGCCCGCATGGGCCCCGGCCTGTTTCCCGCCATTCTCGGCGTGCTGCTGGTCCTGCTGGGCCTGATCATCGCGCGCATGGCCTACTCGCCAATGATTACGGAAGAGGACGCCGAAGAGGTCCCGCCGCCCGAGTGGCGCGGCTGGGGGTGCATCATCGGCGGTCTCCTGACCTTCATCCTGCTGGGCAAGTATGGCGGCCTCGTGCCCGCCACCTTCGCGCTGGTCTTCATCTCGGCCATGGGCGATCGCCAGCACACGCCGCGCAGCGCCGCGCTGCTGGCCGTGGGGGTGACCATTCTCGGCGTGGCCGTTTTCTCGTGGGCGCTGCAGTTGCAGTTTCCGCTGTTCCGCTGGGGCTGATCGATGGAAATCCTCAATAACCTGATGCATGGCTTTTCGGTCGCGTTCGCGCTCGACAACCTGCTGTGGGCCGTGTTCGGCGTGTTCATGGGCAACCTGATCGGCGTGCTGCCGGGCATGGGCGTGCTGGCCGCCATCTCGATCCTGTTGCCGCTGACCTACACCATGACCCCGACCGCCGCGCTGGTGATGCTGTCGGGCATCTACTACGGCTCGCAGTACGGCGGCGGCATCACCTCGATCATGCTGAACCTGCCGGGCACCGCCTCGCACGCCGTGGCCTGCCTGGACGGCAATCCGCTGGCGCGCAACGGCAAGGCCGGCTCGGCGCTGTTCATGCTGATGTTCTCGTCGTTCTGCGGCGCGTCCGTCGGCATCCTGGCGATGATCCTGTTCTCGCCGCTGCTGGTCGACGTGGCCTTCAAGTTCGGCCCGGCCGAGTATTTCTCGATGATGATGCTGGGCCTGCTGGCCGGGGCCACGCTGGCCAAGGGCTCGGCGATCAAGGGCGTGGCGATGGTGGTGGTCGGCCTGCTGCTGGGCGTGATCGGCACCGACGTCAACACCGGCACCATGCGCTTTCACTTCGGCATCCTCGAACTGAGCGACGGCCTGCAGATCGTGGCGCTGGCGATGGGCCTGTTCGGCGTGGCCGACTTCCTCAAGAACATCAACCAGATCGGCGGCGACACCAAGGTCACCAGCACCAAGGTCAGCATGAAGTCGATGCGGCCCGAGGCCGGCGACATCAAGCAGTCGCGCGGCGCCCTGGTGCGCGGCACCGCCATCGGCGCGGCCTTCGGCATCCTGCCGGGCACCGGCCCGACCATCGCCTCGTTCATCTCGTACGCGGTGGAAAAGAAGGTGGCACGCGAGCCGCGCCGCTTCGGTCGCGGCGCCATCGAGGGCATCGCCGGCCCCGAGGCCGCCACCAGCGCCTCGACCCAGACCAGCTTCATCCCCACCATGAGCCTGGGCATCCCGGGCGACCCGGTGATGGCGCTGATGCTGGGCGCGCTGATCATTCACGGCATCCAGCCGGGTCCGCAGATGATGGTCGAGCACGCCGACATGTTCTGGGGGCTGATCGCCAGTTTCTGGGTTGGCAACGTGCTGCTGTTGCTGCTGAACCTGCCGCTGATCGGCATGTGGGTGCGCCTGTTGACCGTGCCGTTCCGCTATCTGTTCCCGGCGGCGCTGTTCTTCGTCTGCGTCGGCGTCTATAGCACCAACAACAACCTGTTCGACGTGGGCATGGTGACCTTGTTCGGGGCGGCGGGCTATGCGCTGATCCGACTGCGCTTCGAACCGGCGCCGCTGCTGCTGGGCTTCGTGCTCGGGCCGATGGTGGAAGAGAATTTCCGCCGCGCCCTGCTGCTGTCGCGCGGCGACCTGTCGATCTTCGTGACGCGCCCGATCAGCCTGGGCTTCGTGCTGGCCTGCGTGATGCTGATCGCGTTGCTGCTGGTGTCGGCCGTGAGGCAGAAGCACAAGGCGCAAGCCGCACTGGAACAAGCGCGCACGGCGGCCTGACCGGCCTCGACGGTGTGACCCACAGCCGCCCTCGGGCGGCTGTTTTTCCTGGCGCGAAAGACTCGTCGCGCGGGCGGACAACGGCCCGCTAGGCCTCGGGCGGCGCCGCCGGCCCCACGACGTGGCCATCGATATGGCCCAGCGGCCGGCCCGGATCGAGCCGGTCGCGCACCCGCTGCTTGAGCACCTTGGCTTCCGGAAAACCGCCGTCGCGCTTGCGGTCCCAAATCAGTTCGCCATCGTAGGTGATCTGGAAGATGCCGCCGGTGCCGGGCTGCAGCACCACCTCGCCCAGGTCGGTGGAGAACGTGGACAGCAGCTCCTGCGCCATCCAGCCGGCGCGCAGCAGCCATTGGCACTGGGTGCAGTAGAGGATGACGATGCGGGGACGATGAGCGTCGGGCTGGGTGGCGGTCTGCATGGCGCGGATCATTCTACGCCAGCCAGGGGCGGGCGGCGCGGATCGCCAGTCGTGGATAATGTCAGGTTTTCCCGCGCGCGCGGTGCGCCCCGAGTCCGCCAATGAAGTCTGTATTACCCGCCCGCAGCCAACGCTGGCTGATCGGCCTCCTGATGGGCCTGGTCACCCTGACACCGATGGGCATCGACATCTACCTGCCCTCCCTGCCCGCCATGGCCGTCGGCTTCGGCCAATCGATCAGCGCGCTGCAGGCCAGCATCACCCTCTTCATCTTCTCGGTCGGCGTCGGCCAGATCCTGATCGGCCCGCTGGCCGACCGCCATGGCCGCCGGCCGGTGGCGCTGGGCGGCGCGCTGGCCTACCTGGCCGGGTCGGCGCTGGGCGCCGCGGCCAATACGCTGGAGCTGTTCTACGCGGCCCGCGTGATCCAGGGCCTGGGCGCCTGCTCGGCTTCGCTGGTGGCATTCGCGGCGGTGCGCGACCGCTTCAGCCCGGCGGTCGGGGCGCGTGTCTACAGCTATCTGAACGGCGCATTGTGCACGGTGCCGGCGCTGGCGCCGATGCTGGGCGGCGCGCTGGCGGTGCATGCCGGCTGGCGCAGCACCTTCGTCTTCATGGTGCTGTTCGCACTGGCGCTGGCCGCGTTGCTGGCGCGGCGTTTCACCGAAACCCGCGCGGCCGCGCCGGCGCGCGGCACGCCCCTGTACAGCCTGCGCCGCTACGCGCCCATTGCGGCCAGCGGCCGCTTCCTTTACTTCGCCATTTTCGGCATGGCCGGCATGGCCATGATCCTGGTGTTCGTGTCGGCCGCGCCGGTGGTGCTGGTGCAGCAGCTCGGCTATTCGGAGCTGGGGTTTTCAGCCTGGTTTGGCGGCAACGCCGCCATCAACATCGCGGCGTTCTTCCTGGCGCCGGTGTTCATTGCGCGCTTCGGCCGCTATGCCATGCTGCGGGTCGGCATGATGGCGCTGCTGGCGGCCGCGCTGCTGCACCTGGCCGCCTGGCGCTGGGCGCCCGCGGCCGCTTGGATTTTCATGCTGCCGGTGGCGGTGCTCACCGTCGGCTTTTCGCTGGCGCTGGGTTCGGCGCTGAGCCTGGCGCTGGAACCCTTCGCCGATCGCGCCGGCACCGCCGCCGCGGTCTATGGGCTGTTCCAGATGAGCGGCTCGGCTGTCATCGCCACCGCCCTGCTGGACCAGGGTGTGGCCCCGCAAGCGGCGATGGGCCTGATCGGCGTAGTGATCGTGGGGCCGCTGCTCTGCCTGTCGGGCGTGATGGCCCGCCGCGTCGCCGCGTCTTCGCACTGAGCGCCCGGCCCACGCCGTCCGGCGTGGCTCACGCCGCCGCGCGCGGCGCGTTCGACAGGTGCATCAACAGCGCGCCGGCGGCGATCAGGGCCGCGCCCGCCAGCCGGCCGGGATTGAGCGCGCTGCCGACGAAGCCCACCAACGCATAGCGGTCCAGCAGCAGCGCCGCCAGCATCTGGCCGGCGATCACCGCCGCCAGGAAGGCGCCCGCGCCCAGGCGCGGCGCCAGCATCAGCGCCGCCGTGATGTAGAACACGCCGGCCAGCCCGCCGGTCCAGCCCCACCACGGCAGCCGGCCGATCTCGGCAAAGCTCGGCGCCGGCACGCGCAGAACCGCCATCACCGCCATCGCGGCGATGGCGCTGATGGCCAGCGAGACCATGGTGGCCCACAGCGGATGCCCCAGGTGACGGCCCAGGGCGGCATTGGCGCCGGCCTGGATAGGCACCAGCGCGCCCGCCAGGATGGCGGCGGGAACGGCGTAGAAGGTCGTGGTATTCAAGGTTTGCTCCGATTCAAGAGGATTGGCTTTATTCTCTTATTCGTCAACCGTTGAATCCAATTCGATATTTGTCTATTGAATATGCAGCCAGTGAATAATTTACGGGCCATCGACCTGAATCTGCTGGTGGTGCTGGACGCGTTGCTGCACGAGCGCAACCTGACCCGCGCCGCCGCCCGTCTGCCGATGAGCCAGCCCGCCATGAGCCACGCGCTGGCCCGCCTGCGGACGCTGCTTGGCGACCCGCTGTTCCATCGCACCCGTGGCGGCCTGCGGCCCACGCCGCACGCCCTGGCGCTCGAAGCGCCGCTGCGCGATGTGCTGGCGCAGGTGCGTCGGCTGTTGGCGGGCGCGGTGTTCGAGCCGGCGGCGAGCCGGCGCGCGTTTCGCCTGGCGATGTCCGACTATGGCGCGAGCGTGCTGCTGCCGCCGCTGATGCGGCGCCTGCGGCGCGACGCGCCGGGTATCGACCTGGAGATCAGTTATGCCAGCCGTAGCGGCATGATCGCGGGCGTGGCCGACGGCCAGCTCGACCTGGCGCTGGCCGTATTCGGCGAGACCCCCGCCGACATTCAGCGCGAGGTGCTGTTCGAAGAGCGCTTCGTCTGCGTCGCCGACGCCGCCGCCGGCCTGCCGTCGACATTGGAGGATTACCTGGCGCGACCGCACGTGCTGGCGGCCGCCAGCCAGGACCAGCGCGCGGCGGAAGTGGACGCGGCGCTGGCCCGCCTCGGCCAGTCGCGCCGCGTGGCGCTGCGGCTGCCGCATTGGACGGCGGCGTCCGCCGTGCTGGCCGGCACCGACCTGGTGCTGACGGTGGCGCGGCGCTCGGTGACGCCGGCGCCGGCCGGCCTGGCCGTGGGGCCGGCGCCATTCGCCATCGCGCCGCTGGCGTTCGAGATGATCTGGCACCAGCGCGCCGACGCGGACGCCGGCCTGGGCTGGCTGCGCGCGCTGCTCGGTCAGGTGGCCGGCTGAGGCGCGGCGGGCGCCGCCTATTCCCGCGCGCGCGGTGCCATGAACTCGGGGCCGACAGGATCGAGGACGTTCTTTTCCAGCAGTTCGTCGATGTCGGCCATGTCGGCGTCGCTCAGGTGCCAGCCGCAGGCCTGGTCCACGCCGTCCAGTTGTTCGGGACGGCGCGCGCCCCACAGGGCGATGGTCGGGCCGCTGTCCAGCACCCAGCGGATCGCCAAGGCCAGCACCGGCTTGTCGTAGCGGATCCGCGCCATGGCCTCCAGTTCCTTGGTGGCGCGCACGTACTGGTCGAAACGCGGCCGGCGGAACTTCGGATCCGCCGCCCGCAGGTCGTCGGCGCCGAAGGTGGTGTCCACCGTCATGCGACCCGACAGCAGGCCGCGGCACAAGGCGCCATAGGCCAGCACGGCCAGCCCGTGCTCGCGTGCATAGGGCAGCACGTCGCGCTCGATGGCGCGCTCGAACAGGTTGTAGGGCGGCTGCACTGACGCCAGCGGCAGCACCGCGCGGAACGCATCCATCTGCTCGGGCGAATAATTGCTCACCCCCACCGCCAGGATCTTGCCTTCGCGCTGCAGCGCTTCCAGCGTGCGCGCCGTGTCCTCGATCGGCACCAGCGGATCGGGCCAATGGATCTGATACAGGTCGATGCGGTCGGTGCGCAGGCGGCGCAGCGAATCCTCCACCTCGCGCCGCAGCCGCTGCGGGCTGGAGTTGCGCCGCACGCCCTCGCCGGCCCATTCCAGGCCGCCCTTGGTGGCGATGACCGCCCGGTCGCGCATGCCCGCCAGGGCCTGCCCCACCATTCCCTCGGAATGGCCGAAGCCATACACCGGCGCGGTGTCGATCAGGTTGATGCCGCGCTCGACCGCGCCGCGCAGGGTGGCGATCGAGGCCGAGTCATCGGCGCCGCCCCACATCCAGCCACCGATCGCCCACGTGCCCAGGCCGATTCTCGACACAGGCGTGGGGATGCCTTCAATACGCATGGTCTCGACCAGCATGACTTCTCCTACACAAAAGGGTTGATGAGTGTAGGTCAGGTATTATTGAATCGGATTCAACGATTTATTCATCTTCGCCCCGCTGTTCATGCCGTCCTACAGCCGCCACGACCTGGCCGATCTCAGCGCCTTTGCGGCCATCTGCCGGCGCGGCAGTTTCCGCCTGGCGGCCATCGAACTGGGCGTATCGACCTCGGCCCTGAGCCACGCGCTACGCAACCTGGAAGATCGCCTGGGCGTCAAGCTGCTCAACCGCACCACCCGCTCGGTCGCGCCCACCGAAGCCGGCAGCCGCTTGGCGGCGCAACTGGACCAGAGCTTCGGCGAGATCGGCGCGGCCCTGTCGGAGCTGGACCGCTACCGCAGCGGCCCGCTGGGAGGCCTGCGCATCAACGTGCCGCGCGATGCCTCGCGGCTGCTCCTCAGCCCGGTGCTGGCTCGCTACCTCGACGACTATCCCGGCGTGCAGATCGAGGTCGTGGTCGACAACAACATGGTCGACATAGTCAAGGCCGGCTTCGACGCCGGCATTCGCTTCGGCGACACGGTGCCGCAAGACATGGTCTGCACGCCGCTGACCCCGCCATTGCGCTGGGTGGTGGTGGGCGCGCCCGCCTATCTCGGCCGCCACGGCACGCCCAGGACGCCCGAGGACCTGTTGCGCCACGCCTGCATCCGGCTGCGGCTCGGCGACCAGACCATGTACCGCTGGGAACTCGGGCAGCCGCCGCGCGCGCACGCCATCGACGTGCCCGGCGCGCTGATCGTGAACGAAACCGACATGGCGCTGGACGCCGCGCTGGACGGCATCGGCCTGGCCTATTGCCTGGAGCGCTGCGCGGAGCCGCACCTGCGCGCCGGACGCCTGCGGCGCGTGCTGGACGAGTGGTCGCCAGCGGGCGCGCCGCTGGTCATGTACTACCCCAGCCGGCGGCAACTGGCGCCCGCGCTGAGCCGCCTGATCGAAGCGATCCGCGGCGCCAACGGGCTGCCCGGCGCGATCGACGGCTAGGCCCCGCCAATCGCCCCGCATGGGTCGCGCCGGTCCGCAGGCGGCGCCAGCCTGCTATCGTGGAGGCCAGCCCCCCTTTCGGAGACGCCATGCCCGCCGATGCCCTGCCCCAGGACCCCTTGCTGTTGCACACGATGCGCGATGGCATCGCCACGCTGCGGTTGAACCGGCCCGCGCAATTCAATGCGTTGTCCGAGGGCTTGCTGGACGCGCTGCGCGCGCGCATCGACGCGCTCGCCCGTGAACCCGGCCTGCGCTGCGTGATCCTGGAATCGGCCGGCCGCGCGTTCTGCGCCGGCCACGACCTGCGCGAAATGCGCAGCCAGCCCGCGTTCGATTACTACCTGGCGCTGTTCCGCAAGTGCGGCGGCGTCATGCAGGGCCTGCAGGCCCTGCCAGTGCCGGTCATCGCCAAGGTCCGCGGGGTGGCCACCGCGGCGGGCTGCCAATTGGTGGCGAGCTGCGACCTGGCCGTGGCCGCCGACAGCGCGCGCTTCGCCGTCTCCGGCATCAATGCCGGCCTGTTCTGTTCCACGCCGGCGGTGGCGCTGAGCCGCAACGTGTCGACCAAGCGTGCCTTCGAAATGCTGGTGACCGCGCGCTTCATCGACGCCGCGCAGGCGTGCGACTGGGGCCTGCTGAACGACGTCGCGCCGGACGCGGAGCTGGACGCGCGGGTCCAGGCGCTGGCCGACGTGATCGCATCCAAGAGCCCCGCCGCGATCCGCCACGGCAAGCGCATGTTCTACGCACAGCGCCAGATGGCGCAGGCCGAGGCCTACGAATACGCCGCCGAAGTCATGGCGCGCAACATGATGGAAGAGGACGCGGCTGAAGGCATCGACGCCTTCCTGCAAAAGCGCGCGCCGCGCTGGCGCCCGTGATCGGCGGCGCTACGCCAGCCAGCCCAGCGCCCAGCCGCCCGCCGCGGCGGCCAGCACCACCCATAGCGGCGACCAGCGCGCATACACCAGCAGGCCGAACAGGCCAAGCGCCAGCGCGAAATCCGCCTTGGTGAGGATCGCGCCGGTCCAGACCGGGTCGTACAGCGCCGCCAGCAGGATGCCCACCACGGCCGCGTTGACGCCCGCGACCATGTTGCGCACGCCCGGTCGGCTCCGCAGGCCTTCCCAGAAAGGCAAGGCGGCGGCCACCAGCAGCGCGCCGGGCAGGAACACTGCCACCAGCATGGCCAGGCCGCCGGCCCAGCCCGGCAATGGACCGGACGAGACCGCGCCCAGGAAAGCGGCGAACGTGAACAGCGGCCCCGGCAGCGCCTGCGCCACGCCATAGCCCGCCAGGAAATCCGCGCTGGACACCATGCCGCCGCCAACCGCGGCCGTCTCCAGCAACGGCAGCACCACGTGCCCGCCGCCGAACACCAGCGCGCCCGCGCGATAGAACCCGGCCAATTGCGTCGCCAGCGGCGCGTCCGACAGTGACGCCCATAGCGACAACCCCGCCAGCAACAGCGTGAACAGCGACAGGCAGAGATAACCGGCGCTGCGCGACACGCTCTGGGCCCGGTTCGCCAGAAGCGGCCGAGGCGGCACCTGCAGCAACACGGCGCCGGCCGCCGCGCCCAGCACGATGGCGCCGATCTGCCCCAGGGTGGTCGGTAGCGCGACGGCGATCAACGCGGCGACGATGGCCAACCCGGCGCGCGGCGCGTCTGGACAGAGCGAGCGGCCCATGCCCCACACCGCCTGCGCGATCACCGCCACGGCCGCCACCTTCAGGCCATGCACTAGCGGCAGGCTGGCCAGGCCGCCGAAACGCGCCAGCCCCAGGCCCAGCAGGATCATTGCCAGCGCGGACGGCAGCGTGAACGCAAGCCAGGCCGCCAGCATGCCCGTCCACCCGGCCCGTTTCAGGCCCAGCGCCATGCCGACCTGACTGCTGGCCGGGCCCGGCAAAAACTGGCACAACGCCACCAGATCGGAAAACGCATAATCGTCGAGCCAACGGCGGCGATCGACGAATTCCTCGCGGAAATAGGCCAGGTGCGCCACCGGGCCGCCAAAGGCGGTCAGGCCGAGCCGCAGAAAAGCGAAAAAGACCTCCGCACAGGTTCCGCCTCCAGCCGTCTCGGCCTCGCTGGCCACCGCTTTACTGGCGACGCGTTCATCGTGGGAAGGGGGTTGCGGCGGCATCGGACTCGACACTCTGGAACGGTTGGCGCCGGCCGGTCGCGCGGCGGCGTGATTCAAGCTTATAGCCGGGCGGCGTGGCAGTTTCAATCGTTCGCGCGGCACGGTTCCGCCAGAGTACTGCATCAAGCTTCACAATTTCCATACAAAATCCGTTGGATAGCCCGATATCCGCTCTGTAGAATACGCCGGCCCACCGCGGTGGCCAGACGCGTCGAGCGGCAAATGTGCGGCGCCCGCGCCCACAGGAATTCCAGAATGCTCAAGTTCACGATCCGTATTTTCGTGGTCGCCGCCATCGCCTACATTGCCGCCTCGCAATTGGTCAACCGCAGCCTGGGTTATCTGCTCGAATCGATCAGCGCCGATCTGTCGTACGAGGCCGTGCGCGGCCAGATGTACGCGCTGCATAAAGAACTCGATCCGATCGAGCCCGAATCACGCGCCGCCTTCATCCGCGATTCCCTGCGCCCGCACTATGGCCTGGAATTGAAGCTGGTGACACCGGAACGGATCGAAGCGACCGAACAGGAAAAGCAGGATCTGGCCACGCGCGGCTTCATCATGCGCGACGAATACAACACCTATCTCGCTCCCCTGCCCGGCGAACCGCGGCAATGGCTGGAGATGCGCCTGCCCGGCGAACCCACGCTGGAAAAGTGGATCACATGGGGCGCGTGGCTGGCGCTGAGCATGGTGCTGGCGGCCGTGCTGCTGCTCCTGTGGGCGCTCCCGGTGTGGCGCGACCTGGATTCGCTGCGCAACGCCACCCTGCGCATGGGCCAGGGCGACCTGGGCGTACGCGCGCGCCTGTCGCATTTCTCCGGCATCCGCCATGTCGGCGAGAGCTTCAATCAAATGGCCGAGCGCATTTCGGCGCTGGTGGAGAATCAGCGCAGCCTGACCAACGCCGTCTCGCATGAATTGCGCACGCCGCTGGCGCGGCTGTCGTTCGAGGTCGACATGCTGGGCCAGGAGAAATTCCAGGCGCGGCGCGAGCAGATCCTGCACGATATGCGCGCCGATATCCGCGAGCTCGAAACCATGGTCGACGAACTACTGGTGTACGCGCGGCTGGAACGTCCCGCCGACGACGTCGTCAAGCAGGAAACCGTGGACGTGCGCGACTGGCTCGGCGAAGCGCTGGCGCAGGTGGCGCACCAGGCCGACGCGCGCGGCGTGCATTGCCACGTGCGCGACGGCCTGCCGGCGCATGTGCAGTTGCATCCGCGCTACATGAGCCGGGCGCTGCTCAACCTGGTCCAGAACGCCGTGCGCTACGCCAGGGCGCGCATCGAAATCTCGCTGACGAGCTGCCCGACGGGCGGCTACGAATTGATCGTCGATGACGACGGCCCGGGCGTCGCGCCTGTCGATCGCGAGCGCATTTTCGAACCCTTCATCCGGCTCGACGAAAGCCGCGACCGCGGCACCGGCGGCGCCGGCCTGGGCCTGGCCATCGTCAAGCGCGTGGCAGCCAGCCACAAGGGCACCATCGAAGTGCGCGAAAGCCCGTTGGGCGGCGCGCGCTTCATATTGCGCTGGATGTCCACGCCCGTCGCGGCGGATTCAGCAGGTAGTTGCTGATGTCGAACGCGCCGTCCTCCGGATCGGTGAACTTCTGCGCTGCGGCGGCGCCGCAGACCAGCCACAATCCCAACACACGCGAGACACTCCGCATAGACGGCTCTCCCGACGACTCGGTCCGGCGACCTGGCCGGACGCCGGACCACGGCGCGTTGGCGCGTTTCAGAACACCAGCGTGGCCGATGCCATGAAGGTGCTGCTGCTATCCAGGCGGTTGGTGCTGCTGAGGGTCGGCACCCAGCGCAACCCGAGCGACAGCGAGCGCTTGTCGGCCAGCTTGCGGTCATAGGTGAGGACCGGACCCAGCGCCCAGTCGCGGCCCCGGAAGCCATTCAGCCGGTCGGCGGTGGGACCGCTGTCGCTGCCGAGCTGCTGTTGCGTGCCGAGCAACCGTTTTGGCGTGTAGTAATGAATTAACCAATAGTGCGATCGGTTTTACCGGACGGCGCGATTGAAACAAATCGCAGGGCGCGCGGGGCGAAAATAAGAAACGCAAATAACAAAGCGGGAATGCCCCTTTCGGGGATTCCCGCCCATATTGAAAATACCGCGGTGCGTCGTCAGGCCGGCGCGGCCGCCCTGCGCGCATGGATCTGGTCAATGCGCAGTCCATCGCGGCGCGTGATCTCGAAGCGCCAGTCGCGCCACGCGATCACGTCGCCGGTTTCCGGAATCCGCCCTTCCGCACGCAGCAGCCGGCCCGCCAGCGTCGCGTCGTCGGCGCCCTCGGCCAGCTCCGCCGCCTCCAGCACCCGCGCCGCTTCGGCCAGCGCCAGGCGCCCGTCCAGCAGCCAGGAACCATCCGACAATTGCAGCGCTTCGGGCGGCGCCTCGCTATTTTCCGGCAGCTCGCCGGCCACCGCGGTCAGCACGTCCATCGGCGTCACCAGCCCTTCGCACACGCCGTGCTCGTCGACCACGATCAGCATGTGGTCGCGCGAGGCGCGCAGTTCTTCCAGCACCTTCAGCACCGGCGTGGTTTCCATCACGTAGCGCGGCTCGCGCGCCAGCTCGACCAGGTCGATCGGACCCGGGTTCTGCAGCAGCGGCAGCAGGTCCTTGAAGTGCAGCACGCCCAGCACGTTGGCCGGATCGCCGGCGCACAGCGGCAGGCGCGAGTGGCCCGAGGCGAACTTGCGCACGATCGCGTCGGGCGTGTCGGCCACATCCAGCCAGATCATGTCGCCGCGCGCCACCATGATCGCGCGCACATCATGCGCGCCAATGGCCAGCACCCGTTCGATCATGGAGCTTTCCTCCGGCGCGAACGCCGGTTCCTCGCCGACGCTGTCCACCAGCGCCACCACATCGTCGGCCGGTTGCGGCGCCTGGCCGCCGCGGCCGGCGCGCAACAGCCGCAGCACGGCCTGCGCGGTGCGCTGGCGGCGGCCCAGGGCATGCGCGCCCTTGGCCCGGTTGCGGCGCGCAAGCTGGTTGCACAGCTCGATCAGGATCGAGAAGCCGATCGCGGCGTACAGGTAGCCCTTCGGCACGTGGAAGCCCAGGCCTTCGGCCACCAGGCTGAAGCCGATCATCAGCAGCAGGCCCAGGCACAGGATCACCACGGTGGGGTGACGCGCCACGAAGCCCATCAGCGGGCGGCTGGCCAGCATCATCACGGCCATGGCCACCACCACCGCGATCATCATGATGCTCAGGTCCTGCACCATGCCGACCGCCGTGATCACCGAGTCCAGCGAGAACACCGCGTCCAGCACCACGATCTGCAGGATTACCTGCCAGAACACCGCATGCTGCACCTTCTGGCCGCTGTCATGGCCGCTGCCGCCCTCGACGCGCTCGTGCAGCTCCATCGTGCCCTTGAACAGCAGGAACAGGCCGCCCAGGATCAGGATCAGGTCGCGCCCCGAGATCTCGGCGCCCAGCACGGTGAACAGCGGCGCGGTCAGGGTCACCACCCAGGCGATGCTGGCCAACAGGCCCAGGCGCATCAGCATGGCCAGGGTCAGGCCGATCATGCGGGCGCGGTTGCGCTGCGCCGGCGGCAGCTTGTCGGCCAGGATGGCAATGAACACCAGGTTATCGATACCCAGCACGATTTCAAGAATGACCAGCGTCGCCAGGCCAAGCCAGGCGGTCGGGTCGGACATCCAGTCAAAGATCATCAACGTTCCACAAGAAGACTCAGAAGCGGGCGAGCGCGCGGGTCCGGCAACGCCGGGGCCATGGCGAGGGGCGAACTCGGACAGAATGGAGCTGTGCCGCGCGTGCGCAAGGCGCGGACGGTGTCGGACAGGCCGGCGGCGCGCGGCCGCCTATGCGGGGCGTGGGCGCTGCGGCGAGATCGCGCGGAGCCGGCCGTGCGGGGCCGGACGCCGGAAGTCGGCAGGGAGGGGAAACCGGGCGCCGCCACGTGAGCGGCGCCATACTAGGAGGCGGGTCGTCGGTCATAGATGGCGAAACCGTCCTCGCTTGCCGGGCAAGCGCAGGCCGCGTGTTCCGCCGTGCTCTCATTCTTTCAGGAACCTGAATATTAGCTGAAATGTAAGCGAGAGAAAAATCCGGGACGACCCGCATCGGAAGGGTGTCGCCGTCATCGAATCAGTGACAAACTCGATGCTCATACATATAAGCTGTCGCGGGATCCCTTTCACTCGGGAGCCGAACGCTCCGAAGGTTGTCGCCTCGCGGACCGCGCGCCGGGGGCCAGCCTCGCCGGACGCAGGCTCCGCCGCTGGAGCGATGAATGAAAGACCAACCTGTTTCCGCACGGCGCGGGCTGCTCAAGGCCCTGGCCGTGGGCGTGCCCGGCGCCGTCTGGGCGCCCCATGCCGCCGCCGCGCCCGAGGCCACGCCGGCCCCTGCCGCAGCTCCTCCCAACCGCACGCTCAAGTTCTTCAACGCCCAGGAAGCGCTGGCGATGGACGCCATCGCCGCGCGCCTGATCCCGGCCGACGAGCTCGGCCCCGGCGCCAAGGAAGCCGGCGTGACCCAGTTCGTCGACGGCCAGTTGGCGGGCGCCTGGGGCGCGGGCGAGCAGTTCTACCGTCAGGGCCCGTTCGAGGCCGGCACGCCCGAGCAGGGCTACCAGTTGTCGTTCACGCCCGCCGAGATGTTCCGGCGCGGCCTGGCGGCGCTGGACGCCGCCACCCGCAAACAGGATGGCAAGCCCTACGCCGAACTGGACGCCCAGCGCCAGGACGCCTGGCTGCACGACATGCAGGCCGGCAAGCCGGATTTTTCGCCATTGCCGTCGGCCGTGTTCTTCCAGGCCCTGCTGGACGCCACCATCGAGGGATTCTTCTCCGACCCGCTGTATGGCGGCAATATCGACATGGTGGGCTGGAAGCTGGTCGGCTTTCCCGGCGCCTACGCCTCGTTTTCCAACGACATCGAGCGCCACGGCGTGATCTGGGCCGGCCGGCCCGTATCCATCGCCAATGCGCGCGCCCACGCCATGAAACCGGGAGATGGCCATGGCTAAGACGCTCCCCGCGGTGGATGTGGCGATCGTCGGCGGCGGCTGGACCGGCGCCATCATCGGCAAGGAACTGGCCGCGGCCGGCCAGCGCGTGGTGGTGCTGGAACGCGGCGAGGCGCGCTGGCCCTCGCCCGATTTCCAGGGCCCCTACGTCCACGACGAACTCAAGTACACGCGGCGCCACGAGCTGCACCAGAACGCGGCCACCGAAACCTTCACCTTCCGCAACAACACCGACCAGAAGGCGCTGCCGATGCGCCGCTGGCAGTTCGCCTACCCCGGCACCCACCTGGGCGGCGCCGGCAACCACTGGTCGGGCGCGTACTACCGTTTCGATCCGACCGACTTCCGCCTGCGCAGCCACTACACCGAGCGCTACGGCGCCAAAATCTTCGATCCCGAGCTGACCTGCCAGGACTGGCCGCTGACCTACGACGAACTGGAGCCATACTTCGACCGCTTCGACTACCTGATCGGCGCCTCCGGCCAGGCTGGCAACATCAAGGGCCAGAAGCAGGAAGGCGGCAACCCGTTCGAGCCGTGGCGCTCGCGGCCCTACCCCAACCCGCCGATGAAGGTGCCGTATGCGCCGGCGCTGTTCGGCGAGGCCGCGCGCAAGCTCGGCTATCACCCCTACGTGCAACCGTCCGCGCTCTGTACCCGGCCCTATGTGAACAGCGAAGGCCTGCACATGAGCGCCTGTGTGTATTGCGGCTTCTGTTCCAACTTCGGCTGCGAGCACTTCGCCAAGGCCTCGCCGCAGGTCTGTATCCTGCCGGTGGCGATGAAGTTGCCGACCTTCGAGATCCGCACCGGCGCGCATGTGCTGCGGGTCGAGCTGACGCCGGACAAGAAGCGCGCGCGCGGGGTGACCTACGTGGACGCGGCCGGCGCCGAGATCTTCCAGCCGGCCGAGATCGTGGTGCTGTGCGCCTTCGGCATCAACAATGTGCGCCTGCTGCTGCTGTCCGGCATCGGCCAGCCCTACGACCCCGTGACCGACAAGGGCGTGGTGGGCCGCAACTACACGCACCAGACCACGTCCGGCGTGAACCTGTTCTTCGACGAGTCCGTGAACATCAATCCCTTCATGGGCGCCGGCGCCGTGGCGGTCACCATGGACGACTTCAGCGCCGACAACTTCGATCACGGCCCGCACGGCTTCGTCGGCGGCGGCTACCTGCAAATCCAGGTGGTCAGCGGCGCGCCGATCGGCTTTCATCCCACGCCAAAGGGCACGCCGGGCTGGGGCGCCGAATGGAAGAAGGCTGTCAAGCGCTACTACAACCACGCCGCCAACATCACCATTACCGGCTCGGCCCAACCGTGGCGCGGCGGCTACCTCAGCCTGGACCCCACCTACAAGGACGCCTGGGGCCTGCCGCTGCTGCGCGTGACCTACGACTTCCCCGACAACGACATCCGCATGTCGGCGTTCCTGACCGAACGCGGCGACGAGATCGGCCGCGCCATGAAAGGCGTGACGCAGACCGAGCCGGGGCCGCGCAAGCGGCCGTTCTCGGCCACCGTGTACCAGTCGACCCACCTGACCGGCGGCGCGGCCATGGGCAGCGATCCCGCCACCAGCGTGGTCAACCGCTACGGCCAGTCCTGGGACGTGCCCAATGTCTTCGTTACGGGCGCGGCGCTGTTTCCCCAGAACTCGGGCTACAACCCCACGGGCACGGTGGGCGCCACTGCCTATTGGATCGTCGAGAAAATCAAGGCGGACTACCTGCGTTCGCCGGGACGGTTGGTGTCATCATGATCGAACATCGCAACGGCATCTTCATCGCGGTGGCGCTGATGGTGGGCGTGCCCGCCGTCACACTGGTCGCCACCCTGCACCAGATGTTCGGCACCGGCGGCGACGGCCCGATCCGCGCCTCCGCGGTGCAGGCCCCGCCCGCGCCGGCTCAACCCGCGGCGCCTGCGGCGTCGGGCGCGCCGCCGGCCTCGGCCACACCGGCCACG
>NZ_CADIJW010000056.1 GCF_902859745.1 Achromobacter dolens | reverse complement strand
CCGTGGCCCCGGCGGTGGCCCCTGAACCCGCGCCGGCGCCTGTTGCCGCGCCCGCCGTGGCCGAGTCGGCCGCCGCTGCCGAAGCCATCTCGCAGGCCTCGCGCACCAGCCGCGCCGCGGCTCCTGCCCACGTCGACAAGGAATCCACCTCGATCCGCGTCGGCGTGGAAAAAGTCGACCAGGTCATCAACCTGGTGGGCGAACTGGTCATCACCCAGGCCATGCTGGCGCAGACCGCGTCGACGCTGGACCCGGTGCTGCACGACCGCCTGCTCAATGGCATGGAGCAGCTCGAGCGCAACGCGCGCGACCTGCAGGAAGCCGTCATGTCGATCCGCATGATGCCGATGGACTACGTCTTCAGCCGCTTCCCGCGCCTGGTGCGCGACATCGCCGGCAAGATGGGCAAGCAGATCGAATTGCAGACCTACGGCCGCGCCACCGAACTCGACAAGAGCCTGATCGAGCGCATCATCGATCCGCTGACGCACCTGGTGCGCAACAGCCTGGACCACGGCATCGAGACGCCCGAGAAGCGCGTCGCCGCCGGCAAGGATCCGGTCGGCCAACTGGTGCTGTCTGCCCAACACAATGGCGGCAACATCGTCATCGAGGTCAGCGACGACGGCGCCGGCCTGAATCGCGAGAAGATCCTCAAGAAGGCCATGGCCCAGGGCCTGCCTGTCAACGAGAACTCGCCGGACGACGAAATCTGGCAACTGATCTTCGCGCCGGGCTTCTCCACGGCCGAGAAGGTCACCGACATCTCCGGCCGCGGCGTCGGCATGGACGTGGTGCGCCGGAACATCCAGGACATGGGCGGCCACGTGCAATTGTCGTGCGAGCCGGGCAACGGCACCACCACGCGCATCGTGCTGCCGCTGACGCTGGCGATCCTGGACGGCATGTCGGTGCGGGTGGGCGAAGAGACCTTCATCCTGCCGCTGAACCACGTGACCGAATCGCTGCAGCCGACCAACGACCAGATCTACTCCGTGGCTGGCAACGAGCGCGTCATGCACGTGCGCGGCGAGTACCTGCCGCTGGTCGAAATGCACCGCGTGTTCTCGGTCAGCGAGGCCCAGACCGACCCGACCCAGGCCATCGCCGTCATCATGCAGGCCGAAGACCGCCGTTTCGCGTTGCTGGTGGATCACCTGATCGGCCAGCACCAGGTGGTGGTGAAGAACCTAGAGTCGAATTACCGCAAGGTCCCCGGCATCTCCGCCGCCACCATCCTGGGCGATGGCAGCGTGGCGCTGATCGTCGACGTATTTGCGCTTGCGCGCGCCAACCGTGAGCGTTGGTCGCAGCCCGAAGCCATTCTGAATTGATGGAGAAATAGCCCCATGGCAGCCAAACCGCAAGCGCAAGCCGCGCGCAATGAAGATGTCGGCAACGAGTTCCTGGTGTTCACGCTGGGCGACGAAGAGTACGGCATCGACATTCTGAAGGTGCAGGAAATCCGCGGCTACGATGCCGACACGGTGACCCGCATCGCCAATGTTCCGCCGTTCATCAAGGGCGTGACCAACCTGCGCGGCATCATCGTGCCGATCGTCGACCTGCGCATCAAGTTCAACCTGGGCAGCGTCGAATACAACGAGCAGACCGTCGTCATCATCCTGAACCTCGATCGCCGCGTGGTCGGCATCGTCGTCGATGGCGTGTCGGACGTGCTGATGCTCAACGCCGGCCAGATCCGCCCGGCGCCGGAATTCGGCGCCACCCTGTCCACCGAATACCTGACGGGCCTGGGCACGGTCGACGAACGCATGCTGATCCTGGTCGACATCGAGAAGATGATGACCAGCGATGAAATGGCCCTGGTGGAGAAGGTCGCTTCCTGATCGGAAGGACCGGACCCGGATGCGCGACCGGCGGGGCGGGGCCCCGGCGGTGGCGACCTCCCAGGGAGATGGGCGCGCCATATTGTGGAATCGATATGGCGCTTTTCCTTAACGTTTGCAGTCAGGAGTGGTGCTTGTGATGCGCAAGTTTCTCGCGAACATGACGATACGCAGCAGCCTGTTGTGGGTGCTGGCGTTCTTCTCATTCATGTTGGTGATCGGAGCCGCACTGGGCGTGTTGTCGTTGCGCATCAGCAATGCGACGCTGGCGGAAATCAAGCAATCGCAAGAACTGAACGACGCGCTGGGCCGTGTCGTCTTGAGCTACAAGGACACCCTCAATGGCCTGGGCCGCGCGGCCACGTCCAATTATGGCGACATCGTCCGCAGCGTCGGTCAGCCCACGCTGCTGGCGCAGGGCCTGTCGAGCGAGGCAGCCGGCCTGCTGGAACGCGCCAAGGCGGCGCAGAACAAGGGCCAGGCGGAGTTCGACTATTTCAAGACCCTGCCGCGACCGGCCGAGGCGGCCGAGTCCCTCAAGGAAGTCGAGGACTCGTATGGCGCGCTGGTGCAGCAGGGCGTGGTGCCGCTGACCGCCGCGCTTGAAAAGGCCGACATGCCGGCCTACCAGGCGCAGGTGCAGAAGGTGCAGGATGCGCTCGAAGGGCGCTTCGCCCGCGCTGTCGAAGGCTTTGATTTCTGGCGCGCCAGCAAGATGCTGGACGCGTTCGAGGTGGCCCAGGTGCGCTACCAGTTCGTGCTGCTGGCGGTGAGCGCGGGCGGCGTGATCGCCGCGCTGCTGGTGTTCGCCACCTATGTGTTCCTGCGCCGCCGCGTGCTGCAGCCGCTCAAGGACGCCGGCCATCATTTTGACCGCATCGCCGGCGGCGACCTGACCGCGCGCGTCGAAGTCCGCAACACCAATGAGATCGGCCAGCTTTTCGCCGCGCTCAAGCGCATGCAGGAGAGCCTGACGCGCACGGTGGCCTCGGTGCGTCGGGGCGTCGACGAGATCAATACCGGTTCGCACGAGATCGCCGCCGGCAACACCGACCTGTCCAGCCGCACCGAGCAGCAGGCTGCCTCGCTGGAAGAGACCGCCGCTTCGATGGAAGAGCTGGCCTCGACGGTCAAGCAGAACGCCGACAACGCGCGCCAGGCCAACCAATTGGCGGCCAGCGCGTCGGACGTGGCCGAGCGTGGCGGTTCGGCCGTGGCGGAAGTGGTCAACACCATGCACGGCATTTCCGCCAGTTCGCGCAAGATCTCCGAGATCGTGTCGGTGATCGACGGCATCGCCTTCCAGACCAACATCCTGGCGCTGAACGCGGCAGTGGAAGCGGCCCGTGCCGGCGAGCAGGGCAAGGGCTTTGCGGTGGTGGCGGGCGAAGTGCGCTCGCTGGCGCAGCGCAGCGCGCAGGCGGCCAAGGAAATCAAGGGCCTGATCGAGGACTCGGTGACCAAGGTCGGCGCGGGTTCCGAGCAGGTTGAACGGGCGGGCGCGACGATGCAGGAGATCGTGGCGTCGGTCAAGCGCGTGACGGACATCATGGGCGAGATCTCGGCGGCCTCCGAGGAGCAGTCCAGCGGCATCGACCAGGTCAATCGCGCGGTTTCGCAGATGGACGAGGTGACGCAGCAGAACGCGGCGCTGGTAGAGGAAGCGGCGGCCGCGGCCGGCTCGCTGCAGGAACAGGCGCAGCGCCTGGCCGAGGCGGTGGCGGTGTTCAAGATCAACGTCGGCGAAGTGATCGAAGTGCCGGCCCATCGCCTGTCTTCGGGTCGCTCCGCCGCCGGCGACGATTCACGGCTGCAAGCGCCAGACGCGCTTGCTCTTGAGCGCTGAGGGCGGCAGTGGCGACAGCAGCAAACATGGCGCCGTCCATTCCGGTGGACCGCCAATTCGATTTTCGCGACGCGGACTTCACCCGCGTGCGCAAGATGATTCACGCGCGTGCCGGCATCTCGCTGGGCGCGCACAAGCGCGAAATGGTCTACAGCCGGCTGGCGCGGCGCCTGCGCGCGCTGGGCCGGCAGGACTTTGCCAGCTATCTGGACCAACTGGAGAACGAGCCGGACGCGGCCGAATGGGAAGATTTCGTCAACGCCCTGACGACCAACCTGACCGCGTTCTTCCGCGAGTCGCACCACTTCCCGATCCTGGCCGACTTCGCGCAAAAGCGCGGCGGCCCGGTGTCGGTGTGGTGTTGCGCGGCGTCCACGGGCGAAGAGCCATACTCCATCGCGATCACTTTGGCCGAGGCCCTGGGCCCGCGCGCCAGCGCCTGCTCGGTGCTGGCGACCGATATCGACACCAACGTGTTGAACCGGGCGCGCACGGCGGTCTATCCGGCCGAGCGCGTGGCCAAGATGGAAGAGAGCCGCCTCAAGCGCTTCTTCCTGAAGGGCCGCGGCGCCAACGCCGGACAGGTCCGGGTGCGTCCCGAGATTGCCGACATGGTGCGGTACGAGACGTTGAACCTGCTGGCGCCTTCCTGGCCGATCAGCGAGAAGTTCGACGTCATCTTCTGCCGCAACGTGATGATTTACTTCGACAAGCCGACCCAGGCGAAGATCCTTGAGCGGTTCGTGCCGCTGCTCAAGCCGGGCGGCCTGCTGTTTGCGGGCCATTCGGAGAACTTCACCTATATCAGTCGGGATTTCCGTCTGCGCGGGCAGACAGTCTACGAATGCGCTGGCAAGGCCTAGAGCTGTCGGTGACGACGGATTCCAGGTCCGCCTGAGGCGGTAAACAATGCAGAAAATCAGAGTTCTATGTGTGGATGATTCCGCGCTCGTGCGCGGACTGATGACCGAGATCATCAACAGCCAGCCGGATATGGAAGTGGTTGCGACCGCGCCCGATCCGCTGGTGGCGCGCGAGCTGATCAAAAAGCACAATCCCGACGTGCTGACGCTGGACGTGGAAATGCCCCGCATGGACGGGCTGGATTTCCTTGAAAAGCTGATGCGCCTGCGGCCGATGCCGGTGGTGATGGTGTCGTCGCTGACCGAGCGCGGCGGCGAAATCACGCTGCGCGCGCTCGAGCTGGGCGCCATCGACTTCGTCACCAAGCCCAAGCTGGGCATCCGCGACGGGTTGCTGGAATACACCGAGATCATTGCCGACAAGATCCGCGCCGCCTCGCGCGCCAAGCTGCGGGCGCCGAGCCCGCACGCGCCGGCGCCCGCCCCGGCGCCGATGTTGCGCCGGCCGCTGGCCAGCTCGGAAAAGCTGGTCATCGTGGGCGCGTCCACGGGCGGCACCGAAGCCATCCGCGAGGTCCTGCAACCGCTGCCGCCGGACAGCCCGGCCATCCTGATCACGCAGCACATGCCGGCCGGTTTCACGCGCTCGTTCGCGCAGCGCCTGGATGCCCTGTGCGCGGTGACGGTGCGCGAGGCCGTGCACGGCGAGCGCGTGCTGCCGGGCCACGTGTACCTGGCCCCGGGCGGCGAGATGCACATGCGCCTGGGCCGTAGTGGCGCCAACTACGTGATCGAGCTGGAGGCCAGCGAACCGGTCAATCGCCACCGCCCGTCGGTGGATGTGTTGTTTAATTCCGCCGCCGTGGCAGCGGGCAAGAACGCCATCGGCGTCATCCTGACCGGGATGGGCAAGGACGGGGCGGCCGGCATGCTGGCCATGCACCGCGCCGGCGCCCATACCATCGCGCAGGATGAAGCCAGTTGCGTGGTCTTCGGCATGCCCCGGGAGGCCATCGCAATCGGTGCGGCTGACGAAGTGGTGCCGCTGTCGGCAATGAGTGAGCGCATTCTGACTCGCCTGGGCGACCGGGGACACCGCGTTTGACGCGGCTGTGATCCCGATCGATCTCAAGCAAATTTCTTCTGGAGTAAAAGATGGTAGACAAGGGCATCAAGATTCTGGTGGTGGATGACTTCCCCACCATGCGGCGGATCATCCGCAACCTGCTCAAGGAGCTTGGTTTCGAGAACGTGGATGAGGCCGAAGACGGCGCGATCGGGCTGGAGAAGCTGCGCAACGGCGGCTTCCAGTTCGTCGTGTCCGACTGGAACATGCCCAATCTGGACGGCCTGGAAATGCTCAAGCAGATCCGCGCCGACGCCAGCCTGGCTTCGCTGCCGGTGCTGATGGTGACGGCCGAGGCCAAGAAGGAAAACATCGTCGCGGCGGCCCAGGCCGGCGCCAACGGTTACGTGGTCAAGCCTTTCACCGCGGCGACGCTGGAAGAGAAGCTGGTCAAGATCTTCGAGAAAATTGGCGGCTGAGGTGTGCAATGAGCACGACGCAGAATGAAGACTCGGCGGAATCCCCGGACCTGATTCACCGCATCGCCTCGCTGACCCGCATGCTGCGCGACAGCATGCGCGAGCTCGGCCTGGACCAGGCGATCAAGGACGCGGCCAACGCCATTCCCGACGCGCGCGACCGCCTGCGCTACGTGGCGCAGATGACCGAACAGGCTGCCAACCGCGTGCTGAACGCGACCGAGGCAGCCGGTCCGATCCAGGACGGCATGTCGCGTTCGGCGCAGGCCCTGGATGCTCGCTGGCAGCAATGGTACGACCAGCCGCTGGAATTGCCCGAGGCCCGCGAGCTGGTCAAGGACACGCGCGCATTCCTGCAGGACGTGCCCAAGCAGACGCAGCAGACCCAGTCCAAGCTGATGGAAATCATCATGGCGCAGGACTTCCAGGATCTGACCGGCCAGGTCATCATGCGCATGATGGACGTGGTCGGCGCGATCGAGCGCGAGCTGCTGCAGGTGTTGCTGGACAACGTGCCGCAAGAGCGCCGCGACGAGGCGAACAGCCTGCTCAACGGTCCGCAGGTCAGCCCGCAGGGCAAGACCGACGTGGTCACGAGCCAGGACCAGGTCGACGACCTGCTGGCCAGCCTGGGCTTCTGAGCCCGCCGGGCGGCGGGCCGCGCGGGCCCGCCTGCCGCCATGCCCGCTGGTCGGGCATGGTCGTATTCCCTAAGGGTGCGAACGCGCGCCCTTGGGTAGACTGCAACACAACAAGAATCGGGGCCGCAGCAGGAGACAGGGCGCATCGCGCCCAGGCAATGGATGCCCACAGAAGGCGATCCGGGCCGCACAAGGAGGTGCCATGTTGGCCAGATCCACATTCCGATTCGGAGGTATCTGGGGGTTGTTGCGCCGGCTCAACCGTGGCCGCGCCACGCTGTCCGAACGCCCGTTGTCCCTCAGCCCGGCCGCCTGGCCGCTTTACCGCTTCCTGGCCGGCATCCGCAGCCGTGTCAGCACGGTGCGGCAGTCCAGCATCGAGATCGCCCTCAACACCGCCCGGACCCAGTTCCAGGCCGGCCGCTGCGCGCTGCTGGCGCAGGAGCAGGCGCGCGCGGCCGAGGCCCTGGCTGCCAGCGGCGCCCAGATCGCGGCGCTGTCGGCGTCCACCTCGACCCATGCGCGCGAGATTGCCCAGGTCTCCGGGCAGAACCTGCGGGCGGCCGAGCAGGCGCTGGCCGAGCTGTCCGAGGTCAAGGAGCGGGTTGACCGCATGACGCGCGAGATGGCGGCGTTCACCGACGTGGTGGCGCAGTTGACCGGCCGGGCGCGTTCGGTCGGCGACATCAGCAAGCTCATCAAGGACATCGCCCTGCAGACCCAACTGCTGGCGCTGAACGCCGGGGTGGAGGCGGCCCGTGCCGGCGACGCCGGGCGCGGTTTTGCGGTGGTGGCCAGCGAGGTGGGCCGGCTGGCCGAACGGGTCAACGCCGCCACCAGCGACATCGGCCGCCATACCGGCGAGATGCTGGAGCTGGTCGATTCGACCCAGCGCCAGACCGGCGCCCTGCGCGAGGACGTGGACGCGTCCGGCGCGGTGCTGGACAAGACGCGCCAGGATTTCCAGCACTTCGTACGCGATTTCGACAGCATGAACCGCCAGGTGGGCGAGGTGGTGCAGGCGATCGGCGAGGTCGACGCCACCAACCACGGCATGAGCCAGGACGTCAGTCGCATCGCCGCGCTGAGCGCCGACGTGCGCGAGCGGGTGGCCAGCATGTCCGGCGAGATCGACCGCATCCGGCGCCAGACTGAGAGCGTGCAGGAGGTGCTGTCGGACATGCGCACCGGCAATACCGCCTTCGACCGCCTGTCCGAGACGCTGGAGGGCTTCCGGCTGGCGGCGATCCGGCTGCTCGACCATGCCCGTGAGCGCGGCCTGGACGTGTTCGACCGCCATTACCAGCGGATCGCAGGCAGCGATCCCCCGCGTTACCACACCGCCTACGACCGCGGCATCGACGAGGCGCTGACCCGCCTGCTGGACCACGTGCTGGAGGCCGTGCCCGGCGGCAGCTATGCGCTGCTGGTGGACGCGCGCGGCTACGCCCCGGCGCACAACAGCCGCTATTCGCACCCGCCCAGCGGCGATCCGGCCCAGGACATCGCCCGGGTGCGGCACAAGCGCATCTTCGACGACCCGGTCGGAGCGCGGCTGGCCGCCAACACCGAAACCCTGCTGTTTCAGACCTACTCCCGTGATACCGGCGAGATCGTCAACGACATCTCCGTGCCCCTGTTCCTGGACGGCGAGCACTGGGGCGCAGTGCGGATCGGGCTCGATTACGTGCGTTTCCAGGCCACCCTGGACGCCGGCGGATCGGCGCGGCCGGTGGTCGCGGCGGCCGGCTGAACCAGACCGATCCGCCTGGCTGGCGGGGCAGGGCGTCCGGTCGCCGGCCCGCCCTGGCCGGCCCGGCCCGGGCGCATCCGGGAATAGCGCCGCTTTCCCCCCGCTTCTTGGCTTATCGCCCAAGGCCCAGGCCTCCTAGAATCTCGGCGGGCAGCTCGTAATCCGTCAATCCGCGAGCCGCAACGACACCGCAGAGCATGGCCGAAGAAAGCGACCTCGAGAAAACCGAAGCCGCCTCTCCCAGGCGCCTGGAAAAGGCGCGCGAGGAGGGGCAGATTGCGCGTTCCCGGGAACTGGGCACGTTCATGATGCTGGCCGCCGGTGTCGCGGCGATCTGGGCCGGCGGCGGCACGATTTATAAGGGACTGAGCGGGGTGCTGCGCAACGGCCTGGCGTTCGACCAGCGCGTGGTGGCCGACCCGGGCGTGATGGTCGAGCAGGCCGTCAACGGCTTCGGCCAGGCCCTGATGGTGATTCTGCCGATCTTCGGCCTGCTGGCGGTGATCGCCGTGCTGTCCAGCGTGTTGCTGGGGGGCATTGTCATCTCGGGCAAGCCGCTGTCGCCGAATTTCTCCAAGCTCAGCCTGTTCGCCGGCCTCAAGCGCATGTTCTCGTCGCAGACCGTGGTCGAGCTGATCAAGGCGCTGGCCAAGGCCCTGCTGGTGGGCGGCGTGGCGGTGTGGATCATCTGGCGCTACCACGACGACATGCTGGGCCTGATGCACGTGGCGCCGGCCGCCGCCCTGACCAAGGCGCTGAGCCTGGTGGCGATGTGCAGCGCCTTCATCGTTGCTTCGCTGCTGGTGATCGTGCTGCTGGACGTGCCGTGGCAGATCTGGAGCCACCTGAAGAAGCTGCGCATGTCCAAGGAAGACGTGCGCCAGGAACACAAGGAAAGCGAAGGCGATCCGCACACCAAGGCCCGCATCCGCCAGCAGCAGCGCCAGGCCGCGCGCCGCCGCATGATGTCCGAGGTGCCCAAGGCCGACGTGGTCGTGACCAACCCGACCCACTATGCCGTGGCGCTCAAGTACGAGGAAGACAAGAACGGCGCGCCGCGAGTGCTGGCCAAGGGCACCGGGCTGGTGGCGGCCAAGATCCGCGAACTGGCCGCCGAGCATCGCATTCCCACATTGGAAGCGCCGCCCCTGGCGCGCGCCCTGTATCAACACGTCGAGCTGGGGCATGAAATCCCGGCCGAGCTATATACCGCGGTCGCGGAAGTGCTGGCGTGGGTTTTCCAGTTGCGCTCGTGGCGCTCGGGATGGGGGGTCGAACCGACGGCGCCCAAGTCCCTGCCCGTGCCGGCCGCGCTGGACCCGCAGGCAAAGACCGCAGCACAAGGAGCTTAAGGAATGAGCGCTCTGCTCACCATGTTGAAAAGCAACGGAGCCACGCACGCGCGGCTCCTGGCCGGTCCCATCCTGATCGTGATGGTGCTGGGCATGATGGTGCTGCCGCTGCCCACCTTCCTGCTGGACCTGCTGTTCACCTTCAACATCGCGCTGTCGGTGATGATCCTGCTGGTGGCCATGTTCACCCGCAAGCCGCTGGACTTCGCCGCCTTCCCGGCCGTGCTGCTGTTCGCCACGCTGCTGCGCCTGTCGCTGAACGTCGCCTCGACCCGGGTGGTGCTGCTGCACGGCCACACCGGCCCGGACGCGGCGGGCAAGGTGATCGAGGCCTTCGGTCATTTCCTGGTGGGCGGCAACTTTGCCGTCGGCATCATCGTCTTCATCATCCTGACCATCATCAACTTCATCGTCATCACCAAGGGCGCGGGGCGGATCGCCGAAGTCGGCGCGCGTTTCACCCTGGACGCGATGCCGGGCAAGCAGATGGCCATCGACGCCGACCTGAACGCCGGCCTGATCGGCGAGGACGAGGCCCGCAAGCGCCGCGCCGAGGTGTCGCAGGAATCCGACTTCTTCGGCTCGATGGACGGCGCCAGCAAATTCGTGCGCGGCGACGCCATCGCCGGCCTGCTGATCATGGCGATCAACATCATCGGCGGCCTGATCGTGGGCGTGGCCCAGCACGACATGTCGATGAGCGACTCGGCCCGCGTCTACACGCTGCTGACCATCGGCGACGGCCTGGTGGCGCAGATCCCGGCGCTGGTGATCTCGACCGCCGCCGGCGTGGTGGTGTCGCGCGTGTCGACCGACCAGGACATTGGCCAGCAGATCATCAGCCAACTGTTCTCCAACCCCAGCGTGATGTTCCTGACGGCCGGCATCATCGGCATCATGGGCCTGATCCCCAACATGCCGCACATCGCCTTCCTGACGCTGGCCGGCGCGCTGGCCTGGGGCGGCTGGGCGATGCACAAGCGGCGCAAGGCCGCCGAGGTGGCGGCCAGCGAGGTGCCGCAGCAGGCCGTGACGCAGGCGCAGGCCGCCGCGGCCGAAGCCAGTTGGGATGACGTCTCGATGGTGGACCAGCTCGGCCTGGAGGTCGGCTACCGCCTGATCCCGCTGGTCGACCACGCCCAGAACGGCGAGCTGCTGCACCGCATCCGCAGCCTGCGCAAGAAATTCGCCCAGGACGTGGGTTTCCTGCCGCCGGTGGTGCATATCCGCGACAACCTCGAACTCAAGCCCAACGATTACCGCATCCTGCTGTCCGGCGTCGAGATCGGCCACGGCGTGGCGATGCCGGGCCAGTGGCTGGCGATCGACCCGGGCGGCGTGACTATGCAGATCAAGGGCACGCCCACCACCGACCCGGCCTTTGGCCTGCCGGCGCTGTGGATCGACGGCAGCCTGCGCGACCAGGCCCAGGTGGTCGGTTACACGGTGGTGGATGCCGGCACCGTGGTCGCCACCCACCTGAACCACCTGATGCACCGCCACGGCTCCAACCTGCTGGGCCGCCAGGAAGTGCAGCAGTTGCTGGACCGCATCGGCCGCGACGCGCCCAAGCTGGTCGAAGACCTGGTGCCCAAGACGCTGTCGCTCACCGCCTTGCAGAAGGTGCTGCAGGGCCTGCTGGCCGAGGAAGTGCCGATCCGCGACATGCGCACCATCATCGACACCCTGTCCGAGCACGGTCCGCGCCTGGCGGCGCTGGCGGCCGGCACGGGCGGCCAGCCCGACATCAACGAGCTGATCGCGCTGACGCGCCGGTCATTGGGTCGCGCCATCACCCAGCAATGGTTCCCGGGCGAGGGCGAACTGCGCGTGATCGGCCTGGACGTCAAGCTCGAACGCGTGCTGTCGCAGGCGCTCACCACCAGCGGCGGCCTGGAGCCTGGCCTGGCGGATACCCTGCTGCGCGAAACCCAGGCGGCGGTCGAGCGCCAGGAATCGCAGGGCAACGCGCCGGTGCTGCTGGTGTCGCCGGTGCTGCGCGCGCCGCTGTCGCGCTTCCTGCGCCACCACCTGCCGCAGTTGGGCGTGTTGTCGAATACGGAAATTCCGGATGAGCGCATGGTCCGTGTGACGGCGCTCATCGGCGGAGGTAATGGTCAATGAAAATAAGTCGCTTCTTTGGCGCGAACAGCCGTGACGTCATGCGCCAGGTGCGCCAGGTGCTCGGTCCCGACGCGCTGATCGTGTCGAACCGCAGCGTCGATGGCGGCATCGAGGTGCTGGCCACGGTGGAGGGCGCGTTCGACGACGCGTCGCCGCAGGCGCAGACGCCGACGCCGCAGGGGTATGCCGACGGCCACGCGCCGGCTCGCGCTCCGGCCGCGCCGGTGCCGCCGCAGGCGCCCGCGCCGTACGGTCACGCCGCGCCCGCCAACCTGGCGCCGCCTCCCTATGGCGCCACCCCGACCACGGCCTCGCAACCGCCTTATGGCGCGCAGTCCGGTTATGTCGCGCCGGCCGCCGCCGCGCCGCAGCCGGTCGCGCCGCGACCCGCCTACGGCACGCCGCCTGCCGCAGCGCCGCAACCCGCCTATGGTGCGGCGCCGAGCGTCTCGCAACCGGCCTACGGAGCGCCGCCTGCGCCCGTCGCCGATGCGCAGCCCGCCTACGCGGTGCCGTCGCGTTCGATCGCCGCCTACCAGTCGGCCTACGCCGCGCAGTCTCAGCCCGAGCCGGAGGTGTCGGCGGAACCCGTCGCGCGTCAGGCGCCGCCCGCCGTGACGGCGGAAGCGGCCGCGCCCGCGGTGATGGCGCCCGCCGCGCCGGTGCGGATGGAAATGCCGGCCTTGCCGCCGGCGCGAGAGGTGCCGCCCGTGGCGCCGTCGCCGATGGCGCGCATGCCGGATGCGCCGCTGCGCAATGGTCCGGGGGTGCCGCCCGCGGCGCTGCCCAGCGATGCGGCGGCGGGCTTGCAGGACGCCATCAGCGCCTTGCGCGGCGCGCTCGAAAGCCGCATGGACGGCTTGCTGTGGGGCGGACGCCAGGGGCCGGGCCGCGAGCCGGCGGGCGCCGCCTTGTTCCGCAGCCTGCTGGACGCCGGTTTCAGCACCAAGCTGGTCCGCGCGCTGGTCGAGCGCATGCCGCAGGGCATGAGCGCCGAATCCGCGCTGGCCTGGGCCCGCAATGAACTGGTAACGCACCTGCCGGTGCTGGGCTCGGAAGATGAATTCCTGGGCGGCGGCGTGTACGCGCTGGTCGGCCCGACCGGCGTCGGCAAGACCACCACGCTGGCCAAGCTGGCGGCGCGCTGCGTCGCGCGCGAAGGCCGCGAGCAGGTGGCGATGCTGACCACCGACAATTTCCGGATCGGGGCGCTCGAGCAGTTGCAGATCTATGGTCGCCTGATGGGCGTGCCGGCCCACTCGGTGCGCGATGCCGGCGAGCTGCGCCGCATCCTGGCCGAACTGGGCAACCGCAAGATCGTGCTGATCGACACCACCGGCATCAGCCAGCGCGACCGCCAGGTGGCCGAGCAGGCCGCGATGCTGTGCAACGCCGGCAAGCCGGTGCGCCGCCTGCTGGTGCTCAACGCCGCCAGCCAGGGCGACACGCTCGACGAAGTCGCCCACGCCTATCGCAACGGCGTCGGCGAGGACGTGGCCGGCTGCATCATCACCAAGCTCGACGAGGCTTCGCGCCTGGGTGCGGCACTGGACACGGCGATCCGCCACCGCCTGCCCATCCACTATTCGTCGATCGGCCAGAAGGTGCCGGAGCACCTGGAGCTGGCGCGCGCCGACGCGCTCATCGATCGCGCCTTCGCCATGGTCGAGCGCGCCCGCGCCCTGTATTCGCCCAGCGAGGCGGACATGGCGTCGCTGTGGTCGACGTCGCGCGAGACCGAAGCGAGTGTCGATCCCGCGCGCCGCCGCCAATTGCTGGCTTCGGCGATCCTGCGTCCGCAGGGCGGCGCCGGCACGATCGAAGCCGCGCAGAACCTGGACGACACCCTGAGCTGGCTCGACAGCGACCCTGCCTGCGTGCAGGCCCGCGCCTCGTGGCGCGAGTATGTCAGCGACGGCGCGGGGTCGAGCCTCGCGGCGCTGGGCGAAACGCCGCTGGCGATGGTGCGGCGCGAATTCTCAACCACTTGCAGCCGCAATCTGCTGGTCATGCACGGCAAGGCCAGCATGAAGGGCGAGGCCTTGCCCGGGGGCACGTTGCTGAGCGCGGTGCTGATGAGCGATCGCGGCGCGGCCCTGGCCGCGCCTGCGCAGCAGTTGGTGCTGCCCCATGGCATGTTGTCGTCGTTCGCGCCGGCCGCCGCCGCGCAGCCGGACACGGCGCTGGCCCTGGAGGCGCGGGTGCGCTGGCTGAACGAACAACTGGCCCAGGTGCCGGCCGTGCACATGCTGGAAGCCGGCACCTCGGCGCTGTGGCAGAGCCTGAGCGAGCAGGGCGTGTCGTGGGTGGCGCGCAGCCCGGGCGGCATGCGCGTGATCCAGGACGAATGTCCGACCAATCTGAACGCGGTGGGCAAGAGTGTCGGCTATCTGCCGGTGGGCCAGCCGGGCGACATGCCCGGCCTGCGCGCCGTGCCCGGCACCCGTCCGGCGCCGTTGGCGCTGTGGGCCTCGGGCACCGAGATCGGCCTGCCTGGCCGCGGCGACGAAACCCGCTTCCGCCTGGTGTGCGCCCGCCTGATCGATACCGCCAGTGGCGAAGTGGCCGGCCAGTTGTTCGGCCTGACCAACCTTGCCGCCGGCCAGGCGGACGCCGCCACGGTGGCGCGCTGGCTGGTGCTGCAGGAAGAGGCGCGCGCCGGGTTCCGCTACATGGCCAATGCCTGGCAGGCGCTGCCCGCGGTCGATGGCGCGCATACGCTGGCGCGGCAGTCGCTGATGGCCGGCCAGTTGGGCGCGGCCTGCTGGCAGTTGGCGCATGCCTCGGCGGCGGACGGCGTGCGCGCCACCCTGGCCGGCGTCGTCAGCCCGGAGCGCAAGCTGTCCGGACGCCTGCTGCCGGTCGCGCTGTTGAAGATGTTCGCGATGCTGGAGATGGCCGGCGGCGTCTAGGGCGCTTCGACGCGGGGCCTTCAATGCAAGCAGCCCGCGAAAGCGGGCTGTTTGTATTGGGATGTCGGGATCCGGCTCAGCCGGCGACGATGGGCTTGCGGCCCGGCGTGGCGCGGGCGCCGCGGCCCTGGGCGTCGTAGGTCGAGGTGCCGCCCAGGCCGCCGATCTGACGCAGTGCGTCCAGCGATTGCTGGGTATAGCGCAGGTGCACGTCGATCAGGGCGCCGTTGCGCATATTGATTTCGTTGGCCGATGCCGACTTGGCCAGCAGCGCCTGCCAGACGTCGGACAGTTGTGGGTGCTGCACGGCGGCCTGCTCGGTGCCGGCATGGCCGGCGGGCAGGCCGATTTCGGCGAGCAGGCCATCGCGCGTGTGGCTGAGGTCGACCAACTGCTGGGCGATATTGCCCTTGCGCTCGGTGATGTCATGCAGCGCGTCGACGTTGCCCGGCCCGACCAGCACCTTGGTTTCTTCTTCCAGGATGGCGGAAAACTCGGTGATCAGGGCATCTTCCTGCTTCATGCAGGCTTGCAGGGATTCGACAGGGCTCATGGTCATACTCGGGCGGACGGGTCGAAAAAACGGCGATCTTGCAAAGGCAGTATTACTTCAGCAGGTCACGGGCGCTGGCGATCAGGCCATCGGCGATGCGGCTGGTGTCGATCTTGAGCTGGCCCGAGGCGATGGCGGCGCGAATCGCGGCGACGCGCTCGACGTTGATGTCGTTCGAACCGTCTTGCAGGGCCAGCATCTTGCGCGAGGCCGAGCTCAGCGCGACCTGCGAGCTGCTGGCGCCACTGCCGCTGCCGGCGCCGTAGGCCTGAGCGACCGCGGACTCGGCGCGAGGGCTGACCGCATCTGCCGAGATGGGCCGGTTGGTTGTCGAATTGATTTTCAAGGTTTTCTCCGCAGGGCGTCCTGGGTCGGTTTGCGACGGCTCCGCCTACTTATGTCTCTGTAACGACCGGGTCGGAAGGAACTTTAGGGTAGGAGGGCGCTAGCCGCAACGCGATATGTAACATTGCCTAAAGTTGTATTTCGACCAGGCCTGCGTTGCGCACCACGCCGCTGACCACCTGTCCGTTGGCGGTGCGGACCTGGACCGTGGCGCCCGGCGCCGCATTGTCCAGGGCCTGCCCCTCGCTGCTGACCACGAAACCCTTGCCGCGGGCGTTGATACGGACGTTCGAGCCGCGCACCACCGATTGGGCGTTGCGCAGGGCGGCGCCCTTGACCGGTTGGCCGGCGTTGATCCGGTAGGCCGCGGTCATGCCGACCACCGTATCGGGATTGGTGATGACCCCCGGGGGCAGGGCCACCAGGTCGCCGTCGCGCGGCGCCAGGTCGGCGGGCGTCAGGGCCTGGCCCGCCGCGATCATGCGCGACGCGACATAGTAGTAGCCCGGCACGCTGACCGTGGCCTGCACGTAAGTGGTCCAGGGCTTGGGCGCGTTGCAGCGCACGCCGACCGTCATGCGCGAGCGCAGCTTCATGCCGGACGGCATAAATGGGGACAAAGTATCGCACGGCGCCAGGCGCTCCGCCCGCGGCGGATCGATGCTCACCGAGGCCTGGCCGGGCAGGGAGGCCAGTTGTTCCAGCAAATAGGTCTGCGCGGCGATGATGATCGCCTCGGGCGCCTGGACGGCGGCGTCCTGCGCCTGGGCCGCCGGGGCCAGCAGCAGGGCGGCCAGGCAGGCGGCGCGCGCGCGGAGATTTGCGGGGAATTTCCTCATGTCCGAATTGTAGAAGCCCGCGCCGCTTGGCAATACGTGAATTGGATGAGAAATGACGGGTTATTTGGCTGATTGTGTTCTGCCACCCGCCCCTATGATGCCGTCATCCAATGGGATAACGGTGCGTCCGCTGTCCCGGACTCCATCCGTATTGAAGGCGATCCGATGCTAGACCGGCTTAACGAAGATTTCCGCTTCTTCCAGCAGTCCCTGGGGCTGCGCGCGCAGCGCCAGGAAGTGCTGTCCTCGAACATCGCCAATGCCGACACGCCCAACTACAAGGCGCGCGACTTCGATTTCAAGACGGCGATGCAGAACGCCATGGAAGGCACCAAGCGCCTGCCGGACACCTCGCTGACCCTGACGTCGGCTCGCCACATTCCGGCCAAGGCCGTGTCGCAGGGGCCGACCGATATGCTGTATCGCCTGCCGTACCAGCCCAGCATGGACGGCAACACGGTCGACATGGACATCGAGCGGGTCCAGTTCGCCGACAACACCTTGCACTACCAGAGCACGATGCAACTGCTGTCGGGTCGCATCCGGACCATGATGGCCGCCATCCAGGATTGATTTTCATAGGGAACCGCAGGCAATGTCCTTGTTGAGCATTTTCGATATCGCCGGTTCGGCGCTGAGCGCGCAGTCACAGCGCATGAACGTGGCAGCCAGCAACATGGCCAACGCCGACAGCGTGGTCGGTCCCGACGGCCAGCCGTACCGGGCCCGCCAGGTGGTGTTCCAGGTCAACCCGCCGGCCGGCCAGGCGCAGGGCCGCGAGATCGGTGGCGTGCGCGTGGCCGGGGTGGTGGTGGACCAGTCCCCGCTCAAGCAGGTCTACGACCCCAAGCATCCGATGGCCGACGCGCAGGGCTACGTCAGCATGCCCAACGTCGATCCCGTCGCCGAAACCGTCAACATGATCGCGGCGTCGCGTTCGTACCAGGCCAACGTCGAGGTGCTGAACACCGCCAAGAGCCTGATGCAGAAAACCCTCACCATCGGCCAATCCTGACCCGTCTGATTCCGCGCGCCGCGCCGCCCGCGCGGAAGTTTTTGAAGAAGTGAAACCATGACCACCGTCGACCAATCCACGAGCAAGACCGGCCTGGGCCTGGCGCAAAGCGGCGCCAACGGCACCAGCACCGCCCAGGGCCTGCAGGATCAGTTCCTGAAGCTGCTGGTCACGCAGCTCAAGAACCAGGATCCGCTGAACCCGATGCAGAACGCCGAGCTGACCTCGCAGCTGGCGCAGATCTCCACGGTGGAAGGCATCACCAACCTCAAGAACACCATGCTGGCCATCAGCGGCCAGATCGACGTGTCGCAGTCCATGAACGCGGTCGCGATGATCGGCAAGGGCGTGCTGGTTCCCGGTTCGAACGTCAAGGTCGGCGTGGATGCCGAGCATCCCTCCGAGCGCGTGGTCACGCCCTACGGCATCGACCTGCAGAAGGATGCCGCCAAGGTTCAGGTGCGCATCTCCGACGCCAACGGCCAGGTCGTGCGCACCATCGAGCTGGGCGAGCAGAAGGCCGGCGTGTACACGCTGGACTGGGACGGCAAGAACGACGCCGGCGCGGCGCTGGAAGCGGGCGCCTACACCGTGTCCGTCCTGGCCACGGATGGCGACGACAAGAAGGTGGCCGCCGAAGTGCTGAAGTACGGCAAGGTCAAGAGCGTGGCTTACTCCACCAACGGCCTGCGTCTGGATATGGGCCTGGATGGCCAGACCAGCATGCTGGATGTGCGCAAGGTGATCGGCTGAGGCCAGCCGGTTTGATTATCAGCCGGCGCCACGGCGGCGGTTTCCCCCTTAAAGATTAGCGAGAGAGAACATGGGTTTCGGACAAGGATTGAGCGGCCTGAACGCCGCGGCGCAGAACCTGGACGTCATCGGCAACAACATCGCCAACTCGGGCACCGTAGGCTTCAAGTCGTCGACCGCGTCGTTCGCGGACGTCTACGCCAGCTCGCGCGTCGGCCTGGGCACCAAGGTGTCGGCGATCACCCAGCGCTTCACGGTGGGCACGGTCAACGGCGGCGGCGGCGAATATGACATCGCCATCGATGGCGCCAAGGGCATGTTCCGCGTCACCGACCAGAGCGGCGCCGTGATGTACACCCGCAACGGCGAGTTCCTGGTCGACAAGAACAACTTCATCGTCAACGCGCAGGGCTATCGCCTGACGGGCTACCCCAACGGCGGCATCGGCGCCAACCCGGTCGAGCTGCAGTTGCCGACCGCCAACGTGGCGCCCAAGGCCACCTCCACCGCCACCACCGTGGCGAACCTGGACGCCAACGCCAAGGTCATCTATCAGGTCGACACCGTGACGTCGCCGGCCGTGCCCGGCTCCGTGACACTTGGCGGCACCGCCTACACCTTCACCAAGGCGCCCGGCGGCGCGATCACCTGGACCCCGGGCAACCCGCCGGCGGCCACCTACGGCACCGCGCCCAATACCGTCACCATCGACGGCACCGGCCAGGTCACCGCCGGCAACCTGAACGTCATCCCCGGCTTCGTCGACTACACGGCCGCCGTGACCGAAGTCGGCAAGCCGTTCGACCCCAAGGTTCCCGGCAGCTACACCAACGCCTCGCCCATGACGGTCTACGACTCGCTGGGCAACTCGCACCAGGTGATGCAGTACTTCGCCAAGCGCGCCGCCGATGCCGCCGGCAACAGCGTCTACGACGTCTACTACACGATCGACGGCCAGGCCATGGCGCCGACCACCGAAGCGGCCGGCGTGTGGGGCAACCCGACCCAGTTCACGTTCAACAAGGCCGGCGTGATGACCAGCGCCGCCACGGTCAACCTGTCGTTCGCGACGCCGGGCGGTGGCACCACCCCGGCCGATCCGCTGGCGGTCGCCGTGAACTACACCGGCACCACGCAGTACGGCAGCGCCTATGCGCTCAAGGCCCAGCCGGACGGCTACACCTCGGGCGAGTTCCGCGGCATCAACATCGGCGCCGACGGCAGCCTGGTGGCCAGCTACACCAACGGCGAGACCTCGATCGTCGGCACCATCGTGCTGGCCGACTTCGCCAACCTCCAGGGCCTGCAGCCGGTGGGCAACAACGCCTGGAAGGAAACCGCCTCGTCGGGCCAGCCGATCCTGGGCCAGCCGGGCAGCAACGGCATGTCCAAGGTGGTGGGCCAGGCGACCGAAGCCTCGAACGTCGACATGAGCAAGGAGCTGGTCAACATGATCATCGCCCAGCGCACCTACCAGGCCAACTCGCAGACCATCAAGACGCAGGACGAGATCATGCAAGTCCTGATGAACCTGAAGTAATGGCTGACGGGCACGCGACGACACCGACGGAATAGGCAATGGATCGAATCATCTACACCGCCATGAATGGCGCAGCGCGGATCACGGAGCACCAGGCCGCGCTCTCCAACAACATGGCCAACGTGAACACGCCGGGCTTTCGCGAGCAGATCGCGTTGTACCGGTCGGTTCCGGTGAACGACGGCGTGAGCCTGCCGACGCGTGTTTCGACGGTGGCGTCGACGCCCCGCAACAACTTTGAAATGGGCAACATGCAGACCACGGGCCGCGACCTGGACGTGGCCCTGGCCAGTTCCAACGGCTGGATCGCCGTGCAGACCCCGCAAGGCGAGGCCTACACCCGCGCCGGCAGCCTGCAGGTGGGCATCAACGGCCTGCTGCAGACCTCGCTGGGCCAGCCCGTGATGTCCGACCAGAACGGCATCATCGACGTGCCCGACCAGGCGGCGCTGACGATCACCTCGGATGGCACCATCACCGCCATCGGCGCCGGCGATGCCCCCAACAACATCCTCAACCTGGGTCGCATCAAGCTCGCCAACCCGCCGGAAGCGCAACTGGTGCACGGCGACGACGGCGTGTTCCGCCTGGCGCCGGTCAACGGCCAGCCGGCCCCGCCGGCCCCCGCTGATCCCAGCCTGCGGGTGTTGTCCGGCGTGCTGGAAGGCAGCAACACCAATCCCATGGCGGCGATGGTGGGCATGATCGAGAACGCCCGCCGCTTCGAGCAGCAGATGCAGGTGGTGCAGCAGGCGGACCGCAACGCCGAGCGCGCCAACGGCATTCTCTCGGTTTCCTGATCCGGTCAGCCGATCCGAACCCAATAATTTTCGCGCGCGGCCGGGCCGCCGCACCAGGAGTACTTCATCATGATGCGTTCGCTGTGGATTGCCAAGACGGGCCTGGAAGGTCAACAGACCTCGATGGACGTGATTTCCAACAACTTGGCCAACGTCGCGACCAACGGCTTCAAGCGCGGTCGCGCCGTGTTCCAGGACCTGATGTACCAGACGCTGCGCCAGCCTGGCGCCCAGGTCGGCGACGCCACGCAGTTGCCGTCGGGCCTGCAGTTGGGCACCGGCGCCCGCGTGGCCGCCACCGAGCGCATCCACACCACCGGCGGCCTGAACAACACTGGCGGCGAGCTGGACGTGGCGATCAATGGCCGCGGCTTCCTGCAGGTCGAACTGCCGGACGGCACCCAGGCCTATACCCGCGACGGCGCGCTGCAACGCGACCAGAACGGCCAGTTGACCACGGTCAGCGGCTACGTGATCCAGCCCCCCATGAACGTGCCCGACAATGCCCTGTCGATCTCCATCGGCAAGGACGGCATCGTCTCGGTGACGCAGCCCGGCGCGGCCGGCGTCAACGTGCAGATCGGCCAGTTGCAGATCGCCACTTTCATCAACCCGACCGGCCTGCAGAGCGTCGGCGAGAACCTGTACCTGGAAACCGATGCCTCCGGTCCGGCGAACCTGCTTCAGCCGGGTGTCGACGGCGCCGGCACGTTCATGCAGAACTACGTCGAGACCTCCAACGTGAACGTGGCCGAGGAACTGGTCAACATGATCACGACCCAGCGCGCCTACGAAATGAACAGCAAAGCCGTCAAGACCTCGGACGAAATGCTGGCCCGCCTGACTCAACTGTGATGCCTATGTCGTCTGTCCTGCGTCTGGTTTCGTGTGCGGCCCTGGCGTTGCTGGTGGCCGGTTGCGCCATGATCCCGCCCGAGCCCATCGTGACGGGGCCGACGACGGCCGCGCCGCCGCCGCCGCCGATGCCCACGGCGCAGCCCACGGGCTCGATCTACCAGCCGACGACTTACGGCAACTACCCCCTGTTCGAGGATCGCCGGCCGCGCAACGTCGGCGACATCGTCACCATCGTCCTGAACGAGAAAACCAACGCCTCCAAGAACGTCGCGACCAACACCAACCGCAGCGGCAATGCCAGCCTGGGCATCGCCGCCGCGCCGTCGTTCATGGATAGCTGGGCCAATGCCAACCTGAACACCGACGCCAAGGGCGGCAACGTGTCGCAGGGCAAGGGCGACAGCACGGCCAACAACGCCTTCACCGGCACCATCACCACCACGGTGGTGGGGGTGATGTCCAACGGCAACCTGCAAGTGGCCGGCGAAAAGCAGATCGCCATCAACCGGGGCAGCGAGTACGTGCGCTTCTCGGGCGTGGTCGATCCCCGCTCGATCACCGGCACGAACACCGTGTCGTCCACCCAGGTGGCCGACGCCCGCATCGAATACCGCAGCAAGGGCGTCATGGATGAGGTCCAGACCATGGGCTGGCTGCAACGCTTCTTCCTGATCGCCTCGCCGTTCTGACCATGAAACAACCCACTCCGATTTCCGCCATGTTGTCCCTGCTGGCGCGCGTCTGTGTCGCGGCGGGGCTGCTGGCCGGCGCCTCGGCGGCGCATGCCGAGCGGCTCAAGGACCTGGCATCCATCCAGGGTGTGCGTGGCAACCAGTTGATCGGCTATGGCCTGGTGGTGGGTCTGGACGGCAGCGGTGACCAGGTGCGCCAGACGCCGTTCACGCAGCAGAGCCTGACCAACATGCTGTCGCAACTGGGCATCACCGTTCCCGCCGGCAGCAACATGCAGCTCAAGAACGTGGCGGCGGTCATGGTCACCACGACCCTGCCGGCGTTCGCCCGTCCGGGCCAGACGCTCGACGTGGTGGTGTCCTCCATGGGCAACGCCAAAAGCCTGCGCGGCGGCACGCTGCTGATGACGCCGCTCAAGGGCGCCGACAGCCAGGTCTATGCGATCGCCCAGGGCAACATCCTGGTCGGCGGCGCTGGCGCCTCGGCCGGCGGTTCCAGCGTGCAGATCAACCAGCTCAACGGCGGCCGCATCAGCGGCGGTGCCATCGTCGAGCGCGGGGTGCCGACCACCTTCGCCCGCGACGGTTACATCTACCTGGAAATGAACAACACCGACTTCGGCACCGCCCAGAACGTGGTGGCGGCGCTGAACCGCAAGTTCGGGCAGGGCACGGCCACGGCGCTGGACGGCCGCGTGGTGCAGGTGCGCAGCCCGATGGAACAATCGGCGCAGGCGCGCTTCCTGTCGCAGGTCGAGGACCTCCAGGTGGCGCGCGCGCCGACCGTGGCCAAGGTCATCATCAACGCCCGCACCGGCTCGGTGGTCATGAACCGCACGGTCATGATCGAGGAAGCCGCCGTGGCGCACGGCAACCTGTCGGTCATCATCAACCGCCAGAACCAGGTGTCGCAACCGGATACGCCGTTCACCGAGGGGCAGACCGTGGTGGTGCCCAACACCCAGATCGAGGTGCGCCAGGAAAACGGTTCGCTGCAGCGCGTGAGCACCAGCGCCAACCTGGCTGACGTGGTCAAGGGCCTGAACGCCCTGGGCGCCACGCCGCAGGACCTGCTGGCGATCCTGCAGGCCATGAAGAGCGCCGGCGCCCTGCGCGCCGAGCTGGAAATCATCTGACCGCCATGGGTTACACCAACACCTCCGCGGCCCTGGGCAGTCGCCAGGATTCCGTGTTCGACATGGGTCGCCTGTCGGATCTGAAGCGCGATGTGACCAAGGACCCGGCCAATCCCGGCACCGAGCAGCAGAAGCAGGTGGCCAAGCAGTTCGAGGCCCTGTTCCTGCAGATGATGCTCAAGCGGATGCGCGAGGCGACGCCCAAGGAAGGGCTGTTCGACTCGCAGCAGACCCAGATGCTGCAATCCATGGCCGACGAGCAACTGGCGCTGCACCTGGCCACGCCGGGCATCGGCCTGTCGCAATCGATCCTGGCGCAGATGCAGCAGGGCAAGCCCGGCGACCTGCCGGCCGAGGCCGTGCAACGCCTGGGGCAGGGCACCGACCTGGATTTCCAGACGGGGGGCTCGCGCCAGGTGTCGGCGCTGATGGACGTGATGCGCAACAACCGCGCCAGCGACCGCGCCCTGGCGGCGGCCGAGGGCGCGCCCGAGCACGTCATCAATTTCGTGTCGAAGATGTCGCGCGCGGCCACCCTGGCCTCGCAGCAGAGCGGCGTGCCGGCCCGTCTCATCATGGGCCAGGCGGCCCTGGAGTCCGGCTGGGGCCAGCGCGAGATCAAGCACGAGGACGGGCGCACCAGCTACAACCTGTTCGGCATCAAGGCGGGGCCGAGCTGGAAGGGCAAGGTCGTCAATGTGCTGACCACCGAATACGAAGGCGGCGTGGCGAAAAAGGTGACGCAACCCTTCCGGGCCTACTCGTCCTACGAGGAATCGTTCGCCGACTACGCCCGCCTGATCGGCACCAGCCCGCGCTACGAGAGCGTGACGCAGGCGCGCAACGAAATCGAGGCGGCCCGCCGCATCCAGAGTTCCGGCTACGCCACCGACCCGCAGTACGCGCAGAAATTGATCGGCGTCATGAGCCAGTTGCGGGGCGCGGCCGCCAAGGTCGATATTTCGCGTCAGATGTTGGAAGGACTCTAAATTTGGACTACCTGCTGCCGTTAATCGGGTATCCAGAAATATCAGTCGCGGTTACATACGGGGCATTGTCAGCATGAATCTGTACAAATTGGCATTGGGCGGGCTGAACGCGTCCCAGGCGGGCCTGGCAACCACCGGCCACAACATCAACAATGCCACCACGGTCGGTTACAACCGCCAGCGCGTCATGATCTCGACCGCCGGCGCCCAGGCCACCAGCAATGGCTTCATCGGTCGCGGCGTCCAGGTGGACACCGTGGTGCGCAGCTACGACAGCTTCCTGTACAAGCAGCTCGTCGGCGCGCAGGGCAGCAGCGCCCAGCTTCAGACCCAGTTCGACCAGATTTCCCAGGTCAACAACCTGTTCGCCGACCGCACCGTGGGCATCGCCCCGGGCCTGTCGAATTTCTTCACCAGCATGAACACCGTGGCCAGCAAGCCGGCGGATCCCGCCGCGCGCCAGGACTTGCTGGGCAAGGCCAACAGCCTGACCACCCAGATCCGCTCGGCCTACCAGGAAATGCAGAACCAGCGCCTGGGCCTGAACACGCAGATCTCGACCACCGTCGACCAGGTCAACAGCTACCTGACCCGCATCGACGACCTGAACAACCAGATCTCCACCGCCCGCGCCAAGGCTGGCGGCAATCCGCCCAACGACCTGCTGGACCAGCGCGACCAGGCCGTGTCGGAATTGAACCAACTGATCGGCATCACGACCTACGAGCAGGGCGATAAGCTCAACATTTCGCTGGCCTCGGGCGGCCAGGCGCTGCTGTCGGGCAACACCATCTATCCGCTGCAGGCCGTGGCGTCCGCCAAGGACGTCAGCCGCACCGTCGTCGCCTACACGCTGCCGGCCGGCTCGGGCGGCAAGACCGTATCGGTCGAGCTGAACGACGCCGACGTCACCGGCGGCAAGCTGGGCGGCCTGCTGCAGTTCCGCGCCTCGTCGCTGGACGTCATGCAGGCCCAGTTGGGCCAGATGGCCGTCGGCCTGGCGATGTCGTTCAACGAGCAGCACCGCCAGGGCCTGGACACCGCCGGCAACCCGGGCACGGACTTCTTCAGCATCGGCTCGCCGCAAGGCGTGCCGAACGCCGCCAACAAGAGCGGCGCGCAGATCAGCGGCACGTTCACCGACGTGAACAACATCAATGCCAAAGACTACGAAATCAGCTTCGACGGCGCCAACTACCGCGTGACGCGCCTGCCCGAAGGCACCCAGGTGTACAACGGCCCGGCAACCGGCACCCCGCCCACCGCCACGCTGGACCTGAGCGCTGAAATGGGCGTCACGCTGACGATCGACTCGCCGCCGCAAGCCGGCGACAAGTGGTCGCTGTCGCCCACGCGCGACGCCGCCCGTGACATCAACGTGCTGATCACCGATCCGGAAAAGGTCGCCGCGGCAGACGCTGCCGGTGGCGACGCCAACGGCAAGAACGCACTGGCGCTGGCGCAACTGCAGACCAAGAAGGTGCTGGGCCACGGCACGATGAGCATCAACGAGATGTTCTCGCAGGTGGTCAACACCGTTGGTGTGCAGACCGCGCAGATCAAGTCGGCCAACACCGCCCAGTCCAACCTCGTCGCCCAGAAGCTCGAGGCCCAGCAGGCGGTGTCGGGCGTCAACCTGAACGAAGAATACGTGAGCCTGTCGCTCTACCAGGAGCAATACCAGGCCAGCGCCCGCATCATCGACGTCGCCAGCACGCTGTTCGATACGCTGCTGGGCCTGCGCGGCTGATCGGATCGTTGACATCGTGACCCATCAAGACAAATTCGGAGTATCCCCATGCGCCTGAGCACCTCCATGATGTACTCGAACGGACTCAAGGGCGTCCTCGCTCAGGAATCCGACATGAACCGCCTGGTCGAACAGGTCGGCAGCGGCAAGAAGTTCCTGACGCCGGCGGATGATCCGCTGGCCGCCTCGTTGTCGATCAACGTGGCGCAGACGCAGAGCATGAACGCGACTTACCAGCTCAACCGCAACACCGCCAAGACCAACCTGTCCCAGGAAAACAACGTCCTGGATTCGATCACGACGGCGCTGGCCGACGTGCGCACCCGCGTGGTGCAGGCCGGTAACGGCACCTTCGCCGACAGCGATCGCCAGGCCTTGTCCACCGCGCTGAAAAATGCCCGCGACGCATTGCTGGGCCTGGCCAACAGCACCGATGGCAATGGCCAGTACCTGTTCTCCGGCTACCAGGGCGGCGTCATCCCCTACGCCCAGGACGCCACTGGCAAGATCGTCTACAGCGGCGCCACCGGCGAGCGCACGGTGCAGGTCGACCAGTCGCGCCAGATGTCCACCAGCGACATCGGCAGCGACATCTTCAATCGCGCCAATCCGGGTTCGCAGGCCTACGTCAGCACGGCCGCCGCGCACAACACGGGCACCGCGCAGTTCAGCACCGTGTCGGTGACGCCGGGCAGCCCCAACATCGGCAAGAATTTCAGCCTGCAGTTCGAGTCGGATCCGGCCACGGGCAACATGGGCTATCGCGTCATCACGACCGATCCCAACGCCAATCCGCCGGTGCCGCCGGTTACCACGCCCGCGCCGCCGGCCGCCCCGACCGCGTACACGCCGGATGCATCGATCGACTTCGGCGGTGTCTCGGTCGTGGTCAAGGGAACGCCGCAGAACGGCGACGTGATCGACGTGCAAAGCGTGCAGTCCGCCGACGTCGACATATTCAACACCCTGGACAGCCTTATCAAGACGCTGGACTCGCCGATCGCCGGCGACCCCGTGGCGCTGGCCAAGCTGAACAACGAGCTGGCCACCGCGAACAAGAAGCTGTCGACCAACTACGACAACGTGCAGACCGTGGCCGCGTCCGTCGGCGCTCGCATGAACGAACTGGAGGCGTTGGACGCCACCGGTACGCAGAAGGGCCTGTCGTACTCGAAGTCGCTGTCCGACCTCGAAGACCTCGACTACTACTCGGGCGCCAGCCAGTTGGCCTTGCGGCAGGTGGCTTTGCAGGCGGCGTCGGCGGCCTTCATGACGATCCAGGGGTCGAGTCTTTTCAGCCGCAAATAATGCGGTGAGTCCATAGGCCGTGCCGCGATGGCGGGCTCGGCATGTTGCGCCCTTACGGACGCTTCCGGTGGTATGCCGGAGCGTCCGTGTGTGCGTACAGGGTAGGAATTTTGTCGTTTCACACGCTTAACGCTCGGATATTTCATGCTTGTCAATTTGAAAGTTCGCACCTGCATCATCCTGGTGCTGTTGCTCTTCACGGGTGCCATGTTCGCATCCAATGGCGTGGCCTGGATGGGATTGAATTCCAGCAATGACAAGCTGGACCAGATCAACGCGGCCTACACCGACCAGGCGGTGCCGCTGACTCGTGCCTATACCGTCTTCCTGCGCGCGCGCCTGCTGTTGTCCACCTCGTTGATGGACATGCAGCAGGGCAAGACCGAACAGGCGACCGCCCAGGCCAAGCGTTCCGAAGGCCTGATGCAGGATGCCTTCAAGATGATGGACGAGTTCCGCAAGGCGCCCCAGTTGCCGGGCACGGAAGCCCTGGGGCAGGCGGTCGACGTCGCGCTCAAGGAATACGACGCAGTGCTCAAGGGCCAGGCCAAGGCCCTGGCGAACATGGCGATCCAGGATTACCTGAATCTCAACGACGCCGCCAGCAACGTCAACACCAAGTTCCGCGAAGCCGTCGAAAAGTACCTGGACTTCGTCGACAAGCGCACCGATGAGTTGGCGGCGCAAGCCCAGGTGGACCACAACATCTCGCGCAGTGTCACGATCGCGCTGCTCGTTATCGCGGCGCTGCTGGCGATCGGCTGTTGGATCTTCATCAATCGCACGGTGCTGCGCCCCTTGCACGAGGCGGGTGATCATTTCGAGAAGATTGCCGGCGGCGATTTCACCGGCCGCATCGATGTGCGCAGCACCAACGAGATCGGCCAGATGTTCGGCGCCGTCAAGCGCATGCAGGAGAGCCTGACGCGCACGGTGGCCACGGTGCGCCGTGGCGTTGACGAGATCAACGTCGGCTCGCGCGAGATCTCGGCCGGCAACACCGACCTGTCCAGCCGCACCGAACAGCAGGCGGCCTCGCTGGAAGAGACCGCGGCCTCGATGGAGCAGTTGGCCTCGACGGTCAAGCAGAACGCCGACAACGCGCGCCAGGCCAACCAGTTGGCGGCCAGCGCGTCGGACGTGGCCGAGCGCGGCGGTTCGGCGGTGGCCGAAGTGGTCAACACGATGCAGGGCATCTCGGCCAGCTCGCGCAAGATCTCCGAGATCGTGTCGGTGATCGACGGCATCGCCTTCCAGACCAACATCCTGGCGCTGAACGCGGCGGTGGAAGCGGCCCGTGCCGGCGAGCAGGGCAAGGGCTTCGCGGTGGTGGCGGGCGAAGTGCGCTCGCTGGCGCAGCGCAGCGCGCAGGCGGCCAAGGAAATCAAGGGCCTGATCGAGGACTCGGTGAGCAAGGTTGGCGCGGGTTCGCAGCAGGTCGAACGGGCGGGCGCGACGATGCAGGAGATCGTGGCGTCGGTCAAGCGCGTGACGGACATCATGGGCGAGATCTCGGCGGCGTCCGAGGAGCAGTCCAGCGGCATCGACCAGGTGAACCGCGCGGTTTCGCAGATGGACGAGGTGACGCAACAGAACGCGGCGCTGGTGGAGGAAGCGGCGGCCGCGGCCGGCTCGCTGCAGGAACAGGCGCATCGGCTGGCCGAGGCGGTGGCCGTGTTCAAGATCAACGCGGGCGAAGTGATTGAAGTGCCGGCCCAGCAACTGGGCGGCTACCAGGCGCCGACGCTGACGCAGGACTGATCATCGGGGCGCGAGCCCCGCAATGCGAAGCCCGGCCTGTTGGCCGCGGCTTCCGCCGACCCGGCGCCCGTTCGCGGCCGCCGGGTCGAATGTCTTATGTGGGTCTGATTTTTGTCATGAACAGCTTAAGTTTTCGAAAATATTGCCGTTCATGGTCATAACGCCCAGGACAAGGGCAGTGAACCGGCCCAGGTCGCGCCGCGCATCGGCATGCGCAGCCCCCGGGGCACGGCGCGGACACGGTGCGGCGGGGCACCCGGTCCGGGTCGACCTTCGCGGATCGTTCGCTGCACCATGATGCAACCGGAGACAAGCTGTGCGCGTAAACCTTCCTGTCAATGACGTGGAAACCAAGCTGCGAGAGGATCAATACCTGATCTCGCGTACCGATACCAAGGGCCGCATCCTCTACGCGAATCCGGCATTTATCGAAGTCAGCGGATTCTCCCGCGAGGAACTGATCGGCAAGGCGCACAACATCGTGCGCCATCCCGACATGCCGCCGGAAGCCTATGCCGACCTGTGGCAGACGCTCGAAGCCGGCGAGTCCTGGCTCGGCCTGGTCAAGAACCGCCGCAAGGACGGCGGCTACTACTGGGTGCTCGCCAATGCCACGCCGATCGTCGAGAACGGCGAAGTGGTGGCGTATTCGTCGGTGCGCGTGCGGCCGAGCGACGAACAGATCGAGATGGCCGAGGCGCTGTACGAACGTATCCGCGAAGGCCGCGCCCGCGGCGTGCGCATCGTGCGCGGCCGGCCGGTGCGCGCCGGCTGGCGCCGCAGCCTGGACTTGCTGGCCTTCCCGTTCAAGCGCAACGTGCGCAGCCGCATGTTCCGGCACGCGCTGCTGTCGTCGGGCATCGTCGTGGCGGCCGGCGCCTATGGCCTGAACGCCAACTGGGCCTCGCTGGATGCCGCTGGCGCCGGCTTGGCCTGTGGCCTGCTGGCGTTGGGCGTGGCCGGAATCTTCGGCCTGGGCTGGAGCCTGAGCCGTTCGCTGCTGGATCCGATGGTCGACGCCGCCAACATGGCGCGCCAGGTCGCCGCCGGCAACCTGACCACCCAGATCGTGGCCGACTCCGATGACGAGATCGGCAGCCTGAAGTTCTCGCTCGAGGTCATGCGCAAGAGTTTGATCGGCATCGCGCAGGACGTGTACCGCGGCATCGAGGGCACGACTCAGGCCGCGGTGCACATTGCCCGCGGCAACCAGGAACTGGCCGGACGCACCGAGGGGCAGGCCGCCTCGTTGCAGCAGACCGCGGCGAGCATGGAGCAGTTGACCTCGACCGTGCGCCAGAACGCCGACAACGCCCGCCAGGCCAACCAGCTCGCGGCCAGCAGCATGGACGTGGCGCGTCGCGGCGGTGTCGCGGTGGGCCAGGTGGTCAGCACCATGCATGGCATTTCCGACAGCTCGCGCAAGATCGTCGACATCGTCAGCATCATCGAGGGCATTGCCTTTCAGACCAACATCCTGGCGCTGAACGCGGCGGTCGAAGCGGCCCGCGCCGGCGAGTCCGGCAAGGGCTTCGCGGTGGTGGCCGGCGAAGTGCGCAGCCTGGCGCAAAAGAGCGCCCAGGCCGCCAAGGAGATCAAGGGCCTGATCGAGGATTCGGTCGAGCGCGTGACCGAAGGCTCGGCCCAGGCCGAGCAGGCCGGCGCGACGATGGAAGAGATCGTGGCGGCGGTGCATCGCGTCACCGACATCATCGGCGAGATCTCGCAGGCGTCCCAGGAACAGTCCAGCGGCATCGAGCAGGTTGATAGCGCGGTATCGCAGATGGACGTGATGACGGTGCAGAACACCGCGCTGGTGCAGGAGCTGGGCGGCGCCGTGCTGCAGTTGGGCAACCAGTCGGGCACCTTGCGCGAGACCATCCGGGTGTTCCGCCTGACCGGACAGCAGTAGGTCTGCGAAAGACGCATGAAAAAGCCGGCCCGAAGGCCGGCTTTTTCATGGCGCGTTGCGCGTGGCAAAGCCGGCGGCGTCGGTCGTGGCGCTATCTGCCCGCCAGCGCGTCCGTCACGCGGCTCATCGCCGACAGGCCGGATTCGAACAGCGATTCCAGGAACGGGCCGGAATTGGGCAGCACCACGGTCAGCAGCACCACGCCCACGATCAGGCTGACCGGAAAACCCACCGAGAACACCGACAGTTGTGGAGCGGCGCGGTTCAGGATGCCCATGGCCAGGTTGATGGTCAGCAGCGCGCAGATCAGCGGCAGGGCCAGCAGCAGGCCCGACACGAACACGGTCTTGCCCCATTCCACCACCACGCCCCAGCCGTTCTGGTGCAACTGGATCGCCGCCACCGGCAGGGTGTCGAACGAGCGCACCAGGGCCGCCAGCACCAGCAGGTGTCCGTCCAGGGCCAGGAACGTCAGCATCGCCACGATGTTGAACAGGCGCGACAGCACCGCCGTGTTGGCGCCGGTGCTGGGATCGAAGAACGAGGCGAACGACAGGCCCATCTGCAGGCCGACGAATTCGCCGGCGGTCTGCACCGCCGCGAACACCAGGCGCATGGAAAAGCCCATGGCGATGCCGATCAGCACTTGCTGCATCACCATCCAGAGGCCGGCGAACGAGCCCGGCGCGATGGGTGGCGCGGGGTCGAGCGCCGGGCTGACGGCGACCGCCAGCACGAAGGCCAGGCCGATCTTGACCTTGACCGGGATGATCGATTCGGAGAAGAGGGGAGCGGTGCCCACCAGCGCCAGGATGCGCACGAACGGCCAGAGGAACTGGCCGATCCAGCCATTGAGCTGCTCGATGGTGAAGGAGAACATGGCGACGCGTCCCGGGGCCGGCGGCGTGCCGCTACGACACCAGGCCGGGGATCTGGCCGATGAGCTGGCGGATGTAGTCGACCATGATGCCGATCAGCCAGGGGCCCAGCAGCACCAGCACGCCGCACATGGCCAGCAGCTTGGGGATGAACGACAACGTCATTTCGTTGATCTGCGTGGCGGCCTGGAAGATGCTGATCACCAGGCCCACGATCAGGGTGATGATCAGCAGCGGGCCGGCCATCGCCAGCGCGACTTTCATCGCCTGGTAGGTCATGGTCATGACGGTTTCGGCGGTCATGGCGATTCCCTATTGATAGAAGCTCTGGGCCAGCGAGCCCATCAGCAGGTTCCAGCCGTCGGCCAGCACGAACAGCATCAGCTTGAACGGCAGCGCCACGGTCACGGGCGGCACCATCATCATGCCCAGGGCCATCAGCACGCTGGCGACCACCAGGTCGATGATGAGGAACGGGATGAAGATGGTGAAGCCGATCTGGAACGCGGTCTTGAGCTCGCTGGTGATGAATGCCGGCACCAGGATGCGCAGCGGCACCTGCGACGGATCCTCCAGCGCCGGCTGCTTGGCCAGGTTGGCGAACAGCGCCAGGTCGTTCTCGCGGGTCTGGTGCAGCATGAAGGTGCGCAGCGGGCCGGCGGCGCGCTCGACCGCGGCCTCGAACTGGATCGAGCCCTCGGACAGCGGTTTGTAGGCGTCGGTGTAGATCTTGTCGAACACCGGCGACATTGTGTAGAAGGTCAGGAACAGCGCCAGCCCGATCAGAACATGGTTGGGCGGCGACATCGCGGTGCCCATGGCGCTGCGCAGCAGGCCCAGCACGATGATGATGCGGGTGAAGCCGGTCATCATCAGCAGCGCCGCCGGCAGGAACGACAGCGACGTCATCAGCAGCAGCGTCTGCATGCTGAGCGAATAGGTTTCGGAACCGCCCGGGCCCGGCGTCGCGGTCAGGGCCGGCAGGGTCGCCTGCGCCACCACGCCGGCGGGGAACAGGGCCAGGCCCAGCAGGGCGGCGGCGCCCAGCAGGGGGAGCGCACCGCGGCGGGCGCGAGGGGAGTTGGGCAAGCTCATGGTGTGGAAATGCGCGCGCCGGCTAGCGGCGCTTGAGCGCCTGGCCCAGCTTGGCCGCGAAGGCGGCGGCGGGCAAGGTCGCGGCTTGCGGCAGTTCGCCGGCGGGCAGGGTATGCAGGGTGTTGAGCTGGCCGGGGCTGACGCCCACGACCACCCAGGTGTTCTCGATCTCGACGACGACGATGCTCTGCCGCGCGCCGATCGGCAGGCTGGCGACCTGCTTGAGCAGGTTACCGCCGCCGCGCTGCGTCAGGCCGGCGCGGCGCGCCAGCCAGGCCGCGGCCAGGATGGCCGCCAGCACCAGCACCAGGCCGATGATGACGCGCAGCAGGGCGGAATCGTTCATCACGGGCGTGGCTTCAACGGCGGTTGTTGAGGCGGTTGATGCGTTCGGACGGGGTGATGATATCGGTCAGGCGGATGCCGTACTTGTCTTCCACCACCACCACTTCGCCCTGGGCGATCAGGTAGCCGTTGACGAAGATGTCCATCGGCTCGCCGGCCAGGCCGTCCAGCTCGACCACCGAGCCTTGGCCCAGTTGCAGCAGGTTCTTGATGGTCAGGCGGGTGCGGCCCAGCTCGACCGTCAGTTGGACGGGCACGTCCATGATCAGGTCGATATCGGTGCCGGCGCCCGATGCGGCGCCGGCCAGCGGCTTGAACACCGACTGCGCGGCCGATTGGGCGGCGGGCGCGGCCGGGGCGGGCGTGGCGGGCGCTGCCGGGGCAGGCG
>NZ_CADIJW010000055.1 GCF_902859745.1 Achromobacter dolens | reverse complement strand
GACCGGCGCCGCTTGCGGCGGCTGCGCGGCGGCCACGGCGGGCTCGGCCGTCTGGCGGGCCGGCGTGGCGGGCGCTTCGATGGCGGTCTGCGGACCGGCGTCACCGTTGAGCGCCAGCATGCGCAGGCAAGCCATGATGAAACCGGCGTACTCGTCCGGCGCCAGCGTCAGTTCGCCGCGGCTGTGCACCGCCACCGAGTAGAACAGTTGCACCGCGTCGGGATGCAGGGTCTGCGCCAGGCGGGCGATGTCGGCCGCCAGCGGATCCTCGGCCGGCATCACGCCGGACACGCGGTGCTCGATGGCGACGCGCGACAGCAGCACCGCCAGGTCGGCCAGCGCGCCGGCGTACGACAGGCCGCGGGTGGCGAGTTCGTCGGCCACCGCCAGCACGCCCTTGGCGTCGCCGGTGGACAGCGCGTCCAGCAGGCGCACCAGGTGGCGCTGGTCGATGGTGCCGAGCATGCCGCGCACGGCGTCCTCGGTGAGATTGCCGGCGCTATAGGCGATGGCCTGGTCGGTCAGCGACAACGCATCGCGCATCGAGCCCGACGCGGCCTGGCCGATCAGCCGCAGGGCGGGCACTTCGAAGCCGACCTGTTCCTCGCCCAGCACCGCCTGCAGGTGGCCCACGATGGAGTCGGCCGGCATCTGCTTCAGATTGAATTGCAGGCAGCGCGACAGCACCGTGACCGGGATCTTCTGCGGATCGGTGGTGGCGAGGATGAATTTGACGTGCGGCGGCGGCTCTTCCAGCGTCTTGAGCATCGCGTTGAACGCGTGCCCGGTGAGCATGTGCACTTCGTCGATCATGTAGACCTTGAAGCGGCCCGCGCCCGGCGCGTAGACGGCCTGCTCCAGCAACTGGGTCATTTCCTCGACGCCGCGGTTGGAGGCCGCGTCCAGTTCGAGGTAGTCGACGAAACGCCCGGCATCGATCTCGGTGCAGGCGCGACAGACGCCGCAGGGCTTGGAAGTGATGCCGGTTTCGCAGTTGAGCGATTTGGCCAGGATGCGCGACAGCGTGGTCTTGCCGACGCCGCGGGTGCCGGTGAACAGCCAGGCGTGGTGCAGGCGCTGGGTGTCGAGCGCATGCGTCAGCGCGCGCACCACGTGATCCTGTCCCACGAGGGTATCGAACGATCGCGGCCGCCACTTGCGGGCCAGTACCAGATAAGTCATGGCGGGATTGTAGAGCCTTTGCAAGAGCCGATGCGATTGCCGGCGCGAAATGCAAAGGGGACGGAATCATCTTCCGGGGAAATCCCCTTGGAAAACAACCCCGTCCCCTTTGCGAAAACCGGTTGGCGAGCCTTACTCCGGCACTGACCCTAAACGACTATGGCTGCTTCGTTCCCGACCTGACCAGGTTCACCGTCGAACCATGCGAAGGGGCCCGCCAAGCAAGATTCTAGCAGAGCTTCGCGTTGCTCGCTCGGCTAGCCTCTTGCTTGGCGGGCCCCGGGGGGCTGTATGTGCGCCCCCTCCCCGGCCCTCCCCCCGAGGGGGAGGGGGAGAAGACGTTGCTTCGCTTGTCTTGGCGGCTCGCTTCGCTTTGCCTGGCTCTGTCTTGGCTTACCTTGCCTTTACTTCACTTGGCTCGCTTCGCTTTGCCTGGCTCTGCCTTGGCTTGCCTTGCCTTTACTTCGCTTGGCTCGCTTCGCTTTGCCTGGCTCTGCCTTGGCTTGCCTTGCTTTTACTTCGCTTGGCTTGCTCCGCTTTGCCTGCCTCGCTTGCTTTGGCTTGGCTTGCCCTGGTTGGGCAGGGGGGCTGCTACAGGTCGATCCAGGCGCGGGCGCGGGGGAAGTAGAGGGCGGCGCGGGCTTTGCGGCCGTCCAGGGCGGTGACTTGGGCGCAGTAGCGCAGGAGTTGGTCGCCGTGGCGTTGGCGCATGCGTTGGGCGAAGGCGGCGGGGGATTCGTTGGGTTGGGGGCGGCCTGTCTTGTAGTCGACGATGAGCCAGCCGTCTTCGGTGCTGAGGGCCAGATCGATGACGGAGACCTTGCCGGCGGCGTCGATGAGGGGCCATTCGCGGCGGGCGCCGGATTGGGAGAGGAGCCAGAGGCCGCGGTCGTCGGCGAGGGTCGACTGGAGCGTGTCCAGGACGGCTTCGGCGGCGGCGTCGGCCTGGCTGGCGGGGATGCCGGCGCGGGTCAGTTGGCGGCGCATGGCGGGCAGGCGCTGGGCCAGGGTGTCGGCCGGCCAGGCCGCGATGCCGTCCTGGCCGATGCGGGCCAGCCAGGCGTGGGCCAGGGTGCCGATGGCGGCGTCGTAGCCGGATTCGAGTTGCCAGGCCGGATGTTCGGCGCTGTCGCCCCAGGCGCCGCGCGCGGCGGCGGCGAAGCCGGGGCTGATGGCGATGTCTGCCTGCCGCGCCAATTGCGCCAGGCCGTCGCGGTGCAGCCGGCGCAGCGGTTCGCCCTGCCACTCGGGCGCGTCGGCCACGGGCTCGGCCGTGTCGCCGTCGGCGGCCGGCGGCACCGGTGTCGCCAAGCAGGGCCAGAGGCGGCCCAGCAGGCTCGCGGAGGATGGCGTCTTGGGCTGGCCGCTGGCCTCGTCGACGCTGACGTGGCCGACCAGATGCAGGCGCTTGCGGGCGCGGGTGGCGGCGACGTACAGCAGGCGGTCAATCTCATAGGAGGCGCGGCGGGCCTCGCGCGCGCCCAGGTAGCGCGACACGGGATCGGCCTCGGTTTCGGCGCGCGGCTTGACCGGGCCGAACAGCACGCGCCCGCCGCTTTGCTCGAAGCGCACGAGCGGCGGCTGGTCGCCGCGCGGCGCGCGATGCAGGCCGTACAGGATCACGGTTTCGAACTGCAGGCCCTTGGACTTGTGCATGGTCATGATCTCGACCGCGGCCTCTTCGTCGGCGGCGTCGGGCGCCGCGAACAGGCGCGCGATGCCGGTATCCAGCGCGGCCGCGTCGATGGCCCCGTGCGGCGCCAGGCGCTCGACCAACTGGAACAGGCTTTCGGCGTCGTTGGCGACCGACGGACCGCTGTAGAGCGCCGGCCCGCCCAGGCGGCGCCACAGCGTCTCGACCCAGGCCGCGAACGGCATCGCCCCCGAGGCATTGCGCGTATCCAGCAATATCGCCGCCACCTGCCGCAGGCGCGCGTATTCATCGGGGCGCAGCAAGGTCTCGGCCGAACGCGGAGTATCGGCGCCGCTGAACGAGGGCTCGCCATCGCTCGCCGCGATCGGCGTCAACGCCGGATCAACACGCGAGGCATCAGGCGCCGCATCGGCGAACAAGGCCCCTTGCGCCGGGTTCTCGGTGTCGTCGAACAGCGATCCCTGACGCGCCGCCGGCGCGGTGGCCAAGGGCGCCGCCACGGCCTTCGCCGGCGCCGGGCGCAACAAGCGCTCCAGCAGCACCGGCACCGGCGTCACGTGGTCGGCGCCGAACAGGCGCTGCAACGACTCCAGCGTCAGGCCACAGAACGGCGCGCGCAGCACCGACAGCCACGCCAGCCGGTCGCCCGGATGCGACAGCGCCCGCACCAGTTGCACCAGGTCCGCCACCACCGGCCGCAGCGCCAGCGGCACCAGGTCCACCGCGCGGCAGCGGATGCCTTCCTGCGCCAGCCGACGCGTCAGGTTGCCCAGGTGGCTGCGGGCCCGCACCAGGATGGCGACCGGGTGCTTGCTGCCCGCGTGTTCGGCCAGCGCCTGCCGCACCAGGCCGACGGCGATGTCCTCGGCCTGTTCCTCGGCCGGCGCGGCGCCGGCGCGCGACCAGGCGGGATGGAAGCGCACGGCCGCATCCGGCAAGGCCTCGTGAAAAGCCGTGGACGGGCTGTACTTGATGGCGCCCGCGGCGGCGTCGCTGCGCTTGGGCAAGAGTTGCGCGAACGACTGGTTGACCCAGTCGACGATGCCGGCCTGCGAGCGGAAATTGTCGGTCAGGTTGAGGAAACCCGGTTGCAGTTCGCCCACGCCCGTTTCCGCGACTTCGAGGAACAGCCCCACCTCCGCCTTGCGGAAACGGTAGATCGACTGCATCGGATCGCCCACCAGGAACAGGCTGCGGCCGTCGCCCTCCTGCCAGCCGGAGGTCAACGTTTTCAACAGATCGAGCTGCGTCTGGCTGGTGTCCTGGAATTCGTCGATCAGCAGATGGCGGATGGACGCGTCGAGCTTGAGCAGCAGCTCGCCCGGATCGTCGGCGCTGCCCAGCGCCGAGGCGGCGCGCTGCGAGATCTCGATGAAATCGACCTCGCCGGTGTCGGCAAAGCGCAGCCGCAATTGCGCCACGGCCAGCGCCAGCGTCATCAACTGCGCGCCCAGCACTTCCCATTGGGCGTCGCTCAAGCGCGGCGCGGGAATGTCGCGCACCGCGGCCAGGCGCCGCACCCACGGCGCGTCGCCATCGGCGCTCTCGAGCCAGGCGACGAACGGTTCTTTGTGCGCGCACTTGGCGGGAAAGCCCAGGTTCTTGTTGACGGTCTTGCGCAGCGACCCGGTGCCGGTCAGCAGCAGATGGGCCACGGCGCGCCATTGCTCCAGCACTTCGGCGTCGGCCGGCAGTTCCTCGGTCCAGTCGAGCAAGGCCGCCAGGCGGTCGTCCTCGCCGCCGTCCTGCAATTGCGCCGCGGCCTGCCGCGCCGGGCCGCACAGCGCGTCGGCCCAGCCGTAGGGCATGGCCTCGCACAGCGCGTCCAGGTCTTCGCCGATGGCCTCGGCCAGGGTTTCCTCCAGCGCCTCGCGGTCGGAACCATGGCGCAGCAGCGGCAGCCACTGGTCGCGCTGGCCGAGCATGTCGGCGATGGCGTCCTTGGCCGCCTGTACGTCCACGTCCATGTGCTGCAGCAGGATGCGGACCGCGTCGTAGTCGTCCGCCAGATCGAGCGTGGCGCGCGCCGCCGCTTCGTAATGGGCGCGGGCGTCGTCGGTGATCTCGGGCATGCCGCCCAGTTCGGATAGCCACGGCATGCTGCGGACCAGACCGGCGCAGAACGAGTCGATGGTGCGGATCGCCAGCCGCGCCGGGTGTTCAAGCAGGTGCCATTCCTGTTCGGCGTTGCGCGACAGCGCGGCGCGCGCCAGTTCCCAGCTACGGCGTTCGTGCGCGGCCTCGGGCGGCGCGTCCAGGCCGCGGCGCAGCTTGCTCAGCACGCGCGCATGCATCTCAGAAGCCGCCTTGCGCGTGAAGGTGATGGCGACGATTTCCTCGGGGCGGTTGACGGTGGCCAGCAGCGCCAGGATGCGGTCGGTCAGCAGTTCCGTCTTGCCGGAGCCGGCGGGCGCCTGCACCAGGAAAGAGCGTGCGGGGTCCAGCGCCGCCGCGCGCGCGGCATGGTCCTGGGGCTGGCGTTCCATATCGGCCATGGCTCAGGCGTCCTCGTCATCCAGGTGCAGGCGCAGGAAAGGCAGCGCGTCGCAGTATTTCAGGTCGTCGCGGCGGTAGGCGACGTTGGCGGCATGGCCCGCCACGTATTCATCGGCCAGCGACTCGATCGCGGCGCGCCAGCGCTGGCGGATCTCGGGCCAGGACAGGCCGTCGAAGTACTTGCTCTCGGCCGCCAGCGTCACGCCTTCCATGCCCAGGTCTTCGTCGGCCAGACCCTGCGCCGCCACCTGGCGCGCATGGATCTGGGCCAGCACCAGGCCGGCCACTTCGCCGCCGGCGGCATCGGCCAGCACCGAGGCGTAGAACGGCAACTGCACGTTCACAGGGCGGCTACGCGACCAATCGGGCTCGGGCTTGGCGGCGGCCACGCCGGTCTTGTAGTCGACGATGACGTTGCGGCCGTCGGCCAGCGTGTCGATGCGGTCCAGCCGCAGCTTCAGGTGCAGCGGGCCATGGCGCCATTCGTGGTTCTTCTCGACCTGCGCCACCGCGAACGGCAGGCGCTGGGCTTCCATGTCCAGCCACGACGCCAGCACCGTCCGCGCGCGGGCGCATTCCAGCGCCTTCAGCGCCGGCGCATACTGCTGCAGTTCTTCCTCGGCGGCCTGCGCCACCGCCTGCTCCAGCAAGGCGGGCAGGCGGCCGCCGGCCAGCGTGTCATGCAAGGCCTCCTGGTCGGGCAGCATGCCCCACACCAGTTCCAACGCCTTGTGCAGGAACTGGCCGCGCACGTTCACCGTGGCCGCGTCGGCATAGGCCGCGAGTTCGCGTCCGCCCAGCCGGTGGCGCACGAACGCCCACAGGGGGTTGCGCGCCTGCGTGTCCAATACATCCAGCCCGCCGCCGCCATGGTCGTCGGACGTCAAGGGCGGCCCTTGCACGTCGTCCAGGGTTTCCTGCGGCAAGGCGGCCACGGCGGCGGCCGGCGCCGGCCGCCAATCGGTCAGGGCAGCTCCGGCGATCAGCGGCGACGGCCGCAACTCGCGTTCGCCATCCATATGCGCGTGGCTGACGATGACCTCCGGCGCGCAGCGGCACAGCGCCGCGTAGATGCCCTCGGCCCACTCGCGTTCGCGCTCGGGCGTGGCGCGCGGCGCCTTGGCCTGACGCAGCACCGCCAGCGGCAGCAGCGGGTTCGGCTTGGGCGAGGCCGGCAGCACGTCGTCGGTCAGGCCCAGCATCCAGACGCCGTCCCAGAAACCGCCTTCGGCTTCCAGCAGGCCCAGCACATCCAGGCGCGCCAGCGGGTCGCGCTGCGGCTGGAACGCGGCCGAGCGCGCCACGCTCTGGAGCAGGTTGACCGCCGCCACGCCGCCCAGCCTGCCGGCGGCCGGCGCCAGCGCCGAGAAGCCGCCCAGCGCCTCGCCGAACGCGCCCAGCACCTGGTAGCCGACGCTGTCCAGCGCGCCCTCGCCGGGAAAGCCGAGCGCCGTCAGCGCCGCCTTCATGCGCAGCATCCAGACATCGCTGGTGGCGCGCGCGCCGCCCTTCGTCCAGATCTCCATGGCCTGGTCCCAGGCCTGCGCCAGCGGCGGCAACTGCGACAGTTGCTTGCGCCATTCCGTCGCGGACAGGTGGATCTGACTACGACGGCGCCAGCGCGCGTCCAGGGCGGCCAGGCCGGCGCGTTCGCTGACATCGCCCGCGCAGTGGCCCGCCAGCAGCGCGGCGCCCAACACCTCGACGCCGGAGCCGTTGCCGGCCGCGCACTCGGCCAGCGCGCGCAGCCACGCCAACGCGGCGCGCGCCAGCGGCCATTCGTCCAGCGGACGGCCGACCGCCACGTTGAAGGCGAACGCCGGCGCGCCGTCATGGCCCGCCAGCGCCTGGCTGAGAATGCGCCGCGCGAACGGCGACTCGGCTTCGAGCTGGGGCGAGACGATGGCGTAGCGGCCGCCGGGATGACGCTTGAGCTGGCTGGCGGCCCACTCGGCCGCCGCGCGCCATTCGGCGCCCTGGTCCGGCGCCTCGTAGCGGCGCGGCGCGGCGGGCGCGCGCTGCGTGTCGCGCCATTGCGCAATCAGGCAGCCCTGTTCCTCGAATGCCCGCAGCAGGCGCCGAAAACGCGGCGACATGTCGGTAAAGCCAGCCAACACCAGATGGCCGGGCACGGCCAGCCGGCCATCCTCGAGCGCCCGCAGCACGCGGGCATAGCCCTGGTTGGCGTCCTCGGCGTCGATGGCGGCCAGGGCCTGGCGGTAGCGTTCGCGCCAGCGGGCGAAGCCGCGGTACTCGTCAGTGTCGGCGCCGGACGGTACGCGCAGCGCCCACTCGTCCATGAGCTGGTCCGCGTCCATCGACAGGCGCGCCGCCTGGCTCGCGTCCAGCAGCACGCGCTCGGCCTCTTCGGCGCGGATGGCTTCGGTCCAGACCAACTGGGTGGCGAAGCCGTCGAGCCGGTAGGCCGGCACGTCGTCATCGGCCTCGAACGCCAGTTCATTGGCGGATTCGGCCAGCCAGGCGGACAACGGCAGGATGCGCGGCAGTTCGCTGACCTGGCGCTCCTGGCGCAGCAACCCGGCCAGCTCGAGCGTGAGCCGGCGCGACAGGCGGTTGTTGACCGTCAGCACCAGCATGTCGGCGGCGGGCATGTCGCCGATGGCGGACAGGCTCAGGTCGGGGTAGGAAAGCGGGTCGTCCTGCATGGGCGGCGTCAAAACGCGATACGGAAACGCGGTGTCAAAACGATTACCGCCGTAGGATACCGCGCCCCCGCCCCGCCCGCGTGGCTAGAAACCGCACAGCGACGCCAGGTTTTCCCAATGGATCTGCATGTCGGGCTGGGTATAGCCCCAGAAGGCCAGGCCCAGCACCAGGGCCAGCGCCCCCCAGCCCGCCAGGCGCCAGACGCGATGGCGGCGGGCGGGCGATGCGGAGGGCGAGTCGGTCATCAGGGCCACCCGCGTATCAGGCAGTCGCCGGCTGCGCCAGCGGCTGCTCGCGCACCGGCAGGCACAGCAGCGCGGCGGCCACCGCCAGCGCCACGCCCAGCCACCAGACCAGGTCGTAGTTGCCGGTCTTGGCATAGGCATAACCGCCCAGCCAGACGCCGATGAAACTGCCAACCTGGTGTCCCAAAAAGACGATGCCCGACAGGGTCGCGGCATAACGCAGGCCATAGATCTGGCCGATCAGCCCCTGCGTCAGCGGCACCGTGCCCAGCCAGAACAGCCCCATCCAGGCCGCGAACGCGTACAGCACCCATGGCGACAGCGGCAGCCACAACAGCAGCAGGATGCCGAAGGCGCGCATGCCGTAGACCACCGCCAGCAGGCGCTTCTTGCTGTACTGGCCGCCAAGCTTGCCGGCGTAGAACGACCCCAGCACGTTGAACAGCCCGATCAGCGCGATCGCGGTGGCGCCCTGCCCCGGCGTCAGCCCGCCGTCGGTGACGTAGGCCGGCAGGTGCAGCGTGATGAAGGCCGTGTGGAAGCCGCAGACGAAATAGCTCCAGAACAGGAAATGGAACGACGGATGCCGCACCGCCTGGCGCACCGCCGCCGTCAGCGATTGCTGCGGCCCGCCGTGGGCCTGCGGACGGCCGCGCAGGAAATAGGCCAGCGGCGCCGCGCAAGCGACGAACAGCGACAGCACCCACAACGCGCCCGGCCAGTCCAGGCCGGTAATCAGCGCCTGCCCGGTCGGCACCACCGCGAACTGGCCGAGCGAGCCGCCGGCGCTGGCGATGCCCATGGCGGTGCTGCGATAGGCGGGCGGCACGGCACGCGCCACCACCGGCAGGATCACCGGGAACGTGGTGCCGGCCTGGCCCAGGCCGACCAGCAGGCCGGCGCTCAGGTAGAGCGTGGTTTCGTCGGTGGCGAAGCGGGTGCCGATCATGCCCAGCATGTACAGCAGCGCGCCCAGCGCGATGGTGCGGCCGGAGCCATAACGGTCGGCCAATATGCCCATGAAAATGCAGGCCACGCCCCAGACCAGGTTCTGCAGCGCGAAGGCCATGGAAAACACTTCGCGGCTCCAGCCGTGCGCCAGGCCCATCGGCTGCATGAACAGGCCGAAGGTGGCGCGCACGCCCATGGCCAGCAGCACCACCAGGGTACCCAGGATGACGGTGCGCACGTAACGCGTATCGGTAGTGCTCGACATGATTGTTCTTATTGATGGAGAAAGGCGCCCCCTCCTCGGGACGGCCTGGCCGTGGGCCAGACGCGCACATCATAAACAAATAACCCGGAGCCGCCCGCAATACCCGTGTCGCCGCATCGCGTATGTCGCCACGGCGCGCGCCGCGCCCAACAATATAGTTGATTTTATCAACCAATTCTTTCAGAATGGGATTTTCCCCATCCTGATCAGCCATGACTCTGCAAACTCCGCTGACCCGCCTGCTGGGCACGCGCTATCCGATCATCCAGGGCGGCATGAGCTGGGCCTCGTCGAACGCGGCGCTGGCGCTGGCCGTATCGCGCGCCGGCGGGCTCGGCGTGATCGCCGCCGGCCCCATGTATCCCGAGGCGCTGCGGGCCGCCATCCGCGCGGTTCGCGCCGGCACCGACGCGCCTTACGCCGTCAACATCCCGCTCTACAACAAGCGGGCGCAGGAACACATGGACATCGCCCTGGCCGAAGGCGTGCCGGTCATCATCGCCTCGCAGGGCGGCCCCCAGAAACACATTGGGCGCGCGCGCGACGCTGGCGCAAAATGGCTGCAGGTGATCGCCAGTCCGGAGCATGCCGCCAAGGCCGAAGCGGCCGGCGTGGACGCGGTGATCGCGGTCGGCCTGGAAGCCGGTGGCCACCCAGGCCCCGACGAGATCGGCTTGCAGGTGTTGCTGCGCGCGGTGGTGCGACGCGTGTCGGTGCCGGTGGTGGCGGCCGGCGGCATTGCCGACGGCGCCGGCATCGCGGCCGCGCTATGCCTGGGCGCGGCCGGCGCGCAACTGGGCACGCGCTTCCTGCTGACGCCGGAGGCGGGCGTATGCGACGCTTACAAGGACGCGGTGCTGGCGGCGGGCGTGGCCGACACCACGCTGGTGGGACGCGGCCGTTCGCCGGTGAGAATGTTGCGCAACGCCTTCGCCCGCGACTATCTCGCGGCCGAACACGGCGGCGATCAGGCCATGCTGGAGACCCTGTTCGCCGGCAGTTCCTTGAAGCAGGCCGCCTTCGACGGCGACGTGCAGGGCGGCAAGGTCGAGGCCGGCCAGAGCGCGGGCCTGATCGACAGCCTGCAGCCGGCGGGCGCGGTGGTCGAGCAACTGGTGGCGCAAACGCGCGAAGCGCTCAGGCGCGCGGCGCTGCTGGCGGAGTGAAGCGCGGATCGAGCCCCACATCCGCACGAAGGTCGCCGCGGTTTCAGCCCTGCCCCGGTATCGCCCGGGCGGCGGCGCGATTCACGCGCCGGCTTCCCAGGGATTGACGATGACCACGCCACAACCCGAAAAATCAGACACGTTCCGGGTGACCAGCGTCATGCCGTGCACCAGGGCGGTGGCGGCAATGAACGCATCCCGCTCGGGACGCATATCCGGCACGTGCAACCTGGCGCAGCGCAATGCCACCGCCCCATCGAGCGGCAGCGTCCTGTCGGAGAACTCCGGCAGGACGCGATCACGCATCCACTCGCGCAACCGCGCGCCTTGCCCGACATCGCGTCGTTCCATGCGCAGAATGCCGATCTCCAGCTCCATGAGCGTTATCGCGGAAACGTAGAAATTCGCCGCATCCTCATCCGAGAGCCAGGCGGTCACGTTCTTGTCGGCCTTGCCGTCGCCCACCTTGCGCAGTTCGGAAAGCACGTTGGTATCCAGCAGGAACATCACGCGACGTCCGCCGGGCGAGGCAGCTCGCGTGAGCGGGGAGCATCGAGTTCGATGTCGGCAAGGCCGGGCATCGACAGCGCGCTGACGATACTTCGCTTTTTGCCGACCAGGCGCCAGTAGTCCTCGATGGCGAGCAGGACATGGGACGGCTTGCCTCGATCCGTGATGAACACGGGCCCCTTGAGGGCCGCCTTCTTCGCCTTGGTCACGTCCTGATTGAGTTCGCGGCTGGAAAGTGTGGTGATGGACATCGCGCATCCTTTGATCCTTGCTTAATGTGTAGTAACGTTACTACATTAACAGTGGCGGGACAACCCCCGGCAGCCGAGGCCGCCCAGGAATTCTCCCGCGCGTCAGGATCAGCCAAGGGCGACCAAGCGCCCTCGCACCCAGCCAGAATCGTCCTATTTCTTCATCAACCCCGCCGCCTTCACCAGCTTGCGCATGGCCGCCTGGTCCTTTTCCACGAAGGCCGTCGCTTCCTGCGGCGTCATGTTCCACAGGTCCACCCCCTGCGCCTGCATCAGCTTGCTGTACTCCGGATTGGCGTTGACCTTGGCCACCGCGTCGTTCAGGCGCTGCAGGACCTCCGGCGGCGTGCCCTTGGGCGCGGCCAGGCTGTACCAGGAGGCGGACTCCGCGCCCTTCACGCCGGATTCGGCCAGCGTCGGCACGTCGGGCAGCAGCGGCGAGCGGTGGTCGTTGGCGTAGGCCAGCGCCTTGAGCCGGCCGCTGCGGATGAACTGCAGGCTGGCGGCCAGGTTCAGCACCGCCATGTCCACCTGCCCGCCGACCAGATCGTTGATGGCGGGCGCCGCGCCGCTGTAGGGGATGTGGACGATGTCCACGCCGGCGCGTTCCCGGAACAGCTCGGCGCCCAGGTGCGGCGAGCTGCCGGGCCCGGCCGAGGCATAGTTGATGCGCCCTGGTTCCTTGCGCGCCATCGCGATCAACTGCTCGACGCTGTCGGCCTTGAGCGTGGGCCGCACCACCAGCATGTTGGGCTGATTGGCGACGATCGAGACGAAGGCGAAGTCCTTGATGCCGTCGTACGGCGTCTGCTGCATCAGCGGCGTCACCACGTGGGCGGCCGACGTGCCGAGCAGCAGCGTGTAGCCGTCCGGCTTGGCGCGCGCCACGAAGTTGGCGCCAATGGCCGCGCCGCCGCCGGCCTTGTTTTCGACGATGATGGTCTTGCCCAACTGCTTTTCCAGCTCGCGCGCCAGCGCCCGCCCCAGCACGTCGGCGGGACCGCCGGCGGCATACGGGTTGACCAGCGTGATCGGCTGCGAGGGATAGGAATCGGCGGCGACGGCAGGGGCGCACAACGCGCCGGCCACCGCCGCGCCGCACAGCAGGCGCTTCAGAGTCTTCATGGTTTGTCTCCTGGGATATTGTGTTTTATGTGTGGTGCGGGGAAAGGCCCCGGGGCTCATGGCCCCGATGGCTAGATCGCGCCCTGCGCGCGTAACGCCTCGATCTGCGCAGGCGACAGGCCGAGCCGGCCGGCCAGCACGCTGTCGGTGTGCTCGCCCAGCAAGGGCGGGCGCTCCAGCCTCGGATCGTCGAAACCGTCGAACTTGAATGGCACCGGCACCGCGCCGAAGCGGCCGATGGACGGATGCTCGTAGCTGGCCACCATGCCGCGCGCGAGCACGTGCTCGTTGTGCAGGATCTCCTCCACATCCAGGATCGGGCCGGCCGGCACGCCGCGCGCATCGCAGCGGCGGCACAGTTCGTCGCGCGTCAGCCGCGCGGCGGCCGCCGACAGGCCGGCCATGACTTCGTCGCGGCGCGCCACGCGCACGGCGTTGCGCGCCAGCTCCGGATCGTCGGCCCACTGCGGCAGGTCGAGCGCCTCGCACAGCGGCTTCCAGTGCTGGTCGCTGCCGGTGATCTGCACCCAGCGGCCGTCGCCGCACTCGAACGCGGCGGACGGCACCCGGCCGGGGTGTTCCGTGCCCAGCCGCGGCGGCACTTCGCCCAACGCGAAATAGCGCGCCGCCGCCAGCGACAGCAGGCCCACCTGCCCGTCCAGCATCGAAAAGTCGATATGGCAGCCCTGCCCCGAACGCGCCCGTCCCACCAGCGCCGACAGAATGCCGATGGCGGCCCACAGGCCCGAGGTCAGGTCACTGACCGGCAGGCCCGGCTTGACCGGACCGCCGCCGCGCTCGCCGGTCAGGCTCATGATCCCGCCCATGGCCTGGAACACGGTGTCATAGCCCTTGCGCGGCGCGTACGGTCCGGTCATGCCGAACCCGGTGCACGAGAAATAGATCAGGCCGGGGTTGTCCGGCGCGATGTGCTCGCGGTCCAGGCCGTACTTGGCGAGCGTGCCGACCGGGAAGTTCTCGACCACCACGTCGCAGGTCTGCGCCAGCCGCCGGATCAGCGCCTGCCCCTCGGGGTGGCGGAAGTTCACCGTGACCGACTGCTTGCTGCGGTTGAAGGCCAGGTAGTAGGCCGACTCGGTGCCGCCCTCGCCTTGCACCTTGGGTTCGAAGCCGCGCGTCTCGTCGCCGCCGCCGGGCTGCTCGACCTTGATGACCTCGGCGCCCAGCTCGGCCAGGATCATCGAGGCGAACGGGCACGCCAGCACGCGCGACAGGTCCAGGATGGTGACGCCTTCAAGCGGCCTCATCGCGCCGCTCCCTGGCGAAAACCCCGCATGATGACGTTGGCGTCGCGGCCCACGCCCAGCGCCTCGCCGAGCCCCTGGTCGGCCGCGCGGTGGAAGGCGCGCTTGGTCAGCCCCATCGCGGCCGGTTCCCAGCCGGCCAGGCGCCGCGCCATCGCCAGCGCCTGGTCCAGCACCTGCGCGGCGGGCGCGACGCGATTGGCGATGCCCAGTTGCAATGCGCGCGCGCCATCGATCGGCTCGGCCATCGCCACCAGCTCGAAGGCATGCTTGCGGCCGACCTGGCGCACCAGGTTGGCCATGACCACCGCGGCCACGATGCCGTGGCGCAGTTCCGGATAGCCGAAGCGCACGTCCTCGGCCATCACCGTCAGGTCGCAGGCCAGCGCAAGGCCGGCGCCGCCGCCGAGCGCATTGCCATGGACCGCGCCGATCACCGGCTTGACCATGCGCGAGAACACCAGGTGCAGGTCGGTCGTCAGGTCGGCGCGGCGCAGCACCGCGTCCGGCTGTTCCGGCGTCAGGGCCGAGAACTCGCCGGTGTCGGCGCCCGCGCAGAACGACTTGCCATTGCCCGTCAGCACCACCGCGCGCACCGCGTCGTCGCGGTCGGCCTGGCGCAGCGCGTCCAGCAGCGCCGTGGTCAACGCGGTGTTCAGCGCGTTGTGCTTTTCCGGACGGTTCAGGCGCAGCAACCGCACCGCATCCAGGTCTTCAATGATCAGTTCCGACATCACGCATATCCTCTTCCAATGGCGACAAGCAAAGTGATTGATTAAATCAACAATATAGGTAAAAAAAGGCGCGAGTTCGCGCCCGGCGTTCAGCGCGGCTGCACGCCGCGGCCGCGACGCGCCGGCACCTCCGCCTTGCATTCATTCAGCATCTCCAGCGCGTGCGTCGTCAGCTTGTCCAGCATGCGCTCCATGGCCTCGCGCTCGGACTCCGACAGCACCGACAGCATGTCCTCGTTGCGCTCGATCGCGGCCGGAAATATCTCCTCGTACAGCGCGCGGCCGTTGCGCGTCAGGTCCAGGCTCACGCCTCGGCCGTCCTGGCTGTCGGCGCTGCGCTGGATCAGGCCGCGCTCGATCAGTTCGGACACGGTGCGGCTGGCCTGGCTCTTGTCGATGTTGGCCTCGCGCGCCACCGCGTTCAGCGACATGTCCGGCGCCGCGCCCAGCAGCGCGATGATGCGCCACTCGCGTGGGCCCACGCCGTAGCGGCTTTCGTTCAGGCCGGCGGCGATGCGGCTCGACACGTAGGCCAGCCGGTTCAGGCGGTACGAGAACAGTTCCTTCAACGCCCGGGGTGCGGGACGCGCGGCGGTGGCTGACTTGGATGCGGTTCGGGTGGCCATGGGCGGACTCTTCAGATGCGGAGAAAAACGGCGTGCGCGCGGGTCGCGCGCCGCTGCCCGCATGATATACAAACACGCTCGGCGGTCCTCATGCGGCCGCCTCCCGCGCGATGCCGAGCAGCGGGTTCAAGCCGCTTTGCGCCACGCGGCTGTGCAGCGCGCGCCCCAGCACCGCCTCGCAATGCCGCGACACCGCGTCCATCGCCGCCAGATCCAGGCCGGTGCGCACGCCCATGGACTCGAACAGATTCACCAGGTCTTCCGTCGCCACATTGCCGGTATGACCGCCGCCGTAGCGCACCTTGGCCGGATGGCCGCCGACGCCGCCGAAAGCGCAATCGAAGTGCGTCACGCCCGCCTCCAGCGCGGCCACGTAGTTCACCAGGCCGGTGGCCCGCGTGTCGTGGAAATGCGCCACCGGCGTCACCTCGGGCACCTCGCGCGCCATCCGGCCATACAGGTCGCGCACCGAGGCGGGCGTGGCCATGCCGGTGGTGTCGCCCAGCGTGACGATGCGCACGCCCAGCGCGGCGAAGCGCCGCACGTCGGCCATCACCACGTCGGGGTCGACCGCGCCTTCGAAGGGGCAGCCGAACGCCACCGAAATCGTGCCGATCAGGCGAAAGCGGCCGTTCGCCAGCCGCGCCATCTCGGCAATGTTGTCCCACTGGGCGGCGCGTTCGCGCTTCAGGTTGCGCGTCGAATGCGATTCGCTGGCCGAGACCAGCAGGCTGATCTCGTTGGCGCCGATACCGGCATCCAGGTCAACCAGCGCGCGCTCGACGGCGCGCGCGTTGGCGCAGGTGGCCTTGTACCAGACGCCCGCGCGCCGCGGCAGCGCCGCCAGCAGGTCGGTGGCGTCGGCGAATTGCGGCACGACCTTGGGATTGGAATACGAGGTCGCCTCGATCCGTTCAAAGCCCAGCGCCGCGAAACGGTCGATCAGGTCGGCCTTGACCGCCGTGCCGATGAAATCGGGCTCGTGCTGCAGCCCATCGCGCGCGAAGCATTCGCACAGCACCACGTCGCGCGCGCTCATGCCTGTCGCTCCAGTCCGAACAGCGCCAGCGCATGGGCGCGCAGCTTGTTCTTCTGCACCTTGGAACTGCCCGTCATGCCGATGTGCTCGAAGCTGTCGACGATCTCGACATAGCGCGGCACCTTGAAGTTGGCGCAGCGCGCCTTGCACCAGGCCGTCAGTTCCTCGGCCGTGCAGTCCTGGCCGTCCTTGAGCAGCACGAACGCCGCCGGCACTTCGCCCAGGCGCGCATCGGGCACGCCGACCACCTGCGCCATGCGCACGGCGGGGTGGCCGTGCAGGGTCTCTTCCACCTCCGCCGGCGCGACGTTCTCGCCGCCCACGCGGAACATGTCCTTCAGGCGGCCCACCATGCGCAACCGGCCCGCCGCGTCCATTTCGCCCAGGTCGCCCGTGCTGAGCCAGCCGTCCGCGCTGAGCGCGCGGGCGGTGGCCTCAGGCATCTTGTAGTAGCCCTTCATCACGCTCCAGCCGCGCGCCTGGATCTCGCCCTGCATGCCGGCCGGCAGCGGCTCGCCCGTTCCCGGGTCCACCACCCGCACCTGCATGCCGGGATGCGGCAGCGCCCAGCCCATGGCGCGCAGTTCAAAGGGATCATCGTGCGCCGACAGCGTGATGTTGGGCGAGGCTTCGGACTGGCCGTAGGCATTGCAGATGCCCGGCACCCCCATCACGTCGCGGATCTTCTGCATCACCTGCGGGCCGGCCGCCGCCCAGCCGCCGCGCAGATGGATGCGCGCGCGGTCGAAATCGGGATGGCCCATCAGCATGAGAAAGATGGTGTCGTTGCCGGATGTCAGGGTGCAGCGTTCTTCGTCGAGCATGCGCAAGGCGTCGGCCACGTCGAACTTGGGCAGGGTCAGCAGGCAGCAGCCGCTCATCAGGCTGACCAGGATCGACAGCGTGGTCCCGGCCACATGGAAGTAAGGACGGATGCTGAAATAGCGGTCGTCCGGCCGCACGCCGATGCGCTGCGCGGCGGCCCAGGCATTGGTCAGCATGTTGGCGTGCGTCAGCATCACGCCCTTGGGAAACGACGTGGTGCCCGAGGTGTACTGAATCAGCAGCACATCGTCCGGCGCCACCGCGCGCATGCGGTCCTGCAGCGTCGCGTCATCCACGGCCTCGCCCGCCCCCAGGAAATCGGTCCATCTGCCCGCGCCCCGCGGGCAGCGCTCGCCCAACACCACCACTTGCCGCAGCAGCGGCAACGCCGCGCCCGGCAGCGCCTGGTCCAGCGCCGGTTCCACCTGCGTGAGCAGGTCGAGGAAGTCGATGCCCAGGAACGACTCCGCCGTCAGCAGCACCTTGACGTCAGCCTGCTTCAGGCAGAACGCGAGTTCATCGGTCTTGAAGCGCGTGTTGACCGGCACCGTCACGGCGCCAAGCATGGCGCAGGCATAGAACACCTGCACCCAGGTGCCGCCATTGCCCAACAGCACGCCGACATGGTCGCCACGGCGCACGCCGGCCGCATGCAGGCTGCGGGCGATGGCTCGCGCGCCGTCCTGCAGCGCGGCCCAGGTGAGGCGTTCGCCGGGCGCGACGAAGGCTTCGGCGGCGCCGCGTTCGGCCACCTGGCGCGCCAGCGCCTGCGACAGGGTTGTCGGGCCGATCATGCCTTGTCTCCCGCCGTGCCGAAGCCGGCGATGGCCTGCTTCCAGTCGGTGCCGCGCAAATTCTCCTCGATCGCCAGCAGCTCGATCGCCATCGCGCCTTCGCGCGTCGTCGCCAGCCCCTGGTCGATGCTGCGCTTGGTCAGCCTGACCGTCAGCGGCGCGGCGCGCGCGATGGCCGCGGCCATCTGCGCGGCTTCGGCGGCAAGCGCCTCGGGCGCGTACACCTGGTTCACCAGGCCGATCTCGCGCGCCTCGGCCGCGTCGAAACGACGTCCGGTGAAGAGCAGTTCCTTGGCCTTGCGCGCGCCGGCCACCCGCGGCAACCGCTGCGTGGCGCCGACGGTGCCCCAACCCACTTCGGGATAGCAGAACGTCGCCTCGGACGAGGCCAGCACGAAATCGCTGGCCGCGGCGATCTCGCAACCCGAGCCGAACGCCGCCCCCTGCACCACGGCGATCACCGGCTGCGGCATGCGCTCGATGGCGGCATAGGCGGCGAAGCCCTGCACCCGGCGCGCCGTCATCTCGGCGTTCGACATGGTCTTGCGTTCCTTGAGGTCGGCGCCTGCGCAGAACGCGGCGCCCGCCGCGGCGATCAGCACCACGTGCGCATCCGGATCATCCGCCAGGTGCTGCATGGCCTGCACCAGTTCGGCGCACATGAGGGAATTGAGCGCATTGCGGCTATCGGGCCGGTTCAGCGTCACCGTGGCGACACGGTCCTGCACGTCCAGCAGGATCGTGTGAAAAGTCGGGGTCATGCCTGCTCCTGGATGTTCTAGGTATGGGGCCAGCCGCTTGCGGCGTCCGGCCATGCCAGGAAATATAGGGCATATAGTTGATTAAATCCACTAAATTTCTGCAGCGACCCAATGGTGTTACACTTGCCCCCCTGGTCTTTCCCTGGAATATCAAGGCACTAGGCTCCCCGCGGGCCCTGCGCAATTCCAGCGCAAAGCCCGCGTGCCCGTCTCGCCGTAGTTAACGGCGAATCCTACAGGCCGGAGAGCCGCATAAACACTAGGTTTCTGCGATCTGCTGTAGTAGTTTTGTAGTAGTAGCGTCGGCCCGCCCTTCCCCGTTTTTTTCTATCCCCCGCAGCGCGGTATGTCCGCGCCGTGACATCGCCGCGTTTGCTACATGCTGGCAGGCGCATCGGCCACCGCCGCAAACTGCAGATGTCGATCACCGCGCCCTGCAGCACTGGCGCCAGGCCAGCGCACCGCCGGCGTGCGCCGCGCGCTGCCGACCACCCACCACCACCACCTGCAGCGCCAACACCTGGCCAGTGCGCTGCCACCGGCCGCCGCGAGCTGCTGGCCACGTCCACCGCGACCTGCAGCGCCAACGCCTGCCCAGCGCGCCGCCGGCGGCCGCCGCGCGCTGCTCACTACGTCCGCCACCACCTGCAGCGCCAGCACTTGGCCAGCGGACCCGCCGGTGCTGGAGCGCGATCGAGGATCCAGAGCGACGACGGCAAGCGCACCAGCAACCGGCGCGACTGAGGGCCATTTCAATATTTCGGGAGGGGCTGGGAAAAACCTAACCTTCCTAACCTGGCATGGCGAATCGGGCGGATCGCCTTTATTCATGCGGGTTTCCGACGTTTCGGGAAACCTAACCTTTTCCTAACCAAGGCCTAACCCGGTTAGGTTTCTATACCCTAACCTTATGAAAAATAGATATGCATGTAAATCAAACACTTACGTGGAGGTTAGGTTTCAGGTTAGGTCAGGTTAGGTTTTGAACCTAACCAATATTACTCATGCAAATCAATGCCTTACGCATCATTTTCAGGCCCGGTTAGGAAGGTTAGGTTTTTCCCAGCCCCTCCCCAAACTGCATTCACTCCCCCCAACGGGTCCGAGTAGATTCAGACGGTGCGCGGTACTATTTCGTTACCTTCACCACACGAGATACCCATGAGCGACCCATTACCGATTCGCCGACTTATCGAACGCATCACTGCGGGAGATATTCGTATTCCTGCATTTCAACGTGATTTCGTGTGGGAGCCAGACCAAGTTGCGTTCTTGCTAGACAGCATCTACAAGAAATTTCCAATCGGCACGATCATTCTCTGGCGCACAGATACACGCATGCCAACAGAGAAAAAGCTGGGTCGCTTTACGCTGCCGGAACCGTCGAAAAACTATCCCGTCAACTACGTCCTTGACGGCCAGCAGCGAATCACAAGCTTGTTCAGCACCTTTCAAACCGACCTTAGGCCCGAAGGCGGGTCCTGGACCGACATCTACTTTGACATGCAAGCCCAGGAGGGGCACCAAGATCCCGCATTTGTTGCGCTTGAGGATGGAGAGGTAGACCCCTCCCGGCACTTCCCTGCTCGGACCCTCTTTGACATCGGTGCATTCCGACGCGCTACGAAGGATCTTAGCGATGAGCAGCTCGTGCTCATCGACGATTTACAGGAGCGCTTTAAGGAATATCACATCCCTAATGAAGTGTTCGAGACGGACGATCGGAACAAGGTCGCAATCGTCTTCGAGCGAATCAACCGTGCAGGCACGGAGCTGAACGTCTTTGAGCTACTTTCGGCATGGAGCTGGTCCGAAGACTTCGACCTAGTTGAGAAGTTTAGCGATTTGCAGGACGCTATTGCGGAGCATGGGTTCGAGGACTTTTGCAATGACAAAGACCTCCAACTGCGAATATGTGCGGGGATAATCAGCGGGGAGACCACCCCCGACAAAATCCTTGAGTTGAAGGGCGAAGAAATCAGACGCCGCTTTGATGAAATCCAGCGAGGAATCATCGGCGCGCTCGACTTCCTGAAACGAGAAGTAGGAGTCACCCATTACAAAATTCTTCCCTTTCCTGGGCTGCTCGTGCCCCTCAGCACGTTCTTCGCCACCGAACTAAAAGACGGTTTCAACTATTCCGCGAAGCAACGCGCACAGCTACTTAAGTGGTTCTGGCGCGCCCTATTCACCCGTAGATTCTCCTCCGATGTGAACCAGCGGCAAGCTAGCGATATCATCGAATTGCGAAAGCTGAAAGGGGACGAGAACTACGAGATGAAACTCCCCACGCCTGAGGTTCGATTCAGCTTCGCCACGAGCAACTTTTCGGTCGCCAACGCTAATTCTGGCGTGCTCATCCTCATGCTGAACACCCTGTCTCCAAAGTCCCTTCTGAGCGGGGCAAAGATTGATACGAGCAAAGTACTGAAGAAAGGCAGTAAGCATGAGTACCACCATATATTCCCCCGCAGTTTCTTACTTAAGCAGGGAGTCCCAGCGGCTGACATCAATGTCCTCGCCAACATCTGTTTCCTGACTCGGTCAGACAACAACAAGATTAAAGATCGCGCCCCTGCTGACTACGTAGCGCAGATAGACTCGCAGTTCCGAGACCAATATTTAAAATCAGCTCTGTGTCCGACAGGCATCGACGCCCTGTCTTACGAGGACTTCGTGTCGTCAAGAGCCATGGCCTTAACGCTCCACGCTCACTCGTTGATGGAGGGAGATGGCGGCGAGGGGCTGTCGGCTATCGAGTGAAAGTCCCCGACTGCGTCTCAGGCGCGTCGCTTTGCGTCAGCTGCCAAGCCCTCCTGGCGGCCGCCAGGGGCGCGCCAACGCTGCCAGCGCGGCGTGGCGCAGGTTGAGTCTTTTCTCGCACATTTAGCGGGCAGGCGTGGAGGGGGGAAGACTGCGCGCCAGAGGTGGTGACGGATCGGTTTACTGTATATTTATACAGTACTTTGAGGTTGCCATCATGACCATGCTCGACCGTCCCCCGCCCACCCCCATGTCTGCGGCTCGCATACGCGAGCTGTACGCCCGAAACCCCACGCCAGAGGGGTGCGCCTTGGCCTGGGAAATCTGGCGCCTGCAGCGCGTCCTGATCGCGTTGGAAGCTGGTATGCGAAACGCGGCAAGCCTGCGCCATCGCCAGGATGTGATTGACCACGTCACCGGCCTGCTGGAATACATCCAGGGCGAACCCTGTCTGACCGAGCCGCTGGCAGTCAAACAGGGGCGCAAGCGCGGCGAGCGTCGGTAAGGGCCAGGCCTGCAAACCACCGCGCGGCGCGGCCAAAAAAAAGCCCCGCTGATGCGGGGCGTATGCCTGTGGCTCGGGCGCGCTACTCGTCGCCTTCTCCTGGGATCGCGTAAGGCTTAAAACGCACAACCTCATCGCCCAGCCAGTCATTGATTTCCAGGAACTTGGCCTGCAGCGGCTCCAGCTCGTTACGCGCGAACACCTTCGCCGCCGATATCGGCGTGCCAAATCCGCCCGAGTTCGTCGGCACCAGACCCATGAGCTGCGGCGGCACCCGATGCGCGGCGAGCACGTCATCGCGCGACACGTTCTTGATGTTGAAAAAGTCATCGCGCGCGGCCACCTCGCTAACCGGGATGATCTGCATGCCGTCTTTCTTGCCGCCGGGCGCATAGACAAAGAGGTTGCGGAAGTTGCCCGGCCCCTTCGAGTTCTTCATCGCCTCGCGGATGTCATCGACATAGCCACCGTCAGGCAGGGTGTCCGTCACGTACATGATGAATCCCGCATGACTGCCGTTGTGGTAGTACTTGCGCCGGAACAGCGTCGCGGACTCGTTCAACCATGCAGCATTGAGCGCGGCCAGGTACTCGGGCAGGCCATAGATTTCCTGGTTGATGTCCGGCTGCATCAGTTGACACACCGTGCCGGCGCGGAATTCATGCTCCTGGCCAGAGCTGGGCAGAAAGAAGAAGCGGCCAGGTTCAACGCCGCGCCGCGTGTACTTGGCAAGCGCGTGCTTCATCATGATCAGCTTGCCCGTCATGCTGTCCAGCCGCTCCGCGTAGGTGTTGCCGAAGGTCAGAAAATCGATAGCCATTTTCAGGCAGGTATCACGGCCAAATGCGGGATGCGGCAGCAGCGTGGAGGCCAGGATGTTGGCCTTGAAGTAGATGGCCGAACTATGGTGCGGGCTGGCCCGGAACGTCTTGGACAGGCCGCCGAAATTGACGGGCGGCTCATACCAGCGTCCATTGCGCCAGCACTCCAGATAGTCCAGTATCTCGCGGCGATCAAGCACCGGCACCGGGTCACCGAAGGTGAAGGCCTCGACCTTTTCAGGCATGAGCGCAGGCGCAGCGCTGGCCGCCTTGGTTTTTCGTTTCATCCGTAAATCTCCATGAAGCTTTTTCCGACGCCTGCGGCGCCTTCCAGGGGTTCCCAATCCAGCGCGTGCATCAGCGCCCAGGCCAGGTCAGCGTGTCCGGTCTCGCTGGCCCGGCCGGCGTCGTATGTGACACTGCGCCCGCTGGCGGTTGTGGTCTTGCGAATTGCCATGAGCGACTGCGCCAGGTCGGTGGCGCCGGCGTCGAACTCCAGGCGTTTGTTGCGGATCACGTCCCCCGCCTTGAGTACCAGGCGGCCTTTGACCTCGGGCGAATAGCTGTAAGACCGGGCACCGGGAAAGAACTGCTTGACCAGCTGGAACACGCCTTGGCCCATGCCGGTGGCGTCGATACCGATGTAAGCCACGGCGTACCGCTTCGTGATTTCCTCAATCTTTTTGGCTTGCGCTGCGAAGTCCATCCCCCTGAACTGGTGATACTCCAGCACGCGGAATTTGCCGCCGGGGGTGCGCGGCGCGGCCAACACGACACAACCGGCGGAATCTCCCGACAGCGACGGGTCATAGCCCACCAGCACCGGCCAGTGTCCGTAGGGCCGCAGCAGAAATTTCTGCACATCGACCCACTCGACCATCGAATCCACCATGCAGCCCTGCAACACAGACAGCGGGAAGATGGATGCGGTGTCATCGATGAAACCGCACATCAGCAGGTTTTCGAACTGATCGGGGCTGTACTCAAGCCGCAGCTCATCGATGTCGAATAGGTTGCAGCCGCCCGCCTCGGCGTCCAGGATGGTGACGATCTGCCGCCAGATACGGTCATCACAGTGGTGGCCATTCTTCAAGACCGAGTGCGCCAGCTCAATGGCGACTTGATCGCGCTTGGCGCGGCGCTTGTTGAACACGTCGCCGGTCCAAAGTGGATAGGCTTCGTGGGCCATGCTGGAAGGGGTAGAAAAATAGGTCTTGCGCCAATGCTTGTGCAGCGCCATGCCGCTGGCCACCTTGTTCAGCTCCGCGAACCTCGGCACCCAGAAGAACTCATCGAAGTAGAAATTGCCGTGATAGCTCTGCGCGGTGCGTGCGTTCGTCCCCAGAAAGTACAGGTGCGCGCCGTTCGGCAAGACGATGGGATCGCCCTTGAGATCGATGTCCGCGGCCTCTCGCGCGAATTGAATGATGTACTGCTTGAAGACGTGTGCCTGCGCCTTCGACGCGGACAGGAAGATTTGATTTCGGCCCGTCCTGATCGCATCGTCCAGCGCCTCGCGCGCGAAGTACCAGGTGGCCCCGATCTGCCGCGACTTGAGAATCATCCGGGTGCGCTGATCGCCGTTGCGAAGCCAGACTTTCTGATACTCGAAGAGGGAATCGCGGAACGCCTGTGACAGCTTTTGCGCCTGTTCGTCGCTGATCGCGTTGCGCTCGGGCTTGCGCTTCGGCCCAGCATTACGCCGGTCAAGCGCGGGGTTCAACGTGGAATCGCGCCCGTCCTCATCGAACTTGCGCACGCGCGCCGTGCGCTCAAGCTGGCGCCCCAGCAGGTCGATTTCCTTGAAGTCGCGCCCGTCCTTCTCAGTCTTGGCGATGAGCGTACACAGGCGCGCATCAAGCGCGGTCTCTACGCGCTCAACGGGCGAAGCCTTGTCCCAGCCGTCGCGCGTCTTCCAACTGTGAACAGTGGTGCGCTTTTCGCTCAGGTGGCGCGCAATGGACGAGATGCGCCAGCCCTGCCAATACAGGTCACGGGCGACGCGGCGCGGGTCGATGTGGTCGGTGGATTGCAACATGCCGCCATCCTGCCGGGCTTCTCCGCGCGCGCGTGAAGCCGTCTCTTCTGGATCGCACGCGCACAACGCCGCGCCGTTGAGTGGCCGGGCAGCGGGGGCCAGTATGGCAACACCCGAACACCACCGACGAGCCAAACCCTATGAATAAAGACCGCTGGTTTACCGTGGCCACCGAAGGCCAGACCACCGATGGCCGCAACATCCAGCGCACCTGGCTGGAAGAGATCGCGGCGACCTACAACCGCGAGAAGTACGGCGCGCGCATCTGGATGGAACATATTCGCGGCGTCGTGCCGGAAAGTCCGTTCTGCGCCTACGGCGATGTCCTGGCCGTGCGCACCGAAGAAAACGATGAAGGCAAGCTCACGCTGCAAGCGCAGCTCGACCCCACTCCCGCGCTGGTGTCCATGACGAAGGGCCGCCAGAAAATCTATACGTCCATCGAACTTCAAGAAGACTTCGCCGGCACCGGCAAGTGCGGCTTGGTCGGCCTGGGCGTCACCGACAGCCCGGCCAGCCTGGGGACCTCCATCCTGCAATTCGCCGCCAAGAATCCCGCATCCAACCCGCTTGCTGGCCGCAAGCAGTCGCCGGAAAACCTGTTCTCCAGCCTGCTGGAAACGCCCCTGAACTTCGACGAAGACGCCAAGCCCACCGACGAAACCGCCAAGGCCCTGCAAGGGTTCGCCGCCTTCTTCCGCTCCCTGCTGCCGGGCCAGTCGCAAGCCGCAGCACCGCAGCCCCCGCAGGTGGCCACCGCGCCCGTTGACGTGGCCGCCGCAACACAAGCCTTCAACGCGCTGGAAGCTGCGATCAAGAAAACCACCGGCGACCTGGCCGACGCCGTGACCAAGGTCAGGACCGAGATGGAGGAATTCAAGAAGAACGCTGCGACGGCCAAGGAATTGGCCGACCTGCGCGCCCAGCTCGACAAAACGCCCGGCAACTTCTCCCAGCGTCCGCCGGCGGCCGGTGGCGACGGCCGCGTGAAAACCGACTGCTAACGCGGGCCGATCCCGACCCTTCAAACCCAAACCGGAACCACCAAATGCGCAACGATACCCGCGTCCTCTTCAACGCCTACCTGCACAACCTCGCCGAACTCAACGGCGTCGACAGCGTCACGCAGACCTTCAACGTCGTGCCGTCCGTGCAACAGACGATGGAGACCAAGATTCAAGAAAGCTCGGCCTTCCTGACCAAGATCAACATGATCGGCGTCACCGAGCAGCAGGGCGAAAAGCTGGGTCTGAACCTCTCCGGCCCCATCGCCTCGCGTACCGACACCAAGGTCAAGGACCGCGAACCGCGCGACCTGACCACGCTGGACGCGAACGGCTACTACTGCCGCCATACCGATTTCGATTCCTTCATCCCCTACGCCAAGCTCGACGCCTGGGCGCATTTCAAGGACTTCGAGATCCGCATCCGCGATCTGCTGATCCAGCGACAGGCGCTCGACCGCATCATGATCGGCTTCAATGGCAACAGCGTGGCGACCACGACCAACCCCAACACCAACCCGCTGCTGCAGGACGTGAACAAGGGCTGGTTGCAGAAGATGCGCGAATACGCGGAAGAGCGCGTCATGAACGAGGGCAAGACGGCGGGCAAGGTCCAAGTGGGCGCCACCGGCGACTACAAGAACCTGGACGCCCTGGTCTACGACGCCATCACGCTGCTGGACCCGTGGCACCGCGAAAACGCCGGCCTGGTCGCCATCGTCGGCCGTGGCCTCATGCACGACAAGTATTTCCCGCTGGTCAACCAGGACAGCCGCGCCACCGACACGCTGGCGGCAGACCTCATCATCAGTCAGAAGCGTATCGGCGGCCTGCCAGCGGTGCAGGCGCCCTTCTTCCCGGAAAAGAAGGTGCTCATCACCCCGCTGGATAACCTGTCGCTGTACTGGCAGATTGGCGGACGCCGCCGTCACATCGATGAAAACGCCAAGCGCAGCCGCGTGGAGACCTACGAAAGCTCGAACGACGACTACGTGGTGGAAGACTACGGCCAAGCCGCCATGGTCGAAAACATCGAGCTGGTGCAGGCCTGACCATGACCAGCCCCGCACAACAACACCGCACGCGGGTGCTGGCCGCCCGCGCGAGCGCGGCCGACGGCGACGCGCCCGCAGTCATGGGCGGCATCTACGGCCAGATGATGGCCAAGCTCACCCAGGACCGGCGCCGCCTGCACGATATCCAGTCCGTGGAGCGCAAGGTAGCCGTGAAACGCGAGCTGGTTCCCGAGTACGCCGACTACCTGCAAGGTGTATTGGCGGGCGACGGCGGCCAGCCTGATGAGGTGGTGACCACGCTGATGGTGTGGCACTTCGACATCGGCGCATTCGCGCCCGGCCTGCAGCTCGCCGACTACGTACTGCGCCATGACCTGCAACTGCCGGAACGGCTCAAGCGCAACACGGCCACCCTGCTGCTGGACGAGGTGGCCGGCCACGTCGCCAACGGCGCAGTGTCCAAGCCCGAGGAGGCCATGCAGGTGCTGCAGGAAGTCGCGCGCCTGGTGGACGGCCAGGACGCGCCGGACCAAGCCCGCGCGAAGCTGCACTTGGCTCTAGGCAAGACGCTGGCGGCCCAGGCCGGCGAAGAGCCGCGCGGCCCGCAGCTGGAAATGGCGCGGGCCAGCGTCGCACAACTGCGCCGCGCCGTGGAGCTGCACAGCGGCGTGGGCGCGAAAAAGCTCATCGAACAGCTGGAACGCAAGATCAAGAACGCCGGCGACGCCGGCTAACCGAGTGCCCCCAAGCGCACGGCGGCGCGGGCGGAAGGTCTGTCACAGACCGGCTGGATGCCCGCCCACCGCCGATTTCATGAGAACAGGCCATGAGCTTCATCGCAACCGCACCCGCGCCCCGCACCGAACCGCCGCAGACGGTCGGGAATGATGGCTTTTTCCCGGATATCGACCTGGCCAACGCCCGCGAGACGTTGCGCCTGGATGGAACTGTGACCGAACCGCGCCTGCGCTTCGCGCTCGTTGGCGCCATGCTGGAAGCCGGCAACAGCCTGGCCGCGTGGAAGGCCGTCCAGCGCGCCAACGGCTACACACAGCTCCAGGACGTCCCAGCCGCAAAGATCGACGGCGCCACCCGCCTGGAGCACGCCTACCGCCGCGCCGTCTACAGCTTGGCCAAAGCCGACCTGATCGAGCGCATGACCGACTACGACACCACGGCCGCCGGCCAGAAGCGGGCGGAATGGCTGGACGAGGCGCCCAGCGACCACCGCCGCAATGCGCGCTGGGCCATCGCCGATGTCGTCGGCGCCAAGCGCAATATCGTGGACCTCATCTGATGAAAGTCCGCGCCCAACAAGGTGACACCGTGGATGCGCTCTGCTGGCGCCACCTAGGCACCACGCGGGACGTGGTGGAAGCCACCTACGAACTCAATCCCGGCCTGGCCGACCTCGGCGCGGTGCTGCCGCATGGCCATGTGGTTGTCCTGCCGGATGCCGCCCCTCAACCTACGGCGGCGCCTGCCGTCAAACTCTGGGACTGAACCCAATGGCCGAACCCTCGACCGTATCGGGCGCCGTGGCCACCACGCTGGTATCTGGCGCGGCCCTGTCGCAAATCCTGCCGCTGATCGATGCAAACGCGGCCTTCGGCGCCGTCATGGGCGCCGCCCTGGTGGCGAGTACCAAGAAAGACCTCACCGCCTGGAAGCGCTTCGTTTCCTTCCTGGTCTCGGGCTTGTGCGGCTACGGCGGCGCCGGCGAAATCGTCGCCCGCGAGCTGGCCAAGGAATCCTTTCTGCCCGCGCTGATCGGCGCGGTCGTCATCGTGCCGCTGGCCCTCAAGCTGCTGGCCAAGGCGCCGGACTTCGACCTCGGAAGCATTTTCCGAGGCTTTGGGGAAAAGAAATGACCGACCTGCACCCTACCCCTGCGCTGTCCCTCATCGCGGTGGCCTGCGCGCTTCTGTACGCCGGCACGGCCAGCCGCTTCCTCTGGTATCAGCCCAATGGCGCGCGCCATCGACGCGTGCTGTCGTGTCTGGCCACCGCACTGATTGCGGCGCTGTTCTGCCGGGCCGTCGAAATCCTGCTGCTGCACTCGCCGGCCAGCCTGTCCGAACTGGTCATCGCCGCGCTGCTGTTCGCCGGCGCCTGGCGCGCGCGCGGCAACTTGGCGACGTTCACCCGAGGGAATCCCGATGTCTGAAATTTTGCGTAAGGGCGCCATCGGCCAGGCCGTGGCCGATCTTCAATCTGATCTGCAGCGCGCCGGCTACAAGGTTGAGCGCACGGCGATCTACGACGACGCCACGCGCGGCGCGGTGGCAGCGCTGCAGCGGGCCACCGGCTTGGTGGTCGATGGCGTCTATGGACCGAAAAGCCGCGCCGCGCTGGCACACCACGATGTGACGCGCTATCTGCGGGAACCCGACCTGATCGCGGCCGCCGAGCGCCTGGGCGTCCCCCTGGCCAGCATCAAGGCAGTGAACGAGGTGGAAGCGAGCGGGCGCGGCTTTCTGCCCGATGGGCGCCCCGCAATCCTGTTCGAGCGGCATGTCTTCCATGAACGCCTGCGCGAGCATGGCATCGACCCGGCACCGCACACCGCGCGCCTTCCCGCCATCGTCAATCCCAAGCGCGGCGGCTACGCGGGCGGCGCGGCCGAGTACGTCCGCCTCGCAGCCGCGATCCAGATTTGCCGCCCTGCGGCGCTGGAGGCCGCGAGCTGGGGCGCATTTCAAATCATGGGCTACCACTGGCGCCGGCTGGGGTTTGAAAGCGTGGAAGCATTCGTTGCCGCGCAGCAGGAAAGCGAGGGCGCGCAGCTCGCCGCCTTCGTCGGCTTCATCGAGACCGACCCGGGCCTGCATAAAGCCCTAGTCGGCCGCAAGTGGGCGGCATTCGCGCGCGGCTACAACGGCCCGGCCTACGCTGAAAACCTCTATGACGTGAAGCTGGAGCGCGCCTACGCGCGATTCTCCGAAGAAGACGCGGGGCAGGCAGCATGAACACGTTCCTGCGAGCCATCGCGCCCTATGCGGCAACCGCCATCCTGGCCGTGGTGGTTTGGTTCCAGCGTGGCGACATCGCGCGCCAGGATGTCGCCATCACCGCCTATGGCCAGGTGATCGAGCGCCAAGCCAGCGACCTGGCGGACCTGGGAAACCGCATGACCACCCAGCGCCTGGACCTGGCGCAACTGGAGCGCACGCAAGACGACTTCCGCAACGCGCTAGACCAGCGCACGTTCGACCTTGAAAGGCTCAAGAATGAAAATCCGCAAGTTCGCAGCTGGGCTGATACTGTGCTGCCTGATCCTGTTGCAAGGCTGCGCCAGCGCCCTGCCCTCACCGGGGCCGCGGCTTACGCTGAATACCTGCGCACCCGTAACCCCGTGCAGTCTGCCGGCGGCGGCGCCAAGGACTGACGGCGATCTGAACCTGTTGATAGACCGCCTGGAGACCTCCTGGGCTATGTGCGCGGCCAAGGTGGACACCATCATCAAATGCCAGGACGAGGCGAGCCATGCGAAAGGCCAATGAGTTGCGCGAATACCTGACGCGGCACAATGAGTTTCTGTCCACGAACCCCGACAGGCTGCATGTTTTCGTTGACGACGGCAGCGTCCATTGCACGGGAACGCGCAACCTCTCGCATGAATATCGGTACACCCTCACCATCGTGGTGACCGACTACGCAGGCCAGGCCGACACCATCATGCTGCCGCTGCTGGCCTGGCTTCGCGTCAAGCAACCCGAACTGCTGATCAATCCCGACCGGCGCGCCAACGCGATCCAGTTTGATGTTGAGCTGCTGAACCATGAGTCGGCGGACATTGAAATCAAGTTGCCGCTCACCGAGCGCGTAGTAGTGAAGCCATCGGGCGCCGGCGGCGCCCTGATGGCCGAGCATGTGGACGAACCCACCGACGCCGAACTGCCGGCCGACGATGAGGAAATCACCATCGTCATCCCGGGCGCGGCCCCTGTTACCGTCACCGTCCCGGCGTGGCGCCATCCCAATGAGTGACGATTTCTCGGACGTCCAGGCCTGGGCGGCGGCGCTGCTCGCGCAGCTCCGGCCCGCCGAGCGCCGCCGCGTGAATCGCGCTGTCGCCGTGGAGCTACGCCGCACCGAAGGCCAGCGGATTGCGGCCCAGCAGAACCCGGACGGCACGCCCTACGCCCCAAGGCGTACCAAGAACCTGCGTGGCAAGCGCGGCGCCATCCGTCGCAAGATGTTCACCCGGCTGCGCACCGCTCGATACCTGCGCGTAGAGGCCAGCGACACCGACGCGGTGGTCGGCTACAGCGGCCGCGTAGCGCGCCTGGCCCTGGTTCACCAGGAAGGCCGCAGCGACCGCCCGGCGCGCGGCCAGAAGCCCGTGCGCTACCCGCGCCGCAAGCTGCTGGGATTCACCGAACGCACCCGAGAAATGGTACTCGACACCTTGGCGCGGCATCTGGCCGGCCAAGGCCTGTAGCACGCCGAAGCACAAGGCGCGCCCCGTGCGCGCGCGAAGGCGGCCCGGCAACATGGCCGCTATGCATGAAATCGCCGAACTCTTCCGCCTCATCTCCAACCTGATCCGCATCGGTACGGTTTTCGCCGTCGATCTGTCCAGCCAGCCGGCGCGCGTTCGCGTCGCATCGGGCGACCTTCAAAGCAACTGGTTGCCGTGGCTGGAGCTGCGTGCTGGCACGACAACGACATGGAACCCGCCGACCGTCGGCGAACAAGTCGTTTTGCTGTGTCCTGACGGAGACCCCGCCGCCGGCGTGGTGCTGATGGGCCTGAACTCGGATGCCATCCCCGCCCCGTCCGCCAGCGCCGCAGAACACGTCACGCTTTACCCGGACGGCGCCCGCATCGTTTACGACCACCAGGCGGGCCGGCTCACGGCCGAAGGCATCAAGACGGCAACGGTCACCGCCAGCGAGTCGGCCACCCTCAAATGCCCGGAAATCACCCTTGACGGCAATGTGACCGTGACGGGTCTGTTTACCTATCAGGCCGGCATGAGCGGCAAGAACGGCAAGGGGAACAACACAACTATCACCGGTGACCTTCGCCACACCGATGGCGCGCTTTCGTCCAACGGCGTCGTCTTGCACACGCACACCCATGGCGGCGTGCTGCAGGGCGGCGCGCGTACCCAAGGGCCGGGGGCAGGCGCATGAGCTACATCGGGATGGACGCCAACACAGGCCTGCGGATCAGTGGCCGCCAACACCTGAATCAGTCCGTGACCAAGATACTCACGACTTCGATAGGCACGCGCATTCGCCGGCGCCCCTTCGGCGCCCTGGCCGCCGACCTGATCGACACCCCCACCAATGGCGCCGCCGTCCTGCAGCTCTACGCAGCGGCGGCTACGGCGCTGATGCTGTGGGAACCCCGGCTGCGTGTTCGCAGCTTGTCGGCCAACGTCAACGCAAACCGGCCCGGCGCCGTCGTGCTGAACATCGTCGGCGAAGCCGACACCGGCGACCGCACCGAAAGCGTGTCCCTCTCCACCACCTTGAGCGCCTGACATGGCAAGCCCGAACATCATCGACCTTTCCCAGCTTCCCGCGCCGGACGTGGTGGAGACCCTGGACTACGAACGAATCCTGGAAACGCGCAAGGCGCGGTATCTCGCCCTGTTCGCGCAAGAAGACCGTAACGCCGTGGCCAAGGCGCTGGCGCTGGAGTCGGAGCCGCTGGTAATCACGTTGCAGGAAAACGCCGAGCGCGAAGTCATCTTGCGCCAACGTATCAACGACGCTGCGCGGTCCGTCTTGCTGGCATTCGCGCGTGGCTCCGACCTGGAACACATTGCAGCCGAGTATGGTGTAAGCCGCCTGGTCATCCGGCCTGCCGACCCAGCCGCCGTGCCGCCGGTCGAAGCCGTCTATGAAAGTGACGACGAACTGCGCGAGCGCGCGCAGCTGGCGTGGGAAGGCCTGTCAACCGCAGGCCCGCGCGATGGCTACGTCTTCCATGCCTTGACCGCAGACGGGCAGGTCGCGGACGCGTCCGCCACCAGCCCCGAGCCTTGCGATGTGCGCATCTGCGTACTCGCCCGTGATGGCGACGGCACCGCGCCGGCCGAACTGCTGGACAAGGTACGCGCCAAGCTCAGTGACGAGGACATCCGCCCCATGGGCGACCGCTTGACCGTCCAATCCAGCAGCATCATCACGTACAGCGTGCGGGCGGTTCTCCACATGAAAGGCGAAGGCCCGGGCCGGTCGGTCGCGCTGGAGGCCGCCACGCGCGCGTGTCACGCCTACGTCAACCGGCCCCGCCGTGCCGGCGTATCAGTCTGGCGATCCGCGATCAATGCCGCGCTGCATGTCGAAGGCGTCGCGCATCTCGACTTGATCGAGCCGGCGGACAACCTGGTGCTTGACGCCACGCAGGCCGCCACATGCTTGGCGGTGGAAGTCTCCATTGCGCCCGGCGGTTGAAATGGCGAACAAGCCCACTCTGCTGCCGCCCTCATCCACCCCGGTTGAGCGCAAGCTTGCCCAGGTCGGTGCCGACATCGAGGAAATCCCCTTGCCCCTGCGCAAGCTGCGCCGCGCGAGCACCACGCCCGCCCCGCTGCTGCCCTGGCTGGCGTGGGAAAGATCGGTGGACCGCTGGGACGATGCCTGGTCAGAGGCGGCCAAGCGTAAGGCCATTGCCAATTCTTTCAAGATTCACCAACTGAAAGGCACCATCGGCGCGCTGCGCCGCGTGGTGGAGCCGCTGGGCTATCTACTGGAAGTGACCGAATGGCACCAGATGGTGCCAGAAGGTCGGCGCGGAACGTTCCGGCTCACTATCGGCGTTCTCGATGGCGGCATTTCCGAAGCAATGTATTACGAGCTGGGCCGCCTCATCGACAGCACCAAGCGCCTGAGCCAGCACATGACCGGCTTGGCCATCGCGGTGGAAGTGCGGGCGCCCCTGAATCACTGCGTCGCGTCCTATGACGGCGACGAGATGACCGTATACCCCTATCAACCTCAACCCGTGGAAGTCGCGGCCGCCACGCCGGCCGCCCTGGCCACGCACATCATCGACACCCTGACGGTATACCCATGACTACCTATTTCGGAATCTTGACCAAGATCGGCGAAGCCAAGGAAGCCAACGCCAAGGCGCTCGGCATCCCCGTGAACATCACCGAGCTGGAAGTCGGCGACGGCGGCGGCGTGCTGCCCGTACCGAGCCGCGAGCAAACCTCGCTGATCGGCTCCAAGCACCGCGCGCCGATCAATCGCAAATTCGTTGACCCGAACAATCCGGCGTGGCTGGTAGTGGAACAGGTCATCCCGGAGCAGTTCGGTGGGTGGTGGGCGCGTGAGCTGGGACTGCGGGACGCGGACGGCGACCTGATCGCGGTATCCAATTGTCCGCCCACCTACAAGCCGCAGATGGCCGAAGGTTCGGCACGCACGCAGGTGGTACGCATGGTGCTGCAGGTTTCCAGCACCAGCAATTTCACGCTCAAGATTGATCCTGACGTGGTGCTGGCCACGCGCGAGTACGTCGATGAGGAAACCGCCAAGCGCCTGGGCAAAGATGAAACGGCAGCGGCCGCCAAGAAGCTGGCGGTTGCGCGCCAACTTTCGATATCTGGCGCGGGCACCGCGGCGCCCAAGCCCTTTGACGGGCAGGCCGACGTAGATTTGGTGCTCGGTAGCTTGGACATGGACAAGGCCAGCAAAGGCACCCTCGCGGTGTCTCGCGGGGGAACGGGCCTGGCCGCCGTCGCCGAAGGGCATCTATTGGTCGGTGCGCAGGATGGAAAGCTCCGCGCGGCCGCCTTGGGAACTCTCCCGCCGGACGGTCGCTACCCGCTCATCTTCTCCGTTACCGCCCTGCCACGGGAAAACGTCGGCCCAATCATCGTCGCCGAATGTGGGGAGGTCTGGATTTGGACCCAAACCGCCTTCTACACCGGATATCGCTCCCCGCTTTGCGGACGCCCGCTGGACGGACACACCATCTCGCCGCTCGCGAGCGAGTTGGACGCCACGGGTGGCACGGTTCCCAAGGCAGATTACCCAGGCCTTTGGGGCTACGCCCAGGAAAATTCGCTTGTCTTGACGCAGGCGGTTTGGGAGACAAGGCGCGGCGGACACTACTTTGTGGACGTGGACGCAGCCAACTTCCGGGTGCCCGACTTGCGGGATATGTTTCGCCGTTTCACCGGAACTGACGCTGACACTGCAAATGCGAGGGCGCTCGGTAGCCGCCAGGTCGATCAGTTCCGGAGCCACACTCACAACATCAGGTACTCAAACAACGCGACGCCGTCGGGAGCCAATCAAGCTGTGCTTGATGGGGGTGGCCCCTCCGGCGTAAACACGCTGGGCGCTGGTGGAGCTGAGACTCGCCCCATAAATGCTGCCTTCCACCCACGTATCCATGCTTGACGTCCTCCTCACTGCAAATGCGAGAACGCTGGCCGGCAGACAAGGCGACAGCATCCGGGGCCATGCGCACGGAACCCTGGTACAGCGATCCGGCGGCGCGCCTGGCTCCGCAATGCC
>NZ_CADIJW010000054.1 GCF_902859745.1 Achromobacter dolens | reverse complement strand
GAAGGCGCCGACCTCGCACGCGATGCCGCCGCGCGCCGGCGCGCCGCTGGCGGCGGCCATGTCCGGCAGGCCGACCGCCGCGTCGCGCGGCCATTGCGTCACCAGCCGCGTCACCATCGCCGCCGACGCCGCCAGCCGGGAGTCCAGCGCCGCGTCCAGTTGGGCGCTGGCGTGCTCGAACATCCACAGCGTGACGGCGCCGCCGACCACCAGCCAGACGACGCCGAGCAACATCGACAGGCGCGTGCGCAGACTCACGGCGCCGGCATCCCCAGCCGGTAGCCCCAGCCGCGCACGGTCTCGATCAGGTCGGCGCCGAGCTTGCGGCGCAGCTTGTGGATGTGGACGTTGACGGCGTTGCTCTCGACCCGGTCATCGAAGCCGTACAGGCTGTCGCGCAACTGATCCATGGTGAGGATCTGCCCGGGATGCTGCAACAGCGTACTGAGCAGCGTCAGCTCGCGCCGCTGCAACGCGATGCGCTTGCCGTCCAGCAGCACTTCGCCGCGCGACACGAACAGCGTCAGGCGGCCGTGCTCGATGCGATCGGTGGTGTGCCCGGCGGTCCGCCGCATCAGCGCCTGCAGGCGCGCGCCCAGTTCGTCGAGGTCGAACGGCTTGAGGACGTAGTCGTCGGCGCCGGCGCGCAGCGCGTCGACCCGCTGCGGCACCGCCGAGCGGGCCGTCAGCACCAGCACCGGCAGGTTCAGGCGGCGCGCGCGCCATCGCGCCAGCAGCCCCATGCCGTCGCCATCGGGCAGCCCGAGATCCAGCACGCAGGCGCCGAAATGCGACGTCTGCACCGCCAGGTCGGCCTGCCGCAGGTTGCCGACCACGTCCACCACGAACCCTTGCAACCCCAGGCCCGCCTGGATGGCCAGCGCGATGGAGGCGTCATCCTCGACCAACAAAATCCGCATGGCAGAAACCCCATCCCGGCACGTTATACTTATTTGAAGTAATAAGTTAATTTCTAAAAGTAATTAATGATGGTGACCGCGACCCTGCTCGGGCTGTGCATCGGCGTCTCCCTCGGCCTGACCGGCGCCGGCGGCGGCATTCTGGCCGTGCCCGCACTGATGTTCGGCCTGGGCCTGACGCTGACGCAGGCGGCGCCGGTGGCGCTGATCGCCGTGGGCATCGCGTCGGCGGTCGGCGCCCTGCAGGGCCTGATGCGCGGGCTGGTGCGCTACAAGGCCGCCATGTTGATGGCCGCGGTGGGCGCACTGACCGCACCGCTGGGATTGTCGCTGGCGCGGCGCTTGCCGGCGCATTGGCTTAGTCTGACTTTTGCAGCGGTGATGCTGCTGGTGGCCGCCCGCATGGTGCAGCAATCGCGCGGCCGCGCGCCGGCCCCGGGCGCGGCCGACGCCCCGCGCAAGGCCTGCCGGCTCTCGCCCGAAACCGGCCGCTTCGTCTGGAACCGCCTGACCGCCGTCACGCTGGGCGGCATCGGCGCCGTATCCGGCCTGTGCACCGGTATGCTCGGGGTCGGCGGCGGCTTCATCATCGTTCCGGCGATGACACACTTCAGCGACGCGCGCATGATCAGCATCGTCTCGACCTCGCTCATGGTGATCGCGCTGGTATCGGCCGCCACGGTCAGTTCCGCCCTGCTGCACGGACTGACGCTGTCGACCGCGCAATGGGCCTTCGTGGCCGCGGCCATCGCCGGCATGACGGCCGGCCGCGCGCTGGCGCCGCGCGTGCCGCAAGCGGTGCTGCAACGGGTATTCGCGGCGGTCTGCGTGGCGGTCGCCGCCGTGCTCGCCTGGCGCGCCTGAGCCGCTCCTCCTTTCGGCCTTTCCTTCCCGCCTTTCCTTCCCGCCGATCCTGCCGGACGCCCCTCATGGGCGTCCTCCGAGGGCGTCCTGACGGACGCCCATCGGGGCGCTCCGACGCCCCCTCTCGATATCTGACGCGAGTTAATGCTCAGATAATCCGCGCTATGCAAGATTCCGTCCATGACGGGAACATCACATATTCCTCCGCACGCCTGGCGCCTCAGCGCGGCCAGGCCTCTTGAACTAACGCCTCGACATCTCATGCGAACGCAATAGCTTCTCATTCGGGCTGATGAAAAAACGGCGCCACGCCGACCCATCATTTCCGAGCCCGGCCTATCCGTTTTTTCAACCTCTGCGCGGCCAACCGCGCAGGCTAGCTCCCTCGGATATCAATAAGGACTATCCATGCTTAAGAAGACGCTCCTCGCCACTGCAACCACCGCCGCCCTGCTGGGTCCGGTCGCGGCATTCGCCGCCGGTGAATTCGGTCAAGGCACCATCACTTTCACCGGCTCGATCATCGAAGCGCCGTGCAGCATCTCGGCCGCCGACTCCGCCCTGAACATCGACCTGGGCCAGATCTCCCGCAAGGACCTGGTCGGAGCCGGCAAGTTCTCCGCTTCGGTGCCGATCACCATCCACCTGACGGGTTGCTCGTTCGAAGCGGATACCGGCGCAGGCGCCAACGCGAACGGCAAGCTTTCCAAGGTCGGCGTGTCTTTCGCCGGCACCGCGTCCGACGCGACCAAGGGCATGCTCACGAACACGGGCAACGCCGCCAACGTCGCGGTCCAGATCCTGGGCAAGGACAACGCCACCGCGGTCAACTTCAACACCGCCCCTACGTCGGCCACGGCCCAACAACTCACGGCGGGCAACACCAACGTGCTGAACTTCTTCGCCCGGCTGGCATCGACCGCCGCCACCGGCGTCACGGCCGGTACGGTGAGCAGCTCGGTCACCTACACGCTGACGTATTTCTAAGCGGCCAAACGCCGCCATTCCGTGCGTACGGAACCCCGCCGCCATGGCGGCGGGGGATTTCCGACGCGCGCTTTCCGTACCGAGGTGGCCGCGATGCGGCGCCACATCGACGCCGAGGTTTTCCGGCAGTCTCTCACGCCGGAATATGGCAAAAAACATCATGACCCTGGCCCGCTTGGCATCCATCATGGCAATCAGTACCTATGTGCTGTCGGCGCACGCCACGGAGTTCAGCAGTGGCTTTCTGAACACCAAGGACAAGCGCAACGTCGACCTGTCCACTTTCAGCCGCGACGGCTACGTGGCGCCAGGCACCTACCTGGTCGACTTCTACCTGAACCAGCGCCTGCTCCAGGCCCAGTACCAGGTCAAGGCGGTGCCGGTGATAGACGACGGCACGGTGTTCTGTGTCACTCCGGCAATGCTCGAGATGCTGGCCCTCAAGGACGACGCCGCGGCGCGGCTCGCCAATGTCAACAGCGACGCCGGCCCCTGCGTCGACCTCGACACCCCTGACAGCAAGGTCGCCTACAGCCCGGACAGCCAGTCGCTGACCGTGACGGTGCCGCAGGCCTGGTTGCGCTACCAGGACCCGGACTGGGTGCCGCCGGCGCGCTGGAGCACGGGCGTGAACGGCGTGATCCTCGACTACAACCTGCTGGCCAACCGCTATATGGCGCAGCAGGGCAGCAACTCGTCCAGCTACACCCTGTACGGCACCGCCGGCCTGAACCTGGGCGCTTGGCGCCTGCGCAGCGACTACCAGTACAGCCGCCACGACAGTCACGGCAAGTCGCAAACCAACGCCATCCTGCCGCAGACCTACCTGTTCCGGCCGCTGCCGCAATGGGAATCGAAGCTGACGCTGGGCCAGACCTACCTGTCGTCCTCCCTGTTCGATCCGATCCGCTTCGCCGGCGTCACCCTGGCCAGCGACGAGCGCATGCTGCCGCCATCGCTGCAGGGCTATGCGCCGCAGGTGACCGGCATTGCCAACAGCAACGCGCAAGTGACCGTCAGCCAGAGCGGCCGCCTGCTCTACCAGACCCGAGTGTCGCCCGGCCCCTTCGTCCTGCCGGCGCTGAACCAGAACATCAGCGGCAATCTGGACGTCACCTTGACGGAGAGCGACGGCAGCACCCGTACGTGGCAGATCACGACGGCGAGCGTGCCGTTCATGACGCGCAAGGGCAACCTGCGCTACCAGGTTTCGGCCGGACGGCCGCTGTTCGGCGGCCGCGCCAACAACCACGTGGTCAGGCCCGGCTTCATGACGGCCGAAGCCACCTGGGGCGCGTTCAACGATACCTCGCTGTATGGCGGCTTCGTTGCCACCCAGGACGGATACCGGGCGCTGGCGCTGGGCGCCGGCCAGAACTTGGGCCGGCTGGGCGCCCTGTCGGCGGACGTGACGCGCTCGGACGCCCGGCTGCCGTTCGCCCATGCCCCGCGCCGCACCGGCTACAGCTACCGGGTCAACTACGCCAAGACCTTCGATGGCCTGGGCAGCACCATCGCCTTCATGGGCTACCGATTCTCCGGCCGGCACTTCCTGTCGCTGCCCGAATACGTCATGCGCTCGGTGCTGCGCGACGAATTCTTCCGCGACGAGAAGCAGAGCTACACGGTGGCATACAGCCAGCACATCCAGCCGCTGGACATGAGCGTGTCGCTGTCGCTGAGCCGGCTGAACTACTGGAACGACTCGGCGACCAACAACCACTACATGATCACGCTCAGCAAGAACGCCAACATCGGGCCGCTGCGCAACATCAACATGTCACTGTCGCTGGCCCGTACCCAGAGCTTCTATGGCCAGGCCGAGAACCAGATCTACGCCACGATCAGCATCCCGATAGGCGACAACCGCCAGTTCAGCTATGGCTACCAGCGCAGCGGCGACAGCCTGATACAGCACACGGTCGGCTACACCGACTTCAGCCATCCGAACACCACCTGGAACCTGAACGCGAGCGACGAACGCTACTACGACTCGCGGCGCCAGAGCATGAGCGGCAGCATCCAGAGCCGCACGCCCTATGGCCGAGCCAGCGCCGACTTCACCGTGCAGCCCGGCCAATACCGCAACGTCGGCCTGAGCTGGTATGGCTCGATGACGGCCACGGCCGCGGGCGCGGCATTCGGCCAGCCGGCCGCCGGCAACGAACCGCGCCTGGTGGTCGACACCGACGGGATCACTGGCGTGCCGGTGGACTACGGCAACGGCGTTACCAATCGCTTTGGCATCGCCGTGGTCAACAACGTGTCGAGCTACCGCGAAAGCAACGTCGCGGTGGACGTGAACGCCCTGCCCGACGACGTCGACGTGGCCGACTCGATCATCAGCCAGGTGTTGACCGAGGGCGCCATCGGCTACTCCCGCATCCGCGCCAGCCAGGGCGAGCAGGTGCTGGGCCATGTCCGGTTGAGCGACGGCAACGCCCCGCCGCTGGGCGCCCTGGTGCTGTCCTCCCGTTCCGGCATGACGGCCGGCATGGTGGGCGACGAGGGGCTGGTCTATCTGAGCGGCGTGACCGCGGAAGACCGCGACGCGCTCACCGTGACCTGGGCTGGCGAAAAGGAATGCCACCTGACCCTGCCCGCGCCCGCGGCGCTGGCCCAGGGCCCGCAGCCGCTGCCCTGCCAATGAGGCCTGATATCCCGCATCCCATGACGTTCATTTTGAAAGCGAAAACATGAAACTCAGACATATCACCGGACCGCTGCTCTGCGCCTGGCTCGCCTTGCCCGCCCTCTGCCAGGGCGCGGTCAATGTGGATCGCACCCGCATCATCCTGGGCACCGAACAGAAGTCGGTCTCGGTGGTGCTGACCAACGAAAGCACCGATACCCCCTACCTGGCACAGGCCTGGGTCGAGGACCAGGACGGCAAGATGACCAACGACCTGCTGGCGCTGCCCCCGCTGCAACGCATTGACGCGGGCAAGAAGGCGCAGGTGCGGATCATGCAGATGAGCGCCGCGGCCAAGGCCCGCCTGCCGCAGGACCGCGAGACCCTGTTCTATTTCAACGTGCGCGAAATCCCGCCGGCGCCGAAGGACAAGGACGCCAGCCTCCTGCAACTGACCACGCAGAGCCAGCTCAAGCTGTTCATACGGCCGCCCAAGCTGGGCGAGCGCGGCGAGGCGGCGCCGGAACAGGCCCTGCAGGCGCGCACCGATGGCCGCACCCTGACGCTCAAGAACACGTCGCCCTATTACCTCACGGTGATGTGGCTGGGCACGGACAGCAAGCAACTGCTGCCCGGCTTCGACACGCCGATCATGCTCGCGCCGCTGTCCGAGCAAGCGGTCAAGGCCCAGTTACCCGCGGACGCCAAGCAGTTGATGATGGGCAATGTCGACGACTACGGCGGCATGCGCGTCAGCCGCTACCACTGTGCGGCGGGGGTTTGCGTATTCAAGGAACGGGTCAAGGAATAGGGACGCGACCCGCGCACGCTTTTTCACCGTTCCGGACCGCCAGATACGGTCCGCAACCATTCATGCACTTTCCACAGAGGAAACACAGGAGTCACCCATGATCAAGAAATCCACTCTCGCCCTCGCCGCCGCTGTCGCGTTCAATTCAGCGCCGGGATTTGCGGCGGGCACCAGCGGCTCCGGCACCATCACCTTTTCGGCGACGGTCATCGAAGGGCCTTGCTCCATCTCCGCCGCCGACAGCAACATGACGATCGACCTGGGCCAGGTCTCCCAGCGCATGCTGAATGGCCCCGGGAAATTCTCCGACTCGGTGCCCGTCGTCATCCACCTGACGGGCTGCTCGTTCGACGAGGATACGGGGACCACCCCCAACCCGAACGGCAAGTTGTCCAAGGTGGCGGTCCAGTTCCTCGGCACCTTCACGAACACCTCGCTGGGCAAGATCTCCAATACCGGAACCGCCACCGCCGTCGCCGTGCAGTTGCTCGAGAGCGATGGCACCACGCCCGTCAATCTTGCCGCCACCCCCAGCGCCGCGAACGCGAAGCAACTGATCAACGGCAGCAACGAGCTGCGCTACTGGGCCCGCATGTCCGTTGTGGGCGGCCCCGGAGCGGTCACGTCAGGCACCGGCTCGGTCCAGGCGAACGCCACCTACGCGTTGGCCTACTTCTAAGCGACGCACTCGCGAGGGCCGGCGGCCGCCGCGCGCCAGCCCTCGCCGCTACCGTCGGCAGACCCAGTAGGCCAGGGCCAGCATCCCGACCAGGGTCCAGCCTATGGCGATCGCGGCATGTTCGCCTTGATGCGAGCCATGGAGGTACAGGCCACAGACTGCCGTCACGGTGAACACGATCAGCATCCCGAGGACGAAGGGGCGCCAATGTGCACGTGCGGCGCGTATGCGTCCGCTCGAAACGATTTCGGATCTGCGCATGGATTCACGTAACGGTTTACCCGAATCAATTCTGCCAAATTTTTCGCGAACGTAACAGCATATTTTGTTGTTCGCAATAATGAGACGATCCTCTCTCATTCGGACGCGGACAGCGCGGGCAGGGGTCGCGCCGCCAGCACGCGTGCGCCGGTGACCGCATCGACCTGGAAGCGCCGGACCAGTTGCGTCAGCCGTCCGGCCTGTTCGCGCATGCTGGCGGCCGCGGCGGCGGCCTCTTCCACCAGCGCGGCGTTCTGCTGGGTGACGCCATCCATCTGCGCCACGGCCTGGTTGACCTGGCCGATGCCGGTGGACTGTTCGGCCGAGGCGCCAGCGATTTCGCGCACCAGCGTCACGGCCTGACCCACGCTGGCCACCACTTCACGCATGGTGCGGCCGGCGGCGCCGGCCTGCCGCGCGCCGTCTTCGACGCGGCTGACGGACTCGTTGATGAGGGCGTTGATCTCCTTGGCGGCCACGGCCGAGCGCTGCGCCAGGGTGCGAACCTCGCCCGCCACCACGGCAAAGCCCCGGCCCTGTTCGCCCGCCCGCGCAGCCTCGACCGCGGCATTCAGGGCCAGGATGTTGGTCTGGAAGGCGATGCTGTCGATCACGTTCGTGATATCGGCGATGCGCCGCGAGCTGTCGGAGATGGCGTCCATGGTGCGCACCACGCCATCGACTTCGTTGCCGCCGCGCACGGCCACGGCCGAGGCCTGGGTGACGAGTTGCTCGGCCTGGCCGGCGTGGCTGGCGTTCAACTGCACGGTGCTGGTCAGTTGCTCCATCGAAGCGGCGGTTTGCTCCAAAGAGGCGGCCTGTTCCTCGGTGCGTTGCGACAGGTCGGCGTTGCCCTGGGCGATCTCGGAGGCCGCCGAGGCGATGCCTTCGCAGCCATCGCGCACATCGCGCACGATAGCGGCCAGGCCGTGGTTCATGGCTTGCAGGGCGATCATCAGGTCGCCCGTCTCGTCGCGCGTGACGATGCGGATGTCGCCGGTCAGATCGCCGGCGGCCACGCGGCGCGCGGCTTGCACCGCCTGCCCAAGCGGCTGCACGATGCCGCGCGTCATGAACCCGCCCAGCAGCATGCCGAGCGCCACGCCGGCGATCGACAGCGCGATCATGATGAGGCGCGTGCGTTCGTAGAGGTCGGAGCCCGCCTGCACCGACCGCGCGGTGCTGGCTTCCTTGGACTCGGCCAGCCGGTCCATGACGCCGTCCAGTTGCTCCGATGACGCAATCACGTGCTTTTCGATCTCGACGGCGCGCGAATCCTTCGCCCGCAGCGGCAGCTCGCGGGCGGCGGTGAAGAAAGCCTCGGCGTCGCGCTTCCAGGCGTCTTGCGCCTGCCTGAAGCGCGCCAGCAACTGGCGGTCCTCGGGCGCCAGGTAGTAGCTGGCGGCGCGATCGCGCAGCGCGTCCAGCCGCCGCACGGCGCTGTCGAACTGTTTACGGCTGGCCTCGCGTTCGGCCTCGGTGGAGGCCGCCAGATAGCTGTTGCGGGCGCGGCCGGCATACACCAACTGCAGGTTGGCGTTTTTCATGTCGGACAGGCCGCGCAATTCGACCTCGTAGAGCTGGCTGTTCATGTCGTTGATACGGGCCAGCCCCCACACGCCGAAGGCGCCGACCGCGCCGCCCAGCAGCGCCACCATCAAGAACGCGCCGGACAGGCGGGCGCGGATACGCAGACCAGAAAATAGGCCAAACATGCTTGCTTCCTATGTCGCCCCGGCCGGGTGGCGCGATGATCGCCTGTTGTTGTTCCGGGGCTTTGTTGAACCGGACCGGCATGGTAGGGCGAGGAAGAGATTAGGGATAACCCTAGGAATGACGACTTTGCTCGGCTGTTCACCGCGCTGGTTCAAGCAACGGCTTAAGCCCCTTATAAATCCCAGTGATACGTAGCGCTGCATAGCCTTCCCTGGACGCCAGCAACCTGTGCGACAAGGTCCAAGCGATCCGCGAGCCCCCGATGCGAACGTCAGCGATACCTTCATGCGCGCGGCGGCGAAGCTGCTGGCCGTCGACCAACGCCTGGGCGGCGTCGGCATCGTCGGCGTCGCCTTCAACTGGTCCGAGGCCTGGGCGGACTTCGACCGCTACGGCGGTCGCAAGCGGCTCAGCGCCAGCAGCGCCGCCAGCGCCAGCACGCTCAGCCCGCCCAGCAGCGCGAACGTGACCGGCGCGCCGGCCTGCTCCATCGACACCGCCAGCGCCGGCGGCGCCAGGGCGTTGATCAGATTCATCGGCAAGGCGATGGCGGCCATCGCCGCCGCATAGCCGGCCTTGTCGAAGAACACCAACGGCATGGTGGCCCGCGCCACCGCGAAGGCGCCGCTGCCGACCCCGAACAGCAGCAGGTAGCCGACGACCGGCAGCAGGCCCGCGCCGCCGATCCAGATGGCGGCCAGCCCCAGCGGAATCATGGCGCCCGCGGCAATGCCGGTGGACAGCCCGTCCCAGCGCCCGCCGCCCAGCAGGTCAAGCAAGCGCCCGCCGACCTTGAAAACGCCCAGCAGCGACGCAACCGCGACGGCGCGCGCCAGATCCATGCACATGGCCTGCAGCAGCGGCACGCCCACGGCCTGGATGCCGAAGGTGACGAAACTGTTCAAGGCTATCGCGGTCACCAGCAGCACGAAGATCCTGCCATGGGAGCCGGCGCCGCGCCGCGCGGCCACTGCCGCCGTCGCTTCGGTCGCGGGCAGGCCGAACCAGAGCAGCGGGCCCACGGCCAGCGCCATGACGGCGGCGTACACGAGCAGCGCATCGCGCCAGCCGATCAGGTGATCGAGAAACGCCGTGACCGGCAGGAACACGCTGCCCGCCAGGCCCGTCACCAGCATCAGCGTGCCGATGAGGCCGCGCGCCTGTTCCCGCGCATATTCCACGACGTAGGCATAGGCGGCGGTCGTCAGGAAGGCGGCGCCCGCCACGCCGATCAGCGCCCAGGCGGCCCAGAAGGCCATTAGGCCCGGAGACAGCGCCAACAGGGCCAGGCCCAGTCCGATCAGCGCGGCGCCCGCCGCCATCGCCTGGCGCGTGCCGAACCGGCGGAACGCGCGGGCGGTCAGCGGCGCGGCCAGCCCCATCGCGACATACATGACCGACGTGCCCAGGAATATCGACGGCAAGGTGGCGCCCAGGTCGGACGCGACCGGCGCGGCGATGACCGGCAGCACGCCGACCACGCCCCAACCGACGATCTGGGTCAGCGACAGCAACAACAGGACAAGGAAATGGCGTTGCATCGTCCACTCCTCGATCCGGGTGGGACAGTTGCATGGCGACGGTCAGGCGCTCCGATGCGACGGGGCGGTGGGGGAGTTTACCCCCGCCAAACGCAACGCCGCGTTGCGCGCTCTTCTCTTTTTTTCCCGCCGCGCGCCGGCCTAGCGCCCCTTGTCCATCGACAGCGGCACGCCCCAGATCGGATCTTCCATGCCCTGCTTGCCCAGCGGCGTGATCTGCATGGGCTGCAGCTTGGCCAGCAGCGCCTGGTGCTCGGCGCTCAGGGTCCGCTGCGCCAGGTACTTCTGCGCGAACTCCATCGGCGCCGGGCGGGTGTAGACGGTCAGGTCCTCCAGCGGGCACTCGATCATCTTGGGATCGACCGCGCGGCAGGCCGACTGGCGGAACTTGTAGCTGGGCGTCTTCAGGTGCATGCGCTGGCTCAGCACCAGTTGACCGCCCTGCAGCGTGAAGCTGGCCAGCGCCTGCTTGGGCGGGATGCGCGCCTGCACCTTGATGGCGGGAATATCGCGCGAATCGGTTTCCTCGTAGTAGCCCGCCGGCATCCCCGCCGAGGTCTCGGTGTATTGCTGCTCGCCCCAGCTCACGCAGGCGCCCGAGGCCACGTGCACGGCCGTGCAGACCTGGCGCGTCTTGGTCTCGCTGTGGGTGGTGGCGTCGCGCCACGCCTGCTGCCTGTAGAACTCGCGATAGAGTTCCGGCGAAAGATAGGCGGTGCCGTTGGCGCCGCGGCCCGATCCCTCCGGCCCGCGCTTGGCCCCGACCTGATCGAGCAGCGCATTCAGCTTGTAGTCGTCGCCGCCGGTCAGCAGGTACTTGCCGGGCGGCAGGATATGCACCTCGAACGCCTGGAACAGGTAGGTTTCCTTCGGGTCGCGCTTGAGCGTATTGGTCTGGAACTTGCGGCTGAAGGTCACCTGCGGCGCCTTCTCGTGCATCCAGATCACGGTCGGAGTCCACTGCGTCATGGTCAAGGCGTCTTTCAGCGTCGCGTGCGGCATCAGGTCGGCCACCAGCACCACCGCCATGTCTGCCTTCAGCGCCTCGTTGATCAGGTCCAGCAGTTGCCCGTAGCGCGGATCGTCGCGGGTGCCGTATCCGTTCGAGGACGGCATGTTCACGCACCCCGACAGCGCCAGCGTAAGCGTCAGGAGGGACAAGGCAAGGCGCGGGCGCGGCAAGGTCATGGATCGGTCCTTAAATGAGGCTGAATCGGTCTGAGCGCGCATGCTACTGCCTCTGGGCCGGAGCGCAAGCGCGGCGAGGCACGCTGAAACATTGGGCCACGCGGGCAACACGGTGGGATTTCGCGCGGCCGGCGCGATGGGGCGGACGCCACGCCCGCATGCGCACGGGCCGCGGCGCGATGACGCGCGGCGATACGGTGCCGGGAGGCTCGCGCAGGGCGCGCTCGCAAGAAAACTATTGTTGCGATTGTTTCTGAAGACGCGGGCCTTTGCACCGAGGCCGCGCACCCGCCGCCCGAGTCTCCTCCCGCAATCTTGCCGCGACGCCGACCTTGATATCAGACCGCATTAAGACGCCAAACCGCGTTTTCCCGCAAGGACAAATCTAGAATCGGATGGGCGTCGCTTCCGCGATGCCGCGCTGGCGGAAGAAGGCCCGCCGTCCAGTCGTCGACGCAGTCCGTGGCCCGGGAAATCAATCGCAGGTATGCGCGTTCTTGTCGTTGAAGATCCGCCGGAATGGGCCGAAAGCGTGTCCAACCATATCGCCGGCCTCGGCCGCGGCGTGCACGTCTGCGGCACCCTGCAGGACGCGCTGGCGCACATCCGGCAGTCCCCACCCGGCATCCTGGTGACCGCCGCGTCGCTGCCCGACGGCGACATGCTCGGCCACATCGCGCCGCTGCGCCGCACGTTTCCCGCCATGGGCATCATCGTGCTAACCGACAACGTGCGCATGCCCGCTCAATTGCAGAGCCTGAGCGACGGCGCCGACCATTACCTGATCAAGCCGATCCAGCTTGCGCTGCTGGCGGTCACCGTCAGCGCGCTCGAACGCCGGCTCGTGACCGCGACGCCGGGCCCGATCTCGCACTGCAACTGGACCCTGGACGTGCAATCGCGCCAACTGCGATCGTCGGACGGCCAACAGCTAAGCCTGACGGCCAAGGAATCCATCGTCATGGCGACGCTGATCCAGAGTCCGAAGTACCCCGTCAGCCACAAGCGGATGTCGCAGAATCTCGGCTATCCGGCAGTCATCTACGATCAGCACCGCATCGACGCGCTGCTCTATCGGGTCCGCAAGAAACTCTCGACCCTGCGCGATGCCCCCTTGCAGATCCGCAACATCTATTCCGAAGGGTCCTTGCTGGTGCTGCGCGAGGGCAGGATCGGCATCGCGACGCACGACTGATTGCCGCGCGGCGGCGCCGCCGCGCCCGACGATGCCCGCCGCCGGCGCCCCTGCCCGCTCGCGCTCCACTGCGCCGTTGAGTATTCATGAGTTTTCGGCGGCGCCCAAACGCCTACACTACACATGTCTTGCAACTTTCCCCAAGAGAGACAAGGCCGAAGGCCCCACCCGCTTACCCGCGAGTGGGGCCTTCTTTTTCATGCGAGTAAAAGCTCGTGTTTCAGAAAATTTCCAGCAAAACTCATCAAAAATCATAAGACAGCCGTTTGCGCCGCGATCGTCTAAAGATCAATTTGGCAGGGTCGTAGTTTTGGCAACGGACGAACCCGAACGCTGATTCTCGGTTCATCACGTTGGCAATCGGGCAGCGCCGCTGCCCGCCTCGATCAAGCCTCACTCTGCCAAGGAGCTAACACATGGCTGCAGTCATCAACACCAACTATCTGTCGCTGGTCGCCCAGAACAATCTCAACAAATCCCAGTCCGCGCTGGGCACCGCCATCGAGCGCCTGTCCTCGGGTCTGCGCATCAACAGCGCCAAGGACGACGCCGCCGGCATGGCCATCGCCAACCGCTTCACGTCCAACGTCCGGGGCCTGACCCAAGCCGCCCGCAACGCCAACGACGGCATCTCGCTGGCGCAGACGACGGAAGGCGCCGCCTCCGAAATCACCGCCCACCTGCAGCGGGTGCGCGAACTGTCGGTGCAAGCCGCCAACGGCAGCTACTCGCAAGAGCAGCTCGACTCCATCCAGGACGAAATCAACGAGCGCCTCGCCGACATCAACCGCATCTCCGAGCAGACCGACTTCAACGGCGTGAAGGTACTGTCGGACAAGGCCACGCCCCTGACGCTGCAAGTCGGCGCCAACGACAACGAAACCATCACGCTGGACTTGAACGAAATCAGCGTCAAGACGCTGGGCCTGGACGGCTTCAACGTCAACGGCGTTGGCATTGTCGATAACAGGAAGGCCCAAGTCAGCGACATGATTGGCCCGAACATCCAGCTTGTGGCGGGCACGGACAATCAGTACGACGTCACGGAAACGAACACCGCCGCCACGACCACTGACCTGATGAGCCAGATGACGGACGGCAGTACCATTATCAAAACGACAGGCGCAGCGCCTGCAGGCGGCGGTACAGTACCTACCACCACCTACACGTATGACGCCGCCGCTGGCAACTTCGTCTACGACGATACCGATACGGATACCGCCGTCGAAGCAACCATCAGGGGCCAGATCGGCGCCAAGCCGATCGCGGCTACGTACATGAACAAGACCGCTCAGGCCGACATCCTGATCACCTCTAGCGGCAACATCACCGATGTCAACGGTAAGGCGCTGTACTGGGACCCCGCGGGCAATCTGTCAGTCAATGACGGCCTGACGGGTGGTGCCGCTCCGGGTGCCGCTGCTTTTACTCAGGCAACGCTAGCCGACGTGACGACCTACATGGGTACCGGCGCCACTGCTGAAGGCGTCAAACTGACCGTGAACGGCACGACGTACCAGAGCCAGGCCGCCGGGACGGCAGACATCAAGTTCCAGGCGACCATCACCAAGGAGAAGCTGGCGGCGGACCTCAAAGCCCAGCCTACCGCTACGCCTGCCGAAGTCAAGATTGAAGCGGGCGCGTTCAGCCTGACCCTGCAGGTAACGCAAACTGGCCAACTCGACACCGATGCCGATCATTTGCTGTATATGGATGACAAGCAGCAACTGACGACGGTGTCCAAAACTGTCCGACGCTACGAGTTCAATCCGGATACCGGCAACATCACTGCCATCGCGGGCGGCAGCACGTTCCATCATCAGGTTGCCGCTGCTATCGGCACAGACGTCACCGACAACAAAGACGTCGCCGTCAACGACTACGGCAAGAAGTTGTACGTCGCCAGAGCCGGCAGTAAAGCCGGCAGCCTGACGCTCGAAAGCACCAGCAAGGGCGACAAGACTGGCGACCCGATGAAAACGCTAGATTCCGCTTTCAACCTTCTGAACAAAGTGTCCGGCCAACTGGGCGCGGTGCAGAACCGCCTGGAGTCGACGATCAACAACCTGAACAACGTGATCAACAACCTGTCCGGCGCGCGCTCGCGCATCCTGGACGCCGACTACGCCACGGAAGTGTCGAACATGTCGCGCGCCCAGATCCTGCAACAGGCCGGCACGTCGGTCCTGGCCCAGGCCAACCAGGTGCCGCAGACGGTGCTGTCGCTGCTGCGTTGATCGCGTAGTCAGCCAGCCCATCGGGCCGGCCCCCTCCGTCGCGCGTTGCGGCGGGCGGGGGCCGGCCTTTTTGTCGTCAGCGAGATCGGCCGCGCGTCACGCCGGGCGGATCTACAATGCCCGTTCTCTTTTCGGGAGTCTTTCCATGCTCGGTGTCACCGACTATGGCGCATTCGTGCTCGCCTTCATCATGCTGCTGATCATCCCCGGCCCGGGCAATTTCGCCCTGTTGACCGCCACCGGCAAGGGCGGCATCAAGGCGGGCCTGGCGGCGACCTGCGGCGTGATCCTGGGAGACCAGGTGCTGATGTGGCTGGCGGTGGCCGGCGTCTCGGCGCTGCTGGCCGCCTATCCCACGGCGTTCCATATCGTGCAGTGGGCCGGCGCCGCGTATCTCGCCTGGCTGGGCCTGCAGATGATGCGCAGCAAGCCCGGCGCCGCGCCGCGTCCGAGCCGCATGGACAACGGCCGCTACCTGCGCCAGACCGCGATGATCACCTTGCTGAACCCCAAGGCGATCATGTTCTACATGGCGTTCTTCCCGCTGTTCATCGACCCGGTCCGGCATCAGGGCCTGGTGACGTTCGCCTTCATGGCGGTCACGGTGGCGGCGCTGACGTTTCTCTACGGTCTGGCGGCGGTGCTGCTGACGCACCACCTGGCCGAGCGCATGCGCGCCAACCCGCGCGTGGCGAATCTGCTGGAGCGGCTGGCGGGCGTGTTCCTGCTGGGGTTCGCGGTGAAGCTGGCGGCGATCCGTTAGGGCTGGCGGCCGGCGCGCGCACAGGGGTGTCACGCCCGCGCGCGGGCGTCCCGAGGCCGGAGCACCTGGCCGCTGCGCCTGCCCGACCCTGCCCCGAACGCCCAGGCAATCTCGCCGTTGACAAGGACATAATCGATGCCCTCGGCCTGGCTCGTCGGGGATGCCCAGGTGGCCACGTCCTTGATCCGATCCGCATCGAAGACGACCACGTCAGCGGCGTAGCCTGGCGCGATGCGCCCGCGGCCGGGCAGCCGGAAGTACGCCGCCGGCTTGCCCGTCATCTTGTGAACCGCCTGTTCCAGGCTGAACAGCCCGACGTCGCGGCAATAGTGGCCGAGCACGCGCGGGAACGTGCCCCACAGGCGCGGGTGCGGCGCGGGGTCGTGCGGCATGCCATCGGATCCGATCATGGTGCCCGGATAGGCCAGGATGCGCTCGACGTCGGCTTCGTCCATGATGAAGTAGATGGCGCCGGCCGGCTGCAACGCATCGACCGCGGCTTCGGGGCTCAGGCCCATGTCGCGGGCGATGTCGTCCAGGTCGCGTCCAGCGTATTGCGGATACGGGACCGACTTGGTCACGATGACGCGGCTGGACACCGCCAGGCGGTCCTTGCGCAGGATGGTCGAGCCGGCGACATAGGGGTAGCAGTCCAGGGCCACCTCCTGGCGCTGGCCAGCCTTGTCGATATGCGCGAGCGTCTGCACCGAGCGGCCATGGTTGCGCGGGCCGATCAGCTTGTGGTGCGAGATCAGCACGGGCGCATCGCCCGCGGCCCCCACGGCGAAGGCCTCGTCCAGCGCGGCGAAGATGCGGTCGCCTTCGTCGCGGATGTGGCTGGCGTACAGCCCGCCATGCTCGCGCAGCACGCTGGCCACCGCGACCAGTTCATCGAGCGTCGCCGGCATGGCGGCGGGATACGCGGTGCCGGAGGACAGGCCGATGGCGCCGCTCAGCATGGCTTCGCGCAGCAGCGCCTGCATATGTTCGATTTCCGCCTCGGTCGCGGGCCGGTCCAGGTCGTCCATCGCGGCGGCGCGCAGCGAGGTGTGGCCCACCAGGCATGCCGCGTTGACGGCGGGCGGATTCCTGTCCAGGTTGTCCAGGTAGGCGCCGAACGTCTCGTAGGGAAAGTCGCCAACGTCGTTGCCCAACAGGTTGACCGGCGCAGGCACGTCGCTGCGCCAGCCGGAACGCCACGGCGCCTGGCTGATGCCGCAATTGCCGGTGATGACGGTGGTGACGCCCTGGCTCAGCTTGGCGGGCATGCCGGGATCGATCGACAGGTAGCGGTCGTCATGGGTATGCGTATCGATGAAGCCCGGCGCCACGACGCGGCCGCCAGCCTCCAGCACCTGGCCGGCGATGGCGTCGCCCAGGTCGCCGACGGCCGCAATGCGGCCGCCGCGCACGCCCACATCGGCGCGGAGGCGGTCCGCGCCCGTTCCATCGATCACCGTGCCGCCGCGGATCAGCAGGTCGTAGCGTTCGAGGTCCATGAGGTTCAGTCGATCCTGACGTTGGCTTGCTTGATCACTTGCGCCCAGACGGGACGCTCGGCATGCGCGCGGTCAAAGAGCTGCTGGCGCGGTCCCACGTTCGGCACGTAGGCCATGCTCTTGAGCTTTTCCTGCACCTGCGGCGATTGCAACGCCTTGTTGAAGGCATCGTTCAGGTAATCCAGCACCTGGGGATCGGTGCCCGCGGGCGCGACAAAGCCGGTCCAGGCCACCGCGCGATAGCCTTTCAGGCCCTGCTCGTCCAGCGTCGCCAGCTCGGGCATGGTCGGGTCGCGCCGCAGGTCGGTCACCGCCAGCGGCACCACTTTGCCCTGCTCCACGAATCCGGCAATGGACGAAATGTTGTCGAACACCAGATCGGCCTCGCCGCGCAACACGGCCAGGTCCGCCTCGACGCCGCCCTTGTACGGCACGTGCATGAATTCCACGCCCGCCATCGCGCTGAACATAGCCGCGCTCAGGTGCCCGGTGGTGCCGTTGCCGCCGGACGCGACGACCAGCTTGCCCGGGTCTTTCCTGGCCATGGCGATCAGGTCGGCCACGCTCTTGACGTTCAAGCCCGGGCGCACGGCCAACAGGTTCTGCACCGAGCCGGTCAGGGCGACGGGCGCGAGCTGCTTGTCGGCGTCATAGGACAGCTTGGCGTAGAGGCTCTGGTTGATGGCCAGCGTGGCCACGTTGGCAAAGCCGATGGTGTAGCCGTCGGGCGCGGCATTGGCCACGGCCTGCGTGCCGATGATGCCGGAGGCGCCGGTGCGGTTCTGCACCACGAAATTGCCGCCGGTCTGCTTGGCCATTTCGGCGGCCAGCAGGCGCGACACGAGGTCGGGCGTCGTGCCGGTGTTGAACGGCACGACGATCGTGACGGGATGCTCGGGATAGGCGGCCTGCGCGGCGGATGCCGCGGTCAGGGCCAGCACCGCGCTCGCGGCCGCGAGCCAGCGCTTGGCGCTGCTTTGATACGTGGACATGGTTTTCTTCCTTGGACTGTTATAGGTGTATCCGCTCGGACTCTGCGGCCCTCGCGGGTCTTGCTGGACGCCTCACGGACGCCGGCACTGCGCGGCGGGGCCTTGCGGCGCCGCCGTTCCGGACTGCGGCGCGAACGCTCAGTCCAGGGCGATCTGACGCAATAGCGGCAGATCGATGTTTCCGCCAGACAGCACGATGACCGCATCACGGCCTTCGGCCGACAGCTTGCCCGCGAGCAGCGCGGCCAGCGCCACCGCCCCGCCCGGCTCGACCACGAGCCGCAATTCCTCCAGCGCGAACCGGATGGCGGCGACGACTTCCTCGTCGCTCACCGACACGGCGGCGCTCAAGGCGCGGCGGTTGATCGCGTAGGGCAGTTCGGCGGGCGTCGCAGCCTGCAGCGCATCGCACAGGGTCTTGGCGCCGGCCGGGTTGGTTTCGCGCCGGCCCGAGGCCAGCGAGCGCACCGTGTCATCGAATTCGCGCGGCTCGACGGCCACGATCCGCGCCTGCGGCGCCAGTTCGCGCAACACCAGCGAACAGCCCGCGGCCATGCCGCCGCCGCCGCACGGCGTGGCGAACAGGCCCAGGTTGGCGCGGGCCGCGGCGGGCAGGTCCTGCAACGCTTCCAGGGCCAGCGTGCCCTGGGCGGCCAGTACATCGGGATGATCGCCGGGCGGCAGCAGCGTGGCGCCGGTCTCGGCCAGCAGCCGCAGGCCGATTTCCTCGCGGCTTTCCCGCGTGCGGTCATAGCGCACGACCCTGGCGCCATGGCGCAGCGCCTTTTCCACTTTGTTCTCCGGCGCATCGACCGGCATCACGATGGTGGCGGGCACGCGCAGGCAACGGCTGGCCCAGGCGACGGCCTGGCCGTGGTTGCCGGTCGAGTAGGCGACCACGCCGCGCTCGCGCTGCGCCGGGTCCATGTTCAACAGGGCATTGAATGCGCCACGGGCCTTGAACGAGCCCGTCACCTGGAGGTTTTCCAGCTTCAGCCAGATGGGCGCCTGCGCCCGTTCGTCCAGGGCGGGCGAGCGCAGCAGCATGGTGCGACGCACGTAGGGCGTCAGCCGCTCGGCGGCGGCGGTCACATCGCGCAATTGCGGCACACGCAGGGTGCCGAGCAGTTCGTGCTCGATGGTCGTGGGTAGAGGCATCGCGGTCATGGGGCTGTCCTGCGGGATGAAGGGGTCAGGCGCGTTACGCCGAGGGAGTCCAGACGGCGGGCGCGACGCTGCCGGTCTGTTCGATGAGGCGGCCGTAGGCTTCGGGACGGCGATGCTTGGCGAAGTTGAAAACGGTGCTGCGCCCCAGCTCGCACAAGTCCAGGTCGCAATCGGCGACGATCAGCTCATCGTCCCAGGTGGCGGCCATGGCAATGATTTCGCCTTGCGGGTTGACGATGATGGAATGGCCCAGCAGTTCGTGGCCGTCTTCCGTGCCGGCCTTGGCGACCGCCGCGGCGAAGGTGGCGTTCTGGTAGCAGCCCGCCTGGATGGAGAGATGCGAATGCAGCACCCGCAGATGGTGCGCCTCGAAGCCGCGGTTGTCCTGGTTGCGGCTGGGCGTGTTGTAGCCCAGCATGACCAGCTCGACCTGCTGCAACCCGAGCACGCGCCAGGCCTCGGGCCAGCGGCGGTCATTGCAGATCAGCATGCCCAGATTGGCGTCCACGCCGGGCGCGACGGGCGCGCGCACCACCGGGAAGCCCAGGTTGCCGACTTCGAAATAGCGCTTTTCGAGATGCTGCACCTGGCGATGCTCGGCGAATTCCGCATGGCCGGGAAGATGCACCTTGCGGTACTTCAGGACGACCTCGCCATTGGGCGCGATGACGACCGAGGTATTGAAGCGGCGCTTGCGCACCACGCCGTGCTCATCGGGCTCCCAGGCCAGTTCGGCGTAGCCGAGGTAGACCATCAGCCCGTAGCGCTTGATGGCATCGAACAGCGGCTGCGTGGCGGGCGAAGGCAGACTGGTTTCGAACCAGCCATCCGCCTCGTCCAGGTCTTCGCAATACCAGCGCGGGAAGAAGGTGGTCAACGCCAGTTCCGGGAACACGACGACCTGGGCGCCGCGCTGACGCGCCCGCTCCAACAGCCGGATCATGCGGTCGATCGCCACATCGCGCCCCTCGGCGCGTTGGATCGGGCCCAATTGGGCGGCAGCGACGGTGACGATGCGGGACATGAATCAATCCTGAGAGAGAGGTTGCGAATTCACCGGCAGCATGACGCGGCGTCGGCCGCGCGAAAAGACGGCCCACGCTTGGCCGCGCCGCCGCCGACGACGCGCCACGGCGCGCGCAAGCCCATGAAAACAAATATCTTTTCCTACGCACCCGGCCATCGGAAAAGCCAACAGGACTGTGCATTTAGTTATGGACTGCGCGCAAAACATCATGGGAAATCGGCGGCGCGCGCGCCGCGCGGATTCCCCGGGGAATAAAATGGCGGGCAACGCATTCCCGTCCTCGACGCCCGCCTTATGTCCTGCCCGCTCCCCGCCACGCCTGGCGCGCTGACGCTCCGCCAGATCGAGGTTTTCCATGCCGTGATGCTGACCGGCTCGCTCAGTGAAGCGGGCCGCATGCTGTCGGTCACGCAGCCCGCCGTGAGCCGGCTGCTGGCCTCGGCCGAAAACCGCCTGCGCTATCGGCTGTTCGAGCGCGTCAAGGGAAGGCTGCATCCCACGCCAGAGGCCCGCCGCCTGTTTGCCGAAGCCGAGGAGATCTTCGGCCGCGTCAGCCGCTTCAACGAGCTGGCGGGCGCCCTGGGCGCGGGCGCGGCGGGCGCGGTAAGCCTGGTCTCGAGCCCCAGTTTCAGCGAGTGGCTCATCCCCCACGCGATCCAGAAATTCCGCGAACGGCATCCCGATACGCCGATCCGCTATCGGCCGCTGGCCTTCGACGCGCTGCTGCCGCACCTGCTCCTCGGACAGGCCGACTTCGGCATCGCCTCGATGCCGCCGCCGGTCAACGCCAATATCGTCAGCGAGGAAATCGGCCAGGGTTGGCTGGGCTGCGCCGTGCCGCGCGGCCATCCGCTGACCAAGCGCAGCCACGTGCGCGCCGAAGACCTGCAAGGCCATCTGCTGATCGGCTATGGCGCGGACACGCCATTCGGGCGCCTGGCCAGCCGCTTTCTGCATTCCGGCCCCGTGCCCGTGCAGCCCCAGATCGAAATCCGCTCCACGCCCGAAGCGCTGGCGCTGGTGCGACAGGGCGTGGGGGTGGCGCTGATCGAGTCGTTCGGCTATCACCCGAACTTCCGCAAGGATTTCATCCTGCTGCCCACCGAACCGGCGCTGGGCCACGCCATCCACCTGCTGCATCCGGCCAGCAGCCCGCTGTCCAGCACCACCAAGCGCTTTGCCACGGTGATCAAGGCCCTGATCAGGCAGGCGCAGCAAGGCGCCGCCTACTGAAAATCCAGTTGCGAGATGGGCCGCAGCCGCACGCCCTCTTCCAATAGCGCCAGACGCACGGCGCGCGCAATCTCCACGCCCTGCGGGTTGTCTCCATGCACGCAGATCGTGTGCACCGGCATCGCGATGACTTTTCCGCCCACCGTGCGGATTGCCTGTTCGCGCACCATGCGCAGCGCCTGCGCGGCCGCCGCGGCCGGGTCGTGGATCACGGCGCCCGGCTCGCTGCGCGGCAGCGTCAGGCCGTTGTCGCCATAAAGGCGATCGGCGAATACCTCGCAGGCCACGCGGATGCCCGCGCGGCGCGCGGCGCGCTCGGTTTCGTTATGGGGCGTGCAGACCAGCACCAGATCCGGGTCCAGCGCGCGCATGGCGCAGGCCAGCGCCTCGGACAGCGCGCGATCCTCGAAAGCCTGCGTGGCAAGGGCGCCGTGCACCTTCACATGCGTCACCCGATGGCCGGCCACGCGGGCCATGCCCTGCATCGCGGCGATCTGGTACGCGAGCATGTCGCCGAGGGTCTGCGGACTGTCGCCGATGATCTTGCGCCGGCCGAATCCCCACAAGTCGTTGAAGCCCGGATGGGCGCCCACGTCGATGCCCCGTTTCAGGGCGGATGCCGCGGTTTGGTGCATCACCGACGCATCGCCGCCGTGAAAACCGCAGGCCACGTTGGCCGACGTGATGAGGTCCAGCATGGCCTCGTCGGCGCCGATCCTGTAGGGGCCGAAGCTCTCTCCCAGGTCGGAATTGAGATCTACGTCGAGCATCTGAAGCACTCCCGAAAAAAGCGGATTTGAATGTTTGGCATACCGTTGGCATGCAATTTGCATGCCAAGGAATTGCCGAGGCGAAATGCCCGGGATCGGGCGGATCGACCCAACGCGCTTTTCTTATGGAATGGAGTCCCAACAATGAATTTCACATGGAAGAACGCCACGTGCGCCGTTGCCGCCGCGCTGGTGATGGCAACGGGCGCGGCCCAGGCGAACGAACTCAATTTCGCGAGCTGGGGAGGCAACTACCAGGGCGCCATCCGCGACGCCTGGCTCAAGCCCTTCTCCAAGGAGACCGGCATCACGGTGCATGAGGACACGGATCCGCAGGTCGCGAAGATCCGCGCCATGATCGACACCAAGTCGATCACGTGGGACGTGGTGACCGAGAACAGCGCCCGCCTGACTCGCGGCATCAAGCTCGGCGTCTTCGAGAAGATCACGCCGGACATGGTCAAGCAGGACCACGTGATCCCCAACGCCCGCAACGACTACGGGGTGCCGTCGGAGATCTTCGCCACCAACGTCGGCTTCTCGACCCAGGCCTTCCCGGCGGGGAAGCCGCAGCCCAGCACGTTCGCCGACTTCTGGGACGTGAAGAAATTCCCGGGCAAGCGCACCCTGCAGGACGACCCCGCGACGGTGATCGAGGCGGCGCTCATCGCCGACGGCGTCGCGCCTGCCGACGTGTACAAGGTGCTGGCGACGCCCGAGGGCCTGGACCGCGCCTTCCAGAAGATCGACGAGATCAAGCCCCATGTCGCCCGCTGGTGGAAGAACGGCGCGGAACCGGTGAACGCGCTGGCGAGCGGCGAAGTGGTGATGGCGCTGGGCTGGAACGGCCGCTTCCAGGCCGGCATCGACTCGGGCCTGCCCATCGCCATGGGCTGGGGCGACAGCATCGCCCAGGTCGGCTACTTCGCCATCGTCAAGGGTTCGCCCAATCGCGATGCGGCAATCAAACTGCTGAACTACATGATCCAGCCCGAACACCAGGCCGAATTCAGCAAATACATCGCCTACGGCCCGACCACCGAGAAGGCCCTGCCCCTGATCGACGCCAAGCGCCTGGAGCGCCTGCCGTCGACGTCCGAACGCCTCAAGCACAGCACCTTCCTGAATTCGGAGTTCTGGGACGCGAACGGCCCCGCCATCACGGAGCGCTACAACCAGGTCCGCGCCCGCTGATCTTCCTGCTTACCTACCCCGACGCCGGCGCGCGCGCCGGCGTCCCGAAGCCATGACTACGAGCACCGAAGCCCTCCCCCTGCCTGTCGCCAGACGCCGCCCTGGCGCGGCATCGCGGCGCGGCCGCGTCGCGGCCCTCGCCGCGCTGCCGCTGTTGCTGTTCCTGCTGCTGTTCTTCGCCGGCCCGATCGCGGGGCTGCTCGGCAACGGCTTCAAGGGCGAAGATGGCGGCCTGACGCTGGCGCACTACCGCCACCTGCTGGACACGCCGATCTACCGCATCGTGCTGGTCAACACATTCACGATCGCCGCCGCGGTCACGCTGGCATGCGTGGTGCTGAGCTACCCGCTGGCCTACCTGATGGCGACCGTATCGCCCACGGTGGCGCGCGTACTGTTCTTCGCGGTGCTGCTGCCCTTCTGGTCCAGCGCGCTGGTGCGCACTTCGGCATGGATCGCGCTGCTGGGCAAGAACGGCCCGTTGAACACCCTGTTGACGACGGTGGGCATCCTCGACCAGCCCATGGCGTTCCTCTACAACTTCACCGGCGTGATGGTGGGCATGACGCACGTGCTGATGCCCTTCGTGGTGCTGCCGCTGTATGCCTCGTTCCGGTCCCTGGACGGCAGCCTGGTGCAGGCCGCGCAAGGCCTGGGCGCCGGCTCCGCGGGTATCTTCAGCAAGGTCATCCTGCCGCTGACCAGCCCCGGCGCGGTCGCCGGCGGCATCATCGTCTTCATGAACGCGGTGGGCTACTACATCACGCCGTCGCTGATGGGCGGGCCGGCCCAGCGCATGGCGGCGGAACTGATTTCGCACAACATCACCGAAGAACTCAACTGGGGGCTGGCCTCGGCCCTGGCGGGCGTGCTGCTCGCCACGGTGCTGCTGTCGCTGTGGTTGTTCAACCGGCTGTTCGGCCTGAACAACCTGATCAGCGCCAGTTCCGGCAAGGGCAGCAACCACACGGGATATCGCCGCACGCCGGGCGGACGGGTGTCGGCCCTTCTGGGCGTGGCGTGCGCGATGTTCCTGCTGCTGCCCATCATCGTGGTCATCCCGATGAGCTTTGGCACCACGGATTTCCCGATTTTCCCGCCGCCCAGCTACGGCCTGCGCTGGTACGAGAACTTCTTCACCGACGGCAAATGGCTGTCGGCCCTGGCCTCCAGCACGCGGATCGCCGTGGTCGTGACGCTGCTTGCCACGGCGCTGGGCACCGCCGCCGCGCTGGGGGTCAGCCGGTTGGCCAAGCGTCGCCAGGGTTGGCTGGATGCCTTCTTCATCGTGCCGATGTCGGTGCCGGCCATCGTCACGGCGGTGGCGCTGTACTACCTGTTCGCGCCCATGGGCTGGGTCGCCAATTCCATGGCCGTCATCCTGGGCCACACGGTGCTGGCCGCCCCCTATGTCTACATCACCATGCGCGCGGCGCTGCGCAGCCTGGACCCCAGTCTGGAGCTGGCCGCGCTGGGCATGGGCGCGTCCTGGCCGACGATGTTCCGGCTGGTCATGCTTCCGGCGCTGATCCCGAGCCTGATCGGCGGCGCCGTCTTTGCCTTCGTCAGTTCGTTCGACGACGTGGTCATGGCGCTCTTCCTGACCACCATACGCAACCGCACCCTCCCCAAGCTGATGTTCGAAGGACTGGCCAACGACTTCGATCCCACCGTGATCTCCGCCTCCTGCCTGCTGGTCGGGGCAACGGCGCTGATCCTGCTCGCCAACCTGCTGATCGGCAGGAAGAAGGAACTCTGACATGCATATCGCCAACGACATCCTCCCGCAACGCCCGCCGGAAAGCCAGGGCAAGGAACTGACGCTCGCGGGCATCCACAAGCGCTATGGCGACTCGGTCGCCCTGCCCGAGGTAGACCTGACCGTGGCGCGCGGGGAGTTCTGCACGCTGCTGGGCGCGTCCGGCTCCGGCAAGACCACGCTGCTCAAGATCATCGCCGGCTTCGAGCATCCGGACGCCGGCACCGTGACGATCGGGCGACGCGACGTCACGCACACCCCGATCGCGGACCGCAACATCGGCATGGTGTTCCAGAACTACGCCCTGTTTCCGCACATGAGCGTATTCGAGAACGTCGCCTTTGCGTTGCGCATGCGGCGCCTGAACGACGACGACATCCGCCGCCGCGTGGGAGAGGCGCTGGACCTGGTGAGCCTGGCGCCCCTGGCGGACCGCAAGCCCGGCGCGCTTTCCGGCGGGCAGCAACAGCGCGTGGCGCTGGCGCGCGCGCTGGTGTTCACGCCGGACATCCTGCTGATGGACGAACCGCTCGGCGCGCTGGACAAGAACCTGCGCCAGTCGATCCAGCTCCAATTGCGCCGGTTGCACCAGGAATTGGGCCTGACCGTGGTCTTCGTCACGCATGACCAGGAAGAGGCGATGAACCTGTCGGACCGCATCGTCATCCTGGAGCAGGGCCGCATCGTCGAGGCCGGCTCGCCGGAAAGCCTGTACCGCAAGCCCGCCAGCGCGTTCGTCGCCGGCTTCCTGGGCGAGTGCAATTTTCTGCCCGCCAACGACGGCGTGCTAGGCGTGCGGCCCGAACACCTGCGGCTGGGCAACCGCCTGGCGGGCGGCGACCAGCGCCATGCCGGCAAGGTGGTGGCCTCGACCTTCTGCGGCGCGCACTGGAAAGTCTTCATCGAAGCCTATGACAAGGTGATCCTGGCCTATGCGCCGCTGGACCTGGACACGGTCCAGCGCACGCCTGGCCAGGCGGTGACCTGGGGCTTCCATCCGACCGACGCCATGGCATTCGCCAGCGCAGCATGACGCCCGCCACGCCTTCTTCCGGCGGCGCGGCCGCGCCGCGCATCGTGGCCGCGGGCGACAGCACGCTGCTGGTCGAATTCGCCGACCACATCGACGCCGAGACCAACGCGCGCGTGCTGGCGCTGGCGCACGTCCTGCGGCAGCGCCTGCGCAAGACCGCCGGCCTGTCGAGCGTGGTGCCGGCGTACCGCTCGCTGGCGGTGGGCTTCGATCCGCTGGCAATCGAACATGACGCGGTGCGCGACCTGATCGCGCGCAGCCTGGACGCCAGCGCGCTGGCGCCGGCGCCCGTCCCGCGCCGCTGGGAGGTGCCCGTCTGCTACGGCGGCGAACACGGCGAGGATCTGCTGGCCATCGCGCGGCAACATCAGCTCGACCCCGCGCAGCTCATCGCGCGCCACACGGCGCCGGTCTACCGCGTCTACATGGTGGGATTCCTGCCTGGCTTTGCCTATCTGGGCGGCCTGGATCCCGTCCTGCACACCCCGCGCCGGGCCATGCCGCGCGCGCATACGCCAGCCGGCAGCATCAACATCGGCGGCCAGCAGACCGCCATCGCCTCGGTGCCTGGCCCCAGCGGCTGGCACCTGATCGGCCGCACGCCGTGGCGCAGCTTCGATCTGCGCCACGCCAACCCCTTTCTGTTCGAGGCTGGCGACGAGATCGTGTTCCGGCCCATCGACGAGGCGACGTTCGAACGCCTTGCCGCCTGGCAGGACGATCCCGCCCATCGTCCGCAACCGGGTCCCGGAGTCGACCCATGAGCGCGCGACTGCTCGTCGAAGCGCCCGGCATGCTGACCACGGTGCAGGACCTCGGCCGCCCCGGCCATGAGCACATGGGCGTGCCCCCTTCCGGCGCCATGGATCCGGGCGCACTGCGCGTTGCCAACGCGCTCATCGGCAACGCGCCCGACGCCGCCGCGCTGGAGTTCACACTGCTGGGCGGCCGGCTGCGGGTGCTGGGCGCGGACTGCGTCATCGCCTTCGCCGGCGGCGCCGCACTGCACGTGGGCGCGATCGGCACTTCGCCCGCGCGCGCGCTGGCTCCTTGGCAATCGCACCGCGTGCCCGCGGGCGCCAGCTTGACCATCGGCCCGCTGGAACGCGGCGTGCGCGGCTATCTGGCTGTCGGCGGAGGCATCGCCGTCACGCCGGTCCTGGGCAGCGCCTCCACCCTGACGCGCGCCCGGCTCGGGGGCCTGGACGGACGCGCGCTGGCCCGCGGCGATCTGCTGGCGACCGGCGCGGGCCGGCGCCGGTCGCCGCGGCGCTGGCTGACGGCCCGAGAGGCCCAGTGGTTCTACCGGGACGGGCCGATTGGCGTCGTCCTCGGTCCGCAGCAGGATCATTTCGCGCCCGGCGAAATCGCGCGGTTTCTGGGCGCCACGTATCGCCTGGCCCCGCAGTCGGACCGCATGGGCCTGCGCCTGACGGGTCCCGCCATCGCGCATGCCCGGGGGGCCGACATCATCACCGATCCCATTGCGGCAGGCAGCATTCAGATCCCGGGCGCGGGGCAGCCCCTGATCGCCATGAACGACCGCCAGACGACCGGCGGCTACCCCAAGATAGCGACCGTCATTTCGGCCGACCTGCCGCGACTGGCGCAGATGCGGCCGGGCCAGCCGCTGCGCTTCGAAGCGCTGGAACCCGCGCAGGCCGTGCGGCGTTGGCGCGACTATTCGGATTGGATCAGCGCCCGCGAGACCGCATTGCGGGCCGATCCGAACTTTCCCATTTTCCCCCTACTGTATCCATGATCCCCATGTCCATCCTTCCCGCCACGGAAAGCCCATCGAGCCCGTCCCTGGCGACCGCCGCGACGCCCGCCGAGGACGCGCGCGACCTGGTCGACGAGGCCTACTCGACCCTGCTGGACATGATCCAGCTCGGCAAGGTGCCGATCAACCAGCCCCTGCAGGAGCGCAACCTGGCCAGCGCCCTGGGCGTATCGCGCACGCCGCTGCGCGAAGCGATGAGCCGCCTGATCGGCGCCGGCTTCGCCGTGCGCACCGCCCGCGGCCAGTTGATCGTGCCCGAGCCGACGCTGCGCCAATACCTCGAGATATTCCAGATGCGCGTGCTGCTGGAAGGCGACGCCGCGGCGGCGGCGGCCACCCGCATGCCGCCGGAGCTAGCCGCTGCCCTGCTGGAGCAGGTCAGCGAGATCCGGCGGCGGCGGCAGACCACCCACGAAGAGAACCATCGCATCGACAACCTGCTGCACGACAGCATCGCCCAGGCCAGCGGCAACAGGCTGATGGCGCAGGCAATCCACGACCTGCGCATCAAGGCGCGGTGCTTCGACCGCAACGGCGCACCCGAGCGGCTGATTCCAGGCTGCGAAGAACACATGACCATCCTGCAGGCGATCCTGGATCGCAACCCGGACGCCGCGCGCGCCGCGATGCAGGCGCATCTGTGCAACGTGCGCATCGGCCTGGTCGCGCGGCACACCGAGATCTGACATGGATTGCTCCACCGATATGCCCTGCCCCAAGCCCCTGCTCATCATCATGAATCCGGTCACGCAAGGCGACCGGGACCAGATCGCCCGCCATTTCGAGGTCGTCTTCGCCCCGACGCCGGAGCGGTACGCCCAAGCCGTCGCCGACCATGCGCCGCGGGTCGAGGTGGTGATGACCATCGGCGCCATCGGCCTGACCGCCGACCAGATGGACGCCTTGCCCAACCTGAAGCTGGTGTACTCCATGGGCGCCGGCCACGAGAGAATCGACCTGGCACACGCGCGGCGGCGCGGCATCCCGGTCGCCAACGGCGCGGGCACCAACGACAGTTGTGTCGCCGACCACGCCATGGGCATGATGATCGCCATCATCCGCGGCATTCCGCGCCTGGACCAACTGACGCGACAAGGCGCCTGGCGCACGCAACTGCCGCTTCCACCCAATGTGTCGGGCAAGAAGCTGGGCATCATCGGCCTGGGGGGGATCGGCGAGAAGGTGGCGTTGCGGGCGCAGGCCTTCGAGATGCAGGTCGGCTACCACAACCGCGGCCCGCGCGCGGGCTCGCCGCATCGCTATTTTGCGTCCGTGATGGAGCTGGCGCAGTGGGCCGACGTGCTGCTCGTGGCCGTTCCCGGCGGCGACTCGACCCGCCACCTCATCAACGACGCCATGCTCGCGCAGCTCGGCCCGAAGGGATACCTGATCAACATCGCGCGCGGCAGCGTCGTCGACACCGACGCCCTGGAACGCGCGCTGCGCCGCCAGACCATCGCCGGCGCGGCACTGGACGTCTATGAAGGCGAGCCGCTGCTGCCCGCCGGGCTTGCCGACCTCACCAATCTGGTCGTGACGCCGCACGTCGCTGGCTGGTCGCCCGAGGCGATGCAACGGATGGTGGACAAGTTCCTGGAGAATGCGCGGCGGCTGTATGCGGGGCAAGCGTTGTTGACGCCGCTGTAGGCGGCGTGGCTGGCCGAGCAGGACGCCGAATCGCCGCCCCAACGGCGGATTCAATCCACGGGCCGATGGCAGACGGCTTCGACGTTGTGCCCATCCGGCCCGATCACGAAAGCCGCATAGTAATTGGAATGATAGTGAGGACGCAGGCCCGGCGGACCGTTGTCTTTTCCGCCGGCCGCCAGCGCCGCGGCGTAGAACAAGTCCACCTGTTCCCGGGAATCGGCGGCAATGGCGATATGCAAGGGCGCGCTGACGCGGGATTGCGCATACAACCACAGCGATGGCTTGCCCTGCCTGCCCAGGCCGATGCTTGCCGGCCCCTCCATGGCCAGCCCTACGCCGAGCGGCGCAAACGCCTTGAGAAAAAACTCGCGGCTCCGATCCATGTCGCTGACACCAAAACCGATATGATCAAACATGTTTTTCTCCGTTGTCGTCGCCATCGGCGCATACCGTCACAGGCGTTCGGGCCGACCGATTTTCGGGCCCACGCGCGAGGCGGCAGCGCTCGTCCGGCGAAGCGCCCGCGCCCGGCGCGAGATCTCCGCGGGGATCATTCCCCTTTCCTGCGCGAGCGGAACGCCGCCACTTTCATGCGGTTGCCGCACAGGGCCATGCTGCACCAGCGGCGCCGGTGCGACTTGGTCTTGTCGTGGAACATCAGCGTGCAGTCGTGCGCCTCGCATTGCCGCACCAGTTCGAGCTGCGTGTCGGTCAGCAGCCTGACGACGGCCTGCGCGACGGGTTCGAGAAAGCTGGCAGCATCGTCGCGACGGCGCTGACGCACCACCTTGAACGACGCGCTGGCGTCATCCCACCGCAGTTCCTTGGACGCGCGCCCCGCCTGGAGCACCTGGTTGACGACGCTGGCATCCGAGGCCCCTTCCTGCTTGGCGGCATGCACCAGCGACCTGGCGTTGTCGCGCAGCCGCAGGGCCAGCGTCTTCAACCCCTTGGGCGCGGCGCCGACGTCCTCGGGCAGCACCCCGGCGAGCTTCAGCCAGGCCAGCACGGCCTCGTCGTCGACGAAGCAATCGTGATGCGCCGCCCCCACCCCGAATTCACTATTGATGAAATCGAGCGCGAGGTCGTCTCCGACGAACAGCGGGGCCTTCGGGTTTTTGGCGGTTTCCAGCATGCGTCCAATGTAACCCATAAAAAATAAATTGACCAGTTACCAAAATCATGAGTAACCTTTTAAATCCGATTTATCGGTTACAAGGAGATTAGTCATGACCACGAAGACATCGATGGGCGCGGCCGGACTGGCGGCGTTGGCGCAGGCTGGCGACACGCAGGCAGCCCGCCTCCAGGTCCGCCACCGCTTCGAGCAGGTGGGCGACGTGAAGGTGTTCTACCGCGAGGCGGGCGCGCCCGACGCGCCGACGGTGCTGCTGCTGCACGGCTATGCCGCGTCCTCGTTCATGTACCGCAATCTGATTCCGATGCTGGCGGACAAGTACCACGTCATCGCGCCGGACCTGCCGGGTTTCGGCTTCACCGAAGCGCCCGCCCGCGGCGAGTACGCCTACACGTTCGACCAACTGGCCCGGACCATCGACCAGTTCACCCAGCAGCTCGGGCTGGACCGCTACGCCATCCAGGTGTTCGACTACGGCGCGCCGGTGGGCTGGCGCCTCGCGGCGGCGCATCCCGACCGCATCACCGCCATCATTTCGCAGAACGGCAACGCCTACGAGGAAGGATTGGGCCAGGGCTGGGCGCCGATCCAGCGATACTGGAAGGAGCCGTCGCAGGCCAATCGCGAGGCGCTGCGCGACTTCCCGACGCCGGCTTCCATCGAATGGCAGTATCTCGAAGGCGTGCCCGACAAGACCCGGGTCGCGCCCGATGCGATCGCGCTGGAAAGCTATCTGGTGTCCCGCCCGGGCAACGCCGAGGTGCAGTTGGACCTGCTGCTGGACTACGCGTCGAACGTGGCAAAGTACCCGGCGTTCCAGGCGTATTTTCGCGAGCACCAACCCCCGCTGCTGGCCGTCTGGGGCAGGAACGATCCGTTCTTCCTGCCCGCCGGCGCCGAGGCGTGGAAGCGGGACATCCCGGGCGCGGACGTGCGGTTCTACGACACGGGGCACCTGGCGCTGGAGACGCATGGGGCGGAGATTGGCGGGGTGATCCGGGAGTTCCTGGATCGGAATGTGGGGTGATCCTGCGACGGGCGGATAGCTCGACGAGCGCGCGCGCATCCTGGTGAACGCGCTTCACTTCCCGGCCCGGGCGGCGGGCCCGTTCGCGCACGCCGACCCGACCTGCGCCCAACATCTCCCGCACCGTGTTGCCCCTCGGCTCTGTCAACTGCCCCTCAGCGACGAAGCCCTCCAGCCATTGCGCCACACCGCGACATTCGTAGGGACCGGCCTGGCGGCACGAGAACCTCGCAGCCCATGCCAGCCTTGCCACCATCCGGAAATGAAAAAAGGCACTCCGCTTTCGCGCAAGTGCCTGATTTCATTTGAATTCTTTGGGGTGACTGATGGGACTCGAACCCACGACAACCGGAATCACAATCCGGCGCAATTTCTAGGTTTTATGCGGGTCTCCGCTGGAAACTGGTGGCATGGCGTACCGGAGCAAGACCTCGGTCGCTACCCGGTTCACCCGGGCCGACGGCCCGCCCCTGGGCATCGCCGGCCTGATCCAGGCTGTGGGTGTACGAGTGACCGATTGCATGGCAAACGGCACAAGTAGCTTGAACGTTCTGTAGCCGGTAGGCTACAATAAAAACTCGTATCTAGGCTTTTCGCGGACAGATACCATGATCACATCGCATGAAGACAATTCTGACGACCGAAGTCTACGATGCCTTTGAAGCAAAACTTAAGGATCTTGCGGGCCGCGCGCGCATTCAAGCACGCATACAGCGACTGGCCCATGGAAACCCCGGCGATCATCGCAACTTGAGGCATGGGGTCTCCGAGCTGCGTATCGACGTAGGACCTGGCTACCGTGTCTATTACACGGAACGAAGGGACGGAACAATCGTAGTCCTGCTTGTTGGCGGCGACAAATCCACCCAGCAGCGAGATATTGCCGTTGCCTATGAATTAGCGGATCAACTGTAAGCATGCGCCGCTTGACGGCAAGACGACATCGAGCCATTAAGCGAGGCCGCTCCAACAACGACCGGAGCAATTCATGATCAAACTGAAGACACGCGAATACGACATTGCGGAGCGTTTGCGGACGCCGGAAGAAATGGCGCTCTACCTGGACGCCTGCATCGAAGAAAGTGACGGTGATGCAGCATTCATTGCAAAGGCGCTTGGCGATATTGCTCGGGCTAAAGGCATGACCCAGGTAGCGAAAGACGCCGGTCTGTCGCGCGAGAGCCTATACAAGGCATTATCTGGTGAACGTGCCCCGGACTTTTCCACCATCCTGAAGGTGGCGCGCGCGCTCGGATTGCGCCTGCATGCGTCTGCGGCCTAGATCTAAACAGGCACATTTTCCAAGCGCATCCGTCGGAGAGTTGATACTCTCGCGCCGGCCTCCGATGACCACCCCTACCCCGCTCGCCGCGGAGCCTTCTCGTACTCCGCGATCACGGCCATCGCGAAATTCAGCGATGCCTGCATCGACGCCAACATCTGCCGTACGGCTTCAATAGGATCAGTCATTGATTGCGCAACCCGCTCCGCTGGTGCAGCAGCAGCAGCAGCAGCAGCAGGTTTACGGATCGAAGCTACCCCGCGGGGCAGCCGTCCTCGCCGCGCGGCATTCTTCACCGGCTGCAGGTCGGCGGTAGGCAGATAGGCAACCTCCGGCGCCTGGGACGCTTGAGTGAATTTTGAGTCGGTGCTACCTTCCATTCGTGATTCTTCCTTCCTACAGGGCTTGTCACAGATCTAAGCATGCCATTACCCGTCGACTCGGGTATCGCAACGAGGCGCCTCGTATAAATGCGGCTATGCTCGTCAAATGCCGCTCAGCGGCCCCCGGCGTCATCCGGGAACGTCACACTGCCCGGCGACACGGCGAACTGGCGCACTTCGGCGTTGGCCCGTTGCGTCTCCCCGGTCGTCCCGAACCAGAACGCCAGCACCTGCTTAAGTTCATTGAACCAATACCCGATCACGGTCCCAATGGTCAGGCTGGCGGTGGCATCGCGCAGCAGCCCTTCGGCCATGCCGGAGAACACGAAGAAGACGATGCCCGCCGCGCCCAGCAGCAACAGGACAGTGACGGCCGGGCGCACCCAATCCCTGGGTTGCCGCGCGGCCAAGCGACGGGCGCTGTCGCGGTCGGCCGCCTCGGAGGCGTGCTGCGCTGTCGCCGCCTGGAGCCGGTTCTGTTCGGCCGTCACTGCCAACTGCTGAAGCTGCACCCGGGAATTAGTTTCCAGCTCCTTGAGTTTTATGGCGGCCTGAGGGTCTCGCAGGATGGCCGCCGACACGGAATCCGGCGACGCATCGGTGCCCAGCGCCGTAGCCAACAGGCCGCCCACGGCAACGCCCGCCGGCCCGCCCAGGATGCCGCCCAGCACGGGCGCGGCCTTGCTGACGACACCCGCCAAATCCTTCCAGTCCATCACGCATCCTCCGCCGCATACTTCAGGTTGCCCGCCACACGCCGCGCCCAGCCCTTGCCGAAGGCCGGCCAGGTCGAGAGCTTCGTGTAGAAATCCAGACGCTCCGCATTGAAGCGCGCCAGCACATTCGCGACGGGCACAGCGCGCACCGCCGCCAGTGTCGCCGGGCCGACGACCCCATCGTCAGCCACGCCCACCGCCCGCTGCAAAAAGCGGATGGCCTGGCCGATTCCGTGATTGACGGCAGCGTCGAACACCTGGAACGCAATCGCGCCGTCGTATTGCTCGGCCTTGGCGCGGCGCCAATAGGCAGCCCGGTAGATTTCCCTGGCCTGCTCGCGCGTCAGGGTACGCATGGAGCCGGTGTAGCCGGCCTCACGCGCGGTGCGCAGCGTGATGCCCCAATTGGTTTCGCCGCCCGGATCGTCGGGGTGGTTCACGTAGCCCCCTTCATGGCCGATCAGGCGATCGAATGCAGTATCAAAATTCATCATTTGCCGCCTGTAATGTTGGACACGATGCCGGCCCACAATGCAGCGGCCAGCGCGGCCGCGGCCACACCGATAAATGCAACGGTTCCCTGATCGGCGACCTTGCGCAGTTTTCTGCCAAAGCGCAGATCAGCACGGAATTCTTCGACCTGTTCCGGCACGTCCACGTCCACGCCCAGAATGGCGAAGAACTTCTTCACGGCAAGGTCGGCCGCTTGCTGGCAGACCTGCGTTTCACGTTGTTCGTTCATAGTTGCTTTTATGCTTTCAGCGTGGCCGCGAAGCGGAACAAGTCGTCCCGCTTGCCCTGGTCAATTCCCAGTACGTCCGCCGCCGCGTTGAACATGGCGCTGCCATGCTCGACGGTTTGCAGCTCGTCCCAAGCGCGGCGGTAATACGCTGGCGTGGCCGGATCATTCATCATCGCCTCGAAAGCATCGAACGGCGTCCAATCCGGCCGGTCGTCCCGCGGCCACGGAGTCAGCCGCATCGCTTCGCGCAATTGGTAGCGGGTGACAGCCTGCGGTGGATCTGCGGCAGGATCGGGCGCGGGCATGTCTTCGATATTGGCTGGTTCGAGCGTTGGCGGCACGCTCAACTGTAATGACCCAGTGAAAACCTGCTCACGTCATAATCGAGGGAATTGACGATGAGCATGAAGATGGAAGACGACATCAAACGCTGGACGGCCAAGCGCAAGAGCGCGCTA
>NZ_CADIJW010000053.1 GCF_902859745.1 Achromobacter dolens | reverse complement strand
GTCGCGGCCGCCGGCCGGCAGGCCACGCATACAGGCCGCCCCACCGCCTCGGACAGCAGCGCGGCGTCCGCGGCGGCGTCCAGCAGATCGAGCGCGTGCGGCGGCAGGCCGGCCTCGGCCGCGCCCTGCGGCCAGTCGGCCAGGCGCACCGCGTGCCCGGGACAATCCATCAGCGCCGCCAGCTCGCGCCGCAGCCAGGCCTGCGAGGCGGGCGCCGGCGGCGGCAGCCACAGCGTCAGTCGGCCGTCCAGGTACCAGGCCGCGACACGCGCGCCGGACGCCGTTTCAGTAGATCGCCATAGATACTCACGCTGGTCGTCCGGATCCGCTTCCGAACGGATCACGGTTGCCTCGCGCGCAGGCGGGCCATCGCCGCGCCACACGGGCGCCATGCAGGCCAGCGCCTGCCGCGCATGCGCCGGCGTCACCGCCACCACGCCGACAAAGTGCTCCCGCCGCACCACGGCCACCACGCCCGCCTGGGCCCGCGCTTGCTCCAGGTTCACGCTCTCGAGCGCGCTGCCGCGATAGCGCGTGCCGTCCCAGCGGGCCGCGGGCGGGCACAGGGTCAGTCCATGCAGCAGATCGGACGGCGGCGCGATGGCGCCCGCCGAGGCCTCGGGCAGCAACGCGCTCATGCGCCAGCCCCTTCGGACCCGCGCGGCGCCGCCTCGGCCCGCAATTGCACCGCGCGCAACGCCGCCTGCATGATCTCGACATGCGTCCCGCAGCGGCACAGGTTGTGATGCAGCTCGCTGCGCAGCGCCTGCTCGGACGGCGCCGGGTCGCGGCGCAGCAGCGCCTCGACCGTCATGATCATGCCGTTCAGGCAATAGCCGCACTGCGCCGCCTGGCATTCGATGAAGGCGCGCTGCGTCGGCCCGGGCCGCTCGCGCGAGCCCAGGCCTTCAAGCGTGGTGATCTCGCGCCCTTGCGCCGCCCTCACCGGAATCACACAGGACCGCGCCGCCACGCCGTCGATCAGCACCGTGCAGGCGCCGCACTCGCCCAGGCCGCAGCCGTACTTGGGCCCGCTCAGGGCCAGATCGTTGCGCAACACCAGCAGCAGCGAGGTCGCCGGCGGCGCCGCCACGCGCACGACGCTGCCGTTGACCTTCAGGCCGATCGGCTCGGCGGCGGGCGGGGTGTTGGCGGGATGTCCCATGGTGTGCGTGGCGAAGGTCTGGTGGATGAAGGACGGCGGGCGCGTCAGGCCGCCGCCTTGGCCTTCGGTTCGACCAGCGGCTCGCTGAACACGTCGTAGCCGAAACACCAGCTCGGGTCCTCATTGGTCCGCAGCCAGGTGTTGTCGTGCGAAATGCGCTGCACCTTGCTGGCGCGCTCGGCGCGGTTGGCTTCGTACAGCGCGAAAGCCAGTTCGTGATTATGCGCCCCGACTTCCTTGAAGCAACGCACCAGCATCGCGCCGTCCTCGATGGCCATGGCCGCGCCCTGCGCCATGTGCGGTTTCATGGGGTGGCAGGCGTCGCCCAGCAGCACCAGGCGGCCGCGGCTCCACAGCGGCAGCGGGTCGCGCTCCAGCAGCGACCACTTGGTGACCTCGACGGTGGCGTCGATCAGCGCCTGCACCGTGGGATGCCAGCCCTGGAAGGCTTCGCGCATTTCGTCCTTGCTGCTGGGCAGCCAGCGGTCGTTCAGGTCCCATTGCTCGACCGGCACGCCGGTCACGTAGTAGAGCTCGTCGGCCTTGCTGGTGACGAAGTACGTCATCATGTGGCGGTCATCGGTCCACCACTTCACGCAGGCGTCGAACGGCAGCATGCCGGCCTTGACCTCGGGCGTGGGGAACACCGCGCGGTGGGCCAGGTAGCCGGCGTACTTGGGGGGCTCGGGCCCCAGCAGCGCCTCGCGGATGTGGGAATTGACGCCATCGGCGCCGATCACGATGTCGGCATGCTCGACGCTGCCGTCGGCAAAGCGCATCTCGACGTCGTTGCCGCGGTCGGTGACGCCGACCAGGTGCTTGGAATACGCCATCACGCGCTCGGGCAGCGCCTCGATCAGCAGGGCGTGGAAGTCGCCGCGGTGCACCGTCAGGTACGACGCGCCGTAGGTCTTGACGGCGTAGTCGCCCAGCGGAATCCGCGCCAGCACGTCGCCGGTCAGGCCGTGGCGGCTGTACCAGTAGTCGGGGTGCGAACCCTGGGCGTTGAGCGCGTCCTCGATGCCGATGCGGCGCAGGATCTTCATGACGTTGGGACCGACGTGGATACCGGCGCCCAGCCGCGAAAAACTCGGCGCCTGTTCGTACACGCGCACGTCGAAGCCTTCCTGCAGCAGGAGCGAGGCGGTGGCGGCGCCACCGAGGCCGGCGCCGATCACGGCGATGCGGGGGGATTTAGACAAGAGGCTCTCCTACTTTTCTATGCATACACTCTATTTTTTCCAGATGGAAAACCGCACCATCGTGGATCCGAAACTGTTCGCCTGCGTCCAAAACAGTGCATTTTTATGCACATATAGGTAAAAACCACTATGAACATCGGCTTTGCGATTCACCTCGCTGTTTGCAAGAATAGAGCGTCTACACTGTTTTTTTAATTTATCGAAAACCCTAAGATGGATCCGCGCTTCACGTCATCACGCTCGATCCGCGCCCTGCGCGGCGCAAGCAATGACCGTCGGATCCCGTCCTGGCATCGACCCACCCGGAGCACGGCATGAGTCAACCATCCAGCACCTTCCTGTACGGCGCCAACGTCCACGCCAACGGCATCCGCCAGCACTACCTGCGCTACGGCGGCGCGGACGGCGCGCGCGCCGAACGCGACGCGCTCATCCTGATCCCTGGCATCACCAGCCCGGCGGTCACCTGGGGCTTCGTGGCCGAGCGCCTGGGCCAGCGCTACGACACCTATGTGCTGGACGTGCGCGGCCGCGGCCTGTCCAGCGCCGACCCCGGCCTGGACTACAGCCTGGACGCGCAGGCCGCCGACGTGCTTGCCCTGGCGCAGGCGCTGGGCCTGCAGCGCTACGCCCTGATGGGCCATTCCATGGGCGGACGCATCGCGGTGCGCGCGGCACGCAGCCAGCCGGCCGGCCTGACGCGGCTGGTCATCGTCGACCCGCCCGTCTCCGGCCCGGGCCGCCGCCCCTACCCCGCCAAGCTGGCCTGGTACGTCGACTCGATCCGCCAGGCCACGCACGGCATGGATGCCGAGGCCATGCGCGCCTTCTGCCCCACCTGGACCGAGGAACAGCGGCGCCTGCGCGCGCAATGGCTGCACACCTGCCACGAGCCCGCCATCGTGCGCAGCTTCGAGGACTTCGGCCGCGACGACATCCATGCCGACTTGCCGCGGGTGCGCGTGCCGCAGTTGCTGATGACCGCCGAGAACGGCGGCGTGGTCGGCGACGAGGACGTGGCCGAATGGCAGGGCCTGGCGCCCGACACCCTGCACCGGCGCGTGCCCGCCGCCGGCCACATGATCCCGTGGGACAACGAGGCCGGCTTCCACGAGGCGCTGGGCGACTTTCTCGAGCCGCGCGGCTGAATCCCCTTTTCCCCCTTTACCGGACAGGAGTCCGCCATGCCCGTCAGCGACATCGACCTGATCCGCGCCTGGAAACAGGTGCTCACGCTTTCCCGCCTCGAAGCCGGCCAGACCGTGACCGTGCTCACCGGCGCCGACACCCATCCGCAGACGCTGCGCTGCGCCATCGCCGCCGCCGGCGACATGGGCGCGCGCGTCAACCGCCTGGATCTGCCGCCGGTCAACGGCGAAAAATCCCTCAGCCGCGACTCGCTGGCCTACCTGGGCACCACGCCGCTGACCGGCAACCCCGCCGCCATCGCCGCGCTCAAGGCCAGCGACCTGGTGCTGGACCTGATGACGCTGCTGTTCTCGCCCGAGCAGCACGAGATCCTGCAGGGCGGCACCAAGATCCTGCTGGCGGTCGAGCCGCCCGAGATCCTGTGCCGCCTGGTGCCGACCGAGGCCGACCGCGCCCGCGTGCGCGCGGCCGCCGCGCAAATCGCCGAGGCGAGCCAAATGCGCATCACCTCCCGGGCCGGCACCGACCTGCAATGCCGCCTGGGCAGCTTTCCGGCGATCTCCGAATACGGCTTCGTCGACGAGCCGGGGCGCTGGGACCACTGGCCCAGCGGCTTCGTGCTGACCTGGCCCGACGAAGGCCACAGCAACGGCCAGGTGGTGCTGGACCGCGGCGACATCCTGCTGCCGATGAAGGACTACGTCACCGACCCGATCACCCTCACCGTGGAACGCGGCTACGTCACCCGCATCCAGGGCGGCCTGCAGGCCGAGGTGCTGCGCGACTACATGGCGTCGTATGAAGACCCGGAAGCGTACGCCGTCTCGCACATCGGCTGGGGCCTGCAGCCGCGGGCGCACTGGTCGATGCTGGGCCACTACGGCAAGGAGACCCACATCGGCATGGACGCCCGCGCCTTCGAGGGCAACTTCCTCTGGTCCATGGGGCCCAACAACGAGGCCGGCGGCCAACGCACCACCGCCTGCCACATCGACATCCCGATGCGCCATTGCACCGTGACGCTGGATGATCGCGCCGTCGTCATCGACGGCGTGGTGCAGGACGAACCCGGGCTGGCGCGCGCCGCCCGCCGCAAGGAGCTGGCATGACAACCACCGTTCCCGCCGGGGATATCTCGGCCTATGCCCGCCAGGGCTTCGGCACGCCGCTGCCGCTGAAGGCGCCGTTCGGCCTGCTCATCATCGATTTCGTCAACGGCTTCGCCGACCCCGCCGTGTTCGGCGGCGGCAACATCCCGCCGGCCATCGAACGCACCCGGACGTTGCTGGCGCATGCGCGCGAACAAGGGTGGCCCGTGGCCCACAGCCGCATCGTGTTCTCGGACGACGATGCCGACAGCAACATCTTCTGCCTGAAGGTGCCGGGCATGCTGACCCTGAAGGAAGACAGCCACAACAGCGCCATCGTGCCGCAACTGGCGCCCGCGCCCGGCGAGTACGTGGTGCGCAAAAGCACGCCGTCGGCGTTCTACGGCACCATGCTGGCGCCGTGGCTGGCGCAGCGCGGCGTGCAGACGCTGGTGGTGGCCGGCTGCGTCACCAGCGGCTGCGTGCGCGCCAGCGTGGTCGACGCCATGCAGGCCGGTTTCCGGCCGCTGGTGGTGTCCGACTGCTGCGGCGACCGCGCGCTCGGGCCGCACGAGGCCAACCTGTTCGACATGGCGCAGAAGTACGCCGCCGTCATGCCGCTGGATCAGGCGCTGGCCGACATCGGCGCGCTGGCGGCATAATCCTTGATCGGCCCGGATCGCCTTCGCCCATGAACCTGCCCCATCCCCGCGCGCTGCACGACGCGCTGCTGAGCCACCCCGGCGCGCTGCTGGTCGTGCGCGCGCCGACCGCGCCGCCTCGTCCGGCGCCCGGGCAGCCGGGTGTCGTTTCGGATTACGTGCAGGACACGCCCGAGGTCTTCGTGGCGGTGCTGGCCGATGATGCCGCGCCGGGCGGCTGGCGCGCGCTGGCCTTCAACGGTCACGTCGACCTGGGCACCGGCATCCGCACCGCGCTGGCGCAGATCGTGGCCGAGGAACTGCACGTGCCGATGGCGCGGCTGGAAATGGTGCTGGGCCACACCAACGCCACCCCCAACCAGGGGCCCACCATCGCCAGCGCCAGCATCCAGATCTCGGCCGCGCCGTTGCGCCGCGCCGCCGCCCAGGCGCGCGAGCGCCTGCTGGCGCGGGCCGCGCGGCAATGGGGCGTGGCGGCGGACACGCTGCGCCTGCGCGACGGCATCGTGCGTCCCGCCGATGCGGGCGACGAACGCGCCCTGCACTACGGTCAACTGGTGCAGGGCCAGCACACCCGGCTCGAGCTGGCCACCGATGATTCCCAGGTGCGGCTCAAGCCGGCCCGCGACTACACCGTGGTCGGCAGCGCGGTCGCGCGCGTCGACATTCCGGCCAAGGCCACCGGCGAACTGAGCTTCGTGCACGACGTGCGCGTGCCCGGCATGCGCCACGGCCGCGTGGTGCGCCCGCCGCACCCCGGCCGCGACGCCGGCGACTTCATCGGCCGCTGCCTGATCAGCGTCGACAGCGATTCCGTCGCGCACCTGCCAGGCCGCATCCAGGTGGTGGTGCAAGGCGATTTCATCGGCGTGGTGGCCGACCGCGAGGAACAGGCCGAAGCCGCCATGCGCGCGCTCAAGGTGCGCTGGAAGCCGGTGCCGCCCGCGCCCGCGCTCGACGACCTGGCCAGCGCCATCCGCGCCAACCCCGCGCGCCGCCGGCTGCTGCTGGAGGAAGGCGACGTCGAGGCCGCCTGTGCCGCCGCCCCCGTGCACCTGCGCCGCACCTACGTCTGGCCCTACCAGATGCACGCGTCCATCGGGCCCTCATGCGCGGTGGCCGACCATCGCGACGGCCGCCTCACCGTGTGGGCCGGCACGCAGAATCCGCACATGCTGCGCGCCGACCTGAACCGCCTGCTCAAGCTGGGCGAGGACCGCATCGAGATCATCCGCATGGAGGCCGCCGGCTGCTATGGCCGCAACTGCGCCGACGACGTCTGCGCCGACGCCGCGCTGCTGTCGGCCGCCGTCGGTACGCCGGTGCGGGTGCAACTGATGCGCGACCAGGAACACCAGTGGGAACCCAAGGGCACGGGCCAACTCATGGACGTGGCCGCCGCGCTGGACGACGAGGGCCAGTTGCTGGCCTATGACTTCGAGGTGCGCTATCCGTCCAACGACGCGCCGCTGCTGGCGCTGCTGCTGACCGGCGCCGTGCCGGGCGAGCCGCGCGTGCTGGAAATGGGCGACCGCACCGCGGTGCCGCCCTACCGCTATGCCAGCCGCCGCATCGTCTGCCACGACACCGCGCCGCTGGTGCGCGCCTCGTGGCTGCGGGGCGTCTCGGCGCTGCCCAGCTCGTTCGCGCACGACTGCATGATCGACGAGCTGGCCGAGGCGGCCGGGGCCGACCCGGTCGCGTTCCGGCTCAGGCACCTGGACGACACGCGCGCCATCGCGCTGTTGGAGGCGACCGCGGCGCGCGCCGGCTGGCGTGAACGAACGCCCGGCAGCCGCGGCACGCCCGATGCCGACGGCCGCCTGCATGGCCGTGGCGTGGCCTACGCGCGCTACGTGCACAGCAAGTTCCCCGGCTTCGGCGCCGCCTGGGCCGCCTGGGTCATCGATCTGAGCGTGGACCCCGCCAGCGGCCGCATCATCCTCTCGCGCGTGGTCGTCGGCCAGGACACCGGCATGATCGTCAACCCCGATGGCGTGCGCCACCAGATCCATGGCAACATCAACCAGACCCTGAGCCGCTGCCTGCTCGAGCGCGTGCGGTTCGACGCGGCCGGCGTGGCCAGCCGCGAATGGGGCGGCTATCCCATCATCGGTTTCAAGGACCTGCCGCCCATCGACGTGCTGCTCATGCCACGCCAGGACCAGCCGCCCATGGGCGCCGGCGAATCCGCCTCGGTCCCCGGCCCGGCGGCCATCGCCAACGCCCTGTTCGACGCCACCGGCAGGCGCTTCCATCAGGCGCCCTTCACGCCCGACGTGGTGCGCGCCGTCCTCGCCCATCCAGACCGCTCCCCGAGGTCCGCATGATTGATATCGACACCTTGGTCCTGCAGCAGGCCGCGCAATGGCAGTGTGACGGCGTGCCGGCGTGGCTCGTCACCGTGGCGCGCACGTGGGGCTCGGCGCCGCGGCCGCCGGGCGCGCTGATGGCCCTGAACGCCCGCGGCGAGGTCGCGGGCTCGGTGTCCGGCGGCTGCATCGAGGACGATCTGGTGGCGCGGGTGCGCGCCGGCGCGGCCCCGGCGGCGCGGCCCGAGGTGCTGCGCTACGGCGTGCACGCCGACCAGGCGCGCCAGTTCGGCCTGCCCTGTGGCGGCACCCTGGAATTGGTGATGGAGGCCATCGGCCCCGCCAGCCAGTTGCCCGCGTTGCTGGAACACTGCCTGCGCCGCGACTGCATCGAGCGCGAACTGGACCTGGCCACCGGCGCCGTCAGCCTGCGCCCCGGCCCCGCCGACGGCCTGCCGCGCCTGACGGCCGCCACCTTCACCTCGTATTTCGGCCCGTCGGTGCGGCTGATCGTGATCGGCGCCGGCGACACCAGCGCCTACCTGTGCCAGATCGCGCTGACGCTGGGCTTCGAGGTCATCGTGTGCGATCCGCGCGATACCCAGTCGCCAGCCTGGACGATGCCGGGCGCGGTTCACAGCCGCGAGATGCCCGACGACCTGATCCTGCGCCTGCGGCCCGACCGCCGCACCGCCGTCATCGCGCTGAGCCACGATCCCAAGCTCGACGACCTGGCGCTGATCGACGCTCTGCGGTCGCAAGCGTTCTACGTCGGCGCGATCGGCTCGCGCCGCAACAGCGACGCGCGCCGGGCGCGGCTGCGCGAGCATTTCGACTTGAGCGCCCCCGACCTGGCGCGATTGCGCGGCCCCGCCGGCGTTTACATCGGCAGCAAGACGCCCGCCGAGATCGCGCTCTCCATCATGGCCGAGATCGTCGCCGCCAAGAACGGCGTGGCGCACGGCGCGCTCGACAGCGTGGCCGCCGGCAAGACGCGCGACGGCGTCCGGATGGCCCCCGTCGACCTGGCCGGCGCCTGCTCCACCTGATCGCGTCATGCCCGTCCCGATCGCCGCCATCATCCTCGCCGCCGGGCGGGGATCGCGGCTGGGCGGCCGCGCCAAGCCGGCGCTGCGCATCGACGGGGTGAGCCTGCTGGAACGGCTGGCCCGCAGCCTGCGCGAGGCGGGCGTCGCGCCGGTGCGCGTCGTCATCGGCCCCTACGCGGACGTCCTGGCGCCGCTGGCGCAACGCGCCGCGATCACGCCGCTGGCTCAGGCGCGGCCGGACGCCACGCTCGCCGACTCGCAGCGCCTGGCGCTGCGCGAACACGCCCGCGCCCATCCCGACCATGACCTGCTGCTGGTGCTGGCCGACCTGGCCCTGCTCGACGCGAGCGCCATCGCCGACCTGCTGGCGCAATGGCGCGCCTGCGCGCCGGGCACCGACAGCCTGCGTCCGCGCATCGACGGCGCGCCCGGCCATCCGCTGCTGCTGTCGGCCGCCGCGGCGCGCGCCGCCGACGCGCTGCCGGCCGGCGTCGGATTGCGCCAATGGCTGGACCCGCGCAGCGGGCGCCATGCCGTCTTCGACAGCGCCAACCGCGCCTACATCACCGACCTGGACACGCCCGCCGACCTGGCGGCGCTGCGCGACGCGCTGGCGCCGGCACGCCCGAGTGGGTGGTCGAGGCCGGATGGCACACCAGCGATTCGGTGCCGCCCAGGCTCACCGCCGACTTGAACAGCCGCAGCGCATTGATGAAGCGGAACGCCTTGGCGCGGCCGCCGTCGAGCACGAAGGCGAAGGTCGAGCCCGGGCCGGTGCACTGGCGCTTGTAGACCGCCTGATAGGTTTCGTCGGCGATGGTCTCGGGGTGATAGATGCGCACCTTCTCGTGCGGATTGCCGGCCAGCCACTGCGCCACGCGGGTGGCGCTGCGCGCGGCCTGCTTCATGCGCAGCACCACGGTCTCCATCGAGCGCGTGATCATCCAGCACGAATGCGGATCGAGCTGCGAGCCGAAGGCGCTGCGAATGGCCCGCACCTTCTTGATCAGGTCCTTGGCGCCAGTGACCGCGCCAGCCACCAGGTCGCTGTGGCCGCCCACGTACTTGGTCAGCGAATACACGCACAGGTCCACGCCATGCTCGGCCGGCTTCTGGAAGATCGGGCCCAGCAGCGTGTTGTCGCACACCGATATCGGGCGGTAGCCGTGGCGCGCGGCGAACGCGTCGAGCTCGGCCTTCATGGCCTGGAAGTCGATCAGCGCGTTGGTCGGATTGGCCGGCGTTTCCACGTAGAACAGCTTGACCGGCCCCTTGGCCGCGGCCGCTTCCAGCGCCTCGCGCATGCTTCGCGCCGACAGGCCGTCGTGGATCGGGTGCGAGCCGATGCCCCATTCCGGGAAGATCTTCGCGATCAACGTCTCGGTGCCGCCATACAGCGGCACCGACTGCACCAGTTGGTCGCCCGGGCGCAGGAACGCCAGGAACACCGCGCTGATCGCCGACATGCCGCTGGAGGTCACCGCGGCATCCTCCGAGCCGTCCAGCAGCGACAAACGGTCTTCGACGATTTCCAGGTTGGGATGATTGAAGCGGCTGTACACCAGCCCGGCCGACTCGCCCTGCGGCAGCGGCTTGCGGCCCGACACCAGGTCGAAGAACTCGGCGCCGTCCTCGGCCGAACGGAAGGCGAAGGTCGAGGTGAGGAACACCGGCGGCTTGACCGCGCCCTCGGACAGGAACGGATCGAAGCCGTACGACATCATCTGCGTTTCGGCGTGCAGCGGACGGCCGGAGATGTCTTTCTTGTGATAGCTGGAATAACTCATGGCGTGCCTCTCGATGGGGGAAGTGCGGCCTACCTGACGGCGATATCACGGATTGGGACACGATAGCGCCGCCGGCCAGGGCATGCAGCGAGTATGGGCGCGTCCGGCCACAATATTCTTTCCATTTCTGCTTCAGGAATCGGATAATGGGAAATATCGTTTCCCACAGCATTGAAACCATGAAAGAGACTGCCTTGTTACATCAACTTGACGCGATCGATTGGAAAATCATGAAAATCCTTCAAGAAGATGGCCGCCTCTCCAACGCCGAACTGGCCGAGCGCGTGTCGCTGTCGGCCTCGCCCTGCTGGAAGCGCCTCAAGCGCCTGGAAAGTTCGGGCGTCATCCGCGGCTACCAGGCCATCCTCGACCGCCGCGCGCTCGGCATGGGCGTGGTGGCGTTCGTCAGCATCTCGCTGGACAACCACACCGAGAAAACCTGCCACGCGTTCGAGGCGGCGGTGGCCGCCATGCCCGAAGTGCTGGCCTGCCACAACACCACCGGCCAGCACGACTACCTGCTGCACATCGTGGCGCGCGACTTCGACGCCTATTCCGAATTCGTGCGCAACCGGCTACGCACGCTGCCCGGCGTGAAGGAACTGCTCAGCACGCTGTCGATGCACGAAGTGAAGTCGTCGACCAAGCTGCACCTGTGATGCGGATCCGCGGTCGAGAAACCCCAATCGCAAGGCGTGTCAGGAAGCGTCGGGCGTATCCGCGGCGGACGGCATCGGTCCCTGCACCACGCGGTTGCGGCCCTGGTTCTTGGCCTGATAGAGGCCGCGATCGGCCACCTGGATCAGGTCGGTGCACGGCTGGTCGGCGGCCGGCACGGCGGTGGCGGTGCCGATGCTGACGGTCAACCAGGGGCCGCCGTTGGTGTCCTTCTGCGGAATCTGCATGGCCTCGACGGCGCGGCGCAGCTTCTCGGCGGCCAGGCGCGCGCTGCCCGCCGGCGTGCCCGGCAGCACCAGCGCGAATTCCTCGCCGCCAAACCGCGCGGCCAGGTCGGTGGAGCGGTCGCAACTGGCGAAGATGGTGTTGGCCACGCGCTTGAGCGCCTCGTCGCCGGCGATGTGGCCATAGGTGTCGTTGTAGGACTTGAAATGGTCCACGTCGATCATCAGCATGCTGATTTCACGGCCATCGCGGCGCGCGCGCAGCCATTCGGCGTTGAGGTATTCGTCGAAATAGCGGCGGTTGCCCAGCCCGGTCAGGCCGTCGGAATTGGTCAGGCGGCGCAGCTCCATATTGCTTTCCAGCAACTGCTGCTGGCTCTGGCGCAGCGCCTGGTAGGCTTCGTCGCGCTGCACCAGCGCCAAGTACGAGCGCGAGTGGTAGCGGATGCGCGCGACCAGTTCGATTGAATCGGGCAGCTTCACCAGGTAGTCGTTGGCGCCGGCGGCGAACGCCGCGCTCTTGATGGCCGGATCTTCCTTGGTCGACAGCACGATGATGGGAATGTCGCGCGTGACCGGATGGTTGCGGTATTCCTGCACCAGGCTCAGGCCGTCCACGCCCGGCAACACCAGATCCTGCAGGATCACGGTGGGCCGCGTCTGCACCGCGACGGTCAGCGCCTTGTACGGATCCGAGCAATAGTGGAAGTCGATGTTGCCCTCCATCGCCAGGGCCCGGCGGATGGCCTCGCCAACCATGACCTGATCGTCCACCAACAGCACCATGGCCGCGTGCGAGTTCAGGTCGGCCGAGGCCGGGCTGTCAATGGGAGGGTGCATAGCGTCTTCCTTGCTTTCTACTTTGTCCGCCGGCTCAGGCAAACGCCTGGATCAAGCGGGGTGCGATCGTGTTCAACGGACGGATTTCAACGGCGGCCTGCATGGCGGCGGCCGCCTTGGGCATGCCATAGACCGCGCTGGTGGCCTGATCCTGGGCGATGGTCAGGCAGCCGCGCTCGCGCAGCGCCTTCAGGCCGCGCGCCCCGTCCTGCCCCATGCCCGTCAGCAGCACGCCCACGGCCAGGCCGCGCCAGTGCTGCGCGACGCTATGGAAAAATACATCAATAGAGGGTCGGTACAGGCTTTCTTTAGGATTCTCGGTGTAACGCAGCGTACCATCGGCCAGCAGGTGCAGATGGTCGTCGGTGCCGGCCAGCAGCACCTGCCCCGGCGCCGGCCGTTCGCCTTCGCGCACCAGCCGCACAGGCAGGGCGATCTGGTCGTTGAGCCAGTCCGCCATGCCGGCCGCGAACGAGGCGTCCACGTGCTGCACCAGCACGATGCCGGCGGGAAAGCCGACCGGGATGTCGCGCAGCAGTTGCGCCAGCGTCGAGGGACCGCCGGCCGACGCGCCAATCACCAGCAGGCCCTGCGACGGGTCGGCGTGCGCGGCGGCCCGGGGCACCGGGCTGAGCGCGGTGCGATTGGCGCCATAGCGGCCGATCAGCCAGCCGATATTGCGGATCTTGCGCAGCAGCGGCGCGGCCGCGCTGCGCAGGTCGGCCCCGCCCACCACCGGCGTGTCGGCGGCGTCCAGCGCGCCATAGCCCATGGCGTCGAACACCCGCGCGGTATGGCGCGCCACGTCAACCGTGACCACCACGATGGCGCAGGGCGATTCAGCCATGATGCGGCGGGTGGCCTCGACCCCGTCCATGACCGGCATGATAAGGTCCATCAGCACCACGTCGGGCCGGTCCAGGGCGCACTGTTCGACGGCCTCCTGGCCATTGGAAGCGACCCACGCCACTTCCAGCCCCGGTTCCAGCGCGATGACGCGCCTGAGGGTTTCCACCGCCATCTGAAGATCGTTGACGATTCCGATTCTCACGTCCGCGCCTTTCCGATCAGGTCTTCCACGGCGTCCAGCAAGGCGTCGTCGTGGAAACTACCCTTGGCCAGATAATAGTCGGCGCCCGCGTCCAGCCCGCGCCGCCTGTCTTCCTCGCGATCCTTGTAAGACACTACCATCACCGGCAGGCTTTGCAACTTGGGATCTGCCTTGATGCGCGACACCAGCTCGATGCCGTCCATCCGCGGCATGTCGACGTCGGTCACGACCAGGTCGAAGGCCTCGTTGCGCAGCATGTTCCAGCCGTCCATGCCGTCCACCGCCACCGCCACCTCGAACCCCCGGTTCAGCAGCAGCTTGCGTTCCAGCTCGCGCACCGTCAGCGAATCGTCCACCACCAGCACGCGCTTGCGGCGGCGCGCCTGCGCCACCGGACCGCCGCCGTCCACCCTGGCAAGGCGGCCGCCCTCGACCAGCTTCTGCACCGACAGCAGCATGTCCTCGACGTCCAGGATCAACAGCGGCGTGCCGTCGTCCATCAGCGAGCCGGCCATCACGTCCTGCACCTTGCCCAGGCGCGGATCGAGCGGCTGCACCACCAGCGTGCGCTCGCCCACGTAGCGGTCCACGGCGATCCCGTAGAGCCGGTCATGGTCGCCCACCACCACCACCGGCAGCGTCTCGGCGGCCGGCGCCGGCGCGCCGGAATGCAGGATCTGGCGCGCCGACACGAGGCCGATCTGGCGGTCCATGAAGCGGAAATGCTGGTGCCCTTCGAGTTGCTCGATGTCCTGGGCCCGCACCTGCAAGGCGTGGCTGACGTAGGCCAGCGGAAACGCGTAGATATCGCCCTGCACCTCGACCAGCAGGCTGCGCACCACCGACAGCGACAGCGGCATCTCCAGCACGAAGCGCGTGCCCTGCCCGGTCTGCTGGTGAATGCGCACCGCGCCGCGCAGTTGCCGCACCATGGTCTGCACCACGTCCAGCCCGACCCCACGGCCCGAGATCTCGGTGACCTCGCCGCGCGTGCTGAAGCCGGACAGGAACAGGAATTCCAGCAGCTCGGCCTCGCTCAGGCGGGCGGCGGTCTCGGCGTTGGTCAGCTTGCGCTGCACCACCTCGACCCGCAGACGGTCCAGCGAGATGCCCGCGCCATCGTCGCTCAATTCGATCAGCAGCATGCCGGCGGCATGGCGCGCCGACAGCCGGATGCGGCCTTCGGCGGGCTTGCCGGCGTCGAGCCGGTCCATCGGCATCTCGATGCCGTGATCCACCGCGTTGCGCAACAGGTGCATCAGCGGCGCGTCCAGCTTGTCGAGGATGTCGCGGTCCACCTGGGTCGAATCGCCCTCGATCTCCAGGCGCACCTGCTTGCCCAGCGAGCGGCCCAGGTCGCGCACCATGCGCGCCATGCCGCCCAGGCCGTCGCCGAACGGCCGCATGCGGCAGGCCAGCGCGGTGTCGTACAGGCGCTGCGCCAGATGGCCCATGCGCCAACCGAACTCGTCGACCTCGCCGGCGCGCTGGATCAGCTCCTGCTGGCAGGCCTGGACGATGCGCTGCGCGTCGTCCAGCGCGGCCTGGCCACGGGCGTCCACCTGCACGCCGGCCAGCGCCGCGCGCAGGCTGTCCAGGGCCTGGCTGGCGCCCGATTGCAGGCGCCGCAGCCGCAGCATCGAAGCGCTGAACGGCGCGATCCAGTGCGATTCGACCAGCGTCTCGCTGGACAGGCCGAGCAGTCTGTTGAGCGTGTCGGCCGTGACGCGCAGCACCCGCTCGCCCTCGCCCAGCGCCTGGTCGGAACTGCGGCGTCCGGGCGGCGGCGCCGGCGGCGGATCGTCGGGCTGGTGGATCGGCGGCAGGAAATCCGAAGGCTTGGGCGCGCGCTCGACCACCGGCGCGGCCGGCGGTGCATTGGGGGCATTGGACAGCCGCGCCACCAGCTCGTCGATGGCGTCGCCCAGCTCGGCGCCGGGCGTGGCGACCCGTTGCAGCAGGTCCGTGCCTTGCAGCAGCGCGTCGATGTCGGCGGCCTGCAGCCGCAGGCGCCCTTCCTGCGCCGCCACCAGGCAGTCTTCCATGGCGTGCGCGATGCGCACCGCCGGATGCAGATCGACGATGCGGGCCGCGCCCTTGAGCGAATGGGCCGCGCGCATGCAGGCCTCGAGCTGCGCGGCCGAGGTCGGATCGTGTTCCAACGCCAACAGGCCGTTGTTCAGCACTTGCACCTGGTTGCGGGTTTCCAACTGGAACAGCTCCAGCAGGGAGGCATCGCGCATCTGGTCCGGGTTCACGCCAGGCTCCGTTCCAATGCTTGCATCAACAGGGTCTCGTCCAGCACCCCGACACTGCGGGCGCCGCAACGAACGACCCCGCGCGAGTACTTCAGGCTGGCCCCCTCGAGCGTGGCCGGCAGCGTTTCCAGCGCCTCCAGGTCCACGCTGTGGATGCCTTCCACTTCATCGACCGGCAGCACCACCGCGCGGCCCGCGCCGCCGAAGATCAGCATGCGCGCCGCGGCGGGCCGCTCGCGGCCGTTGTCGACCGCCGCGCCGTCCAGGCCCAGCAGACGAACCAGCGAGACGCAGACCGTGAGCGTGCCGCGCACGTTCGTCACGCCCAGCACCGCGGGGTCGCGCCGGTGCGGCAGCGACAGGATGGCGCGGGTGCCGGCCACCTCATCCAGCGTCCTGGTCGGCAGGCCCAGCCATTCGCCCTGCAGGCGGAACACCAGCAGCGACGACAATCGCGCCTGGACCTTGGGCGCCGCGCCGTCCTCCGGCGTGTCGATCTGCGGCGGCAGGCGGTCGAGGATGCGCTTGGCCGCGCCGGCATACACCGGACAATTGCGGCAATGGACGTACTCGGGCAGGCGCTCGCAGCGCTTGTCGCCGCGGCTGCCGATACGGTTCCAGCAGTCGTCCACTTGCGCCAGGCTGGCCAGGAAATCACTCACGGCGGGCCTCCTGGCGCGCGGCGCGCGCCTGCAGTCGGCGGGCGCCTTCCGCGTCACCCTCGGATTCGACCAGCGCGGCCAGGTGCAGCAGCGCCTCGCGATGGGTCGGGTCCAGGTACAGCGCCTTGCGATAGGCCGCCTGGGCCTGGCGCGTGTCGCCGCCCGCGTCCTGCAGCAGGCCCAGCAGGTACAGCGCTTCGGCGCTGGCGCCATGCTCGGCAAGGTGGGCTCGGCACCGGGCCATGGCTTCCTGCACCCGCCCCTGGTCGGCCAACACCGCGATGGCGCGCAAGGCGGCCTTGATATCCGCGCCGGCCGGCAAGCCGGCGGGCGACGGGCGTGACGCGGACGGCGACGGCGCGGCGGCGCGCGCGCCTGCTGCCGGCGCCTGGGCGCCCGGCGATGAGGTCGACATCCGAGGCGGCGTTGGAGCCGGTATTTGCGTCGGCAGGCGGGCGGATGCGTGGCCCGATGCAGCGGCAGGCATCTGCCCCGCCAGCGACCGAGGCGCGGGCGGCGTCCAGGCCGCCGCCGGTTCCGCCGGTTCGGCGTGGAAGGCGAAGGCGCGCGCCAGCGGCACCGCCGGCAGGCGCCGCCCGGTCATCAGGCTGGTCTCGGCCGGCCCCACGAACAGCACGCCGTCGCGGCGCGCGAAGCCCTTGAGCAGCGCCACCGCCCGCTCCTGCGTGGCGGCGTCGAAGTAGATCAGCAGATTGCGGCAGAACACGAAATCGTAGGGCGGCACGTTCGGCAGCAAATGCGCGTCGAACAGGTTGCCCGACAGAAAACGCACCCGCGCCATCACCGCGTCGGCCAGTTGGTGGCCGTCGGCGGTCTCGGTGAAGTAGCGGTCGCGATATGACAGGTTGTCGCCCCGGAACGAATTGCGGCCATAACAGCCGCGCCGGGCAAACTCGACCATGCGTTCGCTGATGTCCACCGCGTCGATCTGGAAGCGGGCGGGCGGCACCCCCGCGTCGAGCAGCGCCATGGCGATGGAATACGGCTCTTCGCCGCTGGAACAGGGCACGCTCAGCACGCGCAGCGCGCGCGCCTCGGCCCCCGGGGCGAACAGGCGCTCGCGCGCCAGCGTCGCCATTGCCGCCTGCGATTCCGGATAGCGGAAGAACCAGGTCTCCGGCACGATCACCGCCTCGATCAACTGTTGCATCTCGGCCGGCGAGGTCTGCAGGCGCGCCAGGTATTCCTGCTCGTCGTCGCTGCCCACCGCCTGCATGCGGTGGCGCACCGCCCGCTCGATCGCGGCGCTGCCGATGGAGCCGCTGTCCAGCCCCATCTTGCGCTTGAGCACCGCGCTGAAGGCATCCACCCCTGTCATGCCCGGGCTCCTTCGTATGACGTCGCTCCCGCCGGGAACAGCAGCGTGCGCACCGCGTCGGGCAACAGGTCGGCCACCCTCACCGCCTGCACCATGCCACGGCCGTCGCTCAGCACCGGCCCCAGGTAGCGCGCCTGCGGCGTCTCCAGGCCGGAAGGCTGGAACGCCGCCGGATCATAGTGCGCGGTCTCGGTGGCCTGCTCCAGGATCAGCCCCAGCGGGCGTTCATCGGCCGCGCCCGCGGGCCGGTAGCGCACCAGCGCCAGCCGCGTGCTGGTCACCAGCGTCGCCGCGCCGGCGCCGGCCAGCGCGCTCAGGTCGATGGCCGGCACGGCCACGCCGCGGCAGTCAAACATGCCGGCCACCCAGGACGGCGTGCCCGGCACCTGCTTGAACGTGCGCATGCCCAACACCTCGATCACGTCGGCGGCGTCCAGCGCATAGCGGTCCGCGGCGATGCGGAACAGCAGGTACAGCCGGCGCCCGGCGGTGGCGCCAGCGGCCGCGAAAGGGATCGGGGCCTGCTCGGACATGGCGCGTCAGACCTTGAAGCGCGACACGCCGCTGCGCAGGTCGTTGGCCACCAGCGTCAGCTCCTCGATCGCCAGGCTCGACTGGCGTAGCGATTCCACCGTCTGCTGCGCGGCGTCGCTCAACTGCTGCAGCGCCTGATTGATCTGTTCGGCGCCCGTGGCCTGCGCCTGCATGCCCTCGTTGACCATCAGCACCCGCGGCGCCAGCGTCTGCACCTGTTGGATGATCTGCGACAGTTGGTCTCCCACCTGCTGCATATCGGCCATGCCGCGCCGCACCTCCTCCGAGAACTTGTCCATGCCCATCACGCCGGCCGACACCGACGACTGGATCTCGCGCACCATCTGCTCGATGTCGTAGGTGGCCACGGCGGTCTGGTCCGCCAGGCGCCGGATCTCGGTCGCCACCACCACGAAGCCGCGGCCATATTCGCCGGCCTTTTCGGCTTCGATGGCGGCATTCAGCGACAGCAGGTTGGTCTGGTCAGCCACTTTCGTGATCGTGGTGACCACTTGCGTGATATTGCCGGCCTTCTCGTTCAGGATGGCCAGCTTGGCGTTGACCGAGCCGGCCGCGCCGACCACGTTGCGCATGGTATCTTCCATTCGCGCCAGGCCGACCTGGCCGCTGCCGGCCAGCGACGCGGTCTGCTCGGCGGCGTTGGACACCTCGGTCATGGTGCGCACCAGCTCGCGCGACGTCGCCGATATCTCGCGCGAGGTCGCGCCGATCTCGGTGGTGGTAGCCGCCACTTCCGACGCGGTGGCCTGCTGCTGCTTGGAGGTGGCCGCGATCTCGGTCACCGAGGTGGCCACCTGCACCGCCGAGCGCTGGGTCTTGCCGACCAGTCCGGTCAGCTCGTCGACCATGCCATTGAAGCCGCTCTCGATCGTGTTGAACTCGTCCTTGCGCGACAGCGTCAGGCGGCGCGTCAGGTCGCCGCCGCCGGTGGCTTCCAGCGTCTTGACGATGCTGCGCATGGGATTGACGATGGCGCGCATCAACAGGATGCCGCAGATCACCGCGGCGATGACCGCCAGCCCCAGCGACGCCAGCATGCCGACCTCGGCCTTGTCCACCGCCCGCTGGATGCCGATGGCGGATTCATCGGCCTGCTGCTTGTTGGCCGCCACCATGTTGGCCAGCACGTCGCGCCCCAGGTAGAACGCCGGACGCAGGTCGGCCTTGATCTTGGCCTGCGCGCGGACGGGATCGGTCGACACCGCCGGGTCCAGGATCTCCGCCCGGATGCGCATGTAGGCCTGCAGCGTCTTCTCGAATTCCTCGAACATGCGCTGGTCTTCGCCGCGCAGCACCGTGCGGCGGTACTGGTCGATGTTCTCCTGCAACTGCTGGTCGCTGCGCGGCAGGGCCGCCAGCGCGGCGCGGCGCTCCTGCTCCGTGTCGGTATTGAAAGCGTCCTGCACCGCCACGAACCCGGCGAACCAGGAGGCGCGGATCGAGGTGCTGTAGTAGATGCCGGGCACGGCGTCGGTGTTGATCGACCTGGCCTCGGCCTCGACCTGCAGCAGCCGCTGGTAATCGACCACCACCATCAAGCCCATGATGGCCAGGATCACCAGGAAGCTGGCGATGATGCGCTCGCGTAGTGTCAGATTCTTCATACCGGAGGACGCCCCATTCATGACCAGATGTGGAAATAATCGACAATTATTGCAAAGGCGAGCCCTGTCAGCTACGGAAAAACAGGGCAAACCCGCAATTCCGTCCCCGCTTCGTCGGGAAAAAGCCAAGCCCGGTTACACGGGCTTGTGTTTTCGTGTGACAACGCGTAGCGGACAGCCGCAAGCCGGCGCCCGCCCTAGCCCCACAAGCCCTGCGGCGGACGCGCCTGGACCCAGTCGCGCACCTGCTCATGGGCGCGCGCCAGTTGCAGCACCGCCAGGTCGCCGCGCGGCGGCCCGATCAACTGCATTCCCATCGGCAGCCCGGCGGCGCCGAACCCCACGGGCACGCTGATGACCGGGCAGCCGGCCAGCGTCCAGGGCGTGACGATCTCCATCCAGCGGTGGTAGGTATCCATGGCGCGCCCGGCGATCTGCCGGGGCCAGTCCAGTTGGGCATCGAACGGGAACACCTGCGCCGACGGCACCGCCAGGTAGTCCACCTCCTTGAAGATGCCGAGCACGGCCTGGTACCAGGCGCTGCGCTCCTCGGTGGCCTGGTAGACCTGTCGCGCGGTCATGCCGTCCAGCCCCTCGACCTCCCAGATCAGCGCCGGCTTGACCAGCTTGCGGGTCTGCGGATCGTTCACCAGCGCATGGAACTGCCCGCCCACCATCAGATGGCGGTGGGCCAGCCAGATGCGCCAAAGCCGCTCGCCGTCGAACGGCACGCGGTAATCGTCCACCTGGCAGCCGGCCGCCCCAAGATCGGCCAGCGCCTGGACGCACAGATCCAGGATGCCCGGCTCCATCGCCAGATAGCCGTTCCAGTCGCCCAGCCAGCCGATGCGCCGGCCGCGCAGGTCGGCTTCCAGCGGCTGCGCGAATACGGCCGGATCGTCGCCCAGCGACAGCGGCACGCGCGCATCGGGCCCCGCCATCACCGCCAGCATCCGCGCCACGTCGCGCGGCGTGCGGCCCATCGGACCTTCATACGACAGTTGCTTGAGGAACACCTCGCTGGACGGGCCAAACGGCACCCGCCCCGCCGACGGCCGCATGCCGTACACGTTGCAGAAGGCTGCGGGGTTGCGCAGCGAGCCGCCAAAGTCGCTGCCATCGGCCACCGGCAGCATGCGCGCGGCCAGCGCCGCCGCCGCGCCGCCGCTGCTGCCGCCCGCGCTCTTGGAGACGTCATAGGGATTGACCGTGGTGCCATAGACCAGGTTGTAGGTGTGCGAGCCCAGCCCGAACTCCGGCACGTTGGTGCGGCCGATGAAAATGGCGCCGGCCGCGCGCATGCGCTCGACCACGATGGAGTCGTGGCCCGTCACCTGGTCCTTGAACACCAGCGAACCCATCGAGGTCACCATGCCGCGCACCGCCGTCAGATCCTTGGGCGCCTGCGGCATGCCGTGCAGCCAGCCCAGCCACTGCCCCGCCGCCAACTGCGCGTCGCGTTCGTCGGCCTCGCGCAGCAGCTCCTGCGGCTCGCGCCGCGCGACCAGCGCATTGAGCTTGGGGTTGACCGCGTCGATATGGCGCAGATAAGCGGTCATCACTTCGCGGCACGACACGCGCCGCTGGCGGATCGCGTCCGACAGCGCGTGGGCGGGCATGGCCACGATATCGTCCAGGCTGCCGGCGGCCGCCGGGATGGCTGCATTCATGGTGTTGTCTCCTCTTTTTGCTTTGCAGGCCGACGATACTACGCCAGCCAGGCGCGCAAGCGCGGCAAGAGCCGGGCCATGCCGCGCGGGCAGCGGCCATGCGCTGCCCCGCGCCCTTCAGGACGGCGCAGACCGCCGCGACCGCGCCGGTCTGCGCCGCGACTCGCCGCGCCGCGTCAGGCCGCCGGCCGCGCGAACACCAGCAGCGTCGAGGTCGCCGACGCCAGCAGGCGCCCCTCGGCATCGGTCAGCTTGGCCTCGGCGTACGCCACCCGCTGGCCGAACGACAGCACCCTGCCCTCGGCCCGCAGCCGGCCGCTGTGACGCGTGATGGCCTTGTGATAGGCCACCTTTAGCTCCAGCGTGGTGTAGGCCTGTTCGGCCGACAGGCGCGAATGCACCGCGCAGCCGCAGGCCGAGTCCAGCAGGGTCGCGGCATAGCCGCCATGCACCGTACCGATCGGGTTGTAGGCGTGCGGGCCGGGCGTGCCGGCGAACACCGCCAGGCCTTCCTCGGCCTCGACGAAATCGAAATCCAGCGACACCAGGATGCCCGGCTTGCGGCCCGAGGCCAGCAAGGCGCGCAGTTGCGCCAGGCCATCCAGGCCGGCGCCGGTCTGGTCGACCAGGCTGGGCTCGCGTTGCGGTGAGGCGCTGCCGGCGGGAGTCGAAGCGGAAGTCATGCGCGGTTCTCCTGAAGGGGAAACATCGTCGAGGGCGAATATGACGAACATCATATATCAAGCCAGGAACGGGGCGGATTGCCCGGCGGCTGGGCCGCCTCCGGGGTGCCAGGGTTCGTGCCTGGACGGCTGGACTGCTGGCGGCCTTCGATCGGCAGTCCGGTTGTGGCGGGCGAGCCTGGCGCCGGGAATTCCGGGCTTGGGCTCGCCTGGCAGGCCCCTCTCAGGGAAACAACTGCTGCGCCAGATGATCGACGAACACGCGCAGCTTGGGCGACGGATGGCGGCTGGCGGGCCACACCGCCCACATGGTCGCATTGCCCCGGGTGCGTTCGTCCAGCACCGTCACCAGCTTGCCCGCGGCCAGCTCTTGCCGGACGGTGAAATCCGGCAGGCAGACGATCCCCAACCCGCCCAGCGCCAGGAAGATGCGGGTCTCGACGCTGTTGCAGACCAGCGTCAGCGGCAATTCGGGCGCGGGCGCGCCGGCCGCCGTCTTCAGCGGCCATTGCTCCAGCTTGCCGGTGCTGGGATAGCGATAGTGCAGGCAGCAATGGCCCAGCAGGTCGGCGGCGCGGCGCGGCGTGCCATGCCGCGCCAGGTAATCGGGCGAGGCCGCCAGGATGCGGCGGAACGGCCCCAGGCGGCGGCGCTTCAGGCCGGAATCCTGCATCTCGCCGGAGCGCACCACGGCATCGTAGCCCTCGCCGATCACGTCGACCATGCGATCGGTGAAATCCAGGTCCAGCCGCACCTGCGGATACTGCTTCATGAAGGTGGCGATGGCGGGCTCGAACAGCCGGCTGTAGCGCGGCAGGCTGACGCGCAGCCGGCCGCTGGGCGTGCCGGCGGCCTCCGACAGTTCGAGCTCGGCGGCCTCGACCTCGCACAGGATGCGGCGGCAGCGCTCCAGGAATTTCTCGCCCTCCGGGGTCAGGGTGATGTGGCGCGTGCTGCGGTGGAACAGCCGCACTTTCAGGTGCGCCTCCATCCGCGCCACGCTCTTGCCCACCGCCGACGGCGACACGCCCAGCACCCGCCCCGCCTCGGCAAAGCTGCGCGTGTCCGCCACCAGCACGAAAACGCCGATACCACTCAGGCTGTCCATGCCAATTTCCTTCAATACGGACATACATGTCCGGAATATTCGGAATCCTAGCCTATTTTTCTTTTATCAGAGGCTGCCTATCCTGCCGGCATTGCATTCCATGGCGCCCCGTCCGGGCGCCGCGCTCGCCCGTTTTCTGTTTGCCCACCCGGCTTCGCGCCGCTCTACCGACATGACCCCATCGCATCCCTCTCCCGCCTCCAATCGCTGGCTGCAACTGCTGGCGGCCTGCCTCACAGCCGTGCTCATTCCCCTGTGCTTCACCGGCCCGGCGGTGGTCCTGCCGTCGATCAGCCAGGCGCTGGGCGGCACGCCCGTGCAACTGAACTGGATCCTCAACGGCTACATCCTGGCCTACGGCAGCGTCATCATGGTGTCCGGCAGCCTCACCGACCTGTATGGCCCGCGCCGCGTCTGGTTGGGCGGACTGGCCTGGTTCTGCGCCTTCACCTTTCCCATCGCCTGGGCGCCGTCCGCCGGCTGGATCGACTTCCTGCGACTGATGCAGGGCGTGGGCGGCGCCGCGGCGTTCGCCGCGGCCATGTCGTCGCTGGCGCCGCTGTTCCATGGCGCCGCTCGCGCCCGCGCCTTCAGCCTCTTGGGCACCACTTTCGGCATCGGCCTGTCGTTCGGACCGCTGATCTCCGGCTGGCTGGTGCAGACGGCCGGCTGGCGCTGGGTGTTCCACGGCACCGGACTGGTCGGGCTGGGCGGGCTGGCGCTGGTCGCGGCCAGCGTGCGCGCCACCCCGGGCGCGGCCGGCGGCCGCTTCGACTGGCGCGGCGCGCTCAGCTTCACCGGTGCGCTGGGGCTGTTCACCTATGGCATGCTGCTGGCCCCCGAAAACGGCTGGACCGATCCCGCGGTGGCTGGCTCGCTGCTGGCCTCGGCGCTGCTGGGCATCGCCTTCATCCTCGCGGAAACCCGCGCCACGCATCCGATGCTGGACCTGTCGCTGTTCCGCCGCCCGCGCTTTGTCGGCGTGCAGGCGCTGGCGGCCTCCCCGGCGTTCCTGTTCATTGCGCTGATCGCTCTCCTGCCCAGCCGCTTCATCGGCATCGATGGCCACAGCGCGCTGCGCGCCGGCCAGTTGATGATGGGCCTGGCCACGCCGCTGCTGGTGGTGCCGTTCCTGGCCGCGCTGCTGACGCGCCGCTTCAGCCCTGCCGCGCTGTCCAGCACCGGCCTGGTGCTGGCGGCCATCGGCCTGGCCTGGCTGGCCCGCGACCTGGGCGGCAACGCCGACCGGCTGTGGCTGCCGATGAGCCTGATCGGCATCGGCATCGGGCTGCCCTGGGGGCTGATGGACGCCATGGCGGTCAGCGTGGTGGAGCACGAGCGGGTCGGCATGGCCACCGGCATCTTCAATACCGTGCGCGTATCCGCGGATGGGGTGGCCATTGCCGTTCTCAGCGCCCTGCTGGCCACCCTGATCCACGCCCAGGCCGCCGCCGCCCTGCCCGACGCGGGCGCTCCGGCCCTGCTGCAGGCCGCCAACCGCGCCGCCCTCGGACAACTGGACGAAGCAGGCGCGCTGCTGTCCGGCGCCGGCGACCTGCTGCGCCATGCCTACGACCAGGCCTTCGGACAGGTGCTGTACGCGCTGGCCGGATTCGCGCTGGCGCTGGCCGTGCTGGTCTACGCCTTGCTGGCGCGGCCCGAGACGGCGCCGATGACGCGGGTGCGGACCCAGGCGCATTGATCGCCGGCCGCAGGGCCCGGGCGCATGGATCGCCGGCCGCATGATCCCCGCGCCCGCGCGCGCCCGGGGCCATGCGGCGGCTTGCGCCAGATCAATCCGTCCTCGCGCAGCCTCGCCCTACTATTCGTGCTGCCGTTTCACGCCGCCAGGAGCCTCCGTTGTCCGAACCCGACCCGCCCGAACCCGACATCTGCACCGAAGCCGAAATCCGCGGCCTGGTGCATACGTTCTACGCCAAGGCCCGCGCCGATGCCGCGCTGGGTCCGGTGTTCGAGGCCCAGGTGCACGACTGGGACGAACACCTGGCGACGCTCTCGGATTTCTGGTCGGCCGTGCTGCTGGGCACGCGGCGGTTCACCGGCATGCCCATGCCCAAGCATGCCGCCATGCCGCACCTGAGCGCCGAGCTGTTCGAGCGCTGGCTGGCGCTGTGGGGCGAGACCCTGGCGGCCCTGCCCAACCGCGCGCTGGCCGATGCCGCCGGTGAGATGGCCAAGCGCATGGCGCGCAGCCTGTGGTACGGCTACCAGCTCAGCCGCGACCCGAACCAGCCGCTGACCGAACTGCGCTCGGCCTGAGCGCGGCCCGCGCGCTCAACGCGTCGGCGCGGCCGGCGGCGGCCTGTCCCCTGAACGCCCGCCCCGCGGCAGGCGCGAAGCAGCAATGGGCGGCATCCTCGTTCAATCCACCCGCCACCAGCTCGGCAGCAGGTTGCGCACCTTGGCGCGGCGATAGCGATCGTCGATCAGGTGCACCGTGCCCACGTCCTGCTCGGTGCGGATGACGCGGCCCGCCGCCTGGACCACCTTCTGCATGCCGGGATAGAGATAGGTGTAGTCGTAGCCCTGCGCCTCGCCGTAGCGCCGCTCCATGGCGCGCTTGATGTTCTCGTTGACGGCATTGACCTGCGGCAGCCCCAGCGTGGCGATGAAGGCGCCAATCAGCCGCTTGCCGGGCAGGTCCACGCCCTCGGAAAAAGCGCCGCCGAGGACCGCGAAGCCGACGCCCTGCCCGCTTTCGGTGAAGCGTCCCAGGAAGGCGGCGCGGCCGGCCTCGTCCATGCCTGGCGTCTGCAGCCAGATCGGCACCTGCGGATGGCGCGCGCGCATCAGATCGGCCACCTGCCGCAGATAGTCGAAGCTGCTCAGAAAGCCCAGATAATTGCCCGGCCGGCGCGCGTACTGGTCGGCGATCAGGTCGGCGATCGGCTGCAGCGAGCGTTCGCGGTCGCGGTAGCGGGTCGACACATGACCGACCACCTTGACCGCCAGTTGTTCGGCCTGGAACGGCGCGGCCACGTCGATCCACGCGGCCTCGGCCGGCAGGCCCAGGGTGTCGCGATAGAACTGCTGCGGACTCAAGGTGCCCGAGAACAGCACGGTGGCGTGCGCCGCCGCGTGCCGCGCGGCCAGATACGGCGCCGGCACCACGTTGCGCACGCACAGCGTGGACGGCGGCGTCTTGGCGCCGCGCGCCCCGCCTTCGGCCCGCGTCACGTCGAATAGCGCGTGCGGCCCGAACTGCTCGGCCAGCCGCATGAAATGCAGCGCCTCGAAATAGAAGGCCAGCACCGGATCGTCCTGCGCCAGCGGCGCCTCGCCCAGGTAGTCGGTGATGGCGGCCACCGCCTTCTGCACCGCCGCCAGCACACCGGCCGGCGCCTCGTCGTAGGCCTGGTAGGACTCGGCCTGCTTCCTGTTGAGCGCGGTCCAGGAACGCTGCAGGCCGTCCAGCGGCTTTTTCAGGGCTTTGGGCGCGGCCTGGCGCGCCGCCGCCAGCCCAAGTTGGCTCAATTCGCCGGTGTACATGCGGCGCGCGCGGTCGACCAGGTTGTGCGCCTCGTCCACCAGCACCGCCACTTTCCACTGATGCGCCTGCGTCAGCGCGTGCAGCATGGCGGTGGCGTCGTAGTAATAGTTGTAGTCGCCCACCACCACGTCGCTCCAGCGGATCAATTCCTGCGACAGGTAATACGGGCAGACCTGATGCGCGCGGGCCGCCGCGCGCACCGCCGGGGCATCCAGCCGCGGCTGCGACAGCGCCGTCTCGCGCGCGGCGGGCAGGCGGTCGTAGAAGCCCTGCGCCAGCGGGCAGGAATCGCCATGGCAGGCCTTGTCGGGATGCTCGCAGGTCTTGTCGCGCGCCTGCAGGTCCAGCACCCGCAGGCCGGGCGCCGCCGGCTGCGCGTTCAGCGTATCCAGCGCGGCCATCGCCAGCCCGCGCCCCGAACCCTTGGCCGCCAGGAAGAACACCTTGTCCAACCCCGCGCCCGGGGCGGCCCTGAGCAGCGGAAACAAGGTGCCCAGCGTCTTGCCGATGCCGGTGGGCGCCTGCGCCATCAGGCAACGGCCGTCGCGCGCCGTGCGGTACACCGACACCGCCAGTTCGCGCTGGCCGCTGCGGAACTCGCCATAGGGAAACGCCAGCTTCTCCAGCGCCGCGTCACGCGCCTGGCGGTGCGCCAGCTCGGTGCGGGACCACGCCAGGAAGCGTTCGCACTGCTCGTGGAAGAAGGCCGCCAGCCAGGCCGCGTCGCGGGTCTCGACGAGCAGGGTTTCTTCTTCGGTGGCCACGTTGAAGTACACCAGCGCCACGCGGACCTGCGCCAGGCCGCGCGCCTGGCACAGCAGGTGACCGTAGACCCGCGCCTGGGCCCAATGGGCGGCGCGGTGGTTGTCGCGCACGCTGTCGAGCCGGCCGCGGTAGGTCTTGATCTCTTCGACCTGATTGGCCTGCGGGTCGTAGCCATCGGCGCGGCCGCGCACCAGCAGGTTTTCGTATTGCCCGGTCAGCGCCACCTCGGTTTCGTAGGCGGGCCCGCGCCGGCCGGTCACGGCGGCGTGGCCGGCCATGCCCTCCAGGCCGCTGGGCGCGGGCGTGAAGCGCAGATCCAGGTCGCCGGCGCGGGCCGTGAATTCGCAGAGCGCGCGCACCGCCACGGCGTACGTCATGGCGCCGGCCCTTCCGGGGCGGCATGGTGCGTCGAGGCCGGCGGCTGCGATGCGCACGCCGCGTCGCGCCAACTGACATGACAGACGCGCACCGGCATGCCATGCTCGGCGCAGTACGCCAGCCAGCGGATCTGGTTGTCCTGCAGCTTGTCGCCCGGCCCCTTGATCTCGATGAGTTCATAGCCGGGCGCGTCCGGCTGGAAGCGGATCAGGTCGGGCAGCCCCGACCGGTTGGCCTTGACGTCACGCAGCAGCCGCAGGAAAAACAGTTTCAGGTGCGCTGGCGGCAGGTGGTGCAACGCCCGCTCCAGCAGCGCCTCGTCCAGCGCGCCCCAGAACACGAACGGCGATTGCACGCCCTGCTTGGCGGCGTAGCGCTGGCGGATCGTGACGCGGTATTCGCCCGTGTCCAGTTGCGCCAGGCAGGCGGCGAACAGGGCCTCGCGCCGGGCGTGGAAATCAGGTGCGTCCAGGTCGGCCGGCCCGCGCTGGAACGGATGGAAGAATGCGCCCGGCAACGGCGCGAACACTGCCGGCCAGCACAGCAGGCCGAACAGCGAATTGATCAGCGTGTTCTCGACATAATGGACCGGCGCCTCGTCGCGGTGCAGGTGATCGCGCGCCGCGAATTCCACCGTCACCGTCGGCTCGGGCCGCTCCAGCGCCAGGTCGAAACGGCTCACCGGCGCGGCCGCGCCGCGCGGCGCGCCCTGCCCCAGCTTGCGACGCAGGCGCGGCAACATGCGCGCCACGCGTTGGGATTCCTCCTCGCTTTCGGGCCGGGCCTCGGCTTGCAGCGCCAACGCCAGCGCCTCGTCGAAACGCGCCATGCGCTCGTACACGCGGATGCGGCGATGCCTCGCGCCGGGGTAGGCGCACAGCGCGTACACCCGTTGCGCCGCCGCCCAATCCTGGACCCGCTCGCAGGCCTGGCCCAGGCGCAGCAGCACCTTGGCGCGGCGCTTTTCCAGCCAGGCGTTGCCGCTGGCGCAGTCGGCCACCGCCTGCAACAGCGCATCGACGTCCGGGCCATCATCCAGCGCCCGGCGACAGGCATGCAGGGCCAGGTAGCGGTCGACGTCTTCCCGCGCCTGGAAGGCCCGCGAAGAAGGCTCGAACGGCACCGTTTCGTACTGGAACACGCCCAGGTCCGCCAGCACGAACTCTGACCAGTCCTGGTGCAGGTTGCCGAAGAACATCAGGCGCAGGCGTTCGCACAGGTCGGCAACCGCGACGCGCCAGGCCGGATCGAACGGCATCGCCGCGTTGCGGCCGGCCGCAACGACGCGCGTGCCGTTCGCGCCTGCGCGGTCGGGGCCGGCGGCGGGATTCCAGCTCGCATAGGGCTGCGCCTCGGGCTGGCTGGCACGCAGGAGCGCCAGCAGGTCGGCCTTGCGCGCCGCGCCCTTGGGGCGGGAGTCGGCGAACAACCGGTCGAGTTCGGGCCGCGTATGCAGCCCGAACAGTTCGTCCAGCGTCATGGGAGCGTCGGCTTCCAGCCACCCCAGCGTCAGCAACGGCGCGGCGGCCTCGACCGTATCGGGGATTTCCTCGTAGGCCAGGCGGCTGGCGCGGAACCACGGCCCGCGCCGCATCAACATGCGCACCAGCAACGCCTGCGAGGCCTGCGGCAGCGCGGCGAAATCCGACATGAAGCGGCGTTCGCGGGCATCCAGCAGATCCGCGTAGCGCTCACCGACCCACGCAAGCGCGCGCTGGAAATTGTGCAGGTAGTAGTAGCGGTGCGGGGGCAGCATCAGCCGGTCTTGGTAGCTGGGTATTTATCCAGTAATCATAGCAGGCCGTATCGCCGTCCGCCGCCCTCGGCTTATACCTAGTGGCGCACGATCTCGAACCCCTCGTCGTCCTGCGGCGCCACGAAGTATGCGGTGATCGCGTCGTACTGCGCCTCGCTGGGGGTGTAAGGATGGACACCCGATTCATTGCGCGCCCGCAACCGCGCCTTGCAGACCGCATCGGGCAAGTCCAGGAAATGCAGCACCGGTTCGGCCGGGGACGGGACGGAAAACGCGTTCGATTGCATGGACTGCCTCTGGAGAAAACCAACGGGCGCGCCAACAAAAAACCCGCCATTGGCGGGTTGATGTAGCGATGATCCGACGCGCGCTACCCCACCGAGTTCCCAGCGGGGCGAATAATCAGGGCGGACGGGCGGTGCGGACGGTTCATGGCACGATGCTGCTGGACGCCGCCAAACCTGTCAAACTCATCCGGCAACATGCTCGCCCTGGCCACGCGCCAGGCCGGATCGTCCGTCATCGTCCCAAAGGAATCCATGTCCCGTTCCGCCGTCACCCTGCGCCAGGCCACCGCCCGCGACGCCGACGCCATCGCCGCCATGCACGCGGCCAGTTGGGCCGTCACCTATCGCGGCCTGCTGCCGGATGGCTTTCTCGACGCCGGCCTGGCCGACGACCGCATGGTCCACTGGCAGGACCGGATGCGCGACGCCGACGCGCAGGCCGTGTTCATCGCCGAGCAGGACGGCCAGCCGATCGGCTTCGTCTGCGTCAAGCAGGAACACGATCACCCCGGCGCGGTGCTGCTGGACAACCTGCACGTGCTGCCGCCCTGGCAAGGCACCGGCGCCGGCAAGCTCATGGTGGCGCGCGCCGAGGCCTGGGCCCGCGCGCGCGGCGCGTCGCGCCTATATCTGTATGCGCTCGAAGGCAACGCCCGCGCCATCGCCTTCTACGAACGACAGGGCTGGCGCAACACCGGCACCGAAACCGACCGGATCGGCGGCATCGAGGTGCAGGCGCGCCGCTACGAGCGGCCGGTGTGACGACACGCGCCCCCGCCAGCGCCTGGACGTCCAGCGTGGCGACGGAGAACGCCCGAACCTGCCCGGGTTCATCCAGGACAGGCAAAACCTGATCAATCGCCAGTGAGCCTGGCGGGGGCGCGTCAGCGCGCCGCGAACCAGTCGCCGGCCACGCCGCCATTGCGGCCGCAGAAAGGCGGACCCGAGCCGTCGTCGGGGGTGCCAGCAGGCGCCGTTTGGCGCGCCACCAGCACGGCGCCGCGCCGCGTCAGCGTCACGACCCAGGGCGGACCGTCCTGGTAGGTCACTTTCAGGCTGTCGCCATCCACCACCGCATTGCCGCTCAGGTCGCAGATCCAATTGCCGTAGTAAGGCATCCACGAATTGACCGCCACGGCCAACTCGCCGTTGGCGCCTCGCGTGATCTCGATCTCGCCCTCGATGTTGCGCCACTTGCCGACGAAGCCGGCGGCCGGATGCGGATTGATGGCCTTCAACAAAGCCAGGCGCGCCCGCATGAAGGTGGCCATTTCCTTGGCAGGTGTGCTGTGCGTGAAAGGCTGCTCATAGACCCTGTCCCGCATGCCCAGGAAATAGCGTTGATCGGCGGTCAGCGACTTGGCCGCTTCGGCATCCAGCTTGTCCCGCACATCCTTGTATTGCCGCGCGATCGCCGCATCCTGGTCCGCCAGCGCCGGGTTGGCGCAAATCGCTTTCTCGACCGGCGTGGCGGCCTTGGCGCAGTTGAAGGAAGGCGCCGCCGTCGCGCTGCCGGCCACGGCCAGCGATGCCGCCAAGAGCAGAGGACGCATCATGGTGGGAAATTCTCCAGAAGGTGTAAAGGTGTTCAACATGCCCGGTGACACCGGAAAAATTCGCCCGCCGAAGCGGGCGAATCCCATCGGGGCGCCGCGGGCCGGCCAGCCCGCGGCAGCGCGATTATCGCGCCGGCGCCTTGGCCGCGCCCACGTCCTTGCGCACCTTGGCCACGTCCGACGCGCTCACCGCCGCGCCCTGGTTGCCCCAGCTTGACCGCACGAAGGTCACCACGTCGGCGACTTCCTTGTCGGTCAGGCGCCAGTCGAAGCCCGGCATCGCATACGCCGTCGGCGCGGCCGAGGTGCCCGGCATCTGCGCGCCCTTGAGCACGATGTGGATCAGCGACGCGGGATCGGCCGAATTCACCGTCGAGCTCAGCGCCAGCTGCGGGAAGGTTTCCGCGTAGCCCTTGCCGGTGCTGCGGTGGCAGGCCGCGCAGTTGTTCAGGAACGTCATCGCGCCGTCGCTCGTATCCTTGCCGCTGCGCAGGGCCTGCGCCACGGTGTCGTTGTAGGCGAGCGGCTGGGTGGCGTTCTTGTTCACCGGCGGCAGGCTCTTCAGATACACCGCGATGGCGTTGACGTCGGCGTCGGTCAGGTGCTGGGTGCTGTCCTGCACCACCTGCGCCATGCCGCCGAACGCGGCCGAATGGCCGTTGCGGCCGGACTTGAGGAAAGCGGCGATGTCTTCCTTGCTCCAGCTGCCCAGGCCGTCGGCCATGTCGCCGCGCAGGTTCTTGGCGAGCCAGCCTTCGACCACGCCGCCGGACAGGAAGGCCGAGCCGTCGGCGTCGGTCAGCGCCTTTTCCTGCAGCGCGAAGCCGCGCGGGGTGTGGCAGGTGCTGCAGTGGCCCAGCCCTTCGACCAGGTATTGGCCGCGCAGCAGCGCCTGCTTGTCCGCGTCGTTGGCGGGAGTGGCGGTGACCGGCGCGGTGGCCACGTCGGGCGCGAACATCCAGCGCCACACGCCCAGCGGCCAGCGCATCGACAACGGCCAGGTGATGTCCGTGTCCTTGTTGGCCTGCTTGACCGGCTCGACGCCGTGCATGAAGTAGGCATACAGGGCCTTGACGTCATCCGGCGTGACCTTGGCGTAGGCGGTATACGGCATGGCCGGATACAGCGAATGGCCGTCCTTGGCCACGCCATGGCGCACGGCACGGTCGAAGTCCTCCAACGTATAGTTGCCGATGCCCGTGTCCTTGTCGGGCGTGATATTGGTGGAATAGATCGTACCCAGGGGCGACTCGATGCCCAGGCCGCCAGCGAACGGCTTGCCGTCCCTGGCGGTGTGGCAGGCGATACAGTCACCGGCGCGCGACAGGTATTCGCCCTGCTTGATCAACTGCGCATCCGCGGTGGCGGGCGTGCCATCGGCGGCCCAGCCGGTGCCGCAAGCCAGGATCGAGAGCGCGGCAACAATGGTTTTCTTCATCATTGTCGGCTCCTTACGCCTGGACCAGCGGGCCGGGGTTCTTCAGGTACTGGTCGCGGATCGCCTGCGCGGCCCAGTACGCCAGGGCGCCCACCAGACCGGTCGGGTTGTAGCCCATGTTCTGCGGGAACACGCAGGCGCCCATCACGAACACGTTGGGCACGTCCCAGCTTTGCAGGTACTTGTTGACCACGCTTTCCTTGGGATTGGCCCCCATGATGGCGCCGCCGGTGTTGTGCGTGCTCTGGTAGACCCGGGTGTCGTAGCGCGCGCCCTTCTTGCGCACGGCGACGAAGTGCTTCTCCGGCTTCATGGCCTTGGCCACTTCCTCCATCTTGTTGCCCATGTGGCCGAGCATGTCGAATTCATTGTCGTGCCAATCGAACGTCATGCGCAGCAGCGGCTGGCCGAAGCTGTCCTTATAGGTCGGGTCCAGCGACAGGTAGGCGTCGCGGTACGACATCACCGAGCCGGAGATCCCGATGGTCATGTAGCGCTGGTAGGCATCCTGCACGCCGGCCTTCCACGCGGTGCCCCAGGACGGCGTGCCGGGCGTGGTGGGCGTCATCTTGATGGGACGGCCGCCGTAGCGGATGTGACGGATGCTGGCGCCGCCGATGAAGCCGAGCGGACCGTGGTCGAACTGGTCGCCGTTCAGGTCATCCATGCCGACGCCGCCGGCGCCGGTGCCGACGAACGGGTTGAGCTGGGTGCCCTTGGGCAGCAGCACGTTGACCGCGCCGTTCATCTGGTAGGCGTAGTTCTTGCCAACCACGCCTTCGTTGGTCTTGGGATCGTAGGGCTTGCCGATGCCCGACAACAGCAGCAGGCGCACGTTGTGCATCTGGTAGGCCGACAGGATCACCAGGTCGGCGGGCTGCTCGATCTCGCGGCCCTGCGCGTCGATGTAGGTCACGCCGACGGCCTTCTTGCCGGTCGAATCGAGGTTGACCTTGATGACGTGCGAGTGGGTGCGCAGTTCGAAGTTGGGCTTTTTCAGCAGCACCGGCAGGATGGTGGTCTGCGGCGAGGCCTTCGAATACATGTAGCAGCCGTAGTTCTCGCAGAAGCCGCAGAAATTACAGGGGCCCAGGCGCACGCCGTATGGATTGGTGTACGGGCCGGAGGCGTTGGCCGCGGGCGCCGGATACGGATGGAAGCCCACTTCGCGCGCGGCCTTGTCGAACAACTGCGCGCCGTAGGTGGTGGCCAGCGGCGGCAGCGGGAATTCCTTGCTGCGCTTGCCTTCCAGCGGGTTGCCGCCCTCGACGATCTTGCCGTTCAGGTTGCCGGCCTTGCCCGAGGTGCCGCAGACGTACTCGAACTTGGTGAAGTACGGTTCCAGCTCGTCGTAGGTGACGCCGAAGTCCTGGATCGTCATGCCTTCTGGAATGAAGTTCTTGCCGTAGCGCGTTTCGTAGCGCGTGCGCAGTTCCAGTTCCTCGGGCAGCACGCGGTAGTGCATGCCGTTCCAGTGAAAGCCCGCGCCGCCCACGCCCGTGCCCAGCAGGAAGGAGCCATTCTGGCGATACGGCACGGCCACGTCGTCCACGCCATGCCGTATCGTCACCGTCTCCTTGGACAGGTCCTGGAACAGCTTGCCGCGCACGGAGTACGCCAGCTCGTCGAGCACCTTGGGATATTCCGCGTCCTTGGGGGTGTCCTGCATGGCGCCACGTTCCAGCGCCAGCACGTGCAGGCCGGCTTCGGTCAGCTCCTGGCCCAGGATCGCGCCGGTCCAGCCGAAGCCCACCAGCACCGCGTCCACTTTGTCTTTCTTGATCGCCATCGCTTACCCCTTTTCCCCGGAAATCGACACGGGCCCGTAGGGATACTTGACGTTGGGCTGGTCGACCCAGTCCATGTAGTCGCCGCGCGCGCCCGGGAAACCCACCATCTTCCAACCCACCATGTTCTTGTTGCCGCCGTACATCGGGTCGGCGAAGAAGCCTTCCTTGGTGTTGCCCAGCAGGAAGCTGAAGAAGGTCTTGGCGGGGACCGCGTCGAACTCGATCTTGCCGGCCTGCAGGTCCTTCAGGATCTGTTCCTGCAGGGGCTTGTCGAGTTCGGCGAAGACCTTGCCGTGGGTCTTCTTGCACCACGCGTCACAGGCCTCGATGCCATGGCGGTAGACCTCGCGCGGATTCTGGTTCAACTGGTAGCCGAGCTCCGGCGCCACGTCGGGATGGAACGGCCCCTGCATGTACCAGAGCTTGCCGTGGCCATACGGCGTTTCCATCTGGCGGTCGATGAACTCCGGCACGCCGGCCTCGATGGCGCCGGGGCCGTACTGGTCCGCGGGAATCAGGTGATCGACCGCTGCCACGATGAAGTTCCATTCGGGCTTGGTGAAGTAGGTAGGCTCATAGGCCTTGGCCGAGCGGGCCGCGCCGCCGTCGGCGGCGTTGGTACAGCCCGTGGCGGCCACCCCCACCGCCAGCGTCGACGCGGGCACGATGGCCAGCGCCTGCAGAAACCGCCTGCGCGGCTTTGCATCTTGTGTCATAGACATCTCCGTGAAAATTCCAAGTCGTCCTGGCGCACAGCCGCACATGCACTCCTGGAAACACGAACTGCCGGGCCGCGCCCTGGTGACAACACGCTCTTCTTCGTTACTGAAAAGCAGACCGATCCTTGAAAAGGGACGCAAGGAAAGGTGGCCCTCATTATGCGCTTTTCAGACCAACTGATCTGCTGTTCCGACCGGATCAGATCGATTTTCTTGACTCGGGATTTACTTTTGCATTAAGGACACTGTCAGACGAATTCAGGACTGCGCCACGTCTGTATAGTGCGCAGTCCACCGGCGGCCGCCGCGGAGCCGCGCCCAGCCCGATAACAAACGTTACTCACGGAAACGATTCGATGACGGAAAAAAGCAAAACCTGGCGCAGCTCGACCACCACGCGTAGCTGGTCGATGTCGAGCGGCGCCTCGGGCGATCCGCAGGATGCCTTCGGCGGGCTGCGTGGCGTGCGACACGACACCGAAGAAGCCCTCACCGAGCAATGGCGCTACGTCGGCGCCGACGGCGACGGTCGCTTCGAGGTCGAGATCAAGGACGGCGCGGTCACCGTGAACGGGCGCCGCTACGACAGCATGGACGAGGTGCCCCGCGCGGACCGCGACCGTATCGAGGCGGTGCGCGAGGGCCTGAACGACAGCGGCCTGTGGGACGCGCTGCGGGAGGCCGGCGTGGACATCGGCGGCCTGGCGGGACCGGACGCGCGCCACGCCGCCGCCAAGCCGGAATTCATCATCGAAACGGATATCCCGGACGTGCGCAGCGCGGCGCCAACGGCCGCCCCGGGCCCGTCCGTGGTTGACGCTTCGGCGCCCGGCGCGGTGCCGCGCCAAGGCGGCGGCCTGCGCCGCATTGTGCTGGCGGCGGTGGCGGTGGGACTGGCCTGGTGGATCCTGCGGCTGACGGGCGCGGCCTAGCGTCGAGCGATCGACTCGGCGCGCAGGCCATACGGGCGCCGCGGCACGTCATGGAGCGAGCGGTTGGATGGCGGCGGACTCTTGCGCCAGACCTTCGCCTTTTAGGCAATCGTCCTGTCATCGACCGCGCGCTACGCGCTTCGCGCCCGGCCGCGCCACGCGATCATCCAGGCCGCCGTTCCCAGCCCCGCCGCCACGCCAAAGGCCAGCGCCATGCCCCGCGCCACCGCCACTGGCGGCGCCGCCGCAAGGTCAGTCGCGCCCGTCCCCAGCGTGAACACCGCGCCCATGACCGACGCCCCGGTCACCAGTCCCAGATTGCGCGACAGGTTCAGCATGCCCGACACCAGGCCGCGCTGGCGCGCGTCGATCGCCGCCATCACGCCGGTGTTGTTGGCGGCCTGGAACGTCGCATAGCCCGCGGTCAGCAACACGATCGGACCGATGTAGCCCGCCACGCCCAGCGCCGCCGGCGCGGCCGCCAGCAGGCCCGTGCCGACGGCCAGCGCGACCAGCGCCGCGCGCGTGATGC
>NZ_CADIJW010000052.1 GCF_902859745.1 Achromobacter dolens | reverse complement strand
AGCGGCTCCTGCGCCTGCTGGACCGCGGCGCGGGCGGCCCGCGCCTGCGCCACCAGGGCCTGCAATTCGGATTCGTCCTGCTGGTCGCGGCGCACCTGTTCCTGCAGCACGGCCAAGGTTTCGGCCGCCTGGCGCTGTTCGCGTTGCAGCCCTTCGAGCGCCTCGCGTTCCTTGGCCACGGCCGCGAGCCGGGCGCGCGCCTCGGCGGCGCGGGCCTCGAAATCCTTCCAGGGCTGGCCGGCCTCGGCGCGCGCGTGTTCGGCGCGCAGCGCCGCCAGCCGGTCGACGTCGGCGTCGAGCTGGGCCTTGGCCTGGGCGCATTGGTCGCGCTCGGCCAGGGCGGCGGCGAGCGCGTCCTCGGCGTCCTTGTAGATGCCCTTGGGGCGGCCGTTGCGCGCATCCAGCAAGGCGGCGCGCTCGGCGGCGACGCGCTCGTAGAGCCGGTCGCCGTCGCCGGAGGCCAGCTCGCCCGACAACTGCGTCAGGGCCTCGCGCAGATGCCCGCCGGCGTGACTAGCGGCGGTTTGCAGGTTCTGGCCGTCGCCCTGCTGGATCCACAGCAGGCCCGGCACGCCGGCCAGGCCGGGCTTGCTCTGGCCGCGCGCGGCCAGTTCGAAGCCCAGCAACGCGGCCAGTGCGTTCTCGGCTTCCTCGCCATCGAGCCGTTGCGCGCCGTCGTCGATCAGCAGTTCGCAGCGGGCCCGCGACAGGAAGTGTTTTTTCAGCAGGTAATCGTGGCCCGCATGGCTGAATGCCAGTTCGACGCCGGGCCGCGCGCCGCTCTCGCCGCGCGGCGCCAGGTCGGACACGGTGCTGGTGCTGTAGCGTTCCAGGAACGCGGCGCGGATGGCCGCGGCCACCGTGCTCTTGCCGGCCTCATTCGGACCGACGAACAGGTTCAGGCCGTCCTGCAAGCCATCCAGCACCAGGGGCTGGCGGAATTTGCGGAATTCTTCCAGGGCGATGCGCGTGAGCTTCATTGCGCGCCTCCCGCCGCCGCGCCTTCGCGCTGGAACCGCAGCAGCAGCCGCAGGGCCTCGCCGGCCACCGCCGCCTGGTCGGGATCGGCCTGCATGGCCTGCAGTTGCGCGGCCACTTCGCCGACGTAGCCGCTCGCGCCCAGTTGCGCCAGGTCGGCCTCGTCGGGTTCGAGCAGCAGGCCGGAGAAGTCCGGCAGCACCGCCCTCGCCTGCGCCGCCGCCTGGTCCACGGCGCGTTGCAGCGCCTCCCAGGTCGGCACGTTGACGTGGCCCTGCAGTTCCAGCCGCAGCACGTCTTCGGCGCGCAGCGCCGCCAGGCGGTCGGCCAACGCCTGGGCGTCGGTCGGCAGGCTCAGGGTTTCGGTCCAGGCGGACCAGCGGTATTTGCCGGTGGCCACGCGTTCGACGCGTGGCGGGGCGCCCGGCGCATCGATGCGCACGTCCAGCGCATAGCCGGGTTCGTTGCCGCGAAAGCGGTCTTGCTCGGGCGTGCCAGCGTACCAGGTGCGTTCGTCGATGGCCAGGCAGCCGTGCCAATCGCCGAGCGCCAGGTAGTCGAGCCGCGCGCGGGCGGCGCGGTCGGGCGCGATGGGGTTGGTGGAGTCGATGGCGTCGGGCAGGCGGCCGGCGACACTGCCATGGGCCAGGCCCACGCGGACGCGGCCGGGTTCGGATTCCAGCGCGTCGAAGGCCTGGGTGACGTCGTCGTAGGTATGGCGCTGGGTCAGCGGCGCGGCCAGCACCGCGAGGTTCTGCGCTGGCAGGTCGACCACGCCAGTACGCAACGGCACCCGCACGTTGGGCGGGATGCAGCCCAGTTGCGCGGCGCGGCTCCAGACGCTGTCGGCCAACGCCGCGTCGTGGTTGCCGGCGATCATGACCCACGGCCCGGCGTAGGCGGCCAGCGCGGCGAACAGGCGGCGGATGGTGCGGTCGGACACCGCCTGGGTGTCGAACACGTCGCCGGCCACCAGCACCGCGTCGACCTGGCGCTCGGCGGCAAGCGCGGCGATGCGCGCGACGACATCGAAGCGGGCCTCGGCCAGCAAGGCGGCGTCATCGGTTTCGAACTGGCCGTACTGACGGCCGATCTGCCAATCGGCGGTATGCAGGAAATGGGTCATGCCGCCGATTGTAGAGGCCGGCGTCGATTCCCTGTGGCGTCAACGGGCCTGCAAGTGTCGCGGCAATGTTGCGCCGCGCCCGCTGGAACAACGGCCCGGCCGGCATCGTGCGCCGGGCGGGCCGTCGGGACGCCGGCTTGTGCCGGCGCCGGAGGCAAGGATGCGGGCAACAGGCCGGAATCAGGCGCCCTTGCCGCCCAGCACCAGCGGCCGCTCGGCCGAGGCCTGGCGGTCGTAGCGCGACAGCGCCAGGCCGTCGGTGCGGATCTGCGGCCGCTGGCCCAGCACCTGGTCGGCCACCAGCTTGCCGGAGCCGCAGGCCATGGTCCAGCCCAGCGTGCCGTGGCCGGTGTTCAGGAACAGGTTGCCGTAGCGGGTCGGGCCGACCACGGGCGTGCTGTCCGGCGTCATGGGGCGCAGGCCGGTCCAGAACTCGGCGCGGGCCACGTCGCCGCTGCCGGGGAACAGATCGTTGACCACCAGTTCCAGCGTCTTGCGGCGCGCGTCCTTCAGGCGCAGGTCGAAGCCCGACAGCTCGGCCATGCCGCCGACGCGGATCCGGTCGTCAAAGCGGGTGACGGCGATCTTGTAGGTCTCGTCCAGAATGGTGGAGACCGGCGCGGCGGCCTCGTCCTTCATGGGGATGGTGAGCGAATAGCCCTTGACCGGGTACACCGGCAGGTCCAGGCCGAGCGGCTCCAGGAAGCCGCGGGTGTAGCTGCCGAAGGCGGCGACGTAGCGGTCGGCCGTCAGCACCTCGTTGCCGACACGCACGCCGGTCACCTGCCCGCCGGCGGTGTTCAGGCCCGTGACGGACTGGTTATAGCGGAACTCCACGCCCAGCGCCGCAGCCATTGCGGCCAGGCGGGTGGTGAACAGGCGGCAGTCGCCGGTCTCGTCGTTGGGCAGGCGCAGGCCGCCGGCCAGCTTGTGCAGCGAGCGCGCCAGCGCCGGCTCGGCGCTCACCAGGCGGTTGCAGTCCAGCAGCTCGTAGGGCACGCCGACCTCTTCCAGCACCGCGATGTCGCGGCGCGCGGCTTCCATCTGGGCCTCGGTGCGGAACAACTGCAGCGTGCCGCGGGTGCGCTCTTCATAATGGATGCCGGTGTCGGCGCGCAGCTCGCGCAGGCAGTCGCGGCTGTATTCGGCAAGGCGCAGCATGCGTTCCTTGTTGACCGCGTAGCGCTCGGCCGAACAGTTGGCCAGCATCGCCGCCATCCACTTGAGCTGGTACAGGCTGCCGTCCAGGCGGATCGCCAGCGGCGCGTGCTTCTTGAACAGCCACTTGATGGCCTTCAGCGGAATGCCGGGTGCGGCCCAAGGCGTGGAATAGCCCGGCGACACCTGGCCGGCGTTGGCGTAGCTGGTCTCCTGGGCGGCGCCGGGCTGGCGGTCCAGCACCGTCACTTTGGCCCCCTGGCGGGCCAGGTAATAGGCCGTAGTGGTGCCGATGACGCCGCTGCCGAGGACGATGACGTGCATGATTCGTTCCGAAGTTTGGATTTGGTCAGGAATTTCGGTAGTCTATGAGCCTCATCGCAGTGAAAATCACTGAAGATTTTCATTCGGCAGTGGTTTTTCCCGGCCAAGCTCCTTTTTTCGACCGCCAGAAGTGAAATGCGCGATCTCGATCGTATCGACCTGAAAATCCTGGATATCCTGCAGCGGGAAGGCCGTATTTCCGTCACGGAACTGGCCGAGCGCGTCAGCCTGTCGGCCACGCCCTGCTCCGACCGCGTCAAGCGCATGGAGCGCGAAGGCGTGATCTCCGGTTACCATGCGCGCGTCAACCCGGCGGCGCTCGGCAAGAACCTGCTGGTGTTCCTGGAGATCAAGCTTTCGGCCAAGTCGGGCGACGTGTTCGACAAGGTCAAGAAAGAGCTGCTGTATGTGCCCGAGGTCATGGAGTGCCACCTGGTGTCGGGCGACTTCGACTACCTGGTCAAGGCCCGCCTGACCGAGATGAATGAATACCGCCGTCTGCTCGGCGAGATCCTCAAGCGCCTGCCCGCGTCGGCCGAATCGCGCAGCTATGTGGTGATGGAGGAGATCAAGGAGACGCTGTATCTGCCCGTCGACCGGTAGCAATTCCCGCGTCTTGTTACCGGACTTTGCGCCGCCTGCTGCTATGCTTTCGGCCCTTCCGGTCCGCGCGGCGTAGGACCCGACCCCGATTTCCTGGCTTCATGACTATGACCCGTCTCTACAAGTACTTCTTCCGCGGCCTGATCACCGTGCTGCCGCTGGCGCTGACGATCTACCTGCTCTACATCTTCCTGGCCTGGACCGAGGCGGTGGCGCTGACCTTCCTGCGCCCGTTCATCGGCGGCTTCTATTTTCCGGGCCTGGGGCTGCTGCTGGGCATCCTGGGCATCCTGGCGATCGGCTACCTGGTGTCCAAGGAGCGCGTCAAGCGCGTGATGGCGCTGCTGGAAATGCCGTTCACCAACCTGCCGGTGGTCAAGAGCATCTACTCGTCGCTCAAGAGCTTCGCCGACTACTTCTCGCCCAGCTCCAAGGCCACCGCCCAGCAGGTCGTGATCCTGCGCATCCCGGGCCAGCAACTGGAGCTGGTCGGCCTGGTGACGCGCCGCAACCTGGACGGCCTGCCGGAAGGCTTCACGCAGGGCGACCGCGTGGCGGTGTACCTGCCGATGGGCTATATGATCGGGGGCTATACCGTATTCGTGCCGCAGGAATGGGTGCAGCCGATCCAGATGTCGGTCGAGGAAGCCATGCGCTCGTCGCTGATCGCCTGGATGGCGCGCGCAGAAGCCCCCAGCGACCGCCCCGTGGCGCCCGCCGACGTGCCCCCGGCGCCCCCCGCGCCGCCGGCCCCGCCCGTTGGCGGCAACGCCCCCGGCGGCCAGGCCTGACCGCCCGATCCCCATTCAACGCCCGTCCGTGCCATGCCCATCATCGAATTCACGCTTGCCGAAGGCAGCGCCTTTATTGAAGTCAACCAGTTGCTCAAGGCCACCGGCGTCTGCGACAGCGGCGGCGCCGGCAAGATGCTGGTGGCCGAAGGCCACGTGAGCGTGGGCGGCGTGGTCGAAACGCGCAAGACGGCCAAGATCCGTCCCGGCCAGATCGTCACCTGCGGCGACGTGCGTATCGTGGTGCGCGCGTCATGAAGTTCAAGATGTCGCAGAACTCCATCTTCGCGGTGCTGCTGCGCTCGCCGTGGTGGATGAGCGCCGGCGTGGCGCTGCTGCTGTCGGTGGGTGGATTCGCCGCGCTGCCGCTGGAGTATGCGGCCATGGGCGTGTTCGCCGCCGTGCCGTTCGCGGTAATCGCCATCATGGCGGCCTACAAGCAATTGCGCGCGCCGTCGGGCGCCCGCGTCGAGGCCGTGGCGCAGGCCGCCGCGGCCATGTCGTGGCAGCAGTTCGCCGCCACGGTCGAGGCCGGTTTTCGCCGCGATGGCTGCGAGGTCGAACGGCTGCAAGGCCCCGGCGCCGATTTCGCCTTGGCCAAGGACGGCCACGTCGCCATGGTCAGCGCCAAGCGCTGGAAGGCCGCGCGGGTCGGCGTCGAGCCGCTGCGCGAACTGCAGGCGGCGCGCGAGAAGCGCGGCGCGCGCGAAGCCATCTACATTGCGTTGGGCGAGGTGTCCGACAACGCCCTGCAATACGCCCGCGCCGAGGGCGTGTCGCTGATGACCGCGCCGGAACTGGCCAAGTTGCTGCGCGACCTGAAACCCTGACGACCGGCGCCGGCGCCATCCGCGCCCGGCGCCCCTTCCGCCCGTCGCCACGAACGCGTCGTGTCGGCCCCGTCGCCCCGGCGACAGCGGATGCCCACCAGAGGAATGCCCGCATGATCCCTCGCCTGCTGGCCGACGCCGTCCTGATCATTCACGGCCTGTTCGTCGCCTTCGTGGTGTTCGGCGGCCTGCTGGCGCTTTGGCGCTGGCGCCTGGCCTACCTGCACCTGCCGGCGCTGGCCTGGGGCGCGATGGTCGTCGGCATGGGCTGGATCTGCCCGCTGACGCCGCTGGAAGTCTCGCTGCGCCAGCAGGCGGGCCAGCAAGGCTATGCCGGCGGCTTCATCGAGCATTACGTCCTGGCGCTGATCTACCCGGACGGCCTGACGCGCGGCGTCCAGGTCGCGCTGGCGCTGCTGCTGGTCGCCGGCAACCTCGTCATCTACACCCTCTGGGCGCGTCGCCGCCTTGCCCGCCGCGTCCGCGCGGCGGGCGCCCGAACCTAGGAACCGACCCGATGAGCTTTCTGAAGAAACTGCTCGGCAAGCAAGCCGCTCCCGCCGACGCCGCCGCGCACGCCGATCAGCCCGCGCCGCAGCCCGCCGACGCGGCGGCCTCTGACACACAGGCGCCGCAGGACGCCGACATGATTCGCGCCTACGACGCCTACGGCCGCGAGATCTTCGTGCCGCGCGACCAGTGGCGCGACAACGTGCTGGCCGGCGCCATCGAGCGCCACTGGGACGACCCCGACTCGCTCGCCGGCCTGATCATCCAGTCGCTCGGCGACGGCTTCATCGATGAAATGGTCAGGCCCGCCGACCGCCTGGTCGAACTGCAACCCGGCGCCGAGCGCGGCGTGGTGCTGCAGGCCATCGTCTACATGAAGACCGGCCGGCTCGACGACGCCGAACGGGTGCTGCGCGATTTCATGGCCGCGCACGGCGAGACCGGCATCGTCCTGACCAACCTGGCCAAGATCCAGGACGAGCGCGGCGACGAGGCCGGCGCCCTGGCCACGCTGTGGCATGCGCTGGAGCTGGATCCCAACCAGGACAACGGCCTGGGCTGGTACGAGGCGATCCACCGCGAACACGGCGGCGACGCCGCCGGCGTGGCCGCCATGCGCAAGGTCGCCGCCCTGCCCGGGAGCTGGCGCGCGCAACTGTGGCTGGCGCACGGTGAACTGGGCGCGCACAACCTGTCCGGCGCGCTCGCCATGTATGAAGAATCGCTCGCCCGCGCCGGCACGCCCGCGCCCGCCGACCTGCTGGCGCAGATGAGCGGCGACCTGGGCAACGCCGGCGCGATCGAGCCGATCGTGCAACTGGCCGGGCCGCGCTTCGAGGCCGCCCACCACGGCATCCAGGTCGGCAACAACCTGATCCGCGCCTACGTCGAACTGGGCCGCCACGACGAGGCCCGCGCCATACTCGACCAGCTCTACGCGCAGCAGCGCCCCGACTGGAAGGACAACCTGGGCTATTGGGACACCGAACTGGCGCGCGCCGCGCTGGGTGACGGCGCCACCGAACCGGCGCAGATGCGGCTGGCGATGCTGCTGGGCCGCGGCCCGGTCTGGCTGACGCCCGATTCGCCCGCGGCGGCGCTGTTCACGCCGGTGACGCCCGACCGTCCGCTGGTGTCGTTCCTGGGCGGTTCGGCCGAGATCGGCGACGCGCCCGAAGGCGCCGAGCGGCAACTGGCCGACGCCACCGGCCGCCTGAGCCGCGCGCTGCCGCTGTACTTCAACGAACAACTGGCGCTGCGCTGCGGCCTGCGCACGCAGACGCTGGTGCCGTGGCTGACCGAGCCGCATCCCGGCTTCCTGCTGAGCGGCGCGGCCTGGGACGACACCGACGCCATCGGCTACGCGCAGCAATGCGAGGCGCAGAGCGATTACGTGGTGATCTCGCACCTGGTCACCGTGGCCGAGCCGTGGCGCGCCGAGGTGCGCCTGGTGCGCACCGAGGACGCCGAGTGCATCGGCGCGTTGTCGGCCGAATTCCCGATGGCCGATCCGACCGCCGCGATCCAGCGCCTGACCGAGGAACTGGTGGCGCTGGTCGGCCGCGCCACCGCGCAGGCGCCGCTGGCGGCGCCCGCCAACTACACGGTGCCGGACGGCGCCGCCTTCCCGTACTACCTGTTGCGCCTGGAACAGTTGCTGGCCGTGCGCTGCAACGGCGCCGACCCGGACCAGCCGGGCCAGCTCAATGGCGAACGCGAGATCATTGACGGCAACCTGCGCCAGTGCCTGGACTTCCCGCAAAGTGTCAACGCCCGCCTGCTGCTGGCGCAGACGGTGCGCGCCATGAAGAAGGTGCGGCCGGATGTGGCGGGCGAGTTCGAGGAAAAGATCGCGCGGCTGCAACGTGAACAGCCGCTGGCGGCGCCGGCGCAGGCCGCCGTGCAGGCCTTGTTGGACTGAGCTCCCGGCAGGCCCTGCCGGCGCGCAGCGTCAACCATGCCGCCGGCGCCCGCGGGCCGCCCGCCTCGGCGGCCCCCGCTCGCGCGTCGCGCCGTCCTACAAAGCGCGCGCGATCACCAGCCGCTGGATGTCGCTGGTGCCTTCGTAGATCTGGCACACGCGCACATCGCGGTAGATGCGTTCCACCGGGAAGTCGGCCAGGTAGCCGTAGCCGCCCAGCGTCTGGATGGCGGCCGAGCAGACCTTCTCGGCCATCTCGGAGGCGAACAGCTTGGCCATCGAGGCCTCGGTCAGCGCCGGCCTGCCGGCCTCGCGCAGCGCCGCCGCGTGCAGCACCATCTGCCGCGCGGCGTGGATCTGCGTGGCCATGTCGGCCAGCCGGAACGACACCGCCTGGTGCTCCATGATGGGCTTGCCGAAGGCCTGGCGGTCGCGCGCATAGTCGCGCGCGCATTCGAACGCCGCGCGCGCCATGCCGACCGACTGCGAGGCGATGCCGATGCGGCCGCCCTCCAGGTTCGACAGCGCGATCTTGTAGCCCTCGCCCTCCTCGCCCAGCCGCCACGCGGCGGGAATGCGCATATCCTCGAAGGCGATCTGGCAGGTGTCGGACAGGTGTTGGCCGAGCTTGTCCTCGACCCGCACCACCTGGTAGCCCGGGGTGTCGGTCGGCACGATGAACGCCGAGATGCCGCGCTTGCCGGCCTGCGGATCGGTCACCGCGAACACGATCACCAGTTGGCCCGTGCGGCCCGAGGTGATGAACTGCTTGGCGCCATTGAGCACGTAGTGGTCGCCGTCGCGCACCGCGCGGGTGCGCAGGCTGCTGGCGTCGGAGCCGGCCTGCGGCTCGGTCAGGGCGAAACCGCCGATGGCCGCGCCCGTGGCCAGCGGCCGCAGGAACTGGTCTTTCTGCGCGTCGCTGCCGTACTTCAGGATCGGCATGCAGGCGACCGAGTTGTGCACGCTCATGATGGTCGAGCAGGCGCCATTGCCCGCCGCGATCTCCTCGAGCGCCACGGCGTACGACAGGTAGCCGCTGGCGTTGCCGTCCCATTCCTCCGGCACCAGCATGCCGAAGAATCCCAGGTCGGCCATCTCGCGGATGGCGTCGGCCGGATAGTGGTGTTCGCGGTCCCAGCGCTCGGAATTGGGCGCCAGGCGTTCCTGGGCGAAACGGCGCGCCATGTCCTGGACGCTGAGCTGTTCTTCGGTCAATAGCATGTTCGATGTCTCCTGGTCGGGCAGTGCCGAACTGGCGCGGATGGCCGCCGTCCGTGTTCTCTTGCGCGGGCCGGCGCCCGGGATGCGGGGCGGGCTCGCCTGCGAGGATACACCGGCGGCCGGTGGCGTGCCCTACCCCGCGGGATCGTCCAGGATGCCGACCACGAACTCGATGAACGCGCGCACCTTGGCAGCGGGCAGATGGCGGGAAGGATACAGCGCGTAGAGGGCGTAGCGGTCACCGACATAGTCCGGCAATAACTCGACCAGCTCGCCTTTGCGGATCAGTTCACGCACGCCGCTGGCCTTGAAACGGGCGATGCCCGCGCCCGCCAGGCACGCGCCCAGCATCGTCCAGCCATCGGACAGGTGCAATTGACCCGAGGTCTGTACTTGTGTGGTCCGGCCGTTCTTGCGGTACGACCACGCCAACGGCTGGCCGGTCATGGGACTGCGCATCTGGATGCAGGCATGACGCGCCAGATCGGCCGGCGTCGCGGGCGCGCCATGCTTGCGCACATAGGACGGCGCGGCCACGGTCAGCGAACGGGTATCGAGCAGCTTGCGCGATACCAGCGAGGAAGACGGCGGCTCGCCGAAGCGGATCGCCACATCGAAGCCCTCGGACACCAGGTCTCCCAATTGCTCGCGCGTGGCCAGATCGAGCGTCAGCTCGGGATGCGCCTGCAGAAACCGCCCCACGTGGGGCGCCAAGATCAGACGGGCGAAAAAGGCATCGGCGTTGACGCGCAGGCGACCCTTGACCGCCACCGACGCGCCGCTGGCGCTGTCGATCGCTTCGCCGATGCCGGCGACGAGCGGATTGATCTGTTCGTACAGCCGACGCCCCTCTTCGGTCAGCGCCACCGCCCGCGTGGTGCGGTCCAGCAGTCGCACGCCAACGCCGGCCTCCAGCCGGCTCACGGCGCGGCTGACCCCGGAGGCCGTGATTCCGAGCGTTTGCGCCGCGCGCGCGAAGCTGCCGCTTTCCACCACGGCGGCCAATACGCCGATATTCGCCAATATGCGGCCATCCATCGAGACATTCCAGATAAGTGAGCAAACGTCATGAATGTTATGACTGAATTGCCATTCTCTCAATGATCGCCAGCGCCTACGATGCGTTCCGGCGTGATCGATCCGCATCCCGCCCCCCACCTGGAGAGAATCCCATGTATGCCATTACCGGAATCAGCGGCAAGGTCGGCGGCGCGCTCGCCGCCTCTTTGCTGCAAGCGGGCCTGCCCGTGCGCGCCGTGCTGCGCAACCCTGCCAACGCCGCCGCCTGGATCGCCCGCGGCTGCGACGTGGCCATCGCCGACATGACCGATGCCGACGCCTTGGCGCGCGCCTTCGCCGGGGCCGACGGGGTATTCATCCTGCCGCCGTCCGAATTCGATCCGAGGCCCGGCTTTCCCGAGGCCCGCGCCGTCATCGACGCGGTCACCTCCGCCATTGCGCTGGGCCAACCCGCCAAGGTCGTATGCCTGTCGACCATCGGCGCCCAGTCCGACCAGCAGAACCTGCTGACCCAGCGCACCCTGATGGAACAGGCGCTGCGCCGCCTGCCATTGCCGGTGACGCTGCTGCGCCCGGGCTGGTTCATGGAGAACCTGGCCTGGGATGTCGCCAGCGCCCGCGACCAGGGCGTCATCGACTCGTACCTGCAACCGCTGGAGCGCGCCATTCCGATGGTGGCCACGGCCGACGTCGGCCGGGTCGGCGCGCAACTGCTGCGGGAAGACTGGACCGGCCTGCGTGTGGTGGAACTGGAGGGCCCGCAACGGGTCAGTCCGCTCAATGCCGCCCGGGCCTTTGCCGAAGTGCTGGGCCGGTCGGTGGCCGTCCGCGCCGTGCCGCGCGAGCGCTGGGGCGCGCTGTTCACGGCCCAGGGCATGCGCGATCCGATCCCCCGCATTCAGATGCTGGACGGCTTCAATGAAGGGTGGATCGACTTCGAAGGTCCGCGCGACCGGATCATCAAGGGCCAGGTCGCCCTGGTGGACGTGGTGCGCGCGCTGACGACCGCCGTCAGCCGCAATGGGGATGCTGCTTGAGCCGTTCCTGGAAGTCCCGCGCCAACTGATCCATGCGGATGGTCGCGAAGCGTTCCAGCAGCAGCCGGCGCGACTCGGCCATCGCGCCTTCCAGCCCGGCGTTGACGGCCTGCTCCACCAGGCACTTCGGTTCGCTCTGGTCCAGCCCGAGCGCGAAGATCGGCGGCTCGCCCAGCGCCTGGTAGACGTCCAGCAGCGTCAGCTCGGACAACGGGCGCGTCAGCACCCAGCCGCCGCCGTGGCCCTTTTCCGATTGCACGTAGCCGCGATCGCGCAGGCCGGACATCATGCGCCGCACCACCACGGGATTGGTGCTCAGCATCTTGCCGATGGTCTCGGAAGTCAGCGGCGCGTCCTGCTCCGCCATGTGCAGCAGCACGTGCAGCATGCGGGACAGGCGGTTATCACTGCGCATGGAAAGACTCCTGGTTCATGGTTTGAAACATTATAAGTTGCATGACCGGGCGGGATCGCCGTATCATGCAACTTTTAAAGTATCGAGATAGCGATGAAGCCCGAAAAACTGCCCCCCTGCTACGACGCCATCATCATCGGCGGCAGCTTCGCCGGCCTGTCGGCCGCGATGCAGTTGGCCCGTGCCCGCCGCCGCATCGCGCTGGTGGATGCCGGCCTGCCACGCAACCGCTTTGCCGCGCATTCGCACGGGTTCCTGGGCCAGGACGGCAAGACGCCGGCCGAGATCGTCGCCGTTGGACGCGCCCAACTGGGCGCCTACCGCACCGTGGACTTCATCGACGGCGCCGCCGCCAGCGCCGCCGGCGAATCGGGCCGCTTCCTCGTCACCATGGAAGATGGCCGCGAACTGCGCGGCGCACGCCTGATCCTGGCCATCGGCGTGCGCGACGAACTCCCCGCGCTGCCGGGCCTGCGGGAACGCTGGGGCCGGACGGTGCTGCACTGCCCCTACTGCCATGGCTATGAAGTGGCCGACCAGCCGCTGGGCGTGCTGGCCGCCCACCCCATGTCCTCGCACCAGGCCGCGCTGCTGCCCGACTGGGGCCCCACCACCTACTTCACCCAGGGCGAGTTCGAGCCCGATGCCGAGCAGGCCGCGCTGCTGACCGCCCGTGGCGTGCGCATCGAGCGCACCCCGGTGACGCAGTTGCTCGGCCCGGCGCCGCGCATCGACGCGGTGCAGTTGGCCGATGGCCGCCGCCTGCTGGTCAATGCGCTGTTCGTCGCCAGCCGCGTGCACATGGCCAGCCCGCTGGCAATGCAGCTGGGCTGCGCCTTCGACGAGGGCTTGCTGGGGCCTTACCTGCGGGTCGACGATTTCAAGCAGACCACGGTGCCGGGCGTGTACGCCGCGGGCGATGCCAGCCTGCAGATGGGCAATGCCACGCTGGCCAGCGCCTCGGGCGTGATGGCTGGGATCGGCGTACACCAGTCGCTGGTGCGCGATGACCCCGTCAAGTGCTGGCGCGCGCAGGCCAGCCGGCCGGTGTAGGCATGCGCGCGGTCCGCGTCGCGTACGCAGTGAAAGGCGCGGCGGGGATCCCCGCTGATGCCGGCGGCGCGACGTTCAGGTGCATTGCCACAGATGTGCGCTGACGCGGCAGTGGCCGCACCAGAAGCTGTAGTTGCAGCCGCCGCTGCCCCACATCCAGTCGCCGCCGTCCGCCTGCGGCAGGTCGGAATCGAGCTGCATCGCGAACGACATGCGCCGGTCGCAATCCGGACAGGCGGGGTAGTCCGCCGACTGCACCCAGCTGGGCGGGCCGCCGACACGGCTCAGGTTCTGGCGGCCGTTGGAATCGCCCCAGTCCTGCCAGGCCCAGCGCGCCGGGGCCTGGAACAGGGCCACGTCGGCCTCGCGCAGCGGTTCGGCGGGAAACTCCGGCGTCACCGGCTCGGCCCGGCGCTGCGACGGATGCGCTTGCGGCGCGCCGCCGCCGTCGTGTTGGAAGAAGAGGATCGGGCCGTCCTGTTCCCACCCCTGGCACGACAGGCAGGTGGCCAGCGTCAGCGGTGTGGCGCAATCGATACCGGCCACCTCGGGGCGCGGCAAGGTCAACAGGCGATGCAAGGGTCCATGGCACAGGCCGCAGGCGGCCGCGAGCGTGCCACCCATGCGGCCCGCCGTCACGGTGGCCATCGGCGACGCGGGATCCGGCGCCGGCGAACCCCAGGTGGGATGCAGGCGCTGGATCTCGCGCCGCCACGCGGGTTGCGAGGCCGTCATCTGCTTGCGTTGCGCCGCGTCGAAACGGATGTGCAGGGGCTGCTCGCCATGCAGCGCGCGCGCCTGGCCGTCGTCGTCGGCATAGCCCACTTCCATCAGCCAATAGATGGCGTCGGGATCCACGCCTCCCCCGAAGCCCTGGCGCCACGCGCGCAACACCGTCCGCGGCTGGCGCGAGTGCAACAGGGCGCGGGCGCGCAGTTGGTCCGGGGAATCCGCTTCGATCGTCGGCGGCAGTTGCGCCAGCCACGCCCGCGCCGTCTCGGCGTCCAGCGCGCGCCACGCCCGGTCGATATTGAAACGCGGGCCGCCCGCGCCGGCTTCCGCCATGGCCAGCAGCGCCGGCCAGTGGCCCGCGAACAGCTGCGGCCATTGCAGCGCGGCTGAATCCAGCACTTCCGCCACGCCTTCCGAGGCCGGCCCGCGCAGCGCCCGCTGCCACGCCTGCCGCAACGTGGCGGCATAGGTGGCGTCGTCCATCAGGTCGAGCGCGGCGTCGATGAAGGTGGCGTGCTTGAGCCCGCGATCCAGGAACCGCGTGACCAGTTCCCCCAGCGCCGCCGGGTCATCGCGGCGCAGCCGCAACACCTGGCCCATGGGGTCGTTGTTCGTCCAGCCCAGCCGCTCAAAGGCGTCGACGATCTGCGCCGGCGACAGCGCGGCCTGCGCGGCCGTCTTGTCGTTGCCGTCCGTCATGCCGGCTCCTTGCGGCCCGCGCTGGCGAACTTCTTCCAATCCTCGTTCTCGACCAGCGTCGAGCGGAACACGCGCAGCTTCTCGCAGCCCTTGATCGCCTTCAGCGCCTTCTTGACCTGATCGCATACGGTGGCCGGCAGCCACGGGCTGAGCGTGACGCGCTTGATGGTCGCGGGCGCCACCGGAATGCGCAGCACCGGCGTGTCGCGCGTCCTGCGGCAGACGAACAGGCGGAACTCCTTTTCGTCGCGGAACGCGTGGCGCTTGAGGAACGGCAGGTCGGCCTCGACGGGCGGCTGCTCGCGCAGCGACTTGATCGTGCGGTACTGCACCGCTTCGGCCCGCAGGTCGGGCACGGCTTTGACCTGCTCGATCAGCTTTTCCTTGTCGAACTCGATGCAGACCCCGCCGCTGCCGTGGGAGAACACGCGCCAGTGGTGATAGGTCTCGGAGGCCTCGGCCAGGCACAGCGCATAGATGCCGAGCAGGCGCTTGGCGCGGGCGTATTCCTCGATGTAGAACGAGTCGTTGCGGTCGTCCCACGCCTTCGGATTGAGCAGCGCCAATTCGCCCGTCTGCAGGTAGTCGATCAGGTAGGGAAGCTCGGTGTATCTGCGCAACGAGGTGGCCAAGGCGGTGCTCCGGTGTGTACCCAGCCGCCAGTCTACCCGCATCGCCGCCGGCACGACGTTACACTGGCCCCTTGGCAAAAAGGAGACTCCATGCAGCAGAACAATGGTGAAGGAAGGCAAGCTCCCCGGCGTCACGCGCCTACCAGTCAGCGGTTCTGGTACATCGTCCTGGCGGGCACGCTGGTCACCCTCAGCTATGACCTCATGCCGCTGCTGCGCGGGCAGCTCTCGCCCCTGCTCAAGCTGATCATTCCCGGGCTGCTGCTGGCCGGGCTGTACCGTGGCAGCGAATGGGCGCGATGGCTGCTGATGGTATCGTTGCTGGGCTTTGGCGTGCTGGTCATGTACCTGACGACCTCGCTGATGCCCTACTCGATCGACATCTGGCTGCACCGCTTTGTGTGCAGTGCCGCCATGATCGCGACGGGGCTGTACCTGGCGCTGGCCAGGAAGGACTTCCAGCGCTATTGCTGCTACGTGGCGTTTCGCGACGGCCCCAAGGCCGCGGCCAGGAAGCGGGCCGCCGCCGACGCCCGCCGCTAGCGCCCGGCACGCCAGGGCGCATCGACCGTCAACCGCTCACGCCGGCAGGCCGGCGCTTCCCGGCGCGTTCAGCGCAACGCGGTCTTGAAGAACGCGACCACCGCCGCGTTGAAGTCACGGTGCCACGCCGCGCGGTCGAAACCCGGCGCGTCGCGGCAGATCGCCGGCCCGGCCTCGGCCTGCGCGGCCGAGCACGGCGCCAGGAACGCGAAGTGCCCGGCGCCAGCCACCGGGCGGAACTCGGATGCCGGCAACCCCTCGCGCACCGCCTCGACACTGGCCGGCGTGACGCCGTCGCCGCCCCGCTCCGAGGCCCACAACTGCACCGGCATCGACACCGCCTTGAGCGCATCCGCGCCGAACGCGTTGAGCGGGTCGGCGATGACCAGCGCCTTGATGCGCGCATCCTTCACATAGGGTTGCGCTGGCACCTTGCCGTCGCGGATGTCGCGGCACATCGGCAGTGACGGTTCGTCGCCGCAGAGCGCCAGGCCATGCGTGAAATCGGGCGTCGCGCCGGCCAGCACCAGGCCGGTGTAGCCGCCGCGCGAAAAGCCGAAGAAACCCACCGCGCCGTCCAGTTGCGCCCGCTGCGGCCAGGCGCCGGCCAGGTAGTCGATCAGCCGCTTGATCTCGCGCGGCCGGGTCGAGAAGATCGACAGATAGCCCTGGCGCGAGCGGTCCACCGCGTTGTCGCCGACATGGTTGATCGCCGCCACCACGAAGCCGGCGTCCGCCAGCGCCGCGGCGGTGTCGTGATGGCCCAGGTACGAGCCGGCCGATCCGTGCGACATGACGATGAGGGGCTTGCGCCCGTCGGTCATCGGACAGTCCGGCGTCGCCGCGAGGGTGACGCGGCCGATGGCCACTTCCCTTGGCGGCGCGGCGCACGGATACCAGATGCCGCCCTGCAGGGCCGGGCCGTTCATGTCCATCGGCAGGTTCAGGCGCTGGAACCCCGCGGCGTGAACGCCGCCCCCGAAGGCGAACGACAGGACGAGGCAGCAGCGCAGGAAGGTCTTGAACATGGAATCGCAAGGAAATGGCGGCTTCGCGCCGCCGCGCCGGCCACCCAAAAAGAATTTCATCCTAAACCTCCTCGATCACCGCCGTGGGCGCGAACGGCGTGCCCAGCCCCAGCGCGCGATAGATGCGCTCCAGGATGCGCTGGCGCCGCGTCGGCCTGCCCATGCGCCAGCGCGTGTCCAGGATCAGCAGCGGCAAGGCGACGCAAAGCCAGGCCACCAGCAGAAACACGAACGCCACCGCGGCCAGTTCGGGCGCCGTCTCGCGACTCGACGGCGAATCGGAGGAGGACAGCACCGCCACCACCACCAGCCAGCTCACCAGGAGCAGGATCGCCAGCAAAGACAGCATCGGCACGCGCTGCCTCAGGCCCACGCCCACGGGCGCGATGTCGGTGAAGGCGGCGCGGAAATAGTGGTGGCAGACATAGACGCGGCCGTCTTCCAGGTTGCGCAGGCCGTAGACCAGTTGCTCGGGCCCCGCGCCGGCGATCTGGCCGGCATAGGCGGCCACCTCCACCTGGTCGCCTTCGGCCAGGAACGGCAGCGCGTCGCCGAAATTCTCGGCGACGTACATGATGAAGCGGCGCGCGCCCACCTGAAAGCGATAGACGCCATAACTGGGCGCGGTGCGGACCGACGGCCTGGACTCGTGCGTCAGCGACGCCAGGACGCCGCGTATCAGCAGGATCTTGGGCGACGCGTCGGCGATCAGCGTCTCGCCCTCGCCTTGCGGGTGCGAGACGGACGCCTGCGCCGTCGGCGCGACGTGCCGCACGGGGGTCTGCAGCAAGTCGCGGTACAACGCTTCGCTGCGCAGGATCGCCGCCCGATGCCGGCGGTTGTCCCACAGGCCGTAGAGCGAGTAGCCAGCCAGCAGCACGGCAACCAGTGCCACCGTCAGCGCCAGCACAAGCAACAGCACCTGCGCGAACGACGACAGGTCCAGCAGGCTGGCGCCGGCGCCGGCCACCGCGGCCACGGCCAGGCTGATGCCGATGCCGCGCCATCCCCGGCGGCGCTGATCGACGTAATAGCGCGGCGGGATGCCCCGGCCCTGCCCCGCGTTCAACCAGGAAAAATGACGCAATCCCCGAGGGCCGCCTTCGAGCACGCCGACGCGCACCGGCGTGGCCTGTTGCCGCAAGCCCTGCAGCGTGCGGATATCGGCCGGGTCGTCGAAGGTGCCGTTGACCGCCACGCCGTTGACCCGGAACCACACCTGGCCGCGGACGAAAGGCACCGCGACCCGCATCGCGTCGATGCGGCCTTCGACCGTTGCGGCCACCGTGTTCGTGCGTCTGGACATGCGCGCTGACGGGCCGCAACGCGGGCGGCCAATGTTGGAAAGCGCCCAGCATACCGCAAGCCGCGGCGGGCTCGGGAATGTGCGATCATCGACGGTTGCGAGCCGCTCCGCCAGCCGCCGCGACACCACGCGGGCCGGAGCCGGCCACCGAGACCGCCATGACCAATCACTTCGAAAGCCCCTTCAAAGGCAAGCTGCTCTCCGACGACGTCACCAACAGGAACATCAAGGTCGGCCGCTACAGCTACTATTCCGGCTACTACCACGGCCATTCGTTCGACGACTGCGCGCGCTACCTCATGCCGGACCGCGACGACGTGGATCAACTGATCATCGGCAGCTTCTGCTCCATCGGCTCGGGCGCCGCCTTCATCATGGCGGGCAACCAGGGCCATCGGTACGACTGGGCGTCGTCGTTCCCGTTCTTCTACATGAGCGAAGTGCCGGCGTTCGCGCAAGCACGCGACGCGTTCCAGAAGGCCGGCGACACCGTCATCGGCAACGACGTCTGGATCGGTTCCGAAGCCATGATCATGCCCGGCATCACGATCGGGCACGGCGCCGTGATCGGCAGCCGCGCCCTCGTCACCCGGGACGTGGAGCCCTACACGATCGTCGGCGGCAATCCCGCCAAGCCGATCAGGAAGCGCTTTGCCGATGACGATATCGCCTTGCTATTGGAAATGCAGTGGTGGGACTGGCCCGAGGACAGGCTGGCCGGCGCCATGCCCCTGCTGTGCTCGGGCGATATCAAGGGCCTGCACCGGTATTGGCGCGACGGCGTCACAACGGCGCCGCGGCCGGCATGAAGCCGCCGCCGCGGATCACGTGCAGCCATCGAGGGCGGCGGCCGGGGCCGTGGCCTTCCAGAGCCATTCCGCCAGCGGCCCGCCGGTGAATGCCGCGCCCGGGCTGCCCATCAACAGGGCCGGCAGGCCGAACGCCTTCGGCCAACAGCAGCGGGTGGCCAGGCGATGCGGACAGAACGCGGATGAGGGGATTACGCTTCTGCAATGAAAAAGCGCCACGGGCGACCCGTGGCGCTTCGAACCGCGCCAGGCAGACGCCCGGAGCCTTACCGCACCTTCCCTTCCTTCCAGGCTTCCAGCAGCTTCTCGTACGCCACCGTTTCGCCCTTGGGCTTTTCATTGCCCAGCTTCTTCCACGGCGCATGCTGATCCGACAGCCACTTGTTCGGATCGCCCTTGGCGTTCAGCTTGGGCGCGCATTGCGCCATGCCGGCCCGCTCCAGCCGCGCCATCACCTGGTCCATTTCGTTGGCCAGGTTGTCCATCGCGGCCTGCGGCGTCTTTTCGCCGGTGACGGCGGTGGCGACGTTCTTCCACCACAGTTGCGCCAGCTTGGGATAGTCGGGCACGTTGTTGCCGGTCGGCGTCCAGGCCACCCGCGCCGGGCTGCGGTAGAACTCGATCAGGCCGCCGTAGTTGGCCGCGTTCTTGCTGAAGTAGTCGCTGTGGATGTCGCTGTCGCGGATGAAGGTCAGGCCGGTGATCGACTTCTTCAGCGACACCGTCTTGGCCGTGACGAACTGGGCGTAGAGCCAGGCGGCGGCCATCTTGTCGGGGTTGGTGGACTTGAAGAACGTCCACGAGCCCACGTCCTGGTAGCCGTTCTGCATGCCGTCCTTCCAGTACGGACCGTACGGCGACGGCGCCATGCGCCATTTGGGCGTGCCGTCCTCGTTGACCACCGGCAGGCCCTTCTTGGTCATGTCGGCGGTGAAGGCCGTGTACCAGAAGATCTGCTGCGCGATCTGGCCCTGGGCCGGCACCGGGCCGGATTCCGAGAACGTCATGCCCATGGCCTGCTGCGGCGCGTACTTCTTCATCCAGTCGACGTACTTGGTCAGCGCATAGACCGCGGCCGGACTGTTGGTGGCGCCGCCGCGCGCCACCGAGGCGCCCACCGGCGTGCACTTGTCGTCGGCCACGCGGATGCCCCACTCGTCCACCGGCATGCCGTTGGGCAGGCCCTTGTCGGCGGCGCCGGCCATCGACAGCCACGCGTCGGTGAAGCGCCAGCCCAGCGACGGGTCCTTCTTGCCGTAGTCCATGTGGCCATAGACCTTCTTGCCGTCGATCTCCTTGACGTCGTTTGAGAAGAAGTCGGCGATGTCCTCGTAGGCGGACCAGTTGGTCGGCACGCCCAGCTCGTAGCCGTACTTGGCCTTGAACTTGTCCTTCAGGTCCTGGCGCGCGAACCAGTCGGCGCGGAACCAGTAGACGTTGGCGAACTGCTGGTCGGGCAGCTGGTACAGCTTGCCGTCCGGCGCGGTGGTGAACTTGGTGCCGATGAAGTCCTTCAGGTCCAGGCCCGGATTGGTCCATTCCTTGCCGGCGCCGGCCATGTAGTCGGACAGCGGCAGGATGGCGCCGTAGCGGTAGTGGGTGCCGATCAGGTCGGAGTCGGAGATCCAGCCATCGTAGATGGACTTGCCCGACTGCATCGAGGTCTGCAGCTTCTCGACCACGTCGCCTTCCTGGATCAGGTCGTGGTTGACCTTGATGCCGGTGATCTCGGTGAAGGCCTTGGCCAGCACCTTGGACTCGTACTCGTGGGTGGTGATGGTTTCCGACACCACGTTGATTTCATTGACGCCCTTGGCCTTGAGCTTGGCGGCGGTCTCGATGAACCACTTCATCTCGGCCATCTGCTGGTCCTTGGACAGGGTCGACGGCTGGAATTCCGAATCGACCCACTTCTTCGCCTCCGGCTCGCCGGCCCAGGCCCCTGACGTACCGATCAGGGCGATGGCGGCCGCCATGGCGTGCATGCGCAATTTCATGACCTGTCTCCTCGATAAGTCCTCCCCTGGGGTGCTGCGGACTTCTGGCCGGGGAAGACACTGGCCGATCGTCCTTCCAAACCGCTGATATCGCGCGGGGTCTGCGCCCCGTCAGCCTTTCCTCATGATGAAGGCCAGCAGCAGCATGGACAGCACGAAGCTGATCCACACCGATGGCGGCTCATCCAGCGAAAACCATTCCACCGCCTTCTGCCCGAACCCCAGGAACGCCAGGTTGAGCCAGGCCGCGGCCATCAGGCCGATGAAGAGGCGGTCGCCCCGGGTCGTGCGCAGCGGCAGGAAGCCCTTGCGCTCGACCGTGGGCGATTTCAGTTCCCAGATCGTCATGCCGACCAGCATCAGCACGATGCAGGAGAAGAACACGGCGACGGGGGTGGTCCATACCATCCAGCTCAACATGTGGCGCCCTCCCCCCTCAGACCCGGCCCATCGCGAAGCCCTTCGCGATGTAGTGCCGCACGAACCAGATGACGATGCCGCCGGGCACGATGGTCAACACCCCGGCCGCCGCCAGCACGCCCCAGTCCATGCCCGAGGCCGAGACCGTGCGCGTCATGGTGGCGACGATGGGCTTGGCGTTGACCGAGGTCAGCGTGCGCGCCAGCAGCAGCTCGACCCAACTGAACATGAAGCAGAAGAACGCCGCCACGCCCACGCCCGACTTGATCAGCGGCAGGAAGATCGTCAGGAAGAAGCGCGGGAACGAATAGCCGTCCACGTAGGCGGTCTCGTCGATCTCGCGCGGCACGCCGGACATGAAGCCTTCCAGGATCCACACCGCCAGCGGCACGTTGAACACCAGGTGCGCCAGCGCCACCGCCAGGTGCGTGTCCATCAGCCCGAACGAGCTGTACAACTGGAAGAACGGCAGCAGGAACACCGCCGGCGGCGTCATGCGGTTGGTCAGCAGCCAGAAGAACACGTGCTTGTCGCCGATGAAGCGGTAGCGCGAGAACGCGTAGGCCGCCGGCAGCGCCACCGCCAGCGAGATGACCGTGTTGATGACCACGTAGATCAGCGAGTTGATGTAGCCCGAATACCAGGCCGGATCGGTGAAGATGGTGCGGTAGTGCTCCAGCGTGAACTCGCGCGGCCACAGCGTCAGGGTGCTGACGATCTCGGTATTGGTCTTGAACGACATGTTCAGCATCCAGTACAGCGGCAGGATGGCGAACACCAGGTACAGCGCCAGGAAGGCGCCGCGCCACCAGGTCGATTGCTCACGCATTGGCGCGCTCCTCGTCGAAACCGCCGGTGGTGCCGGCGCGCTGCATCCAGTTGTACAGAATGAAGCAGAGCAGCAGGATGATCAGGAAGTAGATGATCGAGAACGCCGCCGCCGGGCCCAGGTCGAACTGGCCCACGGCCTTCTGCGTCAGGTACTGCGACAGGAAGGTGGTGGCGTTGCCCGGCCCGCCGCCGGTCAGCACGAACGGCTCGGTGTAGATCATGAAGCTGTCCATGAAGCGCAGCAGCACCGCGATCATCAGCACGCCGCGCATCTTGGGCAGCTGGATGTAGCGGAACACCGCCAGGCGCGAGGCGCCATCGATGCGCGCGGCCTGGTAATAGGCGTCGGGAATGGCGCGCAGGCCGGCATAGCACAGCAGCGCCACCAGCGGCGTCCAGTGCCAGACGTCCATCACCAGCACCGTGACCCAGGCGTCGAGGTCGTTGCCGGTGTAGTTGTAGTCCACCCCCAGCCACGACAGCGTCGCCCCCAGCAGGCCAATGTCGGTGCGGCCGAACACCTGCCAGATGGTGCCCACCACGTTCCACGGGATCAGCAGCGACAGCGCGATGATGACCAGCACCGCCGAGGCGCGCCAGCCGCTGGCCGGCATCGACAGCGCCAGCAGGATGCCGAGCGGGATCTCGATGGCCAGCACCGCCAGCGAGAAGCCGATCTGGCGCAGCAGCGCGCCGTGCAGTTCCTCGTCCTGCAGCACGGCGGCGAACCATTCGGTGCCGACGAACACGCGGCGCTCGGGCGAAATGATGTCCTGCACCGAGTAGTTGACGATGGTCATCAGCGGCAGGATGGCCGAGAACGCCACGCACAGCACCACGGGCAGGACCAGGAACCAGGCCCGGTGATCGATCGGTTTCATCGGATCAGCTCCTCGTCGCGGTAGAAGCAGGTATGCGGATTGAGCGCCGACAGCCAGACCGTGGCGCCGGGCGCGATGGATGCCGCGTCGGTGCCCAGGCGGGCGCGCAGCGGCGTGCCCTCGAAGTCGGCCAGCAGCAAGGTGTAGGTGCCCACGTCCTGCACCCGCTGGACCGTGGCCGGGATGGCGCCAGGCGCGTTGGCGTCGGCCAGGCGCAGGTATTCCGGGCGCACGCCCAGCTTGACCGGGCCGGCGTCGGCCAGCCGGGTCGCCATCGCATCCGGCAGGCCGTCGACGCGGCGCTGGCCCACCATCAGGCCGCCGTCGCGCCATTGCGCCGGCAGGAAGTTCATGCCGGGCGAGCCGATGAAATGGCCGACGAAGGTATGCGCCGGCCGCTCGAACAGGTCGTCGGCGCTGCCCACCTGCACCGCGCGGCCGCGCGCCATCACCATCACCTGGTCGGCGAAGGTCAGCGCCTCGGTCTGGTCGTGGGTGACGTAGATCAGCGTCAGCTTGAACTCGTGGTGGATTTCCTTGAGCTTGCGGCGCAATTCCCACTTCAGTTGCGGGTCGATCACGGTCAGCGGTTCGTCGAACAGCACCGCCGACACGTCGTTGCGCACCAGGCCGCGCCCTAGCGAGATCTTCTGCTTGGCGTCGGCCGTCAGGCCGCTGGCGCGGCGCTCCAGCACGTGCGACATCTCCAGCATCTCGGCGATGCGGCCGACGCGCTCGCGGATCTGCTTGGCGGGCACGCCGCGGTTGCGCAGCGGGAACGCCAGGTTCTCGGCCACGGTCATGGTGTCGTACACCACCGGGAACTGGAACACCTGGGCGATGTTGCGCGCCTGCGGCGTCTTGTGGGTGACATCCTGGCCGTCGAACAGGATGCGGCCGTGCGAGGGACGCAGCAGGCCCGAGACGCAATTGAGCAAGGTGGTCTTGCCGCAGCCCGAGGGACCCAGCAAGGCGTAGGCGCCGCCGTCGCGGAAGGTGAACTTGAGCGGCAGCAGCGCGTAGTCCTCATCGGCCTGGGGATTGGCGACGTAGGAATGGGAGAGGTCCAGCTCGATCTGCGCCATCAGGCGATCCCTCCGCTGGCGTGGGGTCGGGCGGGGGCCGCCAGCAAGGCGCCGTCGGCGCCGAAGGCGTAGGTCTGGGCCGGGTCGAAGTACAGCGTCAGGCGCTGCTCCAGCGTGTAGCGATGCACGCCCGGCAATTGCGCGACCACGTCGCCGGCGGCCGTTTCGGCGTGCACGAAGGTGTCGGACCCGGAGATCTCGGCCAGCTTGACCACGCCGTCCAGGCCGATGTGGCCAGGGCGCGGCGCAATGTCCAACGCGCCCGCCCGCAAGCCGGCGGTGAGCGCCCCGCCCGCGCCCGGCGGCAGTGGCCGCGCGACCGCGATGCCGCCCTGCAGCGTGAAGCCGGCGGCGTCGCGCTGCGCGGCGAACAGGTTCATGGGCGGATCGCTGAAGGCGCGCGCCACCCGGATCGAATTGGGCCGGTGAAAGACCTCGGCGGTCGGGCCGTACTGCAGCAGTTCGCCCGCGTCCAGCACGGCGGTGTGGCCGCCCAGCAGCAGCGCCTCGCCCGGCTCGGTGGTGGCGTAGACCACGGTCGAGCGGCCCTCGGCGAACAGGGCCGAGAGCTCGTCGCGCAGTTCCTCGCGCAGCTTGTAGTCCAGGTTGACCAGCGGTTCGTCCAGCAGGATCAGCGGCGCGTCCTTGACCAGGGCCCGCGCCAGCGCCACCCGCTGCTGCTGCCCGCCGGACAGTTCAGACGGATGACGGGCCAGCAGGTGGTCGATGTGCAGGCGCGCGGCCATGGCCCCGACCTTGTCGGCGATACCCGACGCGCCGCGCAGCTTGAGCGGCGAGGCGATGTTGTCGAACACCGTCATGGACGGATAGTTGATGAATTGCTGGTACACCATGGCGACGTTGCGCTGGCGCACCGGCACCCCGGTCACGTCGACGCCGTCGGCCAGCACGCGGCCCTCGGTGGGCCGGTCGAGCCCGGCCATGATGCGCATCAGCGATGTCTTGCCCGCCAGGGTCACCCCCAGCAACACGGTCATGGCGCCCGGCACGGGGGCCAGGCTCATGGGATACAGGTGCGTCTGCGAGCCGGCTCGCAACGCAATCCTGTCCAGGGTCAGCTGCATCTGGTCTCCTCTGCCTTTAATACGTCCCCGGTTTATCAACCGGACTTCGGTACATCGGGTACAGCGGCCCTGCAGGCGCGCAAGAACGCGCCGGGTCGGGTTTTTCTTTCAGATCGCTTTCGTTTTTTGTGCGTTTTACTCAAGAAGCGAAAAAAATACAATCTTGCAGCGCGTCATTATTTTTCGCTTTTGTTGTTTTATGATGCGACTGTGACACTCAATACGCCAACATGACACTCAATCCCAGACAGAGCGCCTTGATCGAAATGGTGCGGGCCCAGGGCTCGGCCACGATCGAAGAGCTGGCCAAACGCTTCGACGTCACGCTGCAGACCGTGCGGCGCGACGTCAACATCCTGTCCGAGGCCGGCCTGCTGTCGCGCTTCCATGGCGGCGTGCGCATCGAAGCGTCGACTATCGAGAACATCGCCTATCGCAAGCGCCAGGGGCTGCACGCGGCCGGCAAGCAACGCATCGCCGAGGCCGTGGCCCGCGCCGTGCCCGACGGCTGCTCGCTGATCCTGAACATCGGCACCACCACCGAAGCCATCGCCCGCGCCCTGCTGCGCCATCGCGGCCTGCGCGTCATCACCAACAACCTGCATGTGGCCGACATCCTTTCCGACAACCCGGATTGCGAAGTCATCGTCGCCGGCGGCGTGGTGCGTTCGCGCGACCGCGGCATCGTCGGCGAGGCCACCATGGACTTCATCCGCCAGTTCCGGGTCGACATCGGCCTGATCGGCATTTCCGGCATCGAGGCCGACGGCACGCTGCGCGACTACGACTTCCGCGAAGTGCGCGTGGCCCGCACCATCATCGAACAGTCGCGCGAAGTGTGGCTGGCCGCCGACAGCAGCAAATTCAAGCGCCAGGCCATGGTGGAGCTGGCGCACATCTCGCAGATCGACCGCTTCTTCACCGACGCGCATCCGCAGGAACCGCTGGCGCAAGTGCTGCTGGACGCCGGCGTGCGCTGCGAAGTGGCCGCCGCGCCGAACGCGGCCAAGGTATCCGCCTGACCGGCTTGACCCGGACCGGAGCAAGGCGCTTGCGCCCCGCCCGGCCGGCACGAAAAGAAACGAACACCGCACCGAACCCTAGCGGCCCCGCCGCCCCACGCATATGAACCAACCGCTCGCCACCGTCACCCCGCCCGACCGCAACCGCCTGCTGGCGCAACTGGACAACACGCCCGCCTGGGACGTGATCGTCATCGGCGGCGGCGCCACCGGCCTGGGCACCGCCGTCGACGCCGCCAGCCGCGGCTACCGCACCCTGCTGATCGAGGCCGCCGACTTCGCCAAGGGCACCTCCAGCAAGGCCACCAAGCTGGTGCACGGCGGCGTGCGCTACCTGGCGCAGGGCAACATCAGCCTGGTGCGCGAAGCGCTGCACGAACGCGGCCTGCTCAACCGCAACGCGCCGCACCTGGTGTGGCCCCTGGGCTTCGTGGTGCCGGCCTACAACCTGCTGGACCAGCCCTTCTACGGCATCGGCCTGAAGATGTACGACATGCTGGCCGGCAAGCTCAACCTGTCGCCCAGCCGCTGGCTGTCGCGCCGCGACACGCTGGCCAACGCGCCGACGCTGGCCGAGAACGTCAACGGCCGCGGCCTGAAGGGCGGCGTGCTGTACTACGACGGCCAGTTCGACGACGCGCGCCTGGCGCTGAGCCTGATGCGCACGCTGTTCGACCTGGGCGGCACCGCGGTCAACTACGTGCGCGCCACCGGCCTGACCACCACCGGCGGCAAGGTCGACGGCGTCACGGCGCAGGACGCGCTGGGCGGCGCCAGCTTCACGCTGCGGGCGCGCTGCGTCATCAACGCCACCGGCGTCTGGGTCGACAGCGTGCGCCGCATGGAAGACAAGAACGCGCCGACCATGGTGGCGCCCAGCCAGGGCGTGCACCTGACGCTGCCGCACGATTTCCTGCCCGGCAAGCGCGCCATCCTGATCCCCAAGACCGACGACGGCCGCGTGCTGTTCGTGGTGCCGTGGAACGGCCACACCATCGTCGGCACCACCGACTCGCCGCGCAACGACCTGCCGCTGGATCCGGAAGCCGGCGCCCAGGACGTCGATTTCATCCTGAGCACCGCCGCGCGCTATCTCAGCCGCAAGCCGACCCGCGACGACGTCACCAGTGTCTGGGCCGGCCTGCGGCCGCTGGTCAAGGCCACCGGCGACGCCGCCACCAAATCGCTGTCGCGCGAGCACACCATCCTGGTGTCGCAGGCCGGGCTGGTGACGGTCACGGGCGGCAAGTGGACCACCTACCGCCGCATGGCGCAGGACGTGGTCGACACCGCCATCCAGCACCAGTTGCTGACGCAGGCCAGTTGCCGCACCGAGTCGCTGGCGCTGCATGGCGCCAACGGCCTGGCGCCGTCGCAGGAACACGCCGGCACGCCGGACAGCTACTACGGCAGCGACCTGGCCACGCTCAAGGCCCTGCCCGGCGCCGAGCGCATGCTGGTCAAGAGCAGCGGCCTGTCCGAAGCCCACGTGCGCTTCGCCGCGCGCTTCGAACTGGCGCGCAGCGCCGAGGACGTGCTGGCGCGCCGCAACCGCGCGCTGTTCCTGGACGCAGAGGCCGCCATGCTGGCCGCGCCCGAAGTGGCCCGCATCCTGGCCGAGGAACTGGGCCACGACGCCGCCTGGCAGCAGCGCACGCTGCAGGAACTGGCCGGCGTCGCCGCGCACTACCGCCTGAAATGACGCGCTGAAAAGTGACGCGCCGACAATCGACGCGCTGAAGCCGCGCGCCCGGGGCGCGCCGTGATTGTCCGCACCCGCAACGCCGCACCCGCAACGCCGCGCCGGCATGGCGCGGCGTTGTCGCATGGCGCCGGAGCCTGTGCAAGGCGCCTTGCAGGGAAAACAGGCCCTAGGGCACGCGCAGCGGACTGGACTGGATCATGGTCTCGAACACGCGCAGCAGGTCCGGATCGCACTTGGCCCCGGCCTCGCGGTTGAGGATGCGCATGATCTCGGCGTGCGTGCGCGCCGGATGATAGGGCCGCGCGTCGCCCAGCGCATCGTAGGAATCGGCCAGCGAAATGATGCGCGCGTGCAGCGGGATGTCGTGCCCCGCGAGTCCGTCGGGATAGCCCGAGCCGTCGAAATGCTCGTGATGATGGCGCACCGCCAGCGCGATGCGCTCGCGCTGGGGCATGTTGCTGTGCAGGATGATGTCCGCACCCACGGCAGCGTGCGACTTCATGATCTCCCAATCCTCTTTTTCGAGGCGCTTGGGCGAGAACAGCACGCGATCGGGGGTGCCGATCTTGCCCACGTCATGCAGGCGGGCGGCCACGGCCACGGCGTGTTGGTCATCTTCGTTCAGGCCGCAGGCCCGCGCCAGCGCCACGCTCAGCGCGACGACGCGGTGGCAATGGCGGCCGGTGGCGGCGTCGCGGGCCTGCATCGCGGCGAACAGCGCCGCTTCACAGGATCCTGCGGCCTGCGCGGCAGGCGCGCTTGGGGGGACATCTGGAGGCATCGGTCTTGGCGCGCGCGATTGCAACGGAACCGCGCGCCTGTGTCAGAAAGTATCAATTCTGACACAAGCACGTACCGTTCCGACAACACGCCGCGCCCCGGGACGTGAACGCCCGTAACCATGCCCCGCCTTGCGTTCAGGCCCGCAGGCGTTCTAGCAGCGCCTGCGCCACGCCGACCGACGATGCCGGATTCTGCCCGGTGATCAAGAGGCCATCGGAGACGATGTGCGGTTGCCAGTCGGCGCCCTTGCTGTAGAGGCCGCCCAACAGCGCCAGCTCGTCTTCCACCAGGAAGGGCACGACGGCGGTCAACTGCACCGCCGCCTCTTCCGTGTTGGAAAAGCCGGTCACCTGGCGGCCCTGCACCAGCGGCTTGCCGTCGGCGGTCTTGGCGTGGCGCAGCACGCCCGGCGCGTGGCAGACCGCCGCCACGGGCTTGCCCGCCGCCAGCATGGTCTCGATCAACGCCACCGACTTGGGGTCTTCGGCCAGGTCCCATAGCGGGCCGTGGCCGCCGGGATAGAACACCGCGTCGTAATCGGCGGCCTGCACCTCGGCCAGCCGGCGTGTGCTGGCCAGGCGCCGCTGCGCCTCGGCATCCTGGCGGAAGCGGCGCGTGTCATCGGTCTGGGCGTCGGGATCGTCACTCTTGGGATCGAGCGGCGGCTGCCCGCCCTGCGACGAGGCCAGCGTCAGCGTGGCGCCCGCGTCCAGGAAGGCGTAGTACGGCGCGGCGAACTCCTCCAGCCAGAAGCCGGTCTTGCGGCCGGTGTCGCCCAGCGTGTCGTGGGAAGTCAGCACGATCAGGATATTCATGTTGCGCTCCTCATGTTGCGTTCCTATTCATCCGGCCCGACGCGCACGATGCGCTTGCCGGCGTTCTCGCCCTTGAGCAGGCCCATCAGCCCGCGCGGCGCGTTCTCCAGGCCATCGACCACGTCTTCGCGGTACTTGATGCGGCCGTCGCGCAGCAGCTCCTGCATGGCCGCGCGGAACTCGCCGAAACGCGGCGCGTATTCGTTGAAGATGATGAAGCCCTGCATCTTGATGCGCTTGGTCAGGATGGTGCGCATCAGCAGCGGCAGGCGGTCGGGGCCGTCGGGCAGGCTGGTGGCGTTGTAGGCCGAGATCAGGCCGCATACCGGCACCCGCGCGCGCGGATTGAGCAGCGGCAGCACGGCGTCGAACACCGCGCCGCCGACGTTCTCGAAATACACGTCGATGCCCTGCGGCACCGCCTTGGCCAGCAGGTTGGCCATGGCCGGATCGCGGTGGTCGATGCAGGCGTCAAAGCCCAGTTCCTCGACCACGTAGCGGCACTTGTCGGGGCCCCCGGCGATGCCCACCGCCTTGCAGCCGTGGATCTTGGCCAACTGGCCCACCACCGCGCCGACCGCGCCGCTGGCGGCGGCCACCACCACGGTTTCGCCGGCCTTGGGCTGGCCGATGTCCAGCAGGCCCATGTAGCCGGTGAAGCCCGGCATGCCCAGCACGCCCAGCGAATACGACGGACGCTCGGGCGCCGAACCCAGCTTGAGCAGGCCGCTGCCGTCGGAGACGGCGTAGTCCTGCCAGCCGGACTGGGACAGCACCCACTCGCCCACCGGATAGTCGGCGTGGCGCGAGGCCACCACCCGGGCCACGGTGCCGCCCACCATGGGCTGGCCGACCTGCACCGGCTCGGCGTACGAAGGCGCGTCGCTCATGCGGCCGCGCATGTAGGGATCGAGGGAAAGATAGACCGTGCGCAGCAGCAGTTGGCCCGGCCCGGGTTCGGGGACCGCGCCGGTTTCCAGGCGGAAATCGCTGTCGGCGGGTTCGCCGCTTGGCCGCGAGGCCAGGACGATGCGGCGGTTGAGGGAGGACGATTGCGGCATGGCGTGCTGACTCCTTCTGTTCCGATCAGCTCATTACACCACCTCCGCCGGCCGGCCCGCCCGCCAACCCTGCCAGCCGCTGCCCTTTTAATTAATTAAGTATTTAATTAGAATCTGCCTCATGCCTGCCAAGCCATCCCCCGCGCGCCGTCCCGGCCGCCCCGCCCGCCCCGACAGCGCCGCCGTGCGCGACCAGTTGCTGGACATCGCCACCGGCCTGTTCGCCACCCAGGGCGTGGCCGCCACCCGCCTGGCCCACATCGCCGAACGCGCCGGGTTCACCTCGGCCATGCTGCACTACTACTTCAAGAGCCGCGACCAGTTGCTGGACGCGGTGGTGCTGGAACGCGTGGTGCCGGTCATCGGCTACGTCTGGAGCCCGGTGCCGCAGACGGCGCGGCGCCTGGACGGTTCGGCCGACACGGCGCGCATCGTCATCACCGAGATCGTCTCGCGCATCGTGCGCTGCGGCACCGACCGCCCCTGGCTGCCGTCCTTGTGGATGCACGAGGTCGTCAACGAAGGCGGCCAGTTGCGCGAGCGCGTGCTGCGCCACCTGCCGGCCCAGCGCCTGCAGGTGTTCGCCGGCCTGATCGCCGACAGCCAGCGCGCCGGCGCCATCACCCCGGGCGTGGAGCCGCGGCTGGTGTTCCTGTCGATCCTGGGCCTGACGCTGCTGCCGCTGGCCACGTCCAGCCTGTGGCGCCGCATCTGGCAGAACGATCCGCAGGTCCAGGCCATCGACCACGACGCCATTGCCGCGCACGCCATCGCCATGCTCACTGGCGGGCTGTTTTCCCCGCCGGCCCCGGGGCCCGAGGCCCCCGGCACGCCCGCCGCGCCGGCACAGCGGACCCGGCGCGCCAAGCCGGCCGCCACCACCGAACCGCCCGCCACAGGACGCTGACCATGCGCACCCCTTCCCTCCCGCGCTATGCCCTGCCCGTCGCCGCCGCGCTCGGCCTGTCGCTGCTGGCCGCCTGCGGCAAGCGCGACGATGCCGTCTACCAGGGCTACGTCGAGGGCGAGTATCTCTACATCGCCTCGTCAGAGGCCGGCCGGCTCGACACGCTGTCGGTGCAGCGCGGCCAGCAAGTCGCCGCCGCCGCGCCGCTGTTCGCGCTGGAGGCGACGCGCGAAACCGCGGCGCGCGACCAGGCCGGCGCGCAGTTGGCGGCGGCCAGCGCGCAGTTGGAAGACATTGCCACCGGCAAGCGGCCGCCCGAGGTCGATGTCGCCCGCGCCCAACTGGCCCAGGCCGAGGCCGCCAGCCGGCGCTCGGCGGCGCAACTGGCGCGCGACACCGCGCAGTTCCGCGCCGGTGGCGTGGCGCGGGCGCAACTGGACGACAGCCGCGAGCAGGCCCGGTCGGACGCGGCCCGGGTGCGCGAGCTGCGCGCCCAACTGGAAGTGGCCAACCTGCCCGGCCGCCAGGATCAGCGCCGCGCCCAGGCCGCCCAGGTCGAGGCGGCGCGCGCGACGCTGGCGCAGGCCGACTGGACCCTGGCGCAGAAACGCCTGGCGGCGCCCACCGCCGCCCTCGTTTTCGACACGCTGTACCGCGTGGGCGAATGGGTGCCGGCCGGCAGCCCGGTGGTCAGCCTGCTGCCGCCCGGCAACATCAAGGTGCGCTTCTTCGTGCCCGAAACCGTGGTCGGCGCGCTCAAGCCCGGGCAGCAGGCCACCGTGCGCTGCGACGGCTGCGGCGACCCCGTGCCGGTGCGCATCGACTACGTCTCGCCGCAGGCCGAGTACACGCCGCCGGTGATCTACAGCCGCGAAACGCGCGGCAAGCTGGTCTACATGGTCGAGGCCCGCCCCGCGCCGGATGCGGCCACGCGGCTGCATCCGGGCCAGCCGGTCGAGGCGGCGCTGCAATGAACGGCGCCCCCGCCCGCCCCGCCGCCGAGCCCGGCTACGTCATCGACGTGCACGGCCTGAACAAGCACTTCGGCAACAAGCACGTGGTCAACGACGTTTCGCTGCAAGTGCGCGAAGGCGAGATCTTCGGCTTTCTCGGCCCCAACGGCAGCGGCAAGACCACCAGCATCCGCCTGATGTGCGGCCTGCTCACGCCCGACTCCGGCAGCGGCACCTGCCTGGGCTACGACATCCTCAAGGACAGCGCCGAAATCAAGCGCCACGTCGGCTACATGACGCAGAAGTTCTCGTACTGGGACGACCTGACCATCCGCGAGAACCTGGACTTCGTCGCCCGCATGTACGGCATGCCGAACCGCCGCGAGACCGTTGACCGCGCGCTCGAGGACCTGGGCCTGCAGACCCGCGCCAACCAGCTCACCGGCGCGCTGTCCGGCGGCTGGAAGCAGCGCCTGGCGCTGGCCGCCTGCCTGCTGCACGAGCCGCGCCTGCTGCTGCTGGACGAGCCCACCGCCGGCGTCGACCCGACCGCGCGGCGCGACTTCTGGGAACAGTTGCACGAGCTGGCCGCGCGCGGCATTTCAGTGCTGGTCAGCACCCACTACATGGACGAGGCCGAGCGCTGCCACAAGCTGGCCTACATCTCGTACGGCAAGCTGCTGATCCAGGGCACCGCCGATGAAGTCATCGCCCAGCAGCGCCTGACCACCTGGGCCATCCACGGCCATGACCTGGTGCCGCTGGCGCAGCGGCTGCGCGGCGCGCCGGGGGTGGACCAGACCGTGGCCTTCGGCACCGCGCTGCATATCAGCGGCCGCGACGCCGCCGTGCTCGAACGCACCTTGCGAGACGTCGTGGCCGGCCAGGACCTGCGCCTGGAACGCATCGACACCAGCCTGGAGGATGTCTTCATCTACCTGATGAACCGCTCCGACGACAACTACGCGAGCGCGGCATGAGACGCCACCTGGAGGGCTTCTCGTGGTCGCGCTGGTGGAGCATGGTGCTCAAGGAATTCCTGCAGCTGCGGCGCGACCGCATCACCTTCGGCATGATCGTCGGCATTCCGATCATGCAACTGGCGCTGTTCGGCTACGCCATCAACACCAACCCCAAGCAACTGCCGACCGCCGTCATCGTGGCCGACCACAGCCCGTTCACGCGCAGCTTCGTGGCGGCGATGACCGCGTCCGACTACTTCGACATCGTCGAGACTCTGCCCGACGAAGAGGCCGGCCGCGCCGCGCTGGCGCAGGGCCGGGTGTTGTTCGTGCTGACCATTCCACCGGACTTCTCGCGCCAGTTGCTGCGCGGCGAACGGCCGGCGCTGCTGATCGAGGCCGACGCCACCGACCCGATGGCGACCGGGCTGGCGATCGGCTCGGCCACCCAACTGGCGCAGGCGGTGGCGCGCAAGGACCTGACCGGCCCGCTGGCGCACCTGGCCGGCGGCCAACCGCCGTTCGACGTGCGCGTGCACCAGCTCTACAACGAAGAACAGATCTCGCAATACAACACCGTGCCCGGCCTGATGGGCGTGATCCTGACCATGACGCTGGTGATGATGACCGGCCTGGCCATGACGCGCGAACGCGAGCGCGGCACCATGGAAAACCTGCTGGCCATGCCGGTGCGGCCGCTGGAGGTGATGACGGGCAAGATCGTGCCCTACATCGCCATCGGCCTGATCCAGTCCACCATCATCCTGCTGGCGGCGTATTTCGTGTTCCACGTGCCGTTCCTGGGCAGTTTGGTGACGGTGTACCTGGGCGCGCTGATCTTCGTGGCCGCCAACCTGACCGTCGGCATCACGCTGTCGTCGCTGGCGCAGAACCAGTTGCAGGCGATGCAACTGACGATGTTCTATTTCCTGCCCAACATGCTGTTGTCCGGTTTCATGTTCCCGTTCCTGGGCATGCCCAAATGGGCGCAGTACCTGGGCAACCTGCTGCCGCTGACGCACTTCAACCGGCTGATCCGCGGCATCCTGCTCAAGGGCAACGGCTGGTGGGACCTGTGGCCCGCCATCTGGCCCATGCTGCTGTTCACCGTGGTCGTCATGACCGCCGCCGTGAAGTTCTACCGCCGCACCCTGGATTGAAGGCCGCCATGCCCCGCCCCCACCTGCCCTTCGCCCGCCGCGCCGCGCTCGTGGCCGCCTGCGCTCTGTTGCCCGGCTGCGCCGTCGGACCGGACTTCGAGCGACCCGCCACGCCGCCGGTCGCCGCCTACACGTCGCCGACCGACAGCGCCGCCCCCGCCAGCGGCGCCCAACCGCGCCTCACCGGCGCCGACATCCCGGCCCAATGGTGGCGCCTGTTCCGCTCCAATGCGCTGGACACGCTGGTGCGGCAGGCGCTGGAGGCCAGCCCGACCCTGGAACAGGCCCGCGCCCGGCTGCGCCAGGCCGGCGAGGATCTGAACGCGGAAACCGGCGGCCGCCTGCTGCCAGCCGTCGACGCCAACCTGTCGGCCACCCGGCAGAAGGTCGATCCTTCCGCCTACGGCGTGCCGGTGACCGAGCAGCCCGCGCCGTTCACGCTCTACAACGCATCGATCGACGTGTCCTACACGCTCGATGTGTTCGGCGGCAACCGCCGCGCGCTGGAGGGGCTGGCGGCGCAGGTCGACTACCAGTCGCACGAACTGCAGGCCGCGCGCATGACGCTGGCCGCCAACGTCGTGACCACCGCCATCCGCCAGGCCGACCTGGCCGCGCGCCTGGCCGACACCCGCGAGCTGCTGGCGGCCCAGCAGCGCCAGCGCGACATCATGGCGCAACGCCTGCGGGCCGGCGGCATCGCCGAGGCCGACCTGCGCAACCAGGAACTGCTGCTGGCGCAGACCGACGCCACCGTGCCGCCGCTGGAATACCAACTGGCCCAGGCCACGCACCAGTTGGCCACCTACCTGGGCCAGCCGCCCGCCGCCTGGCAGGCGCCGCCGCTGCGCCTGGCCGACCTGGCGCTGCCGGCCGAGATTCCCACGGGGGTGCCGTCGGCGCTGACCCGCCAGCGGCCCGACATCCTGGCCGCCGAGGCCCTGCTGCACCAGGCCTCGGCCAACGTCGGCGTGGCCACCGCCAACCAATACCCGCGCTTCACCCTGACCGCCAGCTTCGGGTCGCAACGCACCCGGGCCGGCGATATCACCGATGGCGTCAATGTCTGGAACCTGGGCCTGGGCCTGGCGCAACCGCTGTTCCATGGCGGCGAACTGCGCGCCCGCAAGCGTTCGGCCGAGGCCGCCTACGAGGCGGCGGCGGCCGGTTATTGGCAGACCGTGCTGGATGGTTTCCGCCAGGTGGCCGATGCGCTGCGCGCGGTGCAGGCCGACGCCCGGGCGTATGACGCCTACGACACCGCCTGGCGTCGCGCCGACGACGCCGCGCGCATCGCTGACGCGCGCTACCAGGCCGGCGGCATCAGCCACCTGGCCCTGCTGGACAGCCAGCGCCAGTTGCTGCAGACGCGCATCGCCCGCGGCGCGGCCGACGCGGCGCGCTACGCGGACACCGCCGCCTTGCTGCAGGCGCTGGGCGGCGGCTGGTGGAACGAGCCGCCGGACAGTCTGGCCACTCCCGCCCGCTAGCCCGCAAACCCGCGCCAATACATACATTGCCCGGTCATGTCCGAGAATTCGGGTCAGAAAGTGGCGTTGTGCGACGTTTAGGAATCCGTTGTATCCGATGCATCATGCATGCGCTGAAGCTGCACTGATCCCGACAACGATTCATGAATGACTTACTAGACCTGATCGTCTTCTCACCCGATGCCCACCAACGCGCACGCCGCTGCGACGCGCTGGCGGGCATGGGCTTCTCGCCGCGCGGATGCGAGGACTCCAACGGCCTGTTCCGCCTGTTCCAGGCGCGCCGCACGCCGCTGCTTGTGATGGAAGCCGAGCTGACCGATCTGTGCATGGCCGTCGCCGGCCTGCGCGCCATGGACACCACCGCCGGCATCGTCGCCGTCTCGACCTTCGATTCGCCTGAAAACCGCATCCTCGGCCTGCACTGCGGCGCCGACGCCTGCTTTCCGCCCGACGTGGCCACCGCCGAGATCGCCGCCGCGCTGCAGGCGCTGGTGCGCCGCGTGCCCGTGAGCGGTCGCCGGCCGGCCGACGCCGAGGCGCGCCCGGCCGCCGCCGCCCCCGCCGAGGCCACCGGCAAATGGCAGTTCCAGGATGCCGCCTGGACCCTGGTCAGCCCGCGCGGCACGCGCCTGCCGCTGACCCAGGCCGAACGCGACTTCCTGCTCAAGCTGACCACCAGCCCCGACAAGCGCCTGCCGCGCGGCGACGTGCCGCCCGGCGATCCGCAGGCCGGCCGCGAATCCGTGCGCCGCACGGACGTCGTGGTCAGCCGGCTGCGCCGCAAGGCGCAGGAGACCGACATGGAATTGCCGATTCGTACCGTCTGGGGCTGGGGCTACGCCTTCACTGGCGACATCTAGCCCGCGCCGCCGGCCCGGTGGCGGCGTATCATGCGGCATGGCCCGCCGGATCCCCGGCGCCGGCCTTGCCAACCCACCATTTCCCGCCATGGAAGTCTACGACCGCCTGCAGGCCCTGCTGACCGAGCACCAGGCCCGCTACCGCCTCATCTCCCACCCCGCCGCCGGCCGCTCCGTGGAAGTCGCCGCCGTGCGCGGCACCGCCGTCAGCCAGGGCGCCAAGGCGCTGGTCTGCCGCGTCAAGATCTCATCCAACCAGCGCCGGAACGTGCTGGCGGTGTTCCCCGCCGACCAGCAGGCCGACCTGGACGCCATCGCCCGCGCCGCGGGCGGCAAGAAGGCCTCGCTGGCCTCGCAGGACCTGGCGCGCGAGCTGACCGGCTGCGAGATCGGCGCGATCCCGCCCTTCAGCTTCAACCCCGACCTGCACCTGCTGGTGGATCCCACCCTGCGCCAGCGTCACGATGAAATCGTGTTCAACGCCGGCCGTCTCGACGCGTCCATCCTGATGGCCACCGCCGATTATTTCCGCCTGGCCGCGCCGCAGGAAGCGCCGCTGATCAAGGGCCAGGGTTAACCGGCCCGGGACCGCCGTGCCGCACTCAGCCGCCTCCCGCGAAAACCGCCGCGCGCGCGCCTCCAACATGCGCTGGCTCATGAGCCTGGCGCACATGGAACCGTCGCCGGTCAGCCGCTGGGTGGCGCTGCGCGCCGCGCTGGCCATCGGCCTGCCGACCGCCGCCGGCCTGCTGCTCGACCAGAGCGCGGCGGCCGCGCTGGTGGCGCTGGGCGCGCTGCCCGCCATCACCGGCGACAACGGCGGCCCCTACCGCAACCGCGCGCTATCCATCGGCAGCACCGTGTTCGGCGGCGCGCTGGGTTACTTCCTGGGCACGCTGCTGGCCGGCCACGGCCTGTTCAGCGTCGCCGGCATGACGCTGCTGGTGCTGCTGGCCAGCCTGGTCGGCACCTTCAATAACATCGCCGCCGTCGCCACGCTGCAATTCGCCACCTACGTGATCGTCGGCGCCAGCCTGACGTCGCCGCTGCCGCCCTGGCTGCCGCCGGCGCTGGTGGGCGCGGGCGGGCTGTTCGGCCTGGCGCTGACCCTGCTGGGCTGGGTGGTGAACCCGATCGCGCCGGAACGGGCGGCGGTGGCGCTGGCCTATCGCAAGCTGGCGGCCATGTTCGCCGCCATTGGCACCTCGCGCATCATGACGGCGCGGCGCGACATGGAAGCCGCCATGGCCGGCGCCTACGACACGGTGCTGGCGGCCCGGCGCCGCGCCGCCGGCCCCTCGCCGCGGCTGGCCCGGCTGGCCGCGCAGTTGCAGGCCTGCACGCCGCTGTCGG
>NZ_CADIJW010000051.1 GCF_902859745.1 Achromobacter dolens | reverse complement strand
CGCAGGCCATCGGCGCCTCGCGCGCCGCCGGCGTGGTCGCCACCGGCGGCGACGGCGCGCGCCAGGTGCTGCTGGCGCTGGGCGCCGGCGGCATCGCCCTGGTGGATGAAGTGATCGGCGGCGTGCCCCTGGGCACGCTGACCGGCGGCACGGCCGACGGCCTGCCCGTGGTGACCAAGGCCGGCGGCTTTGGCGCCGAAGACGTACTGGTTCGCGCCGTGCGCGCGATCCGCGACAGGAGATTCAAGCGATGACACAACCCCCCGCTCCCAAGCTGCCGCTCTTGGCCGTCACCCTCGGCGACGTGGCCGGCATCGGGCCGGAAATCACGGCCAAGATGCTGATGGGCCATGACGAACTGCGCCAGAAGGCGCGCCTGGTCGTGGTTGGCGACGTCGACGTGATGGCCAACGCCGTGCGCGGCCTGGGCGGCGATCCCGCCATCGTGCGCCGCGTCGAGCGTCCGGCCGACGCCACCAACGCCCCCGGCATCATCGAAGTGTTGCAGGCCGGCCCCTCGCTGGGCCACGTCAAGCTGGGCGAGATCAGCGCCGACGCCGGCGACGGCTCGGTGCGCTTCGTCACCACCGCCTGCGCCCTGGCGCGCGCCGGCGAGGTCGACGGCATCGTCACCGCGCCGCTGAACAAGGCCGCCATGCACGCCGCCGGCCACAAGTGGCCCGGCCACACCGAACTGCTGGCGCACGAATTCGGCGTCAAGACCTTCTCGCTGGTGCTGTCCGCCGGCGATCTCTACATCTTCCACGCCACCACCCACGTGTCGCTGCGCCAGGCCATCGAAGACCTGACGCCGGCGCGCATGCGCGCGGTGCTGCGCCTGGCCGGCTCGTTCGCCAAGGCCCTGGGCCGCGGCGACCGTCCGGTGGCGGTGTCGGGCCTGAACCCGCACGCCGGCGAGAACGGCATCTTCGGCACCGAAGACGCCGACATCCTGGCGCCCGCCGTGGCCGAGGCCAACGCCGCCGGCATCCTGGCGGCCGGCCCGATCCCGGCCGACGCGCTGTTCCCGCAAGCCGTGCGCGGCAAGTGGCAGTTCGTGATCGCCTGTTACCACGACCAGGGCCACGCCCCCTTCAAGGCCGTCTATGGCGATGACGGCGTTAACATCACCGTCGGCCTGCCGGTGGTGCGCGTGTCGGTCGATCACGGCACCGCGTTCGACATCGCGGGCCAGGGCATCGCCCGCGAAGACAGTCTGATCCTGGCCGCCGAGCGCGCCGCGCATCTGGCCCCGGGCTGGACGCATGTATGGGAAACTGCGCGGGCTCAAACAGGAGGTTGATTCCATGGCGCCCGCCAACGCTGAAGACTTGCCCGCGCTGGACCGTTCCGGCGACGTGCCGCTGCACGCCCAGGTGGCGGCATTGCTACGCGGCTACATCCGCACCCGCAAGCTCGGCGCCGGCGCCCTGCTGCCCAGCGAGGCGGCGCTGTGCGAGCACTTCGGCGTGGCCCGCAGCGTGGTGCGGCAGGCCCTCTCGGCCCTGGCCGCCGAAGGCCTGATCCAGCGCGAGGCCGGACGCCCGGCGGTGGTGGCCGCGCCGCGCGAACACCGCCGCCTGGTGCAACGCTCCACCGGCCTGTACGAGCAATTCGCGCAATCCGGCGTGACGCTCAAGACCCGCGTGCTCGATCTCGCGCCCAGCGAGCCGCCCAAGGCCGTGGCCGAGTTCTTCGGCACCCAGGACCTGCTGTTGCTGGAGCGGCTGCGCCACGTCGCCGACGCGCCGCTGGCCTACGTGCGCACCTGGCTGCCCGCCGCCGCCGTGCCCGGGCTGCGCGCCGAGGAACTCACCGACGCTTCGCTGCACGGCGTGCTGACGCGGCGCTTCGGCCTGCATCCCGGCGCGGGACGCAACCAGATCCGCGCGGTGGCGGCGGATGCCGCCCTGGCCGGCCTGCTGCAAGTGCCGGCGGGCACGCCGCTGCTGATGCTGGAAGGCCAGGGCATGGACCAGCACGGCCGGCCGCTGGAGTGGTTCAGCACCTGGCATCGCGCCGAACAACTGGTGTTCGACGTCGACGTCAGCGTCGGCCACGAAAGCGTGCAGCCGCGCCTGCGCGGCGCGTCGGGCACCGCCGCGGCCGCCGTCGAACCGGCTGTCGCCGGCCACGATCCTTTGGCGCGCGCCCAGGCGCTGGTGGCCGAACTTTCCGCCGAACTGGCGCGCCTGCGCGCCGGCAACCACGACTGAGCCCACGCGGCGAGCATCCGGCCGGCGCCGGCCCTGAACGCCCTTTCCCACGGGCGGGAGCCGCACGGGCCCTAGCGCAGCGTCACCGCCGCGTCACGCTCGAACTCCCCATCGGGATCCAGCTCGCGCAAGGCGCGCCGCTCGGCCTCGGTCGGCGGCGGCGTCGGCCCGGCGCCCTCGGCATCGAAATCGAAACCGGTGCGCTCGCGCACTTCCGCCAGGCTGGACTCGGGATGCCAGGATTGCAGCGCCAGCCGGCCGTCGCGCTTGACGAACACGGCGATCGGCGTCGCCACGCCGGCAAAGCCGCCGCCCGCTGTCACGAAATCCAGCTCCCGCACGAACACCCGGCGCGAATGCTCGGTGCGCCAGGTGCAGGTGCGCCGCGCCGTGGGCATCATCACCGCCCCGCCGCCGCCGCCCGGCAGCCGCACCTTGGGCGCATGCCAGTCACCGATGCAGGAATTGTTGGCGCGGCCGGCGCCGTCGATCTGCGCCGCGCCCAGGAACGCCAGGTCCATGCGGCCGCGCGTGCACAGGTCGTAGAAGTCCTCGTTGGCGAAGATCGAGGCGCTGTGCTCGGCCAGCACCGGATCGGAGCTGGACAGCGGGATGTGCGACGGACGCGGATCGACCCCGCCCGCCACGTTGATATAGACGTAGTCCCAGTCGTAGGCGCGCTTGGCCAGCAGGCAGGCCAGCATGGGCGGGGTCGAATTGACGCCGCTGAAGGTGATCTCGTCGGGCCGGATGAAGCGCGCCAGATTGGTGACGATGTACGAGAACCCCGACCATTGCTCAGCCATTCGCCGCTCCCGCTTCCGGCGCGGCGGCCAGGTGGGCCGCCAGGTCGCCGTTCCTGTCCATGTAGGCCTCGACCGCCGGATAGTCGATGGCATAGTCCGGCCAGCACGAACCCGGCCAGGCCGAACGCGGCAGCACCGTATAGGCCTGCACCATGAAATACGGCACCAGCGTGGCCTCGGGCTGCGCCTCGAACACGGCGCTGTCCACCCGTTTCTCGGCCACCACCAGCACGCTGCCGGCGGCGCGCGACATGATGCGGTCCCAGTGCGCCGTGCCATGCACCCGCACATTGCCGCGCGCGTCCACTTCCGAGGCCTGGATCACCGCGAAGTCGGGCCGCACCGCCGGGATCACCCAGGTGCGCTCGCCGCTGCCGTAGGGATCCTCCAGGCACTTCCAGCCGTTCAGGGTCGGCAGGGCGCTGCCGTGCAGGCCGCCGCAGGGCTGGAACGGCACGCCGTAGGCGGCGGCCCGCAGGCCCGCCGTCAGGCTGTTGCAGGCATGCTCCTCCAGCTCTACCTCGCCGCGCTCGATGGCCTTGCGATACCACGGCGCCAGGCCGAAATTGCCTTCCATCGCCACGATGCCGGCGCGCACGCGCCGCAGCGCGCCCGCGCGGCACAGAATGTCCACGTCGTAGCCCGGCGACTGCTTGACCAGCTCCAGATCGCGCCGCCCCTGGCGGATCAGTTCGCGCACGAAGGCGAACGGCCCCCGATGCAGGAAGCTGCCACCCAGCGCGATCGACGCGCCGTCCGGCACCAGCGCCGCCAGCTCGGCCAGCGAACACTGTTTGTGCGTTTGATTGAATCCCGAACCCATGCTGCCTCCTTCGCTTTCTTATCGTCGCGCCGGCCGGGCTGACGGCGTCAGCGCGCCTGCAGGTACGCCGCCACCCGCGCCTTCAGACCCGGCTCGGCGGCCGAGCGCACCAGCCGCGCCAGGTCGGTATCGGGCTGCTCCGCGGACAGGGCCGCATACAACTGCGCCCGGGCCGCGCCGGTCAATGCGCCGGCGGCCTCTCCGGCCTGGCGCTCGATCTCGGGCCACGATTCCTGCGCCGTCACGTGGCTGACGAAGCCGTCGCGGTAGGCCTCGGCCGCGCCGAACGTGCTGGCCTGTTCCAGGATGGCGCGGGCGCGCTCGGCGCCGACCAGCGCGGCGAAGCGGCGCGTGCCCAGCACCAGCCCGAACTTCAGGCCCGGCATGCGAAAGCTCGCGTCCGGCGCGCTGACGCGCCACTTGCAGGCGCCGAACAGATCGACGCCGGCGCCGAAGTTGCGGCCATGCGCCAGCCCCACCGTCAGGCAGGGCGAGGCCGCCAAGCGTTGCAGTAGAGTCTCGATGCGCACGAAGCGCAGCAGCAGGTCGCCCTCGCTCTGCGCCTCCAGCTCGCCGAAATCGAAGCCGGCGCTGAAATTGCGGCCCGCGCCCCGCAGCACGATGACCTCAGCGCCCTGCGCCGGCGCCGCGTCCACCGCCGCGATCAGCGCCTCGACCAGCTCGGCCGACAGCGCGTTCATCTTGTCCGGGCGCGCCAGCGTCAGCACCTGCGCGGCGCCGCGCCGCTCGACCTGCAGCGTCGCGCTCATGCGCGCCGCCCCTTGTCGCGCAGCGGTCCCAGCACCTCGTCGTTGTGCTGGCCCAGCGCGGGCGGCGGGCGCCGCAGCGCGGTGGTCTGGCCGTCGAAGCGCACCGGCAGGCCGAAGGTTCGCGTCGCCACGCCATTCGGCAGTTCAAGGGCCTGCACCCAGCCCATGTGCTCGACCTGCGGGTCCGCCAGCACTTCGGAATAGGTGTTGATGGGCGCGCACGGCACGCCGGCCGCGCGGAACCGCGCCAGCCAGGTGGGCGCGTCGTCGGCCGCGAAGATCGCTTCCAGGATCTCGCGCAGCGCGTCCTGGTTGCGGGCGCGCGCGCTGGTGTCGGTAAAGCGCGGATCGGCCAGCAGGTCCTCGCGGCCCACCGTCACGCACACGCCCTTCCACAGCGCGTTGTTGCCGGCCGCCATGCCGAAATAGCCGCCCTTGCAGCGAAACGCCTGATACGGCGCGTTGCGCGGGTGGGCCGAGCCCAGCTTGACCGGATCGCGCCCGCTGCCGAAGAACTCCGACGTCTGCAGCGCCGCGATGCCAAGCGTGGCGCCGAGCATCGGCACGTCGATATGCGTGCCCTGGCCGCTGGCCTGGGCGGCGCGCAGCGCCGAGGCGATGGCGAAGGCGCCGTAGAGACCGGCAGAGAAATCCGCCACCGGCACGCCGCACTTGACCGGCCCGCCGCCGGCCTCGCCGGTGACGCTCATCAGGCCGCTCATGGCCTGGATGGTGAGATCGAAGCCGCCTTCCTGGGCGCGCGGGCCGGTTTGGCCATAGGCCGAGATCGAGCAGTACACCAGGCGCGGATTGACCTCGCGCAACGCCGCGTAGCCCAGGCCCAGCCGGTCCATCACGCCGGGCCGATTGTTCTCGATCAGCACGTCGACGCTGGCAGCCAGTTCGCGCGCCAGGGCCAGGTCTGCCGGATCCTTCAGGTTCAGCGTGACCGAGCGCTTGTTGCGATTGAGCGAGGCGAAGTTCTCGCTGTAGCCCTGGCTCAGCGGCGGCCAACTGCGCAGCGTATCGCCGCCCTCCGGATTTTCCAGCTTGATCACGTCCGCGCCCATGTCCGCCAGCAGCATGCCGCAGAACGGCCCCGCGGCGACGTTGCAGATCTCGAGCACGGTGATGCCGGCCAATGCCGAACCGGATGTCATGGTCGACCTCTCGTTATGCCAATTCAGTATTTGGAATGAAGAAAAGAATCCAAGGCCGCGCGCGATGCCGTGGCATCGTGTCGCCTGCCTGCGTTCTTTCCGGATGCGAAAACGCGGCGTCAGGCCGCGGGCCAGCATAGCACCGCGACGAATCCGCGGTAAACCATTAATTGAAAATTGAATCCTACTATTTAGGATTCATGAGGACGCACGGCATGCGCGGGAGGCCCCCGTCATTGCCCAAGAAACCCGCGCCGATACCCCATGCCCTGGGACAGCGCCTGGGCGCACGCCGCCACGTCCGGGGCCAACTGCTTCATGCGGGCCGCGCTCAGGCGGTCGAGGGGACCGGAGATGCCGATCGCCGCCACCGGCTGATCCAGGCTGTTGAACAGCGCCACGGCCAGGCCGCCCACGCCCTCGCGCCATTCGCCGCGATTGACCGCATAACCGGTGCGCGCCACCTTGCGCAGTTCTTCCTTGAGCAACGGCATCGACACCAGCGTGGCCGGCGTATGGCGCGCCAGCCGGTCGGCGTAGCGCTCGACGTAGCCTTCGGCCTGATAGGCCAGCAGCGCCTTGCCGGTGGCCACCGCGTAGGCCGGCGCGCGGCCGCCCACCATGGAATAGGCGCGGATCGGTTGCGGGCTGTCGATCTTGTCGACGTAGACCACGTCGAAGCCGTCCAGCACCGACAGGTGCACGGTCTCGCCGGTCTGGTCGGCCAGCGTGCGCATGAACGGCGCGGCCAGCCGACGCAGGTCGAGCTGCCCGAGCTGGCGCGCCGCCAGCTCGAACAGGCGCACCGCGCCGCGATAGCCGCCGCCGTCCTCGTCGCGCACGACGTAGCCGGCGTGGATCAATGTTTGCAGGGTGCGGTGGGTATTGCTGCGCGTCAGCCCGACCCGGGCGGCCAGCGCATCGATGGTGCGGGGCGGATTATCCACGTCCGTGACCGCCTCCAGCACCATCAACCCCTTGAGCAGTGTCTTGTCCATTTTTTTGGTTTTCCCAATATTTAGGACGCGACCATAGCACGGGCCATGCCCGGCGAACAGGCCTCAGCGGCCCGCGGCGGGCAAGGCCGCGCGCACCGCCGCCGAACGGTCCCACAGATTGGGCACGCTGGGCGCCGAATAGCCCGACACGAACGGCTTGGCCTGGCCCGTGGCCGGGTCGTAGACATGGCGCGACACCGCGCCGATATTGCCGCCGTACAGGTGCACGCTGATCGAGACCTTGTCATCGAAGGCGTTCGAAACGCGGTGGATGTCGCCCTCCTGTGGCGACAGGCGTTCGACGTCGCCCGGATGCAGGGTCTCCGGCGCGCCACGCGGCGCCAGCCGGCCGTCGGCGCCGCGCGTATAGCGCTGGTTCACCTCCGCGCCGCGCAGCATGCCGACGTAGCCCCAGACCTCATGATCGTGCACCGGCGTCTGCTGGCCCGGCCCCCACACGAAGCTGACGATCGAGAAGCGTTCGAGCGGATCGCAGTGCAGCAGGTACTGCTGGTAGTACTGGGGATGCGGCGCGGTACAGGCCTCGGGCAACCAGTCGTCATGCGCAATCAGCGCGGCGAACGCGGCCTGCAGTTCGGACGACTGCGCCAGCCCGTCGGGCGTGGCCAGGCGGGTCGCGGTGGCAATGAAATGGCGCAGCCGGTCCAGGCCGGCGGTGGCTTCGGGCATAGCATCTCTCCGGATCGGGCGCGGCCCGCTCGGGCCATGCCATTGAACATCCCAATTTGACTATCCAGTATCCATCATCTGGGACGCGCGCCGCAATGCCCCGCCCGCGCGCCATCCCGCGCTTGACAGCCCGGGGGCCACGCGTGCAGCGTATCGAACCCGCCCCTTCACCGCATTCCCCGCATGGCAACCGAGATTCCCACCATTGCGCCCGCGCTCGCCGACCGGCTGGCGCGCGCCCGGCGCGTGACCGTCTTCACCGGCGCCGGCGTGTCCGCCGAAAGCGGCATCGCCACCTTCCGCGACCCGCTCACCGGCTTGTGGGCGCGCTTCGACGCCCGCGCCCTGGCCACGCCGGAGGCCTTCGCGGCCCAGCGGGACCTGGTCTGGGGCTGGTATGAATGGCGCCGCGCGCAGGTCGCGCGCGCCGAGCCGAACGCGGCGCACCGCGCCATCGCGGCGCTGGCGCGACGCATCCCCGCGCTGACCCTGGTCACCCAGAACGTCGACAACCTGCATGAGCGCGCCGGCAGCGACGCCGTGATCCATCTGCACGGCAGCCTGCACGCGCCGCGCTGCAGCGCGTGCGGACACGCCGCCCGCATCGCCCCGCGCGCCCTGGACGACGGCCTCGACACGTCCGCCGAAGAGCGCGCGATCACGCCGCCCGCCTGCGTCGAATGCGGCGCGCCGATACGGCCGGGCGTGGTCTGGTTCGGCGAAAGCCTGCCGGCCGGCGCCTGGCGCGCGGCGCAGCAGGCGTGCGACGATTGCGACCTGTTCTTCAGCATCGGCACATCGGCGCTGGTGTATCCGGCGGCGGAGCTGCCGTTGCGCGCCTCGCGGGCCGGCGCGACCGTGGTGCAGGTCAACCCGGCGCCCACGCCGCTCGACGCGCACGCCGACTTCAACCTGCGCGGCGCGGCCGCCGACGTCATGCCGCGATTGCTGGCCGCGGCCGGCTTCTGAACCCGGCCGGCAACACCGCTATGCGCTGCCGCCGCGTCACCACTTGCAGCCGCCGTCACGCACCGTGTCGGCCAGCAGGAACGGCAATGCCAGCAATCCAAGACCAGCATGCGCGTCGCGGCAAGGCGGCCGCACGCTTTGCGCGATACCCTTGGCCAGCGCCGAGGGTTCGGCGCGCGTCCTGGGCGCCAGGTCCACCCTCGCCTCGCCACGCGCGCGCGGCAGGCCTTGCGCCGCGGCGTCCTCACCGCGCCAGCGAAAGTCGCGTGGTGTATTGGCCGTAGGCGTCCTGGCGGGCGTGGCCTGACGCGACGCGGATGGCTTCGCCAGCCTGGAAGAGGACGGCGTGGACGACCGCGGCAATGCGGACGAAGACGGCTCGACGGCCTCGGAGGATAGGGGCGAAGACGGCGCGACCGATGGCGCCACGGTGAACGTCGCCGATGACGCGGAGGGCTGCGGCCCGGCCCGCGGCGGCAACAGCGTCACGTAGAAATCGTTCTGGCGGATCGCCGCCGGCGCCGGCGGCGTCTCGCGCTCGCTGGCGGCCCGCCACAACAGGCCGGCCACCAGCACATGAAAGGCGCACGAAAGGCCCGCGGCCCACCCTGCCAGCGCGCGGCCGCGCGGCGCGGCCGGCGCGGTCCGCAAGGCGCCCGCTCCAACAGAAAACATCACGGCAATCCTGGCGTCCAATCCGTTATTTTGCGGGCTCGCCGGCGCTGCACAGCCGGCTCCCGGGTGAAGATTTGTGAAGATGTTTTGAGCGAATCAGGACTACCATGGACAAACGTCCGCGATGCAGGGGAAACCCCAAATTCCATCGCGCGCGCAGAGGGATACAGTGGTAGCGAACCATTGCAGCCATGGAGATCATCATTCCGTTTTCCTGGAGACTTCCCGACGTGTTCGTGCGCTCGCCCGACGGTGTCCTCCACCGCGTGGTGAGACATGCCACGACCACGGAAACCATTGCCAAACTCGAGAGCATTCCCAGCAACCACCACCTGGATTGCGAATGCATGCTCGACAATGGCGAAGCCCTGGCCTGGATCGGCGGTAATCTGTACCGTCAGGTCAATGGTGGGATCATCTTCACCGCCGAACCCGGCGCCGCGCCCCCCCTGGCCGAGGCACGCAAGAACGCCAAGGCGCGCAACACCGTGCGCGACGCCTGTCGTCCCGCTGTCGCGCAAGAATCACACGCGGCGCAAAAAAACGTCGTACCATCCGCTGTAGCTAGACTAAAAACCGGCAACGATTGGAGCCTGATACGCGCCTGGCGCGAGCACCTGAACATCAGCACCGCTGACATGGCTGCCCGCCTCGGAGTGGATCACTCCATCTACATCGAATTGGAAAGGCCGCGTCCGCGACCGCGCCAGATCATTCTGGACCGCATCTCGGCCGCGCTGGGTGTCACGCCCGACCAGCTCGATGATTCATCGTTAGGAGGACATTTCCATTGATGCAGGCCGCATTCGCCTGACCAATGGAATTGTTCGAGCAACTTTGGCGCCGCGTAAGAATGACCGCGCATGGGGAGGTACCTGAAATGCTCGGAACCGCAAGACGCTTGACTGACGTACTGGCCACGGCCCCCGACGGCACGTTGTATCGCATCGAACGCTTCGTGTCGGACCCCGACGCCTACTCCGCGCTCGGCACTTCCCGCTTCGATCCCAAGGCGCATTGCGTCTGTCGCACCAGTTCGGGCGAGAAAGTCACCTGGCTCGGCGGCCAGGTCTACCAGCTCCTCAAGACCGGCCTGTGCCTGACGGCGGTGGACCGACGACGTGGCTGAAGCCGCTCAGCGCCGCCCGCCCTTCTCCGTGAACCGCGCCACGACGAACTCCACGAACGTCGTGAGCTTGGGCAACGCCTGCCTGTCCTTCGGATACAGCAGCGTGACCGGCCGCGCGGCCGGCCAGTATGGTTGCAGGATCGGCATCAGCTTGCCCGCGCGCACGTCCTCGGCCAGCAACAGCTCGGGCTGCAGCACGATGCCGAAGCCGGCCAGCGCCGCCTGCCTGAGCGCCTGGCCGTTATTCGAGACGAAGCGGCTGGTCGGCGGATAGTCGGCCTGCGCGCCGTCGCCATCGGCCAGCCGCCAGCCCGTGCGGCGGCTCCAGTACGAGAAGTCCAGACACTGGTGCCGGGTCAGGTCGGCAGGCGTCTGGGGCGTGCCATGGCGCGCCAGGTAGGCCGGCGCGGCGCAGATGATCATCTGGTAGCGGCCGATGGGGCGCGCCACCAGGCTGGAATCGCGCGGCTCGCCGATGCGCACCGCGAGGTCGTAGCGTGACGCCACCAGGTCCTCGACCGCGTCGCTCAGGGCCAGTTCGACGCTGACGTCCGGATAACGATCCAGGTAATCGGCGATCACCGGCGCCAGCGCGAACGAACCGAACGAAACCGTCGACGTGATGCGCAGGTTGCCCCGCGGCGCCACCCGCAACGCCTCGGCGCCCTGCTCCGCGTCGCGGATGTCGGCCAGGATCTCCTTGCAGCGCGCGTAGTACGCCTGGCCCGCCTCGGTCAGGCTCTGGCGCCGCGTGGTCCGGTTCATCAGCCGCAGTCCCAGCCGCGCCTCCAGGCCCTTGATGTGCTTGGCCGCCATGGCGGCGGACATCTCATGGCGCGCGGCCGCCGCCGTCAGGCTGCCCAGCTCGACCACCGCCACGAAGACTTCCATGCTGAGCAGACGATCCATGAATTACGCACCCTGGGTATGAAGTGTTCCAACCATTCCCGGATTTTTCCACAGGAATGGACATCGCAGAATGCCTTCATGCGCTGGCGTCCATGCCGCGCGCCCCACATCCAACTCGGGAGTTTCCATGAAAATCGCACTTATCGGCGCCAGCGGCACCATCGGCCGCGCCGTCGCCCACGAACTGGGCCAGCGCCACGAGGTCATCGCCATCGGCAAGACCCAGGGCCAATACCAGGTCGACATCACCCGCAGCGACAGCATCCGCGGCCTGTTCGACCGCATCGGCAAGGTCGACGCCATCGTCTCCACCGCCGGCGCGCTGCACTTCGGCCCGCTGGCCGAAATGACCGCCGAACAATTCAAGATCGGCCTGCATGACAAGCTGCTGGGTCAGGTCGACCTGGCGCTGATCGGCCAGCACTACCTGAACCACGGCGGCTCGATCACGCTGACCAGCGGCATCGTCAGCGACGAGCCGATCCGCTTCGGCGCCAACGCGTCGGCCGTCAACTCGGCGATCGATGGCTTCGTGCGCGGCGCGGCGGTGGAACTGCAAGGCGCGCGCATCAACTCGGTCAGCCCGACCGTGCTGCAGGAATCGTGGGACGGCTACGGCCCCTACTTCCTGGGCTTCGAAGCCGCGTCCGCCCAACGCGTGGCGCTGGCCTACAGCCGCAGCGTCGAGGGCGTGCAGACTGGCCGCGTGTACCGCGTCTGGTAAGGCGCGCGGCGGCGTCGGCGCAGGCGAGTCTGATCTCGCGGCGGCTCATGGTGTCTGCGCAGATCAGCGAATGTACACTCAGCGCATTCTCGGAGAACCGCATGCGCTACACCCTGTTGCTCGCGTGCGTGGCGGCCGCCACGCTCGGCACCGCCTGCTCGTCGCGGCAGGCCTACGACACCGGCCAGGCCTGGCAACGCAATGAATGCGGCTGGATCACCGACATGCAGGAGCGCCAGCGCTGCATGGGCGCGGCGTCCACGTCGTACGACAGCTATCAGCGCCAGCGGCAGGACATCCAGAAGTGAGCCAGAAAGCCGGTAAGCCAGTAAGCCAGTAAGCCAGTAAGCCGGTAAGCCAGTAAGCCAGTAAGCCGCCCCCAGGCGCGCATCACCGCGGACCGCGTGCCCGCGCGCAAAAACGAAAAAGCCCGGCGCAAGGCCAGGCTTTTTTTTGCTTCGCGCCGACGACTTGGCGCCTATCAGCGCCTATTTCATCGACACGTAATGCGATGGCGCGCCCGGCAGGATTCGAACCTACGACCCCCTGGTTCGTAGCCAGGTACTCTATCCAGCTGAGCTACGGGCGCGCTAAAGAGGCGTGTTTATAACATGGATTCGCGACGGTCCGCAAATCGGAGGGGCGCCGGCTGCCTCCCACCCGGATTGCGCCAGATCAATCGCCGCGGTCGCCCACGGCGTTACGCTGGATCCAGCGAGCATGGAGACACACCGGCATGGCCAAGAAATTTCCCCTGCACCCCAAACACCCCGAGCGCGTCTGCTGGGGCTGCGACCGCTACTGTTCCACCAACGAACTGGCCTGTGGCAACGGCTCGGATCGCACCATGCACCCGGCCGAACTGTTGGGCGACGACTGGTACACCGTGGGCAATTGGGGGCTGGAGGATGACGACGTCGCCGCCGCCACGCCGGCCCCTGCCGCGACGGGTGCCATTGCCGCGCCCTGATCCCGCCGGAAACCGTGCCGGCATGCGCCCGTGCCCGCGACGTTCCACGGCATGCCCCCAAGATGCCCGACCATGGCAATGGCCGGCAAAGGCGCCGAGCAGGAACATTCGGCAAGAACGACCGGCAAGCATGCAGTGCACAACCATGCCGCAGACAAACATGCTGCATACAAACAAAAAGGCCTTCGATCCGAGATCAAAGGCCTTCTCATTGTCGCGGCGCATATGACTGCGCCACCTTGCCACACCATGCATTGCCACGCCATGCATTGCCACATTCTCATGTGGCGGCGCGGCTTTTTTGCGTTTCTTTCCCTTTTCCGTACTCACCTTGAATATGCATCCAAGTAAGTGGCGCGCCCGGCAGGATTCGAACCTACGACCCCCTGGTTCGTAGCCAGGTACTCTATCCAGCTGAGCTACGGGCGCTCCGGTAAAGAGGCAAAATTATATCAGAATAATTTCACCACCGCACTGCATTTGCTCTTCATTTTTACCCAAGCGCTCGACTTGGGCGGTCCATCGCGTTTTAGCCGGGTTTTAGCCTATAAGGCAACCTTTGAGCTGACTTTTAAATCAAACTCTAGCCAACCATACAGCAAACATTCAATGGCGCGCCCGGCAGGATTCGAACCTACGACCCCCTGGTTCGTAGCCAGGTACTCTATCCAGCTGAGCTACGGGCGCGTTAAAAAGCAAGCCTTGAATCATAGCGTTGTTTCGCAGACCGCGCAAGTCGGGCGCCGTGCCTACCCAAAACACGGCCGGCCACGGCTGCCGTCCTGAATCGTCGCGGCGCTACACGGCCGCGCCGAGCATGCGCAGATAGGCGTCGGCGATGCCGCGCGCGAAGTCGGTGGGATCCGACAGCTTCGACAGGATCGCGTCGTCCGTGGCGCAGTGCACCCCGGCGTAGATCAGCAGCGACATCATGCGCGGATTGTCCACCCGCCATGCGCCCGCCTCGGCCCCGGCCTGCAGGATGCCTTGCAGTTGCCTGACCACATCGTTGCCGGTATGCCCTTCGCGCGCATGGTGATGCTGATGCGTGAAAACGATGTCGTGCACGCGGTAAGTGCGCAGATAGGTCGCGACGTTGGCATGCACCCATGCGCGCAGCTTCCCGACCCAGTCGTGCGCGTCGCAGGCGTCGATCGCGCTGGCCAGTTGCGCGACGAATTCGCGCACGTAGCGCTCGGCAAGCGCATGCAGCATCTCGTGCTTGGACGGGAAGTAGACATAGAACGTGCCCTTGGCCACGCCCGCCGCTTCCGTGATCTCGCTGATGGTGGTGGCGTCGACCCCTTTTTCCAGGAACAGCGCCTGCGCGGCGCCCATCAACTCGTCCAGCCGCACCTCCGGCGGCTTGGTGCGAGGCGACGCCTGGCGCGCGGATCCGCCTGCGGAATGGTCGGTCATTGCTTTCACTCGGATGTCAGCCATGGCGCCAGTCTAAGGGAATTTGGCGGGAGTCTCCCTGGCGTACAGCTTGCCGACAGCCGATGGTCACATTGATACAACGTCGCAAACCTAGGCTAGCCGCCGTGAATGCCGGCTGTCATCCGGCAACCCTCGTGTCGCCATGACAGGGCGCCACCCTCTCCGCAAGGTCTACAACCATGTCTGAAAAAGAAAAGAGCGCGAACGCGCAGGCTGCCGCGACGTCGACGGCCGCCGATCACGCTGACGCCGACACTCCCGTCCGCGCCACCCGCCGGGGCTTCCTGACCGGTATCGCCGCGCTCGGCGCCAGCGCCGCCGCCATGGGCGCGCTGGCCGGCTGTTCCAGCGGCGACAGCGACGATGACGACAACACCCCCGCTCCCGCCCCCGACCTGACGACGCAACTGCGCAAGAACGTCAAGACGCTGGTGGTGATCTTCGCGGAAAACCGCAGCTTCAACAACCTGTTCTCCAACTTCCCCGGCGTCGAAAAGCCGTTGTCGGCGTTGACCGCCGCCGACTACACGCAGAAGGACCGCGACGGCACGACGCTATCGGTGCTGCCGCCGGTGTGGGGCGGCATGGTGCCGACCTCGCAACAGGCCAACCACGTCACCTACCAGGTCGCCGAGAACGCGCCCTACATGAACAACCTGCCCAACGCGCCCTTCGACCTGCGCGGCCCCCAAGGCGAGCCGCTGCCGCAAGGCGTGGTCACGCGCGACCTGTGGCACGTGTTCTACCAGAATCAGATGCAGATCAACGGCGGCAAGAACGACCGCTTCGTGGCCTGGGCCGACTCCGGCGCGCTGGTCATGGGCCGCTACAGCGACTCCGCCTACAACCTGCGCCTGTGGAAGCTGGCCCAGGAATTCGTGCTGTGCGACAACTTTTTCCAGGGCGCGTTCGGCGGTTCGTTCCTGAACCATCAATACCTCGCCGCCGCCCGTCCGCCGTTCTATCCGGACCTGGCGAACGCCTCGATCAACGTGCGCGGCCAGATCGCCCAGTTGCAGAGCGCCGATCCGACCGATCCCAACCTGCAACCCAAGCCGACCTCGCCGGCCAGCGCCCTCACCGGCGCGCCCCAGTTCGGCGCCAGCGCCCTGACGCCGGATGGCTACGGCGTGAACACCATGGGCCCGCCCTACTGGCCCGCCTTTTCCCGCGATGCCGCCAACCCGACCCAGGCCGATCCGACCTCGGTGTTCATGGTGCCGCAGACGCACGACAACATCGGCGACCTGATGACCGCCAAGGGCCTGGACTGGGCCTGGTACGCGGGCGGCTGGCAGGCGGCGATCGACTCCACCGCCAACACCGGCTTCCCCTCCTCGCCCAACTTCCAGGCGCACCACCAGCCCTTCAACTACTTCCAGAGCACCGGCCCCGGCACCGCCGCGCGCACCGCGCACTTGCGCGACGGCGGCCTCGGCGATCTGTCGTCGACCAACAAGTTCCTGGCCGATGCCGAAGCCGGCAAGCTGCCCCCGCTCACGTTCTACAAGCCGCAAGGCAACCTGAACATGCACGCGGGCTACGCCGACGTCGATTCGGGCGACCGCCACATCGCCCACATCGTCGACAGCCTGCGCAAGAGCTCGCAGTGGGCCAACATGGTGGTGGTCATCACCGTTGACGAGAACGGCGGCTGGTGGGACCACGTGGCGCCGCCCAAGGGCGACCGCTGGGGCCCCGGCACGCGCATTCCCGCGCTGGTGGTCTCGCCGTTCGCCAAGAAGGGCACCGTCGACCACACCATCTACGACACCGGCTCGATCCTGCGCCTGGCCACCCGCCTGTTCGACCTGCCGACGCTCGAGGGTCTGAAGGCGCGCGACGACGCCATGACCGCGCGCGGCCAGAAGCCGATGGGCGACCTGACCAACGCGCTGACCTTCGGCGCCTGATCGCCGCCGGCGGCGGCCGTGTTCCGCGAGGGCCGGCCGGGCGCACATGCCCGGCCGGCCCTCCGCCCTTCCCACGGTCCCGCAAGTGCTCCCCGTCGCGCGCCCGGCACGGGTCCGACCCGGCGCCGTGCGAAAATTCGCCATTCCCTCCTGGATGGCCCCGCCTTGAAACACCTGCTGGCCGGTTTGGACCGGCTCGATGACTTCGACGACATCATCGACGTGCGCACGCCGCTCGAGTATGCCGATGACCACATCCCCGGCGCCCTGAACGCGCCGGTGTTCAGCAATGAAGAGCGGGCCCGGGTCGGCACGCTGTACCGCCAATCGCCCTTCGAGGCCACGCGGCTGGGCGCCGCCCTGGCCGCGCGCAACATCGCCAACCACCTGGACACCACCTTCGCCGATCGCCCGCAAAGCTGGCGTCCCCTGGTGTATTGCTGGCGCGGCGGCAAGCGCTCGGGTTCCATGACGGTGATGTTCAACATGATCGGCTGGCGTGCGCGCCAGCTCGATGGCGGCTACAAGACCTACCGCCGCGCCACCCTCGAGGCCCTGGACGCCCTGCCCGCCGGCCTGCGCTTCGTGGTGCTGACCGGCCCCACCGGCAGCGGCAAGACGCGGCTGCTGCACGCGCTGGCGCAGGCCGGCGCGCAGACGCTGGACCTGGAAGCGCTGGCGGCGCATCGCGGCTCGCTGCTGGGCGCCCTTGCGGGGGTGCCGCAACCGACGCAAAAGGGCTTCGACACGCGGTTGGCGGCGCGGCTGCGCGCGCTGAACGCGGACCGGCCCGTGTTCGTCGAGGCCGAAAGCCGCAAGATCGGCGCCGTCGCGCTGCCGGACTCGCTGCTGGCCGCGCTGCACCGGGGCGCCTGCGTCGCCGTCACCGCCAGCCGCGAAGACCGCGCGCAGTTCTTGCAGCAGGACTACGCGCAACTGTTCGACGATCCCGCCAGCTTCAAGTCGCAGTTGCAGCGCCTGGTCGGACTGCACAGCCGCGACACCGTCGGCGGCTGGCTGCGCCTGATCGACGAAGGCCGTCGCACCGAGCTGGCGCGCGAACTCATCGACCGCCACTACGACCCGGCCTACGCGCGCAGCAGCCAGGCGCACTTCACGCGCCTGGCGCAGGCGCTGCCGCTGGTGTTCCGCCCCAACGACGACGATGTCGTGGCGCAGGCGCGGGCGCTGCTGGACGCGCTGGACTGAACCCGCCCGCTCACAACGCCGCCAGCATCGCGCGCAACGCATCGGCCAGCACCGTCACCTGCGCGCGCGCGGGATCGCTCAGCGGTTTCCCGGCGCGCAGCCGCGCTTCGGCCGCCTCGGCCTGCTGGTACAGCGCCATCGCCTGGACCGCGCCAAACCCGCCCCGCATCCGGTGCAGCACCGCCTTCAGGTCGCGCACGTCGGCGGCGGCCAGCGCCCGCTCCAACCGCGCCAGGTCCTCGCTCATGGTCTGCACGAAGACCTCGCGATACTTGCCCACGAGCGGCGGCGCCCCCGCGGCGCAGGCGGCGGCGATGGACGCGGCGGCGGCCGCGGCTTCCGATGCGCTGGGCGGCTGCCCCGGTTCGGCGGCCCCACCGCGTTGCGCGCGCAGCTCGCTCCACAACAGGCTCAGCTTGAGCGGCTTGACCAGCCAACTGCTCATGCCCGCGGCCCTGCAGCGGGCTTCCTCGTCCTTCAACGCGTTGGCCGTCACCCCGATGATCGGCACGGCCACGCCCTGGGCCCGCAAGGCGCTGGCCAGCTCGTAGCCGTTCATGCGCGGCATGTTGACGTCGGTCAGCACGGCATCGAACGGCCCGATGTTCCATTGCGCCAGCGCCTCGGCTCCGTCCGGCGCGAGCGTCACCTCGCACCCCAGTTGCTGCAACTGGTCGCGCATCGTCACCTGGTTGATCGGGTTGTCCTCGGCCACCAGGATCCGCAGGTTCAGCGGCGCGTAGTGCGGCGCGGCGGCCTGCCTGGTGGCGACGGCGGCGTCGCCGCTGGCCCAGCGTTCCAGCGCGAAGCCGATGCTGTTCAGGTAGTGCCGGTCGGCGCGGTGCAGTGTGGCGCCAGCGTCGTCCTGGCCGCCCGCCAGCACCACCGGCCCGTCCCACTCGATGGGCGCGGCCGCCTCGCCGCCGATCTGCACGTCGAGCAGCACGCGCTCGCCTGACTCGTCCGACGGCAGGACGGCCGGCGCCACGCTCGCCTGCGCCCCCCAATGCTCCAGCCATTCGCACAGGTTCGCGCTCAGCGCCCGGCGCGCGCTGCGCACGTAGACCCGCAGCCCGTGCAACCGCGGCGACGGTGCCGGCGGCGCCTCGGCCAGGTCCAGGTCGATGGCGATGGAGAAACTGCTGCCCAGCCCCGGCTCGCTGGTCACCTGGATGGCGGTTCCCATCAAGGCCGCCAGCCGCGCGCAGATCGACAGGCCGATGCCGGCGCCGCGCACCAGGTGCGAACCGCCGTCGATCTGGTAGAAGGGCTCGAACAAGAAAGCCTGATCCTCCTCGCGGATGCCGACGCCGCTGTCGACCACCTGGAAATGCAGGCGCGCGCGCCCGCCCTCCAGCGCGTCGGCCCGCAGCCGCGCCACCACGTGGCCGGAGTCCGTGAACTTGATGGCGTTGTTGACCAGGTTGTTGAGGATCTGCCGGATCCGGCCGCCGTCGCCCATCACCCAGGCCGGCGTCGCGGTGTCGATGCCGCTGTAGATCACCAGCCCCTTGCGCTCGGCCACGCCGGCATACGAGGCGATGCAGTTTTCGACCAGCTCGCGCGGATCGAAACCCTCGCGCTGCAGCGCCAACTGGCCCGATTCGATCTTGGTGATGTCGAGGATGTCGCTGATGAGCTGCTGCAGGATCACGGAGGAATCCTGGATGCGGTCGACGTGGCGGCGTTGCGCCTCGTTCAGCGGCGTCAGCGACAACACCTCCAGCGTGCCCAGCACGCCGTACAGGGGCGTGCGGATTTCATGGCTCATGGTGGCCAGGAAGGTCGATTTGGCCTCGTTGGCGCGATCGGCCTGTTGCTTGGCCTGCGCAAGTGTGTGCTCCATCTCGGCGCGCGCGCTGATATCGGCGAAGGCGCACAGCACCACATCCTGCTTCTTGTAGCGGGTCGGCGCGAACGCAACGAACAGCGTGCGCCCGTCATGGGTGCGGAAGGTCTCGAGGGTGCCGGGGCCGGACGCGCCCAGCACCTGGCGCAGCAGCTTGTTGGTCTCGGCCGAATCGCGCAACTGCTCGCCCACGCCGATGCCCAGCCACTGCGCCGCCAGCGCATTGCCGAACACGATGCGGCCCTCCAGCCGCGACAGCACGCACAGCGCCACCGGCGCCGTGTCGAGCACGGTGCGGTTGAACTCCTCGCTCTCGACCATGTCGAGATGGGCGATCTCGGCGGGATGGATGACACGCCGGTTGTACCAGAACAGGTAGCCGCAGCCGGCCGCCAGCCCCAGGCCGAGCATCAGCAGCACCGCGGCCGGCAACCATATGTTGGCGCGAAAGAAGCCGCTATAGGCCAGTTGGTAATAGCCGTTCCACTGACCGCTCTTGTCGGCGATGCGCAGCAGCAGGCCGTCGCGGGCGAAACGAAAGCCCGGCGCCATCACCGGCGGAGCGCCCTCGCCCAGCAGCACCTCGCCGCCCTGGCGCACCAGCCAGAAGCGGTCGAACAGCGGCACCTGCCGGATACGCTCGGAAATGCTGACACGGCCGCGGCTCAGCAGCGAGACCGCGTAGACATTGCGCCGCGTGGCGGGCTCGGCGCCGCGCCCGTTCAGCGGCAGCATCACCGGCAGCATGCCGACTATCGCGTCCGGCAGATGCGGGTCGCGCACCCACAGGACGCTCGGTCCCTCGCTGCCCGAGCGGTCCTCGGGATCGGTGGCGCCGCCCGCCCGCTGCACCGCATCCACCACCGCCAGGAAGGTCTGCCGGGTCAGCGGCTCGTAGCCCGACATGGTGGCGATCGCGGGCACGCTCATGCTGAGCTGCTGGCTCGGAGACATGACGAACAGCGGCGCGGCCGGATACACCGACGCGGCCCAGCGCGTGGCGTAGAAATCCGACAGGTAATCGCCGATGCCGGTGAACACGCCGCCGGCCACCGGGCACGCGTCCGGACTCTGGCACAGCAGCGAAAACGGCATCGCCGCGATCGCGTGCTGGCCGTCGTAGAAGGCCCACGACCCGCGCTCGAACCCGGCGGTCTCGCTGACCCGCGTCGGCGCCACCAGCCGCCGTCCGTCGGGGTTCAGGCCCTGTGCATACAGGCCCTGCAGCACGCTCTCGTGGGCGTGGATATAGCCCACCAGCACGGTGAAGTCGGTGCGCAGCTTTTCCTCCTCCTGCTGCAGGATGCGCTGTCCGCCCCAATAGAGCACGCCGCCCAGCACCAGCAGCAGCGTCAGGATGGCGAACAGGACGATATTCAATCGGCGCGATGCGCGTATGACTCTTATCAACGGTGTGTCCAGTTTCATGGATGCGTCATTGCCCGCGCGCGCCAGGCCGGCGCCGCGCCATGCGCGCGGCGCCGACCGGCTCACGCGGGTCGCGGGGATTCACGGGTGGAATCGGGTGATTGGAAAAGGGCGGCGCGCCCAGCAGCGCCTGGAACGCCGCCGGGTCCACCGCGGGCGAGATCAGGAAGCCCTGCGCATAATCGCAGGCGATGCGCCGCAGGAATTGCCGCGCTGCCTCGGTCTCGACGCCCTCGGCGGTGACCCGCAGCCCCAATCGCCGTCCAAGCTGCGCCGCGGACAGCAATGCGGCCGCGCGGGACTCGTCTTCGGGGGCGCCGTGGACGAAGGCGCGATCGATCTTCAATTCGGTGAAAGGCGTCGAGATCAGGCTGTAGAGCGAGCTGTAGCCCTTGCCGAAGTCGTCCTGGGCCAGGCCGAAGCCCTGCAGCCGCAGTCGGCTGGCCCCCATATGATAATTGCCCGGCGCCACCGTCATGTCGTCTTCCAGCAGTTCGAAGGTGATGTCCTCCGCCGCCAGGCCCCGGCGCGCGACCCGCGCGCACAATTCCTCGGGCAGCCGCGGCCGGTCCAGCAGGCGCACCGGCAGGTTGACCGAGACCGGGATGCGGAAGCCGGCGCGGCGCCAGGCGCTGATGGCCGCGAGGCTGTCGTCGAGCATGCGGATCAGCAGTTCGTGCTCCAGGCCGTGGCGGCGCACCGTCGGCAGGAACGCGCCAGGCAGCAGCAGGCCCTGGTCGCGATGGCGCCAGCGCGCCAGCGCCTCGGCCCCCGCGATGGCGCCGGACGCCAGCGACTGCTTGGGCTGGAACCAGGCCTGTATGTCGCCCGCGCGCAAGGCCGCCATCACGTCGTCGCGCGACGGCGCGTAGCCCGCGCCAGCGGGCCGCCCCGCCGCCCGCGCCGAGACGCGGGCGCGCCACTGCGCCACCAGGCCGCGGACCTGTTCGGCCGTGACGGGTTTGATGAAGACGCCTAGCAGCGGCAGCCCGATTTCGCTGGCCATCAACCCGATGCTGTTGGCCAGCGCGCGCCCGCACCCCGTGACGACCGCCAGCATCGGCGGCCGCGCCAGCCCGGCCAGCTCGCGGATGAACTGCGCGCCGTCCATGCCGGGCATGCGGATGTCGGTCAGCACCAGATCGTAGCGCGCGACGCGCAGGCATTCGAGCGCGGCGGCGGCGTTCTCGGCGGTATCGACGAGACTGAGGCCGGCCTGTCGCAGCAGGTCGCGCAGCGACAGGCACTGCAGCGGATGATCGTCCAGGACCAGCGCCCGGCAGGCGGCTGGCGAAGTCATGTCGGATCCTTCGCGATCCCGTGCAGGGTCTGCGCCAGCACCAGGAAGGGCAATGGCTTGCCCAGCACCTGATCCATGCCCGCGGCCAGGCCGCGCTGCACGATCTCGGCGCTCGAGCCCGACGTCAGACCGATGATCGGTCCGGCGTGGCCCGCGTCGCGCAGCGCCCGCGCCAATTGGTAGCCGTCGGACACGGGCATGTTCAGGTCGGTCAGCACCAGGTCGAACGGCTGCGCGCGCCATTGCCGCAAGGCTTCGTCGCCCTGGCTGGCCAGCGTCACCACGCAGCCCAGGTATTCGAGCTGCTCGCGCAGCACCCGCTGATTGATCGCGTTGTCCTCGACCAGCAGCACCCGCAGGTCCAGCGACCGCGACGCAGCCCCCGCCACGCCGGACGCGCCGGGCTCGACTCCGTCCTGCGCCATGCGCACGGCGCGGCAGATGCTGGCGGGGTCGGACGCGCTCGCCACGCCTTCGGCCGCGTCGGCCATGAAGGCGTCCTGGCTCGCCCCGGGCGCCCACACCGTGACCTGCCGTTGCCGCCACTGCGGCGCCGGCGCGGACGGCGGCCAGGTCCGCACCAGCACCGCATCCGCCGACCCGGCGGCGTCGCCCGCCTGGCGGTACGGCAGCGCGGCCGCGCCGCACGCGCTCAGCCAGCCGCGTACGTTGTCGACCACTTCGGGCACCGCGCCATCGACATACACCGGCCGCGGCGCCAGCGCGACCGGCGCGGCGCCGACCGGCTCGTCCGCCGCCAGCGTCAGGCAGAACGCAATGCTGGTGCCCAGCCCTTCCTCGCTGACCACCGACAGCGCGCCGCCCATCAGATCCGACAGGCGCCGGCAGATCGTCAGTCCCAGGCCGGTGCCGCCGCTGTCGCCCCCCTGCCCCGCGGGGATCCGGAAGTACGGCTCGAACAGCCGCGCACGGTGGTCCTCGCGGATACCCGGGCCGGTGTCCGCCACCTGAAACCGCAGCCGGACCTGCCCCGACTCGCGGGCGACGGCGGCGCAGGCGCGCAGCACCACGCGGCCCGCCTCGGTGAACTTGACCGCGTTGCTGACCAGATTGTTGAGGATCTGCTGGATGCGCACCGCGTCGCCGCGCACCGTCATCGGCATGCCGACCTCGCTCAGGCCATACAGGGTCAACCCCTTGGCGGCGGCCCGCGCCGCGTAATTGGCCACCACCTGTTCCACCAGCTCGGCCGGCGAGAACGCGCCGATCTCCAGCTCCTCGCGGCCGGCCTCGATGCGCGACAGGTCCAGCGTGCCGTTGACGGTGCGCAGCAGCGTCGACGACGACTGCTGGATCGTGTCCAGGTACTGTCGCTGCGGCGCGCTCAGGCCGCTCATGGCCAGCAGCTCGAGCGTGCCGAGAATGCCGTAGAGGGGCGTGCGGATTTCGTGGCTGATGGCGGCAAAGAACATCGCCTTCGAGGCGCTGGCCTGGTCGGTGGCCAGCTTGGCCTGGCGCAGCGCGTGCTCGACCTTCTTCTGCGCCGTGATGTCGCTGATGCCGCACAGCACGACGTCTTCGGATTGATAGGTGGTGGCGGCGAACGCCACGTAGGCGCTGCGGCCGTTCTCCAGCGTGCATTCCTCGCCGCCGGTCTCGGCGCCCGCCCGCAGCAGCGTCTCGCGCCAGTGGTCGCGCTCGCCCAGCCATTGACGGGCCGCGGCGTTCGACAGCAGCACCGCGCCATCGGCGCGCCGCAGCAGGCACAGGCCGACCGGCGCCACCTCGACGATCTTGCGGTTGAGCGCCACGCTGTCCAGCAGCGCCGCGTATTGCCGCTGCGCCGGCCGCACCAGCCGAAGGCGCAGATGGCGTACCGCCAGCAGCACCGCCGCCAGCAGCGCCAGCGCCACGCCGGCGGCCGCCTCGAACGCCGGCGCGCCATCCTCGATCAGATCGCTGATCGGCACGTAATAGGCCAGCCGCCAGCCCGCCTCGCCCACCGATTTGACCAGCACCAGCGTCTGCGGCCACCAGCTCGCCCCGCGCAGGCGGAACGAATCGCGCGACAGGTAGGCCGGCGTCTCCTCGACCCGCGGCGGCAGCTTGCCGCCATGCAGGGCCATGGCGCCGTCGCCGTCATACAGCGCGTAGCTGGCCCCTCCGCTGGCGCACTCCACCGGGTCGAGCACCGCCCCCAGGCCGCCCACCTCGAGCCCGATCCAGGTGCGGTCCTCGCCCGCGACATCGGCCGGCGTGTAGAGGAACAGGCGATTGGCCGGATCCATCGGCGGCCGCAGCCAGACGATCGGCGTGCGGCCGTCCGGCCCCGGCCGCGCGCTGCGCAGCCGCAGCGCCTGCGCCAGCCAGCGGGCGGTGTCGCCGGACATCGGCGTGACGCCGCCATCTGCCGGCATCGCCAGGCGGGCGGCCGCGCCGCCGGACGGCGAGACGTAGACGATGTGGGCGCGCAGTTGCGCCACGTTGACGCGATCGCGCGGCGTGAGGATCAACGCCCAGTCAAAGGCGCCGCCGGCATCGGCCAGCGGCGCCACGGTGACCTGGCCGGAGGGACCGAGCGTCTGCGGCATCTGCGACAGCGGCAGGCGGCGGCTGTTGCGCACAGTTGAAGCCGCCACGGAACGCAGCAGCGCCTCGCGCTGGTCGAAATACAACTGGGCGTTGTAGGCGCCAGCATTCATGCGGCGGCGGTACTTCGAGACCTCGGCGGTGAACGCCCCGTAGGCGTACAGCGCGGTCCCCACCAGGATGCAGGCCGCGAGCGCGACGGCGAACAGGTGCAGTAAAAGCATGGACAGCCCCGGCGCCGCCGCGGTCGGGGCTTCCCGGGTGCGGGGGGCTACGATCATGCCGCCGATCATAGAATTCCGTCCTACCGCCCAAACCAAGAATTTTCTTAAAGCCGACGTGGCGCCGGCCCGCCGCGTGACGACGCGCGCGCAAAGAAAAAACCCGCAGAACTTGCGTTCTGCGGGTTTCTTGCCAGCCTGGCATGCCAGGCTGGAAATCTGGCGGAGATGGTGGGATTCGAACCCACGATGCAGTTTTTAGCCACATACTCCCTTAGCAGGGGAGCCCCTTCAGCCTCTCGGGCACATCTCCGAAGAGAACGAGATTCTAGCACGACTTTTTACACTGTTGCCCGCGCAATGCCGCGGGCGTGAAAAAAACCGTGCCGGACCCGCGTCGCTCAGGCCTTGGCGGCGGGCGCCTGGTCCAGGCCGAAGGCCTTGTGCAGCGCGCGCACGCCCAGTTCCATGTACTTGTCGTCGATGATGACCGAGGTCTTGATCTCGCTGGTGCTGATCATCTGGATGTTGATGCTTTCCTGCGAAAGCGTCTGGAACATCAGGCTGGCCACGCCAACGTGCGAGCGCATGCCGATGCCGACGATCGAGACCTTGGCGACCTTTTCATCGGTAGACAGTTCACGCGCGCCCACGGCGGGGATGACTTCGCGCTTGAGCAGGTCGACGGCGCGCGCGAACTCGTTGCGGTTCACGGTGAACGAGAAATCGGTCGTGCCAGCCACGGACTGGTTCTGCACGATCATGTCGACGTCGATGTTGGCGGCGGCGACAGGGCCCAGGATCGAGAAGGCGATGCCGGGCTTGTCGGGCACGCCCAGCAGGGTGATTTTGGCTTCGTCGCGGCTGAAGGCGATGCCGGAGACAACGGCGGCTTCCATTTTTTCGTCTTCCTCAAAAGTAATCAGCGTGCCCGAACGCATTTCTTCGTCGAGCGGGATGAGCGGGTCGGTCAGCGAGGACAGCACCCGCGTCGGCACACGGTATTTGCCGGCGAATTCGACCGAGCGGATCTGCAGGACCTTGGAGCCCAGCGAGGCCATTTCCAGCATTTCCTCGAAGGAAACGACGGCCATGCGGCGCGCTTCGGGCACCACCCGCGGATCGGTCGTGTAGACGCCATCCACATCGGTGTAGATCAGGCATTCATCGGCCTTGAGCGCCGCCGCCACGGCCACGGCCGAGGTGTCGGAGCCGCCGCGGCCCAGGGTGGTGATGTGGCCGTCAGGGTCCACGCCCTGGAAGCCGGTGACGATGACCACGCGGCCGGCGTCGAGGTCGCCGCGGATGCGGGCGTCGTCGATCGAGGTGATGCGGGCCTTGGTGAACGACGAATCGGTGCGCACCGGCACCTGCCAGCCCGCGTAGCTGCGGGCGGCGACGCCTTCGGCCTGCAGCGCGATGGCCAACAGGCCGCTGCTGGCCTGCTCGCCGGTGGCGGCGATCATGTCGAGCTCGCGCGCGTCGGGCTGGGGCGTAATCTCGCGCGCCAGGCCCAGCAGGCGATTGGTTTCGCCTGCCATGGCCGACGGCACCACGACAACCTGGTGGCCGGCAGCGTGCCACTTCGCGACGCGTCGCGCCACGTTCCTGATGCGCTCGACCGAGCCCATCGAAGTACCGCCATATTTATGAACGATCAGGGACATCTCGTACTCTGGCTGGGGACCCGCCGCAAGAGTGGGGGCGGGCAAAACCTCATATTCTATCCCGACGGTAAAAATTTGCGCAGGCCATGGAATTTTCTTTCCAGGGAACGGTCGTTTTTTCCGGAAAAATGTCGTTCTGGCCAGAATTCGACGGCGCCAGCCGCGGATTTCCCTGCGCGCGGCGCCTCCGGGTACCGGGCGCCCCCCCACCTTTTGCGCTAGCGTGACGCCGGCGTCTGCGGATCCGGCTGCGGCTCGATCCACACCCGCCCGCGATGGCAGCGCACCACGTGGCCGGCCTGTTCGACCCGCAACTGGCGGTCGTGCCCCAGGCTGTGCAGGCCGCGCAGTTGGCGCAGCAGGTCGTTCAGGCGCGCCTCGGTCGGCATGCGGGCGCCCTGCTGCGCCATCCAGTGGCGCAGCACGTGCGCCTGGCGCGCCGGCGACAGCCGCCGCCAGGCCGCCAGCGAGAAGCTGGCGCCGTCCGCGCCCGGCTCCAGCGCGGCGAAGTCCTCGCGCGCCACCTCGTCCAGGATCTCACCCGCCTCGGCCATGTGCCGGGCGTGGCGCGCGACGATGGCGCGCCAGCCGGGCCAGCGCGCATCCAGCACCGGCGCCAGCAATTCGCGCAGCGCGGCGCGGGTGTAGCGCGGATCGGCGTTGGTCGGGTCCCGCACCGCGTGCCAGCCGGTGGCGTCGGCAAACTGCCGCGCGGCCTGCAGGATCGTCGTCCGGTCCTGCTCCAGCCACGGCCGCAGATAGGTCAGGCCGTCACGCGATGTGAGCGGCGCCATGGCCGCCATGCCGGCCAGCCCGGTGCCGCGCAGCAGGCGCAGCAACACGGTCTCGGCCTGGTCGTTGCGGTGGTGCGCCAGCAGGACCAGGCCGATGCCCTCCTCGTCCGCCAGCCGCGCCAGCGCGGCATAGCGGGCGTCGCGCGCGGCGGCCTCGATGCCCTTGCCGCCGGCCGCGTCGACCTCGACGCGGGCCTGGCGCAGCGGCAGTTCCAGCAGACCGGCCAGGGCCTGGACCTGATCGCGCCAGCCGTCGGCGGCGGCCTGCAGGCCGTGATGCACGTGCAGCAGCGCCACGCCGGCGCCCAGCTCCCGCGCCACGGCGGCGGCATGGACCGCCAGCATGGCCGAGTCGGCGCCGCCGCTGACAGCCACGGCGAACCGCCCAGGCGGCCGCGGCAGGGCTTGCAGGGCGCGGCGCAGGGCCGCGATCAGGTCGGGCGAGACGGGATGGGGGAAAGGGGTCCCCGCGGCAGTCGAGTCGGACGCGGGGCGGGAAGTCATGGCGGCGGGCGCGGGCCGGAAGCGGCCGCGGCGCCGGCCAAGGCCGGCGCGCGCGCTTCGCTCAGGCGCGCACTTCCTGGAAGGCGCCGTAGGACAGCAGGCGTTGCACCCGCTGTTCCACCAGTTGCTCGGGCGTCATGCCCTGCAACTGGCGCAGGGCGTCGCCGAGCGCGCGGCGCAGCAGGCGCGCCATGACGCGCGGGTCGCGGTGCGCGCCGCCCACGGGTTCGTTGATGACGCGGTCGACCAGGCCCAGGTCCTTCAGGCGCGGGGCGATGATGGCGAGCGCCTCGGCGGCCTCGGGCGCCTTGTCGGCGCTGCGCCACAGGATCGAGGCGCAGCCTTCGGGCGAAATCACCGCGTAGGTCGCGTACTGCAGCATCAGCACGGCGTTGCCCACGGCGATCGCCAGCGCGCCGCCCGAGCCGCCTTCGCCGATGATGGTGACGATCACGGGCACCTTCAGTTCGGCCATGGCGTACAGGTTGTGGCCGATGGCTTCGGACTGGCCGCGTTCCTCGGCGCCGATGCCGGGATAGGCGCCCGGGGTGTCGACGAAGGTGAACACGGGAATGCCGAACTTCTCGGCCAGGCGCATCAGGCGCAGGGCCTTGCGGTAGCCTTCCGGACGCGGCATGCCGAAGTTGCGCGCGGCGCGTTCCTTGGTGTCGCGGCCCTTCTGGTGGCCGATCACCATGCAGGGCGTGCCGTTGAAGCGCGCCAGGCCGCCCACGATGGACTGGTCGTCGGCGTACATGCGGTCGCCGTGCAGTTCGTGGAAGTCGGTGAAGATCTCGCGCACGTAGTCCAGCGTGTAGGGACGCTGGGGGTGGCGGGCGACCAGCGCCGTCTGCCAAGGCGTGAGCTTGGCGTAGATCTCCTTGGCCAGCGACTGGCTCTTCTGCTGCAGACGTCCGATCTCGTCGGAGATGTCCACCGCCGAATCGGCCTGCACATAGCGCAGCTGCTCGATCTTGTTCTCAAGCTCGGCGAGCGGCTGTTCAAATTCCAGAAATGTATTGCGCATGTAGTGTGGTTCCGTAGATGGGCGACCTGGATTGCGTCAGTATTGGACCGGCGTCGGTTCCAGACTGCGCCACAGATACCAGGTTGCCACGGTACGCCAGGGTTGCCACGCCAGCGAGACTTCACGAGCCTCGAAGCGCGAGACAGGCTCGCCGCTGAAATAGTGTAGCGAGATTGCCTTGAGCAACCCAGGATCATCCAGCGGCAGGACATCGGGCCGCTGCAGATTGAAAATCAAAAACATCTCCGCCGTCCAGCGTCCGATGCCGCGGATGGCGGTCAATTCCGAAATGACGGCCTCGTCGTCCATGGCCGCCCATTTCTCGGGGTGCACCCGGCGTTCGCCGAAATGCACCGCCAGATCCAGCACGTACTCGGCCTTGCGCTGCGACAGGCCGGCCGCGCGCAGGCCTTCCAGGCCCACGCGCAACACCGCCACCGGCGTGGGACGCTTGCCTGCGGCTTCCAGGAACTTGTCCCAGACGGCGTCGGCCGCCTTGGCAGAGACCTGCTGCCCGATGATGGCCCGGGCCAGCGTCACGAACGGCGTGCCGCGCGACGTCAGCCAGACCTCGGGGTGCTGGGGAATGATCTTTTTCAGGATGCGGTCGCGCCGCATCAGGTGGGCGACGGCGGCTTCCCAATAATCCGGCTTGGGAATCTCGGTATCTGCGATGGACATGGCGGGCGTATCCAGGGGGTTCACGCCCGACGCCACTGCGTCAGGCCGCCCGGCTTGTCATCGAGCTCGATGCCGGCTTCGCGCAACTCGGCGCGGATGCGGTCGGCCTGGGCGAAGTCGCGCGCGGCCTTGGCGGCGGCGCGGGCGTCGATCAGGGCCTGGATGGCGGCGGCGTCGAGTTCGGCGCGCGCGCCCTGCTCCATGCCGGCGGCCGAATAGCGGGTGGACGACTGGAAATACGTCGCCGGGTCCTGTTGCAGCAGGCCCAGCAGGCCACCCAGGGCCTTGAGCTGGCCGGCGCTGCGCGCGCTCTTGCCGCGGTTGGCCTCGGAGGCCAGCTCGAACAGGGCCGCGACCGCGCCCGAACTGTTGAAATCGTCGTCCATGGCGGCCTTGAAGGCCTGCGCCTGCGGCTCGTTCCAGTCGATGCCCTGGTCGTCCGCCGGCACGTTCTGCAGCGCCTGGTACAGGCGGTCGAGCGCGTTCTGGGCGTCGACCAGGTTGTCCGGCGTGTAGTTCTGCGGGCTGCGGTAGTGGTTGCGCACGATGAAGAAGCGCACCATTTCCGCTTCACGCGGGTTGACGCGGTAGTCGGCCGTGTCGGCGGCCGGCTCGCCCTGGGCGATGGTCTGGCGGATGGTGCGGAAGTTGCCGAGCGACTTGGACATCTTGTCCGAATCGACCATCAGCGGGCCGCAGTGCATCCAGATGTTGGCCAGCGTGCCGCCGAAGGCGCCCTCGGTCTGGGCGATCTCGTTCTCGTGGTGCGGGAATTTCAGGTCGGGGCCGCCGCCATGGATGTCCAGCGGCAGGCCGAGCAGCGACTTGCTCATGGCCGAGCACTCGATGTGCCAGCCCGGCCGGCCCAGGCCATAGGGCGATTCCCACTTGGTGTCGGCCGGTTCTTCTTCCTTGGCGGACTTCCACAGCACGAAGTCGAGCGGGTCGCGCTTGGCCGAGCCCACCGCCACGCGCTCGCCGGCCCGCAGGTCGTCCAGGGTCTTGCCGGACAGCTTGCCGTAGCCCTCGAAACCGCGCACGGCGTAGTTCACGTCGCCGTCATCGGCCTGGTAGGCCAGGCCCTTCTGTTCGAGCTTGCCGATGATGTCCAGCATCTCGCCCACGTACTGGGTGGCGCGCGGCTCGCGGTCGGGCGAAGCCACGCCCAGCGCGCGCTCGTCGGCGTGCATGGCGTCGATGTAGAACTCGGTGACCTCGCCGATGCGGCGACCGGTCTCGACCGCGCGGCGGATGATCTTGTCGTCGATGTCGGTGATGTTGCGCACGTAGTCGACCGCCAGGCCGCTGGCGCGCAGCCAGCGCTGCACCACGTCGAAGGACACCAGCATGCGGGCGTGGCCCAGGTGGCAGAAGTCGTACACGGTCATGCCACACACGTACATGCGCACCTGGCCGGCCTGGGCCGGTTTGAACGGTTCTTTGGTACGCGATAACGTGTTGTAGATTTGCAGCATGGCGCTTGTGATGGTCCTGTTCTTTCCGTGGCGGCCGCGGAAATCGTTGCGCCCGAAGGACGATACCTTCGAGGCTTGGCGTCCGGCCGGGTGGTTCGGGCGATGCCCGGGTTCGCGTCATCCAGTCTGCGTGCCCACCGGCTTCACCTACCGGCCTTACCCACCGAATTCACCCATTGTCGAGCCAAAAACCCAACCGAGGCTAAAATGGCGGTCGTCAAGTATAGCAAGCGGCCCGGCCGCGCGCGTCAGCGCCGGCCGGCCACGACTTTTAACGGATGCCCACGTGACTATCAAGCCGCGTTTTTGCGTCACCCTGCTCGCCCTGGCCCTGGCCGGCTCGCCGCTGGCCGGCGCCCATGCCCAATCCATGGCCGGCGGATCGGGCGAGAACCCGAATGCCAATCGCACCACCCTGGACCCGATTCCGCCCGAGGGCGGCTGGGACGGCCTGTCCAACGTGCTCAAGTCGATGCAGCCCAGCGTGGACACCCGGCTGCAGCCGTCCGCCTCGCAGATCACCACCCACATCGAACGCCTGCTGAACCGCGGCGACAACGCCGAAGCGCTGGCGATGATCGAAAAGCGCGAGGCCGAGATCAAGGACCAGCGCGGCACCGACGTGCAACTGATGTTCCAGCATGCGCGCGCCCTGGCCGCGCTCGACCGCAAGGCCGAGGCCATCGACATCTACACCGAGATGACGACCCGCTTTCCCGAGCTGCCGGAACCCTGGAACAACCTGGCGGCTCTATATGCCAGCCGGGGCGAACTTGAAAAAGCGCAGGACGCCCTGCAAATGGCCCTGCGCGCCGACCCGGGCTACGCCGCCGCGCGCGCCAACCTGGGCGACCTGCAACTGCTGCAGGCCCTGCGCACCTACAAGCAGGCCGCCAAGGAAGGCGTGCCCGGCATGCAGGACAAGGCCCGCGAAGTCGAAACCATGCTGAAGGATAAGCAACGCAAATGACGTCCCGTTACTCCCCTCTTCACCTGCTGCGCCTGACGGCGTGCTCGTTCGCGCTGGCATTTGCCCCGGCGCTCGTCAGCGCCGCGCCCGCGGCCGCCCCCTCCAACTCCACCTCTGAAGGCACAAAAGCCATGAGCACCAATCCCCGCGTCAAGCTTCACACCAACCAAGGCGACATGGTCATCACCCTGGACGCCGCCAAGGCGCCCAAGACCGTCGAGAACTTCCTGACCTACGTCAAGGAAGGCTTTTACAACGGCACGGTGTTCCATCGCGTGATCGATGGCTTCATGATCCAGGGCGGCGGCTTCGAGCCCGGCATGAAGCAGAAGCAGACCCACGCCCCGATCGAGAACGAGGCCAACAACGGCCTGAAGAACGACAAGTACACCCTGGCGATGGCCCGCACCAGCGACCCGCACTCGGCCACCGCGCAGTTCTTCATCAACGTCTCGAACAACGACTTCCTGAACTTCACCGCGCCCACGCCCAACGGTTGGGGCTACGCCGTGTTCGGCAGCGTCACCGAAGGCACCGACGTGGTCGACAAGATCAAGGGCGTGAAGACCGGCAACAAGGGCTTCCACCAGAACGTGCCGAACGAAGACGTGATCATCGAGAAGGCCGAAGTTCTTGAATAAGATCGCCCTGTCCGGCCCGGTCTGGCTGGCCTCCGACCTGCACCTGGGGCCGGCCACGCCGGCCACGGCGGAGGCCTTCCTGGCCTTCCTGCTGGCGGCCGAGGAAGAAGCCGCCGCCCTGCTGCTGCCGGGCGACATCTTCGACGCCTGGATCGGCGACGACGTGATCCGCGCCGCGCCGCCGTGGCTCGCCACGGCGCTGACGGCGCTGCGCGCCACGGCCGGCCGGATTCCGGTGTGGCTCGGCCGCGGCAACCGCGACTTCCTGATCGGCGAGGAACTGGCCGCCGCGGTGGGCGCCAAGCTGCTGCCCGAGCCGGCGCTGCTGCAGACCGACTACGGCGACATCCTGCTGACCCACGGCGACGAGTTCTGTACCGACGACGCGGCCTACCAGCAGTTCCGCCAGATGGTGCGCAACCCGCGGTGGCAGGCTGAATTCCTGGCCAAGACCATCCCCGAGCGCCTGGCGATGGCGCAGCAGGCGCGTGGCGAAAGCCAGATGGCCAACCAGGGCAAGTCCATGGAGATCATGGACGTCAACGCCGGGGCCGTGGCGCAGGCCTTCCGCGACCATGGCGTCAAGCTGATGGTGCACGGCCACACGCACCGCCCCGCCCGCCACGTGCTGGAGGTCGACGGCGTCAAGCGCGAGCGCTGGGTGCTGCCGGACTGGGACTGCGACCACGTCTCGCCGCCGCGCGGCGGCTGGTTGGTCATCGACGGCGACGGCCTGCAGTTCTACGACCTGGAAACGGCCGAATAGGCGGCGCGCCCGTCCTGTCCGCCCGAAAGCAAAGGGCCGCGTCATGCGCGGCCCTTTCTTTTTGCCCGTCGCGTTGGCGCGGCGCGGATCTCAGCGGGTGAAGATCCAGGCCGCCACGATGGCGCCGAACACGATCCGGTACCAGGCGAACACGCGATAGGTGTGGTTGGCCACGAAGCGCAGCACCGCCCGCACCACCACGATGGCGCTCAGGAAGGCCGCCACGAAGCCCACGGCGATGCCGGACAGGTCGTGCTGCGTCAGCAGGTCCATGTTCTTGTACATGTCGTACACGGCCGCGCCCAGCATGGTCGGCATGGCCAGGAAGAACGAGAACTCGGTGGCCGTCTTGCGCTGGATGCCGGCGATCATGCCGCCGATGATGGTGGCGCCGGAACGCGAGGTGCCGGGAATCATGGCCAGGCATTGCGCCACGCCCACGCCCAGCGCCTGCTTCCAGGTGATCTGTTCCAGGGTATGGGCGGTGGCGCGCTCATCCGAGGCGGTATCGTCGGCCGCGCCCGGCGCGTCGCCGGGGGTGTGGCGGGTGCGGCGTTCCACGTACAGCATGATCAGGCCGCCCAGCACCAACGTCACCACCACCACGCCGGGGTGGTAGAACACCTGCTTGATGGACTTGATGAAGATGGCGCCGATGACCGCCGCCGGCAGGAAGGCGATCAGCAGGTTGCGGGTGAACGCCACCTCGCTCGCCACGCCGGTGAGGGTGCCGCGGATCAACCGCAGCAGCCGCGCGCGGAAAATCCACATCACCGCCAGGATCGAGCCCAGTTGGATCACCACCTCGAACACCTTGCCCTGGCTGGATTCGAAGTTGAGCCAGTCGCCGATCAGGATCAGGTGGCCGGTGCTGGACACCGGGATGAACTCGGTCAGCCCCTCGACGATGCCGAGGATGAAGGCCTTGATGAGATAGAGCGTGGTATCAGTCACGGTGGCAAGGGTTCCTTGAAGGCATCTAGTCGTTGGTCAGCGCGGCGTCTTCGTCCAGCGGCTCGGGGGAGCGTTTCTCGACGCGCACCAGGGCAATGCGGCGGCCGTCCATTTCCAGCACCTCGAAGCGGAAATGGTCGTGGTGGAATTCGTATTCGCAGACGTCGCCCGGCTTGGGCAGGTGGCCAAAGCGCGACAGCAGGTAGCCGGCCAGGGTCGAGAAGTCTTGCGCCTCATCGACCAGGCCTTCGGTTTCGAGCACCTGCTCGACGTGGTGCAGGTCGGCCGCGCCGTCGATCTTCCAGGTGTTGGGACCGTCGGCGACGATGTCGGGCAGTTCGTCCTCGTCGGGGAATTCGCCGGCGATGGCCTCGAACACGTCGATCGGCGTCACCAGGCCCTCGATGGCGCCGAACTCGTCGGCCACCAGCACCAGTTGGCCGCGCGAGCGCTTGAGGGTGTCCATCAGGCGCAGGATGCCGATGGCCTCGTGCACGATGATCGGGTCGCGCAGGCGGTTGCGGCGCACCCGGCCCTCGGTGATCAGGTCGGCCACCAGGTCCTTGGCGCGGGCGATGCCCAGCACCTCGTCGAGCGAGCCGCGGCAGACCGGGAAGAAACTGTGCGGCGCCTCGGTGATCTGGCGGCGGATGGTGTCGGGGTCGTCGTCGATGTTGATCCACGACACGTCGGTGCGCGGCGTCATGATCGAGCGGATCGAGCGCTCGGCCAGCGTCAGCACGCCGCTGACCATGTTGCGCTCCTCGACGCCGAAGGCCGGGATGGCGGGACCGTCGGCGCTGGGCAGGTCGGGCTCGTCGGCCGGCGGGCGCTTGCCCAGCATGCGCAGCACCGCCGAGGCGGTGCGTTCGCGCATGGGCCGGCGCGCGTCCAGCTTGAGCAGGTTGCGGCGCGCCACCTGGTTCAGGGCCTCGATCGCCACCGAGAAGCCAATGGCGGCGTACAGGTAGCCCTTGGGCACCTTGAAGCCGAAGGCCTCGGCCAGCAGCGAGAAGCCGATCATGAGCAGGAAGCCCAGGCACAGCACCACCACCGTCGGATGCGCGTTGACGAAGCGCGTCAGCGGCTTGGAGGCCAGCAGCATGATGCCGATGGCGATGACCACGGCGATCATCATGATGGCCAGGTGGTCCACCATGCCGACCGCGGTGATGACCGAGTCCAGCGAGAACACCGCGTCCAGCACCACGATCTGCGTCACGATGACCCAGAAGCTGGCGTACACGCGCGGCCCCGAGGAGCCGCCATGCTGCCCGCCTTCGAGCCGCTCGTGCAGCTCCATGGTGCCCTTGAACAGCAGGAAGAAGCCGCCGGCCATGAGGATCAGGTCGCGCCCCGAGGGTGACAGCGGTCCGATCGAAAACAGGGGGGTGGTCAGGGTGACCAGCCACGACATGACCGACAGCAGGCCAAGCCGCATGACGAGCGCCAGGCTCAGGCCAAGGATGCGCGCGCGGTCGCGTTGCGACGGCGGCAGCTTGTCCGCCAGGATGGCGATGAAAATCAGGTTATCGATTCCCAGGACGATCTCAAGGACGACCAGGGTAAGCAAGCCGACCCACGCAGCGGGGTCCAGCAGCCACTCCATCAGGAGCTCCAGAAGTTACACGACCGGTAATCGTACCCGGAAAACGCGTGACACGCCGGTGACAGGGGTCGCGCGGATGGCTTACGGAACTGTGCCGAGGCGTGCGCCGCGCGGGGATGCGCAACGGCGCGCGCGACAAAAAAGCCGGCCACATGGGCCGGCTTCGGGAATGCGTCGGGACGCGCCCGCGGCGTCAGGCCGCCGGCGTCGGGTTCAGCGCCGACAGCATCTGCGTGAAGATCTTCGGGCTGGCGGCCAGCACGTTGCCGGAATCCATCCAGCCCTGCTCGCCGTCGAAATCGGCGACCAGGCCGCCGGCTTCCAGCACCATCAGGCTGCCGGCCGCCAGGTCCCAGGGCTTCAGGCCCACGCCGCAGAAGCCGTCCAGGCGGCCGCAGGCGACATAGGCCAGGTCCAGCACGGTGGCGCCCAGGCGGCGCACGCCGGTGCTGCCTTCGGCCATGGCGCGGAAACGCTGCGAGCCTTGTTCCAGGTCGCCCGAGTTGGGCCAGTGCGCGCCCAGCAGGGCCTCGTGGTAGCGGGTGCGGCCCGAGACGCGCACGCGGCGGTCGTTCAGGAAGGTGCCGCTGCCACGGCTGGCGGTGAACAGTTCATTGCGCGAGGGATCATAGATGACCGCCTGCGTGACCTGACCGCGCTGGGTCAGCGCGATCGACACGGCGTAATTGGGCAGGCCGTGGATGAAGTTCGTGGTGCCGTCCAGCGGATCGATGATCCACTGGAATTCGGCCTGGTCGGGGCCCTGCAAGCCGAATTCCTCGCCCAGGACGGCATGGTCCGGATAGGCGGCGCGCAGCGTCTCGACGATGGACTCCTCGGCGGCGCGATCGACTTCCGTGACATAATCGCGCGGCCCCTTGCGAGCCACGCTGAGTCGTTCCAAATCCATGCTGGCACGGTTGATGATGGTGCCGGCACGCCGGGCCGCCTTGATGGCGATGTTGAGCATCGGGTGCATAAAATTCCGTACGTATGCGGTGGGTAGGCCGCTAGCCACCCCCCCGGATCCGCCGCCCCCGACAGGGGGAAACCGGCTCAAAAAACCAGGAAGGCACTAAGCCAAACGTGCCATTTTAAATGACTCAAGCATTTTCACGCGTTCGCTTCATCATGGTGAACCCCAGCCACCCCGGAAACGTCGGTTCGGCGGCCCGCGCGATCAAGACCATGGGCTTCTCCGAACTGGTACTGGTGGGCCCCAAATTCGCCGATGTCACCAGCCAGCCGGAGGCCGTGGCCCTGGCCAGCGGCGCCCTGGACGTGCTGGAAAACGCGCGCATCTACGATACCCTGGAAGAGGCGCTGGCGCCCGTGACCCTGGCGTTCGCCCTGACCGCCCGGGTGCGTGACCTCGGCCCCCCGCCCTGCGACATCCGCCAGGCCGCCGACCTGGCCTGCGCCCACCTGGCCGAAACCGCCGAGGGCTGCACCGCCGTCGTGCTGGGCACCGAGCGCGCCGGTCTCACCAATGACCAGATCGGACTGTGCCACCGCATCTGCCATATTCCGGCCAATCCCGAGTACAGCTCGCTGAACGTCGCCCAGGCGCTGCAACTGGCGGCCTGGGAGCTGCGCTACGCGCTGCTGGTGGACCAGGGCGCCCCGTTGCTGCCGGCCTCGACCGCGCAGGCGCCCTCGCGCGGCGCCGAGCCGGCCTCGGGCGAGGCGGTGCAGGCCTTCCTGGCGCACTGGGAAGAGGCGCTGGTGGGCGTGCGGTTCCTGGACCCGGCCCATCCCAAGAAGCTGCTGCCGCGCATGCGGCACCTTTTTTCTCGCGTCGCCCTGACCCGCGACGAGGTGGACATGATGCGCGGGGTCTGCACCGCCATGCTGGCCACGGCCCGCCGCGACGGCGACGCAAAAAAATAGGGACGGGCATCGGCCCGTCCCCTGTCATCGGCCGCCGGCGGTTGACCCGCCGCGGCACGAAGCGCGCGATCAGTCGACCTTGGCGCCCGACGCCTTGACCACCGGCGCCCAGCCTTCCACTTCCGACTTGATGAACTGGCCGAACTCGGCCGGCGTGGTCTTGACGCCCACGGCGCCCAGCTTTTCGAAAGCCAGTTGCACGTCGGGCTTGTCCAGCGCCTTGACCATGGCGGCGTTGAGCTTGTTGACCACCTCGGGCGGCGTGCCGGCCGGCGCGATCAGGCCGAACCACGACGACACGTCGAAGTTGGCGAAGCCCGCTTCCTTCATGGTGGGCAGGTCCGGCGCGCTCTTGGAACGCTCGGCGGTGGTCACCGCCAGGGCGCGCAGCTTGCCCGACTGGGCGTGCGGCCAGGCCGACGGCATGTTGTCGAACATGAACTGCACCTGGCCGCCGATCAGGTCGGTGATGGCCGGCGCGCTGCCCTTGTAGGGCACGTGCAGCACGTCGATGCCGGCCTGCATCTTGAACAGCTCGCCTGCCATGTGGATCGAGGTGCCGCTGCCCGACGAGGCGAACGCCAGCTTGCCCGGGTTCTTCTTGGCGTAATCGACCAGTTCCTGCACCGTCTTGACCGGCACCTGCGGGTTGACCACCAGGATGTTCGGCACCTTGGCGCCCAGCGCCACGGGAGTGAAGTCCTTCGTCAGGTCGAACGTGACGTTCTTGTACAGCGTCTGGTTGATGGCGCTGGTGACGGCCACGAACAGCAGCGTGTAGCCGTCAGGCGCGGCGCGTTGCACCTGGTCGGTGGCGATGTTGCTGCCGGCGCCCGGCTTGTTCTCGACCACGAACGACTGGCCCAGGCTCTCGGTGAGTTCCTTGGCCATGATGCGGGCGATCACATCGGTGGTGCCGCCGGCGGAGAAGCCGACCACGATGCGGACAGGTTTATCGGGATAGGCGGCCTGGGCGGAACCCATGGCGAAAGCGCTTGCGGCGGTAGCCAGTAGCGTGGCGGCAAGACGCCGCAGTCCAGGCTTTTGACCGGTCATCATATAGTCTCCGTGCTGATACTGTCCATTAAATGGACGATTTGAATTATTGGATGCTGCATTCTGATCTATACACGAGCGGAGCATCAAGGTAGAGTCCACGGTACGGACTATGGTTTTCCCTTGACCAAGACGCAATAACCCCCAAGTTTTCAGAGAGTTGCATGCAAGACAGCGATGCCGCGGCCGCAGGCCCACGCACATTGCGGCGCGGGCTGGCCGTTCTGGCCGCCCTGCGGGACCAGGGGCCTGATGGCCTCAGCGTGACCGATATTGCCCGCCTGACGGGCATTCAGCGCCCCACCATCTACCGGCTGCTGGCCGCCCTGCTCGACGCGGGCCTGGTGCTGCCGGTGACGGGCACCAAGAAATACCGCGCCCAGTTGGCGGTGGACCCCGACACCCGTTCGCGCGATCCGCGCGTGCGCCAGTTGCTGCCGGTGCTGCGGCGCCTGGCCGACCGCACCGGCGACGCGGTGTTCCTGGTGGTGCGCGACGAGGACGATTCCATCAGCCTGCATCGCGAGATCGGCAGTTACCCGGTGCAGATCCTCGCGACCTACGCCGGCAAGCGCCAGCCGCTCGGCGTGGGCTCGGGCGGCATGGCGCTGCTGGCGGCGCTGTCCGACGACGTCGCCCGCGGCATCGTCGAGCGCAACTCCAGCCGGCTCGACGAATACGGCGGCATGACGCCGCAGGAAATGTTCCGACTGATCGAGAACACCCGCGCGCGCGGCTATTCGGTGGTGGGCAACCACGCCGTGCGCGGCGCGCTGGGCGTGGGCTGCGCCCTGCTCGACAACCATGGCGCGCCGCTGCTTGCGGTCAGCGTGACGGCCATCATCGACCGCATGCCGGCCCAGCGCCAGCGCGAGATCGCCGGCTGGATCAAGGCCGAACTGGCGCGCCTCGCGGTCCAGGCCTGAGCCCGGCACGCGGCCCGCGCCGCGCCATGAAAAAGGGCGTCCCGCCATCGGCCGGGACGCCCTTTTCATTGGCGGTGACCCGTCCTGAATTTGGTTGACACCTTTTTGAGAGAAAAAAGGAGAGTCAATTGGAATCAAGGATCAAGCGAACCCAGCGGGATTACAGCCTGGCTTTTAAACTGTCGG
>NZ_CADIJW010000050.1 GCF_902859745.1 Achromobacter dolens | reverse complement strand
GATCGAGATCGACAGGCTGACCGTGAGGTACGCGCCCATGATGATGAGAATGCCCTCGATGGCCTGCCCGGTCTGGTTCAGCGTGGTGTTGACCACCGACACGATGTCCGGGTAGCCGATGGCCACGGCCAGCGAGCTGTTCTTGGTGAGGTTGAGGAACTGGCTGGTCATCGGCGGGATGATCACGCGCAGCGCCTGCGGCAGCACCACCAGGCGCAGCACCTGCTTGCGGCGCAGGCCCAGGGCCCCGGCCGCTTCCCATTGGCCATTGTTGACCGCCTGGATGCCCGAGCGCACCACTTCGGCGATGAAGGCCGAGGTGTAGATCACCAGGCCCGCCAGCAGCGCGGCAAACTCCGGCGACAGCGTCAGGCCGCCGCTGAAGTTGAAGCCCTTCAGCTCCGGCATGTCCAGCGTCAACGAAGCGCCGCTGACCAGCCAGCCGATCACCGGCAGGCCGATCAACAGGCCGATGGCGGCGCGGCCCAGCGGGAACACGTGGCCGGTGGCTTCCTGGCGCTTCTTGCCCCAGTGGCCCAGGAACAGGATGGCGACGATGGCCAGGCCCAGGCCGGCCAGCATCCAGTCGAGCGAGTTGCCTTCCAGCGCCGGCACCTTGAGGCCGCGGTTGGAGATGAACACGCCCGGCAGCGGGTTGTGCGCCTGGCGCGGACCCGGCATGTTCTCGGTGATCAGCGCATACCAGAAGAACAACTGCAGCAGCAGCGGCACGTTGCGCATCACTTCGACGTAGACCGAGGTGATCTTGGCCACGAGCCAGTTCTTGGACAGCCGGCCGACGCCGATCAGCGTGCCGAGGATGGTCGCCAGCACGATGCCGAGCACGGCCACGCGCAGCGTGTTGAGCAGACCCACCCAGATGGCGCGGCCATAAGTGTCGGCGGGGGTGTAGGCGATGGGCGTTTCACCGATGGCAAAACCGGCCTCGCGTTGCAGGAAACCGAAGCCCGTGGCGATGTTGCGCACGGACAGGTTGTGAAGCGTGTTTGAAACCAGGAACCACACCGCCAGCGCGACGGCGGCCAGTGCGATCACTTGATAGACCACGGCGCGCACGCCGGGATCGTTCCAGTTCAGACGCCGGGGGGGTGCCGAAATCGGGGCGTTTTTATTTGAAGTCGTCATGAATGAATCTACAGAAGTCGGACACCGGGCAGCGGGGGCCTTGCGGCCCGCGCCGTCCACTCCTGCCGCCCGCTCGAAGGCGGGCTAGGCATGGCGCCATACTGGCGCCATGCCGGGCAGCCGTGTGTTAGCGCACCGGCCAGCCGTACATCAAGCCACCTTGCTTGTAGCTGGCGTTCAGGCCGCGCTCCAGCTTCATCGCGCTGCTCTTGCCGAGCGTGGCTTCGAAGCTTTCACCGTAGTTGCCGACCTGCTTGATGATGTTGTAGGCCCACTTGTCGTCCACGCCCAGGTTCTTGCCCATGCCCGGGGTCACGCCCAGGATGCGCTGGATGTTGGGATTGGTGCTCTTGGTCATTTCATCGACGTTCTTGGACGTGATGCCGTATTCCTCGGCTTCCAGCATCGCGTTCAGCGACCAGCGGATCACGTTGAACCATTGCTCGTCGCCCTGGCGCACCATGGGGCCCAGCGGCTCCTTGGAGAAGTCTTCCGGCAGGATGATGTACTTGTCCGGATTCTCCAGCGTGGTGCGGGTCGAGGCCAACTGCGACTTGTCGGTCGTGAAGGCATCGCAACGGCCGGCCGAGAAGGCGCGGATGATTTCGTCGTACTTGTCGATCACGACGGGCTTGAATTCGATCTTCTGGCCACGGAACCAGTCGGCCAGGTTCAGCTCGGTGGTGGTGCCCGGCTGCACGCAGATGGTGGCGCCGTTCAGTTCCTTGGCGCTCTTGACGTTCAGGTCCTTCGAGACCATGACGCCCTGGCTGTCGTAGTAGTTCACGCCCACGCCGATCAGGCCCAGGGTGGTGTCGCGCGTCAGCGTGACGGTGGTGTTGCGGGTCAGCACGTCCACTTCGCCCGATTGCAGGGCGGTGAAACGCTGCTGCGTGTTCAGCGGCGTGACCTTGAACTTGCTGGCGTCGCCGAACATGGTAGCGGCGACGGCGCGGCACAGATCCACGTCCAGGCCCTTGTACTCACCCTTGCTGTCCGCGATCGAGAATCCCGGAATGCCGGTCGAAACGCCGCATTGGACAAACCCTTTCTTCTTGACGTTATCGAAGGTCGCACCCGCATTGGCAGCCGCGGACGCAGCGAACAGGGCGGTGCCAATGGCAGCGAGTTTCAGTACTTTCATCTTGATCTCCGTAGGGGTGTTGCGAAGCCGAACGCAAGGCCGGGTTGGGCTTTACGCATGGGGCGGATGGTAGCGTCCGCAAAGCGGCCTCCGCATCCGGGAATTCCCTTGAAATATAGGGACACTGGACGAAATCAAATGGGGTTTTGCGATAAAAACGGGGACACATTTTCGTTCGAAAAAACGTGTCCAACCGGTCACTTTTATGCGGCGTCCGCGGTCACATCAGGACACTTTTTCCCGCGCGGCCCTCGCGCGGTTTTAGGCCAGCTTACTGTCCCCGAGTTAATATTGCGGCTTCATCCGACAGCCGCCATGATCGAATTCCAGCACGTATTCAAATCGTATGGCCGCGGCCGCAATATCCTGGCCGACATCAACTTCCGCGTGAGCGCGGGCGAGTTCGTTTTCGTGTCGGGGCCTTCCGGCGCCGGCAAGTCCACCCTGCTCAAGCTGATCGGCGGGCTCGAGCCCGCCAGCCGGGGCTCCATCCAGGTCAACGGCCAGCGGCTCGACAAGCTGCCTGCCCGCGCCCGGCCCTACCTGCGCCGCGCCGTGGGCGTGATCCTGCAGGACACGCACCTGCTGTTCGATCGCAGCGCGTTTGAAAACGTGATGCTGCCGCTGGCCGTCACCGGCCATCCCGGCGATTCGGCCGCCGCCCGCGCCCGCGCCGCGCTGGACAAGGTCGGCCTGTCAGGCAAGGAAGATCTCAACCCCATCGAACTGTCGGGCGGCGAGCAGCAGCGCCTGGCGATCGCGCGCGCCATCGTCAACCGACCCGCTATCCTGATCGCCGACGAGCCCACCGCCAACCTCGACCACGACAACGCGCAGCGCATCATGAATGTGTTCCGCGACTTCAACCGCGTCGGCGTCACCACGCTGATCGCCTCGCACGACCAGGAACTCATGGCGCGCTACGCCACCCGCACCCTGCGCATCGACCCGGGCAAGTTCGCCGACTCGCACGGCGCCGCCACGCCCCCGGCCGACGTCGGCCACGGCATCGCGGGAGAACCGGCATGAACGCCTGGCTGCGGCAGCATCGCTATGCGCTCATGGTCACCCTGCGCCGGCTGGTCAAGCAGCCGTTCTCGTCGCTCGCCAACCTGCTGGTGATGGCGCTGGCGCTGGCCCTGCCGTTGCTGGGCAGCGCCATCCTGGTGTCGGTGCAGCCTGTGGCGCGGCAGATGTCGGTCACCCCCGAAGTCACCGTCTTCATGCGGGTCGACGCGCCCGCCGGCGCCGCCGCCGACGTGGCCAAGCGCATCCAGGGCGAATACGCCAACGACGTGCGCGCGGTGCGCGTGGTCGGCCGCGACGACGCCCTGGCCGACCTGCGCGCCAACCCCGCCTGGCAGCAGGCGCTGGCCGTGTTGCCCGGCAACCCCCTGCCCGATGCGGTGGTGGTGACGCTGGCCGACGGCGAAGACCTGGCCGGCCGCGCCGACAAGCTGGCGCAGGCCTGGAAACAATGGAACCAGGTCGACCTGGTGCAACTGGACAGCGCCTGGGTCCAGCGGCTGGAGGCCATCCTGCGCTTCGCCCGCATCGGCCTGGGCTTCCTGGCCGCGTGCGTGGCGGTGGTGGTGCTGGCCACGGTGTTCAACACCGTGCGCATGCAGGCCCTGTCGCAGCGCGAGGAGATCGCCGTGGCGCGGCTGGTGGGCGCCACCGAGTCCTTCGTGCGGCGGCCGTTCCTGTACCTGGGCGCGCTGTCCGGCGCCCTGGCCTCGCTGCTGGCCATCGGCGTGGCGGCGGTGGCGCTGTCGCCGCTGAACAACGCCCTGCTCGGCCTGGCCCGCAGTTATGGGGCTGAATTCGCCCTGCATCTGCCGGGCACTCCCGTGCTGCTGGCCGCCATCGTCGCCTCCGCCGCCCTGGGCGCGCTGTCGGCGCGCTGGTCCGTCACACGCAGCACGCGATTCTGAAGGGCATCGGGCTTCGTCTGATTTCCCTCAAGATCGAGCCGCCTAAAGCCACGTATAGCCCCCGTTCTTCCCCGTGATCCGGGGAACGGCCCTACCCCGCCGTGGGTAGGATGGCAGCACCTGCCTGCCACGGCCCCGCGCGACCCGGCGCCAGGCGGACGGCCAACTCGTGTCGCGGCCGCCCGAGCATTGCCCCCCGGGCGCCAGAATGACACCCGGTCGACGGCCAAACTGCCATATTTTTCAGGGACATAACAAAGTTGCGGTTACACAGGTTTTCCCCCTATTTCAGGCTAAATGTGTAAGAATAAAGCGACATTTTTTTACATATTTTGAAACGTTTTCCGTCCTACCGAGCGCCGCCCTTCGTGTTCAAACCGTTGTCCTTGCCCTTGATTCCGCCCCATGGTCGCCCGTCTTGACGCCCGCGCGACGCGCCACTATTTCGACAGCGCGTTCCAATCCCAGGCGGTGAAGGTACTCCCCAACGAGTACTACGTCACCGACGAAGACATCATGATCTCGACCGTGCTCGGTTCGTGTGTGGCCGCCTGCATCCACGACCCGGTCACTGGCGTCGGCGGCATGAACCACTTCATGCTGCCCGAGGGCGACATGCAGTCGCCCGCCTCGGCCACCATGCGCTATGGCGCCTTCGCCATGGAAGTGCTGATCAACGAACTGCTCAAGGCCGGCGCGGTGCGCGACCGCCTCGAGGCCAAGGTGTTCGGCGGCGGCGCGGTGCTGTCGGCCATGCAGCAGATGAACATCGGCGAACGCAATGGCCAGTTCGTGCTGAACTACCTGCGCACGGAAGGCATCCCCGTCAAGGCCCAGGACCTGGGCGACGTGCACGCCCGCCGCATCAACTATTTCCCGCGCGACGGCCGCGTGATGGTGCGCAAGATGGCGCCGCACCACCAGCGCGCCGAAGAAATCATCGCCAAGCGCGAACAGGCCGCCGCCGAAAGCGTGCAGGCCAAGACCCACAGCCCGCCGCGCGTCGAGCGTTTCACACGGCCCGGCGTGGAACGCTTCGACCGCCCCGCCGCCCGGCCGGGCGTGGAACGTTTCGATCGCCCCGGCGTCGAGCGTTTCGACCGCCCCGCCACGCGCCCCGGCGTGGAACGCTTCGACACCGGCGTCACCCGCCGCCGCAAGCCGGAAACCGCGGGCGGTTGAATCCGCCCCGCGCGTCAGCAGCCGAAACTGGCGCGATACTGGCTGGGCGACACGCCCAGCCGCCTCTGGAATACCTCGCGCAGGTGCCGCGCATCCCGGAAGCCGCAATCGAAGGCCACGGTCTTGAGCGGCGCCGAGGCGCGCTCCAGCCGCGCGCGGGCCGCATCCACCCGGGCGCTTTCCACGAAATCCGCCGGGGTGACGCCCGCATCGCGCAGGAACACCCGCGAGAAGTTGCGGCGGCTCATGTTGGCCACTGCCGCCAGCGCGTCCACGCCGAGATCATCGGCCAGATGCCCCAGCACGTACTGCTGTACCTGCGCCACCGCCGAGGTCTCCTCGACGAAGGGCGTGAGGAACGGGCTGAACTGCGATTGCCCGCCAGCGCGATGCATGAACACCACCAGCCGTTTGGCCACGTTCAGCGCCACCTCCGGCCCATGGTCCTGCGCCACCAGGTACAGGGCCAGGTCGATGCCGGCGGTCACCCCCGCAGACGTATGCAGCCGGCCGTCCCGCGCGTACAGCCGATCGGTCTCGACGCGCAGGTCCGGATAGCGCGCCGCCAGCGCCGGCGCGTCGTTCCAGTGGGTGGTGACGGTGGCGCCCGCCGGCAGGCCGGCGCGCGCCAGCAGGAAGACGCCGTTGCAGATCGAGCCGTAGCGTTCGGCCCGCGCGCAGGCCGCGCGCAGCCAGGTCCGTGCCTCGTCCGACTCCTGCGCCGCCGGCAGGCCGGGCCCGCCGGCGGCCAACAGCAGGTCGGGCGCGTCGGAGACATCGGCGTAATAGCGCTGCGGCGCCAGCAGCATGCCGTTGGAACAGGGGACCACGCCGCGCGTCAGGCCGATCAACTCCATTCGGTACTGCCGGGCAGGCAGCAAAAAGCGGTTGGCCTCGGCAAAGACGTCCAGCGGACCGCTGACGTCCAGCGACTGCACGCCGGGAAACACGAGAATGGCGACGGATTTCATGGGATCGGAGGGCGGGAGGCTCGGGCCCCGCGCGACACGGCGTGGGCACCAAGGCGGCAACGACGCCGCCAGACGCTACCTTAGCCCAAGGTCTGCGGCGCAAGGGGTCCCTGCCGTCAGGCCTGGCCGCAAACCGTGCCACGGCGGCCGCAATCCGCCGCCGTCCACGGCCATGGCCGCCGGACGCGCCAGGCTGGCCGGAATCCGTGCCGCGCGGCGCTGGTCGATGACCCGGCGCGCGCCCAGACTGCTTGCATCGCCCTCCGGGCTTGCCAAGCAAGGAACCCCCTCATGCAAACGCCCTCTTCCGACCCCAGCGAACGCGTCGGTCCCGCCTTCTCCGTGGACGGCATGCTGCTGGCCCGCAACAAGACACGCCAGGCCATCGAGGACATCGCCGCGCGCATCCGCCCCGGCATGATCGAGGAAGACGCGGTCGCCCTGGCCAAGCAGACGCTGATCAATGCCGGCATGGCGCTGAGCTGGCATCCCACGCGGGTGCGCTTCGGCGCCAACACCCTGAAAGCCATGCGCCAGGCGTCCACGCCCGGCGCGGTGCTGGGCGAACACGACATCTTCTTTCTCGACATCGCGCCGCGCCTGGACGCCTGGGAAGGCGATGGCGGCAAGAGCTACGTGGTGGGCGACGACCCCGGCCAGGCGCGTTGCGCCCGCGACGCCGAGGCGCTGTTCCATGACGTGCGCGGCGTCTGGCTGCGCGAGCGGCTGAGCGGACAGGCGCTCTACGCCTACGCCGACCGCCAGGCGCGCGCCATGGGTTGGGAGCTGAACTTCGACCTGCCCGGCCACCGCGTATCCGACTTCCCGCACGCGGCAATCCATACCGGCTCGCTCGCCGAGCTGGCGATCAGCCCATCGGAGATGCGCTGGATCCTGGAGATCCACTTGCGCGACCCGCAGGGCCGCTACGGCGCGTTCTTCGAGGACATGCTGCTGGACGACGCGCACTATCCGGCGTAGGGCTGGCCAGCCCCAGTCGCGCGCGGCTGCCGCGAGGGCGCATGGGCCGGCGGCAGGCATATGCCCGTCGCCGGCCATCGCCGCGCAGGCGGATCAGGCCGCCCGCGCGCCGCCGATCGACACCACGCTGGCGCTGAAGTCCTTGAGCAGCGCCTCGCGCCGCGCGGCGGCCTTCTCCATCGCCGCCTCCTTCACGTGGCCGTAGCCGCGGATCTCCTCCGGCACGCTGGCCAGGGCGACCGCGCGATCCAGGTTGCCGCGATTGAGCTTGGACAGGATCGCGCTCAGCGTCTCGCGATACTCGCGCGCCAGCTCGCGCTCGGCGCGGCGCTCGCGCGTGTAGCCGAACGGATCGAAGCGCGTGCCGCGCAGGCGCTTCATGCGCGCCAGCAGGCGGAACACCCGCAGCATGCCGGGGCCATAGGCTTTCTTGACCAGATGGCCGTCCGCGCCGCGGCGCGCGAACAGCGGCGGCGCCAGGTGGAAGCGCAGCTTCCAGTCGCCCTCGAACTGCTCGCCAATGCGCTTGAGGAACTCCCCGTCCGTGTACAACCGCGCCACCTCGTACTCGTCCTTGTAGGCCAGCAGCTTGAAGTAGTAGCGCGCCACCGCCAGCGCCAGGCGCTGGGTGCCGGTGGCCTCGCGCTCGGCGTGCGCCACCTTGTCCACCAGGTCGGTGTACTGCCTGGCGTAAGCCGCGTCCTGGTACTGCGTCAGGAACGCGCGGCGCGTTTCGACGACGCGCGCCAGCTCGCCGGCCGGCTTCTTCAGCTCCACCACCGGTTGGACCACGCGCGGCCGGCGGATCTCGATGATGCCCTCCGGATGCGCGGGCGCGCCGCCGCTTGCCAGCAGGCGCGTCACGCCGGCCAGGTCATGCGCCGCGCGGCGGCCCCAGGCGAACGCCGCCTGGTTGTTGGGCACCTGCTGGCCGTTCAGTTCGATGGCGCGCAGCAACGACTCGCGCGACAGCGGCAGCCAGCCCTTCTGGTAGGCGTAGCCCATCATCAGCGGGTTGGAATAGATGGCGTCGCCCAGCAGGCCCACGGCCAGCGCCGACGCGTCCACCGTGTGCAGGTTGTCCTTGCCGCAGGCGGCCTGCAGGTCGGCCGTCAGGTTGGCGCCCGGCAGCGTCCAGTCGGGGTTGGTGACGAACGCGGCGGTGGGCGCGGTGTCGCTGTTGAGCAGCGCGCGCGAGCGGCCCGGACGCAGCCGCGCCATGGCGTCGGCGCTGGTGGCCACCACCAGGTCGCCGGCCAGCATCAGGTCGGCCTCGCCCATCGCCACGCGCGTGTTCATCAAGTGGTCCGGCGTCTGCGCCAGCACCACGTGCGAATACACCGCGCCGCCCTTCTGCGCCAGGCCGGCCATGTCCAGCACCGAACAGCCCTTGCCTTCCAGGTGCGCGGCCATGCCCAGCAGTTGCCCGATGGTGACCACGCCGGTGCCGCCGACGCCGGCGATGAACACGCCATAGGCCTGCGCCAGCGCCGGCAGCGCCGGTTGCGGCACGTCGTCGTCGACCGCGCCTTCCGGCGCCAGCGCGCGCGGCTTGCGCAGCTTGCCGCCTTCCACCGTGACGAAGCTGGGGCAGAAGCCCTTCAGACAGGAGAAGTCCTTGTTGCAACTGGACTGGTTGATGGCGCGCTTGCGGCCGAACTCGGTCTCCAGCGGTTCCACCGACAGGCAGTGCGATTTCTGCGAACAGTCGCCGCAGCCTTCGCACACGCGCTCGTTGATGACCACGCGCCGCGCCGGATCGGGATAGGCGCCGCGCTTGCGGCGGCGGCGCTTCTCGGTGGCACAGGTCTGGTCATAGATCAGGACCGACACGCCGGGGTGCTCGCGCAACTCGCGCATCACCGCGTCCAGCTCGTCGCGGTGTTGCACCGGCACGCCCGGCGCCATGCCGGCCATGCCCTGGTATTTCTCCGGCTCGTCGGTCACCACCACGATCTTGTCGATGCCCTCTGCGGCCACCTGGCGGCTGATCATCGGCACGCTGATAGGGCCGTCCACCGGCTGCCCGCCAGTCATGGCCACCGCGTCGTTGAACAGGATCTTGTAGGTGATCGGCGCCTTGGCCGCCACCGCCGCGCGGATCGCCAGCAGGCCGGAATGGAAGTAGGTGCCGTCCCCAAGGTTGGCGAACACGTGCTTCTCTTCGGTGAACGGCGCCTGCCCCAGCCACGGCACGCCCTCGCCGCCCATCTGCGTGTACACCTGCGTGTTGCGGCCCATCCAGGTCACCATGTAGTGGCAGCCGATGCCGGCCATGCCGCGCGAGCCTTCCGGCACCCGCGTCGAGGTATTGTGCGGACAGCCCGAACAGAACCACGGCTTGCGGTCTTCCACCACGCGCGGCCGCGCCAGCGCCTGCTCACGCTCGGCGATGAAGGCCAGGCGCGCCTCGATGCCGGCGCGCACGTCGGCCGGCAATTCGAAGCGCAGCAGGCGCGCGGCGATGGCCTTGGCCACCATCGCCGGCGAGAACTCGTAGTGCGCCGGCAGCAGCCAGTTGCCCTGCGGCACCGCCCATTCGCCGCCATCCTTGTCGTCGAACTTGCCGACCACGCGCGGGATCTTCTTGCCGCTGCCGATCCAGCTAAACAGTTCCTCCTTCAACTGGTATTCGAGCACCTGGCGCTTTTCCTCGACCACCAGAATCTCGTCCAGGCCATCGGCGAAGCGCGCCATGCCGGTGGACTCCAGCGGCCACACCATGCCCACCTTGAACAGCCGCAGGCCGATGCGCTGGCACACCGCCTCGCTCAACCCGAGGTCGGACAGCGCCTGGCGCGTGTCCAGGTAGGCCTTGCCCGAGGTCATGATGCCAAAGCGCGCGTCGCGCGCCGGCACCTGCCACAGTTCGCGGTTCAGGTTGTTGGCGCGCGCGTAGGCCAGCGCCGCGTACAGCTTGTAGTCCAGCAGCCGCGCTTCCTGTTGCAGCGGCGTGTCCGGGATGCGGATGTTCAGGCCGTCCGGCGGCAGTTGGAAATCCCCGGGCAGCACGATCTGCACGCGGTACGGATCCACGTCCACCGAGGCCGACACCTCGACGATGTCGGTGATGCACTTCATGCCGACCCAGACGCCGGCATAACGGCTCATGGCCCAGCCGTGCAGGCCGTAGTCCAGCACCTCCTGCACGCTGGAGGGGAACAGCGCCGGGATCATGCAGGCCTTGAGGATGTGGTCGCTCTGGTGCGGCAGCGTCGACGACTTGGCCGGATGGTCGTCGCCGGCCACCACCAGCACGCCGCCGTGCGGCGACGTGCCGGCGGCGTTGGCGTGCTTGAACACGTCGCCGCAGCGGTCCACGCCCGGCCCCTTGCCGTACCACATGCCGAACACGCCGTCGTACTTGGCGCCTGGGAACAGGTTGACCTGCTGGGTGCCCCACACCGCGGTGGCCGCCAGGTCCTCGTTGATGCCCGGCTGGAACTCGACGTGGTGCGCCTTCAGGTACTTGGCCGCCTTCCACATGTTCTGGTCGACCCCGCCCAGCGGCGAGCCCCGGTAGCCCGACACGAACCCGGCCGTGTTCAGCCCCGCGCGCAGGTCGCGCAGCCGCTGCATCATCGGCAGGCGCACCAGGGCGTGGATGCCGCTCATCCAGGCGCGGCCGCTTTCGAGGGTGTATTTGTCGTCCAACTGGACGGATTCGAGCGCCGCGCGCAGCGCGGGCGTGAGGGGGGCATTCATGTCTACTCCGAGGGTCGTGGAACGCCCGCGGCAGCCAACGCACCACGCCCTCTTGAAGCGCATGCAGGCAAGCGGCGGGAGGTGAATTCCGGGCGCTCGATGCGCCTCTGTCCTACGGTTGTAACCGCTCGCCCCACCCCCGGCAATAGGGCGATGCGATAATTGCGGGCATGGACTTCGCCCCTCGCATCGTCGCCTGGCAACGCCAGCACGGCCGCCACGATCTCCCCTGGCAAAACACCCGGGATCCCTACCGCATCTGGCTCTCCGAGATCATGCTGCAGCAGACGCAGGTGGCCACGGTGATCCCCTACTACGAACGCTTCCTGCAGCGCTTCCCCGACGTGGCCGCGCTGGCCGCCGCCGCCCAGGAAGAGGTGATGCCCTACTGGGCCGGCCTGGGCTACTACGCCCGCGCCCGCAACCTGCACCGCTGCGCCCAGGAGATCGCGCGCGACTGGAATGGCCACTTCCCGCCCAGCGCCGAAGCCATCGCCACCCTGCCCGGCATCGGCCGCTCGACCGCCGCCGCCATCGCCGCCTTCGCCTACGGCGAGCGCTCGCCCATCCTCGACGGCAACGTCAAGCGCGTCTTCACCCGTCACTTCGGCATCGCCGGCGACCCCGCCAGGCGCGAGATCGAGCAGCGCCTGTGGGCCCTGGCCGACGCCCAGGTCGAGGCCGCGCCCGGCCTGGACATGGCCGCCTACACGCAGGGCCTGATGGATCTGGGCGCCACCCTCTGTACGCGCGGCAAGCCCGCCTGTGAACGCTGCCCGGTCGCCGATACCTGTGTCGCCAAGCGCGAAGGCCGCCAGGCCGAGCTGCCCACGCCCAAGGCGCGCAAGGCGATCCCGGAACGCGAGACCGCGATGCTGGTGCTGCAGCACCAGGGCGCCTTCCTGCTGCAGCAACGCCCCGAACCCGGTATCTGGGGCGGCCTCTGGAGCCTGCCCGAATTCGACGCCGCCGGCGACCCCCTGGCCGCCTCCCGCGCCCTAGGCCTGGACCCCGAACAGCGCTTCGAACTCGCCGCCTTCGCCCACACCTTCACCCACTACCGCCTGCACATCCGCCCCTGGTACGTGCCCGTGCGCAGCGCCTCGCTACGCCAGCCCACGCAACCCGAGCGCTGGATCACCCAGGCCGAACTCGCCGACACCGCCCTGCCCGCCCCCGTCAAGAAACTCCTGCTGGGCCTGATCGAAGCCGGCCTCCCCGGCGACCTGCTGGCCAACAGCAAGTAGCACCCTCCGACCGCCCCCCGCGCGCAGCGTCACCACCCCGACGCCAGACACCCAAACGCCAAAGAAGGCCGCCCGCGCGGCCGCCTTTGGCGACCCCGCAAACCCTTTCCGCCTCAAAGATTGCTGGCAAGAACGCCAAGAACAAGACCCGCCCCAACAGCCGCCGTTAAGTCACGACGCGAGCGAGTGGCGGGGCAGGCGGGGGATGGCGGGGCTACGATTGCGGTCCGGAGCGTTCGCTCCGGACTGCCCCGGGCTCAACCTCGTTGCCGCCTGCCGGCGGCTGCCTTCGGTTTCCGCCGGGCGCATCTACACGCCCCGCCATCCCCCGCCTGCCCCGCCACTCGCGCCTCAAGAACCCACCCGTCACTCATCCCCCAGCAACATCACCAGCTTCAGATCCAGATGCGTCGCCAGGCGAAACGTGATCTGCTGGAACGCCATCCGCCCCCGCCGCGGATGCGCGAATTCACGCAGGCCGCCCTCGCGCTCGACCACCGCGTGCCGGTTCCACCAATGCGCGAACACCGCGCTCTGCCGGTTCAGGGCATCGATCAGCGCCAGCACCGCCGGCTCATCCAGATGCGCGCCCGCGTCCGCCCGAAACTCCGCCACCACGCGCCGCGCCCGCTGCTCCCAATCCACCACCAGCTCGCGCGCCGCCGGGTCCAGGAAGATGTAGCGCAGCAGGTTGGGCTCCGGATCCCGGGTCGGCCAGTCGTCGAACAGTTCCCGCAGCGGTTCATTACAGGCCAGCACGTTCCAGGCCCGGTCCAGCACGTAGGCCGGCGCGGTGATGGCGTCCACGCACTCGCGCAACGACCCCGGCGCCCCCATCGCGTCGTCGCGCGCATGCTGCGGATCGGCGCAATCGGCCAGGTCGAACAGATAGGCCCGCTCGGCCCGCGCCAGTTGCAGCACCCCCGCGATGCGCGACCAGACCGACGGCGATACCGACACCTCGCGCCCCTGTTCGATCCAGGTGTACCAGGTGACGCTGATGCCGCACAGTTGCGCCACCTCTTCGCGCCGCAGCCCCGGCGTGCGCCGGCGCATGCCTTCGGGCAGGCCGGCCATCTGCGGCGTGATGCGCGATCGGGCGCTGCGCACGAATTCGCCCAGCGCCTGGCGGCGCAGGCGGGAGCCTTCGTGGCCGGCGGCGCCGGCCTGGGGGGAAGTGTTCATACCAGGATAAGAGAGGGACTTGTACGTGTATAAGCTCCACCTATCTTAGCGCCTGACCGTCCCCGCGGTACCGCGCCCCGCCCGCGGGCGACCACGGGCCGGACCGGCATATCGACGAACGGCGCCCGGCCGCGCTACGGTCAACCCTGCACAGAACGGTATCGACCCGACGCAACCGCCCCAAAACCAAGGAGACAACCCCGCCATGACCGCCCACCAGACGTCCTCGAGCTGCCCCACCGTGACCGAGGCCGCGGCGCTGTTCCGCGACGGCCAGATCACCAGCGAGGCCCTCACCCGGGCCTGTCTGGACCGCATCGCGTCCCGCCAGGACCTCAATGCCTTCATCACCGTCGACGCCGAGGGCGCGCTGGCCCAGGCAAGGGCCGCCGACGCCGGGCGCGCCGCCGGCCGCGCGCCCCGGCCGCTGCAGGGCGTGCCCTTGGCGATCAAGGACAACATCCATGTGGCGGGGCTGCCCAACACCGCCGGCACCCCGGCCCTGCATGGCTTCATCCCCAAGGAAGACGCGCCGGTGGTGCGCCGGTTGCGCGAGGCGGGCGCCATCATCGTCGGCAAGACCCACATGCATGAACTGGCCTTCGGCGTGTCCGGCTACAACACCGCCTACCCCGGCCCGCGCGGCGCGGGCACGCGCAACGCTTATGACGCCGAACGCATCGCCGGCGGTTCGTCCTCGGGCAGCGGCGCGGCGGTGGGCGCGCGCCTGGTGCCGGCCGCGCTAGGCACCGACACTGGCGCTTCCGTGCGCCTGCCCGCCGCCCTCAATGGCGCCGTCGGCTTCCGGCCTTCCGTGGGTCGCTATGACGGTTCGGGCATTACGCCGATTTCGCATACCCGCGATACGCCCGGACCCATCGCCAACGGCATGGCCGACATCGCGCTGCTGGATGCCGTCCTGGCCGGCGATGACACGCCACTGCCGGCGCTGCGCGCCGCCGACCTGCGCCTGGGCCTGCCCGGCTATTTCTGGCAGGACCTGGACCCGCGGGTAGAGGCCACGGCGCAGGCCGCCCTGGAGCGTCTGCGCGCGGCCGGCGTGACCCTGGTCCCGCTGGACCTGCCCGGCCTGGAAGCCAGCAACGCCGCGACCGGCATGCCACTGTGCCTGTACGAGCAGAAGCACGATCTGATCGCCTATCTGCAACGCCACGACGCGGGCGTGTCATTCGAGGAACTGGTGGCTCGGATTTCCAGCCCTGACGTGAAAGCCATCTTCGATGACCTGGTCGTGCCGGGCGTGCTGCCCACGCCATCGGGCGAACTGCTGCCGCTGCAACCGCTTTACGACAGCGCCATCGCGGAACATCGCAACGCGCTCGTCGACGTCTACCGCCGTGCGTTCGCGCGGCACGGGCTGCACGGGCTGCTGTTCCCCACGGTGCCGGTGCTGGCGCCGCTCGCCGCGTCCGAGGCCAGCAGCCTGGAGTCGTTCCTGCGGCTGGCGCGCAACGTCGACCCCGGCAGCAACGCGGGCCTGCCCGGCCTGAGCCTGCCCGCCGGCCTGTCGGACGGCGGCCTGCCGATCGGACTGGAGGTGGATGGCCTGCCGGGCGAGGACCGCCAGATCCTCGCCATTGGCATGGCAATCGAACCATTGCTGGGCCGGCTGGCGCCGCCGGCTGCCTGACGCGGACGCCGCCCTAGCCAGCGTCCGCGCGCATCGCGGCCAGGGTCGCCTCCAGCGCGCCCGCCACGCCCAGCGTGCGCAACGACTGCGCCGCCTGCGCCACCTCGCGCACGAAACGCTCGTCGCGGCCCAGGTCGCCGAACACGGCGGCCAGGGCCGTCATCTCGCGCGCCCAGGCCAGCGCGGCGGCCGGTCCCGGCGAAGCATCGCGCGCCGCATGCTCGGCCTGCGCCAGTCGCTGCGCCAGCGGCTCGGCCAGCGGATCGTCGATGGGATAACGCCGTCCTGCCTGATCCACACCGCGCAGGAAATGCAGCCAGCCGGCCAGCGCCAGCGCCAGCCCCGTGATCGGCCGGTCCGCCGCCAGCCGCGCCCGCACCGTGCCCAGCAGGCGCTGCGGCATCTTCTGCGACCCGTCCATGGCGATCTGCCGCGTCTGGTGCCGCAGCGCCGGATTGGCGTAGCGTTGCAACAGCCGCTCCTGGTAAGCCGCCAGGTCCAGGCCTGGCAGCACCGGCAGGGTCGGCGCGATTTCCATGCGCATCAGGTCGGCCAGATAGCGCCGCAGCGCCGGCTGCGCCACGGCCTGGTCCACCGTGCCCCACCCCGCCATCACCGACAGGTAGGCCAGCGCCGAATGCGCGCCGTTCACCATGCGCAGCTTGAGGGTCTCGAACGGCGCCGCCTCGTCGACAAAGCGCGCGCCGCCCACGGCCCAGTCCGGCCGACCGGCGGCAAAGCGATCTTCCACCACCCATTCCAGGAACGGCTCGGCCTGCACCGGCCAGGCGTCCGTCATGCCCAGCGCCTGCGCCACGGCCGCGCGATCCTCATCGGTGGTGCGCGGCACGATGCGGTCCACCATGGAGCACGGAAACGTGCAGGCCTGGCCGATCCATTCGGCCAGGCGGGCGTCGACCTGCGCGGCGAACGCCAGCACCAGGCCGCGCAGCAGATGGCCGTTGCCGGGCAGGTTGTCCAGCGACAGCAGCGTCACCGGGCCCAGGCCCGAGGCGCGGCGCCGTTGCAGCCCCCACACCAGGAAGCCGATGGTGCTGCGCGGCGCCAGCGGCTGGCCCAGGTCGTGCACGATGTCGGGATGCGCCAGGTTCAACGCCCCGCTGGCCGGATCGTGGCAATAGCCCTTCTCGGTCACGGTCAGGCTCACGATGCGCGTGTACGGACTGGCGATGCGCGCCAGCACCGCCTGCGGATCCTCCGGCGCCACCAGCGTTTCCAGCAGGCAGCCGATCACGGCCAGTTGCTGTCGCGGCCGGCCCTCGGCGTCGGCGCTGCGCAGCGCCAGCGTGTACAGCCCGTCCTGCGGCGCCAGCGCATCGCGGGTGTCGGCCTGGCGCAGCGACACGCCGCAGATGCCCCAGCGCGGGTCGCCGCTGGCGTGGATGGCCGCCTCATTCACCGCCGCCAGATGGCCGCGCGCGAACGCGCCCAGTCCCAGATGCACGATGCCGGCGCGCAACGCGCCCCTATCGTAGGCCGGTCGCGCCAGGCCGGGCGCCAGCGCCTGCAGGCGCGCCGGATGCAGCCGGACGGCCGCGGGGGCTACCAATTCCATAGCGTGCCGTCCTGCTGCAAGCGGTTCACCGGCAGGTAGGCGCGCTTGTACGGATACTTGGCGGCCAGCTTCTCGTCGATGTCCACGCCGTGACCCGGCACATCGCCCGGATACAGCATGCCCTGCGAGAAGGTGTAGGCGTGGGGGAACACCGCGTCCGTCTCCTCGGTGTGGCGCATGTATTCCTGGATGCCGAAGTTCGGCACCCACAGGTCGAAGTGCAGCGCCGCGCCCATGCACACCGGCGACAGGTCGGTGGCGCCATGGCAGCCGGTGCGCACCTGGTACAGCGAGGCCAGGTCGGCGATGCGGCGCAGGTGCGTGATGCCGCCGGCGTGCACCACGGTGGTCCGGATGTAGTCGATCAACTGGTTCTGCACCAGGTCCTTGCAGTCCCAGATCGAATTGAAGATCTCGCCCACCGCCAGCGGCGTGGTGGTGTGCTGGCGGATCAGGCGGAAGGCCTCCTGGTTCTCGGCCGGCGTGGCGTCTTCCATCCAGAACAGGTTGTACGGTTCCAGCGACTTGCCCAGGCGGCCAGCCTCGATCGGCATCAGGCGGTGGTGCACGTCGTGCAGCAGGTGGTGCTCGAAGCCGAGCTTTTCGCGGATGCGATCGAACAGCTTGGGCGTGTGCCGCAGGTACTTCTCCGTGGACCAGTCGTGCTCGCTGGGCAGGTCGGCGTCGGCGGGTTCGTAGAACAGGTTGCCGCGGCCGACGCCGTAGACCTTGTCCAGCCCCGGCACGCCGCTCTGCGCGCGGATCGCGCGGTAGCCCATGTCGGCATAGCGCAGCACCTCGTCGACGGTGTGCTCGATGTCGCTGCCATTGGCGTGGCCGTAGACCATGACGCCGGTGCGGCTCTTGCCGCCCAGCAGTTGGTACAGCGGCAGGCCGGCGGCCTTGGCCTTCAGGTCCCAGAGCGCGGTGTCGACCGCGGCGATGGCGGTCATGGTGACCGGGCCCCGGCGCCAGTAGGCGCCCTTGTACAGGTATTGCCAGATGTCCTCGATCTGGTGCGCGTCGCGGCCGATCAGGCAAGGCACCACGTGTTCGGTCAGGTAGGCCGCCACGGCCAGCTCGCGCCCGTTCAGGGTGGCGTCGCCGATGCCGGTCAGGCCCTGGTCGGTCTCGATCTTCAGGGTCACGAAATTGCGGCCCGGCGAACAAACAATGACGCGTGCGTTCGTAATTTTCATCATGGATTCCGTGAAACGGGAGGGTGTTCAGCCTTCCCAGCCCAGGTGGCTGAGGAAGTCGCGGGTACGGGCGACCTGCGGGTTGTCGAAAATCTGCGCGGGCGGGCCCTGTTCCAGGATGGCGCCGTTCTCGAACACCACCACCCAGTTGGCCACGCGCCGCGCGAAACTCATTTCATGCGTGACCACGATCATGGTCATGCCTTCCTGCGCCAGCTTCTTCATGACGTTCAGCACCTCGCCCACGGTCTCGGGGTCGAGCGCCGAGGTCGGCTCGTCGAACAGCATCACTTCCGGCTCCATCGCCAGCGCGCGGGCGATCGCCACGCGCTGCTGCTGGCCGCCGGACAGGTTGGCGGGAAAGTTGCCGGCCTTGGCGGCCAGGCCGACCTTCTCCAGCAGCGCCATGGCGCGGGCCCGCGCCAGCTCCGGCGCCATGCCGAGCACGGTGATGGGCCCCATGGCGACGTTGTCCAGCGCCGACTTGTGCGGGAACAGCTCGAAGCTCTGGAACACCATGCCCATGCGCTGGCGCACCTTGCGCACTTCCGATTCGGCCTCCGGCACCGCCACGCCGTCCAGCAGCACGCGGCCGCCGTCGATCTTCTCCAATGCGTTGGTGCAGCGCAGGAGCGTAGACTTGCCCGAACCGGACGGGCCGATCAGGCACATCACCTCGCCCTTGTTGACCTGCAGCGAAACGTCGTTCAACGCCACGAAGTCGCCAAAGACCTTGCGCACGTGCTCGTACACCAGCACCGGCGGCTGATCGGCGCCCTTGCGTGCGGCGGCCGTTGCCGCGGCAGCCGTCGCTGCGGCAGCCGGCGCTGCGGCGGCCGTTGCCGCGCGGGTCGTTGCTGCGGCCGCCGCCGCGCCGGCCGTGCCGGCCACTTGTTCCAGGATCATCTCGTTCACTCCTTGACTCCGTATTTGCGGTGGATCCAGTCGACCAGCTTGGCCTGCGGATAGCCCATCAGCCAATAGATCACCGCCATCGCGGTCAGCATTTCCAGCACGCGGAAGCTCTGCGCGCGCACCTGCATCGAGGCATAGGCCAGCTCGCTGACGGCGATCACCGACACCAGCGAGGTGTCCTTGAACAGCGAGATCCAGGTGCTGGCCAGCACCGGCAGGATCCGCCGCGCTGCCTGCGGCACCAGCACCTTGAACATGGCCTGGCGGCGCGACATGCCCATCGCCAGCGCCGCCTCCATCTGGCCCTTGCGGATCGAATTGATGCCGGCGCGGAAGGTCTCGGAGTTGTAGGCCGACACGTTCAGCACCAGCGCCACCAGCGCCGTGGTCACCGCCGAGAACTGCACGTCCAGCGCCATCGGCATCACGTAGAACGCCCAATAGATCACCAGGATCAGCGGCAGGTTGCGGAAGAACTCGACGATCGCCACCGCGATGCCATTGGCCACGCGGTTCGACGACAGCCGCATCAGCGCCAGCACCATGCCGCCGGGCACCGCCAGCGCCATCGTCACCACCGTCAGCATCACGGTCATGGCCGCGCCCTGCAGCAGCACCTGGCGCGAGTCCCAGATAATTCCCCAGTCCAGATTCATGAGCGCCCCAGGTGTGCGTAACGTTGGTACAGCCGGTCCACGCCGCGCGTCACCGGGAACAGGATCACGAAGTACGCCACGATCACCGCGGTGAACACCTCGATCGGCCGGTAGCTCTGCCCGGCGATGGTCTCGGCCTTGTGCATCAGTTCGGGCACCGCGATCACCGTGGCGATGGCGGTGTCCTTGATCGCCACCGTCAGCACCGAGCCGAAGGCCGGCAGCATGCGGATGGTGGCCTGCGGCAGGATGATCTTGCGCAGCGCCTGGGCCCGCGACATGCCGAGCGCCAGGCCGGCGCGCATCTGCCCCGGGCGCACCGACTCGATGCCGGCGCGGATCACCTCGGCCGAGTAGGCCGCGATGTGCAGCGTCAACGCCACCAGCGCCGCCCAGAACGGCGCGAAGGTCACCCCGGCCAGCAGCGGGAAGGCGAAGTAGATCCACACCAGCACCACCAGCACCGGGATGGCGCGCATGCTGTCGATGTAGAACACCAGCAGCACCCGCAGCCAGCGCGGCCCGTACAGGCGCAGCAGCGCGATCACCAGGCCCAGCAGGATGCTGGACACCGCCGTGACGGCGCTCAGCGCCACCGTGATGCCCAGGCCACTGGCGAAGAAGCGCCAGTTATCGACGATGGGGGAAAAATCGAAGTCCATGGAATCTCCGTGCGGTCGCGAGCGCGGCCGGGCTCAGAACGTCACCATCACTTTCATGGCCTGGCGCCGGTCGGCCGCCAGCGCGAAGGCCTCGTGCGCCTGGCGCGCCGGCACCGCCGCCGTCAGCAGCGGCGCCACGTCCACCAGGCCGCGGCCCAGGTAGTCGACCGCCCAGGCGTATTCATCGACGAAGCGGAAGCTGCCGATGACGTTCAGGCTCTTGACCATGATCTGGTTGAACGGGCACTGCTCGCTGCTGCCGCCCAGCGTGCCCACCGTGACGATGGTGCCGCGCGGCCGCGTGGCGCGGATGCAGTTCGCCAGCCCGGCGTAGTTGCCGGAGGCCTCGAAGCACACATCGACCGTGCCCTTGCCCGCCGCCAGTTCGTCCAGCGCGCCCGGCTCGGCGGCGGCGTTGATGGTGCGCGTGGCGCCGACCTTGGCGCAGGTTGCCAGGGTCTGGTCGACGATGTCGACCACGATGACCTGGCTGGCGCCGGCCAGGCGCGCCGCCATCAGCACCAGCGCGCCGATCGGCCCGGCGCCCACCACCATCACCGTCTTGCCCAGCAGCGTGCCGGCGCTGCGCACCGCGTGCAGCGCCACCGCCAGCGGCTCGCCGAAGGCGGCCAGCTCGAACGACAGGCTGTCCGGCACCGGCACGCACTGCTTTTCCTGCACCACCACCTGCTCGCGCATCGCGCCCTGCATGTGCGGATAGCGGCTGGCGCTGCCGAAGAAGAACACCGCCTCGCAGTGGTTGGAATCGCCCTGGCGGCAGTAGCGGCACACGCCGCAGGTGCGCGCCGGATCCAGCGCCACGCGGTCGCCGGGCTTGACGGCGGTGACCGCCGAGCCGACCTCCAGCACCTGGCCCGAGGCCTCGTGGCCCGGCGTCAGCGGTTCGCGGATGACGAAGTCGCCGACCCGGCCGTGACGGTAGTAATGCAGGTCCGAACCGCAGATGCCGACCGCCTTGACGCCGACGCGCACCTGCGTCGGGCCCAGCGGCTCGGGCGCCTGTTCCACCAGCCGCAAGTCCTCGGCCCCATGAATCGCGCAATTGAGCATGGTGTGTCCGCCTTACTTCAGGTTCTGCGTCATGCGGCGCTCTTCGGCCACCAGTTCGGGATGCATGCGCGCTTCCACCTTGCGCAGCCACTCCAGGTACACCGGCTGGTTCTTGGCCACGCCCATGCCCGCGTCGATCGCGAAGATCTTGCTGTCCTGGCAATCGTTTTCCTTGGGGAACACGGCCAGGCCCTTGACCTTCCTGCTGATGTTGGGCCACAGCATGCGGTTCAGCGGCGCCACGTCGGAGCGGCCCGCCAGCACTTCCTCGATCGGCGCCACCGAACCCGAGTTGGTGACGCCGCGCAGCTTGGCCTTGGGGAAGTTCTCCAGCACCAGCGGCTCTTCGCCCGCGCCCGAGAAGTACGCCATGGTGATGCCGGGCTGGTTGAAGTCCTCGACCTTGGTGGCGCTGGTGAACTTGGGGTTGGACGCCAGGCCGAACATGCAGACGCTGGTGTTCGAGAACGTGACGAAGTCGATGATCTTGGCGCGCTCGGCGTTCTGGTTCAGCGGCCCGATCATGATGTCCATCTGATTGGCGATCAGCGCCGGCACCTTGGTTTCGTGGCTGACCTGCACCGGCACGATCTTCACGTCCAGCAGGCGCGCGAATTCCTTGCCCAGCAGCCACGACGAGCCCATCCAGGGCTCGCCCGAGCCGGTGGTGTTCTGCACCAGCCACGGCGGGTTGTTGACCACGCCCACGCGCAGCACGCCGGCCTTACGAATGGCGTCGATGCGCGGGCTCTCGCCGGGCGCGGGCGGCGTCTGCGCCTGGGCGGTGGCGGCGCCGGCCAGCAGCAGAGCGGTGGCGGCGAAACGGGTGAGGAAGGACGGTTGCATTGCGGTCTCCTTGGAGGCAAGCCCGGCGGCGGACGCCGGATGCGGGCGCGCGAGGCCGCGGGCAGTCGCCCGGGCCGCGCGCCTTGCGCGGGGTCGGTGAATCCAGTGGGGTGGGGAAAGGCCGGAGCGGCCTACGGGGTCTGTTCGATGATGCGCATTTCGTCGGCGTCCAGGCGCGTCTTCATGCCGGCGGCCACCTGCCGCAGCCAGGCCAGGTATTCGGGCTGGTTCTTGTCGATCGCCAGGCCCACCGGCGAGGCCTTTTCGGTGCTCTGCTGGCAGTTGGCCTCGGCGGGCAGCGCGATCAGGCCGCGCACCTTGCGGCTCAGGCCGACCCAGGGCACGCGGTTAATCGGCGCCGCGTCGGCGCGCTTGGCCATGATTTCCTCGATCGGCGCGGTGGCGCCCGAGTTGGCCACGGCGCGCAGCGTGGCGTTGGGAAAGCGCTGCTTGACCCAGGCTTCCTCGGCGCCGCCGGTGAAGTATGCGATGGTGACGCCGGGCCGGTTCAGGTCATCGACCGACCTGGCCGCGGCCATCCTGGGATTGGACGCCAGGCCGAACAGGCAGACGCTGGTGGAGGAATACAGCACGAAGTCCACCACCTTCAAGCGTTCCGGCGTTTCGGCCAGCGGGCTGATGGTCATGTCGACCTGGTTGGCCGCCAGCACCGGCACCTTGGTCTCGTGCGAGACCTGCACCGGCGTCAGCTTCACGCCCAACAGGCGGGCGTATTCCTTGGCCAGCAGCCAGGCCGGGCCGCTCCAGCCCTCGCCGCCCTTGCCGGACACGTCCTGCAGCAGCCAGGGCGCATTCTGCAGCACGCCGACGCGCAGCTCGCCCGCCTTGCGGATCGCATCGATGCGCGCGCTCTGGCCCGCCGCGGGCGCTTCCTGCGCCATCGCCGGCGCGGTCAGCGCATAGGCCGCCAGCGCGCACGCCGACAGCATCGCCGCCGCCCTGTGCCAGGCGCGGCTCCCCTTGTTCCTTTGCTGCATCCTGTTGTCTCCTGATGTGTGTCGCCCGGTTCCGGGGCGCGGTATCTTCCGCGCTCAGCCGGGGGCCGCCTGCCGGTATTACGTCAACGCCACCCCTGCGCGAACTCGCCGATCACGCGTTCGAGGTGATTGCGCATTGCCTGCCGCGCGCCATCCGCATCGCGCGCCACCAGCGCGCTGAAGATGCGCTGATGGTCTTCCTGCGAGGCCTGGCGCAATTCCTGCGTATGGAAATGCTGTTCGATCTTTTCCCAGATAGGGCCTTGCGCCTGGTCCCACATCGCCGTCACCGTGCCCAGCAGCACGCTGTTGCCGGTGGACTGCGCGATGTACAGGTGGAAACGGCGGTCGGCCTCCTGGTTCTCTTCCTTGTGCATCATCTGTTCGCGCATGGTGGTCAGCGCCTCGAAGATGCGGTCCAGGTCGGCGTCGTTGCGCGTCGTGGCCGCCAGCGCGGCGATCTCGGATTCCACCAGGCAGCGCGCGCGCAGCAGTTCGAACGGACCGGCGCCCGGCTCCTGCGCGGCCGGCAGCCGCGCCACGCCCGGCTTGGGTTCACAGACGTAGATGCCCGAACCGCCGCGCACTTCCACCACGCCCTGCAGTTCCAGCGCGATGATGGCCTCGCGCAGCGAGGTGCGGCTGACGTCGAAGCGCTCGGCCAGCGCGCGCTCGGCCGGCAGGCGCTTGCCCACCGCGAACTCGCCCTGCGCGACCAGCGCCTGGATCTGCGCGGCCAGCCGCAGGTAGGCGCGGTCGGCCACCGGCTTGCTGGCGGGTTCCTCGGGCTTGGGGATCAGTTGTAGTGTCATGGCGTTGAAAGTGGTTGGACCAAATATTATGTGGTTTACCAATTTGGCACATCATGGTTTACCACTATCCATTTGGTAAACCGTCCGAATAAAACAAAGCGCCGCGCCGGACGAGCCGGGGCGGCGCTGGGGTGGCACTGAGATACCGGGCGGGCCCGGCGCGGCGGCGAAACCGGCCTCAGCCCAGGTTCGGCGCCAGCGTGCGCTTCAGATCCTCGATGCTGCGGCCGCTGCGCGCGGCGTAGTCCTGCAACTGGTCTTCGCCGATGATGCCGACGTTGAAGTACTGCGACTGCGGATGGCTGAAGTAGAAGCCCGACACGCTCGAGGCCGGGAACATGGCGTAGCTGTCAGTCAGCATCATGCCGATGTCGGCGCCGTCCAGCACGCGGAACATGTCGGTCTTGACCACATGCTCCGGGCAGGCCGGATAGCCCGGCGCCGGGCGGATGCCGACGTACTTCTCGGCGATCATGTCGTCGTTGGACAGCGCCTCGTCCGGCGCGTAGCCCCACAGGTCCTGGCGCACGCGGGCGTGCAGGCATTCGGCGAAGGCTTCGGCCAGGCGGTCGGCCAGCGACTTGAGCATGATGCCGGAATAGTCGTCCAGCGCCTTCTCGAACTCGGCTTCCTTCTTCTCGATGCCGATGCCGGCCGTCACCGCGAACATGCCGATGTAGTCGAGCTTGCCGCTGGATTTGGGCGCGATGAAGTCCGACAGCGACTTGTTGCTGACGCCCTCGCGCTTGGCGCCCTGCTGGCGCAGGTTGCGGTAGGTGAACAGCACCTCGCTGCGGCTCTCGTCCTTGTAGACCTCGATGTCCTCGTCGTTGACGCTGTTGGCCGGATAGAAGCCGACCACGCCGTTGGCGGTCAGCCAGCGGCCCTCGACGATGCGTTTCATCATGGCCTGGCCGTCGGCGTAGACCTTGCGCGCCTGCTCGCCCACCACCTTGTCGTCCAGGATCGCCGGGAACGGCCCGAACAGACTCCAGGTCTGGAAGAACGGGCCCCAGTCCACGTACTTCGCGATCTCGGCCAGGTCATAGCTCTTGAAGGTGCGGCGGCCGATGAACTTGGGGCGCGGCGGCGTGTAGCTGTCCCAGTCGATCCGCGGGCGCGAGGCGCGCGCCTCGGCCAGCGGCAGGATCGGCGCGGCCTTGCGGTTGGCGTGGCGGCGGCGCACGTCCTCGTATTCCTCGGCCAGCTCCGCCAGGTAGGCGTCCGCCTGGTCGGACATCAGGCTGGTGGCCACGCCCACCGAACGGCTGGCGTCCGGCACGTAGATCACCGGGCCTTCGTAGTTGGGCGCGATCTTCACGGCCGTGTGCACGCGGCTGGTGGTGGCGCCGCCGATCATCAGCGGCACCTTGCGGCTGCGGAAATACTCGTCGCGCTGCATTTCCGAGGCGACGTAGGCCATCTCTTCCAGGCTGGGCGTGATCAGGCCGGACAGGCCGACGATGTCGGCGTTCTCTTCCTTGGCCTTCTCCAGGATCTGGGCGCAGGGCACCATCACGCCCATGTTCACCACTTCGAAGTTGTTGCACTGCAGGACCACCGAGACGATGTTCTTGCCGATGTCGTGCACGTCGCCCTTGACGGTGGCGATGACGATCTTGCCCTTGGCGCGCACGTCGCCGCCGGCGGCCGCGATCTGGCGCTTTTCCTCTTCGATGAAGGGGATCAGGTGGGCCACGGCCTGCTTCATCACGCGCGCCGACTTCACCACCTGCGGCAGGAACATCTTGCCGGCGCCGAACAGGTCGCCCACCACGTTCATGCCGTCCATCAGCGGGCCTTCGATCACCTCGATCGGACGGCCGCCGCGCGCGGCAATCTTCTGGCGCACCTCTTCGGTGTCCTCGACGATGAAGGCGGTAATGCCGTGCACCAGCGCGTGCGACAGGCGCGCCTCGACCTCCGCATTGCGCCAGGCCAGGTCTTCTTCCTTCTTCGCGCCCGAGCCCTTCACCGTGTCGGCGAACTGCACCAGGCGCTCGGTCGGCGTGCGTTCGTCGGCCGGGTCGGTCTTGCCGACCGGCTCGGCACGGTCCAGCACCACGTCCTCGACCAGGTCGCGCAGCTTGGGATCGAGGTCCGCATACACGCCCAACTGGCCGGCGTTGACGATGCCCATCGTCATGCCTTCCTTGACCGCGTAATACAGGAACACGGTGTGGATGGCCTCGCGCATCGGCTCGTTGCCGCGGAACGAGAAGCTCACGTTCGAGACCCCGCCCGAGATGCGGGCGTGGGGCAGGTTCTCGCGGATCCAGCGGGTGCCCTCGATGAAGTCGACGGCGTAATGGTTGTGCTCGTCGATGCCGGTGGCGACCGCGAACACGTTGGGATCGAAAATGATGTCTTCCGGCGGGAAGCCCTCTTCCTCGACCAGGATCTTGTAGGCGCGGCCGCAGATTTCCTTGCGGCGCGCCAGCGTGTCGGCCTGGCCCAATTCGTCGAACGCCATCACCACCACCGCCGCGCCGTAGCGGCGGCACAGGCGGGCGTGGTGGCGGAACGGCTCCAGGCCTTCCTTCATGGAGATCGAGTTGACCACCGGCTTGCCCTGCACGCACTTCAGGCCGGTCTCGATCACGTCCCACTTGGAGCTGTCGATCATCACCGGCACGCGCGCGATGTCGGGCTCGGAGGCAATCAGGTTCAGGAAGCGGTGCATGCACGCCACCGAATCCAGCATGGCCTCGTCCATGTTGATGTCGATGATCTGCGCGCCGTTCTCGACCTGCTGGCGGGCCACCGCCAGCGCCTCGTCGTATTTCTCTTCGCGGATCAGGCGCGCGAACATCTTGCTGCCGGTGACGTTGGTGCGTTCGCCCACGTTCACGAACAGCGTGTCCTCGTCGATGTTCAGCGGTTCCAGGCCCGACAGGCGGGTCTTGACCGGGATCTCCGGCACCACCCGCGGCGTCAGCGCCGCGACCTTGTCGGCAATCGCGCGGATGTGGTCGGGCGTGGTGCCGCAGCAGCCGCCGGACATGTTCACCAACCCGGCGCGGGCGAATTCCTCCAGCAGCGCGGAAGTATCGGCCGGGGTCTCGTCGAAGCCGGTCTCGGCCATCGGGTTGGGCAGGCCGGCGTTGGGGTAGACACAGACGTAGGTGTCGCAGATCTTGGACAGCTCGGCCACGTACGGGCGCATCAGCGCCGCGCCCAGCGCGCAGTTCAGGCCGATGGTGACCGGCCGCGCATGGCGCACCGAGTTCCAGAAGGCCTCGACGGTCTGGCCCGACAGGATGCGGCCGGAGGCGTCGGTGACGGTGCCCGAGATCATCACCGGCAGGCGGATGCCGCGCTGCTCGAACACTTCCTCGGTGGCGAAGATCGCCGCCTTGGCGTTGAGCGTGTCGAAGATGGTCTCGATCAGGACGATGTCGATGCCGCCATCGAGCAGGCCGTTGAGCTGTTCCACGTAGGCCACGCGCAGCTCGTCGAAGGTGACGTTGCGCGCGCCCGGGTCGTTCACGTCGGGCGAGATCGACGCCGTCTTGGGCTGCGGGCCGAGCGCGCCGGCCACGAAGCGCGGCTTGTCCGGCGTGCTGTACTGGTCACAGGCCTGGCGCGCCAGTTGCGCGGACACCAGGTTCAGCTCGTAGGCCAGTTCCGGCAGGTCGTAGTCGCCCTGCGCGATCGAGGTGGCGCCGAAGGTGTTGGTCTCGATGACGTCGGCGCCGGCTTCCAGGTACTGGCGGTGGATCTCGGAGATCACGTCCGGCCGCACCAGCGACAGCAGCTCGTTGTCGCCCTTCAGGTCCTTGCCATGGCCGGCGAAGCGCTCGCCGCGGAAATCGGCCTCGCCCAGCTTGTAGCGCTGGATCATCGTGCCCATGGCGCCGTCCAGGATCAGGATGCGCTGGCCCAGCAGGCGGGCGAAATCGCCGCCACGGGTGAAACTCTCGGGCGGGTAAGGCAGGCGGGGATACGACACGTTCAGGTCCGAAAGGAGGGTTGGGCAACGAAAGCGGCCGCGCAAATGTCGCTAAAAAACGATAAAGGCCGAAAAATCAACCCCTGATCGTAACAAAACAGGCCCTGTTTCGCCCTCCGGTGATACAGTTTCGGCCCCGAACCGGTGCTTTCGGCGCACAGGGACAGGCAAGAACGCAACACTTGCCGGTCCGCGCGCGAAAGGTAAACGGGAAACAGGAAGACATCCGCCCCGCCGCCCACAAGGCCGGCCGGCCCGGACATCCAGCCTGTGCTGCCCCCGCAACGGTCCCCATGCGCGCGATGCGCCCATGGCAGCCCGATACCGGCCTGTTCGATCGCCAGGACGCCCGTCCGGCGCCCGCTCCCCAGGGATCGCGGCGTGGCCCGGGTTTCCTCCCCATCGTGATTGACCTGCGGGGTCGCGGGTCGCATCGAGGTCTTGTAGATGAAATCCCGCTCCATCCGGCGCTACGCTGGCGCCCTGCTCTGTTCCGCCCCGGCCCTCTCCGCCGCCCAGCAAGCCGCCACCCCCGAACTCGACACCGTCACCGTCACCGCCCAGCGCGTGCCCAGCGATGGCCGCACCCTGCCGGTGTCGATCTCCGTCATCACCGCCGAAGACATCGCCGCCAGCAGCGCCCGCACCATGCAGGACCTGCTGTCGACGCAGGCCGGCATCCACCTGGTCAACACCACCAGCGCCAGCGACAACGCCATCGTCGACCTGCGCGGCTTCGGCATCACCGGCGCCAGCAACACGCTGATCATGATCGACGGCGTCAAGCAGAACACCAACGATCTGTCCGCCCCCAGCCTGGGCGTGGTGCCGCTGGACCAGGTCGAACGCGTCGAAATCGTGCGCGGCAGCGGTTCGGTTCAGTACGGCGGCGGCACCACCGGCGGCGTCATCAACATCATCACCCGCAAGGACTTCGCCAAGGAGCCGGTCGCGGCCCGCGCCACCGCCACCTTCGGCAGCTACGGCCTGCGCCAGTACGACGCCGCCGTGGCGCTGAACAACCAGAAGGTGGGCGTGGACGCCTACATGCAGTCGCTGCACAGCGACGGCTACCGCGATCACAGCGGCGAGCGCCGCGAGGGCGGCGGCGGCGGCATCACTTTCCGCCACGACAACGGCTCGATCCGCCTGTATGGCAACACCACCACCCAAAAGCTGGACCTGCCGGGCCCGCGCCTGATCAACCCGACCACGGGCGAGAACCAGTTCGAAAGCGACCCCCGCGGCGCCAAGAACAAGGTCGACTTCGTCAAGACCACCACCACAACCTTCGGCCTGCAGGTCGAGCAGCAGCTCGGCGTGGGCACGCTGTACGCCGACGCCTCGACCCGCGAGAAGAAGCTCAACGGCCTGTCGTACGACGGTTTCGGCGACACGCTGCGCCAGCAGAAGCTGGAAGAGAACCTGGCCAGCCTGCGCTACCGCCTGCCGATCAACGGCGGCCACAGCGTGGTGTTCGGCGCCGACGCGCAGGAAGCCAAGACCTCCGCCGACCAGAACGCCTACTACGACTTCGCCCCCTCCAAGTGGCAGTCGCGCCAGCACCAGTACGGCCTGTTCGCCGAAGGCCAGATCCGCGCCACCGACAGCACCTACGTCACCCTGGGCGCGCGCCGCCAGTACGCCTCCGACAAGCTGGAAGTGATTTCCGGCTCGGGCGAGGAATCCGACAAGGGCCACCACCTGACCGCCTGGCAGCTCGGCGTGCGCCAGGAGCTGCCCGCCGGCTTCGGCCTGTACGGCAAGGTCGGCCGCAGCTTCCGCCTGCCCAATGCCGACGAAGCCCTGTCGGTGCAATCGCCGCTGGCGCCGCAGACGTCCACCGACAAGGAACTGGGCGTGACCTGGGCCTCGGACAGCACCAGCGCGCGCCTGTCGTGGTTCCGCTATGACCTGACCAACGAGATCCAGTACAACCCGCTGGCCGACGGCATGTGGGGCCCGGGCACCGGCGCCAACACCAACCTGGATCCGACCCGTCGCCAGGGCATCGAACTGGAAGGCCACCACAAGCTGACCAGCAGCATGACGCTGGACGCCAACCTGACCTGGATGGAAGCGCAATTCCGCTCGGGCACCTACGGCGGCGTCGACCTGGCGGGCAAGACCGTGCCGCTGGCGCCCAAGTGGCTGGCCAACGCCGGCGTGACCTGGCGCCCCACCGATGCGTTCCTGTGGAACGTGACGGCGCAGTACGTCGGCAAGTCGCGCATGGACAACGACCAGGCCAACCAGTTCGACACGCAACTGGATGCCTACGTGCTCTTCAATACCAAGGTGGCCTACAAGTTCACCCGCAACATCGAAGGCGCGTTCGGCATCAACAACCTGCTGGACCGCAAGTACGCCACCTACGGCATCCGCGGCGGCGACGCCTCGTTCCAGATGCTGGGACCGGTTGCCAACTACAACCTGTACCCCGCGCCCGGCCGCAACTTCTACGCCTCCCTCACGGTGCGCTACTAAGCGGCGATCCGATATAGTCGGCGTTCCTCCACGCCGACCGTATCGATCCCTCGCATGACCTTCGTCCGCGCCCTTCCGTTCGCCGTCCTGGGGCTGCTGTGCGCCCCGGGGCCGGCGGCGGCCGCCCCCTCGGCCAAGACTGCAGCCGCGACCTCGGCCGAAGCCCCGGCGGCGATCCATGCGCGCGACGACCGCGGCCGCGACGTCACCCTGGCCGTCCCGGCGCGGCGCGCGGTGACCCTGGCGCCGCACGCCACCGAGCTGGTCTACGCGGCCGGCGCCGGCGCCTACCTGGTCGCCACGATCCGCGGCAGCGACTATCCGCCCGCGGCCCGCGCCCTGCCGGTCATCGGCGACGGCACCCAGCCCGATCCCGAGCGCGTGGCCGCCACCCGTCCGGACCTGGTGATCGCCTGGCAGCCTTCCGCCGCCGCGCCGCTGGCGCGCGTGATGGACAAGCTCGGCGTGGCGGTCTACTACAGCGACCCGCAGACGCTCGCGGCCATTCCCGACGCGGTCGAACGCCTGGGCGTGCTGTTCGGCACCGAGGCGCAGGCCGGCCCCGCCGCCCAGGCCTTGCGCGCGCGCCTGGACGCGCTGGCCGCGCGCTACGCCGGCCGCGCGCCGGTGCGGGTCTTCGTGCAGGCGGGCCTGGACCCCATCTACACGCTGAACCACGCCAGCATCGTCAGCGACGCGCTGCGCCTGTGCGGCGGCGTCAACGTCTTCGCCCAGGCGCCCGTGGTGGCGCCGCAGGTCGGCCTGGAAAGCGTGCTGGCGGCGCGGCCCGACGCGGTGCTGGCCGGCGTCTCCGCGCCCGCCGACACCGCCCGCAACCTGGCCGCCTGGCGCGCCATGGGCCTGCCGGCGGCATTGGCGGGCCACGTCTACGGCATCGACGCCGACGCGCTGTACCGCCCCGGTCCGCGCCTGATCGATGCCGCCGAACAGTTGTGCGCGGACCTGGACCGATTGCGCCATCCGTAGGGCGTATCCGCATCCCGAGGCGCCTCGCGCCGGCCACGCCTGCGCGGCAAGCGCGATTTCTGGAACACGCCAACGTGGCCTTTCGCGCGGGCGCGCCGCGCCGTGCTTTATGATTCGCCTAACCGGGATCAACCCATTGATCCGCCCGATGATCAGCCAGCCCCCGCGGGTCCCGCTGCGCGCGCCCGCCCTTTGAAGCATCGCCATGACCACTCAAGACACTCTCACCATCGCCGGCCGCGCCTACTCGTCGCGCCTGCTCGTCGGCACCGGCAAGTACAAGGATTTCGAACAGACCCGCGCGGCGCTGGACGCCAGCGGCACCGAGATCGTCACGGTCGCCATCCGCCGCACCAACATCGGCCAGAACCCGGGCGAGCCCAACCTGCTCGACTACGTGCCGATGTCCAGGTTCACGCTGCTGCCCAACACCGCCGGCTGCTATTCGGCCGACGACGCCGTGCGCACGCTGCGCCTGGCGCGCGAGCTGCTGGACGGCCACGCCCTGGTCAAGCTGGAAGTGCTGGGCGATCCGCACACGCTGTTCCCCAACATGCCCGAAACCCTCAAGGCCACCAAAACGCTGGTGGATGAGGGCTTCCAGGTCATGGTCTATTGCACCGACGATCCCATCCAGTGCCGCATGCTCGAAGACATGGGCGCCGTGGCGGTGATGCCGCTGGCCTCGCTGATCGGCTCCGGCATGGGCATCCTGAACCCCTGGAACCTGCGCCTGATCATCGACCAGGCGCGCGTGCCGGTGGTGGTGGACGCCGGCGTGGGCACCGCCTCGGACGCCGCCATCGCCATGGAACTGGGCTGCGACGCCGTGCTGATGAACACCGCCATCGCCGCCGCGCGCGACCCGGTGCTGATGGCCAGCGCCATGAAAAAGGGCGTCGAGTCCGGCCGCGAGGCCTTCCTGGCCGGCCGCATGCCGAAAAAGCTCTACAGCGGCGCGCCCAGCTCGCCCACCGAAGGCCTGATCACCGCCGCCCCCGGCGCCGCCAAATGAGCAGCCGCCAGCCGGCCGCCACTGGCCGCCCGATCCCCAACGCGCTGACCATCGCCGGCGTCGACCCGTCCGGCGGCGCCGGCATCCTGGCCGACGTCAAGGCCATGAGCGCCCTGGGCGCCTATGGCTGCGCCGTCATCGCCGCGCTCACCGCGCAGAACACCCAGGGTGTCAGCGGCATCTCGCCGGTGCCGCCGGCCTTCGTCGGCCAGCAGATCGACACCCTGTTCGCCGACGTGCGCATCGACGCGGTCAAGATCGGCATGCTGGGCCAGCAGCCAGTGATCCAGGTGGTGGCCGAGAAGCTGGCCAAGTGGACCCCGGCGCACGTGGTGCTGGACCCGGTCATGGTCGCCAAGAGCGGCGACCTGCTGCTGGAACGCGATGCCGTCGGCGCCATGCGCGAAGCGCTGCTGCCGCAGGCCACGCTGCTGACCCCCAACCTGCCCGAGGCCGGCGTGCTGCTGGAAGAGCGCCCGGTGGAGACGGTCAAGGAAATGCGGCGCGTGGCCGAGCGCCTGCGCAACAAGCTGGCGCATTCGGGCCAGCGATGGGTCATGGTCAAGGGCGGCCACCTGCCCGGCAACGACACCATCGACCTGCTGCACGACGGCGACCGCATGATCGAGCTGCCGGGTCACCGCATCGAGACCGCCAACACCCACGGCACCGGCTGCACCCTGTCGGCCGCCCTGGCCGCCCTGCTGCCCCAGGTCGAGGACGTGCCCGAGGCGGCGCGCCGCGCCAAGGCCTACCTGACCGAAGCCATCCGCCACGCCGAGCGCCTGTCGGTCGGCTCCGGCCATGGCCCGGTGCACCACTTCCACGCTTGGTGGTGAGACCGGCGGGGCGGAATCGGACTTCGCATCAGGTCCCCCGCCCCGGCCGGCCGCCAGGGCCGATGTAACCCGACTCCCCGCACTCTCCTCCCGTCCGCCCGGCTGGCCGTGATTGCGTCCGAAAGCGCCGCGACCGCCGGCCCGTTTCCGGGCGTGTAACCAGGCGGCCCGCTCCCCGGCGTCACAGGACGCTACGAATCGGTACAATGGTCGGCTGATTCCTCCGCTTTTTTCCTGACCGTCATGAACGCTTCGACCCTGCCCGACGTAGAACAAGCCCGCTTCAACATGGTGGAACAGCAGATCCGCCCGTGGGACGTCCTGGACGCCAACGTGCTGCAAGCACTGTTCGATGTGCGCCGCGAACAGTTCGTTCCGCCGGCCCTGCGCGCCCTGGCGTTTTCCGACCTGGAACTGCCGCTGGAAATCAACGCGGTCAATACCCGCCAGACCATGCTCGCCCCCAAGGTCGAAGCCCGCCTGGCCCAGGAACTGCAACTGAGCAAGTCCGACTGCGTGCTGGAAATCGGCACCGGCTCCGGCTACCAGGCCGCGCTGCTGGGCTACCTGGCGCAGCAGGTCACCTCGGTCGAGATCGACAGCCGCCTGGTCACGTTCGCGCAGCAGAACCTGCAGATGAACAACGTCACCAACGTCAAGGTCGAAACCGGCGACGGCCGCAACGGCTGGGGTTCCACCGAATACGACGCGATCCTGGTGACGGGTTCCGTGCCGGTCGTGCCCGACGCGCTCAAGTACCAGTTGCGCGTGGGCGGCCGCCTGGTCGTCGTCGTCGGCCAGGCCCCCATCATGACGGCCTGTCGCATCACCCGCACCACCGCCGCCAGCTTCGAGACCGTCAATCTGTTCGAAACGGTCATCAAGCCCCTGCGCGGCGCCACGGTGTCGCAGTTCAAGTTCTGAGTTCCCAGGCGGGGCCGTGCGGCCCCGCCACGCCGGCCCGCCCGGCCACACGGGCCCCCGCCCTGGATTCCCTGGAGCAGCACCCCTCCCCCTGACAGATCATGCGCGTCCGACTGCTTACGGCTTTACTGGTTTTTACCTCCGCCGCAAGTGTCGGCCCGTCTGTCGCGTGCGCGCAGAATCTGCTGCAGGTGTGGCAATCCGCCCTGGGCAATGACCCCATCTATGCGGCGGCCCGCGCCAACTACCGCGCCGGGCTGGAAAAGGAACCGCAGGCGCGCGCCCTGCTGCTGCCCGAGGTCTCGGCCGGGGTCGGCGGCGCCTACCAGGAAACCCGCAGCACCCGCGGCCTGAGCATGGCCTACAGCGGCGGCCGGGGCGTCTGGGACCTGGCGCTGAGCCAGCCGCTGTTCGACTGGGGCCGCTGGCAGAACTACGAGCAGTCCAAGCTCATCGTCGCCGATGTCGAGGTGCAATTGCAGCAGGCCTACCAGGACCTGCTGCTGCGCGTGGCCGACGCCTATTTCAACGTGCTGTACGCCCAGGACGCCCTGACCGCGACCGAGGCGGAGAAAGCCGCCGTGGCCGGCCAGTTGGAGTCGGCCAAGCGCAACTTCGAGCTGGGCAACGCCACCATCACCGACACCTACGAAGCGCAGGCGCGCTACGACCTGGTGGTGGCGCAGGAACTGCGCCTGCAGAACGACCTGGACGTGCGCCGCGACGAACTGGCCAGGATCATCGGCGCGGCCCCCGGCGCGCTGGCCGAACTGCCGCCGGGTGTGCAGTTGCCCGCGCCGCAGCCGGCCCGCGTGGCCGACTGGAGCAACCAGGCCGAATCCTCCAGCCTGGAGGTGCTGCGCGCCCAGTTGCTGACGCGCATCGCCGGCCGCGAGATCCAGATCGCCAAGAGCGGCCACTACCCTACCCTGAACCTGCGCGCCACCAGCGGCAGCGCCAGCGACGCGGTAATGCGCAATGCCACCCCCGGCAAGCCGATCGACAGCACCATCGGCGTGGTGCTGTCGATTCCCTTGTATTCGGGCGGCGGGGTGTCCTCGCAGGTCACGGAAAAAGTGCAGCTCGAACAGAAAGCCCGCCACGATTTCGAGGCCGCGCGGCGCCAGGCAGTGCAGGCCGCTCGCCAGTACTACACCGGCGTCACCAGCGGCCTGGCGCGCATCCAGGCGCTGGAAGCCGGCGAGAAGTCCAGCCGCGCCGCGGTCGAGGCCAACCGCACCGGCTACGAGGTGGGCGTGCGCATCAACCTGGACGTGCTCAACGCCCAGCAGCAGCTCTACGCCACCCAGCGCGACCTGGCGCTGGCGCGCTACAGCACGGTGCTGTCGGGGCTGCGCCTGAAGGCCACCAGCGGCATCCTGGCCGAGTCCGACCTGGAAGCCATCAACCGGTTGCTGCGCGAGCCGCGCTGAGCGTGTGGCGCCGGGCTCAGGCGCCCTGGATCTTCTTGACCAGCGCCGTGGTGGAGCGCTCGAACTCGAACGGAATGGCCACCGCGCGGCCGCCCCAGGTCTTGACCAGGGCGGTCTCGGGCAGCTTTTCCATGTCGTAGTCGCCGCCCTTGACGATCAGGTCCGGCTTGAGCTGGCCGATCAGGGCCTCGGGCGTGTCCTCGTGGAACGAGGTGACCACCGTGACAAAACCCAGCGCCGCCAGCAGCGCGGCGCGGTCTTCCATGCGGTTCAGCGGGCGCTCGGCGCCCTTGCCCAGGCGGCGCACCGATTCATCGGTGTTGACCGCCACGACCAGCGTGGCGCCCAGTTGGGCGGCCTGGTCCAGGTAGGTGGCGTGGCCCCGGTGCAGGATGTCGAAGACGCCATTGGTGAACACCAGCGGCCGCGGCAGGCGGCCGGCGGCAACGGCCGCGACGCAGTCGTCGCGGGACAGGACTTTGGATTCGAAACGGGCGGCTGGCATGCCGCGATTGTACGACGGCGCCCGGTCAGGCGCCGGCCAGCACGATTTCCTTTTCCTTGGGCACCACCAGCGCCGTCATTTCCTTGCGATAGCGGTTCAGGTCCTTGACCGTCTCGAAGCTGCGGTCCATCAGCTTGGACAGGATGTGCAGGATGCGGGTGGCGACCTTCTGTTCCCAGATGCCGTCGAAGCGGATCTGGCTGTCCAGCCAATGCTCCAGCCAGCCCGGCTCGGGCAGGCGCGACTGCACCGTGTCGTTGGGGAACAGGTCCTTGTTGACGTGCAGGTTGGTCGGGTGCAGCGCCTGCTGGGTGCGGCCGGCCGAGGCCATCAGCACGCCGATCTTGGAGAACGCCAGGCGCGCCTGGACGCTGGTGTCCTCGCCGCGGTTGTGCAGGGCGCGGCGCATGTACTGCAGGTAGGCGCCGGCATGGCGGGCCTCGTCCTGCGCCACGGTCTTGTAGATGGCCTTGATGACCGGCTCGGTATGCCATTCGGCGGCGCGGCGATACCAGTGGTTCAGGCGCACTTCGCCGCAGAAATGCAGCATCAGCGTTTCCAGCTCGGGCGCGACGTCGAATTCGAAGCGCACGTTGTGCAGCTCTTCCTCGGTGGGCACCAGGTCGGGACGGAAGCGGCGCAGGTATTCGATCAGCACCAGGGAATGCTTCTGTTCTTCGAAGAACCACACCGACATGAACGCGCAGAAATCGCTGTCGCCGCGATTGTCGCGCAGGAACATCTCGGTGGCCGGCAACGCGGCCCATTCGGTGATGGCGTTCATCTTGATCGTGTGCGCCTGCTCGTCCGAGAGCTTGCTGCGATCGAAGTCGCCCCAGGGAATATCGTGCGCCATGTTCCAGCGCACCGCTTCCATGGTCTTGAAGAGTTCAGGATAAAGCATGTTCTGCCCTTGTTTTGTCCCGCTGTGGGGCTATAGAAATTGATGAATGGCGCACGCACTTGCCGGCGTGACGCTGCACAAGTCTGCCCAGCGCTATTTTTCGCCGTCTCCCGCGAAGCTATGATGACCGTTTCATGAATGAAACATGACAGGGGGATCGCACTTACACCATCGCGCCGCCTATCGGGTCAATGCCCACAACGCCACCCCGATCGCCAGGGCCAGCACGCCAACCAGCGCCGCGACGAGCCGGTTGTTCTGTTCCTGGGCCCGCCGCAACTGCGCCATCTCGGCCAGCAGCGCCGGCGAGAGGTTCGGGCGGTTCAGGTGGTCGTGGACCAGCCTGGGAAGCGCCGGCAGCATCTGCGACCACTGCGCGGCTTCTTTTTCCAGGCTCTGCCGCAGGCCCTTGATTCCGACACGCTGGCGCATCCAGCGTTCCAGATAGGGCTTGGCGGTCTTCCAGAGATCCAGGTTGGGGTCGAGCTGCCGCCCCAGGCCTTCGACGTTCAGCAACGTCTTCTGCAGCAGCACGAGCTGCGGCTGGATCTCCACATTGAACCGGCGCGAGGTCTGGAACAGGCGCAACAGCACCTGGCCCAGGGAAATCTCGGACAACGGCCGGTCAAAATAGGGTTCGCAGACGGCGCGCACCGCGCCCTCCAGTTCTTCCTCGCGCGTGTCGGGCGGCACCCAGCCGGACTCGATGTGCAATTGCGCCACGCGGCGGTAGTCGCGGTGGAAGAAGGCCAGGAAGTTCTGCGCCAGGTAGTTCTTGTCGAATTCCGACAGCGAGCCGACGATGCCGAAGTCCAGGGCGATATAGCTGCCCAGCGTCTCGGGCCGGTCGGACACGTAGATGTTGCCCGGGTGCATGTCGGCGTGGAAGAAGCCGTCGGTGAACACCTGGGTGAAGAAGATCTCGACGCCGGTGCGCGCCAGGGTCGGGATGTCGATGCCGGCGGCGCGCATGCGCTCGACCTGGCCCACCGGCACGCCGTACATGCGCTGCATGGTGAAGACCGTGGACGCGGTGTATTCCCAGATGACCTCGGGCACCATCAGCATGTCGCCGCGGCCGGATTCCGGGCCGAAGTTGCGGCGCAACTGGCTGCAGTTGGAGGCCTCGCGCACCAGGTCGAGCTCATCGTGCAGGTACTTGTCGAACTCGGCCACCACCTCGCGCGGCTTGAGCCGGCGGCCATCGGCGCCCAGGCGCTCGATGATGCGGGCCACGATCTTGAGCAGCGACAGGTCTTTCTCGATGATGCCGAGCATGCCGGGGCGCAGCACCTTGACCGCCACCTCGCGGCCGTCGTGCAGCACCGCGAAGTGCACCTGGGCGATGGAGGCCGACGCCACCGGGTCCACCTCGAACTGCGCGAACAGCTTTTCGGGCGGCGCGCCCAGCGCGGCCTCGATGCAGGCCGCGGCCTGGGCCGACGGGAACGGCGGCACGCGATCCTGCAGCAGCGCCAGCTCGTTGGCGATGTCGGCGGGAATCAGGTCGCGGCGGGTGGACAGCACCTGGCCGAACTTCACGAAGATCGGGCCCAGCGATTCCAGCGCCAGGCGCAGCCGCAGGCCGCGCGGCTGGCGTGGCCGGGTCCCCAGGCGGATGACACGCAGCAGGCAGGTGGCCAGCGGATGGTTCAGGCTGGACAGCACCAGCTCGTCCAGACCGTAGCGCAGCGAAACCAGGATGATACGAAGCAGGCGCAGCAAGGGAAACATGGGTCAGGCGCCTCGCTTGGCGGCGACCGTGGCCAGTCGCGATTGCAGGGCGGCGGCCGAGCGCGTCAGGGCGTCGGCGCGGGCGTTCAGCTCGGCCAGGTCCAGGCGCCATTGCTCCAGCGCCGGGCGGCCCAGCAGCATGCCGCTTTCCTCGGCCAGGTACTCGGACACGTTCTCGGCCATGCGCTGGCCGGCCTCGCGCGCGCCGCCGGCGGCCGCGCGCAGCCCGCCGGCGATGCGCAGCGCGGGAATGTCGCCCACCAGCCGGGCCAGGCTGTCTTCCGGGTCCCAGCGCAACTGCTTGGACAGGTCCGCCACCACCTGGGCCAGGGCGGCGTCGCCGGAAATGTGCGTGGCTTCGGCGAAATCGGGCGCCGCGCCGCCCGCGCCCAGGCGCGGCAGCGGCAGCTTCTCGGGCGCCACCGTCAGGGTCACGTCGGGCACCACCGCGGCATCGGCCTGGGCCGCCAGCCCCTCGCTGTCGAGGGTCAGGCCCAGCGTGAAGCCGCCCAGCGCAAAGCGCACGGTCTTGCCGGCGTGACGGGCCAGGCGTTCGCGCGCCCAGTCCTCACGCTTCAACAGGGCGTTGAGCGCGCCGACGGCCAGCCGTGCAGGAGTGGGCAGAAACGAAAAGGGCAACATGACGGTCCGCGACCCCGCGCAACGGGGCTGACGAAGTTGATGGGTAAATCGGGAGTGTAACGGGTTGGATGGGGGTGTGTTCCGGACAGTCGGGACGCGGTTTGCGCCCGCGCATGGAAAAACCGGCCCTGAGGGGCCGGTTGTGGCGGACGGCCGCGAGGCCGCCGCGATAGCAGGAGATTGGCGCCAGCCGGATCAGCTGGCGTATTCCACCGGGATCTGCTGGATGCCGGCCAGCAGCCAGCCGCCGTTGGCGGGCTTGAACAGGTTCCAGACTTCCTCGAAGCGGAAGGCTTCGGCGCCCGGGGTTTCGCGCAGCATGCCCGAGAAACGCACGCTGGCCAGGTGACCGTCGGACACGGTTTCGATGCCCAGCAGCTCGGCGTTCAACAGCACCACTTCGGTCTTGTTGGGGGCCGCGCCACGCTCGGCCAGTTGCGGCTTGAGCTCGGTGATCAGGTCGTCGGTCAGGTAGTCGCGCAGGCGGTCGGTGCTGCCGCTGTCCCACACGGCCTGGATGCGCACGAACTGTTCCTTGGCCTGCTTCAGGAAGTTGGGCGTATCGAAGTCGCCGGGCACGAACCAGTTGTTGTCGTCACCCGCCTTGGGCAGCACGGCGGCCGGGGCGGCAGCGGCGGCTGCGACCGGCGCCGCGGCCGGAGCGGCCGGCTTCAGCGCCTCACGCCACATGGGCTGCTGCTGCGGCTGGCCAGGCGCGTTGTTGGCGCCGCCGAAGGCACCCTGCGTGGCCGGACGCGGCGCCGCGCCGCGCAGGCGGCGGATGATGAACATCACGGCGAACACGACCACGGCGATCAGCAGCGCGGACGACAGGAACTCGGCGAAGGCGCCCGACAGGCCCATGCTCGAGAGCAGCGCGGCGATGCCCAGGCCGGCGGCGATGCCGGCGATGGGGCCGAGCCAGCGCGAGGCGCCGCTCTTGGCGGCGGCGCCCGCGGCGCCGGCCGTGG
>NZ_CADIJW010000049.1 GCF_902859745.1 Achromobacter dolens | reverse complement strand
CGCCGCCAGCCCCAGGGCCAGCGCGCCGCGTGCGCCCATGCGGCCCACCAGCCAGGCGCCGCCGCCGCAGCCGAGCAAGACGGTCACCGCGCCCCCCGCCATGCCAAGTCGCCCCACCGCCTCCACCGGCCAGCCCGCGTCCACCAGGAACAGCTTGGACAGCCCATAGCCCGCCACCGCCGTCATGGCCGCCAGGAACGCCGCCAGCACCAGCGCCCAGGCGCCGGGCCGGCGCGCGAAGCGCGCCAGGGTGGCGCGCCGCGGCGCGGCGGCGGGCGCGGGCAAGGCGGCTTCACGCCACCCCAGCGCCATCAGCAGGCTGAAGGCCACCACCGCCGCCAGCAGCGTCAGCGCAACGCCCTGCCCCAGCCACCCCGCCAGCACCAGGCAGCCCGGCCCGCCGGCGAAAAAGCCGACCATGGTGCCGCCGACCTGCACGGCGTTGGCGCGCGCCAGCGCCTGGCCATCGAAGCGCTCGGCGGTCAGGCCGTCGGTGGCGATGTCCTGGGTGGCGCTGGCCAGCGAGGCCAGGGCCATCAGGCCCACCACCCAGGGCGCGCTGGCGGCGGCGATGCCGGTCATGGCCACCGCCACCAGGCAGGCCAGCACCACGGCCTGCATCGGAAGAATCCAGCTACGGCGCCGGCCGAGCGCGGCGCGCCAGCGGTTGTCGACCTGCGGCGCCCACAGGAACTTCAGCACCCAGGGCAGCCCCACCAGCGGCAGCCAGGCCAGCGCGTGCAGGGGCGCGCCGTCGCGCCGCAGCAGCGTGGGCAATGCCTCCATGGCCACGCCCAGCGGAATGCCCTGGGAGAAATACAGCGCGCCGATCATGACGAACAGGCGCGCATTCGCGGTTTGCTTCACGTCGATTTCCTTCAAGCTTGCGTTGCCGCGCCCACGCGGCGGTGTTCACTGCCCTGCCCGGGCGTGACGAACAGGATGCGGGCCGGACAGGCCACGCGCAGGCGGTGCCAGATGCCGCGCGGCACCACGGCGCCGCGCCGGGCGTCCAACAGCACATCGGTCTCGGCGCCGGCCTCGTCCATCAGCGTGAGCACCACGCTGCCTTCCAGCACACAGAGCATTTCCTCGCCGGCGGGATGGCGTTCCCAGACATCGCCGTGCACGTCGGCGTCGCTGGCCGCGGCCTTGATGCCGACCAGCCAGCCTTCGTGCGGCGCCAGGCGCCGCAGCCTGCCGATGTCGCGCATGCCGCCATCGCCAGCCAGCGCCATGAAATGATCGAGCCAGTCGAACACTGGCACGGGCGTCATTGCAGCCACGTTGTCTCTCCTTGAAAAAACGGATGGACGGCGCGCCTGCGCCGTCCATCGATCGCACACCGCTCAGTACTCGGCGCGCAGGGTCAGCATGACGTTGCGCGGCTCGCCGTAGCGGTTGTTCCAGGCCGTGCCCGACAGGCTCTGGTAATAGCCGCGGTCGAACACGTTGTTGACGTTCAGCGCCGCGGTCAGGTGCTTATCGACGCGATAGGCCAGACGCAGGTCGACCAGCGCATAGCCGCCCTGGCGCAGCGTGACCGGGCCCGACACGGTCGAGTAGCCGGACTGCACCTGCAGGCCGCCGCCCACGCTCAGGCGCCGCTGCATCGTCGGCAGCGCATAGTTCGTCCACAGCCGGAAGATGTGCCTGGGCGTGAAGCTGGCGAAGGGCTGGCCGCCCGCCTGCGTGTCGGTCAGGTACTTGCTGGTGTTGAAGGTGTAGCCCGCGGCCACCGTCCAGTACGGCGTGATGCTGCCGCTGGCCTCGGCCTCGAAGCCGCGGCTGCGCACCTCGCCGCCCGCCACGTAGTAGCAGTTCTGGCCGACGCAGGGCCAGGCCGGATCCTGCTGCGCGCGGTTCTTCTGGCGGATCTGGAACGCGGCCAGCGATACGTTCAGCGCGCCGTCCATCAGTTCGCCCTTGATGCCGGCCTCGTAGTTGGTGCCGGTGACCGGGTCCAGCCCCTGGCCGTCGCGCGTGAGCTGGGTCTGCGGCTGGAACACCTCGGCATAGCTGCCGTACAGCGACCACTGGCGGTCCAGATCGACGATCAGCCCGCCGTAGGGCGTGAATTCGGGGTCGATGCGCTGTCGCGAACCGGGCGCGTCCTGGTTCCACCAGCTCATGCGGCCGCCCAGCACCAGCGTCAGTGGATCGGCCAGGGAGAAGCGGCCCATGCCGTAGACGCCCTGCTGGCGCGCGCGCGTCTCGCCCGGCGAGGTATAGGGGCCGACGCCCGGCTCCGGCACGCTGTGCGGATCCCAGTCGAACACGTTCACTGGCACGCGCAGCGCCGGCGTCAACTGGCCGGTGTACTGCTCGGTCGTGGTGCGCTGCGCATTGCCGCCGACCAGCAGCTCGTGGCGCCGGCCGAACAGCTCCACCGGGCCGCTGACGTAGGCATCGACGCTGGCCTGGGTGTTGTCGAATTTGTAGGCGCCGCCCATCAGCGCCGAGCCCAGGCCAGTCTGGCGGTCGATCGCGCCATAGGCGCCGGCGTACTTCAGGTTGCTGTCGGCGGTGAGGTAGTTGGCGCTGAGCTTGGCGCTCCAGCCCTGGCCGAAGCGGTGTTCCAGGTCGGCGAACACGCGCGTCGTGTTCCAGTTGAAGCGGTCCCAGGCCGCGTCCAGGTAGGTCGAGCGCTTCAGGCCGATGTCGCCGCCATCCTTGTAGCGTGGCACGCCCGCCATGTTGGTGGTGGAGCGGATGCGCTGGTATTGCAGCCCGGCCGACAGTACCGTGTCCGGGCCCAGGTCGACCTCGCCGATGCCGTAGAACAGCGCCGACTTCTGGTCCGCCACGTCGTAGAAATAGCCGCGGTCTTCAAAGGCCGTGACGAGACGGCCGCGCACGCTGCCGCTGGCGTTGAGCGGGCCGCCCAGGTCGGCCTCGGCGCGGTAGCGGTCCCAGTTGCCAGCGCTGACCGCGCCGCTGAAGGCGAACTCGCGCTGCGGACGCTTGCGCACCAGGTTGACGGTGGCGGCGGGATTGCCGGCGCCATGCAGCAGGCCGTTGGCGCCGCGCAGGATCTCGACGCGCTCGTACACCGCCATGTCCTGCGGCGACGCGGCCATGTTGCCCATCAGCACCGGCACCCCATCCTGCTCGTACGAATCGACCTTGAAGCCGCGGGAATAGTAGGCCGTGGTCAGCAACTGGTACGGCTGCACCGTGATGCCGGTGGCGTGCAGCATGACGTCATCCAGGCTCTGCAGGTTCTGCTGCCGCATCTGTTCCTGGCCGATCACGGTGATCGACTGCGGCGTCTCGCGCACCGTCAAGGGCAGCTTGCCCATCGTGGGCGCCGGCGCGGTCGCGTCGCGTTCGCCGCTGACGGTGACCGCCGGCAAGGTCGCGGCATCGTCGGACGCTTGCGCCGCCACCGGCCCCGCCGCCGTCAATGCCAGCCACACCGGCCAATGGCGCGCCGCACCCTTGCGCGGCCGTGCCGCCCTGTTCCTGAACCTTGATCGCACCGCCGTTCCTCTTTCCCGGTTACTGAGAATTATTCTCAAACCATTCTAGAGAGCGACGTGGCGCGCCACTGGCGATTGCGGAAGTCTCGCTGGCGATTGCGGAAGTTTTTTACCGGGCGGGCCGAGGCGGCCGGCGCGCGCCATGCGACGCGCGCGGCCGTCTCATGCGATGACGACGGTCAATACTCGGCGCGCACCGTCAGCATGAAATTGCGCGGCTCGCCGTAGTAGTTGGTCCAGTTGGCATCGTTCAGGCGCTGGTAGTAGACGCGGTCGAACAGGTTGTTGGCGTTGAGCGCCACCGTGACGTGCTTGTCGACGCGATAGGCCACGCGCATGTCGGCCAGCGCGTAGCCGCCCTGGCGCAGCGTGATGGTCTTGGCCACGTTGTAAAAGCCCGATTGCACCTGTACGCCCCCGCCGATGCTCAGGCGCCGCTCCAGCGCCGGCAGGGCGTACTCGGTCCACAGGCGGAAGATGTGCCTGGGCGTGAAGCTGGCATAGGGTTGGCCGCTGGCGCGCGTGTCCACCATGTACTTGGTGGTGTTGAAGGTGTAGCCCGCCGCCACCGTCCAGTAAGGCGTGATGGCGCCGGCGGCCTCGGCCTCGAAGCCGCGGCTGCGGACCTCGCCCCCGGCGACCGAGGGGCAGCGTCGGCCCGCGCACACCACCGACGGGTCGGCCTGGGCGCGGTTCTTTTGCTGGATCTGGAACAGCGCCAGCGACACGTTGAGCGCGCCGTCCGACAGTTCACCCTTGACGCCGGCCTCGGTGTTGGTGCCCGTGACCGGATCGAGCGGCTGGCCGTCGCGATCGAGCTGGTCGATTTGCGGCATGAATACCTGCGCGTAACTGCCATACAGCGACCACTGCCGGTCCAGGTCGACGATCAGGCCGCCATAGGGCGTGAATCTGGCGTTGGTGCGCTGGCTCGCTTTGGGCGTTTCCAGCCGGCTCCAGTCCATGCGCGCGCCGAGCACCAGCGTCAGCGGATCGGCCAGCGAGAAGCGGCCCATGCCGTACACGCCCTGCTCCCGGTCGCGATTGATGCTCGCGGACTTGTAGGGGCCGATGTCGTAGTCGGGCACATCGCGCGGATGCCAGTGGAACACGTCCATCGGCATGTTCAACTGAGGGCTGGTGACATCGGCATTCAGGTTCTCGTACGAAGTCCGCAGTGAATTGGCGCCGAACAGCAGCTCGTGGCGCCGCCCGAACAGTTCGACCGGGCCGCTGACGTAGGCGTCGATGCTGGTCTGGCTGTTGTCGTACTTGATGCCTCCTCCCGACAGCTTGGCGCCCAGGCCCGTCGCGCGGTCGATCCCGCCGTTGACGGTGAGGTACTTCATCTCGGAATCGGAGCGAAGATGATCGACGCTGAGCCGCGCACGCCAGCCCTGGCTGAAGCGGTGGTCCAGGTCCGCGAACACGCGCGTCGTGTTCCAGTCGGAACGGCTGCCGGCGGACTCCAGATTGACCGAGCGCCGCAGCCCGATCGGCGCGCCGTCCTTGTAGCGCGGCAGTCCGCCCATGCTGGGCGGCGGATGCGAGCGCACGCGGCTGTGCAGCAGGCCCGCCGACAGCACGGTGTCCGGGCCCAGGTCGACCTCGGCAGTGCCGTAGAACAGGCCGGTCTTCTCGTTCGCGCTTTCATAGAAGAAGCCGCGGTCGGCCATGACCCCGACGACGCGGCCGCGGACGCGGCCGCTGTCGTTCAGCGGTCCGCCCAGGTCGACTTCGGCGCGATAGTTGTCCCAACTGCCGGCGCTGAGTTCTCCGCCGAAGGCGAATTGCCGCTGCCCCCGCTTGCGCACCAGGTTGACGGTGGCAGAGGGATTGCCGGCGCCGTGCAACAGGCCGTTGGCGCCGCGCAGGATCTCGACGCGCTCGTAGATGGCCATGTCTTCCGGCGCGGCGGCGCGGTTGCCCATCATGGCCGGCACGCCGTCCTGCTCGAAGGATTCGATCTGGAAGCCGCGCGCGTAGTAGCCGGTGGTGAGGTGATGGTGCGGCTGCACCGTGATGCCGGTGGCGTGCCGCATGACGTCGTCCAGGGTGTGCAGGTTCTGCTGGCGGATCTGTTCCTGGCCGATCACGGAGATCGATTGGGGCGTCTCGCGCACGCTCAAGGGCAGCTTGCCCAGCGTCGGCTGTTGCGCGGCGCCGGCCTCGCGCTCGCCGCTGACGGTGACCGCGGGCAAGGTGGCGGCGCCCGTGGGCTCCTGGGTGCCTTCGGCCAGCGCCGGCCCCGTCGCCACCGCCAGCCAGAGCGGCCATTGACGCGCCAACCGCGCGCGCCGCGCGTTGTTCCCGAACCTAGAGCGCATGGGTACTTCTCCTTCGTTAATACTGAGAATTATTCTCATACAATTTCGAGGAGAAACCGCAACGCGCAGGCGTTTGTAAGACTCTTGCCATGGAAACCGCGCGGGCGCGAACGCGCATCGGCATGCGCGCGATCCCGCGCGACGGGTGGGGCCAGAACGCCGACAACCGGCGGCGCGGTCAGCGGCCGCGGATCAGCGCGCGCGGCAGCACGCCGTAACGCCTCTGGAAGGCCTTGCTGAAATGCGAATCCGTATAACCGCAGGCATAGGCGGCCTCCGATACGCTCATCTCGCCGGCGGCGAGCAGCGCGTGCGCCTGCGCCATGCGCTGCTCGCGCACGCAGGCATAGACGCTGCATCCGAACAACTGGCGAAAGCCCGTGGTGAGCTTGTTGACGTTGACGCCGACACGGCGCGCCAGCTCGGGCAACGTGGGGGGATGCTGAAGATCGGCCAGCAGCAGATCGCGCGCGTGGTGCAGGCGTTCAACGTCGGCGCGTGACCGTCCGCCCGGGGTCGATGCGGCCGGCGCCGGTTGGAGCGCGCCCAGCGCCAGCGCGGTCAGCTCCAGCGCCTTGGCGGACAGGTACATGCGCTTGAGCGCGCCCTGCATGGGGCAGGCCAGCATCTGCCGGCCCAAGGCCTGCAGCGGCGCGGCCAGCCGCAAATTGGCGTCGGCATAGGGTGCGCCGTCGCGCGGCGCGCGCAACAGGCCCGCGATGTCGGCCGGCTCCAGGGATAAGGACTCGCGCAGGTGTTCCAGCGAGGTGCGCAGCGACACGAAGCGCAGCGACCGGCGCGCGCCGAATTCGTGTTCCATGCGCAGCGGATCGCGGCACAGGCTCAGGTGCAGCAACGGCCCGCTGACCTGGGCGGCCGGCGCGCCCGACACGCGGTAGCGCAGCTCGCCGTCCAGCACCAGCACCAGCTTCAGGCCCGGCGCCAGGTCTTCCAGCACCCGTTCGCCGCGCTCGAAGCGCAACGTGCCGCCGGCCAGCGACATGGCGGGCGTGGCGGCCGGAACGGCCCAATCGAGTTCGGGGTGAGAAGCGGTCACGGTCGCGGGCCCGTCCGGGGCCCGATGCTTTATTGAGAGTGACTATTATTACCGTTTTCGCCCCGCTCATGCCAACGCGGCGTTGCGCGCGGCGCGGCGCAGCGCCTGGGGCGGCTGGCCGTAGACCCGCAGGAAGGCGCGCCGCATCCGTTCGCTGTCCATGAAACCGACGCGCCGCGCCACGCTGTCGATACTGTCGTCGCCAGCCTCGATGCAGGCCCGCGCCGCCTCGGCGCGGATGCGCTCGACCGCCTTGGCGGGGGTTTCGCCGGTATCGGCCTTGAAGCTGCGCAGAAACTGGCGCGGACTGACGCAGGCCACCTCGGCCAGATGCTCCACCGTCAGGGCCGCGCCCAGGTTGGCGCGGATATGTTCGAGCACCGCGCGCATGCGCTCGCTGTCGGGCGCCAGGTCCTGCAGGGCCGAGAACTGCGACTGGCCGCCCGAGCGGCGGTGATACACCACCATTTCGCGCGCGGTGGTGGCCGCCAGTTCGGCGCCCAGGTCGGCCTCCACCATCGCCAGCGCCAGGTCGATGCCGGCGGTGATGCCGGCCGAGGTCCAGGTATCGCCGTCGCGGACATGGATGCGGTCGGGCTCGACCCGCACGCCCGGATGCTCGCGCGCCAGCATTGCGGCATGGCGCCAATGGGTGGTGGCGCGGCGGCCGTCGAGCAGGCCCGCGCCCGCCAGCACCAGGGCGCCGGTGCAGACACTGGCCAGGCGCCGGCCCGCCTGCCGCTGCGCCAGCAGGCGGGCGCGCAGGGCGGGCGTGACGGCGGCGGCGCGCGCGCCCTCCCCGCCAGGCACCACCAGGGTATCGGCGGGCGTGCCGTGCCAGGACACCGTCTGTACGCCGATGCCACAGGAGCTGCGCACCGGGCCGCCGTGTTCGGAGACGACGTGCACCGCATACGCGGGGCCGGCGGCGGTCTGCGCGAAACGGCCGGCGGTCTGGAACACCGCGGCCGGGCCGGACATGTCCAGCAACTGAAAATCGGGCACCAGCAGGAAGGCGACGTGGTGGGTCATGACGGACTGGGGTTCAGGGTGGGGGCTGGGGGTTGGCGCTCGGGTTTGGCGTTTTTTGAGGTAATTATGTCATTCACGCCAAAGTCTGCGTCGATACAGTGGGGTCTGTCAAACCCCCGCTCTCTTTTTCTTCCCATGCCTTCCTCGCCCTCGCCCGCCACGGGCCGCCGCAACGCCCGCATCCTGGCCCTGTGCCAGGGCCTGTTCATCGCGGCCATCTCCATCGACCTGACCCTGACCGCGCTGACCGGCCACATGCTGGCGCCGGACAAGGCGCTGTCCACGCTGCCGTTCGCGCTGATCACCGTCGCCGGCGCCGTGGTCACCTGGTTCGCTTCGCTGCTGATGCAGCGCATCGGCCGCCGCAACGGTTTCGCGCTGGGCGCCCTGGCGGGCGCGGCGGGCGGCGGCATCTCGGTGTGGGCGGTGTTCCATGCCGATTTCTGGGCGTTCTGCGCGGGCACCGCGCTGGTCGGCGTGTTCCAGGCGTTCGCGCAGTACTACCGGCTGGCGGCGGCGGACGCGGTGGAGCCGGCCGCCAAGAGCCGCGCGATCTCGGTGGTGATGACCGGCGGCGTCATCGCCGCGATCGCCGGGCCGGCGCTGGCGGCCTGGAGCCGCGACCTGTTCGCGCCGGTGACGTTTGCCGGCGCCTACCTGATGGTGGCGCTGCTGGCGCTGTTGTCCGCCGCCCTGTTGTTCGGCTTCTACCGCGATACCGAGGCGCCCGTGGCCGCGGGCGAAGTCCAGGGCGGACTGCCGGCGCGCCCGCTGCGGGCGGTGGCGCGCCAGCCGGTGTTCATCGCCGCGCTGGCCAACAACGTGGTGGGATCGGTGTCGATGATGTTCATCATGACGGCCGCGCCGCTGGCGGCGGTGGCGTGCAGCCACAGCATCGGCGACGGCGCCAACATCATGCAGTGGCATCTGGTCGGCATGTATGCGCCCGCCTTCTTCGCCGGCGCGCTGATCCAGCGCTTCGGCCTGCCCAGGGTGCTGGGCGCGGGCATGCTGCTGAACGTGGCCTGCGCGCTGATCGCGATGGCCTCGCCATCGCTGCCGGCGTTCTACGCGGCGCTGTTCTGCCTGGGCGTGGGATGGAATTTCATGTTCGTCGGCGGCACCACGCTGCTGGCGCAGTCGTACCGTCCCTCCGAGCGGGCCCGCGCCCAAGGCGCGGCCGAAATGCTGCGCTACGCGGCCACCGCGGTGGCGACGCTGGCGGCCGGTCCGGCGCTGGACGCGTTTGGCTGGGAGGCGCTGAATGCCGCCATGCTGCCGGTGGTGCTTGCCGCCGGCCTGATGACCCGGCACTGGGCGCGCGGATCGGCCAGGGCCGCCACGGCAGCCGGCCCGGCCTGACCAGGCCAGGCCCTGCCTGAAGCGGGTTGGCCTGACCGAGCCCGACCTGACGCTGCCCTGCCGGATCAAGCCCGGCGGGCGCGGCGCCTACTGCTGCTGGCGACGCTGCTCCAGTTCGCGCAGGCACTGGGCGACGCCGGCCTGCATCTGGGCGTTGGAGACGGCGGCGCGGTCCGAGACCTCGCGGCAGCGCACGTATTGCGCCTGGCTCTCGGGCGTGTCGCGGATCACGGCCGGCGCCGCATTCGGGTCGGGCGTGACGGTCATGCGCAAGGTGGACGGCGGCGACAGGCTGCCGTCCTTGGAGCGCTGGCTGGGATACTGGAATTCCTGCGTGACCGGCGCCGCGTTCTGCGCCTGGGCCGCGCCGCCCAGGCAGGCCAGGGCCAGCAGGACGGCGGTGAACGGGAGTTTCTTCATGACGACCTCTCTTTGTTGGTCGCGCCCGGGCCAGATACCCCGCCCGGTGACGCGCCGGTCTATCGTAGCCCCACGCGCGCCCGCGGGGCGTGCCAAGACGCTACGCCAGCCGCGAGATTTGTTTCTTGCGGTTTCCCCGGCGCCGTTCAGCGCGCCGCCGGCGGCTGGCGCAAGGGCGCCAGCAGGGACGACAGGCCGTTGTGGTCCAGCTCGTGCATGAGCGCCAGCAGGCGCCCCAGTTCTCCCGGCGGAAAACCCTTGCGCGCGAACCAGGCCAGGTACGGCCCCGGCAGGTCGGCGATGAGGCGCCCCTGGTACTTGCCGAAAGGCATGGTGCGCGTCACCAGCAACTGCAGCAGTTCGGGATCCATGGGCCGCTACCTCGCTTGGCCAAAGCCAATGTCGGCCGCCAGCGTCACCGGATAGCCCAGCGCCGCGGCGCGGCGCACGGTGGTATCGACGCAGAACTCGCTGGCGTAGCCGCACACCACCAGATGCGTGGCGCCCGCCCGCGACAAGGCATCGTCCAGGCCGGTGCGCAGGAAGGAATCTGGCGTGGTCTTGCGCACCCGCACATCGCCATCGGCGGGACGCAAACGCGTGTCGAGCTGCCAGCCGGGCTCGCCATGCGCCAGCTTGCCGCCGGGCGCTTCATGCTGCACGTAGATCACCGGCGCGCCGGCGGCGCGGGCGCGCCCGGCCAGGTCATTGATGCGCGCCAGCACGGCGCCGGCATCGGCCGGCTCGGGCGTGGTTTCGAACAGCGCGCGTTGCACGTCGATCACAATCAAAGCGGAAGTCATGGTTCTCGCGAAAGGAAATGGCGGCCCGGCCCCACCGGGCGCGCGGCGTGGGAAAGCAAGCCTAGCCGCATTCGGCGCCCACCAGCGGGGGCGGCCAGATGCGCGCGTACATCCAGAAATGGCGAGGCTCGCCGCGCACCTGCCGGTAATGATGCAGCAGCCCTTCGCGGTGGAAGCGGCAGCGCTCCAGCACGCCGGCCGACGCCGTATTGGTATCCAGCACGGTGGCCTGCACCCGCGCCAGCCCCAGCGTCTGCAAGGCCCACGTGGACACGACTTCGCAGGCCTGCGTGGCGATGCCGCGGCGCCAGTGCGAAGGCGCCAGGTCATAGGCGATTTCGGCGCGGCGCGCGCCCGGCGCGATCTCGTTCAAACCGATGGTGCCGATCAGGCGGTCGTCGGCCTCGACGATGGCCAGCCGCACGCAATGGCTGGCGGCGGGGTCGGCATAGCCCTGGATCAGCGACGCCAGCGCATCCGGACCGTCCAGTTGCCAACTGGTGTGGCGGGTTACGTTGTCGTCGCGCAGGTAGGCATGCCAATCGGCCGCGTCGGTGTCGCGCAGCGGGCGCAGGCGCAGACCGGCGATACCCAGTTCGGGCGCGCGCCGCGGCCAGTCGGAAAGAGGCAGGAACATGAAGAGGGCTACGTGGCAAAGGATGGGCCGGTGCGCTCGCGCCGGCCAGGAACAGATTAACAGGCCCGCGCCCGTCAGAAATCCAGCCGCCCCTTCAATTCGCTGAAAGGCACCATGATGTGCTCGCGGTAGGCGGGACGCTCGCGCAGGCGGTCGTACCAGGCCCGCACGTGCGCCAGGGGCTCGCGGGCGATGTCCAGCTCGTAGTAGCGGTAGAGCGCGGTGGCGGCGGGAATGTCGGCCAGCGTCAGGGCCTGCCCGCCCAGATAGGGTTGCGTGGCCAGCACCGCGTCGAGCTGGCGCAGGCAGGCATGGGTGGCGGCCAGGCTGCGCGCGATGGCGGGCAGGTCGCGCTGCGCCTCGGGGGTGCGGTAGTAGCCCCAGAACACGCCCGACAGGAATGCCGGCTGCAACGCCGTCTGGGCCCAGTCCATCCAGCCGTCGGCGCGCGCGCGGCGCGCCGGATCGGCCGGCCAGAAGGCCTCGGCGCCATGGCGCGCGGCCAGGTAACGCAGGATCGCGTGCGACTCCCACACCACCGTGTCGCCATCGCGCAGCAGCGGCACCCGGCCATGCGGGTTCATGCGCAGGAAATCCGGCGTATCGAGCAGGCCGAATTGTCCGCCGGCGGGAATGTGTTCGTAGGCCAGGCCCAGTTCGCCCGCCAGCCAAAGCACTTTCTGCACGTTGAACGAACTGCGCCGGCCCCAGATCGTCGGCAGGGTCATGGCCTGTCCTCCCGTGTCAGCCGGCCACGACGATGCGCGGCTCGCACAGCACCGGGAAGTTCACCGAATTGGCGATATAGCAGAAATGATGGGCGCGGGCGTGCAGCGCTTCGGCCAGTCCGGCATCGCCGCCCGCGGCGATGGTGACCTCGGGCCGCAGCGTGACCGAGGCGAAGGCGCCGCCGCGCTCGGGGTCTTCGCGCATGACGCCGTGGGCGTCGTCGCGGTAGGCTGTGACGATGATGTTCTCGACCGCGCACAGATGCAGATACCAGAGCTTGTGGCAGGCCGACAGCGAGGCCACCAACAGGTCCTCGGGATTCCAGCGCGCCGGGTCGCCGCGGAACGCGGGATCGGCCGAGCCGGCGATATCGGGCTTGCCCGGCGACTGGATCACGTGGTCGCGGGCATATGCGGTGTAACTGGCGGTGCCCTTGCCGGTATTGCCGGTCCAGGTCACGCCGACGTCGTAATGGTGTTCGCCTTTCATTGCGGCTTCCTCGCGGCGCGCCACGCCGGCGCGCAAAGATCGCTAGCGTAGCGCATGCGCCACGCGCCGGAAACGGGACGGCGGCGCGCGCTATCCCGGCATGGTGTCCGGATAGGACGGAACGCCCGGCCCATGATCGAGCCACGGCACGTCGTGCGCGGTGTGGATGTGCGCGAGCGGCCGCGCGCCGGGATCGTCGTCCAGCGTCGCCACGCGCAGGATGACCTGCGGCTGCGCCACCCAGTGCGCCATCAGGTGCGCGCCGCAGCGGGTGCAGAAGTGGCGGATCTTGCCGGGCGACGATTCATAGGCGCCCAGCGCGTCCACGCCACGGGTCCAGCGGAAATCCGCGCGCGCCACCCGGGCGGTCGAGGCGAACGCGGCCGCGTGCGCCTTGCGGCAGGTGACGCAATGGCAATGGACGATGGGCCCGGCCAGGCGGTCCGCCTGGTAGGCCACGGCGCCGCACAGACAGCTTCCTTGCATGATGAGGCTCCTTCGCGCCCGCGGCACGATGCCGCGGGCCCACCGATGAGCGTAGCGCGGGCCTGATTGGCGCGCCACGCCGATACGGCCAGGATGGCGGGCGGCGGCGGACATGCGCGGCCACGGCGCAAGGCCTGGCCGGCCGCCGCAGCCGCGTCAGGCGCCCTGCCCTTGCCGCGCGCCCATCAGCGAGCGCGACAGGCGACTGGCCGCGGCGAGGATCGGCTCCTTCAGTTCATGCAGCACGCTTTCGCCCAGGCGCGAAATCGGCCCCGAGATGCACACCGCCCCCTGCAGCGCCCAATTGATGCCATAGACCGGCGCGGAGATGCTGGAGACCTCGGGATCGCGTTCGCCCAGCGACACCATGTAGCCGGCGCGGCGCACCGACTCATAGGGTTCGCCCGGTTCGCCGGAAAAGGCGAGCAGCACGCGGCCGGGGCTGCCCAGCTCCAGCGGCAGGGCCGCGCCCACGCGCACGTGGTGCCGGATCGACCTGGGGCCTTCGACCCGCGCCATGCAGATGCGCTGCTTGCCTTCGCGCACGTAGAACGTCGCGCTTTCGCCGGTTGCCGCCGACAGCTCGCGCAGGATCGGCTGGACCACCTCGACGATGTTGAAGGTGGCCTGGTAACACGCGCCCAGCCAGCCGGCGGCGCGCGCCAGGCGCCAGGTGCCGTCGGGCCGCTGCGCCAGGTAGTCGTCCATGGCCAGGGTGCGCGCCAGCCGCAGCACGGTGGAGCGATGGCAGCCGGTGCGCCGGCTCAGTTCCGCCAGCGACAGATGCGGATCCTCCACGCCAAAGGCTTCAAGGATGCGCATCGCGCGGCGCACGGCCACGACGCCCTCTTCGCTCGGCGCGTCGGTGGATTCCGGAGGCAGGTCATCGTTCGTCATATGAAACATGTTCCGCTGTATGAACTCGTATTGTATTGGACGGAACATCCTCCGACAATTCCTTCCATCAAAAACAAATATCGGAGACAAAACATGAAGCCGTTCGCACGCTTGCTGTCGGGCCTGGCCCTGATGTGCATGACCAGCCTGGGCGCCGCCCAGGGCTACCCTGACAAACCCATCCGGCTGATCGTGCCGTTCCCGCCCGGGGGCGGCACCGACGTGCTGGCCCGCGAAGCGGCGATCAAGGTGGCTGGCAACACCGGCTGGAACATCGTCACCGAAAACCGCCCCGGCTCGGGCGGCAACATCGGCGTGGACGCCGTCGCCAAGTCGGCGCCGGACGGGTATTCCCTGGTGCTGGGCCAGACCAGCAACCTGGCGATCAACCCGACGCTGTACGCCAAGCTGCCCTACGACCCCGAGAAGGACCTCACCGCCATCGGCCTGGTGGCCGACGCGCCGCTGGTGATCGTGGTGCCGGCCAACTCGCCGCTCAAGACCTTCGAGGACATGATCGCGGCGGCCAAGGCCAAGCCGGGGGCCTTGAACTTCGCCAGTTCCGGCAACGGCACGGTGGCCCACCTGGCGGCGGTGCAATTGCAGAACGCGGCGGGCATCCAGCTCACGCACATCCCCTACAAGGGCGCGGCGCAGGCGTCCAACGATCTCATCGGCGGACAGATCGACATGTACCTGTCGTCCGTGCCGACGCTCATCGGCCACGTGCGCAACGGCAAGATGCGGGCGCTGGCGGTGACCTCGGCGCAGCGCGTGCCCGACATGCCCGACGTGCCCACCATTGCCGAGCGCGGTTTCCCCGGCTTCGAGGCCGTGACCTGGTTCGGCCTGGCCGCGCCGGCCGGCACGCCCAAGGACATCGTGCAGCGCCTGAATGCCGAGTTCAACAAGGCGCTCCAGACGCCGGAGCTGCGCGTCAAGTACCAGGAACAGGGCGCGCGCGTGCTTACCGACACCCCGGAAGCGTTCGCCAAGCTGATCCACGACGACCGCATCCGCTGGGGCAAGATCGTCAAGGACTCGGGCGCGAAGGTGGAGTGATCCGGCCGTGGCTGCCCTTTACGCCTACTCCAGCGGCGACGCCAGGCCGGCCACCGCCGCCCCGCCCGGGGCGTGCGACTGCCACATCCACGCGTATGACGCCCGCTACCCGGCGGTGAAGGGCGCAAGGCTGCTGCCGCCGGACGCGTCCATGGCACAGTACCGCGCGATCCAGGCCCGCCTTGGCACCCAGCGCGCGGTGCTGGTCACGCCATCGACCTATGGCGCCGACAACCGCGCCATGCTCGATGCGTTGGCCCAACTGGGCGGGCAGGCGCGCGGCGTGGCCGTGATCGACGGCAGCGAAAGCGATGCGCAACTGCAAGCCTTGCATGACGCCGGCGTGCGCGGCATCCGGCTCAACCTTTCGCTGGGGGTGACGAGCACCATCGACCAGGTGCTGCCGCTGACGGCGCGGGTCGCCCCGCTCGGGTGGCATGTGCAGTTGCTGATGCCGCCCGAGCGGCTGGCGCAACTGGAGGATCTGCTGTCGGCCCTGCCCGCGCCGGTCGTGTTCGATCACATGGCCCGCATCAGCCCGGCGCAGGCCGACGCGCATCCGGCCCATGCCCTGGTGCTGCGCCTGCTCGGCCAGGGCCGCGCCTGGCTCAAGCTGTCGGGCGGCTACCTCGTCAGCCCGCGCCACAGCGTCGAGGATCCCGCGCTGGACGCGCTGGCCCGCGGCTATCTCGACGCCAATCCCGAACGCATCGTCTGGGGCAGCGACTGGCCCCACGCCTCGGCGTCGGCCGGCATGCAGCCCATGCCCGACGACGCGCGCCAGCTCGACCGGCTGGCCGAATGGGCCGGCAGCGCCCGGCTGCGCCAGGTCCTGGTGCACAACCCGGCGGCCCTGTACGGCTTTGCGGCATGAATACCAGAACAACACGGAGACAACCCATGCAGACCTCTTATTCGCTCTCGCGCCGGCGCTTCCTCGCGCTTGGCGCGGCCGTGGCGGCGGGCGCGGCCTTCAGCGCGCGCGCCGCGCAGGATTGGCCCGCCGGCAAGACCATCACCTGGGTGGTGCCCTATCCGGCCGGCGGCAGCACCGACGTGCTGGGCCGCGCCATCGCGCAGCAACTGGATGCGCTGCTGGCCACGCGCGTGATCGTCGACAACCGTCCCGGCGCCACCGGCACCATTGGCGCGGCCCGCGTGGCGCGCGCCGAGCCGGACGGCCTGACGCTGCTGGGCACCTCGATCGGGCCCCAGGCGATCGCGCCGCACGTGCTCGGCAAGCTGACCTATGACCCGGTGGAGGACTTCGCCCCCGTCATCATGATCGGCACCATTCCCCATCTTCTGGTGGTGGGCAAGGACCAGCCGTTCCACACGGTCGCCGACCTGATCTCGGCCGCGAAAAAGGCGCCGCAAAGCCTGGCGTATGCCTCGGGCGGCACGGGCACGATCCTGCACATGCAGGGCGAACTGCTGCAGCAAAAGAGCGGCGCGCGGTTCCTGCACGTGCCCTACAAGGGCGACACGCCCGCGCTGCAGGACACGCTGGCCGGGCAGGTGCAATTCGCCTTCATTCCCGCGGCGGCCGCGTTGCCGCACGTGCAGACCGGCGCGCTGCGCGCGCTCGCCGCCACGTCGGCGCAGCGTCTGCCGGCCTTGCCGCGGGTGCCAACCATGGCCGAGGCCGGCTTCAGCGATTTCGTGGTGGAGCAATGGCAGGCCGTGTTCGCCCCCGCCGCCACGCCCGCGCCCGTCATCGCCCGACTCAACGCCGGGATCGGACGCGCCTTGCAGAGCCCGGCGCTCACGACGCTGGCCGAGCAGCTCGGCATCACGCTGGCCGGCGGCACGCCGCAGGCCCTGGACACCACCCGCAGGGCGGACTTCGACAAATGGGGCAAGGTCATCCGCGATGCCGGCATCAAGCCGGCCTGACCCGCCCTCCCGACTTTCTCCTTCTTCACAGGAACACTCATGGCAAACCAGGACATCATCAAGGACTTCCCGCGCGTCGGCGCCGACATCGTGCGCCGCGCGGCGGCACTGCAACCGGCCATCCTGGCCGACGTGGCCGGCCGCCGCGGCGCGCTCAGCGGCCGCATCCGCCCGCTGCATCCGGGCATGAAGCTGGCCGGCACGGCGCTGACGGTGGAGGTGCGCCCCGGTGACAACCTCATGATCCACGCCGCGATTTCCCTGGCCAAGCCGGGCGACGTGCTGGTGATCGACGGCAAGGGCGACCTCAGCTCGGCGTTGATGGGCACCATCATGATGAACGCCTGCCGCAAGCTGGGCATCGCCGGCGTGGTGATGGATGGCGCGGCGCGCGACAGCGTCGAGATCATCGAAATGGACTATCCGGTGTTCGCCGCCGGCACCAACCCGAACGGCCCCACCAAGAACGTGCCCGGCCGCATCGGCCATCCCGTGTCGGTCGGCGGCGTGACCGTGTACCCCGGCGACTTCGTCATCGGCGACGCCGACGGCGTGGTGGTGGTCGAACGCGAGAAAATCGAAGGCCTGCTGCCGGCCGCCGAAAAGAAGGTGCGCGACGAGGCCGCGCGCATCGCCGCGATCCAGGCCGGCGACACCGAGGCCAAGTGGCTGTCGGCGGCGCTGCGCGCCGCCGGCGTGCTCAAGGAAGGGGAATCGCTGTGAACAAGACCGCCACAGGCAAGGCCGCCATCGTCGTGACCGCGGCCGACCTGGCCCCGGAAGCCATCGCGCTGCTGCAGGATTTCAATCTGGTGTTTGCCGGCAAGACGCCCGCCGAAGAGGAAATCGTGGCCTTGTGCCGCGAGCACAACCCGGTCGCCATCATCGTGCGCTACAGCAAGGTGGGCGCCGCCGCCATGGACGCCGCGCCCGCGTTGCGCGTGATTTCCAAGCACGGCAGCGGCACCGACACCATCGACAAGGCCGCCGCCGCCCAGCGCGGCATCCAGGTCGTGGCCGCCGTGGGCGTGAACGCCGCCGCCGTGGCCGAGCATGCCCTGGCGCTGCTGCTGGCCTGCGCCAAATCGGTCGTGGGCCTGGATGGGCGCATGCGCGCCGGGCACTGGGACAAGTCGACGCACAAGAGCCTGGAGCTGGACGGCAAGACCATCGGCCTGGTGGGCCTGGGCGCCATCGGCCGGCGCATGGCCGCCATGGCGCACGGCATGAACATGCGCGTGATCGGCTTCGATCCCTACGCGCGCGATCTGCCCGAGTACATCGCCAGCGTGCCGCTGGACGCGATCTGGCGCGAGGCCGACGTGGTGTCGCTGCATTGCCCCCTGACCGACGAGAACCGCGGCATGGTCAACGCGGCGACGCTGGCGCAGTGCAAGCCCGGCGTAGTCCTGGTCAACACCGCGCGCGGCGGCCTGGTCGACGAAGACGCGTTGCTGCAGGCGGTGCGCTCGGGCCAGGTGCGCGCCGCCGGCCTGGACAGCTTCGCCGTCGAGCCCATGGCGGCCGGCCACCCCTTCCAGCAGGAGCCGCGCATTCTCCTGAGCCCGCACGTCGGCGGGGTGACCAGCGCCGCCTACGTCAACATGGGCGTGGCCGCCGCGCGCAATGCCCTGGACGTGCTGGCCCGCGCGGCCGCCCCCGCCTGAGGAGCCGCGCCATGCCGCAACGATGGAAGCATGCGCCGCCGGACAGCAACTGGGGCGAATTCGGCCCCGACGACCAGCGCGGCCGCATGAACCTGGTGGACCGCGCCAAGGTGCTGCAGGGCATCGCGGAAGTCCGCGAGGGCCTGACGTTCTGCCTGTCGCTGCCGCTGGACGTGCCGGGTGGCATGGCGCTGAACCCGCGGCGCCTGCCGCCGCAACGCTACGCCACGCTGCGCGATGGCAAGAGCGCGGGCGCCCAGGGCTTTTGCTGGTCCTATGCGTCGGAGGATCCGCTGCTCACCGATGTGGTGTGCGACGACGTGCTGCTGATGAATACGCAGTATTCCACGCAGTGGGACAGCCTGGCGCACATGGGCAGCCGGTTCGATGCCGATGGCGACGGGCAGGCCGAGGCGGTGTTCTACAACGGCTTTCGGGCCGGCGCCGAAATCGTCGCGGCCGCGGAGGATCCGCAGGCCGTGGCCGACTGGGCCCGCTTTCCCGGCCCCCGCGCCGGGGCGCTCGGCATCGAGCAACTGGCCGAACATGGCGTGCAGGGCCGCGCCGTGCTGATCGACCTGGAGGCCCATGTCGGCCGCACGCGCGCCGCCGTGGGCTACGACGCGCTGATGCGCATCCTGGAGGCCGACGGCGTGGCCATCGAGCCGGGCGACATGGTGTGCCTGCACACCGGCTTCGGCGACACGCTGATGTCGATGAACCGCCAGCCCGATGTCGCGCACCTGCACGCCACCGGCAGCGGCCTGGACGGCGACGACGCGCGCCTGCTGCGCTGGATCGTCGACGCGCGCCTGGCCTGCCTGATCGCCGACAACCCCGCCGTCGAGCTGGTGCGGCCGGTGGCCCTGGGGGGCGCGGCCACGCCGCTGCGACGCCCGCGCCTGCCGCTGCACGAGCACTGCCTGTTCAAGAACGGCATCCACCTGGGTGAACTGTGGTGGCTGACGCCGCTGGCGCGCTGGCTGCGCGCCAACGGGCGCCACCGCTTCCTGCTGACCGCGCCCCCGCTGCGCCTGCCGGGCGCGGCCGGCTCACCGGCCACGCCCATCGCCACGGTCTGAAACGCTGAAAAAAACCAACCAGGCGCAGCCGCCGGCACAGGCGGCGCGCTTTCCACAAGGAGACAATCTCGTGAAACTGTTCCGCCTTTTGCCCCTGGCGCTTGCGTTCTGCGCCAGCGTGGCCGCCGCCGACTACCCCGACCGCGCGCTCAAGCTGGTGGTGCCCTATTCCGCCGGCGGCGCCGCCGATGCCCAGGCCCGCCTGGTGGCCCAGAAGCTGGGCGCGCGCCTGGGCCAGACCGTGGTGGTCGAGAACAAGCCCGGCGCCAGCGGCACCATCGGCGCGGCCAGCGTGGCGCATGCCGCCGCCGATGGCTACACGCTGCTCTACGACGCCACGGCGTTCGCCATCAATCCCTCGCTCTACAAGAAACTCAGCTACGACAGCCGGCGGGATTTCCTGCCGATCTCGCTGATCAGCCTGACGCCCAACCTCCTGGTGGTGCCGGCGCAGTCGCCCTACCAGCGCATCGAGGACCTCACGGCCGCCGCGCGCAAGGGCCACCTGACGTTCGGCACGCCCGGCCAGGGCACCGCGCAACACATCGCCGCCGCCTGGTACGCGCAGGGCAACAAGCTGGAACTCACCCACGTCCCCTACAAGGGCGGCGCGCCGGCGCTGACCGACCTGATGGGCGGCCAGATCGATATGATGTTCAGCAACATGGCGGCGTCCTACCCGCTGGTCAAGAGCGGCAAGCTGCGCGCGCTGGCGGTCACATCGCCCGAGCGCATCGCGGCGCTGCCCGACCTGCCCACCGTCGCGGAGAGCGGCGTGCCGCAGTATTCGGTGTACGAGTGGAACGGCGTGCTGGCGCCGGCCGGCGTGCCGCCCGAGGTGGCCGCGCGCATCGAGCAGGCGCTGCGCGCCACGCTGCAGGACCCGGCGCTGCGCCACAGCCTGCAGGACCTCGGCGCGCAGCCGGTGGGCTCGACCGCCACCGAATTCCGCGCCTTCATCGACGACCAGATGGAACGTTCGGCCCGTATCCTGGCCGATGCCGGCATCCACAAGGAGTGACGCGGCCTGCGAGGACTCAAGGCCGAATGACATTCCCGCATAAAAACAGAGGACGACAAATGAATCACCGTAATCGCACCCGCTTCTCCCCCCGGCGCACCGCGCTGCTCGTCGCGGCCGCCGCGACACTCCTGGCGGGCGGCGTTGCCCATGCCGCGGACGCCTGGCCCAGCCGCCCGGTGCGGATCGTGGTGCCCTACGGCCCGGGCGGCGCGGTCGACGTGGCCACGCGCAAGGTCGCGCAGATGCTGTCGACGCAGACCGGCCAGAGTTTCGTGGTGGAGAACAAGCCCGGCGCGACCGGCACCATCGGCGTCAGCCAGGTGGCCCGCGCGCCGGCCGATGGCTACACGCTGGTGGCCAACGACACCACCTATTCGCTGCTGCCGCACATCTTCAAGAAACTGCCCTTCGATCCGGCGGCGGACCTGCAGCCGGTCACGGCCTTCATCTTCGCGCCCATGGCGCTGGCGGTGGCGGCCGACAGCCCGTATCGCACGCTCGACGACCTAGTGGCGCGGGCGCGCGCCAAGCCCGACTCGGTGACGTACGGCTCGGGCGGCGCCGGCACCACGCCGCACTTCGCCGCCGAAGGGCTGGCGCGGGCGACGGGCGTGAAATTCATGCACGTGCCGTTCAAGGGCGCCGCCGAAGCCACGCAGGCGGTGCTGGGCAAGGTGATCGACTTCCAGTTCGCCTCGACCACCGGCCTGATGGGCCCGGCGCAGGGCGGACAGTTGCGCCTGCTGGCCGTGAGCGGCGCCAAGCGGCTGGCGGTGCTTCCCGACGTGCCGACATTCGCGCAGGCTGGCGTGAAGGATTTCGGCGTGGTCAACTGGACCGGCCTGTGGGCGCCCAAAGGCACGCCGCCGGAAGTCACCGAACGCCTGCAACGCGAGGTCGCCAAGGCCATGGCGTCGGAGGAAATGCAGACCTTCGCCACCAAGATGGGCGCCGAGCCGCGCGCCGCCGACGCGGCGGAATTCGGCCGCATCCTGGCCGACAGCAACGTGATGTGGGGCAACGTCGCGCGCAGCATCGGCTACGACGCCAAATAGACACCGAGGAGACGCCATGTTTTTCCTGCAACCGCCCGAGGTGGCGCCCTTCGAAGCATGGAGCGCCATGCCCGACGCTTTCCGCCGCCTCCAGCGCAGCGACTGGGCCGACGCCAACCGCGCCGGGGCGCCGGTCGATTCGTTCCTGGAAGGCCCGGTGTTCGACCGCCACGGCAATCTGTACGTCACCGACATCCCCTGGGGCCGGGTGTTCCGCATCGGGTCCGACCGCCAGTGGACCCTGGTGACCGAATACGACGGCGAACCGAACGGCATGAAGTTCCTGGACGACGGCCGACTGCTGATCACGGACTACAAGAATGGCCTGATGGTCCTGGACGTGGCCAGCGGCCAGGTCACGCCCTACCTGGCCCGGCGCAACAGCGAGCGCTTCAAGGGCGTGAACGACCTGACCCTCGATGCGCAGGGCAATATCTACTTCACCGACCAGGGCCAGAGCGGCCTGCACGATCCCAGCGGCCGACTGTACCGCTTGCGTCCCGGCGGCCAGCTCGACTGCCTGCTCGACAACATCCCCAGCCCCAATGGCGTGGCGCTGTCGCCGGATGGCAAGGTGCTGTACCTGGCGGTGACGCGCGGCAACTGCGTCTGGCGCGTGCCGCTGATGGCGGACGGCAGCGTCAGCAAGGTGAGCCAGTTCTTCACCTCTTACGGCCCCAGCGGCCCGGATGGCCTGGCGGTGGATCGCGAAGGCAACCTGCTGGTCTGCAATCCGGGGCTGGGCTACGTGTGGCTGCTCAACCATCGCGCCGAACCGCTGATCGTCTGGCGCAGCCCCAAGGGCATGTCGACCACCAACCTCGCCTTTGGCGGCGAGGATGGCCGCACGCTGTTCTGCACCGAGTCGGTGACAGGCACCATCCTGACCGCCCGCGCGCCCCATCCGGGCCTGCTGGCCGCGGCCCCGCGCTGACGCGCTCCGGGTTCCTGGCCCGGCGGGATCCCGCGCCTGCGCGACGGGCCCGCCGCGCTTGCCTTTACATCCCGTTTCAGCAAGGATGGGCGTGCGTCCGTATCGTGGACGCACCGCAACACAGGAGCTCGCCATGATGAAAACCACCTTGACCTGCACCCTGACAGTCGCCCTGCTTGCCGGCTGCGCCCCTTCCCGACACACGGCCGCCGTGCCCGTGGACAACCACACGGCGCGCGACTCGCTGGACTGGCCCGGCAGCTACGAGGGCACCCTGCCCTGCGCCGACTGCCCCGGCATCCGCACCCGGCTGACGCTGATGAAGGACGGCCGCTACGAGCGCACCACGCAATACCTGGATCGCCAGCCGCAGCCTGAAGCGGTGGCCGGCACCTTCAGTTGGGAATCCGACGGCAGCACCATCCGGCTGGACGCCTCCGGCGACAGCCAGCGCTACTTCGTCGCCGAGAACCAGGTGATCATGCTGTACCGCGACGGCACCCGCCCCACCGGTCCGCTGGCGCCGCACTACGTGCTGCGCCGCGCGCAATAGCGCGGCGTCACCGGCCGCGCGCCGGCGGCGGGCCCCGCGCCCTGCCGTCGGCGCCGCCAGCGACACGCAAGCGCCTCGCTTGCGGCTATTCTCTGGGCTGCACATGCCGCGCCGCCGCGACACCGGCGGCGTCCCTCGAGGAAGGAAGATCCATGAAGACCGATCACGAACTGCTCGACGCGTTTGCCCCGACGGGCACGCTGCGCGCCTCCATCAACCTGGGCAACCCGATCCTGGCCAACACCCATCCCGACACCGGCGCGCCCGGCGGCGTGTCGGTCGACCTGGCCACGGAACTGGCCCGCCGGCTCGACGTGAAGCTGGAACTGGTGGTGTTCAAGTCCGCCGGCGAATCGGTCAACGCGGTCGCCGCCGAGCAGGCCGACGTGGGCTTTTTCGCGATCGATCCGCTGCGCGGCGAGCAGATCGCCTTCACCGCGCCCTATGTGGTGATCGAGGGCGCTTACCTGGTGCGCGACGATTCGCCCATCACCCGCATGGAAGAGGTGGACCGCGCCGGCCAGCGCGTGGTGGTCGGCAAGGGCAGCGCCTATGATCTGTACCTGACGCGCGAAATCAAGCACGCCGAGCTGTTCCGCGCGCCCACCTCGCCCGCGGTGGTCGACACCTTCGTCAAGGAAAACATGGAAGTGGCCGCCGGCGTCAAACAGCAACTGCAAGCCGATGCGCAGCGCCTGGGCGGCCTGCGCCTGCTGGACGGCCACTTCATGCTGATCCGCCAGGCCATGGGCGTGCCCAAAAGCCGTGGCGCCAAGGCCAGCGCCTACCTGGCCGCCTTTGTCGAAGCCATGAAGAAAAGCGGTTTCGTGGCCGAGGCGCTGGCGCGCCACAAGATCCAGGGCGCCGCCGTGGCGCCGCTGGAAGCCGCGCCGCAGTAAGAAAAAAAGCGAGGCGGCCGCCTCGCTTGATTGCGCGCAGCCGGCGTCAGTGGCTGATCATCCAGGGCCGCGCACCGGCGAAGGACTTGGCGCCGTCGGCCGTGGCGCGGGTCCTGCCGGACTTGCGTCCGCCAGCGCAACAACCGCAATTCATGCCGTGTCCCGAACGCGAGCTGCGCGGCTCGTTGGCGCTGCGTTCGTTGGCGGCATGGGCGCGGTTGACGGCCGACGACAGCGCCGAGATCGCGGGCGCGCCGCCAACGATGCGGTTCGACGCCGCGCCGCAGCGCGGACAATCGGCTGGATCGCGCCATTGCGCCAGCGGCCGCAGCGCCGCGAACTCGCCGCAGTCGGCACAAGCGTAGTCATACATGGGCATGTCGGTCTCCTTGGCGCGGGCGCTTCAGCGGTCGCGCGACAAGGGCATGTCGACGCCGCCCTTGATGTGCTTGATCGGCCCGGAGGCCGAGGGCTGGATGTCGAAATCGAAGATCTCGGTCGGCAGCCACAGCGTGGCGCAGGAGTTGGGAATGTCCACCACCCCGCTGATGTGCCCCTGCACCGGCGCCGTGCCCAGGATCGAGTACGCCTGCGCGCCCGAATAGCCGAACTTCTTCAGGTATTCGATGGCGTTCAGGCAGGCCTGGCGGTAGGCCACGTTCACGTCCAGGTAGTGCTGCTTGCCGCCCTCGTCCACCGAGATGCCCTCGAAGATCAGGAAGTCCTTGTAGGCCGGCGTGATCGGGCTGGGCTTGAAGATCGGGTTGCGGATGGCGTACTTGTCCATGCCGCCCTTGATCAGCGTGACGCGCATGTGCACCCAGCCGGCCATCTCGATGGCGCCGCAGAAGGTGATCTCGCCGTCGCCCTGCGAGAAATGCAGGTCGCCCACCGACAGGCCGCCGCCCTTGACGTAGACCGGGAAGAACACCCGCGCGCCGCGCGACAGATCCTTGATGTCGCAGTTGCCGCCATGCTCGCGCGGGGGCACGGTGCGCGCGCCCTCTGCCGCCGCGCGCTCGCGCTCGGCCCCTTGCAGCGCGCCCATGTGCGCCGTCTTGGGCGCCGGCGGATTGGCCAGCGGCGGCACGCGGTTCGGGTTGGTGTCGATCAGCGCCTGCTCGCGCTGGTTCCAGGTGTCCAGCAGCTTCTTGTCGGGCAGGCAGCCGATCAGGCCGGGATGGATCAGGCCGGCGAAGCTGACGCCCGGGATGTGCCGCGACGAGGTGAACATGCCGTGGAAATCCCAGATGGATTTCTGCGCATGGGGGAAATGGTCGGTGAGAAAACCGCCGCCGTTGTTCTTGCTGAAAAAGCCATTGAAGCCCCACAGGCTGTCGGGCTTGGCGCCGATATCCAGCAGGTCCACCACCAGCAGGTCGCCGGGCTCGGCGCCTTCGACGCCGACGGGGCCGGACAGGAAATGCACGGTGGACAGGTCGACGTCGCGCACATCGTCGGCGCTGTCGTCGTTCTTGATGGCGCCGCCGGTCCAGTCGTAGGTCTCCAGGATGAAATCATCGCCGGGCTTGACCCAGACGGCCATCGGGATATCCGGATGCCAGCGGTTGTGGATCTGCTTGTTCTCGTAGGGGGACTGGGTCAGGTCGACCTGAATGAGGGTATCGGTCATTCTCTTTCATCTCCAACGCAACGTGTTGATAAAACAGAACTTAAGCTGGAAGGCGCGTCCAATTTCGCATGTGGGGATTGGATCTTCGATTCCTTGACGTGTGAACGATGGTAGACGCGTTTGCATTGATTGCCATACTGGTTTTCCATGCAGCATGCGGCCGCGCAGGGCGCGCGCCCGCCGCTGGCGAACTCGCTGACACGCGCGTTTCCCACTACCGGGAAACAGGAAAAAAGAATACGGCGCGAGTGACGACTCGTCCGGCAGTTATGATCCGCCCATTGCATTGCGCGGCCCCGCCGCGCCGGAAGCCCCGTCCATGATCCCGATCCGCCCCCTGCCCATCCTGCTCCTGCTCGCCTGTGTCCTGCCGCCGGGCGCCGCCCACGCGGCCAAGGAATGCGTGGCGCGGTTCGACGCCAGCGCCGCCCGCTACCAGGAAGCGGTGAACGTGCAGAAGGGACGCGAGACCGCCAACTGGCAGGAGCTGAACGCGCCGCTGTGCCAGGGTCGGCTGGACCTGCTGGACATGGAGTTCGAGCTGGTCGATGACTACGAGCAATGCGTGCGCGACGGCGGGGAATTTCCCGACAAGACCGTGCGCGCAATGAAGGACCGGCCCGACGACCTGGCCGCGCTCAAGACCGCGTGGATCAATACCTGCGGCCCCTACATGAAGGAATGAAGGGACGGCCGCGCAGCGGGGCCAGGCCCCCGCGATGCGTGGCCGCCAGCCGCGTCAGGCCACCGCCGAGGCGGGCCGCGGGAAGAAGATGGCGCGAGCGGGATCGAAGTCGTAGCGGTCTTCGAACTCGGTAGCGTCGGCGGCCAGCGCCAGCACCGAATCCAGGATGAAGTCGGCCTTGGCCTCGGACAGCAGCACGCTGAAATTCAGGCGGACAAAGCCCGGCTTTTCGATTTCGCGGCCATCGAGGATGGCCTGGCGCATGCGCGCCGATTCGGCCTCGTCGATCTCCAGCAGGTTGTGCACGTAAGGCCCGGCGCAGGCGCAGCCGCCGCGGGCCTGGATGCCGAAGCGGTCGCTCAGCATGCGCGTGACCAGTTGCTGGTGCACGTAGCCGCCCTGGCCGTTGCGCACGCGGAAGGAGAAGATCGGCAGTCTCGGCGCGCTCAGCGACCCCAGCAGTTCCAGGCGGGGATCGCCCTGCCAGCGCGCCAGCGCGCGCCGCACGAAGGCGGCGTTGCGCCGCGCCATCAGGTCGGCGCCCAGCGCTTCCTTGACCAGCAGCACCAGCGCGGCGCGGATGTCGCCGACCACGTTGGGGGTGCCGGCCTCTTCGCGCGCTTCCAGGCTGGCGCTGTAGTCGTGGTGGCTGGGCGATACGAACTTGACGGTGCCCCCGCCCGGGAAGGTCGGCGTGGTCGGCACGACCGCGTCGCGGCGCACGATCAGGATGCCGGACGCGCCGGGCCCGCCGATGAACTTGTGCGGCGAGAACACGATGGCGTCGATCGGGGCATCGGCCGCGGGCGTCATGCGGATGTCCAGGTACGGCGCGCCGCCGGCGTAGTCCCAGATCATCCGGGCGCCGGCGCGCTTCACGCGGCGGGTGATCGCCTCGACGTCGGCGACGATGCCGGTGACGTTGGAGGCGGCCGACAGCGCGCAGATGACCAGCGTGCCGTCCGGGGCCCGCAGCGCGGCGTCGAGTTCGCCCAGATCCGGGCCGCCCTGCGGGCTTTCCGCCAGCACGACGATGTCGGCGCCGCATTCGCGCCACGGCAGGATGTTGGAATGATGCTCGTAGGGGCCGATGACGACCCGCACCTTGCGCCCCGCCGCCAGCGCGGCCGGCACGCCGAACAGGTGCACCAGGCGGTTGATGCCCATGGTGGCGCCCGAGCCGGAGAAGATCACGGCGTGTTCGTCGTCCGCGCCGCAGCAGCGGCCGACCACGGCGCGCGCCTCGCGCCGCAGGCGCGTGATGAAGCCGCCGCAGAACGAGGCCTCGGTGTGCGAATTGGCGTAATACGGCAGCACGTGTTCCAGGACGAAGCGCTCGACCTGCATGAGCGCGCGGCCCGAGGCGACGTAGTCGGCGTAGACCAGCGGCTTGAGGCCAAAGGGGCCTTCGATGACGGCGTCCTTGCCGATCAGGCCGTCGGCCAGGCTGGCGATGATGTCGGGGGATTGCAGGGATTGCTGGAACTGGCGCAACGGCCCTGTGACGGCCGGGGTCGCTTGGGTAGACATGGTGCGGATTCGATGAAACGGCTGGCAGGAAAATTATCGGAATATCATACGATGGAAGGAATTTTGAAACCTCACCTAAATTTTCCTTAAAATCTCTGAAAATAGATCATCTGATCGAATTCATGGAAAAAATTGACAAGTTTGATCTGAATATCATTTCCTGCCTGCAACGCGAAGGCTCGCTGTCGCAGCGCGAGCTGGCCGACCGGGTCGGCCTGTCGCAGAACGCCTGCTGGCGCCGACTGCAGCGGCTGAATGCCTGCGGCATCATCCGCGGCACCCGCGCCGAGGTGAACCTGGCCGAACTCGGGCTGGACCTGACGGTGTTCGTCATGATCCGCACCAGCCATCACGCCAAGGAATGGGCCGACGGCTTCCGCAAGCACGTGGAACGCCTGCCCGAAGTGACCGGCTTCTACCGCATCGGCGGCGACTGGGACTACCTGATCCAGGTGGTCTGCCGCGGCATCGCCGGGTACGACCGCTTCTACCAGAAGCTCATCACCGACTTCGAACTGTCCACCGTGACGGGCTTTTTCAGCATGGAAGCCATCATCGAGAACCGCCCGCCCGACCTGGGGCTGTTGCAGGAATCGGCGGGCGCGGCATAGCGAGGCTTCGCGTCAGATCGCGACGGCGGCCACGACGCCGCCGCGGGAATAACTTGTGGTCATGAACCCCGGGGACCGCTTATATCCACGGGTTATCCCGGATGCCTGCATATCCACAAATCGTCAATAATTCGCCAACGTTTTGTTGTCGATCCGTCCCCATCTGCCTCCCATGCCTGTTTCCGTCCGGGACGCCATTGTTTCCTCCTCCCATCTCGCCTCGTCCGCCCCGGAGCTGTCCGAGGTGGAGTTCGGCCTGATCATCGCCTCGCACGCCTTCAATCGCTGGATGGTCCGCTGCATGGCCTGTGCCGGGCTGCCCGAGCTGACCTCGCTGGACATCCTGGTGCTGAACCACGTGTTCCATCGCGGCCGCGGCAAGAAACTGGCGGACATCTGCTTCACGCTCAATGTCGAAGACACCCACCTGGTGAACTATTCGCTCAAGAAGCTGGAGCGGCTGGGCGTGGTGCAAAGCGCCAAGACCGGCAAGGAAGTGATCTACACCACTACCGATGCCGGCGCCGCCGCGATCCAGCGCTACGCCGAAGTGCGCGAGCAATGCCTGGTGAAACCCTTCATCGACTCCCCCGCCGCGGACGATGCCAGCCACCAGTTGGCCAATACCCTGCGCGCCCTGTCGGGCCTGTACGACCAGGCCGCCCGCGCCGCCACCTCGCTGTGAGAATCCACGTTGTCTAGCCTTCCCGCCTCCTCCGCCCAGCCGCTGCTCTCCGTGCGCGGCGTCTCGGTGGATTTCAATACCGAAAACGGCGTGTTCCGCGCCGTCGAGAACCTGGACTTCGACGTGCGGCCGGGCAAGACGCTGGCCATCGTCGGCGAGTCCGGCTCGGGCAAGTCGGTGACGTCCATGGCCATCATGCGGCTGACGGACTACAACAACGGCCGCATCGCCACCGGCAAGATCCTGTTCCGCGACGGCGCCGACCGCGAGGTCGACCTGACCGCCGCGTCCGACGAGCAGATGCGCGCGATCCGCGGCAACGACATTGCCATGATCTTCCAGGAACCGATGACCTCGCTGAACCCGGTGTTCACCATCGGCGACCAGATCGTCGAGGCCATCATGCTGCACCAGCAGTTGTCGCGCTCGGCCGCCCGCAAGGCGGCGCGCGCGCTGCTGGAGAAGGTGCGCCTGCCGGACGCCGAACAACTGCTGGACCGCTACCCGCACCAGTTGTCGGGCGGCATGCGCCAGCGCGTGATGATCGCGATGGCGCTGTCGTGCCAGCCCCGCCTGCTGATCGCCGACGAACCGACCACCGCACTGGACGTGACCATCCAGGCGCAGATCCTGAACACCATCCGCGAACTGCAGCGCGACCTGGGCACCGCCGTGATCTTCATCACCCACGACATGGGCGTGGTGGCCGAGATGGCCGACGACGTGGTGGTGATGCTGCGCGGCAGGAAGGTCGAGCAGGGCCCGGTGGAAGAGATCTTCCGCGCGCCCAGGAATCCCTATACCCGCGCCCTGCTGGCTGCCGTGCCGCGCCTGGGCAGCCTGACCGGCCGCGACCTGCCGCTGCGCACGCCGCAGACGGTGCTGGAAGGCGAAACGCTGCGCGAAGTCGGCGAGACCCGCGAGCAGGACACGGCGCGCTACGACGAGCCGGTGCTGCGCGTCGAGAAACTGACCACGCGCTTTGACGTCGGCCACAACCTGTTCGGCCGCGTCACCCACCGCGTGCACGCGGTCGAAGAAGTCAGCTTCGACGTCTACCCCGGCGAAACGCTGGCGCTGGTGGGCGAATCGGGCAGCGGCAAATCGACCATCGGCAAGACCCTGCAGCAATTGGTGGCGCCGACCTCGGGCGCGGTGCGCTACAACGGCCAGGACATCTTCTCGATGGACGCCACCGGCCGCCAGCGCCTGCGCCAGGAGATCCAATACATCTTCCAGGATCCGTATGCCTCGCTGGACCCGCGCAAGACCGTGGCCTTCAGCATCGCCGAGCCGATCCGCACCCACCGCCTGCTGACCGACGAGGCCGCCATCGCGCGCCGCGTCGGCGAGCTGCTGGAACAGGTGGGCCTGAAACCCGAGCACGCGCGCCGCTATCCGCACGAGTTCTCGGGCGGCCAGCGCCAGCGCGTCTGCATCGCGCGCGCCCTGGCCAGCGACCCCAAGCTGATCATCGCCGACGAATCGGTGTCGGCGCTGGATGTGTCGATCCAGGCGCAGATCCTGAACCTGCTGATGGATCTGCAGAAAGACCGCGGCCTGTCGTACCTGTTCATCACCCACGACATGGCGGTGGTGGAGAAGGTCAGCCACCGCGTGGCGGTGCTGTACCTGGGCCAGATCGTCGAGCTGGGCACGCGCCGCCAGATCTTCGAATCGCCGCAGCACGCCTACACCCGCAAGCTGTTGGCCGCCGTGCCGGTGGCCGAGCCCGGCCGCCACATCGACACCTCGCTGATCGAGGGCGAGATCCCCAGCCCGGTGCGGCGCGTGGGCGACGAGCCGGCGATCATTCCCCTGGTTGAATTCGCGCCCGGCCACCGCGTGGCCCGCGCCGCCTGAACCTTCCGTTTTCTACACGTCGGCCCGGCCGATTTCCCGTCCCTGGAGTTGAACATGCTCTCCCTACGCAAAACCTTCACCGCCACCGCCCTGGCCCTGGCGCTGGGCGGCGCGCTGCCCGCGGTCCTGTCGACCGCCCAGGCCGCCGGCACGCTCAACGTCGCCATCAACCAGGATCCGGGCAGTTGGGATCCGATCGACACCTTCGTGACCTTCTGGGGTTCGGTCGGCAGCAACCTGTACGACGGGCTGACCATGCGCGGCGCCGACCTGAAGCTGCAGCCGGGCCTGGCCACCAAGTGGGAATACCTGGACGACAACAAACGCCTGCGCTTCACGCTGCGCCAGGGCGTCAAGTTCCACAACGGCGAGCCGTTCAACGCCGAGGCCGTCAAGTTCACGTTCGAGCGCCTGCTGGGCGCGGAAGGCGCCAAGGGCCCGCAGAAGTCGAACTACGACTCGATCGGCGAGGTCAAGGTGGTGGACGAGTACACCGTCGACTTCATCCTCAAGCAGCCCGACCCCGTGCTGCTGACCAAGCTGGCCGGCTACGGCGCCATGATCGTGCCGCCCAAGTACATCCAGGAAAAGGGCGAGGAGAACTTCAACACCCACCCGGTCGGCACCGGCCCGTTCAAGTTCGAGAGCTACCAGCCCAAGGTCAACGTGACCCTGGCGCGCAATGACGACTACTGGGGCGGCAAGCCCAAGCTGGACAAGGTGGTCTACCGCTTCATCAGCGAACCCGGCACCCAGGTCGCCGAACTGCAGGCCGGGCGCGTGGACATCGCCACGCTGATCCCGCTGGGCCTGATCGAGACGGTCAAGAAGTCCGGCAACGCCGACGTCATCTCGACCGGCGGCCCGGTGGCCTTCGCGCTGCGCTACAACACCAAGAACGGCATCACCCAGAACCGCGACGTGCGCCGCGCGCTGATCATGGCGGTGGACCGCGACACCATCGTCAAGCAACTGCTGCTGGGCCAGGCCAAGACCATCGCCAGCTTCCAGGGTCCGCAGTCGTTCGGCTACAACCCCGAGCAGAAGCCCCTGCCCTTCAACCCCGCCGAAGCCAAGAAGCTGCTGGCCGGCGCCGGCATCAAGCCGGGCGCGACGGTGCAGATCGACGTGCGCGGCAGCGATTCGAACTTCCGCGAAGTGGCCCAGGCGGTGTCGGGCTATCTGCAGGCGGTGGGCGTGCGCGCCACCATCAAGCCGTATGAGACCGGCGTGCTGCTCAACGACATCATCCCCGGCGGCAAGACCGGCGAGATGTGGCAGAACCAGTGGGGCGGCTGGACCTACGACTACGACAACACGGCCTACCTGATGTACCACTCGGGCCAGAAGTGGAATCCATACGACAACGATCCCAAGCTGAACGCCATGCTGGAAGCGCAGCGCACCGTCTATGACGTGAAGAAGCGCGAAGCCATGCTGCAGGAGATCGCCGGCTACGTGGCCGACCAGGCGCTGGAACTGCCGCTGTACAGCCTGAACACCATCGTCGGCGTGAACAAGCGCGTGAAGAACCTGGAAGTGCCGGGCGACATCCGCTTCCGGTTCGTCGATACGACCGTGGAGTAGAGCCCCCCCGAGGCGCTGCGCGCCTTCCCCCAGGGGCATGCCTGCGGACCGGCGGAGCCGGATCCGCGGCATCCCGCTTAGGGGCGATGCCTGATTGGGCGTCGTGATGTCTGTGTGGCACTTGAAGCATTTGACGCATTAACCCTACTGATTCGCCGGGGCGAAAGCCCTGGCGGAGCCTCATGACCGGATTTCTGATTAAACGCGTGTTGCAGGCGGTCTTCGTGATCGTGGCCGTGACGCTGCTCGTCTCCTACGCCGTGCGCCTGACCGGCGACCCCGCGCTGATGCTCAGCCAGGGCTCGGGCAGCGTCACCGAGCAGGACCTGGCCAACATCCGCCAGGCGCTGGGCCTGAACCGGCCGTTCCACGAGCAATACCTGAGCTACATGCAGGGCCTGCTGCACGGCGACTTCGGCCGCAGCTTCATGGGCGGCACCTCGGTCGCCAAGCTGATCGGCGACGCGTTGCCGGCCACGCTGATGCTGGCGTTCACCTCGCTGATCGCGTCGATCCTGATTTCGCTGCCGCTGGGCATCCAGGCCGCCATCAAGCGCGGCAAGCCCACCGACCAGGCGATCCGCATCCTGTCGCTGGTGGGACTGTCGTTCCCCAACTTCTGGCTGGCGCTGATGCTGGTGCTGCTGCTGTCGATCACCTTCCCGCTGCTGCCGCCGTCGGGCTGGAGCGGTCCGGCCAGCCTGGTGCTGCCGTCGCTGACCATGGCCATCATCCTGTCGGCCACCAACATCCGCCTGGTGCGCACCACCATGCTGGAGACGCTGTCGGCCCAGTACATCATGGTGGCGCGCAGCAAGGGCCTGAAGGAGCGCATCGTGCTGTACAAGCACGCGCTGCGCAACTGCGCCATTCCCCTCATCACCTACCTGGGGCTGCAGTTCGGCGGCCTGATCGGCGGCATCGTCGTCATCGAGATGGTGTTCAACTGGCCCGGCCTGGGCACGCTGGCGTTCGACGCCATCTCCGGCCGCGACTACCCGGTGCTGCAAGGCACGGTCACCGTGCTGGCCGCCGTCATCGTCCTGGTCAACCTGATCGTCGACATCGCCTACGGCATCGTCGATCCCCGTATCCGCACGCGGTGAGCCCCATGCAGACGACTACTTCCCCCGCCGCTCCCAAGGCCGCCAAGCCGCGCAGCCGCTACCGCTCGCTGGAATTCGTGCTGGGCGCCGCGCTGACCGGCGTCATGATCGTCCTGGTGCTGGCCTCGGGCTGGCTGTTTCCCGATGGCGGCGAGTCCATGGACCTGACCGCCCGCCTGATGGCGCCCTTCACCAGCGCCGCCCACCTGTTCGGCACCGACCCGCTGGGCCGCGACGTGCTGGCGCGCGTCATCGTCGGCGGCAAGATCTCGCTGCTGGTGGGCTTCGCGTCGGTGCTGGGCGGCGCCCTGCTCGGCATCATCATGGGCCTGATCGCCGGCTACTACCGCGGCTTCTGGGACATGATCGTGATGCGCTTCGCCGACGTGCAACTGGCGCTGCCGTTCATCCTGGTGGCCATCACCTTCATCGCCATCCTCGGCGGCGGCCTGTTCAACGTGATCTTCTTCATGATCATCTCGCAGTGGGTTCAGTACGCGCGCCTGGTGCGGGCCCAGGTGCTGGCGCTGCGCGAGCGCGAGTTCGTGCTGGCGGCGCGCGCCTTCGGCGTGCGCGACCTGGCCATGATCCGCCATCACATCGTGCCCAACCTGCTGGGCCCGCTGGTGATCCTGATGACGCTGAACGTCGCCAACAACATCCTGCTGGAAAGCAGCCTGACCTTCCTGGGCCTGGGCGTGGATCCCATGATCCCGAGCTGGGGCGGTATGCTGGCCGATGGCCGCACCTACATGCAGACGGCGTGGTGGGTGAGCGTGTTCCCCGGCCTGGCGATCATGCTGACCGTGCTGGGCCTGAACCTGCTGGGCGACTGGCTGCGCGATCGCCTGGATCCCACCGGCAAGGTGTAAATGTATGCCCCCGCCCTGGGGCGGCCTGCTCCGGCAGGCACTTGAGGACTACTGACGATGGCATTGCTGGAAAAGACATTCGACCGCACGCTGGACGCCTGGATCCATGCCTACAAGGCCCCGGCCTGGCGTGGCGCGGCGGTGGAAGGCTGGCTGTTCGAAGGCGTCGATGCGCGCCGCGAGGCCGAGGCGCGGCTGGCGCAGGCCGGCGTGACGGCGCGCTTTCGCAGCGCCTACAAGCCGCTGCTGCACTACTTCCTGGAAGAGGTCGAGCGCGACGGACTGGTGGCGGTCGACCTGCGCTATCCGCGGCATGAGCACGCGCTGCCCAAGCGCTTCACGCTCGAAGCCTATCCGCTGGTGGCGCTGCTGCAAGGCGTGCGCGTGACGATGAAGCCGGGCGCGTCCGACCTGCACTACGACGTCACGCTCGTCTACGCCGACGGCCGACGCCGTGAAGATCGCGTGTTCGCGCCCAACCAGCTTGGCCAGGCGCAGGACGGCACGCCCGAACTGTCGCCCACCGGCTGGCTGCGCGTGCGCGACGCCGACGGCGCCATGCAGACCGACGCGGCCCAGGCCACCGAATACCAGCAGGCCTTTCGCAGCATCGTCGACACGGTGCGCAACCATCCCTGGGGCGCGCACGAGCCGTATTTCGACCGGCTGGAGATCCGCGTCGACCTGCCCGGCATGGACTTCGCGCTGCCGGTCGACGAGGAAATCGTCAGCACCTTCGAGGCGCTGCACGAAGACCTGTACTTCACGCTGCTGGAACACTTCCAGCACCACTCCGGCCGTCCCTCCGGCGACCGCGGCCTGCAGCCCGGCCAGATCATTCCCGACATCCGCCGCCACGACGGCGCGGCGCGCGTGCTGGTGACGCTGGAACCCTTCGCGCCGCCGGCGCCGGTGGCGCCCGTGGCGCTGGACGCGCCGCTGGCCGAGCTGCGCCAGCCGCTGGCGGCCGGGCAGATCGCCGGCTGCATGGCCGCGCTGGGCGGCGACGCCTTCCAGGCCGTGTCGCGCCAGGGCCGCCCGGTGCTGGGCACCTATCTGCGCGGCCCGGGCCCGGCGGTCTTCATCTCGGGCGCGCAGCATGCCAACGAGACCTCCGGCGTGGTCGGCGCGCTGCGCGCGGCGCAAGCGCTGAAGGCGCGCGGCGACGCCCACTTCGCGCTGATCGCCGCCGAGAATCCAGACGGCTACGCGCTCTTTAACCGCCTGCGCGAACAGCATCCGCGCCACATGCTGCACGCCTCGCGCTACAGCGCGCTGGGCGACGACATCGCCTACCGCGAACACGCGCCGTTCTTCGAACGCGAGGGGCGCCACCAGGCCCACGCCATCAGCGGCGCGCAGTTGCACATCAACCTGCACGGCTACCCGGCCCATGAGTGGACCCGCCCCCTGTCGGGCTACCTGCCGCGCAATTTCGAGCTGTGGACCATTCCCAAGGGCTTCTTCCTGGTGCTGCGCCACCACCCCGGCTGGCGCGAGCGCGCCCGCCGCCTGATCGAGGGCGTGACGGCGCGGCTGGCCCGCAACGTGCCCGGCCTGGTGGAATTCAACGCGCGCCAGCTTGAACTATTCCACGCCCACGCGCTCGAAACCGGATTCGATGTGCTGAACGGCATTCCCGTGCAGGTCACGGAGACCGACCGGGAAGCGCTGCCGATGGCGCTGATCTCCGAGTTTCCGGATGAAACCGTGTACGGGGACCGCTTCGTTTTCGCGCATACTGTGCAAATGGAAACCGTCCTGGCGGCGACCGACATCCACCGCGCCGGACACTGACGCCCCTTCCTGACATGAACATCCGAGAACGCAACCACGGCGACGACCTCGCCCTGGTGGACATCTGGCTTCGTTCGGTGCGCGCCACCCATACGTTCCTGTCCGAAAAGGAAATCCAGGCCATGTACCCGCAGGTGCTCAACACCTACCTGCCGTCGGTGCGCGTCTGGGTCTGCGAGGACGATGCCGGCGAGGTCGCCGGTTTCATGGGCCTGAACGGCAACAAGGTCGAGATGCTGTTCGTCGACGCCAACAAGCGCGGCAAGGGCGCCGGGCGGCGCCTGCTGAATTTCGCGCTGTCGCTGCACGGCAGCCTGCGGGTCGACGTCAATGAACAGAATCCGCAGGCGCATGGGTTCTACAAGCACTATGGCTTTGAAGACGTGGGCCGTTCGGAAACCGACGCCGCGGGGCGGCCGCGGCCGATCATTCATATGAAGCTGGCGGGCTGAGGCGGACGGGAGGAGGCAGTTACGCTGCCTGCACGGGCGCCTGTTCGATATGCGTGCTCGATATATCACCCAATTGATGGCGTCCCCTGTTGCTTTCCCCGCCGGGGTGGCGAATGATCGCAGCAAGCGCCACGGGACGGGCGTGTTACGCTGCACTTATCGTGTAACACATGAGAACCGCACCATGAGCGACGCTACCTTTACCTTTCGGGTGGATGAAGCCTTGAAAAACGAGTTCGCCATGGCCGCCAAGGCCCGAGACCGCACCGGCGCACAGCTTCTGCGTGACTTCATGCGGGAGTACGTGCAGCAACAACAGGAAGCCGCCCAGCATGACGCCTGGTTCCGCCGCCAGGTGCAAGCGGGCCTGGATTCCGCTAACGCCGGCCGCCTGGTGCCGGCCGCCGAGGTCGAAACCAAATTCGCGGCCCGTCGCGCCGCGACCCGTCGCCGGATTGCAACATCCAAGTGAGGGCATTGCGCTGGACGCCCGAAGCGATCCGGGACCGGGAAGCGATCTACGATTTCATCGAGGCGGACAACCCCGTTGCGGCGCTGACGCTTGATGAACAGCTTGAAGAGCAGGCGGGACGCCTGATCGATCATCCCGGCCTGGGTCGCCCGGGCCGTGTCGCTGGCACCCGGGAGCTGGTGGCGCACCCGAACTATCTATTGATCTACGACGTGACGAACGATCTGGTGCGCATGCTGCGTGTGCTGCATGCGGCTCGGCAGTGGCCAACGCCGGATTCATCGCCGGGCAATCGTTGAATCTCGCGGTACGGCAAAGCCGCGCCCAAACGGCGGTTGCCCGCCCCCTACCCCGCCACGCCATGCCGAGCCCGCCACGCCTTGAGCGCGGCGCGGTATTCGTCCATGGCTTCGTTGTAGGTGTCGTAGACGCAGGGGATACAGCCGCTGTTGCAGCACTCCTCGGGCGCGGGGGCCTCGGGCGGCACGGGCGGCGGATCGTCGTCGGCGGGCGAAGTGGTATTCGGGGTATCGGGGGTATTCGCGGGACTCATGACCGCATGTTAGCGCCGATCGGCGCCGCTTCGTCCGCCAGCGCCCGCCATTGCTGGCGCCGGATCTCGTAGCGCAGCTTGCGCGCCTCGCCTTCGCCGGTGGTCTCGATCCAGCGCATCCCGCATTTTTCCATCACGCGCAGCGACGCGGCGTTGGCCTGTATCGCCACGGCGCTCAGCGCGTCCACCGGCAGGCGTTCGAATCCCAGCGCCAGCAAGGCGCGGGTGATTTCCGAGGCGTGGCCCCGGCCCCAACAGGTGGGCATGAACGCGTAGGCGATCTCGACCCGCTCGATCTTGCCCGACAGCGCCAGCTTGAGGCCGGCTCGGCCGGCCAGCGCGCCGCTGTCGCGCTCGCTCAGCACGTACATGCCGTAGCCATGTTCGGCCCAATGCAGCATGTTGTGCTCGACGTAGCGCCGGCTGGCCGTGGCGTCTCGGGTGCCGCCCATGGTTGCCATCAGGGCGGCGTCGGCGTGCATGGCCGCGATGAAGGGCAGATGAGTCGACGACATGCGCTCGGCGCGCAAGCGCTGGGTGACGAAGGATTCGGGCAGCAGGGCGGACGGCATGATATCGAAGCATGGACACACACGGTGCCTTGCATCATATCCATGCCCGCCCCTGCATGCCATCGCACTCTCGCACCGTGGACACACCCTGCTAGCCGCGCCGCAGGCCCAGGAAGCTCCAGTGCACGTCGGCGCGGTCCAGCATGTCTTCGCGCCTGACGAGGTGATGCGCCGACAGGCCATGCCCGGCCGCCAGCGCGATGGTCTCCTCGGCCGACACGTCGAACATGCGGCGGCCGGGCGGCACCGGGCCGTGGCGCAGCGACATCAGGATCTGGCCGCCGGGCGCCAGCAATGCCGCCAGCGCCGCCATGCCACGGGCGCGCTCGTCCGCGTCCAGGTGCATCCAGACGGCGGTCAGCATGATGACGTCGAATTCGCGCCCTTGCAGGCCTGCAAGTTCGGGCAAGGCGTCATCGACCCATTCCAGGTTGGGCAGCGCGTGGCGCCGCTGGCCCTCGCGCCGCAGCTCGGGCGTGGGCTCGGCCGCCACCACCTGGTGGCCCATGCGGGCCAGCGCGGCGGCGTCGCGGCCCGAACCGGCGCCGATGTCGGCGATGCGAGACGGCGTTGCCGGGATCAGGTGCGCCACGTCGCGATGCACATCCGCGAAAGCGATGCTCTCGTACTGCTCGGCCAGGGCCGCGGCGTTTTCGCCGTAACCCTGGGTGCCCGAGACCACGGCCCCGCTGCCGTCGACGGTTTGCGCGGGATCGGCGGCGCTCATTTGGCCTTGAGCGCGTCGTAGATGCGCTTGCCGACGCGGCCGTCCTGCGGCAGGTTGCGCTTTTCCTGTTCGGCGCGCACCGCGTCGCGGGTCTTGGCGCCGGGGATGCCATCGGCGGTGCCGACGTCATAGCCGCGGGCGTTGAGCATCTCCTGCACTTCCTTGATCTGCGCGCGCGACAGGCCGGGGTCGTCCGTCGGCCAGGCCGTGGCCAGCGCCGGGCCGCCCTGCAGGCGGTTCAGCAGCAACGCCACCGCCAGCCCGTAACGGCGCGACTGGTTGTAGTGCAGGATCGCATCGAAATTGACGGTGGCCAGGAACACCGGGCCCTTGGCGCCGGTGGGCGCGAACAGGTAGGCCTGCTGGTCGTTGCCGCTGGCCAGCTTGAGCGCGGAACCGTCGCCCTGCTTGAGGCCCGCCTGGGCCCACTGCGCGATGCTGCGGCGGTCCTGCGAGCCGACGTATTCGGCGTCGGGCGCGGGCGGAATGGCGGCGGCCACGTCGGCCGGCACGCGCACCTCCACCACCGCCGGCAGGCCGTGGGTCCACTTGGCGCGGCGCTTGCGCAGGTGGTTGGCGGTCGAGGCCAGGGCGTCGGGCAGCGAGTTGTACAGATCGATCTTGCCGTCGCCATCGCCGTCCGCCGCCAGCTCGTAGAACGAGGTGGGGATGAACTGCGTCATGCCGAAGGCGCCGCTCCAGGAGCCGACGAAGTTGTCGGCCGGCACCACGCCGTCGCGCAGCAGGCGCACGGAGGCGTAGGCGTTCTTTTCCCACAGCGTCTTGTTCTCGGTGCAGGCGCGCGTCAGCCAGGCGTTGAGCACGTCGGTCTTGCCGACCTGGCGGCCGTAGTTGGTCTCGATGCCGAAAATGGCGACCAGCGTGGCCGGATCCACCTGGTACTGCTGGCTGATGTCGCCCAGTTGCTTGCCGTACTTGGCGAGCACCGCGCGGCCATCGGCCACGCGCTCGTCGTCAACCGTCTTGGCGATGTAGTCCCACCAGCTTTCGCGGCCCTCGGGCTGGCCCTGGGCGGACGCCACGGTGGTGGGCAGCAGCTTGGCCTTGGCGGTGTACTTATCCCAGTCGGCCAGGGTCAGGCCGTTGGCGGTGGCGCCCTTGCGCAGCTTGGCGATACACGCCTTGGTGTCGAGCTCGGTCGGGATGATGACCGTGGGCGCGGCGGGGGTGGCGGTCGCGGCGGGCGCGGCGGGCGCGGCGGTGGCGGCTGGCGCGGCAGGCGCATGGGC
>NZ_CADIJW010000048.1 GCF_902859745.1 Achromobacter dolens | reverse complement strand
CGCCCAGCCCGCGCCCGCCCCGCAACCGGCGCCGGCGCCCGGCGCCCCGGCCGCCAGCGAGACCCCGCCGGCCAACAAGCCCGCCACGCCCTCCGGAACGACAACGTGACCCAGGACGCCTCCCAAGAAGACGGCCAGCAGGAAAGCTTCATCTCCCACCTGGTCGAACTGCGCACCCGCCTGCTGCGCGCCGTCGGCGCGGTGGTGGCGGTGTTCATCATCCTGTTCATCTACCCCGGCGCGTCCGCCATCTACGACGTGCTGGCCCAGCCCATGCTGGCCTCGTTGCCGCAAGGCACGCGCATGATCGCCACCGGCGTCATCACGCCCTTCATGGTGCCGGTCAAGGTCACCATGATGGCCGCCTTCATCGTCGCTTTGCCGGTGGTGCTGTACCAGGCCTGGGCCTTCGTCGCGCCCGGCCTGTACAAGCACGAGAAGCGCCTGGCGCTGCCGCTCATCATCTCCAGCACGCTGCTGTTCATCGCGGGCATGGCGTTCTGCTATTTCGTGGTGTTCCGCACGGTCTTCCACTTCATCGCCACCTTCGCGCCGCAATCGATCACGCCGGCGCCGGACATCGAGGCCTACCTGAGCTTCGTCATGACCATGTTCATGGCGTTCGGCATCACCTTCGAGGTGCCGGTGGCGGTGGTGCTGCTGGTGCGCATGGGCGTGGTGGAACTGTCCAAGCTCAAGAGCGCGCGCGGCTACGTGGTGGTCGGCGCTTTCATCATCGCCGCGGTGGTGACGCCGCCCGACGTGGTCAGCCAGTTCATGCTGGCGGTGCCGCTGTGCCTGCTGTACGAGTTGGGACTGATCTGCGCGCGCATGGTCACGCCCAAGCCCGGCGCCGACGACGCCGTGAACGACGGCTCGCTGACCGAGCGCCACTGAACCCTCGCTGCCGACCCTGACGGGGCCCCTTGCGGGCCCCGTTGTCATTGCATAAACGGACTGTTTCCGCTTGTCCGGCGGCGACTGCAAACTTACATTGCAGCCATGTCGCTCGCCCTACGCCTGCGCACCCTGATGCGGTGGCGCGGCATCAAAAGCCAGAACCAGCTTGCCCGCATCTCCGGCGTGCCGCAGTCCTGCATCCACCGTATCCTCACCCGCGATGAACACTACGCGCCCACCCGCGCCACGCTGCAACGGCTGGCGCGGGCGCTGGACACGCAGGTCCCCTGGCTGGCCGACGGCATGGTGGCGCAGGCCGGCGCGGCGCCCCTGGCCCAGGAAGACGCGCACTCCGACGCCTACAGCGCCGAAATCTGCGCGCTGCTGCGGCATCAACCCGAAGCCGTGCGCAAGCGCGTGCTGCAGGTCGTGCGCCTGGTGCTCGACGCCCCGTGCCGTCCGCGACGCGCCGCCGCGTCGCGACAGCCTCAGGCCCGACCGTAGCGGCATCGGCGGCCAGCGTGCCACCTGCGCCGCCCATCCACGGCCATCACCGGGCTGGCGTGCCAGGTGACCGCCCCGTTATCGCGGCAGCCCCGGCCGCGTGCCCACCATCACCGTCAGCTCGGCCACCTTGCCGCCGCGCAACACGCTCAGCGTCGCGCGCTGTCCCGGCGTCAGTTGCGCGATCTCGGCCAGCAGCGCCGACGTATCCATCATCGGCTTGCCGTTCACCGTCTGCACGATGTCGCCAACCCGCAGGCCGCCCTTGGCGGCCGGGCCGTCGCGCAGCACGCCGGCGATGATCACGCCGCGCGCATCGCGGTCCAACTGGAACGCGCGCGCCAGCTCGGGCGTCAGGTCCTGCGGCTCCACGCCCAGCCAGCCGCGCTTGACGCCGCCGGTCTTGACGATCTCGTCCATCACTTTGCGGGCGATGTCGATGGGCGTGGCGAAGCCGATGCCCATCGAGCCGCCCGACTCGGAATAGATCGCGGTGTTGATGCCCACCAGGTTGCCCTGCGCATCCACCAGCGCGCCGCCCGAATTGCCCGGATTGATGGCGGCATCGGTCTGGATGAAATTCTCGTAGGTATTCAGGCCCAGTCCGTTGCGGCCCAGCGCCGACACGATCCCCTGCGTGGTGGTCTGCCCCACGCCGAACGGATTGCCGATGGCCAGCACCACGTCGCCGACCCGCAGGCCGCGGTCCGGCGCCAGCGTGGCCGCGGGCAGGTTGCGCAGGCTGGCCAGCTTCAGCACCGCCAGGTCGGTGTCCGGATCGGCGCCCACGACCTTGGCCGTATCCTTGCGCCCGTCCGCCAGCGCCACCTCGATGGCGTCGGCCGCCTGCACCACGTGATAATTGGTCAGCACGTACCCGTCATGATTCACCACCACGCCCGAGCCCAGGCTGGTGCTGGCCTGGCGCCGGCTGACGCCAGGCACCTGGCCGAACAACTGGCGCAGGATCGGATCGTCCGGCAGCGGCACCAGCGGCACATCGACGTGCTTGGTGGTGTAGACATTGACCACCGAGGGCGCCGCGCGCGCCACGCCATCGGCGTAGGAAACCGCCCCCGCCAACGGCCGCACGGTCGCGGCAACCGGCTGCGGCGTCGCCGCGGGCGCGGCGTCCGGCCCGACCAGCCGCAGCAGATCCGGCCGCAAGGTGGTGACGACGAATAGAATACCCAGGCAGACCGTGACGGCCTGAGCGAAGATCAGCCAATATCGGCGCATGTTTCTGATAGGACTAGCAATGAGTAAAGTGGACTCCCACGTCCTGGCCGCCTGGCTGGACGACACCCTGCAAGCCGCCCGTTTCAAGGACTACTGCCCCAACGGGCTGCAGGTGGAAGGCCGATCCGAAGTCGGACACATTATCACCGGTGTCACCGCCAGCGAAGCCCTGTTGCGCATCGCCGTGGAACGCGGCGCCGACGCGGTGCTGGTCCACCACGGCTGGATGTGGCGCAACGAGGACCGCCGCATCATCGGCACACGCCGCACCCGCATGGCGCTGGCGCTGAAGAACGACCTCAACCTCTACGCCTACCACCTGCCCCTGGACGCCCATCCCACCCTGGGCAACAACGCCCAGTTGGCCCGCGTCCTCGGCCTCGAACCCGAACGCCGCGACGACGGCGCCCCCCGCACCTGTGGCCCCGACAACCTGGTCTGGCTCGGCGCCGCCCCCGACGTGGCCACCGTCGGCCAACTCGCCGCCCGCATCCAGCAACGCCTGGGCCGCCAACCCCTGGTCGTCGGCAATTCCGACCAGCCCGTCGCCCGCATCGCCTGGTGCACCGGCGGCGCCCAGGGCATGCTCGCCGACGCCATCGACGCCGGCGCCACCGCCTACATCACCGGCGAAGCCTCCGAATCCACCTTCCACCTCGCCCAGGAAACCGGCGTCGCCTTCCTCGGCGCCGGCCACCACGCCACCGAACGCTACGGCGTCCAGGCCCTCGGCCAGGCCGTGGCCGAACGCTTCGGCATCAAGGTGGAATTCGTGGACCTGGACAACCCGGTGTAACGGAAGAAAACAGGGCATGGCCGCAACGCTGATCCCAGGCGAAACCTTGCCCGCCGACGCGCGCCGCCTGCAAGACCACGGCGGCCACCCACAACACTCACCGCCAGCGCGCAGCGCACACCCTCCCACTCCCCAGAAGCACGTATGCCACAACCGGCTGCCCGCGCAGCCGGTTGTGGCGGGCAACCCAAGCCTCTCCCACGCCCCCTCGGTCCAGCAGCGCATGAAACCTCGAAACCGGTAGCCCGGCGCGGGTGGTCGCGGGCGGGGCGCGCCGTCAGATGCGCCCGGCGGAAACCGAAGGCAGCCGCCGGCAGGCGGCAACGAGGTTGAGCTCGGGGCAGTCCGGAGCGAACGCTCCGGACCGCAATCGCAGGCGCGCCCCGCCCGCGACCACCCGCGCCGGGCGGCCTACGAAGCCCACACCCCCGCAAGCAACCAACCACTGAACCAATAAAAAAGCGCCCCGCAGGGCGCTCTTCCATTTCAGCTCAAGGCTGCTTCTTCAACAAATCCCGAATCTCGCGCAACAACGCCACATCCTCGGGCGTCGCAGCAGGCGCCGCCGGCGCTTCCTCGGCCTTGGTCCGCGCCTTGTAGATCGCCTTCACCATCCAGAAGATCACAAACGCCAGCAACACGAAATTGATGATGATCGTGATGAAGTTCCCCCAGGCGAAAACGTTGGCTCCCGCCTTGGTCAGATCGGCATACGTCATCGGCCCGTTGTAACCGGCCGGCATCGACAGCACCAGGAACTTGTTCGAAAAATCGACGGATCCGCCAAGCACGAAGTTCACCAGCGGCATGACGATATCCTTGACCAGTGAGTCGACGATTCTGCCGAAAGCCGCCCCAATGATCACACCAACCGCCAAATCAACCGCATTGCCTTTGACAGCGAAATCTCGGAATTCTTTGACGAAACCAGTCGCTTTGCTCATAAAAGCACTCCCTTCGTGATACGCCCACCAGTAGGCTGGCGCTATAATACGCGGTTGCTATGTTGTTACATATTCCCGCGAAGCCGATGCCGCAGAAGTGATGCTACTCGTAGAGCGGGCGCATCAACAAGGATAGGAAGATGAGTCAGGATACGCTGGTGCATGATGATGACGGTGCGGTTGATCCAAATCTGCCGCCCGATCCTTCGCGACGTTTCTGGGTAACCACCGCCTGTGCTGTGGGTGGCGTAGCAGGTGTCGCAACGGCAATACCGCTTGTGAGCACGTTTTCCCCTTCTGAAAAAGCCCGCGCGGCCGGCGCCCCCGTCGAAGTCGACATCGGCGATATCCCGGTCGGCACCATGAAAACCGTGGAATGGCGTGGCAAGCCGGTCTGGATCATCCACCGGTCTCCTGAACAGATCGCCGGCCTCAAGACCCAGGACGCGCTCCTGGCGGACCCTCAATCCAAACGCCCCGGCTTCACTCCCAAATACGCAGAAAACGAAGGTCGCTCGCGCAAGCCCGAGATCTTCGTCTGTGTTGGCATCTGTACCCATCTGGGCTGCTCGCCCACCTCGCACTTCGAAACGGGCGGCGGTGGCGGCATGGGCGCCTCCTGGCAAGGCGGATTCCTCTGTCCGTGCCACGGCTCCACGTTCGACCTGGCAGGCCGGGTCTACAAGAACAAGCCCGCTCCCGATAATCTCGAAGTCCCGCCGTACCAGTATCTCACCGACTCCCGCATCATCGTGGGCGTCGATGAAGACAACAAGGCCTGACGCTCGCGTCGCGCTTTTTTCCCGAATTACGTAAGTAAAACAAATACGCCACGTATTAGAGAAGGAGCCGTTACATGGCTGGCGAGAAAACCGTCGAGACGACAGGCCTGTTGGGCTGGCTGGATCGGCGCTTCCCGGTGACCTCCACCTGGAAAGCGCATCTGTCCGAATACTACGCACCGAAAAACTTCAACTTCTGGTATTTCTTCGGCTCACTGGCGCTGTTGGTGCTGGTGCTGCAGATCGTGACCGGCATCTTCCTGGTCATGCATTACAAGCCGGACGCCGAACGCGCGTTCCAATCCGTCGAATACATCATGCGCGAAGTCCCGTGGGGCTGGCTGGTGCGCTACATGCACTCGACCGGCGCCTCGATGTTCTTCGTCGTCGTCTACCTGCACATGCTGCGCGGCCTGCTCTACGGCTCGTACCGCAAGCCGCGTGAACTGGTCTGGATCTTCGGCGTCGCGATCTTCCTCTGTCTGATGGCCGAAGCATTCTTCGGCTACCTCCTGCCGTGGGGCCAGATGTCCTACTGGGGCGCACAGGTGATCGTGAACCTGTTCGCGGCCATCCCGTTCATCGGCCCCGAGCTGTCGATCTGGATCCGCGGCGACTACGTCGTCTCCGACGCCACGCTGAACCGCTTCTTCGCCTTCCACGTCATCGCCATTCCGCTGGTGCTGGTGGGGCTGGTGGCGGCCCACCTGGTGGCGCTGCACGAAGTCGGCTCGAACAACCCGGACGGCATCGAGATCAAGGAAGGCCCGAAGGACAAGTACGGTCGCCCGAAGGACGGCATTCCGTTCCATCCGTTCTACACGGTGCACGACCTGGTCGGCGTCGCGGGCTTCCTGCTGGTGTTCGCCTTCATCGTGTTCTTCGCGCCGGAAATGGGCGGGTACTTCCTGGAGTTCAACAACTTCATCCCGGCCGACTCGCTCAAGACGCCGCCGCACATCGCCCCGGTCTGGTACTTCACGCCGTTCTACTCGATGCTGCGCGCCACCACCGACGAGTTCACGTGGGTGCTGGCCGGCGCTTCGGTGCTGGGCGCCATCGCGCTGCTCGTCAAGAGCAACCTGAAGGGCTTCATGCGCATCGCGGTGCCCGGCATCCTGATCGTCGTGGCCGTGCTGCTGCGCGTGATCGACGCCAAGTTCTGGGGCGTGGTCGCCATGGGCGGCACCGTGGTCATCCTGTTCTTCCTGCCGTGGCTGGACCATTCCCCGGTCAAGTCGATCCGCTACCGCCCCACCTGGCACAAGTGGATCTACGGCATCTTCATGGTCAACTTCCTGGTGCTCGGCTACATCGGTACGCAGCCGCCCAGTCCGCCGTTGAACATCACGTCGCAGATCGGCACGCTGCTGTACCTGGCATTCTTCTTCCTGATGCCGGTCTGGAGCCGCCTGGGCACTTTCAAGAAAGTGCCTGACCGCGTGACGTTCCACGCCCACTGAGCCCCACGAAAATAACGGACTGACCATGATCAAGAAGCTGATTGGTGCCGTGGCGTTGATGATGCTCACGTGTACCGCCACGTTCGCCGCCGAGGGCGGCTATCCGCTGGACAAGGCGCCTTACCGCGTCAACGACATGGCGTCGCTGCAAAACGGCGCCAAGCTGTTCGTCAACTACTGCCTGAACTGTCACAGCGCATCGTCGATGCGCTACAACAAGCTCAAGGACATTGGCCTGACCGACCAGCAAATCAAGGAAAGCCTGCTGTTCACCGGCGAGAAGGTCGGCGACATGATGAATGTCGCCATGACGCCCAAGGACGCCAAGAAGTGGTTTGGCACCACGCCCCCGGACCTGTCCGTGATCGCGCGCGCCAAATCCGTCAACGCCGGCCCCTCGGGTTCCGACTACATCTACACCTACCTGCGCACGTTCTACCGCGACACTTCGCGTGCCACGGGCTGGAACAACCTGGTGTTCCCGGCCGTCGGCATGCCGCACGCGCTGTGGGAACGGCAGGGTCCGCGCGAGCTGACCACGGTGGCGATGCACGAGGTCGAAGGCAAGGACGGCGCGCCGAAGTCGTGGGAACGGGTCACGACGGTGTACGATGCGCAAGGTTTTGCCACGGTCAAGGCCGAGCCGGTAGCCAGCTACCACGGCCATGCCACCTTCGAGGCCAAATTCAAGGCCGCCAACCCGGCCCAAACCGCAACATACGACAACGACGTCGCCGACCTGACCGCGTTCATGTCCTGGATGGCCGAGCCCGTCCAGACTTTCCGCGTCCAGCTGGGCGTCGGTGTCATGTTGTTCCTGCTCTTGTTCTTCCTGGTGATGTGGCGCCTGAACGCCTCTTACTGGAAACACGTGCGCTAACCGCAACGCCCCGCCAGGCTTATCCGCCCCCATTTTCGCCAGGGTGGATAATGGCGGGTTAGGGCTGTATGCCTACCCCCCGCCTGGCAATCGGGGCCAGCGCCTGCTAGATTAGGGCGCTGGCCTTTCGTTTTTCATAAAGGATTTTTCGCCATGATGGTGCTCTATTCCGGAACCACGTGTCCGTTTTCGCAACGCTGCCGCTTCGTGTTGTTCGAAAAGGGCATGGATTTCGAGATCCGCGACATCGACCTGTACAACAAGCCCGAAGACATCTCGGTGATGAATCCGTACGGTCAAGTGCCCATTCTGGTCGAGCGCGACCTGGTCCTGTACGAGTCGAACATCATCAACGAGTACATCGACGAGCGCTTCCCGCACCCGCAGCTCATGCCGGCCGATCCGGTCATGCGCGCGCGCACCCGCCTGTTCCTGTACAACTTCGAGAAAGAGCTGTTCGTCCACGTCTCGACGCTGGAAGACCGCAGCGCCAAGCCCGACGAGAAGAAGCTGGCCAACGCCCGCCAGAACATCCGCGACCGCCTGGCCCAACTGGCCCCGATGCTGCTCAAGAACAAGTACATGCTGGGCGAGGAATTCTCGATGCTCGACGTGGCCGTGGCCCCGCTGCTGTGGCGCCTGGACCACTACGGCATCGAGCTGCCCAAGAACGCGGCTCCGCTGCAAAAGTACGCCGAGCGCATCTTCTCGCGCCCGGCCTACATCGAAGCGCTGACGCCTTCGGAAAAAGTGATGCGTCGCTAAGGTTGTTGCGTGATGGGTGAAACTTCGACCAAACCGTATCTGATCCGCGCGCTGCACGAATGGTGCACCGATAACGGCTACACGCCGTACATCACCGTGCAGGTCGACGAGCACACCATGGTGCCCGTCGCCCACGTGCGCGACGGCCAGATCACCCTGAACGTGGGCACGCTGGCCACCAACCGCCTGGTGCTGGGCAACGAATTCATCGAATTCCAGGCCCGCTTCAGCGGCGTGACCGAAAACGTCTACGTGCCGGTGGGCGCCGTCAGCGCCATCTATGCGCGCGAAACCGGCGCCGGCATGGGCTTCGAAGTGCAGCCCTACGAACCGCCGGCCCCGGGCGCGCAGAACGCCTCCGAGACCGTCCCGTCCGAAGCCGAGGCGGATGCCGCCCCCGGCGATGACGGCGGCGACGACGAGCCCAAGCGTCCGCACCTGACGATCGTCAAGTAATCCGGCAGGTCCCCCGCGCCGCCCCGGCCCCAGGCCCGGGCGGCGCGGTCACGTCTGGCCGCCGCCGATGTGACGCCCGATTGCATGGCGATCTTCTGAAGCACGGGATAAGAGTGCGTATCATTTGCATATCCAGGAAAAATCCCGTCTCATACGCTTGAACCGGGTCCGCTGCGGCACGCGCCGCTCCCCGGCTTTCCAGGAGTGATGCACCGCCCATGCCGTACCTGATCGGAATGACGCCCGCCGGCGGCGTATCGACCCAGTTCATGCCGCAGATAGACCGCCAACTGGTTGCCAAGCTGTGCCTGTTCGATAGCCTGTCGGACGACGATCTCGCCCGCATCCCGCGTCAGATCCGACTGACCTTGCGCGGCACCGGCCGCGTCCCCGCGATCGTCGGATGGGACGGCGGGCCATTCCTGGTCAATGCCCGGGTGCGCGAACTCATGGAAACGCTCGAACCCGACACGCACCGCTTCCTGCCGGTCGAGGCCGAGACCATGATCGTGGGCCGCAAGAGCCGGCCGTTCCGCACCTACCACCTGCTGCTGTGCCCGCCGCGCGTGGACGCCGTCATCATCGAGAAGACCGAGTTCTCCAAAGGCATGGGCCGGGCGGGCTACGAAGCCGGCGGCTGCTTCTCGTTCCTGAAGGGCACGCCGCTGGTGCTGGACCGCGGCGCCATCCAGGACCGCTGCTTCTGGCGCCTGCCGCGGCAATTCGGCGTCCGGCCGTCATATCCGCACAGCGGCATCAGCGGCTACTTCTGCTCGGATGAATTCTGGCGCGCCCTGCGCGCCGAGCGCCTGGGCGGCTGGGAAGCCAGGCGCCGCTGCGCGACGGGCGTGCGCCCGGAATGACCCGCATGCACGCCGGAAAGAATCTCCTTTTTTCATTACAATGCAGTCCCTGCGCGCGGCCCGCGCGCGCCACGCCGGTGTAGCTCAGTTGGTAGAGCAGCTCACTTGTAATGAGAAGGTCGAGGGTTCGATTCCTTTCACCGGCACCAGTAAAATCAAGGGCTTAGCCGCTGGCCAAGCCCTTTTTCTTTGGTCGATTCGATTTATTGCGCCAATTTTGCTCCACTCTAGCCGTTAAGGCAGGTAGAGCAGCAACTTGAGGAGCAGTAAGTGGCATCGATCTCTCGACGTGGTGATCTGCAATGGCAGGCTCGGGTAAGGCGTAGGGGCTATCCCGTTCAAATCAAGACGTTCAACACGCGCGCCGATGCGGAAGCCTGGGCACGACAGGTAGAGTCTGAAATTGACCGCGGCGTCTTCGTCAGTCGCGTCGAAGCCGAATCGACCACACTGGCTGAAGCGCTCGCCCGTTACGCGCGCGAGATCTCGCCTGGCAAGAAAAGCCATACGCGCGAGCTGTCCTTGCTACGTACATGGAGCAAGACCCCATTGTCAGCGCGCTACATGGCGGCTGTACGTAGTGCCGATATCGCCAAGCTGCGTGATGAATGGCTCAAAGCGACGAATCCACCCTTGAAGCCAGCTTCGGTTTTGCGCCACCTGGCCACGCTCTCCCATGTATTCACGATTGCGCGTAAGGAATGGGGCATGGAGAGCCTGGTCAACCCAGTGGAGTTGGTGCGCAAACCCCAGGCCAACAATCTACGCACTCGCAGGATCGCTGCCGAAGAACCAGATTCTGAAGACGGCAACCGGCAGACCTCGAACAATGAGATAGATCGCGTAGTGGCCGCCAGCCACTCCAAGACACTCCCTGCGGTCATTTGGGTCGCCATTGAAACCGCAATGCGCCGCAGTGAGCTCGCAACCTTGCTGCCCGAGCACTTGGACTTGAAACGCCGAGTGGCCCATCTGCCTGAAACGAAGAATGGCAACTCGCGTGACATTCCTTTGTCCACGCGCGCCGTCCAAATTTTCGAAGATCAGCTTAAAGGCAGGCAGGGCTGCGCCTTAGTATTCGACATGACCGCAGACGCTGTCAGTCGCGCCTTTAACCGCGCGCTCAAACGCGCCAGGGCCATCTATGAACAGGAGTGCGCGACGGCAGGCAAACAGCCAGACAAGCAATTTCTGACAGACCTACGGTTCCACGACCTGCGCCATGAGGCCACGTCTCGCCTGGCGTCGATCTTCCCTATGCACGAACTAGCCAAAATCACGGGGCACCGAGACCCCCGCATGCTCATGCGCTATTACCACCCCCGAGCTGAGGATCTTGCGAAGAAATTAGGGTGACTGCAAACCGCGAGGTAAAAATTTCGCTCATAGCGAAAAAAATTGACGCAGGCTATCTGTACGGCTAGACTAGCTCCGCGGTTACGGAGATTTATGTCTCGTAGCATCGGGGGCTTCGGTCCCGCGGGGGTGTCAAAGCCCCTACCCAATCCCAGACCAGACGGACGGACGCGGCCTCACCGCCACGACTCTCCGGCAGGCAGGGGATAGCCGAGTCCGGACGAGAACCGGACTCGGGTAACTGGCTCGGGGGGAAAAGCGCGGTTTTCTCCAAGTTGTCGCCGATCATGAGCGTACGAGAGGCATCAGGCCCAAGTGGGAAAGTCCCAACAGGGTTGTTGATGTCGCAACATGAAAGGCTTATATGACACCTAATGAAACCGCAAAACCGTGCCCGTCGACGGAACGGAAGAAACCGAAGGTCGTGATCCTCAGAAGGATTCTCGGCTTGGCAGCAGCCCTCTACCGGGCATCCAACTGGGTAGATGGGCGCTGGAATTGGATCAAGGATCACTGGCAAGTGCTCCGCGACTGGTTCGGTGATCTCTGGTGATGGCGACTACTCCTGATCTTTTTACCACTAAGGCCATCTCATGTTGAATGAAGCGCTAAGGCTTGTCAGGGCCTATCACGACCTGTCGCAATCAGAGCTCTGTGCTCAGCTAGGAATCTCCAACTCCTACCTGTCGGAAATCGAGTCCGGCAAGAAGCAGCCATCGCTGGAGATGCTGAATAGATATAGTGAATATTTCGGCATCCCCGTTTCATCGTTGTTGTTCTTTTCGGAAAACCTCCATCAAACAGGTCTCACAAGCACCCTGCGCGTGGGAGCTGCAAAGAAGGTGCTGGCATTACTTCAATGGGTGGAAGCAAAGAGTGTCAGAAAATCAAAAGCCGCCCGCACCAGCTAAGCCGCGGAAGACTTATGCATTGAATCAGTGCGCCCTCTATAAAGTGGGTTCCAAAAAGAGGCTGGAAAAAATCCTTGGCGTCAATGTTGCCGACTTAATACGTCTATCAGCTGACGAGGGAAACTTCCAAGTCTTTGAGCTAGAAGCTGAAGTTTGTGAGTTCACTGGCAAGACCCGCAAAGCGCGATGGGTACAGAATCCCGTCCCCGAACTCAAGGCAATACTCGCACGCATAACCAAATTGCTTTCCCGCGTCCGTGTGCCAGACTACTGCCACGGAGCAACACCAGGTCGGTCGTATCGATCGAATGCACAGGCCCATGTCGGCGCGCAGTCAGTAGCGACGTTCGACCTCAAGGATTTCTTCCCCACTACCACATCAAAGCAGGTGTTCCAGTTCTTCAGCAAGGATCTGGAATGCGCGCCAGATGTGGCAGGCCTCTTGACGGACCTATGCACACACGGGCACGTTCTACCCACAGGAGCTCCTACCAGTCCGATCTTGGCCTATTGGGCGAATCGGCGCTTGTTCGAGACGATCGATCGGCGTGGAAAGGTATTGCGGTTGAAATTGTCAGTCTACGTCGACGACATCACCCTATCCGGCGATGCGATTCCGCGAAGTCTGGCTGACCAAATAGAAGGCATCGTCAAGAGCCACGGGCATAAGCTCTCCGGGCATAAGACCAAAATCTTCGGCCCCAGCCGTCCCAAGCATGTCACCGGCGTTGTTATCACAGGTCAGTCACTACGAGTGCCACACGCTCGTTTTCACAAGGCTCGCGCCATTCGGATCGCTCTCTACGCCGAGAAAGATAGTCGAAAACGCGTACTGCTAGCTGCAAAACTGTGTGGCCTTCTGGGGGAAGCTGCCTTCCTTGACCCTGCGTACAAGAGAATGGCGAGTGACAGCGTGAAGTTACTTGCCGCAGCGAAGGCACAAGTCGCTCCGCGCCTATCGAGATCAATAGGGGGACCACGTCGTAAGCGCGGTCGCTCAAACCCACGCACAGTGGCAACCATGGGTGGAGTGCAGCTCAGGGAGCAGCTCGACCTCTCGGATGCGCCGACGAACTAGCTACGGCCTGCCATGAGCAGGCTCCTGAGTATACCGGGGTCTCGGGGCGTAGCCCTGAGCAGGGCGAAGGCCAAAAGGTAGGGAGAGCAACGACTGGACGCTGGCCGGTTGATATAGCGCGCTTTGCGCGGTATATCAATCCCTACCCTGTCCGAAGTAAATGTTGTCACTCCGTGGACATGTCTGCATTCTCATAGGAACCTAACTGCACCGCTAGTCGCCCATGCAGTAAACACCGGGAAAAGAATCGCATAGCAGGCCAAAGGAATGGCTGCGTTGACGGCGAGCGGATATAATTCGAGAGTGGTTTTCCCTGAGGCTTGGTACAACAAGGCGCGGTAGAAAATCACCATCAATAAGGCCGTGGGGCCCCCGTCATCTGCGTAGCACGGTGAACATTCCCAAGACCTTCCTGCGGCATCGGCTGGCGAAAAATCCGATGACACGTCCGGCAACAGGCCGGTAGGTAATGCAGCAGGACGTGGTCTGCATCACATAAGGCCAGATCACCAGTCCTGCGTATTAGCAGGTGGTGGTCATGGGAAACAAAAATCTGATTGCCTTAGAGGATGACATCGCGCGTCTGCACGCAGCGCAGCGGAGGATGGCGGCCGTCAACGCAGCATTGCACCACAGGGATATCCAAGCGTTGCGGCAGCAGCAACTATCCGGTGAACACATAGCCGAGCTGCTGAAGCGCCATGCCAGGGGCCTCCCGGCCTACCCGGATTACGTGTTTCGACATAACCAGGAAGCCCTGGAGATGTTTCGGGGAGAGGCTGGTCGTGCCATGCCGGGGGTGGCAGCGTGAACACGAAGAAATGGCTCGGAATCCTTTTTCTGGATGTCCTGCTGCCCTGGCGGCCCGCGGTCAAGTCAGTCCAACTACTGGTCAACACCACGAAGCAATCCCTTTCTGGTCTCACTGAGATCAAGGCTATGGTCGATGGCTTGCGCGCCGACAGGCAAGCGCCTCAAGCTGCCGAGGATCGCTCATTCGAAGAGGTGTTCAACGACGAAATGGCCCTGCGCCTTGTCGCGCTACGGCGGCACTTCCTCATGCGCAAGCGTTTGGCGCTGGCGCTGGGCGGCCTGCTCTTGATGTTGCCCGGCATAGGGTTCCTGGCGTCGGCTGATCACGGGGATCTCGCCGGAATGGGCTTGGCGGCGATGAGCGCTGGAGCCAGTGGCGTTGCTTCGTTCTTGTGGGCGCTGTCGGCGCAGTTCCGGCTGTGGCAGCTTCGGACTCGACGGCTGTCGCGGGCGGATCGCGGCGGCTTTGAAGATTTCAGGCGGGAGGAGCGGGATTGGGCCTTGCAGGCCCTGAGCCCGGAAATCGGAATCTCGCGCGGCATGCTCCAGGTGCTACTGGCTGTGCCCCTGCTGGGCGCCCTGGCGTTTGTGGGTGCAGCCTGGGCACAGGGTATGTCGCTGGGCGAGATCAGCGCGGCCGCGAAGACGACCTCGGACCTATCCCGTCAGGCGCTGATCGGGATTTTCGGCCAGGTTGTCAACACCCCTCTGGCGACGAGCGCCAGCGGCGGCGACACGATCCTGGCCAGGATCTTCCAAATTGGGAATTCCGCATTGCTCTCGGTATCCCTGGTGCTTGGCGGCTACATGGCCTTCAAAAAGGTAGCGGCTGCAGCCCACGACGGAACAGTCTTCGAGCAGGGCCGAGGGCTGGTACACGCTCCGATACGCGTGATTATTGCGATCGCGTCGCTGGCACCCACGGCCAACGGCTGGTCGATATCCCAGTTGCTCATGCTATGGGCGGCGTCGATTATGGGCGTAGGTACGGCGAACTTGGCCACGCGCGCGGCGACCGATGCACTGGCCAGCGGGCAAACCATGGTGGCGCAGCCGGTTATGCCCAGCACGGTGGAGCTGGCGAGAAGCCTCTACCAGGCCAATCTATGCATGTACAGCATCAATCTCGGACTAGACCAGGCTAAGACGGAAGGGGGATGGGTTCTGCCGAGTAGCTATGTCCAGCCCCAAGACACCCTGACCGGCATGATTTTCAGGTCGAACACGTATGTCTGCGGCGGGGCAGATGTAACGAGCGCGCAAGACACCGCGCCAGGGGTGAAAAAGAACTCGGATTCCTTTTGGGGACCCGATATTGACGTTTCGGATATCAAAGCCGCACATCTGAATGGCCTCAAGGCTATGCAAAGCACCCTCTGGCAAGGAGCTTCGGATTTCGTCGCAAAGATTGTGGTCAGGACGAAGAACGGCGATGTCCAATTGCCCAATGCAGAGGCCACGATTCAGTCTGCCGCACAAGCCTATGAAAGCGTGGTCACGTCGCAGGCTGCAACGACAAATAGCCAAATCGCTGCGCTGTCCTCTCAGATTTCATCATCACTTCAAAGCCAAGGCTGGTGGGGCTTAGGCGGTTGGTACCAGACATTTGCACAAGCGAACACGAAGTTGAACACCGCCATGGCCGCCAAAGCCCATGTGTTCGGTGAATCGATTGTCGGAGACCCGGGTATCAAGTTCCTATACGATAAGGTGATGGTCGCCTATACGGCGCAATCCGAGCAAAGTGGCTCATCTTCTGGAGTCAGCTCGTTGTCGGCCTCTCGTTCCAACGAAACAAAGGGCTCGGAAGTCGAAAAAATCATGAGCAGCGTCATGGCTGGGCCTGGGCAACGAGCTGCGGTTGCCTTGACCAACCGGCTTCTGGGCTCGCCGGATGGTTTGACCACGAACCCGCTCATTGGCATGAAGAACATCGGAGATGACATCCTTGGGCTTGCCACGGGTGCAGTCGCCGGGTATGCAGGACTGAAATTCGCCGTGGCCATGGCGAATGGCGGTTTGCTTGGCAGTGTCGGGAACTTGGTGATTGGGATTGGAAAGGGGGTTGATGCTGTCATCAATACTGTAGAGCCCTATCTACGAATCCTGATCTTGGGGTTCATGGGTGCAGGCATTGTCCTGTCGATCTACCTGCCCATGATTCCCTTTGTTGTGTGGTTTGGCGCCGCAATCAACTGGCTAGTGGTGGTGGGCGAGGCCATCATCGCCGCGCCACTTTGGGCCATGACGCACATGAGCGGTGAAGGTGACGGCATGGGACATCGTAGCGGCCACGGCTACATCTTTCTTCTGAACATGATGGTGCGCCCGCTGCTGATGGTGGTCGGTTTCTTCATGGCTGGAGTGGCGATCGCTGCCGGCGGAAACCTGTTGAACAAGACCTTCGGCATTGCCATGGTAAATGCCCAGTTCGACTCGATGACGGGCATGGTCAGCGCCCTGGGCTTCGTTATTCTCTACTGCTCATTGTGCATGAACTTGGTACATCGCTGCTTCAATCTGATCGTGATCGTGCCGGACCAGGTGATTAACTGGGTGGGTGGGCATGCCTCGCCGCATCTTGGCACGTCTCCCAACGATGACGCGCATCGTGCAGTGGGTGCGCTATCGGCTCAGCTGAGCCCTCTCATGTACGGTCGTCACAAAGGACAATTTCCAAGCGCACTCAAGAGAAACGGGCTAAACGGCGAACGGAAGTAAACCAAGGAACCAAAAAATGCGTGTGCTACTTCTTTTCTTGTGGGGCCTCGTAAGGCCATTCTGGGTTTTCGGGTTGATTGCGGCGGTCGTCGTGCTGCTCTCCGGCCTGGCCGGCCTACGGAACAACTATGAGGGGAGCCTGACCCTGATCGTGGGTGTCGGCGTCTATGTCTTTGGTGGGGGCTGGGCGCTGTTCAAAGGGTTGCCGGAGCACTTCAAGGAATCGCTGCAGCATAGGGTGAACAAGCTCAAATCTCGTGAAGGCCTGTCGCCGAACATCGAACAATTCAGCAATGGCTGCATCCAGTACATGGGCGTCGATACGAAGGCTCAGAAGGTCATCTTCTGGCCTTACACCCTCCGAAAGCCCTGGATATTTTCGGTTTCGGATCTGCTTCGTCGTTCTGAAGAGTACAAGAACACGGCGGTGGAAACGCGATTCGTCCTTGCCGACGGACGTTCGTTTGTTTTTACCCTTGATCGAGACAAACACACGGTCTTCGATGCCCTACTGAAACAGCAGATTGGATGGTGAAGGGGGGTATGCTGTCTGCCGAAAAAATCGCTGAGCTGTTGGGACTGGCCTTGCCTCAGGCCGCCACGCCGGCCGAGCTGGATGAGTGGGCTGAGTGGTGGCGGGAATCGGCTGAACTGGCCGAAAACATGACTCCGGAGGAGATCGCCTACCGCAAGGCCGGCGGCTGGTGGCCCATCGCGACGGCGCGGCACGTGCTCGAGGGCGCGCCACCAGTTGTACGTCGTGCGCTGCGACCTAACCTCAATTCATAGCCGCCCCAGGGTGCTGACGCCTTCGGCAGGGAATAGCAGCTCTACGCGGCGTGCAGCACGCATCACCTTCCACTTCCTTGTTGGTGAAGTACGGGTCGGCATCACGCTGCTTGCATGCGATATCTGCTTTGCGACGCAAAATCATCGTATTCCTATTCGTCACGGTGGCTCTTGGCGTAGTCGCGTATCGGTTCGTTTGACACGCAAGCCTGACCTTGGCCTTTAGTTGACTTGCACCGGTGAAAGTCGGGCTTGGTCATGGCTACCATAGGCTCGAGGTGGTCCCGCTGCTACTAAGTTACCGCGCTGAGTCATTCCCAGCCCTTGATCACCCCTACCGCAACTTCGCTAAGGCCCGTGGCCTCGATCTCTGACGGATCACCATGTAAAGCATGACACTGCCGCCGCAGCGCTGCGAATTCGTCTTCGAGCGCATCGTAGGCGGCTCGAAATGCCGGCTCGGCCACGCACCTCTTCGCCGCCAACTCCTTGGGGTCGAACGGCACAGGTTGGTAACGGTCTTGGTTGTCGTGCATGTCCAAAGCTCTCAAAAACGCCAACAGGTCGAAAAGGTAAGTGGGGCTGCCAGGTCCGAAAGGTGCGCCCGTAGGTCGTTCTGAGCGATTCTAGCCCTGCCGACTGGGAACCTCGTGGTGGTCGCAGGGGGGAGCCGGCCGCGTGCGGCCGGGGGGCTGCTAGGCCCCCGGGGGGTCGAAGGGCCGGCCCAGAGGGCCGGACAGGGGGGCTGAGCCCCCGGCCCTGGGGGTGATGCGGGCAACGCCCGCACCTTATCCAGCCCCCTTGAGGGGGTCTCTTGTCCTGGACCTTCGCAATGGGTCACATCCCACCGATATCGGAATCTCGGAGAGTTCCCCACACACTGGCGCTCCCTAACTACCAGAGGGAACTACAGGGAATGTATTTACAGGAAAACCGTACCGGTTTTAGGGGGGGTCTGATTTCACGAGCAAAAGGGGGCCAATTTCACGTACGAAACTGCCCCGAAGGGGGTCTACTTTCACGTAACAGGGGGGGCCAATTTCACGGGGATAAGTTCTGTTGTCCACAAGATTCTGCGCGGTCTTTCGACGGCGACGCCATACACTTGGTCGCATCGATCGTGGCGGCTGATTTCACGAGCGACTTGATGACGTCGCCGAACTGGCCAACTCCATGCACAGGACGAAAACCTGGCCTTGGCATCTTCAGAGGCAGCCTATTTCCCAAGCCTCTTCGGAACAGGTGGCGGCGAGCCGAGCAACAACAATCCGCCTGTAACCTGCTTGACATTGGCCGTCGGATAAACAGACTGCACCTTGCGCAAGGCTGGTACGAATTTCTTCTTGAAGTCTTTGTCAGCGTTCTTTCCGGTATATTCCTGGGCGAACTGCTCGCGCAGGGACTTCCAATACAGCATGACGCCCTTGCCCTCGATACGGTGCAGACGATGTGCCAACCAGCAGTACACATCCAAAGCCAATGCTGATCCTTTCAGCGCGTGCAGGGCGCGATTATCTAGGGGAACGGCACTATCCCGCAGCTCGTTGAAGTAATGCTCTGAAAGAATCATGACACCTGGCCAGAGCGGTCTTTGCTGGGTGGCGCGGTTGGACACCCAGGCGTCAAACTGCTCGACAGGCTGCCCGTTGAAGGTGCGACCCTTGAACCCGAGCTGCAACCGACACGCGGCCAGCGCATGCATCTGCTTGCGCAAGGTCAGATAGCGGCGGCCGTCGACTTCCATACCCATCAGACGCAGAAACTCGGCTGCGCTGTCACCGATGTGAATTTGCCGCGTATTGTGACGCTTGGCATAGCTGGACACCCAGGCGAGGGCAAGCCGGGGCATTACGCCATAGGGGATGGGTTGCGGCACAGGTCCATTCCCCTCGTCCAGCCAGCCCGCTTGCACATTCACCCAAGCCTGGCCGGACTGGCGCATAAATTCGCGACCCTCGACTTCAGAGCGGGGCAATCCGACCTGACATAGCACCGCGTGGACGAATGCCATGTCATCCCCGCCCGGTGGAGTCTCCGCAATTTGAGCACCGCGCGCGATGATCTTCTGAGCATGCTTCTGCCGGTTCTCAAAACTCAACGCCGTCCGAGGATCTGAAGCAAAGCCAGCCGAACTCGACGGAATCTGAATTTGGCGAGCGGTGGACATGACTCACCCCTGCGCATCGACATCAGGACTACTTGCAACTACCGCGATGCGGTGCTGCTCGCGCATTGCACGATCTACCTTCGTCGGCCTTCCCCGCTTAGGCCGACGGAGAGATGGATGGCTAGGATCATCAAAGAAGCTCTGATCGAGAAACTGCGCCACGTCGACCAGTCGGAACACGCGCTTGCGCCCGACCTTGAACGACGGCACGTGATAGGTGCCAAGAGTCAGTCGGTTACGGATGGTCTGCGGGGATTCGCTGGTGATTTCTGCGAGCTGCTCGACGTTCAACGTCGGCGGATACTTCGTGGACAGGTAGGATAGCGAGGAAGTGGCAAAAGCCGGCTGGACGGAGTTTACGAATTGCATGGACGCACGCCTTCGCGATCGCCACATCGCCTGCCGTGCGGGTCAGGTGGCAACAGAAAGGTACGTATCCGTCAACGAACCCCCGCGCCCGGGGGCTGCACATGCGACACGCCTTGCGGTCGCCACTTAGTCGTTCCGGTCTTTCAGCTATCCTCTTCTATCAAGGGAAGCGTACCGCGCGCTGCATGTGCACTAGATCCTACTCACCCCCCGGTTCGTCGCGTACCCGAGGAGCTTTCCGTGCAGGTTTAATGTCATGAACGCGAAGCCTGCCCTTCGCTTCATTGCCTCATCCGAGGTGACCATGCTCCGCTGCTCGCACTGTCCGGAAAACATCGGTCGCACACGCAGTCGACTCTAATGGCCTGCTTACGCAGTCCGGAAAAAAACTGGCCTGATGGCAGCGGTCAAAGCTATGACCTGCGGGAAATATACCGCATAACTCCCGCGATGTACCGCAACCTCCCGCTGGCGCGATAGCAGGGCGTCGCTCACGAACCTTGCGCCAAATCTGCTCCACTTAGCGCCAAATTTTTTCGGTAAGATCAGAAATCCCGGTGCGTACTTCGATCTACCGAAATGGGGATTTGAGGCTGCGCTGTCGGCAAACCATTGATTTCTAACTGGTTTCAACATCCAGCAGAAGTGTTTGTGAAATCAAGACCTTGGTGCACAAGAGGCGCAACTGCCTCTTAGCTCACTTGTAATGAGAAGGTCGAGGGTTCGATTCCTTTCACCGGCACCATCAGCATCCCCCGGGATCCTCCCTCAGCGCACAAGGTCAGGCCGAACGTCCCAGTTCGCCAATCAATCACGCGATTTCGTCGCGAGCCGTGCCACCGGTAAATGATCGATTCGATGAAGTCCGGCCATCCGGCCAGTCTGGCGTGGCTATACTTGTCTCGGTCCCTCGCACAGGCCCCGAACGCCGCGGTAACACGACAGTCCATGGCAGCGAGGATCGCTTGCTTGTGAAGCACTTGATTTGGGAAATGCGGATCCATGTTCAGTCACATCACGGTCGGCGTCAGCGATCTGGCCCGCGCCTCGGTTTTCTACGATGCGATCCTCGCACCGCTTGGCCTGCGCCAACGGCAGGTCACACCCGACGGCGGGCCGGCAGCGCTCTGCTGGGTGGTTCCCGGCGCCACGCTGCCTCGGTTCTACGCCTACGCGCCGTTTGATGGAAAGCCCTGCTCCGCGGGTAATGGCAGCATGGTGGCGTTCCTCGCGCCCGACGAGCAGGCGGTGAGGCACGCGCATGCCCTCGGGCTTGCCGCGGGAGGCGTGGACGAGGGGGCTCCGGGCCCGCGCCCCCACTATGGCAACGGCTACTATGGCGCGTACCTGCGCGACCCCGACGGCAACAAGATCCACCTCGTCTACCGGGGCGATATCGTCTAGAACGCCGAGACGGCAACTCCCCATACGGTGCACCCATGATGCCCATGGAATCCGACACCTGCGCCAGCTCCTGCGGGTCTACGCGACCTGTCTGATCGCCACGGCGAGCCGCGCTTGCGCGTTGTCTGATGGAGTGCCGGCGTGCAGCCGACAAAAAAAACGGCCATTCGGCCGTTTTTTTCGTTTCCTTGCACGCAGGCAGCGGCCGCATTCCGGCCGGCCCGTGCCGCGGCTCACCCCAGCGCCGGCAGCATGTTGAACAGCAGCACCATCACCAGGCCGGCCACCGACACGATGGACTGCACCACCGAGATCGTCTTGGTAGCCTCGCCCATGGTCATGCCGAACGATTCCTTCACCATCCAGAAGCCGGCGTGATTGGCATAGTTGAAGAACAGCGAGCCGCAGCCGATCGACAGCGCCAGCAGCGGCAGGTTCAGCGAGGGATCGGCGCCGGCCAGCGGCGCCAGCAGGCCGGCCGCGCCAACGATGCCGACCGTGGCCGAGCCGGTGGACACCGACAGCAACATGGCGATCAGCCAGCCCAGCACCAGCGGCGGAAACGCGAACTGGTGGGTCAGGTGGACGATGGCGTCGCCGACCTTGGCGCTGGTCAGCACCTGCTGGAAGGCGCCGCCGCCAGCGATGATCAGCATGATGCCCGCGATGGGCTTGAGGCTCTTGCCGAGCCCGTCGCGCAACTTCTCGGCGTCGCCGCCGCGCGCCAGCACCAGCGCCACGGCTGCGAACAGCACGCCCAGCAACATGGCGACCAGCGGATTGCCCAGGAAGGCCGCCACGTGCATCAGGGGCGAGGTCTTGGGCAGCAGCATCTCGGCCACCGCGTGCAGCAGCATCAGCAACGCGGGCAGCAGGGCCGCCAGCACGCCCAGGCCCACGCCCGGCACCGAATGGCCGGCATCGGCCTGGCGGACGGCGGTGAATTGCTCGAGCAGGGCTTCGTCCGGGCGGGTCGTCATGCGCGGCGCGATGAAGGCGCCGTACAGCGGACCGCCCAGGATCATGGCGGGCAGGGCGGCGAGAAAGCCGTAGATCATGGTCGGGCCGACCGTGGTCTTGAGACTGGCGATAGCCGTCAGCGGGCCGGGATGCGGCGGCACCATGCCGTGCATGGCGGCCAGGGCCGAGATCACGGGCACGCCCACGTACACATAGGCCGAGCCCTTGAAGCGTTCCTGGCCTTCCAGCTTGCGCGCCACGCTGAAGATCAGCGGCAGCATCACCACCAGGCCCACCTCGAAGAACATCGGGATGCCGATGATGAATGCCACCAGCGTCATGGTCCACGGAATCATGCGCGGCGAGGTGCGGTTCAGGATCGCATTGGCCAGGCGCTCGGTGGTGCCCGAGTCCGCCAGGATCTTGCCGAGCATGGCGCCCAGCGCGATCACCACGCCCACCGCGCCCAGGGTCTTGCCGGCGCCGTCGGTCAGGTTCTTGACGATGGCGGTCGGCTCCATGCCGGTGGCGAAGCCGACGCCGATGGACACGATCAGCAGCGCCAGCAGCGGGTGCATGCGGATGCGCGAGACGATGAGTGCGACCAGCACCAGGACGCTCACCAGGGCGGTGAGCAACAATTGGATGTCGAACGAAGACATGTGTGAAACCCAGAAAAAACGTGAGAGGTCGCGAACCTTCTGGTTGCCATGATAAGGGATCGTCCTGGCGCCGAAGCGTCATAACCCCTCCAGTCATCCGGGCCGTTTTGCATTCCCCGCGAAATTTGTGCATAATTCGCCCCCTCTACCTGTTCCCCGATAGCTCAGTCGGTAGAGCGACGGACTGTTAATCCGCAGGTCGCTGGTTCGAGCCCAGCTCGGGGAGCCAAAGAATGCAGTACTGAAGGGCCCGCAACGTGTTGCGGGCCTTTTGCATGGGCGAACGCCCGCGGCACGCCGCCAAAGTCGGACGGTGTTCCGCCTCAATCGAGCGGTCCGGGCCCGAATGCGGGGTGAAATGGTTCTACGATTGGCGTCGAGTCAACCGTGATGCCCGGGTACCCGCCGCTCTCCCCATGCCTTCCCCAACGAAATCCGTCGACGCAAAGACCGCCTTTGAACTCGTGTTCGGGCTGCTGCAGAAAAATCCCTGGATCGTGCCCGGCGCCTCGGCCCCGCTGCCGGACATCGCGGTCATGAAGCGGCACCAGGCCGAGGCCGTCAATGTGATCCTGTGGATCTGTGAAACCGGCGACCTGACGGGCTGGCCCGCGCAGACGCCGCTGGACACCCAGGCCACGGCCGCGTATCTGCTGATGGATCTCACTTTCCGGCTGCTCGATCCGGCCTCGGCGCTGTCGGCAAGCACCTGGGACGTCCCGGCGGACGAGCAGGCGCAGCGCCAGGCGCTGCGGATCGTGCGGCATGAAGTGCAGCGCAGCAAGCCGATCAACGCGGCCGACCTGGCCCGATTCCCTGCCCACTCCTGATTTGCGAGAATGGGGCGCCCGCCGGATACTCCCCCAAGCCGGTCCTTCCGCCACCGCCTGCCCCATGCGATCCAATCGATCCCTGCCCGCCCTGGTCTCGCTGCGCGCCTTCGAGGCCGCCGCCCGGCGCCTGAGCTTCAGCCTGGCGGGCGAAGAGCTGTTCGTCACCCAGAGCGCCATCAGCCACCATATCCAGCGGCTGGAGGCGGAACTGGGCGTGGCGCTGTTCGAGCGCCGCACCCGTGCCGTGGCGCTGACCCCGGCCGGGCAGGCTTATTACGAGCAGGTCCACGCCGCGTTCACGCTGCTGCGCCAGGGCACCGACGCCATCCGCGCGCCGGCCCCCGCGCGCCGCGCGCTGCGCGTCGGCCTGCTGGCATCGTTCGCCACGCGATGGCTGGCGCCGCGGCTGCCGGACTTCGCCGCGGCGCATCCGGACATCGACCTGCAACTGCTGCCCGACATCGGCCTGGCCGACGTGGCGGGCGGCGAGGTCGACGTGGCCATTCGCTACGGCCGCGGCACGTGGCCCGGCGTGCGGGCGCGCCGCATCATGGCGGAGCGGCTGTCCGTGGTGTGCGCGCCCGCGCTGCTGGCGGGCCGGCGGCGTCCGCGCACGCCGGCGGACCTGCTGCGCCATTCCCTGCTGGTCTCGCATACCCGGCATCCGTTCGAGTGGGACACGTGGTCGCGCCATCATGGCCTGGATCTCGGCCGCGCCCAGACCGTGCACCTGCACGACTACAACATCGTGGTCGAAGCCGCGCTGGCGGGGCAGGGCCTGGCCATGGGCCGCCACCGCATGATCGCCGCGCAACTGGCCAGCGGCGCCCTGGTCGAGGCCCTGCCGGGCACCACCCTGGAAGATCCGCGTATCGGCTGGTGGTTCGTGAGTCCGCGCGGCAAGACCGATGCCGCCGCCCAGGCGTTCCTGGCGTGGCTGATGCGGGCCGCGGCGCAAGGCTGACGCATTACTTTTACTCATACGTCGCTCGCAATAATTGATTGGTCAGGCGCGACGCGCATCGATAGCATGGAGATCACCCTTTCTTTTCCGTTTCACAGGTGACTCCATGACCCGTACGATCTCCGGCCGCGTGGCCGAACTCGGCCTTGCGCTGGACCCCGCGGCCGCGCCCGCCGCCAATTACGTCCCCTTCGTGCAAGAGGGCAACCTGCTGTACATCTCGGGCCAGATCTCGCGCGCCGCTGGCAAGGCGACGTTCCTGGGCCAGTTGGGCAACCAGATTTCCGAAGCCGACGGGGTCGCCGCCGCGCGCCTGTCGGCGCTGGGCATCCTGGCGCAGATCGCCGCCGCCACCGACGATCGGCTCGATCGCGTGGCGCGCGTGGTGCGCCTGGGCGTATTCGTCGCCAGCACGCCGGACTTCAACCGCCAGAGCGCGGTGGCCAACGGTGCCTCGGACCTGATGGTCGAAGTGTTCGGCGACGCCGGCCGCCACGCGCGCAGCGCGGTCGGCGTGGCCTCGTTGCCGCAAGGCGTGGCGGTGGAAGTGGAAGCGGTCATCGCGCTCACCCCCGCCTGATGTCCCGACGCCGGGCCGCCGCCCGGCGCGATTTTCCTGGAATTGCCATGTCCGCCGCCCTGACCCCCGCCGCCCTGGAAGCGTTGCGCGCCGCCACGCCCGGCACGCGCACCACCGTCCATTTCAACCATGCCGGCGCCTCGCTGCCGTCCGCCGCCACCCTGGACGCCATCCAGGCCCACCTGCGGCGCGAAGCCGAGCAAGGGCCGATGGAGGCGGGCGTGGCCGCGCGCGCAACGACCGAACAGGCGCGCCAACTGGCGGCGCGCCTGCTCAACGCCCAGCCCGACGAGATTGCCCTGACCGGCGGCAATTCCCCCGGCTGGGGCGCGGCCTTCGCCGCGCTGGGCCCGTGGCGCGCGGGCGACCGCATCCTGGTGGGGCGCCACGAATGGGGCGGCAATCTCTCCGCCATGCGGCTGACGGCGCAACGCACCGGCGCCTCGATCGAGACCATCCCGTCGGACGACAGCGGTTGCGTCGATCCGGCCGCGCTGCAAGCCATGCTGGACGAACGGGTGCGGCTGATCGCGTTGACCTGGCTGCCCGCCAACGGCGGCCTGATCAACCCGGCCGCCGCCGTGGGCCGCGTGGCGCGCGCCGCCGGCGTGCCGTATTTCATCGATGCGGCGCAGGCCGTTGGGCAATTGCCGGTGGACGTGGCCGAGGTCGGCTGCGACGTGCTGAGCGGCGCCGGTCGCAAGGCCCTGCGGGGCCCGCGCGGCACCGGCCTGCTGTACGTGCGGCGCGATTTCCTGCCACGGCTGACGCCGGCGTTCGTCGACACCTATTCGGCGCCGCTGGGTGCCGACGGCCAGCCGCAAGTGCGCGCCGACGCGGCGCGCTTCGAATCCGCCGAGGCCTCGCTGGCGCTGCGCTGCGGCCAGGCCAATGCGCTGCGCGAGGCGCTCGATATCGGCCTGGAAGCGATCCGCGACCGTATCGACACGGTCGCCCAGGCCCTGCGGGCGGAACTGGCCGCGATTGCTGGCATCGAGGTCCTGGACCAGGGCCGCGAGCGCTCGGGCCTGGTGTCGTTCAACCTTGCCGGGCACGAAGCCACCGCGGTGCAGCGGGCCCTGGCGGCGCAGGGCATCATTATCGGCAGCAACGGCGTGCCGTACACGCCGCTGGACATGAACGCGCGCGGGCTGACGCAGATCGCGCGCGCCTCGGTCAGCTACCTGACGCGCGACGACGAGATCGACCGCCTGCTCGACGCGCTGCGCATGCTGGCGCGCCAGGGCTAGCGCTCGTCGCCCGGCGCCGATGCACACCGCGGCGCCATCGCCCTACGCCGCGATACGGCGTGCGAACGGCGACCACTTGGTGAAAACCAGCAGATTGCCGAACATCACCAGCGCCAGACCCAGCAACGCGGCAGGGGTCCACTGATAGCCCTCGGCAAAGGTCGACACGCTCAAGGCCACCACGGGGAACAGCACGGTGCAGTACGCCGCGCGCGCCGGCCCCATGCGACCGACCAGCGTCAGGTAGGCGGTAAAACCGATCACGGACCCCGGAATCGCCAGGTACACCAGCGCGCCAACATAGGCCGTGGAGGTGTCGAAGCGGAACGGCACGCCCGCGGCCAGGCAGCCGGCCAGCAGCACCGCCGCGCCGTACAGCATGCTGTAGGCGTTGCCGGTGAGCGGCCGCAAGCCCGCGCGCTGCTGCAGCGACGACAGCATGTTGCCGGTCGAGAAGCAGAACGTGCCGAGCAGCGCGAAGCCCAGGCCCAGCAGGGTCTCGTGGCTGGCCTGCTGGCCCGCCAGTTCGGGCCAGAACAGCAACACCAGCCCGCTGAATCCCACCACGCCGGCGACCATCACGCGCGGCGCGATGCGGGTGCCGAACCAAAGCCGCGCGTTGAGCGCGTTCCACAGCGTCGCGGCCGAGAACACCACCGACACCAGGCCGCTGGGAATCCACTGCGTAGCGGTGTAGAAACAGAGGAAGTTCAGGCAGAACAGGCACAGCCCCTGACCCAGGCACAACAGGTGCCCGCGTCGGTCCATGCGCTGCAGTTTGCGCGTCAGCAGCAGGGCGGCGAACAGCACCAGCCCGGCCAGCGCGAAGCGGTAGAAAATGGACACGGGAATGGGCACCACGCCCAACTGCAGTTTGATGGCAATCCAGGTGGTGCCCCAGATGATGACGGTCAGGAAATACAGGAAGAGATTCACTTTCGGACGCTCGACAGGGCGAAAAGAGACATGGAATCCGGGCGCGCGAAAATGCGTCGCCCTGTCGCGCAGTCTGCGCCCGCGCGGGCCACGAAAATTGCCGGTTCTTGCGGTTTTTTCTTGCTCCGCGCGATCCACGCGCGCAAGGATCGCAGTAGCATTTCGATTCCATGGGCACCATCGCATCGGCTCCGTCCGACTTCTCCGTTTTCCGCACGCTGTCCGCGTCCACCGCGACGCTGGCGCGCGCGGCCTCGCTGGGCGAGGGCATCGCCATCTCGCAATGGAGCCGCAGCGCCCATGAGACGCTTGGCTACGACATGCCCGGGCATCACACGCTGTCGCTGTACCTGCATGGCGGCGAGAAATCCTTCCGCGTGGGCAACCCGCTGCATGGCGGCGCCGGCAAGTTCTGCGTGCTGCCGGCCGAGCACTATTCCCGCTGGTGCATGAACGACACGGTGCACTTCCTGCATCTGTACATCGCGCCGGAGCGGCTGGCGCGCGAGGCGGTGATGCGGCTCGATTGCGAGCCGCGCTCGCTCGAACTGCGCGACCGCACCTATATCCACGACGACTCGCTGACCGACGTCTGCCGGGCCCTGCTCGACACCGACTGGCGCGCGCCCGCCGACCGTCTGGCCGCCAGCAGCGCGGCCGAGACCGTGCTGCATCACCTGCTGCTGCAGGGTGTGTCGCGCAAGGTCGCGCCGCCAGCGCGCGGCGGCCTGGCGCCCGCGGTGCGCCGGCGTGTCATGGACTATGTCGACGCGCATCTCGCCGAGCCCTTGACGCTGGACCAGTTGGCCGGCGTGGCCGCGTTGTCCACCTATCACTTCGCGCGCATGTTCCACGCCTCGTTCGGCGAACCGCCGCACGCCTGGGTGCGCGCCCGCCGCCTGGCGCATGCGCGCGGCCTGCTGGCCGCCGGCAAGGGCGACCTGGCGGGCATCGCGCAGGCCGCCGGGTTCGGCAACGCCAGCCACCTGTCGCGCGTCTTCCGCGACGCGGTCGGGGTGACGCCGGGCCAGTACCGCGCCGCCCGCCGCGGCCACTGAACCGCCGACCCCGCCGGCGCGCCCGGTCTACAATGGCGCACCGCCCTTCGCGGCCTTGATCGCCTGCCCCGCCCGCGATGCCATCGCCGACTTCCCGCGACGTTTCCGCTGTCCCCGACGCCTCCCGCCCCTCGCCGCTGCACGCGCATTGGCTGGCCGAGCTGGTCCGGCTGCGCGAAGCGCACTGGGGGCCGCTGGAAGACGCCGCCGTGGTGCGGCGGGTGCGCCAGTTGGACGCCGACCTGCCAGACCGCATCCTGGCCCGCGCGCAACACCTGGCGCGACGCGAAGGCCTGGCGCCGCTGGTGGACGGCTGGCGCCGCAGCGCCTGGGCCGTGCTGGCGGTGTTGCTGCTGCTGGCGCTGCTGTCGGGCGCGGGCGTGGCCGCCGGCGCGCTGGGCGACGGCGCCCGTCCCGTCAATGTGCTGTGGGCGCTGGGCGCCTTGCTTGGCCTGCACGCGCTCACTTTCCTGCTGTGGCTGGCCAGCTTCCTGCTGACGCCCGCCTCGATGACCCCGCTGGGGCGCCTCTGGCTGTGGGCCACCCGCAAGCTGGCGCGCGGCCCGGACAGCGCGCTGGTGCCGCAGGCCCTGCTCAATCTGCTGGCCCGCGCGGGCGCGCTGCGCGCGCTGTTCGGCGCCGTCAGCCACGGGCTGTGGCTGGCCGGCCTGAGCGCGGCGCTGGCGACCTTGCTGGCGCTGTTGACCACCGCCAGCTACCGCTTCATCTGGGCGACCACGCTGCTCGCGCCGGACACCTTCGTCTGGCTGACCCAGGTGGCGGGCTGGCTGCCGGCGCATCTGGGTTTTCCGCTGCCCGACGCCGCCATGGTGCGCGCCAGCGACGGCGTCCAGGCGCTGGCGGCCGACGCGCAGGTGCAGTGGTCGTGGTGGCTGATCGGCGTGCTGGTGACCTACGGCATCCTGCCGCGCCTGGTGGCGTGGCTGGCATGCGTCGCCGTCGCCCGGCGCGCCTTGCGCGGCCTGCGCATCGATCCCGCGCTGGCCGGCTACGCGGCGCTGCGCGACCGGCTGGAGCCGCCGGCCCAATCCACCGGCATCGACCGCCCGGTCGATCCGCTGCATCAGCCCCGCGTCGAGTCTGCCGTCCCGGCGAGCATGGGCGGCCAGCCCGTGCTGCTGGGGCTGGAGCTGCCGACGGATCTGGACTGGCCGCCCGCCGGCCTGCCCGACGCCATCCGCATGGCCGGCAATCTCGATACCCGCGAGCAGCGCAATCGGCTGCTCGACGCGCTGTCGCAAGCCGGCGCCTCGCGCCTGCTGATCGCCTGCGACGCGCGCCAGACGCCCGACCGCGGCACGCTGGCGCTGATCGCCGAACTGGCCGCGCACGCTGGCCAGACCCGCGTCTGGCTGCGCGCGCCCGCCGCCGCCGACACGCGCGAACCCATCTGGCGCGAGCGCCTGGCGGCCCTGGGCCTGGAGGCTGGCGCCATCATCAGCGCCGGCGGCGCGCCGCTGGACTGGCTGGAGCACGGCGATGCGTGAGCCGCTCATCAGCATCGCCGTGGTCGGCCACACCAACACCGGCAAGACCTCCCTGCTGCGCACGCTGACGCGCGACACCACTTTCGGCGAAGTGGCCGACCAGCCCGGCACCACGCGGCACGTCGAGGGCGCGCGCCTGCGGCTGGACGGCCGTCCGGTGCTGGAATGGTTCGACACGCCGGGCATGGAAGACAGCATCGCCTTGCTGGAGTATCTGGAACGCCTCGCCCAGCCTGGCGAAAGGCTCGACGGACCGGCGCGCATCCAGCGCTTTCTCGACACCCCGGAAGCGCACGGCCGCTACGAGCAGGAAGCGCGCGTGCTCAAGAAAATGCTGGACTGCGACGCCGCGCTGTACGTGGTCGACGCGCGCGACCCCGTGCTCGGCAAGCATCGCGACGAACTGGCCATCCTGGCCGCCTGCGGCCGCCCCTTGCTGCCAGTGCTGAACTTCGTCAATGCGCCCGCGCACCGCGCCGGCGAATGGCGCGACGCGTTGGCCAGGCTCGGGCTGCACGCGGCGGTCGAGTTCGACACCGTCGCACCGCCGCTCGATGGCGAACAGCAGCTATACGCCAAGCTCGGCGTGCTGCTGGACCGCCATGCCGACACCCTGGCGCAACTGGCCGACAGCCTGGCGCGCCAGCGCCGCGAGCGTCATGAGGCGGCGTGCGAACTGCTGGCCGATCTGCTGGTCGACGTCGCCGCGCTGCGCCTGACCAGCGCCAGCGACGAAGCGGCGCTGGCCGCGACCGCGCAGCAACTGCGCCAGCAGGTGCGGCAACGCGAACAGGCCTGCGTCAGCGCCTTGTTGGCGCTCTACAACTTCCGTTCATCCGATTTCGATGACGACGCGCTGCCCCTGCAGGGTGAACGCTGGGGCATGGACCTGTTCCACCCGCAGGCGCTCAAGGACATGGGCGTGCAGGTCGGCATGGGCGCAGCCGCGGGCGCCATGGCCGGCGCCGCGGTGGACCTGCTCAGCGCAGGCTTGAGCCTGGGCACTGGCATGTTGATCGGCGCCGCCGCCGGCGGCCTGTGGCAGGGCGTGGAAAAGCTCGGCAAGCGCGTCGCCGGCAAACTGCGCGGCTGGCGCGAGATCAGCGTCGACGACGCGGTGCTGCGCCTGCTGGCGTTGCGCCAGCGGCAGTTGATCGACGCGCTCGAGCGCCGCGGCCATGCGGCCCGCTCGCCGCTGCGGCTGGAACGGCCTGATAACGAGGCGCTGCGCAGCGGTCCCTTGCCCGAGGCGCTCAAGGAAGCCCGCAGTCGCCCCGAATGGTCGGCGCTGGCGCCCGGCCACGAAGACAGCGAGCGACGCAAGCAGGTGGTGCGCGAATTGGCGAAAGCAAGCAAGTACTAACCCCAACCCAAACCGATTGACGCTTAAACGAATCGATCTATAAGATTCGTTCTGCATCGGTGCGGTCCATCCCGCCATGACAATCACAAGGGGTTGGATCTACCGTGAACCGCCTTTCCTCGTAGCAGCAACGCCATGCCCCGGCTCCCCGTGGGGCCAGGGCCCTATCACTTCTGTCGCGCTATCCGCGCATTACGGAGCATGAGGGCTATGCGTACTTTCCCCCACCTGAAACAAGCGGCGCTGGCGGCTGCACTGACGGCCTCGTTGGCGTTCAGCGCCGGCGCGGCCGCCAAGACTTTCCACTGGTCTTATCAAGGCGACGCCACGTCGATGGACCCGATGGCGTTGAACGAGACGTTCACGCTGGGCTTCCAGGGCAACATCTACGAAACGCTGGCCGGTTATGACGGCAACCTGAAACTGACGCCGCTGCTGGCCGAGAGCTGGGAAAACCCGGAGCCCACCAAATGGGTCTTCAAGCTGCGCAAGGGCGTGAAGTTCCACGACGGCTCGCCGTTCACCGCCGATGACGTGATCTTCTCCTGGAAGCGCAGCCTGACGCCGGGCTCCGACATGAAGGGCTACGGCGCCAAGGCCTCCGACATCAAGAAGATCGACGACTACACCATCGAGGTCACCACCCCCACGCCCAACCCGATCCTGCCGCGCGAATGGGTGTTCCTCTACATCATGAGCAAGACGTGGTCGGAGAAGAACAAGACCACCGAGGCCACCAACGTCAAGGGCGACAACCAGGGCAACTACGCCAATCTCAACGCCAACGGCACCGGCCCGTTCATGCTGGTGTCGCGCCAGCCGGACGTAAAGACCGTGCTCAAGCGCTACGACGGCTACTGGAACAAGGACATCAAGACCAACGTCGACGAGGTCATCTTCCAGCCGATCACGCAGGAGGCCACGCGCGTGGCCGCGCTGATCTCGGGCGAGATGGACCTGGTGCAGCCGGTACCGGTGCAGGACTGGAAGCGCCTGGAAGACGCCAAGGGCGTCAAGCCGCTGACCGCGCCCGAGGCCCGCGCCATCTTCATCGGCATGGACCAGGACCGCGACGAACTGCTGTTCTCGGACGTGAAGGGCAAGAACCCCTTCAAGGATCCCAAGGTGCGCGAAGCGGTGGTGCTGGCCGTGGACACCAAGGCCATCAACGAGAAGATCATGCGCAACGCGGCCAAGCCGCTGGGTTCGCTGATCGCCACTGCCATCAACGGCTACGACGAATCGTTCGGCGCGCCCTACAAGCCGGATCCGGAGCGCGCCAAGAAACTGCTGGCCGAGGCCGGTTATCCGAAGGGCTTCACCGTCACCATGGACTGCCCCAACGACCGCTACGTCAATGACGAGAAGGTCTGCCAGGCGGTGGCCGGCATGCTGGCGCGCGTCGGCATCAAGATCAACCTGCTGGCGCAGACCAAGTCCAAGTACTTCGGCAAGATCCTGCTGCAGGCCGGCAACCAGACCAGCATGTACATGCTCGGATGGACGCCTAGCTCGACGGACGCGCACAACACGCTGCTGAACCTGGCCGCGTGCCGCGACGCCAAGACGGCGGCAGGCCAGTTCAACCTGGGTGGCTACTGCAACAAGAAGGTCGACGAGCTCACCGCCAAGATCGGCGTCGAGACCGACCAGGCCAAGCGCAACGCGATGATCAAGGAAGCCTTCGGCATCGTGCGCAGCGATTTCGGCTACCTGCCGCTGCACCAGCAGCCGATGTCGTGGGGCGTGAAGGACAACATCAAGGTCATCCAGCGCGCCGACGACGTGCTCGACCTGCGCGACGTGGTCCTGCCGTAGTCCCCGGGCGCCGCGCCACGCCGCAGGGCGTGCACGGCGCCGTGTTTGATGCGACCCCCGCGACGGCGCCAGCCGTCCGGGCGCGCCCGGCCCAGCCCCGCTTGCCGCGACCGGCAACGCGCGGCCCGGCGTTATCCGACCAAGAGGGCATCCAACCATGCTTTCCTTTATTGCGCAGCGGCTGATCCAGTCGGTGCTGGTGATGTTGACGGTGGCGCTGATCGCGTTCTCCATGTTCCGCTATGTCGGCGATCCGATCGCCAGCATGGTGGGGCAGGACACCACGCCCGAGCAGCGCGAACAGTTGCGTGAACAGTTGGGCCTGAACGATCCCTTCGTGGTGCAGTACGCGCATTTCGTCGCCAACGCGGTGCGCGGCGACTTCGGCATTTCCTATCGCCATCGCCGGCCGGTCAGCGAACTGCTCGAAGAGCGCCTGCCGGCCACGCTGGAGCTGTCGTTCGTCTCCGCCGTGATGGCGCTGGCGCTCGGCATCCCCATGGGCATCTACACCGCGCTCAAGCGCCACGGCGTGCTGTCCAAGACCTTCATGGCGATCTCGCTGGCCGGGATCTCGCTGCCCACCTTCCTCATCGGCATCCTGCTGATCCTGTTCTTCGGCGTGCAGTTGCGATGGCTGCCCAGCTTCGGGCGCGGCGACGTGGTCGGGCTGGGCTGGTGGACCACGGGCTTCCTGACCAAATCCGGCCTGCTGGCGCTGATCATGCCGGCCATCACGCTGGCGCTGTTCCAGATGACCCTGATCATGCGGCTGGTGCGCGCCGAGATGCTGGAGGTGCTGCGCGCCGACTTCATCAAGTTCGCGCGCGCCCGCGGCCTGCCGGAGCGGCTGATCAATTTCCGCCATGCGCTCAAGAACACCATGGTGCCCGTCATTACCATCACCGGCCTGCAGCTCGGTTCCATCATCGCCTTCGCCATCATCACCGAGACGGTGTTCCAGTGGCCCGGCATGGGCCTGCTGTTCATCCAGGCCATCAGCATGGTGGACATCCCGGTGATGGCCGCCTACCTGGTGCTGATCGCCTTCATGTTCGTCGTCATCAACCTGGTGGTCGATCTGCTGTATTTCGCCGTCGACCCGCGCCTGCGCGTGCAGAGCAAATAAGGGAACCGCCTCATGAACGCCCGCATCGCTCCCTTCTTCGCGCGCGCCGCCGACAGCGACCTCTGGCACAGCTTCAAGCGCTCGCCCGGCGCCATCGTCGCCGCCGCCGTCACGCTGGCCATCCTGCTGGGCGCGCTGTTCGCGCCGGTGGTGGCGCCGCACAATCCGTTCGACCTGGCTTCCCTGAACATCATGGACGCCAACACCCCGCCAGCATGGCAGGAGGGCGGCAGCCCCGACTTCCTGCTCGGCACCGATGACCAGGGCCGCGACATCCTCTCGGCCGTGCTGTATGGCTCGCGCGTGTCGCTGCTGGTGGGCTTCGCCTCGGTGCTGTTCTCGATGGTGCTGGGCGTCACGCTGGGCCTGATCAGCGGCTACGCCGGTGGCCGAGTCGACAGCTTCATCATGCGTATCGCCGACGTGCAGCTATCGTTCCCCGCCATCCTGGTGGCGCTGCTGATCGACGGCGTGGCGCGCGGCCTTCTGCCGCGCGACATGCACGACGAACTGGCCCTGTACGTGCTGATCTTCGCCATCGGCATCTCGGGCTGGGTCCAGTATGCCCGCACCGTGCGCGGCTCGACGCTGGTGGAACGCAACAAGGAATACGTGCAGGCAGCGCGGCTGATCGGCATCGGCCCGGTCACCATCCTGCGCCGCCACATCCTGCCCAACGTCATGGGGCCGGTGCTGGTGATCGCCACCATCCACCTGGCGATCGCCATCATCACCGAAGCCACGCTGTCGTTCCTGGGCGTGGGCGTGCCGCCGACCGCGCCGTCGCTGGGCACGCTGATCCGCATCGGCAACAGCTACCTGTTCTCGGGCATGTGGTGGATCTCGATCTTCCCTGGCATCGCGCTGGTCGCGCTGGTGCTGTCGGTCAACCTGCTGGGCGACTGGCTGCGCGACGCGCTCAACCCCAAGCTGCGCTGAGGATGCCATGGCCCTGTTGAACATCGAAGACATCCGCATCGAATTCCCCAGCCGCCGCGGCACGCTGGTGGCGGTGGACGGCGTGTCGCTGTCGCTGGAGAAAGGCGAGATCCTGGGCGTGGTCGGCGAGTCCGGCGCCGGCAAGTCGACCATCGGCAACGCCGTGATCGGCCTGCTCGAAGCGCCCGGCCGTCTGGCCGGCGGCGCGGTGCTGCTGGATGGCGAACGCATCGACACCCTTACCCCGGCGCAGAAGCGCAAGGTGCGCGGACGCCGCATCGGCATGATCTTCCAGGATCCGCTGACCTCGCTCGACCCGCTGCAGACCGTGGAAAGCCAACTGGTCGAAACCATGCTGGTGCACCTGGACCTGACGCACGACCAGGCCAGGCAGCGCGCGGTGCAATTGCTGGCGCAGGTCGGCATCGACCAGCCCGAGCTGCGCGTTCAACAGTATCCGCACCAGTTCTCGGGCGGCATGCGGCAGCGCGTGGTGATCGCGCTGGCGCTGTGCTGCGAACCCGAGGTCATCATTGCCGACGAACCTACCACCGCGCTCGACGTGTCGATCCAGGCGCAGATCCTGGAGCTGCTGAAAAAGCTCTGCCGCCAGGAGCAGGTCGGCATGATCATCATCACCCACGACATGGGCGTGATCGCGGACGTCACCGACCGGGTGGCGGTGCTGTACCACGGCAAGCTGGTCGAACAGGGCCCCACCGCCAAGATCCTGGGCGATCCCGATCATCCCTATACCCGCAGCCTGATCTCGGCCGTGCCGCGCCCGGACATCAAGCTCAAGCGCTTTCCGCTGGTCACCTACATCGAGGACGTCAAGACACCGGCCAAGCCGCTCGACCTGGCCACCCACTGGCTCGGCCAGCGGCGCGACTTCGGCGCACGCGGCGAAGGCCCGCTGGTGCAGGTCCGAGACCTGAGCATGCGCTTCGTGCTCAAGAGCGCCTTGTTCAAGCGCAACCAGCGCACGCTGGATGCCGTCAAGCGCGTCAACTTCTCGATCGGCGAAGGCGAGGTATTCGGCCTGGTGGGCGAATCCGGTTCGGGCAAGTCGACCGTGGCGCGGCTGATCTCGGGCCTGTACACGCCCAGCGGCGGTTCGGTCACGTTCGGCGGCACCGACCTGACCGCGCTCAAGGGCGAAAAGCAGCTCAACCCGTTCCGGCGCCAGATCCAGATGATCTTCCAGGATCCGTTCTCGTCGCTCAACCCGCGGATGCGGGTGCTGGACATCGTGGCCGAGCCGATCCGCTTTCACAAGCTGGCGGCCAGCGAGGCCGAAACGCGCCGCGTGGTGGCGGACCTGCTCGACGTGGTCGGGCTGGGCGAGCGCGCCGCCGAGCGCTTCCCGCACGAGTTTTCCGGCGGCCAGCGCCAGCGCATCTGCATCGCGCGGGCGCTGGCCACGCGGCCGCGCTTCCTGATCTGCGACGAACCCACGTCGGCGCTGGACGTGTCGATCCAGGCCCAGATCCTGAACCTGCTCAAGGACCTGCAGGAACAACTCGGCCTGACCATGCTGTTCATCAGCCACGACCTGCCCGTGATCCGCCAGATGTGCGACCGCGTTGGCGTGATGCGCTACGGCGAACTGCTGGAGGTGGCGGACACCGAGGCGCTGTTCGAGCATCCGCAGCATCCCTACAGCCAGCACCTGCTGGGGCTGATGCCCCGCTTGCAATCCATGTCCCGCGAGGGACTGGAGGTGGAAGGCTGAGCCTCACCCACACGACAAGGAGCGAGACATGAGTGCGTTGCCACAGACCCTCTTCATCGGCGGCAAGGTGTTCGACGGACATGGCGCAATGCTGCCGGGCCATGGCGTGCTGGTCGAGGGCAGGCAGGTCACGCGGGTGGCGCCGGCCGCCGAATTCAACGGCTTCGCCGGGCGGCGCATCGACACCACGGGCATGACGCTGATGCCCGGCATGGCCGACTGCCACGTGCACCTGGTCTACACCGGCGGCGCCGACCCGCAGACGCAGATGTCGAAACAAGGCCCGGCCCAGATTACGCTGACCGCGCTGGAGAACGCGCAAGCCGCGCTGCGCGGCGGCTTCACGGCGCTGCGCGATTGCGGCGGCAAGGACTACCTGGAATTCGGCGTGCGCGACGCCATTGCGCGCGGCGTGTTCCCGGGCCCGACCATCAAGGCCTCGGGGCGCATCATCTGCATGACGGGCGGCCACGGCAACCGCATCGGCCGCGTCGCCGACGGCTGCGAAGAAGTGGTGAAGGCGGTGCGCGAGCAGGTCCACGCCGGCTGCGACCTGGTCAAGATCATGGCCACCGGCGGCGTCATGACGCCGGGCGTGAGCCCGATGGATGCGCACTACAGCTTCGACGAAATGAAGGCGGGCGTGCACGAAGCCAAGCGCTTTCGCAAGAGCACCGCCAGCCATGCGCAAGGCACGCAGGGCATCCTGAACGCGGTGCGCGCCGGCATCGACTCGATCGAGCACGGCATCTTCATGGACGCGCAGTGCCTGGAGGAAATGCTCGCGGCCGAAACCTACCTGGTGCCGACCATCGCGGCCGTGCGCAACATCGTCGCCAACGCCGACAACGGCATTCCCGCCTATGCCGTGGAAAAGGCGCGCGCGGTGGAGCAGCGCCATCGCGAATCGATCCAGATGTACTACAGGGCCGGCGGACGCATCGCGCTGGGCACGGATGCCGGCACGCCGTTCAACCTGCATGGCGAGAACGCGATGGAGCTGGCCTACATGGTGGAATTCGGCATGACACCGGTCGACGCCCTTATTGCCGCCACCTCGCGCGGCCATGACCTGATGGGCATGGACGGCCATGGCGTGGTGCAGCAGGGCGCCGTGGCGGACCTGCTGCTGGTGCGCGGCGACCCGACCGAGGACATCATGCGGGCCGCCGACAAGCGCTTCCATGTGGCGGTACTGCGCAACGGCGACGTGGTGGCGGGCGCCTTGCCGGCCTGACGCGCTGCGCCCGCGAGTCGGGCGCAGGCTTTACTTCACGCCCCGCGACATCAGCCAGGCCAGGAAGGTCTCGAGCGACATGCGCTCTCCATTGAAATCGACCTGGCCGCCCGCGTAGCTCAGGCTCGCCAGCAGCTTGCCGTCTTCCAGGCGCCCCCATTGACTGCCCACGATGCGGTCGCGCACGCCATCGGCCTGCCGGCGCGCGGCGTCGCGGGCGGCGGCCTCGGCCATGCCGTCGGCCTGCAGGCGCACGGCGATGAGGTCGGCCACGCTGGCAACCGGCACCGACAGCCGCGCGTCGAACTTGCGCACGGTCTCCTTGACCACCGCGGCCGGCGAGTGATTCCACAGCGTCGGCGCGGCCAGGCCCACCGCCAGTTGCAGCGTGGCGCTGCCGTTGGCGGTATCGATCTGCAACGGCGCCAGCGAGAAGCCAGGTTCGGCCAACAGAAACTTCATCACATGACCTGCCCCCACCATCTTGTCGCTCATACTGCCGCCGCCATCTTTCGTGGCCTCCATGGTGTCGCGGAACCCGCGAAACGACACCAGGTCCAGGTTGTGCGCCTCAGCCGCCAGGCGCAGGTTGGCCACCTGTCCGGCGCGGGTGTCGATGCCCGCCACCTGCACGGCCAGCTTGCCTTGCATGGCGCTGTCGGCGCCGCTGGCGTCAAGGTTCACCGCGACGTCACGCAGGGTGACCGGCTCGCCGTCGATCTCGGCGGTCCATTGCTTGAGGGTCGCACGGGTCGTGGCCACGCCCGTCTCGTCGCTGGCGCGGGTCGCGTCGTACCTTATCGCCAGGTCACGCATGGCCAACCGGCGCGTGTGGTTCGCGCCGTCTTTGATGAACGGCTCGAACAGGTCGGCCCGGTCCGAGCGGATCGTCACGACGGTGTGTTTGCCGCCGGCGGCAACGTCGGTCTGCAGCGTCAGGCCCGAGAAACTGAAGCGGGACTCGTCGCGCGCGCGCTCGACAGGCGCCAACGCCAGGGAAGCCGCGATGTCGCGGCCATACCCCGCCACGGCCTCGGCCGTCATCGGCACGCCGCCCTGCGCGGCGGCGAACCAGGTTTCCAGCGACGGCGTGGGCGCCAACTCGGCGCGGGCTGCGGCCATGGCCGGAAACAGATGGCCCTGCAACAGGCGGTACCGCGGGAACGGCCCGTGATCCAGGCACACCACTATCTCGTAGTCGCGTCCCGTCGCGCCGGGGCCATCCTTGGCCAAGGGCTGCGCCTTCAGCCGATAGCGCGCTTGCGACGTGAACACGCCGCGTTCGTACGACAGTTGTTCGAACGACAGCGTCTCGCCCAGCTTCGCGCCGATCAGCCGCGCCTGCGCGTCGGCGCTTTCGGCCAACTGCGCCATGCCGCTCTCGAGCTGCTTGCCGGTGTACCAGGCCGTGCCTGTCCAGATCGCGCCCAATGCCAGCACGGTGCAACCCACCGCCACCCATTTCCGCATGATGTCCTTCCCGCTTCCCAATTGCGCCGGTCCCGCATGAACCGAAGCCGCCAGCATACGCCGCGCATGAAAAACGGGCTGCCGCGCCCTAAGGCGCCGCAGCCCGCGTGGGGCGCCGGCATCATGCCGGCGCCGGGGTCTTGCCCGCGCCTTAGCGCATGCCGCCCATCGCGCCGCTCATGACCATCATCATGAACTGCTGCAGCGGCATCTTCTTGCCGTTGAAGTCCACTTGGCCGTCGGCGTAGTTGAGGTAGGAAACGATGTTGTCGTTTTCCGCCTTGGCCACGCCCATCGCCACCGCCATGGTGCCGACCATTTCGGCCTGGCCCTTGGCGGTCTGGACGGCGCGGTCGGCCGGCACGCCGCGCGTCTGCGGCTCGATCGCCATCAGGTCGGCCAGATTGGCCTTGGACAGGATCAGTTTGGCGTTGAGCTTGCGAATGGCTTCCATGGCCAGGTCGCTTGCCGGCTTGTCGGTCGAGGCCGGCTTGGCCAGGTCCACGTCCAGGTTGAAGGTCGAGGTGCCGTTGGCGGTGCGCACCTGCAGCGGCGACACCGACAGGCTGGGATTGCCGGCCAGCAGCAGTTCGACGTTGGTCTTCAGGATCTGCTGTTCTTCGGGCGTGAACTCGGAAGAACCCTCCTGGCCGCCGCTTTGCATCATGCGGCGCGACGAAGACTCGTACACGTCGTTCAGGGCCTTGAGCGCCTTGGGGTCCATGTTCTTCATGCCGATGGCCAACTGCAGGCCCGCCATGTCCTTTGCCTGGACGTTGATCATGCCAAAGTCCAGCACCATCTTGGCATTCACGCCGGTATCGGCCTCGGACAGGTCCACGGCAACGCTGGTGTCCTTGAGCAGCACCGGCGGCTTGGTCTGGGACGTGATGGTCCATTCCTTGAGGACCAGCTTCTGGCTGCCCATGGCCATGTCGTTCTTGCCCGGGGTCAGGTCGCTGTTGAGCGTGATGCCCTTGACCGCCATGCCCACGATATCGCTATCGCCGGCGGGGCCGGCCAGCGTCACGCCATCGCTCTTGAGCGCCAGCACGCCGTGCTTGGTGTTGGTGTCGAAGTCGACATCGGCCGCCATGCCGGCGAAGGTCAGCTTGGTCTTGTCGGTCGAGGCTTCGGCCGGGGCCAGGTTGAACGTGCCGGTGACCTGCTTGCCGTAGCTGACGCTATAGGCGCCCGTCAGCGGCGTGGCGCCCTTGGTGGCGGCGAACCAGCCCTTGACGGCCGGGGTCTCCTCGATCTGGAAGCGGCTCGCGACCATGGCCGGGGCCAGCTTGCCCGAGGCCAGGTTCGAGAACGGGAACGGGCCGTGCGACAGGTGTTCGACGAACTGGAGTTCACGCTCCTCGGCCGGCTTGCCATCCTTGGCGGGCAGCGTGAACTTGACGCGGTAGCGCTCGGTGGACGAAAACACGCCGCGCTCGAACGACATCAGTTCGATCACCGGCGTCACGCCCCACTTTTCACCGAACTTGCGCAGTTCGACGTTGCCGTCTTCGATCGACTGCTTCACGAACGCTTCGGCCTTCTGGCCGGTGTACCAGGCCGTGCCGGTCCAAATCGCACCCAGTGCAACGACCAGACCCGCTATTGCCGCCTTTTTCATAGCAACCCTTAATTCTTGTGTGATGGAGGTAAGCGATCGGATTATAGGGAGGCCGGCTTAGGGATTACACTAATTTCGTACACGATTAGTGCAAAATGTTACGCAGCTATACCGCAGACCGTGTGCGCCACATGCCGCGGCGCCGCATCGGCTACAATGGCTTTGCGTGCTTTGCCAATCTGCACGCGTCCGCTAGGCACTTCGCCGCCAAGCTTCGCCCTCCGGGGCGCTTCCCTTTTCTCCTTATTCGTCCGCCTGGATTGGAGTCTCTCAACTTGAGCGACGGGCTGCCGCTGGAGTTGTTTTGACTACCTCTTCCTCTTTCGCCGACCTCGGGCTGGCCGATTCCCTGTTGCGCGCCATTGCCGATACCGGCTACACCGCGCCCACCCCCATCCAGGCCCAGGCGATTCCGCAGGTCCTCAAGGGCGGCGACCTGCTGGCCGCCGCCCAGACCGGCACCGGCAAGACCGCCGGCTTCACGCTGCCCATCCTGCATCTGCTGATGCAGCGCAAGCCGGAAGCCCGCAAGGCCGGCCGCCCGCGCTGCCTGATCCTGACGCCGACGCGCGAACTGACCGCGCAGGTGGCCGAATCGGTGCAGACCTACGGCAAGCACACCTCGCTGACGTCCATGGTGATGTTCGGCGGCGTCAACATCAACCCCCAGATCTCCGCCCTGCGCAAGCCGCTGGACATCCTGGTGGCCACCCCCGGCCGCCTGCTGGACCACTGCGGCCAGAAGACGGTCGACCTGTCCGGCGTCGAGATCCTGGTGCTGGACGAAGCCGACCGCATGCTCGACATGGGCTTCATCCGCGACATCCGCAAGATCCTGGCCCTGCTGCCCAAGCAGCGCCAGAACCTGCTGTTCTCGGCCACCTTCTCGGATGAGATCCGCGCGCTGGCGCGCGGCGTGCTGAACAACCCGGGCGAAGTCTCGGTCACCCCGCGCAACACCGCCACCGAACTGGTCACCCAGACGGTGCACCTGGTCGAACAGCACCACAAGCGCGACCTCATCAGCCACATCATCCGCGAAAGCGGCTGGCACCAGGTGCTGGTGTTCACGCGCACCAAGCACGGCGCCAACCGCCTGGCCGAAAAGCTGGTCAAGGACGGCCTGACCGCCGCCGCGATCCACGGCAATAAGAGCCAGTCGGCCCGCACCCGCGCGCTGGCCGGCTTCAAGGACGGCACCGTGACGGTGCTGGTGGCCACCGACATCGCCGCCCGCGGCCTGGACATCGACCAACTGCCCCAGGTGGTGAACTTCGAACTGCCCAACGTGCCGGAAGACTACGTGCACCGCATCGGCCGCACCGGCCGCGCGGGCGCCACCGGCGCCGCGGTCTCGCTGGTGGACAACAGCGAGATCAAGCTGCTCAAGGACATCGAGCGCCTGATCAAGAAGACCATCGAGCGCAAGCCGGTGGCCGACTGGACCCCGCCCGCCACCAGCGCCGCCGCCTTCGAACGCCAGGAACGCGACGAAGACTCGCGCCAGCCGCGTGGCGGCGGCGGCCGTAACGGCGGCCGCGGCGGCAACGCCGGCGCGCCCCGTTCGCGCCCGGCCAACGCC
>NZ_CADIJW010000047.1 GCF_902859745.1 Achromobacter dolens | reverse complement strand
CCGACAGTTTAAAAGCCAGGCTGTAATCCCGCTGGGTTCGCTTGATCCTTGATTCCAATTGACTCTCCTTTTTTCTCTCAAAAAGGTGTCAACCAAATTCAGGACGGGTCATGCGTAATAAAAAAGCCCCTCGGTGTTGCCGAGGGGCTTTTTGTTGGGCGGGAAGAAGTATTACTTCTTCTTGGCCTCGTCCTTCAGTTGCGGCAGCGAGGTGCCGGAGGCGGAGAGCAGGCCGGTCTTCGTGTAGGTGAACAGCTTGGCGCGGGTGTCGACGATGTCGAGGTTGCGCATGGTCAGCTGGCCGATGCGGTCGGCGGGGGTGAAGGGGGCGTTCTCGACCTTTTCCATCGACAGGCGCTCGGGAGCGTAGGTCAGGTTGGGCGATTCGGTGTTGAGCAGCGAGTAGTCGTTGCCGCGGCGCAGTTCGATGGTGACTTCGCCGGTGATGGCGCGGGCGACCCAGCGCTGGGCGGTTTCGCGCAGCATGATGGCTTGCGGGTCGAACCAGCGGCCCTGGTACAGCAGGCGGCCGAGCTTGCGGCCGCTTTCGCGGTACTGCTCGATGGTGTCTTCGTTGTGGATGCCGGTGACCAGGCGCTCGTAGGCGATGAACAGCAGGGCCAGGCCCGGGGCTTCGTAGATGCCGCGGCTCTTGGCTTCGATGATGCGGTTTTCGATCTGGTCGCTCATGCCCAGGCCGTGGCGGCCGCCGATGCGGTTGGCTTCGAGCATCAGCTCGACCGGGTCGCTGTATTCCACGCCATTCAGGGCGACCGGCTGGCCTTCCTCGAAGCGGACGGTGACTTCCTCGGCCTTGACGGCGACGTCATCGCGCCAGAACGCCACGCCCATGATGGGCTTGACGATGCGGATGCCGGAGTTCAGGTGTTCCAGGTCCTTGGCTTCGTGGGTGGCGCCGAGCAGGTTGGAGTCGGTGGAGTAGGCCTTTTCCGCCGACATCTTGTAGTCGAAGCCGGCCTGGCGCATGTACTCGGACATTTCCGAGCGGCCGCCGAGCTGGTCGATGAACTGCTGGTCGAGCCAGGGCTTGTAGATCTTCAGGTCCGGGTTGGTCAGCAGGCCGTAGCGGTAGAAGCGCTCGATGTCGTTGCCCTTGAAGGTGCTGCCGTCGCCCCAGATGTTGACGTTGTCTTCCTTCATGGCGGCCACCAGCATGGTGCCGGTGACGGCGCGGCCGATGGGCGTGGTGTTGAAGTAGGTGATGCCGGCGGTCGAGATGTGGAAGGCGCCGGCCTGCAGGGCGGCGATGCCTTCGGCCACGAGCTGCGCGCGGCAGTCGATCAGGCGGGCGTTCTCGGCGCCGTAGGCCATGGCCTTGCGCGGGATCTCGTCGTAGTCGGATTCGTCGGGCTGGCCCAGGTTCGCGGTGTAGGCGTAGGGGATGGCGCCGTTGTTGCGCATCCAGAGCAGCGCGGCGCTGGTGTCGAGGCCGCCGGAAAAGGCGATGCCGACCTTCTGGCCGGTGGGAAGGTTCGGGAGGATAGTGGTCATTGTTTGAGGTGAGACGCCAACGGGACTTTGACAGCAACGAGCCGCCAAACAAGAAATCTGTCCGCCATTTTAACGCGTTTGGGCGGTCCGGGCCGGGGGCCGGGCAGGGGGGCGGCCGGCGCTCCGGGCGGAGGGGGCGGCGGGCTCGAACAGGGCCGCCAGGTTCAACTGGCGGATCAGCTCGCCGGTGGCCGTGGCCAGCCGGGTGGCGGGGCGGTGGCGGGCGCTCGCCAGCACCAGATTGTTGGTGATGCCGGGCGCGACGATTTCGCTGAGCGATAGCGCGTGTTCGGCCGCCGGCCCGCGCGCGGCCGAACGCGGCAGGATGGCGTAGGCGTCGCCCTGCGCCGCCAGTTCGACGATGGTCTGCACCGCATCGACCTCGGCCGCCACCTGCAGGCGCACGCCCTGGGCGCGACAAATGCTCTCGACCAGGGTGCGGATGGCGTTGGGCAGGCTGGGCAGCACCAGCGGATAGGCGCCCAGCCCGGCCACCGCGACGCGCGCGGGCAGCGGCGGCTGATGGTTGGCCGCGGCCACCAGCACCAGGTTCTCCCGGAACAGCGATTCATAGCCCAGTTGCGGCGACGGCGCCGGGTCGTACAGCAGCGCCAGATCGACGCGGCCGGCCAGCAGCCATTCGCGCATCTGCGCGCTCAGGCCTTCGGCCACGGCGATCGAGGCGTCGGGAAAACGGCGGCGGAAAGCCTGCACCAGGGGCGGCGTGAGGACCCGCGCGATGCGTGGCGGCAAGCCCACCACCACTTTGCCCGTCGGCGTTTCGCGCAGGGTCTGCAGGTCCTGCTTGGCGCGGTCGGCCAGGGCCAGCAGGGCGCGGGCATGTTCCAGAAAGCGCAGACCGGCCTCGGTCGGTTCGGCGCCGCGGCCGTTGCGGTAGAGCAGGTGCTGGCCCAGCTCCAGTTCCAGCAGGCGCACCTGGCGGCTCAGCGTCGGTTGGGCCACGTCGAGCATTTCGGCGGCGCGCGAGAAGCTGCGGCGCTCGGCGACGCGCACGAAGTATTCGATCTGCTTGAGGTCCATGGCGATTTGATATTTATATTTTCTATATCTGAAATCAAAGATATAGCATTGTTCGGCAGGCCGCAATCCGCGAGGATGACGTTTTCCCCGCTGGATCCCGCCGTGCCTGACTGCCGTCCTCCGCTTGCCACGCCTTCCCGTCCCCGCCACGCGCTGCCGGCCGGGGCCTGCGACACGCATTGCCACGTGTTCGGTCCGGCTGACCGGTTTCCCTATGCCGAAGGACGTTCCTACACGCCGCCCGACGCGCCCTACGCCAGGATGGCGGCGCTGCACGCGCACCTGGGCGTGCAGCGCGCGGTGGTGGTGCAGGCCAATTGCCATGGCGGCGACCACGCCGCCTTGCTCGACGCGCTGGCGCAAAGCCAGGGCCGCTATCGCGGCGTGGCGCTGCTGGGGGCGGACGCCACGCCGGCCAGCGTGCGCCGGCTGCATGATGGCGGCGTGCGCGGCGCGCGCTTCAATTTTGTGCCGCACCTGGGCGGCGCGCCCGATCCGGCCGTGTTCGACCACGTCATCGGGCTGATCGCGCCGTTGGGCTGGCACGTCTGCCTGCACCTGGATGGCGCCATGCTGCCCGAGCTGCTGCCGCGCCTGCGGGCGCTGCCGGTGCCGTTCGTGATCGACCACATGGGCCGCGTCAAGGCCGCCGACGGCTTGGACGCGCCGGCGTTCCGCGCGCTGCTGGACCTGGCGCGCGAGCCGCTCGCCTGGGTCAAGGTGTCGGGCATCGACCGCATCGCCTCGGGCAAGCGTCCCTTTGCCGAAGGCATTCCTTTCGTGCGCGCCCTGGTGGACGCGCTGCCCGAGCGTACGCTGTGGGGCACCGACTGGCCGCATCCGAACGTGGCGGGCGACATGCCCGACGACGGCGAGCTGGCCGACGCTTTTTTCCTGGCCTGCCCGGACGCGGAAACGCGCCGGCAGGTTCTGGTGGACAACCCGGCGCGTCTCTACGGCTTCCCGTAGCCGCGCCATCGCCCGATTTCGGGCAACAAGAAAACACGATATCCCGAGGAGACAATCCATGTTCAAGAAATTCCTATTCGCCGGCCTGCTCGGCCTGGCCAGCCTGGCGCCCGCGGCGCATGCCGATGGCCCGGTGCGCCTGATCATTGCCTTCCCGCCGAGCGGCCCGGTGGACCTGGTCGGCCGGGTGCTGGCCGAACAACTGGGCAAGGAGCTCAAGCAGTCGGTCATCGTCGAGAACAAGGCGGGCGCCAACGGCAACATCGCCGCGGCCTACGTCGCCAAGGCGCCGGCCGATGGCTCGGTGCTGTTCCTGACCAGCGTCGGCGCGGTGTCCATCAGCCCGGCCCTGTACAAGGACCTGCCGTATGACCCGGTGCGCGATTTCGCGCCGGTCTCGCGCGTGGTCAACAACGCCACCGTGTTCGTGGTGAACCCGGCCAACCCGGCCACCGACGCGGCCGATTTCGTCAAGCGCTCGCAGGCGGCCTCGCAGTCCGTGGCGATCGGCTCGTCGGGCATCGGCAGCATCCCGCACCTGACGCTGGAAATGTTCGCCGACGCCAGCAAGGCCAAGGTGCTGCACGTGCCCTACAAGGGCGCCGCGCCCGTGATCAACGACGTGCTGGGCAACCAGGTGAACGGCTTCTTCGGCGACGTGCCGGGCCTGATCGGCCACATCCAGAGCGGCAAGCTCAAGGCGCTGGGCATCGCCGCGCCGACCCGTCATCCGCTGCTGCCCGACGTCAAGACGCTGGCCGAGCAGGGCATCGCCGGCGTCGAATCGAACAACTGGTATGGCATCGTCGCGCCCGCGGCCACGCCGCCGGCCACGGTCGAGAAACTGAACCAGGCCCTGCGCGCCGCGCTGGGCAACGAGGCGGTGCGCGCCAAGCTGGAGAAGTTCGGCGCCCAGGCCGCGCCCAGCTCGCCGCAGGAACTGGCGGCGCTGATCGCGGCCGACCGCGAGAAGTGGGGTTCGCTGATCCAGCGCAAGAACATCCGTCCGGAGTGAGCATGAGCGATTGTCGAGTCTCGCCGGTCGTGCCGGGCACGCGCCCGGCCCTGGCCGAAATGGAAGCGCGCATCGCGGCCGCGCGCGGCCGCATCTCGCCGCTGTACCAGGTGCTGCTGAACAGCCCCGCCGTGGTGCAGGGCTGGGAGGCGATGCTGACCGCGATCCGCCTGAACACCTCGCTGTCGCCACGGGTGCGCGAACTGATCATCCTGCGCGTGGCGACCCTGAACAACGCGCCGTACGAGTTCGACGCGCACGTGCCGCACGCGCTGGCGGCGGGCATGCCGCAGGCGGTGGTCGACCAGTTGCGCGGCGGCCCGCAAGCGGACGCGGTGCAGGGGCTGGCGGCGGGCGAGGCCGACGTGCTGGCCCTGACCGACGCCATGACCCGCGACATCGAGGTGCCGGACGCGCTGTTCGCGCCGCTGCGTTCGCGCTACAACGATCAGGAGCTGGTCGAACTGGCCGCGACGGTAGCCGCCTACAACATGGTGTCGCGCTTCCTGGTGGCGCTGCGCGTCGGGCACTGATAGGAGCTTTGCATGGACAAGACGGTATTGCTGGTGTCGCTGGGCGAGCGTTTCGACGCGGCGCGCGCGGCCGACATGGCGCAACGCCTGACCGAGGGCCTGGACGGCGTGCGGCTGCGCGCTTTCGCCGCGGTCGAGGAGGACGAGACCTATGTATATGTCGACGGCGACGCCGGTCGCCAGCCGGAAGTGCAGGCGCGCCTGGCCGAACTGTTCCCCGGGGCGCAGGCGCGCGTGCTGCACCTGACCCTGGACCTGGCCGGCGCTTCGGCCGGCTCGGATGCGCCCTGGCACTACATCGTCGAGACCGACGTGCTGCCCGAGGCCGAGGCGGACCTGAATGCCTGGTACGACCAGGAACACCTGCCAGGGCTGGCCTCGGTGCCCGGCACCGTGCGCGCGCAGCGCTATGAATGCCGCGACCAGGGGCCGCGCTATCTGGCCTGCTATGACCTGGAGACGCGCGAGACCTTCGGCAGCCCGCCGTGGCTGGCGGTGCGCGCCACCGACTGGAGCAGCCGGGTGCGGCCGTCGTTCCGCAACACGCGCCGCACCATGTTCCAGAAGATTCTTTGACACAGAAGAACGAGGAGACAACGATGAGCAAACGATGGGCGAGGGTTGTGCTGTGGGGCGCGTTGAGCGCGGCCGGGCTGTCGCTGGCCGCGCAGGCCGCGCCGACGCCTGCCGCGGCAGCGGCGGCCGACAAGGTCGAGCGGGTCACGGTGCTGCCGGGCAACGGCGCCCGCATCGAAGTGCTGGTGCAGGGCCAGGGCCCGGCCCTGGTGCTGTTGCCGTCGCGCGGTCGTGGCCAGGAGGATTTCGACGACCTCGCGGCGCGGCTGGCGCAGGCCGGTTACCGTGTGCTGCGGCCCGAGCCGCGCGGCATCGGCGGCAGCAGCGGACCGATGAAGGACATCACGCTGCATGACTTCGGCAACGACATGGCGGCGGTGATCCGCGATGTCGCCAAGCAGCCGGTGGTGATGATCGGGCACGCGTTCGGCAACTGGGTGGCGCGCACCACGGGCGTGGACCATCCCGACCTGGTGCGCGGCGTGGTGATCGTGGCGGCGGCGGCCAAGAAGTATCCCGCCGGCCTGAGCGAGCACGTCGACCGCAGCGCCGACCTGTCGCTGCCCGACGCCGAACGCCTCAAGTCCATCCAGTACGCGTTCTTCGCGCCGGGCCATGACGCCAGCGTCTGGCTCAACGGCTGGTACCCCCAGGTCAGCGAAAGCCAGCGCCTGGCCGGCAAGGCCACGCGCCAGTCGGACTGGTGGTCGGGCGGCAGCAAACCGCTGCTCGATCTGCAGGCGGGCGCCGACCTGTTCAAGCCGGAATCGACCCGCAACGAGATCCGCGACGAATTCGGCGAGCGCGTGTCGGTGGTGGTGATCCCGGGCGCCGGCCACGCGCTGGTGCCGGAAGCGCCGCAGGCGGTGGTCGACGCCATCGTGCGCTGGGAAAAGTCGCTCAAGCCCTGAATGCCGCGCCTGGCGCGGATAAAAAAAAGCAGCCCCACGGGGCTGCTTTTTTCATGGGCGCGCTGCTTACTTGAGCTGGCCCAGCAGCAGGAACTCCATCAGCGCCTTCTGCACGTGCAGGCGGTTCTCGGCCTCATCCCAGACCACGCTCTGCGGGCCGTCGATGACTTCGCCGGTGACTTCCTCGCCGCGATGGGCGGGCAGGCAGTGCATGAACACGGCCTGGGGATCGGCGGCGGCCATCATCTCGGCGTCCACGCACCAGTCGGCGAAGGCGGCGCGGCGCTCTTCGTTCTCGGCCTCGTAGCCCATGCTGGTCCAGACGTCGGTGGTGACCAGGTGCGCGCCCTGGCAGGCCTGCATCGGGTCCTTGAACTGGCGCAGCACCTTGTCGGACGGCGAACCGATGCGGGCGGCTTCGAGCTCGTAGCCGGCCGGGGTCGACACGTGCAGCGTGAAGCCCAGCATCTCGGCGGCCTGCAGCCAGGTGTAGGCCATGTTGTTGGCGTCGCCGACCCAGGCGACCGTCTTGCCGGCGATGGGGCCGCGGTGCTCGATGTAGGTGAAGATGTCCGCCAGGATCTGGCAGGGGTGGAATTCGTTGGTCAGGCCGTTGATCACGGGCACGCGCGAGTGCGAGGCGAAGCGCTCGATGCGGGTCTGCTCGAACGTGCGGATCATGACGATGTCGACCATGCGCGAGATGACGCGCGCGGTGTCCTCGATGGGCTCGGAGCGGCCCAGTTGGGAATCGTTGGAGGTCAGGTTGATGACCGAGCCGCCCATCTGGTACATGCCGGCCTCGAACGAGACGCGGGTACGGGTGCTGGCTTTTTCGAACACCATCGCCAGCGTGCGGTCGTGCAGCGGCATGTGGGGTTCGTAACGCTTGAATTTTTCCTTGATCAGCCGCGCGCGGTCCAGCACGTAGGCGATCTCGGCGGACGAGAAGTCCTTGAACTGCAGAAAGTGCCGCAAGGGGCCGTTTTGAGTCGTGGGAGGAGTCATGGTGATGTCGCAGGTCATTGGGCCCGGACGGGCTCGTGGCCCGGGCGGGAGGTTGATTATGGATGTTCGGCCAGGAACTGTCGAATCAGCGGCGCCAGGATGTCTACGATCCGGTCGGCTTCGGCGCGCGACAGGACCAGGGGCGGCAGCAGGCGGATGACGCGGTCGCGGGTGACGTTGATCAACAGGCCCGCTTCCAGGGCGCGCAGCGCCAGCACGCCACAGGGACGGGCCAGCTCGATGCCCAGCATCAGGCCGCGCCCGCGCACATCCGCCACGCCGGGCAGGCCGGCCAGTTCCTGCGCCAGCCGCGCCTTCAGGTGGCCGCCGACGCTGTGCGCGTTGTCCAGCAGGTTTTCCGATTTCAGCGCGTCCAGCACCGCCAGGCCGGCCGCGCAGACCAGCGGGCCGCCGCCGAAGGTGGTGCCGTGGCTGCCGGGGGTGAACACGCCCGCCGCGGGGCCGGCCGCCAGCATCGCGCCGATCGGCACGCCGCCGGCCAGGCCCTTGGCCAGGGTCATGACGTCCGGCACGATGTCGGCCCACTGGTGGGCGAACCATTTGCCGGTGCGGCCGATGCCCGACTGGACCTCGTCGATCATCAGCAGCCAGCCGCGCTCGGTGCACAGTTGTCGTACCTCTCGCAGGAAGGCGGCATCGGAGGGACGGATGCCGCCTTCGCCCTGCAGGGCTTCGAGCAGCACGGCGGCCACGCGCGGCTCGGCGTCGCCGGCGGCGCGGATCGCGGCGGCGTCGTTGTACGGCACCTGGATGAAGCCGGAGGGCAGGGGCTCGAAGCCCTTGCGCGCCTTGTCGCTACCGGTGGCCGCCAGCGTGGCCAGGGTACGCCCGTGCCAGGACGAATCCATGGTGATGATGTGGGCGTGGCTGTTGCCGCGCTGGTAGGCGTAGTAGCGCGCCAGCTTGATGGCGGCCTCGTTGGCCTCGGAGCCGCTGTTGTTGAAGACCACGTCGCGCATGCCGGACAGCGCCGCCAGGCGCGCGGCCAGCTCGGTCTGCTGCGGGACTTCGTAGATATTGGAGGTGTGGATGACGCGCGCGGCCTGCTCGCTGATGGCCGCGACCAGCCGGGGATGGGCGTGGCCCAGACAGGAGACGCCGATGCCCGCCAGCGCGTCCAGGTACTTGCGGCCCTGCGCGTCCCACAGCCAGACCCCCTGGCCGTGCGTGAACGAGACCGGCAGCCGGGCGTAGATATTGGCCAGAGGCGAGGTCATGACGGGTCCTCCTGGGCATTTTTTCCCTGGGCGGAGCGCCTTTCGGGACAGGGCAAAGGATCAATCATATACAATTCGCGGCGCGGGGCGCATGTTTGATCACGCCGAAGATCCGGCCCAGTGAAGGGCGTCCCGTAGTGAAGAATCCATGGCAACTCGCGTCAGACAATTCGTAATTCATGGCGTTACCGAAAGCGGTAGCCGCTTTCGCCCCAGCGATTGGGCGGAACGGCTCGCCGGCGTAATGGCACAGTTCCGGCCCGCCGGCTGTGCGGGTAACCACCTCACCTATTCGCCCTACGTGCTTCCCGTCGTGATCGACGGCGTGCGCGGCATCGTGGTCGACCAGCGCTTGCGCGATCTCGAACCGCTGGCGTACAAGTTCGTGGTGGATTTCGCCCGCGACAACCACCTCAAGACGGAAGAACGCGAAATCTAGGCTTGCCGAAACCACAAAGCGCCCGAACCGGGCGCTTTTCCATTTCAGGCTTGCCACGTCAGGCCACGCCCCATTCGCCGGGGGCGGGTCGTCTCCTACCCGCGCGCCGCGCCCGCCCGCGGGCCGCCGCGCCGCGGTCCCCCTAGGTGCCGTAGCGGTCGAGGATCTTGCGGATGTCGCGCACGCCCGCGCCGTCCGGACTGAGCAGCGCGCGCGCCGTGACCGACTCCAGGTGATGTCCCAGCAGGTGCAGCACGTGCTTTTCGTCGCGCGCGCGCAGGCCGGCGACGATTTCGCGGTGCTCGCTGACCGCGCATTCGCTCGAATGCGGCCGGCCGTAAAGCGCCAGGATCAACGAGCAGCGCGACACGATCTCGTTGACGTAGCGGGCGTAGACCGCATTGCCCGACAACTCGGCCATCAGGATGTGGAATTCGCCGGACAGGCGGATCGACTCGTTGACGCTGTTGCGCGCGCGCGCGGCTTCTTCCTGCGCCACGTGCTGTTCCAGCCGCGCCAAGCCGGCCTCGGTGACGTGCTGCACCAGCCGGCGCGCCACGTCGCGTTCGAGGCAGCGGCGCGCCTCGAAGATGTCGTGGGCTTCTTCCAGGCTGGGGCGCGCCACCGCCGCGCCGCGATTGGGACGCAGGTCGACCAGCCCCTCGCTGAACAGGCGCGTCAGCACGCCGCGCACGATGGTGCGGCTGACGCCGAAACGCTCGCCGATGACGTCCTCGGGCAATTTGTCGCCCGGCAGCAAGGCCTGCTCGATGATCGCCTGCCGCAAGTTTTTGTATACGATTTCCGTGCGGTTTACGTCTTTCCGTGCGGGCTCCGCCGCGTCGGCAATGGGGGCCGTCATCTGGTGTGGATCTCCGATGCGTACGCGTTCCGGTGGGGGGAATCTGCCGGCGGAACCGCGCCGGTGCGCACTTTTCTAGGTGTGAAACAGCATACACCATCAGCCGCTAAGGGTTAGCGATAGCTTGAAGCGTCAGACCAATGGCGTACATTGTCGGCATAAATCGTATACAAACATTTATACAAAATTCAGGGATCCGTGGGTTTTGTAAGGGTGGATTTGTATACAAACCATCAGGGGTCCGATTCATGTCCGCAGCACCCGCCGTCCTTCCCGACCGCCTGGCCGTCACGCCCAGCCGCCTGCTGGTGATCAATGGCAACACCACCGCCGACCTGACCGCCAGCCTCGCCGAGCAGGCGCGCGCCTTTTTTGGCGACGCGGCCCGGGTGCATGCCGTGACGGTGCCGTTCGGGCCCGCCTATATCGCCAGCCGGGCGCAGGCCGCGGTGTCGGCCCACGCCGTCTGCGAAACCGCCGAGCGCGAGGCCACCCAGGCCGAGGCCGCTGGCGAGCCATTCGACGCCTGCCTGCTGGCCTGTTTCGGCGAACCCGGCATCGGCGCGGTGCGCGAGCGCCTGCGCATGCCGGTGGCCGGCATGGCCGAGGCCGCCATCCTGACCGCCCTGCAGCGTGGCGACCGCTACGCCATCGTGACGGTGGGGCGGCTGTGGCCGGGCATGCTGCGCGAGCAGATCCGCCAGCTCGGGCTGGAGTCGCGCTGCGCCGGCCTGCTGGCGCTGCCGGGCAATGCGCTCGACTACGTCACGCGCTCGCCCGCGACCATCGCCGCCGTGGGCCAGGCGCTGGACGACGCGGTCGCCCAGGGCGCCGACGTGGTCATCGTGGCCGGCGCCGCGCTGGCGGGTTTCCTGCCCAGCCTGCCGCGCCTGCCCGCCGTGCCCGTGATCGATTCCTATCGCGCCGCCCTGTCGCAGGTGCTGGCGCTGGCCACGCTCGAGCGCGCCCAGCGCCAGACCGCCGGCCACTGATTACCGCCGCCGGCCGTCCGCGCCGGCCTCCAGACGTATTCCATACCCACCTCCAAGGGAGCATTGCCATCATGAAGACGCTGCTGAAGTGGACCGCCGGGGCCGTGATCGCGCTATCGGCCATCACCGGGGCATCCGCCGCCAACACCCTGAAGTGGGGCGCCGCCCGCGATCTGGATTCGCTCGATCCGTATTCCTACGGCAGCACCTTCAACCTGGCGTTCCTGAACCACGTGTACGAAGCGCTGATCCGCTACGACGACAAGTTCAACATCACGCCGGCGCTGGCCGAGTCGTGGGAGTCGCCGTCGCCGACGGTGCTGCGCTTCCACCTGCGCCGCGGCGTCAAGTTCCACAACGGCGCGCCGTTCTCGGCCGACGACGTGGTGGCGTCCATGACCCGCGTGTCCGACGACGCCTCGCCGCTCAAGGGCAACCTGCCGGCCTTCAAGGCGGCGCGCAAGGTGGATGACTACACCGTCGACATCGAGATGACGCATCCGTACCCGCTGATGCTCAACGACCTGACCAACATCTTCATCTTCAACCGCCAGTGGCTGGTGGACAACAACAGCCTGAAGCCCACCGACGCGGCCAAGAAGATCGAGGGCTACGCCACCCACCACGCCAATGGCACCGGCCCCTTCAAGGTAGAGTCGTACCGGCCCGACACCCGCACCGTGCTGGTGGTGAATCCGGACTGGTGGGACAAGCCGCGCCACAACCTGGACCGCATCGAGTTCACGCCGATCGCCTCGGCGCCGACGCGGGTGGCGGCGCTGCTGTCGGGCGACATCAACTTCACCGAGAACGCGCCGCTGCAGGACCTGGACCGCCTGCGCGCCGCGCCCAACGTCAAGGTGCTGGCCGCGACCGAGCTGCGCACGCTGTATTTCGGCTTCAACCTGGGCGACAAGCTGGTCGGCTCCAACATCACCGACAAGAACCCGCTCAAGGACCTGCGCGTGCGCCAGGCGCTGTACATGGCGCTGTCGCCCGAGCTTCTGCAAAAGCGCGTGATGCGCGGGCTGTCGCGCACCACCGGCGCGCTGGTGGCGCCGTCGATCCCGGGCTATGACGCCCGGCAGGAGGAACGCCTGCCATTCGATGCCGCCCGCGCCAAGAAGCTGCTGGCCGAGGCCGGCTACCCCGACGGCTTCACGTTGTCGCTGCTGTGCTCGAACGACATGTTCGTCAACGAAGAGGAACTGTGCCAGGCCGCCGCCTCAATGTGGGCGCGCATCGGCGTGAAGGCTTCGCTGGCCAGCGGTCCGCGTTCGCTGCAGAACCCCAAGCGCTCGCGTGGCGAGTTCGACATCACCATCCACGGTTGGGCCAACGAGCCGCAGATCGACGCGCTGTCGATCCTGCTGCAGGTGATGCACAGCCGCACCGGCCCGGCCGGGGTCTTCAACTGGGGGCAGTGGGGCGATCCGGCGCTGGACGCGCGCATCGACGCCGCCGCCGCCGAGATGGACCGCCCCAAGCGCGTGCAGATGATGAGCGACATCCTGCAGACCCTGCACGACGATGTGCGCTTCCTGCCGCTGCACCAGCAGCCCATGGCCTGGGCGGTGGGCGCCAACGTCGGCGACGTGCTGCAGATGCCCGACAACAAGGCGCGGCTGTGGACGGTGCGCATGAAGTGATGGGCAAGGCGCCGCGTCCTGCATCGGCCGCGGCGCTCCTGGCTTGGAATGTCGAGATGCCCCCCAAGGGGCTGACAGGAGGCGCACATGCTGGCGTTCATAGTTAGGCGGGTCTGCAATGCGGTCGGCGTGATGCTGGCCGTGGCGTTGCTGGCCTTCGTGATTTTCCGTTTCGTCGGCGACCCGGTCGACATGATGCTCAACGAGCAGGCCTCGCAGACGCAGCGCGACGAGCTGCGCGAGCGGCTGGGCCTGAACGCCTCGGTCGGCATGCAGTTCGTGCACTTCGTCGCCAACGCGGCGCGCGGCGAGTTCGGCATTTCCTACCGCAACCAGCAGGATGTGTTCGCGCTGGTGGCCGAGCGCTTCCCGGCGACGTTCGAGCTGGTGATGATGGCGACGCTGCTGTCATTGGTGATCGGGGTGCCGCTGGGCGTGCTGACCGCCATCTACCGCAAGTCGCGCCTGGCGCAGGCGCTGCAGTTCGTCTCGATCCTGGGGATTTCGCTGCCCAGCTTCGTGGTCGGCATCATGCTGATCCTGGTGTTCTCGGTGCAGTTGGGCTGGCTGCCCGGTTTCGGGCGCGGCGACACGGTGCGCATCGGCGGCTGGACCACCGGCCTGCTGACGCCCTCGGGCCGCGCCGCGCTGGTGCTGCCGTCGATCACGCTGGCGCTGTTTCAGATCACGCTGATCATGCGGCTGGTGCGGGCCGAGATGCTGGAGACGCTGCGCACCGAGTTCATCAAATTCGCCCGCGCCCGCGGCCTGCCGGACCGGGTGGTGCATTTCCGGCTGGCGCTGCGCAATTGCCTGATGCCGGTCATCACCGTGACCGGCATGCAGATCGGCAACCTGATCGCCTTCGCGCTCATCACGGAAACCGTGTTCCAGTGGCCCGGCATGGGCCTGCTGTTCATCCAATCGGTCATGTTCGTGGACATTCCCGTCATGGCCGCCTATCTGGTGATCGTGTCCTTCATCTTCGTGGCGCTGAACACGCTGGTGGACATGATGTACGGCGTGGTCGATCCGCGCCTGCGCAGCCAGCACGTCAAGGGAGGCGCCAATGCTCACTAAACCGATGTCGAACGCGGGCCGCGGCCGGTTGGCGCGCATCTTCCAGGGCGACCTGTGGTGGAGCCTGCGGCAGGATCCGGTGGCGATGGGGGCGGGCGTGGTGCTGATCGCCGTGGTGCTGCTGGCGCTGTTCGCGCCCTGGATCGCGCCGCAGAACCCCTACGACCTGGCGCAGCTCGACCTGCTCAACGCCGAGCTGCCGCCGCGCTGGATCGCGGGCGGCGAGGCCCAGTTCCTGCTGGGCACCGACACCCAGGGGCGCGATGTCTGGTCGGCGATCCTGTATGGCTCGCGCATGTCGCTGGTGATCGGGCTGGCCACGGTGGTGCTGTCGCTGGCGATCGGTCTGCTGGTGGGACTGGCGGCCGGCTATTTCGGCGGCTGGATCGACAATGCGCTGATGCGCCTGGGCGACACGCTGCTGAGCATTCCCACCATCCTGGTGGCGATCCTGGTGACGGCGGTGTTCCGGCAACTGCTGCCGCCGGGCCTGCGCGAGACGCTATCGGCGGTGATCCTGATCCTGGCGATCTCGATGACCAACTGGGTGCAGTACGCCCGCACCGTGCGCGCCTCGGCGCTGGTCGAGCGCGGCAAGGAATACGTGCAGGCGGCGCGGCTGATCCGGGTCAGCCCGCTGCGCATCATGCTGACCCACATCCTGCCGAACACGCTGACGCCGGTGATGGTGACCGCGACCCTGAACCTGGGCCTGGCGATCCTGATCGAGGCCACCCTGAGCTTCCTGGGCGTGGGCATGCCGCCGACCGAGCCGTCGCTGGGCACCCTGATCCGGCTGGGCAACCAGTACCTGTTCTCGGGGCAGTGGTGGGTGGTGGTGTTTCCCGCGCTGTACCTGAGCCTGGTGGTGCTGGTGGTGAACCTGCTGGGCGACTGGCTGCGCGACGCCCTCAATCCCCGCCTGCGCTGAGCGCGGCAAGAACACGGAGACAAGAGAACCATGGACAACGCAACCCTGTATACCCACGTGCGGCCGGCGGGTGGCGCATCCACCTCGGTGCTGGTGCGCGACGGCCGCTTCGCGGCCATGGATGGCGCGGTGCCGAACAGCGTGCCGCGCGTCGATGGCGGCGGCGCGCTGCTGCTTCCCGGCCTGATCGACGCCCACGCGCACCTGGACAAGACCCTGTACGGCATGCCCTGGTATCGCAACGAGGTGGGGCCGCGCCTGATCGACAAGATCGAGAACGAGCGCGCCGAGAAGCGCCGCCTGGGGATCGATCCCTATCGCCAGTCGGCGCGGCAACTGGTGATGTCGGTGGCCGACGGCACCAGTCACATCCGCAGCCACGTCGACGTGGACACCGACATTGGCGTGGCGGCGATCGAGGGCGTGATGCGCGCCCGCGACCAGTACCGCGACCAGATCGACGTGCAGATCGTGGCGTTTCCGCAGAGCGGGCTGCTGATCCGCCCGGGCACGCTGGAACTGATGGAGCAGGCCCTGCGGATGGGGGCGGACGTGGTCGGCGGGCTGGATCCGGCCGGTATGGACCGCGACCCCAAGGGCCACCTGGACGCGGTCTTCGCCCTGGCCGACAAGTATGGCAAGCCGATTGACATCCATCTGCATGAGGCGGGCGAGCTGGGCGCGTTCTCGATGCAGATGACCATCGACCGGGTGCTGGCGCTGGGCATGCAGGGCAAGGTGACGCTGTCGCATTCGTTCTGCCTGGGCATGCCCGACGCGCAGGCGGTGCAGGGGCTGGTGGACGGGCTGGTGGAGGCGGGCGTGCATATCATGACGACCGGCTCGGCCTCGCGTCCGGTGCCCAATGTGGCGCGGCTGCACGCGGCCGGGGTCACCGTCTGTACCGGCAACGACGGCATGCGCGACACCTGGGGCCCCTACGGCAAGCCGGACATGCTGGAACGCACCATGCTGGTGGGCCTGCGCAACAACTTCCGCCGCGACGACGAACTGGCGCTGGCGCTACACGTGGCGACCTATGGCAATGCGTGCGTCATGGACCTGGCGGACTACGGCCTGGCGCCGGGCTGCCACGCCGACTTCGTGCTGGTGGACGCCGAGACGGTGGCCGAGGCGATCGTCTCGCGCCCGGTGCGCAAGCTGGTGGTCAAGCGCGGCCGGGTGGTGGCGCGCGATGGCCGCGCGCTGGTGGAGGCGCCGTGATGGCCGCTCGCGACGACGCCACGCTGCTGACCGCGCGCTGGGTGGTCGGCCACGAAAACGGCCGCCACTGCCTCTACGAGAATGGCGAGGTGGTGTTCCAGGGCGACCGCATCGTCTATGTCGGTCCGCGCTATCCGGGCCCGGTGGCGCGGCGCCACGACTATGGCCGCGCCCTGATCGGCCCGGGCTTCGTCGACCTGGATGCGCTGTCGGACCTGGACACGACCATCCTGGGTTTCGACAACTCGCCGGCCTGGCGCAAGGGCCGCATCTGGCCCGACACGTATATGCAGCGCGGCCCGTACGAGATGTATACGCCGGACGAGCTGGCGTTCCAGAAGCGCTATGCCTTCGCCCAGTTGATCCGCAACGGCATCACCACCGCGCTGCCGATCGCCTCGCTGTTCTACCGCGTGTGGGGCGAGACCCGCGAGGAATTCCTGTCGGCGGCTCGCACCGCCGGCGAACTGGGGCTGCGCGTCTACCTGGGGCCGGCCTATCGCAGCGGCCACACCTATGTGGACGGGGAAGGACGCATCCGCTGCCATTACGATGCGGCGCGCGGCATGGCCGGACTGGAACAGGCGGTGGCGTTCGCCGACGAGGTCGAGGGCCTGTACGACGGCCGGGTGCGCGCCATGCTGTCGCCGGACCGCATCGAGACCTGCACGCCCGAGCTGCTGCGCGCCTCGGCCGCCGCGGCGCGTGAACGCGCCATCCCGATCCGCCTGCATTGCTGCCAGTCGCGCCTGGAATACGACCTGGTGCTGGCGCAGCACGGCATGAGCCCGCCCGAATGGCTGCGCAGCCTGGGCTTTCTGTCCGAGCGCGCGCTGCTGCCGCACGGCACCTACGTGTCCGGCTCGCGCCAGATCGAGCGGCCGGGGCAGGACCTGGAGATCATCCGCGACGGCGGCGCCACGGTGGTGCATTGTCCGCTGGTATCGGCGCGCCATGGCGCCACGCTGGAATCGTTCGCCCGCTACCGCAAGCTGGGCGTGAAGATCGGCATGGGCACCGACACCTGGCCGCCGGACATGGTGCTGAACATGCAGGTCGGCATGATGCTGTGCCGGGTGATGGACCAGTCCACCGAGGCGGTGCGCTCGGAAGACTATTACGACGCCGCCACGGTGGGCGGGGCCGACGCGCTGGGCCGTGCCGACCTGGGGCGGCTGGCGCCGGGCGCCAAGGCTGACATCGTGGTGTTCGATTTTTCCCACGACCGCAACGGCCAGTTGATCGATCCGATCCAGACGCTGATGGTCGGCGGCAGCGGCCGCGACGTGTCGCAGGTGGTGATCGACGGCCGCTTCGTCATGGTCAATGGCCGCATTCCCGGCTTCGATGCCCGGCTGGCGCAGGACCAGGCGCAAGCGCAGTTCGACCGGCTGGTGGCACGCTACCCCGACCGCACCTGGGGCCATCCGCCGGTCGACGAGATCTTTTCCTCCAGCTACCCGAGATTTCCGAGGAGCCCGTCATGACGACCGTTCCGAATCCCGCCGCGCCCACCCTGTCGGTGCGCGGCCTGTCGGTGGAGTTTCCTTCCCGCCACGGCCTCCTGGTGGCCACGCGCGATATCAGTTTCGACATCCAGCCGGGCGAGATCCTGGGCATGGTGGGCGAGTCCGGCGCCGGCAAGTCGCTGACCGGCATGGCCGTGATCGGCCTGCTGGAACCGCCGGGCCGCCTGGGCGGCGGCGAGATTCACCTGGCTGGCCGCCGCATCGACAACCTGCCGGCCCGCGCGCGTCAGCAACTGCGTGGCAAGGAGATCGGCGCGATCTTCCAGGATCCGCTGACCAGCCTGCACCCGCTGTTCACCGTAGGGGACCAACTGATCGAGACCATCCGCCACCACGACAAGGTGTCGGCCGCCGCGGCCCGCCAGCGCGCGCTCGAACTGCTGCTGGCGGTCGGCATTCCGGCGGCGGACCGTCGCATCGACCACTATCCGCACCAGTTCTCCGGCGGCATGCGTCAGCGGGTGGTGATCGCGCTGGCGCTGGCGGCGCGGCCGCGGCTGATCATCGCCGACGAGCCGACCACCGCGCTGGACGTGTCGGTGCAGGCGCAGATCACCGCGCTGCTGCGCCGGCTGTGCCGCGAGCAGGGCACCTCGGTGTTGCTGGTGACGCACGACATGGGTGTGATCGCCGAGACGGCCGATCGGGTGGCGGTGATGTACGCCGGCCGCATCGTCGAGATCGGCCCGGTGCTGGAGGTGCTGCGGCGCCCCGGCCATCCGTATACGCAGGGCCTGATGAACGCGATTCCCGGCCTGCGCCAGCGCGCCGCGCGCCTGAACCAGATCGACGGCGCCATGCCGCGCCTGCACGCGATGCCGGACGGCTGCGCCTTCCATCCGCGCTGCGGCCAGGCCGGTCCGCGCTGCGGCATGGACCGCCCGGCGCTGGCGTCCACCCCGTCGGGCGCGACCCTCAGCGCCTGCTGGCTGCACCAAGGAGGCGTTGCCCATGCCGCATGACGATGACATCCTGTTGCGGGCCGATGACCTGGCCTGCTGGTTCGACGTTTCGCCGCCCTGGCTCGAACGCACCTTGTCGCGCCAGCCGCCGCAGACGCTCAAGGCGGTCGACGGCGTGTCGCTGGCGGTGCCGCGCGGCACCACGCTGAGCATTGTCGGCGAGTCCGGCTGCGGCAAGTCGACGCTGGCCAAGCTGCTGGTGGGCCTGGTGGCGCCGTCCCGCGGCACGCTGCGCTATGGCCGCAGCCGCACGGGCGGCGCGCTGCATCCGCAGATGATTTTCCAGGACCCGTACGCCAGCCTGAATCCGCGCTGGCGGGTGGGCGCGATCGTGGCCGAGCCTATCATCACGCTGGGCCTGCGCGCCACGCCGGCCGAGACGCGGCGCCGGGTGGAGGAACTGCTGACCCTGGTGGGCCTGTCGCCGAACGACGCGTCGCGCTATCCGCACGAGTTCTCGGGCGGCCAGCGCCAACGCATTTCGATCGCGCGGGCGCTGGCGACGCAAGCCGAATTCCTGGTGTGCGACGAGCCGACCTCGGCGCTGGATGTGTCGGTGCAGGCGCAGATCCTGAACCTGATGGGCGATCTGCAGAAGGAGTTCGGCCTGACGTATGTGTTCATCAGCCACAATCTGTCGGTGGTGCGCCACGTGTCGGACCGGGTGGCGGTGATGTATCTGGGCCGGATCGTGGAGCAGGCGCCGGCGGACGAGTTGTTCGATGCGCCGGAACATCCGTACACAAGAATGCTGCTGGATACGATTCCAGATCTGGACTCCCCCAGGCGCGACCGCGAGCCGATGGGCGGCGAGGTGCCGAATCCGATTCAACCGCCGAGCGGGTGCACGTTTCATCCGAGGTGCCCGAACGCGAGGGCGGTGTGTCGGGAGAGGGCGCCTGAGGTGGCGGTTGTTGGCGGGCGTGAGGTGCGGTGTCATGCCGTGGAGTGGGCGGTTCTGCAGGCGGCTTGATGGCTTTCCTGGTGGGGTTTTGGTGCGGGAGCGGGCTTCGTAGGTCGCCCCTCGGTCGGGCGGACCCGATGGCGGGCGCCCACGATTGCGGTCCGGAGCGTTCGCTCCGGACTGCCCCTGCCTCATCCTCGTCCTCGCCTTCGGCGACTCCTTCGGATTCCGTCGGGCGCATCGAGGTTGCCCGCCATCGGGTCCGCCCGACCGAGGGGCTACGAGCGTCTTGGCTTGTTGCGTTGCTAGACCTGTGTGCAGGGCACGAAACCTGCAGGGCTGCCCATCGCGGCCGCGCGGGCGGCCACGCTGGGCGTCTGTGCATCTGAATGTGGGGCGGGGGCGCTGTGCGCGGGTGGCGAGCGGTTTTCTGGTGGTTCCGCACGTCAGGGGGAGGGGCGGTGGTGGTCGGCGCGATGTGCACCGTATTGCTTGTGAGGAGCTTCGCGCGCCGACCACAAACAGTCTTGGTGCCTACGATCTCTCAATAGCACTCGATTTCGCCATTCCCACACGCGATAGCGTCATCATCCCGACGCAAGACCCCGCGTAAGCCCCAAAAGGCCGCCCGCGCGGCCGGCCTGGGGCGGGCCCCGCAAATCTCTCTCCCCACACCTCGATGTAGCAGCGCCCCATGTCTGGATGCCGGTAGCCTGTTGCGGCGGGGTGGGCCGGGTGGGGCGCCGTCGATGCGCCCGACGGAATCCGAAGGCAGTCGCCGCAGGCGACTACGAGGATGAGGATAGGGCAGTCCGGAGCGAACGCTCCGGACCGCAATCGTTGGCGCCCCACCCGGCCCACCCCGCCGCAACAGGCGGCCTACGAAGCCCCCCCCGCAATCAAAAAACCTACTTCGAATAAACCAAATCCCGTAGTCCCAACGACAACCCCGGCCAATAAGTAATCACCATCAGACAAACAATCACCACCCCCACGAACGGAATCAACGGCTTGATCAACCGCTCCAACGGCAGCTTCGCCACCGCGCAGGCCGCGAACAGATTCACCCCGAACGGCGGCGTGATCATGCCCAGGGCCAGGTTGACCACCATGATGATGCCGAAGTGCACCGGGTCCACGCCGAACTTCAGCGCCACCGGCAGCAGCAGCGGGGCCAGCACCACGATCGAGGCCGAGGTCTCGATGAACATGCCGATCACGAACAGCGCCAGGTTCACGCCCATCAGGAACGAGAACTGGGTGTCGAACAATTGCGCCAGCCACACGCCCAGCGCATCGGGGATGCCGGCGCGGTTCAGCAGGAAGCTGAACACGCCGGCGTTGGCGATCACGAACATGATCACGGCGGTGGACACGACCGACTTGTGCAGCGTGTCCGACAACTGCCTGAAGCTCAGGCGGCGGTAGATGAACTTGCCCACCACCACCGCGTACATCACCGCCACCACCGAGGCCTCGGTCGGGGTGAAGACGCCGCCGTAGATGCCGCCCAGGATGATGACCGGCATCATCAGCGCCAGCCAGGCGCGCTTGAAGGCCGGCCACAGCGGCAGGCGGCCTTCGCCGTCGCGCTTGCCCAGGTTGTTGCGCTTGGCGTAGAGCCAGACGTAGAACATCAGCGCCACGCCGATCAGGATGCCGGGCATGACGCCGGCGATGAACAGCTCGCCGGTGGAGGTGTCGGTGGACACCGCGAACAGGATCATCGGGATCGACGGCGGGATGATCACGCCCAGCTCGGCCGCGCTGGCCTGCAATGACGCGGCGAAGGGGGCGGGGTAGCCGTGGCGGATCATGGCCGGGATCAGGATGGCGCCGACCGCGAAGGTGGTGGCGACGCTGGAGCCGGCCACGGCGGCGAAGATCATGCAGGTCAGCACGCAGGTGCAGGCCAGGCCGCCCTGGATGCCGCCGACCACGCTCTTGGCGAACTCCACCATGCGTTCGGAGATGCCGCCGGCTTCCATCAGGTTGCCGGCCAGGATGAAGAACGGGATCGCGACCAGCGGGTACTTGTCCAGCGCGGCATAAAGCTGCTGGGCCACCACCAGCCAGGGCAGGTTGGCGGCGCCGACCCCCGCCAGGCTGGCCAGCCCGATCGACACGGCGACCGGCACGGACAGCCCGAAGAAAATCAGCATCGAGACAATCATTAATTGGGACATGGCGATATCGGCTGCTTGGATTCGGGACGGGGGCTCAACCCTGCGCGTCGTTGCGCACGGGCGTGTTGTCTTCCTCGCCGGCGCACCAGCGCGCCAGCACGGCGACGGCGGCGAGCGTCGCGCCCACCGGGATCGCCAGGTAGATCCAGGAGATCGAGATGTCCAGGCTGGGCACGTTCTGGAAACGCACGCGGTAGGTCATCTGGCCGCCGATCCAGGCGATGAAGCCGAGAAAGCCGGCGCAGACCAGGCCGATGACGGCTTCCAGGATGCGGCGGCGCATGCCGCCCAGCAGGTTGCGCAGCAGTTCGACGCTGATCATGGCGCCGTGGCGGAAGGCCAGGGCCACGCCCAGCAGCACCGTCCAGATCAGCAGGGCGCGGGTCAGCACCTCGCTCCAGTCGGCGGGCGAATGCAGCACGAAGCGGGCGATGACCTGGTAGAAGGCGGCGGCCGCGGCGGCCACCAGCAGGAGTTGGGCGATGACCGACACCAGCTTGAACAGGATGCGGTCGAAGGCGCAGAGCAGACGCATGGGGGTTTCCAGGACGGATGGCGGAGCGCGCGGAGGGCGGAGCGGCAGGCGCCGCCGGGGACGAAATTCGCTTTCGTCATCCCGGCGCCTCGCGCCGTGCCGGCCTTGCGCTTACTTGGTGTCGCGGATCGACTCGATCAGCTTCTTGTCGAACTTCTTGTAGTACTCGGGGTAGGCCGGCTCGACGGCGGCGGCGAAGGCGGCGCGGTCGACTTCCGTGACCTGCATGCCTTCCTTCTTGAGCTGCTCGACGCCGGTCTTCTCGATGTTGTCGACGTAGGCGCGCATGGCCTGGGCCGATTCTTTGCCGGCTTTGTCGAACTTGGCCTTGTCCTCGGCCGACAGTCCGTCATAGACGTTGGACGACATCAGCACCAGCGCCGGGCCGTAGACGTGGCCGGTCAGCGCCAGGTACTTCTGCATCTGCGACAGCTTGGCCGAGGTGATGACCGACAGCGGGTTTTCCTGGCCGTCGATCGTGCCCTGCTGCAGGGCGGTGGCCACTTCCGGCCAGGCCATCGGGGTCGGCAGGATGCCGATCTGGCGGAAGGCGGTGATGTGGATCGGGTTTTCCGTGGTGCGGATCTTCAGGCCCTTGGCGTCGGCCGGCGTCTTGACCGGACGCACGTTGTTGGTCAGGTGGCGAAAGCCCTGTTCGCCCCAGGCCAGCGCGATGATGCCGCGGCTGGGGAACTTTGCCAGCATATCCTGTCCGATCTTGCTGTCGAGCACGTTGCGTGCATGTTGCAGGTCGCGCAGCAGGAAGGGGATGTCGAAGACGCCGGTCTCGGGCACGAAGTTCAGGGTGGCGCCGGTCGAGACGATGGCCAGGTCGATGGTGCCGATCTGCAGGCCTTCGATCACCTCGCGTTCGCCGCCCAGCGCGCTGTTGGCGAATTGCTGTACCTTGTACTTGCCGTTGCTGGACGCCTCGATCGACTTGGCCAGGGCGTCGGCGCCGGCGCCATAGTGCGACGACGTCGACAGGGCATAGGCCATCTTCAGGGGAGTCTGGGCCGAGGCGGCCAGGGGCGCGGCGACCGCGCAGGCGGCCAGGATCGTGGCCGCGAGCCAGGATTTACGCATTGTCTTCTCCAGGGATTCGGTATTTTTTTGCAGTGGGTATGCGGCGCCGCAAGGCGCTTCGCGCATGATAGCGGGATTCGGCCCCCATTCCGGCCGTTGGTTAACATTGGCAGATGATGGATTTCCCTGATGTCTCACGGGCCAGGCGCCCCGGCTTTTGGACCACCCTGGCGCTGGGCGCCCGCATGATGATGCGCGACGCCCGCGCCGGCGAGCTGCGGCTGCTGGTGCTGGCCCTGGTGGTGGCGGTGGCCGCCGTCACCAGCGTCGGCTTCCTGGCCGACCGCGTCAGCCGGGCGCTGGAGCGCGACGCCGGGCAGATGCTGGGCGCCGACCTGGTGCTGGACGCCGACGAGCCGGTACCGGCCGCCTTCCTCGACCAGGCCCGCGAACGCGGCCTGTCCGTCTCCAATACCTGGCAGTTCCCGTCCATGGTCAGCGCGGGCGACGGCGCCCAGTTAGCGGCCCTGAAGGCGGTCGAGCCGGGCTATCCGCTGCGCGGCGCCCTGCGGGTGACCGACGCGCCGTTCAATCCCGACGGCCCCACCCGCGACATCCCCCCCGAGGGCGCGGTCTGGGTGGACGGCCAACTGCTGTCGCTGCTGGGCCTGAAGGTCGGCGACACCCTCAACGTGGGGGACGCCCACCTGCGCATCGACCGGGTCATCACCTATGAGCCGGACCGCGGCATGCAGTTCGTCAACGTCGCGCCGCGGGTGATGCTGCGCGCCAGCGACCTGCCGGCCACCGGGCTGATCGCGCCCGGCAGCCGCATCGGCTACGCCCTGCTGGTGGCGGGCCAGCCGGACGCGGTGGCCGGCTACTCCGCCTGGCTGGGCCAGAACCTCAAGCGCGGCCAGAAGGTCGCCACGCTGGAATCGGGCCGGCCCGAGGTGCGCCGCACCCTGGACCGGGCGCAGCGCTTCCTGTCGCTGGTGGCGCTGCTGGCGGTGCTGATCTCGGCCGTGGCGGTGGCGCTGGCGGCGGGCCGTTACATGACGCGCCACCGCGACGGCATCGCCGTGATGCGCTGCCTGGGGGCGGTGCAGTCGCAGGTCTCGCGCATGCTGACCCTGGAATTCGCGCTGGTCGGCCTGTTCGCTTCGGCGGCGGGCTGCCTGCTGGGCTATGCGGTGCACCAGGTGCTGGTGATGCTGCTGGGTTCGCTCATCGACACGACCTTGCCGGCGCCCTCGGCCGTTCCGGCCCTGCAGGGCCTGCTGACCGGCCTCCTGCTGTTGCTGGGCTTCGCCCTGCCGGCCCTGGCGCAGTTGCGCCACGTGCCGCCGGCGCGGGTGCTGCGGCGCGACGCCGACGTCATCAGCGCGCGCAGCGCGCTCGGCTATGGCGTCGGCGCGGTCGGCTTCGCGCTGCTGATCTGGTGGTTCGCCGGCGACGCCAGGCTGGGCGGCGTGGTGGCGGGCGGGTTCCTGGGGGCGTTCGCGCTGTTCGCGCTGGTGGCCTGGCTTTGCATCCTGGGCCTGGCACGCTTGCGCGGCCTGGCCGCCGGCCTGCCGGCGCTGCGGTTCGCGCTGGCCGGCGTGGTGCGCCGGCGCGCCGCCACCATCACCCAGGTGTGCGCGCTGGCGGTGGGCCTGATGGCCCTGCTGCTGCTGGCCATGACCCGCACCGACCTGATCCAGGGCTGGCAGCGCACGCTGCCGCCGGACGCGCCCAACCGCTTCCTCATCAATGTGCAGCCCGACCAGCGCCAGGCCGTGACCGACGCGCTGACCCGCGAGGGGCTGGGCCGGATCGTGCTGTCGCCGATGGTGCGCGGCCGCCTGATCGCCGTCAACGGCAAGCCGGTGGGACCGGACGATTACGAGGAACCGCGCGCCAAGCGCCTGGTGGACCGCGAATTCAACCTGTCCTACGGCGAGCAGATGCCGTCGTCCAACCGCATCGAGCAGGGCCGCTGGCTCAAGCCGGGCTCGGCCGAGGTGTCGCTGGAGTCGGGCCTGGCCAAGACCCTGGGCATCAAGCTGGGCGACAAGATGACCTTCGACGTGGCCGGCCAGCAGTTCGAGGTGGCCGTCTCCAGCACCCGGCGGGTGGATTGGGATACGATGCGCGTCAATTTTTTCGCCATCCTGACGCCTGAAACCCTGGCCGACATGCCGCAAAGCTGGATCACGTCCTTCTACCTGCCGCCGGAAAAGGCCCAGGTGCTGCCCGCGCTGGTGCGGCAGTTCCCGAACCTGACGGTGTTCGACGTGGGCGCCATCCTGCAACAGTTGCAATCGGTGCTCAACGAGGTCGGCCGCGCGGTGCAGCTACTGTTCCTGTTCACGCTGGCGGCCGGCGTGCTGGTGCTGTCGGCCGCGCTGACCGCCACCCGCGACGAACGCATGCGCGAAGCCGCGGTGCTGCGCGCGCTGGGCGCCACCCGGCGCCAGTTGGCGCGTTCGCAGCGCATCGAGCTGTGGGCCGTGGGCGGCCTGGCCGGCCTGCTGGCGGCGGCCGGCGCCAGCGCGATCGCTTGGGTTTTATCAACCCAGGTGTTCGATTTCACGATTACCCTCAGCCTCTGGCCCTGGCTGGTGGGGGTCGGCGCGGGTATGCTCGGCGCCTGGGCCGGTGGCGCGCTGGCGCTGCGCGGCGTGCTGCGCACCCCGCCGCTGGTCACCCTGAGAGAAACCTGATGACGACTTCCGTCCAAACCCCTGCCGAACCCGTGGAAACCTCCCGCAGCATTTTCGATCTCCTGGGCGGCGAGCCCGGCGTGCGTGCCCTGGTCGACCGTTTCTATGACCTGATGGACATGGAGCCGGACCTGAAGGAACTGCGCGCCGCGCATGGCCCCAGCCTGGACCAGGCCCGCGACAAGCTGTTCTGGTTCCTGTGCGGCTATTTCGGCGGCCCGGACCACTATATAGAGCGCTTCGGCCATCCGCGCCTGCGGGCGCGGCACCTGCCGTTCTCGATCGGCGAGATCGAGCGCGACCAATGGGTGGCCTGCATGGGCCGCGCCATGGAGGACGAGGGCATCGACCCCGCCCTGGTCGAGCGCCTGCTGCAATCGTTCTTCGGCGTGGCCGACTGGATGCGCAACCGTGAAGGCTGAGCGGGATCCCTCCGGCGCCCGGCGCCACCGCTGGCCGGCGCCGCTGGCCGGCGCCATGCTGGCCGATCCGCGCCTGGGCGAATCCGGCCCGGAACTGTTCAACCCGGCCCACTATGGCGAGCGCGCCCGGCCGGTGGACGCCGGCGGCCGCCAGGCGGCCTGGTTCGTGCAGGGGCTGGGCTGGCAGGGCGTGCTGCGGCGCTACCGGCGCGGCGGGTTGATCGCCAAGCTCAGCCGCGACACCTATCTGTGGGCGGGCGAGGCCCGCACCCGCAGCTTCCGTGAATTCCGCCTGCTGGCCGCGATGCGCGCCCAGGGGCTACCGGTGCCGGCTCCCCTGGCCGCGGCCTACTGGCGCCAGGGCCCGACCTACCGCGCCGCCATCGTGGTCGAGCGCATCCCGGGCGTGCGGCCGCTGGCCCAGGCGCTGGCCGAACCCCTGTGGCAGCCGGTGGCCGAGGCCATCGTGCGCATGCACCGGGCTGGCGTCTGGCACGCCGACCTGAACGCCTTCAACATCCTGATCGGCTCGGACGGCCGGGTCTGGCTGATCGATTTCGACCGCGGCACCCAGGGCGGGCTGTCCGACCGCCAGCGCCAGGGCAACCTGGAACGCCTGCGCCGCTCCCTGGTCAAGGTGGCCGGGGAGGACGGCGAGCGTTTCTGGCTCAAACTGCGCGATAGCTACTGGACCGCCTGGGGGGTCGGCGTACAGCCTTGAGGCAGGCGGCGCCACGGGCCTGATCCGGGCCCAATTGCGCCAAATTACGCTAAATCTCCCGGTAAAGTTGGGCAGGCCAGCGCTAAAAGGCTTTATGATTCCGCCTTTTGGTACTCCTGTAACTTACGGCATATCGCTGGGGGGCTGGTAATGAAACTACGGGCGGGAATGCGCTGGGCGCTGGGGACGATGCTGGTCGCGGCAGCCACGTCGGCGGCGATGGCGCAGAACAAGGTCGTCAACGTCTACAACTGGGCCGAGTACACGGCCCCGGACACGATCTCGGGTTTCGAGAAGGAAACCGGCATCAAGGTCCGTTACGACGTCTACGACAGCAACGACACGCTGCAGGCCAAGCTGCTGGCCGGCAAATCGGGTTACGACGTCGTTGTCCCGTCCACGCATTACGCCTCGCGCCAGATCGAGGCCGGCCTGTTCCAGAAGCTGGACAAGTCCAAGATCCCCAACTGGAAGTACCTGGATCCCGACGTCATGGCGCTGGTCGCCTCGGTCGATCCCGGCAACGAATACGCCATTCCGTGGGGCTACGGCACCAATGGCCTGGGCTACAACGTCACCAAGGTCAAGCAGATCATGGGCGAGAACGTCGACCTGGCCAACTGGGACATGATCTTCAAGCCCGAGAACGCCGCCAAGCTCAAGGAATGCGGCATCTCGATGCTGGACGAGGCCGCGCAGGTGTTCCCGGCCGTGCTCAAGTACCTGGGCAAGGACCCCAACAGCGCCAACCCGGACGACTACAAGGCCGCGCTGGACGTGCTCAAGCAGATCCGTCCGTACATCCGCCAGTTCAGCTCGTCGGGCTACATCGACGAGCTGGCCGTGGGCGACCTGTGCATGGTCTACGGCTTCTCGGGCGACGTCATGATCGCCCGCAAGCGCGCCCAGGAGGCCAAGAAGCCGTATGAAGTGAACTACTTCATTCCCAAGGGCGGCGCCCCGGCCTGGTTCGACCTGATGGTCATTCCGAAGGACGCGCCGCATCCGGAAGAGGCCCTGGCGTTCATCAACTACATCGAGACGCCGCAGGTGCACGCCGCCATCACCAACACCATGTTCTACCCCAACGCCAACAAAGAGGCGCGCAAGTACGTGGTCAAGGACGTGGCCGACAACCCCATGATCTACCCGTCGCCCGAGGTCTCCAAGTCGCTGTATGTCATCAAGGCCCAGCCCTTGAACATCCAGCGCCTGCAGACGCGCATGTGGGCAGAGCTGAAGTCGGGGCGCTGAGCATCATGAGCGATAGCCGTTACTCGGCGCAGCATGCGGCCGATCCGGACGAGTTCGTCCGCGTCGCCGACGTGGTCAAGATCTTCGGCGACGTGGTCGCCGTCCGTTCCGTCAATCTCTCGGTCAAGCGCAACGAGATCTTCGCGCTGCTGGGCAGTTCCGGCAGCGGCAAGTCGACGCTGCTGCGCATGCTGGCCGGTTTCGAGGAAGCCACCTCGGGCCAGATCCTGCTCGATGGCGAGGACATCACCAACGTGCCGCCGTACCGGCGGCCGGTCAACATGATGTTCCAGTCGTACGCGCTGTTCCCGCACATGACGGTCGAGGCCAACGTGGCCTTCGGCCTGAAGCAGGAAGGCGTGGACCGCGCCGAGATCCACGACCGCGTGTTCGAGGCGCTCGACCTGGTGCAGATGGCCGGCTATTCGCGCCGCAAGCCCAATCAGTTGTCCGGCGGCCAGCAGCAGCGCGTGGCGCTGGCGCGCAGCCTGGTCAAGCGGCCCAAGCTGCTGCTGCTGGACGAGCCGATGTCGGCGCTGGACAAGCAGATCCGCCAGAAGACCCAGATCGAGCTGGTCAAGATCCTGGAGCAGGTCGGCGTGACCTGCATCATGGTGACCCACGACCAGGAAGAGGCCATGACCATGGCGCATCGCCTGGCGGTCATGACCGAAGGCCAGATCGTCCAGTGCGGCACGCCGCAGGATGTCTACGCCTTTCCCAACTCGCGCTTCGTCGCCAGCTTCATTGGCTCGACCAACATGTTCACCGGCACCATCGTGGTCGATGAACCCGACCACGTCGCCATCGAAAGTCCCGAGCTGAGCCGCCCGCTGTACGTCAGCCACGGGGTCAGCGAGCCGCTGGGCATGGACGTGCACGTCTCCATCCGCCCCGAGCGCATGGTGGTGTCGCGCGAACAGCCGACGGGCGACTACAACTGGGCCCACGGCATGGTCAGCCACATGGCCTGGATGGGCAGCTACGCGCTCTACCAGATCCGCCTGGACTCCGGCGCCATGGTCGAGGCCAGCGTACCCAGCCTGCAACTGGCCCAACTGGACGCCCCGGGCATCGACGAAGACATCTTCGTCAGTTGGGACGCCGACAGCGCGACGGTGCTGGCGTCATGAGCCGCTTCTCGCCCCGCGACTGGCTGCCCTCGGGCCGGGCGCTGGCGGTGGTGCCGCCGTTCGCCTGGCTGGTGCTGTTCCTGCTGGTGCCGTTCCTGCTGGTGCCGTTCCTGCTGGTGTTCAAGATCAGCTTCGCCGAGCTCAAGTTCGGCATTCCGCCGTACACCTCGCTGGCCGAATTCAAGGACGAGGCGGTGCAGTTCAGCCTGCACCTGCGCGGCTACATCCTGCTGTTCACCGACAGCCTGTACTTCGCCACCTACCTCAGCTCGGTCAAGATCGCCGCCATCACCACGCTGGCCTGTGTGCTGATCGGTTATCCCATGGCGTACTACATCGCGCGCTCGTCGCCGCGCGTGCGCAACCTGCTGCTGCTGGGCGTGATCCTGCCGTTCTGGACCTCGCTGCTCTTGCGCGTGTACGCCTGGGTCGGCATCCTGCGCAACGACGGCCTCTTGAACAACTTCCTGCAATGGCTCGGCATCATCTCCAGCCCGCTGGAGATCTACCGCACCGACCTGGCCGTGTACATCGGCATGGTCTATGCGTACCTGCCGTTCTTCATCCTGCCGCTGTACGCCACGCTGGTGAAGATGGACCTGCGCCTGCTGGAAGCCGCCTACGACCTGGGCGCCAAGCCATGGCAGGCGTTCTGGCAGATCACCGTGCCGCTGTCGCGCCAGGGGGTCATCGCCGGCGCCATGCTGGTGTTCATCCCGGCGGTCGGCGAATACGTCATCCCCGAAATGCTGGGCGGCGCCAACACGCTGATGATGGGCCGCGTCATGTGGAACGAGTTCTTCAACAATACCGACTGGCCGATGGCCTCGGCGGTGACCTGCGTGATGGTGCTGTTGTTGCTGGTGCCGCTGGCGCTGTTCCAGTACAACCAGGTCAAGCAGCAGGAACTGGCCAGCGGGGGGCGCAAATGAACGGTCCCAACAAGACCCTGCGCGCCGTGGTGCTGGGGCTGGGCTACTTCTTCCTGTACGTGCCCATCATCAGCCTGATGGTGTTCTCGTTCAATGAGTCGCCCGCCGTCACTTCCTGGACCGGTTTCTCGTTCCGCTGGTACCACTCGCTGTTCAACGACGACGCGCTGTTGCGCGCGGCCTGGCTGTCGTTCCGCATCGCGGCCATGACCGCCACCGCGGCCGTCATCATCGGCACCTGGGCCGGCTACGTGCTGGGACGCATGGGCCGTTTCCGCGGCTTCGCGCTGTACGTGGGCATGCTGAGCGCGCCGCTGGTGATCCCCGAAGTGGTGCTGGGCATCTCGCTGCTGCTGATGTTCGTGGAGTTGCGCGGCCACCTGGGCTGGCCGGCCGAGAACGGCATCTTCACCATCTGGGTCGGCCACGTGACGCTGTGCATGGCCTTCGTGGCGGTGGTGATCCAGACCCGCATCCGCGACCTCGACCGTTCGCTCGAAGAGGCCGCGCTGGACCTGGGCGCCACGCCGATCACGGTGTTCTTCAAGATCACGCTGCCGCTGATCGCGCCGGCGCTGGCCTCGGCCTGGCTGCTATCCTTCACGCTGTCGCTGGACGACGTGGTGCTGGCGTCGTTCCTGTCCGGCCCCAGCTCCAGCACGCTGCCGATGGAAGTCTTCTCGCGCGTGCGGCTGGGCCTGAAACCCGAGATCAATGCGTTGGCGACGCTGTTCATCCTGGCGGTGGGCACCTGCGTCATCCTGGCCAACCGCATGCAATGGCGCAAGGAGTCCGAACCCAAATGAAGCAAACCACCCTGTATGGCCTGACCAAGTGCAGCACCTGCGTCAAGGCGCGCGAGTGGCTGACCGCGCACGGCGTCGACCACCAGTTCATCGACTATCGCGATCATCCGGTGCCGGCGGCCACCCTGAAGGAATGGGCCGGCCAGCTCGGCGGCTGGGAAAAGCTGGTCAACCGCGCCTCGATGACCTGGCGCAACCTGCCCGACGAGCGCAAGGCCGCCAGCACCGACGCGCAGTGGACCAAGCTGATCGCCGAGTTCCCGGCGCTGGTGCGCCGCCCGGTGGCGGTGACGCCCGATGGCGAGGTCGGCGTCGGTTTCAGCGAAAAGCGCTACGGCGAACGCTTCGCCTGATCCCGTGGCGGCCAGGGCCGACAAGGCATCGCGCGGCGCCGGCAAGGCGTTGCCCGATGCCTTTTTCAATCGCGATGCGCGCCAGGTGGCGCGCGAACTGCTGGGCAAGGTGGTGCGCCATCGGGTCGACGGCCTGTGGCTGTCGGCGCGCATCATCGAGACCGAGGCCTACTATCTGGAAGAAAAGGGCAGCCACGCTTCGCTCGGCTACACCCACAAGCGCCGTGCCCTGTTCATGGATGGCGGCGTGGTCTACATGTATTACGCCCGCGGCGGCGACTCGCTCAACTTCAGCGCCGGCGGTCCCGGCAATGCCGTGCTGATCAAGTCCGCCTATCCCTGGGTCGACGCCCTGTCCGGTCCCGACGCGCTGGCGCGCATGCAGGCCCTGAATCCCGATGCCCAGGGTCGGCCACGCCCGCCGGGCAGGCTGTGCGCCGGCCAGACGTTGCTGTGCCGCGCGCTGGGTCTGAAGGTGCCGGACTGGGACGCGCGGCGCTTCGATCCCGAGGCGCTGTACGTCGCGGACGTGGGAGAGTCGCCGCAGGTCCTGATCAGCACCACCCGTCTGGGCATTCCGGCCGGACGCGACGAACACCTGGAATACCGTTACGTCGATCCGGCCTACGCGGCGTGGTGCACCCGCAATCCCCTGCGGCGCGGGCAGCAGGCGGGGCGGGACTATCACTGGGTAGACCTGCAGGGCAGGCCGCTGGAGCGGGCGCCCTGAGCGCGCGATTCAGGTCGTGGGGGCGCCGCCGCCGTCGGCGCGGCCTGCGGCCCTGAGCGCCGCTTCCCGCGCGCGCCGCGCCATGGCGGCCCGCATATCGGCATACTTGCGCTGGATGCGCCTGCGGTTCAGGCGCTTGCTCCAGGCGTATACCGGCACCAGCGGCAGTACGCCGAAGCCGTCGATCAGGAACAGGCCCGATTTGCCGTCGGCATTCAAGCCGCAGGCGATGTTGCTGGGCGACAGGTCGTGCAGCACCACGTGGGCGTCGGCCAGGTCCTCGATGAATTCGTCCAACTGCGCCGACAAGGTTTCGTTCATCTTGCCCTGGCGCGCCAGGTCGGCCACGGTGGGCGCGATGTTGCCGGCTTCGTCCGTGATCTTTTCGACCAGCAGGCCCAGGCCCAGCGAGGTCTGGGCCACGCCCAGGATGCGCGCCATCGGCACTTGCCATACGCCCGACGGGCGCGTGGTGGTGGTGACGTATTCGGTGATTTCGTTCAGGTAGACGCGGTACGCGCTTTCGCGCTGGTACTGCTTGTACCAGCGCTTGAACGGGCGGGTTTCGAGATAGACGGCACGCGCCTGCATGTCCATGACCTTGACCAGCAGGGACGGCGCGTGGGGATGTTGGAAGATATGACGGTCTCCCCCCATCGCGACCGGCGTTTCGTCATTGAGATTCAATGGACCGAAGACCGAGCCGAAGGCGACCGGGGGAGGACAGAGTGTGGAAAGATCAGCTGTATTCAACTGTTTTTAAGGTTATATGTAAGTTGTTAACAGTTTAATGCCGTTGCTTGCTTTTCGCCTTTTAATGGGTCTGGGAAGTCGTTTCCGATGGCTACGGGGGGGCGGATTAGAGTCCTATAATTTCACGCGCCCGGCGTGGGTGCGCGGCGTTGAAAAGGGGCCACTTTGTCGAATGAAGTTCTGCTGTGGGTTGCCGCCGGCGGCGCGGTGCTGGCTTGCCTGATCGCCTTGTCGGCATGGTTGTCGCGGCCGGCGCGCGATGACCGGCTCGACGCGCTGCTCGAGGGGCTGGAGCGCACAGAGCGGGCCCTGCGCGCCGATATGGCGGAAAGCCAGCGCGGCCTGCGCGCCGAGTTTGCCGAATCCACCCGCGGCCTGCGCCAGGAACTTGCCCAATCCCACGGCGACCTGCGCGCCGCCCTGACGCGGGACGCGCAGGCGGCGCGGGCCGAATCGGCCGAGTCGCTGGCGCGCTTCGCCGCCGGTTTCGGCAAGCAGTTGCAAGGGCTGATCCAGATCAACGAGCGACGCCTGATGGAGGTGCGAACCACCGTCGATCAGCGCCTGCAGGCGTTGCAAAATGACAACAGTGCGAAGCTGGACGATATGCGCCGCACCGTCGACGAAAAGCTCCACGCCACGCTCGAGCAGCGCCTGGGGGAATCCTTCAAGCAGGTATCCGACCGCCTCGAGGCCGTGCACAAGGGGCTGGGCGAGATGCAGGCGCTGGCCGCCGGCGTGGGCGACCTCAAGCGGGTGCTGACCAACGTCAAGTCGCGCGGCACCTGGGGCGAGGTGCAACTGGCGCGGCTGATTGAAGACAACATGACTCCCGAGCAGTACGCCGCCAACATCAAGCCGGTGCCGGGCAGCGACGCGGTAGTCGAATTCGCCATCCGCCTGCCGGGGCGAGGCGATGGCGGCGCGCCGGTCTGGCTGCCGATCGATGCCAAGTTTCCGAAGGAAGAGTACGAGCGCCTGATGGATGCGCAGGAAGCCGCCGACGCCGAGGGGGTGAAGGCGGCCGGCGCCGCGTTAGGCAAGGCGGTGGAGGTGCAGGCGCGGCTGATCGCCGGCAAGTACGTGGCGCCGCCGCACACCACCGACTTCGCCATCATGTTCCTGCCGACCGAAAGCCTGTATGCCGAAGTGCTGCGGCGCCCGGGGTTGCTTGACCGCCTGCACGACCTGCGCATCAACGTGGCCGGTCCGAGCAATCTGGCGGCGCTGCTCAACAGCCTGCAGATGGGCTTTCGCACGCTGGCCATCGAGCAGCGCTCGTCCGAGGTCTGGCAGGTGCTGCGCGCGGTCAAGACCGAGTTCGGCAAGTTCGGCGACGCGCTGGCCGGCGTCAAGAAAACGCTGGACACCGCCAGCAGCAAGATCGGCCAGACCGAGGTGCGCACGCGCGCCATGCTGCGTAACCTGAAGAGCGTCGAGGCCTTGCCCGAGGCCGAGGCGCTGCGCCTGCTGGGCGGCGAGGGCGCCACGGCCGACGAGGGCGCGGACGAGGCCGCCGCCACGGACGACGCGCCGGCCACGAAGGCTGCCCACGGTTCCGGCGCCTGATTCGCGCGCCGGTCGCCCGGCCCGGCTTGTGACCCGGCCGCTCTGTCGATATCCTCATCGTTGCGGCATTCCGCCGTCGATATCTGGAGCATCGTAAGCATGGGCACGGCTGACCGAGTTGATTCCTCTTCCTTCGACGCGATGGCGCTGGGCGCCGATATCGCCCAGGGAGCCACGACGGCGCATGCCGCGATGCAGCAGGCGCTCGAGCGGGTGGCGGCGCGCAATCCGGCGATCAACGCGGCCTGCGGCGTGCAGGCCGAACTGGGCCTGGATCTGGCGCGCGCGCTGGACGGCGAGCTGGCGGCGCTGACCGCCCAGCAGCGGCTGGCCCTGCTGGACGAGCGTCCGTTCCTGGGCGTGCCAACCCTGCTCAAGGACCTCGGCACCGCCGCGCTGGGCCTGCCCAGCGCCATGGGCTCGGTGCTGTACGGCAAGGTCGACTGGAGCGTCGACGCCGAGATCGTCAAGCGCTATCGGCGCGCCGGCCTGATCCCGTTCGGCCGCAGCACCAGCGCCGAACTGGGCCTGAGCCCCACCAGCGAATCCCCGGTCTACGGCGCGCCCACCCAGAATCCGTGGAAGGCCGGCCACAGCGCCGGCGGCTCCAGCGGCGGTGCGGGCGCGGCGCTGGCCAGCGGCATGGTGCGCATCGCCCACGGCAGCGACGGCGGCGGCTCGATCCGCATCCCGGCCTCGTGCTGCGGCGTGCTGGGCCTGAAGCCCTCGCGCGGCATGATGCCGCTGGGACCGCTCAAGGGCGAGGGCTGGGGCGGGCTGGCCACCGAACACATGATGACCCTGTCGGTGCGCGACTGCGCGGCGGCGCTGGATATCAGCGCTGGCGCCGACGTCGGCGCGCCCTATGCGGCGCCGGCCAGGCCGGGCGAATCGTATCGCGACATCGCGGCGCGGGTGTCGGCCGATCCGCGCTCGTCGCCGCGCCGCCGCATTGCCTACATCAACACCACCTACGAGGGCGGGGCGATCCATCCCGAGGTCGCGTCGGCGGTCGATGAGGCCGCGCGCCTGTTCGCCGGCCTCGGCCACGAACTGGTTCCGGCCGCGCCGCCGGTGGGGTCGGAGGAAGTGCTGTCGCCGATGCTGCCGCTGATCGCCAGCGCCGCGGCCAACGCCATCGACAGCCACGTCGGCGCCCGCAACCGCCGGCTCGCCGCCGACGAATTGCAGCCCACCACGCTCGGCGCGCGCGAATACGCCCGCGCCATTTCCGGCGCCCAGTACGTGGCCTGCGTCGACACCTGCCACGAGATCACGCGCCGCATCGGCCGCTTCCTGCATCGCGAAGGCACGCAGGGCCATGACCTGTTCCTGTCGCCGGTGCTGGCGCAGTTGCCGGCGCCGCTCGGCCGCTATGCGATGGACAACGCCGACTACCTGGCCTACCGTCTGGGCAAGAAGGGCGTGATCGGCTATTCGCCGTTCGCGCCGCTGGCCAACCTGACCGGCATGCCCGCCATTTCGATTCCGTTCGGCCTGTCGGCCGACGGGCTGCCGATCGGTATCCAGGTCATGGGCCCGCTGGGCAGCGAGGCCTGGCTGCTGGAACTGGCCGCCCAGGTCGAGGCGCTGCGGCCCTGGCAGCGGGTCGCGCCCATCGCCCGATAGGCGCGGGGCGGGGCGCGTCGTCAGCCGGGGGCGCGCCGACGAATGAATAGCGAATAGGAGCACCAGCATGCCGTCGTTCGTGACCCATACCGTCCTCAACCAGGTCCCGCCCCTGGAAGACTATTCGTTGTTCGACACCGACCCGGCGCTGCGCGAGGCCGCCGCGCGCGAGGGCGCCGGCGCCTGGAGCGGCGACCTGGCCGCGCATGGCGCCTGGCTGGGCCGCGCCCAGACCCTGGCTGCTGGCGTCGACGCCAACCGCTATCCGCCGCGGCTGCAGGCCTATGACCGGGCCGGCCATCGCGTCGACCACGTTGATTTCCATCCCGCCTGGCAGTTGTTGATGAGCGGCATCGTGGCGCGCGGCCTGCACAGCCGTGCCTGGGCGCAGCCGGTGCCGGGGGCGCAGGTGGCGCGGGCCGCGGCCTACCTGATGCAGGGCCAGGTCGAGGCCGGCACGCTGTGCCCCACCACCATGACCTTTGCCGCCGTGCCGCTGCTGCAACGCGAGCCGGCGGGCGTGATCGACTACACCGGCGACTGGCTGCCCGCGCTCTATTCGCGCGAATTCGATGGCGCCGACGCGCCGCTGGCGGGCAAGCGCGGCGCGCTGATCGGCATGGGCCTGACCGAGAAACAGGGCGGCTCCGACCTGCGCGCGGTCACGACACGCGCCGCGCCGCTGGGCGCCATCGGGCGTGGTTGTCCCTATTCGCTGGTGGGCCACAAATGGTTCTTCTCGGTGCCGCAGGCCGACGCCCATCTGGTGCTGGCGCAGACCGACGAGGGCCTTAGCTGCTTTCTGGTGCCGCGCTGGATTCCGGAAGGCCCGCGCAACGCGGTCCGCATCCGTCGCCTGAAAGACAAGCTGGGCAACCACAGCAATGCCAGCGCCGAGGTCGAGTTCGAGGATGCCTGGGGCGTCATGGTCGGCGAGCCCGGCCGCGGCCTGGCGGTGCTGCTGGAGATGGCCGCCACCACCCGACTCGACTGCGTGCTGGGCAGCGCCGCGCTGCTGCGCCAGGCGCTGGTGCAGTCGCTGCACCACGCCGGGCACCGCCAGGCTTTCGGCAAGCCGTTGCTGGCGCAGCCGCTGATGCGCAATGTGCTGGGCGACCTCGCGCTGGAGTCGGAAGCCGCCCAGGCGCTGGCGCTGCGCCTGGCGCGCGCGGTGGACGAGCGTGGCGACCCTGGGGCGCGGGCCCTGGCGCGGGTCGGCACGCCGGCCGCCAAGCTGTGGATCTGCAAGCGCGCGATCGCGGCGGTGGCCGAATGCATGGAGGCCTGGGGCGGCAACGGCTACGTCGAGGAAGGCCCGATGCCGCGCCTGTACCGCGAAACGCCGGTCAATTCGATCTGGGAGGGTTCGGGCAACGTCATGGCGCTGGACGTGCTGCGCGCGCTGCAACGCGAACCCGAGGCGCTGCCGGCGCTGGAGGGCGAATTCGCGCCCGCCGCCGGCCGCTACCCGGAATTCGATGCGGCCCTGGCGCGGTGGCGCGCGCTGCTGGCCGATTCGGGCCAGGCCGAGTTCCAGGCCCGCCGCATTGCCTGCGACCTGGCGCGCCTGTGGCAGGCGGCGCTGTTGATCCAGCACGCGCCCGAGCCGGTGGCGCGGGGTTTCGTCGGCAGCCGGTTGGGCGCGGTGGGCGGCGTGTTCGGCGAGCTGCCGGCCGGCACCGAGGTGGCCGCGATCCTGGCGCGGGCCTGGCCGGCGGCGGTCGCATGCTAAATTTCCCTGCTTCACTCACCTTTCCGCATTTTCGCCATGCTCTCCCAGCAAGAACTCAAGCAGCAAGCCGCAGACGCCGCCCTGGAACTCGTTGAACAGGTCGCGGGCCCCGATGTCATCATCGGCGTGGGCACCGGCTCGACCGCCGATCTCTTCATCGACGGCCTGGCGCGCTTCAAGGGCCGTATTGGCGGCACCGTCGCCAGCTCCGAGCGCAGCGCCGCGCGCCTGGCCGGCCATGGCCTGAAAGTGCTGGACCTGAACGACGTGGCGTCGATGCCGATCTACGTGGACGGCGCCGACGAGATCGATGCCAACCTGCACATGATCAAGGGCGGTGGCGGCGCGCTGACGCGCGAAAAGATCGTGGCCTCGGTTGCCGACCGATTCGTCTGCATTGCGGACGAATCCAAGCTGGTCGAGGTCATGGGCAAGTTCCCGCTGCCGATCGAGGTCATCCCGATGGCCCGTGAATCGGTGGCGCGCGCCATGACGGCTATGGGCGGGCAGCCGCGCCTGCGCGAAGGTTTCGTGACCGACAATGGCAACATCATCCTGGACGTCTCCGGGCTGTCGATCACCGACGCGCCGGGCCTGGAAGCCCGCGTCAACAACCTGCCGGGCGTGGTCACCTGCGGCCTGTTCGCCATTGCCGGCGCCGACGTGGCGCTGCTGGCCACCCAGAACGGCATCCGCCGCCTGGATCGCCGCGCCTGAGCGCAAATCGCGCGTCCCGGCCGCCCTTGCGGGCGGTCAGGCCGCGATTCATAATCCTGTCACACTTGGGTCATAACCTTGCGGATTGTGCAGGCCCATACTTGAAACGCTTTCATATCGGGGCAATGCAATGAGACCAACCACGCAGGGAGCCCGGATGACGGAGCATACAAACAAGCAGTTCGACGCTGATCTGGAAAGCGTCCGTTCGCAATTCTTGCAAATGGGCGGCGTGGTCGAGGCCATGATCCAGGAGGCCATCGACGCGCTGGCCAGCGGCGACCTGACGCTGGTTGAAAAGGTGCGCGAGCGCGAAAAGGAAGTCAATCGCCACGAAGTGGAGATCGACGAAAGCATCAGCCGCATCCTCGCCCGCCACCAGCCCACCGCCATCGACCTGCGCATGCTGATGGCCGTATCGAAGATGCTGACCGACATGGAGCGCTCCGGCGACGAGGCCGAGAAGGTGGCCACCGTGGCGCGCCGCATCCACGAATCGGAAGTCCGCCACATCCCGGTGATCGAACTGCGCCACATGGCCTCGAACGTGCGCACCATGCTGCACCAGGCGCTGGACGCGTTCGCCCGCCTCGATCCCATCCTGGCCGCCGCCGTCGTGCGCAGCGACAAGGAAGTGGACAAGGAATGGAAGGGCGCGCTGCGCCACCTGATCACCTACATGATCGAAGACCCGCGCACCATCTCGCGCGCCATCGACATGATCTTCATCGCCCGCGCCCTCGAACGCATCGGCGACCATGCCAAGAACATGTCCGAACGCGTGATCTACATGGTCAAGGGCGCCGACGTGCGCCACACCGGCGTCAAGAACACCGAGCGCCTGGCGCGCGGCGAAGAAGATACCCCCGAACAGGACGACTGATCGCCGCGGCCGCCCGGTCGCCCGCCGTCAGGCAAAAAAACCCCAAGCCGCCTTGGCGCTTGGGGTTTTTCGTTGCGCGCGCGCCTACAGCGGCAGGTCGGCGCCCTGGCACAGGCGCGGGTCCGGCACGCCGGACTTGCCCGCGTTGATGCGGCCGGCCAGCCGGCGGCCAAACCGCGGCAGGCCCTGCGCGCTGACCTCCAGGTCGTACCAGCCTTCGCAGCCGGCGTATTTCAACTCGAGCGCGCCGCCGGCCTGCACGTGCGCCATGGCGCGCCAGCCGTCGCCCATGCGCGATTCGATATGCACCGGCTGGTGCGCGTCGCCATGGTTGATGAGGCGCAGGCGCAGTCCCGAGGTCACCGGCACCAGTTGCGTTTCCAGCAGGCCGGCGTCGCGGCGGTCGCCGCGGAAGTGGCGATGGAAGCCATCCGGGCCCAGCAGCCACAGGTCGTAGATGCCGTCGGCATCCAGGCGCCAGCCGTCGTCCAGCCGCGCGCCCGCGCCCACCGTGTAGCGGCGCGGCGCGTGCGCCAGCGCCCGCCGGTCGTAGACGTGCAGCACGGCGCCGACCGTGCCGGCATTGCGGAAGGTCAGGCGGTAGTGCTCGCCGTCGGCGGTCATGCGGCCCACCGTCTCCAGCGCGTAGGGCAGGGCACAGGCGTGACGCACGCTGTCGGCGTGTTGCAGGGCGCGGTCCCCGGCGAAATCGAAGGCCGAGGTCAGATCGCCGGCCACGGCGCGGCGCCAGGCGCTGATATTGGGCTCGGCCACGCCGAAGCGGGCTTCGAGGAAGCGGATCACCGAGGTGTGGTCGAACACCTGCGAATTGACCCAGCCGCCGCGGCTCCAGGGCGACACCACCAGCATCGGCACGCGCGGGCCCATGCCGAAAGCGCGGCCGTGCAGGGCGGGCGGATCGTCCGGGGTGGCGGCGCTGGGGCCGTGGCGCACGTCGTGGTATTCGCCGTCCAGCTCGATGGTTGACAGGCCGCCCGAGCGCCCGTCGGGGGCGCGCGCCGGCGGGGCCGGAGGCGGCATGTGATCGAAGAAACAGTCGTTCTCGTCGTAGGTGACTAGGAACACACAGCCGCTCCAGACCTCGGGGTTGCGGGTCAGGATCTCGAGCACGCGTTCGGTGTAGGCGCCGCCCTGGCGCGGCGACGAGACTTCGGGATGTTCCGAGTCGGCGGCGGGGGCGATGATCCAGGAGACCTGCGGCAGCGCGCCCTGTTCCACGTCGCGCGCCAGGTCGTCCAGGGTGTGGGTGGACAGGCCCCGGTCGCGCAGCGGCGCGTCGGCGTCGCCGGCATCGTGCTGGCGGCGGAACTGGCGAAAGCCGGCCAGCGGATTGTCGTGGAAGTTGTCCGCCATGTCCTGGTAAATGCGCCAGTCGATGCCGGCGGCCTGCAGACGTTCCGGGTAGGTGGTCCAGCCGTAGCCCAGGTCGGCCGGCCCGAGGCGGTCGAAGGTGTTGACCAATGCCGGACCGCCCGCGCGTCCCAGCGGATCGTTGGTGCCGGTCCACAGGAACAGCCGGTTCGGATTGGTGCCGGCCTGGATCGAGCAATGGTAGGCGTCGCACAGCGTGAAGGCATTGGCCAGCGCCGTCTGGAAAGGCACTTCGGCGGGACGGTAGGCGCCCAGGCCGAGGCGGCTCTTGGCCGCCAGCCATTGATCCATGCGACCGTCGTTCCAGGCGCGCTGGGCGTCGTCCCAGGTATGCGGGGTGATGTAGCCCACCGGCGTGTCGCTGGCGTACTCGCCCTGCAGCGCATAGGGACGCAGCCGCTGGGCGCCGTCGGCCTGGGTCAGCACGTCGCCGGCCAGTGTCGGCGCGGGATACGGGTCGGCAAAGCCGCGCACGCCTGGCAGGGCGCCGAAATAGTGGTCGAAGGAACGGTTCTCCTGCATCAGGATGACGACGTGCCGCACATCGTTGATCGTGCCGGTCTTGCGGTCGGCGGCGACTGCAAGCGCGCGCCGGATGGCCGGGGGCAGGTCGGAGGCGTCGGCGGAACTCGGTTCTTCTTTCATGACGGCATTAGTACGGCCAGCAATGGCGCAATCTTAAGGCAGGGCGGCCGGGCGCACCGGCCAGAAGCAAGAAGCCCCTCGCGGACGAGGGGCTTCGCAGGCGTGCCGCGCATGGCGGCGCGGCGGCATCAGGCCGAGGGCGGAACGTAGCCCTGGGCTTCGACGCTGCCGTCCTCGAACAGGAAGCGTTCCATCTGCTGCTGCAGGTACTTGCGGGCGCGGGCGTCGGCCAGGTTCAGGCGGTTTTCGTTGACCAGGCGGGTCTGCACCTGCTTCCACTCTTCCCAAGCCTCCTTGGAAATGCTCTGCCAGATGCGGGTGCCGAGTTCGCCGGGGTAGGGCGGAAAATCGAGCCCTTCGGCTTCACGCTTCAATTTCACACAGTTGACGGTACGGGCCATGGTTCGCTGCCGGAAAGAATGGGTAATGCGTCATTTTAGCGGGCTTGGCGCCGGAAGGCCGCCAAGCCCCTGCGGGTACTGCGGGTAGGGCAACCCGCGGTGCCCGCGTCACAGCTTCTTGATGAACACCAGGCTGTTGCGCGAGCGGTTGTAGTTGTTCTGCTTTTCGCGCGGCAGGTCGGTGATGCCGCCCTGCACGAAGCCGCGCTTCATGAACCAGTGCGAGGTGCGCGTGGTCAGCACGAACAGCCGCTTGGCGCCGGAAGCGCGGGCGCGCGATTCCATGTGGCGCAGCAGGATCTCGCCCTCGCCGGACCCCTGCCATTCGGGGTGCACGATCAGGCAGGCCATCTCGGCCATGTGATCCTCGGGGAAGTTGTGCAGCGTGGCGCAACCGTAGATCACGCCGTCGTGCTCGAGCACGGTGAAGTTCTCGACGTCGCGCTCGATCACGCTGCGCGGGCGCGGCACCAGCGTGCCGTCGGCTTCCAGCGGCTCGATCAGGCTGAGGATGGCGCCGACGTCATCCAGCGTGGCCGGGCGCAGGTCGTCCAGCGTGTCTTCGACCACCATGGTGCCGACGCCATCGTGGGTGAAGATTTCCAGCAGCACGCTGCCGTCCAGCGAGAACGGCACCAGGTGGGCGCGCGCCACCCCGCGCTTGACCGCCAGCGACGCGTATTGCAGGTAGGCGCCGGTTTCCTCGTCCAGCGAGCCGGCCGCCAGCAGCGCGTCGGCGTCGACCCGGGCCAGCTCGGTGTCGACCGAGCCGTCGTCATTGAGCACGCCCTGTTCGCTGGACAGGAAGATCAGCTTTTCGGCGCGCAGCGCCACCGCCACGCTGGTGGCCAGGTCTTCCATGGCCAGGTTGAAGGCGTCGCCGGTGGGCGAGAAACCCAGCGGCGACAGCAGCACCACCGACGAACCCTTCTCGATGGCGAACTTGAGCGCGTCGACGTCGATCTTGCGCACCTGGCCGGTGTGCTTGTAGTCCACCCCGTCCAGCACGCCGGTGGGGCGGGCGGTGACGAAATTGCCCGAAATGACACGGATGTGCGCGTGCGACATCGGCGTGTTGGGCAGGCCCTGGCTGAAGGCGGCCTCGATGTCCAGGCGGATCTCGCCGGCGGCTTCCTTGGCGCATTCCAGCGCGGCGGCGTCGGTGGGCGCCAGGCCGCGGTCGAACTGCTGGGTGAAGCCCTTCAGGCGCAATTGTTCATTGACCTGGGGGCGCGAGCCGTGCACCAGCACCAGGCGGATGCCCAGCGACGACAGCAGCGACAGGTCCTGCACCAGCGCGTTCAGCGCCCCGGCCTGCACCAACTCACCGCCAAACGCCACCACGAAGGTCTTGCCTCGGAACGCATGCACGTAGGGCGCGACGTCTCGGAACCATCGGACGAACTGGGCAGGGGCGAATTCGGGGGCTTCAAGGGCAGAGACGGTGTCTGGTTCCAGGTCGGGCATGATGGGTGGGGCAATTCCTGAGAGTGGCAACAACGCGGCCCGGGGGCCGCGTCAACGCGCCGTCACGGGACGGCGTGGCGAAATTATATGGCCGCGCGGCGTTTATATAATAGGCAGCTAACCGGACAAATCGTACATGCCAGAATCTTCCCGCCCGCGGCCGCCCGCACAGGCCGACGGGCCGACCCGGGCCCCGGGCAAGCCGCGCGCCGACGCCGCGGCCC
>NZ_CADIJW010000046.1 GCF_902859745.1 Achromobacter dolens | reverse complement strand
CAGGCGCCCCAGGCGGCGCCGGCCGCCACGCGGCTGGCGGTGTTGGCAAGCGCCGCGCGCGCCGCGCCCGGCAGCGATGCGGCCGCGATCCACGAGGCATTGGCGAAACAGCAGCGGCCCGACCTGGACGACACGCTCAAGAACGCCCGCGGCTTTCCCATCTTCAGCGCGCGCGCCGCGCACCTGGACAACCACATGCTGCGCGAGGCCGCGGAAACCCAAGCCGCGCCCGCCGCCGCGCAGGCCGAGAACTGCCTGCGCGCCACCGCCCTGCTGTGCGAAGTGGTCGAGAGCCTGGCGCGCGAGGCCCGCGCCCACGTGCTGGATCACGGCACGCCGGAGCGCGACGACGATTGGCCGCTGCTGCAGGTCGAACTGCTGCTGCCAGCCCAATGGCCGCCGGCGGCGCGCGAGCACGCGCTGGCCCAGGCCCGCCTCATCGCGGCCTGGCCCGCCGCCCGCCTGACGCTGCGGCCACACGAGGCGCGCGACGCCCTGGCCAGCGACGGCCTGCTGCGGCAACTGGCGCTGGAGCCCGTCACGCCAGCGCGCGCGCCGCTGCGCATCGTGGCCTCGGCCGATTCCTATATCGACGCCGCGGTGGTGCAGGACTGGGACGCGGACGGCATGCTGGTCGACAGCGCCAATCCGCAGGGACGCGTGCCCGGCGAAGCGGCCGCCGGCCTGCTGCTCGACCTGAACCAGGCCGGGGCCGGTGACAACGCCGGCGCCGCGCCGCCGGACGGCGCCTTCGAGCTGGCCCTGTCGCCCATGGCGCACCGCGCCACCGGCGCCGACGCCCGTGGCGCCGCCAGCGAACCGATGCTGGCCGAGTTGGCCAGCCACTTCCTGCAGCAGCAGGACCGGCGCGCGGACGACATCCGAGCGCTGGTCAGCGACGCCGACCATCGTGGCAGCCGTCCGCTCGAAACCGCGGGACTGGCCAGCACGCTGTTCACCACACTCGATCCGAATGAGGATTGCCTGGCCGTGGGCGGCGCCTGCGGCTACACCGGCGCGGCCGCGCACCTGCTGACGCTGGCGGTCGCCGGCGAGGCCTGCGCGCAGGCCGAAGCCCCCGTCATCGCCGTCATGACCCAGGACCCCGCTTTGCGCACACTCGCCCTGCTGTCTCCGTCCCTCTCCGCCTGACCCACATAAAAATAGCCAGAATCATGCGTAGCCCTTCAGGTTTCTTCTCCGGTATCTCCAGCGCCCTGAGCGAAGGCCGACATTGGACATCGCGCGCCCTCGGCAACCCGCGCCTGTTCATGGCGATCGGCCTGATCGCCCTGGTCGTGTTCCTGTTCCTGTTCGCCGACACGGTCGAGATCGGCCTGGTCTGGGCCGCCATCGCGCTGGGGATCTTCCTGTTCATCTGGCTGTGCGCCTACCTGTGGCGCCGGCGCCGCGCGCGGCGCGCCAACAAGAACCTGGGCGACATGCTCGAGCAGCAGGTGCAGGCCGGCGCGGCCGCCGCCAACCGCGGCGACGTGGACGCGCTGCGCACCCGGCTGGTGCAGGCCGTGCGCACCATCAAGACCTCCAAGATCGGCCAGGTCTCGGGCAACGAAGCCCTGTACGAACTGCCCTGGTACATCGTGATCGGCAACCCGGCCGCGGGCAAGAGCAGCGCGGTAATCAACTCGGGCCTGCAGTTTCCCTTCGCCGACAAGAACGGGGCGGCGGTGCGCGGCGTGGGCGGCACCCGCAACTGCGACTGGTTCTTCACCACCGAGGGCATCCTGCTGGACACGGCCGGCCGCTACTCGGTGCACGAGGAAGACCGCAACGAATGGATGGGCTTTCTCGACCTGCTCAAGCGCCATCGCCCCAAGGCGCCGATCAACGGCATCATCGTGGCCGCCAGTATCGACGAGCTGACCGGCGCCGGCCCCGAGTTCGCCATCAACCTGGCCAAGAACCTGCGCCAGCGGGTGCAGGAACTGACCGACCGGCTGGAAGTGTTCGCGCCGGTCTACATCATCTTCACGAAGGCCGACCTGATTTCCGGCTTCAACGAGTTCTTCTCCGACAGCGACCAGCGCGAACGCGACCGCGTCTGGGGCGCCACCCTGCCCTACGGCGCGGAAGAGAACCGCGACGTGCTGGCCCTGTTCGATGAACGCTTCGACGAACTGTACGAAGGCCTCAAGGAAATGGGCACGGCGCAGATCTCGCTGCGCAACAACCGCGACCTGCCGCCGGGACTGCTGACGTTCCCGCTGGAATTCGCCGGCATCAAGCCCGCCCTGCGCACCTTCCTGTCGACGCTGTTCGAGACCAACCCGTTCCAGTACAAGCCCGTGTTCCGCGGCTTTTACTTCACCAGCGCGCTGCAGGAAGGCGTGTCGCAAAGCACCTCGACCGAACGGCTGGCCGAGCGCTTCGACCTGCGCCCGGCCCCGCGCGGCCAGGCGCGCAGCGTGTCCTCGCACAACGGCTTCTTCCTGCGCGACCTGTTCTCCAGCGTGATCTTCGCCGACAAGAAGCTGGTGCGCCAGCACGCCAGCCCGGCCAAGACCCGCGTGCGCTACCTGACCTTCTTCGGCCTGGTGCTGGCGCTGGGCCTGGTGCTGGGCGGCTGGAGCTGGTCGTACCTGGGCAACCGCCAACTGGCGCAGAACGTGCAGGCCGACCTGGACAAGGTGGTGCGCCTGCAAAGCGAGCGCACCGACCTGCAGAGCCGCCTGGAGGCCATGGAGATCCTGCAGGACCGCATCGAACAACTGGACCGCTATTCGTCCAGCCGCCCGTGGTCGCTGGGCCTGGGGCTGTACCAGGGCGACGTGCTCAAGGAACGCCTGCTGGCCGAGTACTACAACGGCGCACGCCAGTTCATGCTGAGCCCGGTCAAGGTGAGCCTGGAGGACTTCCTGGCCAAGGTCGACATGTCCGGCAACGCGGCGGCCGCCGGCGGCGCGCCGAAGCCTGCGCCGCAGGCGCTGCGCGGCGCGAATGCCGCGGGCGGCGACACGCTGTTCCAGGACGCCTCGCCGACCAATGCCGACGACGCCTACAACGCGCTCAAGACGTACCTGATGATGGCCAATCGCCAGCACGTCGACCCGACCCACCTGTCCGACCAGATCACGCGTTTCTGGCGCGGCTGGCTGGAGACCAACCGCGGCGCCATGCCGCGCGACCAGTTGATCCGCAGCGCCGAGCGCCTGATCTCGTTCTACGTCAGCCGCGCCCCCGACGCCGGCTGGCCGCAGATCGACACCAACCTGGCGCTGGTGGAAAAGACCCGCGCCAGCCTGCGCGCCGTGATGCAGGGCATGCCGGCGCGCGAACGCGCCTACGCCACGCTCAAGGCGCGCGCCGCCACGCGCTTCCAGACCATGACGGTGGCGCGCATCGTCGGCGAGAACGACGCCGGCGTGGTGGCCGGCAGCTACGCCATCCCCGGCACCTTCACCCGCGAGGCCTGGGAACAATACATCCAGCCCGCCATCAACGAGGCCGCCAAGAAGGAAGTGCAGACCAGCGACTGGGTGCTGGGCGTGAACGCGCGCGACGACCTGACGCTGGACGGCAGCCCCGAGCAGATCCAGAAGAGCCTGGCGACGATGTACAAGACGGAGTACGCCCAGGAATGGCAGAAGTTCCTGCGCGGCGTGACCATCAAGCCCTTCACCAGCTTCGAGCAGTCGGTGGGCGCGATGAACCGCCTGGGCGACCCGCAGACCTCGCCCATCGCCAAGCTGATCAACACCGCCTATGAGCAGACCTCGTGGGACAACCCGTCGCTGGTCAACGCCGGCCTGCAGCAGGCGCAAAGCGGCGTGGTCGGCTGGTTCAAGCGCGTGATCCTGCGGCAGACGCCGCCGGCGCCCGCCACTGCCGCCAACGGCGAGGCCATCCCGATGGGTCCGGTGGGCCGCGAGTTCTCGGACGTGGCGCGCCTGGTGGTGACGCGTGAGAACCAGTCGCTGCTGGGCAACTACATGGGCGCGCTGTCCAAGATCCGCACGCGCTTCAACCTGCTCAACAACCAGGGCGACCCCGGCCCCGGCTCGCTGGTGCTGCTGCGCCAGACGCTGGAAGGCAAGGACTCGGAGCTGGCCGACGCGCTCAAGCTGGTCGACGAGCAGATGCTGGCCGGCCTGTCGGCGACGCAGCGCGAGACGCTGCGCCCGCTGCTGGTGCGGCCGCTGATCCAGGCCTACGCCGTGGCCATGCAACCGGCCGAGCGCGAACTGAACAAGGTCTGGAACGCGCAGGTCTATCAGCCGTTCAACCAGACCCTGGCCGAGAAGTATCCGTTCGCCTCGCGCGCCAGCGTCGAGGCCAGCAGCGACGAGATCGGCCAGGTGTTCGGCCCGCAGGGCAGCATCGCCAAATACGTCAACGACACCCTCGGCCCGCTGACCGTGCGCCGCGGCGACATCCTGACGGCGCGCACCTGGGGCGACATGGGCATCAGCCTGCAGCCGACCTTCACCGCCAACTTCGCGCAGTGGGTGGCGCCGCTGTCCGGCGGCGCGGGCGCCGGTTCGGCCAGCCAGCCGCAGACGCTGTTCCAGATCCAGCCCAAGCCCGCCGCCGGGGTGACCGAATACACCATCGAGATCGACGGCCAGCAACTTCGCTACCGCAACACGCCGCCGCAATGGGTCAACTTCGTCTGGCCCAATGCGCAGGGCGCGCCCGGCGCGCGCATCACCGCCACCACCTTCGACGGCAGCGTGGTCGAGATCGTCAACGAACCCGGCCGCTTCGGCCTGGAACGCCTGATCGCGACCGCCCAGCGCACCTCCAACGCCGACGGCAGCTTCAACATGAGCTGGGGCAAGTCGAACGTGACGGTGCCGGTCAAGCTTCGCATCATCAGCAACGCCCAGGCGCCCGGCGCCGGCGGCAGCGAGCCCGGCGGCAGCCAGGGCCTGCGCAACCTGCGCCTGCCCTCCTCCGTGGTGGGCGCCACTTCCGAATCCTCCTCCGCCCAGACGCGACCCGGAGCGCCGCAATGAGCAACCTGCAGTCCCCCCTGTTCCGCACGGCCTACTTTGGCAAGATCCCGGCCCGCGGCGACTTCGTCAAGAACACCTCGCATCCACAACTGATGAGCACGCTGGACGGCTGGGTCGCCAACACCATGGAGCTGCTGGCCCAGGACCCGCACTGGAAGACGCTGTACGACGAGGCCGAGCCGATGCCGTTCGCCATCCTCGGCTCGCGCGGCAAGCTGGCCATCGCCGGGCACCTCCAGCCCAGCCGCGACCAGTCGGGCCGTCGCTTTCCGTTCCTGTCGGCGACTTCGGTCGAGGTGCAGCGGCCGCTGGCCTTCATCGCCCGCAGCCCGATGGCCTTCAGCCGGCTGTGGAACCGCATGAGCGGCGCCGCCGCGCTGCTGATGACCGACGCCGACCCCGGCCCGGCGCTGCAGAGCCTGAACGAACTCGAGGGCGAAATCCGCACCGAGGCCGACGACGGCTTCGATGCCTTCGTCGACCTGCAGACCGTCGAGCGCCTGCAGGCCATGCTGCGCGGCAACGGCCACGCGGCCAACGTGCACGACATCGTCCTGGCGCTGGGCATCCTGCTCGAACCGGTCATGTCCAGCGGTTCCTCGCAGCTCGACCGCGGGCTGGCGCTGCCGCTGCCGGACGATCCGCTCTACATCAATCTGGTGGCCTCGTACTGGATGACGCTGATCGCGCCGTTCCTGGCGCGCGCGGATTTCGAGATCGCGGTGTTCATCGGCCGCATCGGCGGCAAGCACCGGCTGGTGGCGGGTTTTCGCGGCGCTTCGCCGCAGACGCTGGCCAGCCTGCTGTCCACGCCGCAGGCCTTCGCCGAGCATTACATCGTGCTGGAAGACGCGCCCTGGGTGCGCAACCACGTGTCGGCCAGCCACGGCCTGGCCAAGCTCTCCAGCTATCTGGACCAACCCAGGCTGTCGCTGCGCATGGCGCTCGACACCTATCTCGAAGTCTTCACCGGAGCCTGACCATGCGCGTCTCTCTCCTGATCCTGGCGGCGCTGTTCTCGTGCGCCGCGGCGGCGCAGGACGCCGCCACCGTCGTCCCCGCCAACGTGATTCCGCAGCCCGGCCAGGTGGTGGCCAGCGGCGCCGTGCCCGACGAGGCCACCAAGGCCGACGTGCTGGCTCGGCTGCAACAGGTCTATGGCGTGGGCAACGTCATCGACCAGATCGAGGTCGGCGGCGTGGTCGCGCCCCCCAACTGGTCGGAGCACGTCGGCAAGCTGATCGGCCAGCCGCTCAAGCAAATCAACCGCGGCCAACTGGAAGTGGACGGCACCCAGATCCGCCTGCAGGGCGAAGTGCAGAACGAGGCCTCGCGCCAGCAGATCGCCAGCGCCTTCGCCACCTCGCTCAACCCGACCTACAAGATCGTCAACGGCCTTCGCGTGGCGGCCGGCAAGGACGAACAGGGATTGCTGGACAAGGTGCTCACCAACCGCGTGGTGGAATTCGAGACTGGCAGCGCCACGCTGACGGCGCGCGGGCGCGAACTGCTCGACCAGGTGGCCGACGTGATCCCGAAGCTGCACAGCGACAAGGTGCAGATCATTGGCCACACCGACAGCTCCGGCAGCCGCAGCACCAACCTGGCCTTGAGCCAGGCCCGCGCCGACGCGGTCAGGGCCTATCTGGTCGACAAGGGGCTGCCGCCCGGCCGCTTCGAGACGCTGGGCGCGGGGCCGGACCAGCCGGTGGCGACCAATGCCACCGCCGAGGGCCGCGCCAAGAACCGCCGCATCGAATTCCGCGCCAGCCGCTGAGCGGCGGCCACGCGGCCAGCGCCACGGGCGGGATTTCAGCCGTTGTTCTCGGGCGGCTTGGGCACGCCCAGCAGCTCTTCCAGGCCCGAGAGCGCCTCGCCGTTCTTGACCACGGTGCGCAGCCACAGGTGCAGCGACATCTCGCCCCAGCTTGCGGCCTTGTCGGCCAGATAGGCCACGGGACTGTGCGGCTCGGTGCGGCGGAAGAACTCGGCCACTTCGCGCAGTTGCGCCAGGGCCTGGTCGCGCGTTTGCAGCGGGCCGCGCGTGGCCGTGGAGGCCGTGGGCGGAAGGTCGGCAGCGGTCAAGGTGGGCTCCATGCGGGTAATGGGCGCGCCGGTGGACGGCGCGGCCTGAGCGGACGGCGCCGGCGCCAGGTCGGCGCGCACCAGCAGGCCGGCCTCGCGGGCGAAACGATGCACCAGCTCGGTCACGTCCTTCAGCGCGGTGCGCACCGGCGTGAAGGCCGGGCCTTCGTCGCCCAGACGCTCGGTCAACGTCGATTCCAGCACGTCGACCGCGCCGAAGCAGCTCTGCAATTGGCTTTCCAGCTCGGCGTAGAACGCCGGCGGCGTGTCGCGGCGCGCGGCGTCGAACTGCTCCAGGGTGACTTTGCCACGCGACATGTCGGCGGCGTTCTGCGGCGAACGCTTGATGGCGTTGGCCAGTTGCGAGGCGCTGTCCCACAGCACCGCGCCGAAGCGCCCTCCCTCGGACTGCGTCAAGGGAAGTTCGCGCACCAGTTGCTGCGAACGCGACAACAACCACGCCAGGTTGCCCACGCGCTGCTGCACGTCGCCCTCGTCCGGCACCGGATGCAGGCCATCCCAATAGCGCCGGCACAGCCCGTCCACCAGCAGGAAGCCGTCGCGCAGGCCGGCGAAGCCGCGCGTCTTGGCCCAGGCCTCGGCCAGCCAGGCGGCCACCCGCACATCCTTGCTGCGCTGGGTCAGCACCTCGGTGCAGATGCGGATCACCTGCGGCCAGTCGGCTTCTTTGATGTCGATGACCCAGTCGCCCTGGTCCAGGTGCGGGTCATCCTGGCGGCGGGCCTCGCGGATGGCGTCGAATTCGGCGGAAAAGACCATGTCGGCGCCACAAGGCGCCTCGCCCGGAATGGGCTGCAGCAGTGCGTCGATATCGCTCATAGTGTCTTGTGTCGTTGCGGGTGGCGAGCCATGCGCAAGCGGCGCATGGCCCGGCGGCGAAAGCAGCGATGATCCCATATCTGTAACCGCGTTACGTTGGAACATGACACGCCCTATTACAAAACGCATCAGGGACCATCGCTATCATGCAAGCTCTCCAAACCCAGGAAGTCGCGATGAACAAGTCATTCCACATGATGCCCAACGGCCGCTTCATCAACGGCACGCCGCGACGCTGCCCCGATGGCACTTACGTCGGCGACGGTGGGCCCATCACCCGCGCGCCGGACGGCACGTACGTCGCGGGCACGCCCCAGCGCGCGCCCGATGGCCGCTACCTTGGCGGCGGCGGCCCGGTGCGCATGGCGCCCGACGGCACCTTCGTCGTGGGCACCCCGCGCATGGCGCCGGACGGCACCTATCTGTAAGCAGACTTAACCTTCTTTCGGGAGCAACGGGCGGCCATGGCGCAGCGATCCGTAATACGCAAGGGTGACCGCACCTCGCACGGCGGCGTGGTGGTGACGGGGGATGAATCCGTACAGATCTTCGGCCGGCCCATGGCCCGCGTCGGCGACCGCGTCACCTGCCCCAAGTGCCCCGGCCAGCACACCATCGTCGAGGGCGTGCAGAGCGTCAGTTCCGACCGCCGCACCGCGCTGGAGGGCATGAAGACCTCCTGCGGCGCCACCCTGATCGCCAGCCAGCAGTTCTACCAGCTCGAACATGGCGGCGGTGATGGCGGCGGCGCGGGCGTGAACGACGCGCCCCAGGCTCTGCAGGCCGGCGCGCCGGCGGCGCTGGCCGCGATCGAACCCATCGCGGCGCAGGACGCGCCGGTGAAATGCGCCCAGGTGCAGGACACGCTCAAGCTCACCGAGGCCATGTTCGACGCCAAACGGGTTCCGGTGAAGCTGACCGGGCCGTCGGCCTACCAGCCACCCGCCAACCTGGCGCGCGCGGGGGACGACAAGTGCGTCATGTACGAAGCCTGGCCCGCCGGACAGCGCGTGCCGGTGGTGCTGGAACCGCGCGATCCCCTCTGGACCGGCGACCTGATGCAGCGCCGGCCGCAGGAATTCACCGAGCGCCTGACCGAGGAACCGCAGCCGCAACCGGAACAGGTCGCCAAGAGCCTGGGCATCGCCCCCAAGGCGATGCTGCAAGGGCGCGATCTGCAGATCCGCCTGGCCAAGGGGATGGCGCTGGAAGACCGCATCACGCGCCTCAACGCGCAAGTGGTGAAGGGCCCGCCCTGGGCCGACCCGACACGCGAGACGCACACGGTGGGCGAGACCATGTTTTCGCGCATCACGCTCTACAGCATGTCGGGCGAACAGGCCATGATCGATCACGCCGTGCTGCACGAACTGGCCCACAGCTACGCCAACAACGCCCGCGTCGACATGAAGGCCTGGGGCGCCGCCGCCCGATCCGACGGCAATTTCCCGTCGGACTACGCCAAGGCCGGTCCGCCCGAGGACTTTGCCGAATTCGTGGTGATGGCCATCGCCACCCAGGGCACGCCGTGCGAGGACTACGCGCGCTCGATCTATCCGGCGCGCTACCGTCAATTGGACGCCATGGACCTGCTGGAAAAGGCCCCCGCCCAGGGGCGCGCCTGACGCCGGGTGCGCCCCGCGGCGGTTTGCGTCCGGTCCCGACGGTGGGATAACATACGTTCCATATACAAACCATATATGGAACACTCACCATGGGCATCGTCAAGATTTCCGAGCAGATGCACGAGAATCTGCGCGTGGCCAGCAGCGCGCTGAGCCGCTCGATCAACTCGCAGGCCGAACACTGGATGCGCATCGGCATGCTGTCCGAGCTCTACCCCGAGCTGCGCCACGCCGACATCTGCCAGTTGCTGATCCGCATCGAGCAGGCCGAGGGCTTCAGCATCGCCGCCCTGTCCCACGGACAGGCAACCGCCGGCCAGCAGGAGGCCGCGTAAATGGCGCGCAAGGTCTCCATCAAATCCGCCGCCGACATCGCCATGGCCCGGCGCGCCGGCGCCCTGGCGGCGGAAGTGCTGCACATGATCGCCGAGCACGTGCGGCCCGGCGTCACCACCGACGAGCTCGACCGCATCTGCCACGACTACATCGTCAACGTGCAGAAGGCCATCCCGGCCAACGTCGGCTACCACGGCTTTCCCAAGACCATCTGCGCGTCGGCCAACCACGTAATCTGCCACGGCATCCCGTCGGCCAAGGTGCTCAAGAACGGCGACATCCTCAACATCGACGTGGCCGTCATCAAGGACGGCTGGTTCGGCGACACCAGCCGCATGTACTTTGTCGGCCAGCCGAGCCCGCTGGCGCGCCGCCTGGTGAACACGACCTACGAGGCCATGCGCGCCGGCATCATGGCAGTCAAGCCGGGCGCCACGCTGGGCGACATCGGCCACGCCATCCAGACCGTCGCGCACCGCGAGCACTTCAGCATCGTGCGCGAATACTGTGGCCACGGCATCGGCCAGATCTACCACGACGAACCGCAGGTGCTGCACTATGGCCGCCCCGGCGAGGGCCTGGTGCTGCAGCCCGGCATGATGTTCACCATCGAACCCATGATCAACGCCGGCAAGCCGCAGACCAAGCAGTTGCCTGACGGCTGGACCGTGGTCACCAAGGACCGCTCGCTGTCGGCCCAGTGGGAACACATGGTGGTCGTCACCGACACCGGCTACGAGGTGCTGACGTCCTGGCCGGACGGCTTCGGCGACTACCCGCCGATTCCCTGACGCCGCCGGCCGGCGACGGCAATTAACGGAGTGCGACGCCCACGGGGCCCGGTCATGATCGGGCCCTCGTCGTTTTCGCGGCCGCGCCGGCCGTCGCCTCCATGCCCGCCCTGCCCACGGCATTCCGCCGCCTGGCCGCCTCCAACCTGGCCGCCCAATGTTCCGAACAGATCGCCCTGGCGGCGGCGCCGCTGGTGGCGGTGCTGGCGTTGGGCGCCAACGCCGCCCAGACCGGCTATCTGCAGACCGCCCAGACCCTCCCTTTCCTGCTGCTGTCATTGCCCGCCGGGGTGCTGGCCGACCGGATCGCGCGCCGCACCCTGATGACCGCCGCCGAGTGCGCGCGCGCCGCCAGCCTGCTGGGCCTGCTGGCGCTGCTGGCGGCGGACGGCCTGAGCCTGGCCGCGCTGGCGGTGCTGGGCTTCCTGGGCGCGGTCGGCACGGTGGCCTATAACGTGGCCGCGCCCGCGCTGGTGCCGACGCTGTTGCCGGCAACCCAACTGGCGCAGGCCAACCGCTGGCTGGAACTGGCGCGCAGCGCGGCGTTCTCGGCCGGGCCGGCGCTGGGCGGCGCGCTGGTCGGCGGCATCGGCGCCGCCGTCGCCTACGGCCTGGCCACCCTGCTGTCGCTGCTGGCGGCGGGGCTGCTGGCGGGCCTGCCGCCCGAGCCGCCACGCACGGCGACGCGACGCCACCTGTGGCGCGAGTTGCGCGAAGGCGCCGCGTTCGTGGCGGCGCATCCCCTGCTGCGGCCGGTGCTGGTCACGGCGGTGTGCTTCAACACCGCCTGGTTCGTGCTGCAGGCCGTCTACGTGGTCTACGCGGTGGAGCGCCTGGGCCTGACCGCCGCCGGCGTGGGCATGACGCTGGGCATCTACGGCGCCGGCATGCTGGCCGGGGCCCTGGCCGCGCCGTGGCTGGCGGCGCGCCTGTCGTTCGGCGCGCTGATCGCGGCCGGCCCCACCTGCGCGCTGGCCGCCAGCCTGATCCTGCTGTCGACGCTGGCGTGGCCGGCGGGCGCCTGGGCCGGGGTCGGCCTGTTCCTGTTCGGCGCCGGACCGATTCTATGGACCATCGCCACCACCACGCTGCGCCAGGCGGTCACGCCCAACGCGCTGCTGGGCCGCGTCTCGGCCGTGATCGTCACGGCGACGTTCGGCGCGCGGCCCGTGGGCGCCTTGATCGGCGCGACCCTGGCGGCGCGGCTGGGCATGGAAGCCTGCCTGTGGTTGTCCAGCGTCGGCTTTGCCGCCCAGTTCGCGGCGCTGCTGGCCTCGCCCGTGGCGCGGCTGCGCCGCCAGCCGCAAGCCGTGGCGGACTGAACGGCGCCCAGCCGCCCCGGCGGGCTTTCTGTTGTGGTCCCGCCCGGCCCGATCTGTATCTGGCGGCGGCCGGCGGCGGCCGCTAGACTGGCCTGCCATCGAGGCCGCCGCGCGCGGCGCCTCGCCAAACACCCCGCCCCGCCGCGATCATGCTGAACATCCTGGGAAAAGCCTCTTCCATCAACGTCCGCAAGGTCCTCTGGACCTGCGTCGAACTCGACCTGCCGTTCACGCGCGAGGACTGGGGCTCGGGCTTTCGTCCGACGACCGACGCGGCCTTCCTGGCCCTCAACCCGAACGCCATGGTGCCGGTGCTGCGCGACGGCGACTTCGTGCTGTGGGAATCGAACAGCATCATCCGCTATCTGGCCAACCAATATGGCGGCGACGCGGCGAATCCGCTCTATCCGGCCAATGCCAGGCTGCGCGCCCGGGTCGACCAGTGGATGGACTGGCAGGCGACCGACCTGAACCGGTCGTGGAGCTATGCCTTCATGGCGCTGGCGCGGCAGTCGCCGGCGCACCGGGATGCCGCCGCCATCGAGGCTTCGAGCCGCGACTGGGCGCACTTCATGGGAATCCTGGAACGGCGCCTGCGGGACACCGGCGCCTACGTGGCCGGCGAGGCCTTCACGCTGGCCGACATTGCCATCGGCCTGTCGGTCAACCGCTGGTTCGCCACGCCGCTGGACAGCGCCCTGCGGCCGGCGCTGCCGGCGGTGGCCGCCTACTACGACCGGCTGGCCGAGCGGCCGGGCTACCGCGCCCACGGCCGCAACGGCACCGCCTAGCAGGCGGCCCGGGGCGTCACTTCACCACGCCGCAGACCATGCGGCCGCCCCCGCCGCCCAGCGGCTTGGGCGTGTCGCTGTAGTTGTCGCCGCCGACGTGGATCATCAGCGCGTGCTGCTTGACGTCGGCCAGCTTCAGGCGCGGCGCCACCACGGCCGTCTTGGCGTTGCCATCGGCGCCCACGGTGATGAACGGCAGGTCGCCCAGGTGGCCGTCGGTGGCCAGCGGCCCCTTGTGCGCCTTGGTGCCCTGCGGATCCAGGTGGCCGCCGGCGGCGCCGCCCGGCATCACCTTGCCATCGACCGTGGTCGACGCGCACGAACCGTTTTCATGGACGTGGAAGCCATGCTCGCCCGGCGGCAGGCCGGTGAGCTTGGGCGTGAATTTCAGGCCTTCCTTGGTCTGTTCGAGCGTGATGGTGCCCGCGCTCTTGCCCACGCTGCCGTCGTCGTTCAGGACCGACATCGTGACGCTCTCGGCCTGGGCGGCGGCCGAGGCGCCGGCCAGCGCCAGCGTTGCAACGAGAATCGAGAATTTCTTCATGGGACTTGCCTCCTGGGGAGAGATGCGCGTGATACGGGCCGCCCGGCCGGGCGGCGGTCGTCCCGGGGATCTGACGGCAGGCCCGGCGACTGGCAGAGACAATAGCACCGCGCCCTGGCGCTTCGCCAGCAATCTTCCTTCCTGATACATCGGACATGTCCGCAAATCCGCGATGGTTGACCGGCGCCCTCCCCGCGGGCGCCGCACTAGCCCGTCGCCAGCAGCACCGCCGCATGCAACAGCACGCCGATCAGGCCGCCCACCAGGGTGCCATTGAAGCGGATGTACTGCAGGTCGCGCCCCACGCTCAGCTCCAGTTCATCGACCAGGTGGCGCTCGTCCCACAACTTGACGGTGCGCGCGATGTGCTCGGTCACGCCGATGCGCAACCGCCCGGTCAGCCGCCGCGCCGCGCCCAGCACGTGGCCGTTGATGGCCTCGCGCAGGTCCGGGTCCTCGCCCAGCTTGCGCGCCAGCGCCAGCAAGGCGCTTTCCAGATGCGCGGCCAGGGCCGAATGCTCGTCGCTCAGGTCGCGCCGCAACGCGGCATGGATGTCGTCCCACAGGCCCTGCACGTACTCCTGCACCTTGGGGTGGTCGATGGCGCGCTGCTTCATGGCCTCGACCTGCGCGGCAAGCGCCGGATCGCTGCCCAGGCGCGCGATGTAGTCCAGCACCCAGGCCTCGTAGTCGCGCCGCACCGGGTGATCCGGTTCCGACAGCACATCGCGCAGTTCCTGCACCAGCGCCCGCGCCAGCCTGTCCGCGAGGTTGTCGGCGATGCCCTCGACCGACGCGATCACGTCCACCGCCTTGATGATGCGCGGCCATTCCTTGCGCGCGAATTTCACCAGCAGCGCCGAGGCGCGTTCCTTGACGTCCTCGTCGCCCAGGTAGCCGCCCAGCCGCTCCATGGCGGCGTCCAGCAGCTCCTGGTGGCGGCCGTCGCGGGTCAGCAGGCCCAGCACCTCGCCGGCGCTGCCGGCCGCGTCCCAGCGCCGCAGGGTCTTGACCACGAACGCCTGGATCACGCCGCGCACCGCGCGGTCGTCCAGCAGGTCCAGCGTCTGCAGCGCGACCCGCCGCGCGCCGTCGCTGAGCGCGTGCGCCTGCTTTGGCCGCGCCAGCCAGCGCGACAGGCGCGCGGCCGGGTCGAAGCCGCGCAGCTTCGCCATCAGCGTATCCGGGTCGAGGAAGTGGTCGCGCACGAACACCGCCAGGTTGTCGCCGATGCGGTCCTTGTTGCTGGGGATGATGGCGGTGTGCGGAATCGGCAGGCCCATCGGCCGGCGGAACAGCGCCACCACCGCGAACCAGTCGGCCAGCGCCCCCACGGTGGCGGCCTCGCAGAAGGCCCGCACCCATGCCCACACGCCCTGGCCGCCCATGACGTGGCTCGTGATGAAGCCGCTGATCATCGCCACCAGCAGGGCCAGCGCGGCGATCTTCATGCGCCGCAACTGGGCACGGCGCGCCTGCGACGCCAGCGCCGAACGGGTGGCGAAGGCTGGCGAGGACGGGCTGGCGGAAGGCGGCGTATCGGTCATGGAGTCTCCGGCGGGAATGCCCGTCCAGCATACCAAGCCAGCCGGCCCCACCGCGCGGCCATCAGTCCTCGGGCCCGGCCAGCGCACCGCGCAGCCAGGCGATGAAGGCATCGGCATGGGCGGTGCGGGCGCGGCCGGCGGCCGGCACCGCGCGCAGGCCGCCGTCGAACGGCACGAAGCCGTAGGGCGCCACCAGTTGCCCGTCCTGCAACTCGCGCGAGATCAGCCGCCGTTCGACCAGCGCCACCCCCAGGCCCGACAGCGCGGCCTCGATGCACAGGTGGGTGTGGGGAAACGCCAGCGTGTCGCCTTGCGCCGCCGGCTGCCCGGTGATGGCCTCCCACTGGTTCCAGGCGCTGGAGGTGTATTCATGGGCGATGCGCGCGCGCGTGGCCGGCTTCCTGCGCGCATAGGCCGGCGTGCAGACCGCGCCGAAACGCACCGGCGCCAGCGCCAGGGCCTGGCGCCGGTCGGTCTCGGCGTAGCCGGACAGGTCCCAGGCCAGGATCAGGTCGGCGCCCTCGTTGCGCATTTCACGCGCCGAGGTCATCGACAGGCGGATGCGGATCTCGGGATGCTTGCGATAGAACACGGCCAGGTTCGGCACCAGCCAGCGCATGGCGAAGGTGGCGCTGCAGGCCACGTGCAGCCCCGGCGCCTGGGATTCGCGCGCCAGGCGTTCGTAGGCGTTTTCAAGCTGGTCGAAGGCCGCCCGCACCGAGGCATAGAACGTGGCGCCACCCTGGGTCAGGCGCAGGCCGGTGCCGTCTTTCTCGAACAGCGCCACGCCGGCGTGCTCCTGCAGCAGGCGCAGATGGCGGCTGACGGCGCCATGGCTGCGGCACAGTTCCTCGGCCGCTCGGGTGACCGAACCACTGCGGGCGATGGCTTCGAAGGCGCGGACGGCGGACAGGGGCGGCAACTGGCGCATGGCGGATCATCTGTCAGGAAAACTGACGAAGAGGCAGAAAAACTGCATTGTCGGATTCAAGGTCCATTTTTAGCATGCCGGCATTGAAATGGCTGATTGCCCGATTCATCGCCGCACCGACGACCTGCCGGCGTGGCTGACTCGATTCCTGCTTGTTTGAATTAGCTGACGATTACCCTTTCCCCAAGTCCTTTCCGGAGCCCACCATGAACATCACCCACCTGGCCGCCCACGAAGCGCTGGACAGCCGCGGCAATCCCACCGTCGAAGTCGAGGTCCGCCTGGACGACGGCGCCCAGGGCCTGGCCCTGGTGCCGTCGGGCGCCTCGACCGGCAAGCGCGAGGCCCTGGAGCGGCGCGACGGCGACGCCGCCCGCTACCTGGGCAAGGGCGTGCTGGGCGCGGTCGGCGCGGTCAATACCGAGCTGCGCGCCGCCCTGCTGGGCCTGCCGGCCGATCAGCAGGCCCGGATCGACCAGATCATGATCGAACTGGACGGCACGCCCGACAAAAGCCGGCTGGGGGCCAACGCCCTGCTCGGCGTGTCGCTGGCGGTGGCGCACGCGGCCGCCCACAGCCAGCGGCTGCCGCTGTGGCGCCACATCGGCGGCGTGCAGGCGCAGACGCTGCCGGTGCCCATGATCAACATCATCAACGGCGGCGCGCACGCCGACAATCCGCTCGACTTCCAGGAGTTCATGATCCTGCCGGTGGGCGCGGACAGCTTCCGCGAAGCCCTGCGCATGGGCGCGGAGGTGTTCCACACCTTGCGGCTGGCGCTCAAGGCCGCCGGCCACAGCGTCAACGTGGGCGATGAAGGCGGCTTCGCGCCGATGCTGCGCAATGCCCCGCAAGCGCTGGATTTCATCATGGCCGCGATCGAGCGCGCCGGCCTGCGCCCCGGCGCCGACATCGCGCTGGCGCTGGACCCGGCCGCCAGTGAATTCCATGGCCCTGAGGGCTACCGCTACCACGGCGAGAACCTGCTGCGCGACGCCGAACAGCAGGTGCGGTACCTGGCCGGGCTGGTGCGCGACTACCCCATCGTCTCGATCGAGGACGGCATGGCCGAGGACGACATCATCGGCTGGAAGACACTGGGCGCGACGCTCGGCGGCGCCTGCCAGCTGGTGGGCGATGATGTGTTCTGCACCAACCCGCGGCTGTTCCAGGCCGGCATCGACCAGGGCATCGGCAACGCCATCCTGGTCAAGATCAACCAGATCGGCACGCTCAGCGAGACCGCGCAGGTGCTGGCGCTGGCGCGCCGCGCCGGCTATGGCGTGGTGATGTCGCACCGCTCCGGCGAAACCGAGGACACCAGCATCGCCGACCTGGCGGTGGCGGCCAACTGCGGCATGATCAAGACCGGCTCGCTGTCGCGCGCCGACCGCACCGCCAAGTACAACCGCCTGCTGCGCATCGAGCGCGAACTGGGCGCGGCCGCCGTCTATGCCGGCGCCGGCGCGCTGGCGCGGCGCGGCTGAAGGTCGAGCGCGGCGCCACGGTACTGCCGGACCTGACCGGCGCCGCGGCGGCGTTGGCGCGGCTGGCGGCGGCCTGACCCCGTTCACTGGCGTTCAAGACAGGGCAGCCGCCAACGCCGACGATGGCGGCTTTTGCCGAGGAACCGCGCATGTCCGTCCCCACCGCCCCTGTCGTCCCGTCCGCGCCCGCCGTGCCGGAGAAAATCGTGATCGTGCTGGCGGCAACGCTCGGCGTGGGCCAGGCCGCCAACGTCTCGGCCTGCCTGGCCGCGGGCCTCGCGGCCGCCCTGCCCGGCTGGGCCGGCGCGCCGCTGCGCGACCCCGATGGCATGGCCTCGTCGGCCATCTCGCACCTGCCCATCATCGTGCTGGCGGCCGATGCGGTGCGGATGGCGCAATTGCGTCAGCGGCTGACGCAGCCGCCGCCCGAGGACGCGCGGCTGGCCGTGTTTCCGGCCTATGCCCGCGAGATCCATGAGGCTGCCCACTATTGGGCGCGGCACCGCGAGACCTCGCACCGCGACCAGCCCCTGCTCGGCGTCGGCCTGGCCGGCGCCAAGCGCTGGATCAACGCGCTGACCGGCAGCCTGCCGATGCTGCGTTGAACGCCCGCGCGCCGGCGCCACCGCTCAGGCGCGCTCGCGGTACGCGGTGGCGCACAGGATCGACAGGAACAGCAGCAGCGCCAGCGTCAGCAACAGGCCGCCCGCCGCCGTGATGATGGCGTCGGCGCGCCACAACACCAGCGTCCGGCGCAACGCGGCGCCGGTCACCTCGGTCAGGCCCGTCAGCAACAGCAGCACGGCGGCGAACGGCCAGACCGCGCCGCGCAGCGCCTGGCGCGACCGCCGCCAGCCATAGCCATCCGTCAGGGCGGCCTGCGGCAGGGCCAGGGACCACGATCCCAGCAAGTGCGTCATGGGCAGCCACAGGATCATCAGCAACAGCAACGCAATGGCCAGGAACACCGTGCTGGGCGTGTTCGGCATCTGGAAATACAGGGAGAGCGTCAGGCTGCCGCTGATCGACTTCAGCGCGGCGATCGCAACGATCGCCGCGAACACCAGGGCCAGCACGCGGGCCTGGGCGCCATCCAGGCTGGGCGCCTGGCGCGGCACGCCCGCCAGTTGGCGCTGCCATGCCAGCGCCACGCGCGCCAGGGCCAGCAGATTGACCACCGCCGCCAGCAGGAACCAGGCTTCGCGCGGACCGCCCGCCTGGTTCAGCAGCAACGCGCCCGGCAGCGACAGCGCGAACAGCACGCAGGCCCACGGCGCGGCGGCGACCATGGCGGGCACCTGAGCGGTGAACTGGCGGGCCGTCAATGCCAGCAGGCGGCTCGCGGTGGGCGGATGTGGCAAGGTGTACCTCTCTCGGTCAGGTCCGGACCGTCGGCCTCGCGGCCGATGGCGACTCCAGGCCTTATACCAGAGACGCGCGCCCGCCGGGCCGCGTTCAATCGGCCAGCAGGCCCGGCGCCAGCGCCGCCAGCGTGGCGATGTGCGCGTCCATTTCCTGCGGGCGCGGATTGTCGATATTGCCGGCGCCCGCGGTGCGCAGCCGCAACGTCAGCAGCCCGCCGCCGTCGGCGCTGAACTGCAGGCCGAACACCCAGTCCACGCCTTGCGCGCGGGCGATCAGCGTCAGCCAGCCGGAGTCCGGCTCGATCAGGGTCCGGGCCCGCAACAGGCCGCGCGCCTCCAGCGCGGACGGCGCGGCGGCGGCGAACCGCTGCATGGCCGCCAGCACGGTCGGGGTCTCGGCGGAGAAAGCGATCTGCACCAGTTGCAGCGGCGGCGCCAGCAGTCGATGCGAGAACAACCGCGGCATCGGCGTCGCGGCGGGCCCCGCGCCGGCCGTCCACGAAGCCGGCACCGTGACCGGTCCGGGACCCGCGATGCCGGCCGGCGCCGGCGCCGTGAGCCGGGCCTGTCCGGCGGTCGACGCACAGCCGCCGAACAGCACCGCGGCCAGGGCCGGCAACAACAACCGGGGCAGCCAGCGCAGGAAGCCGCCGCCCTCGCCGGCGCGCGGCGCTAGGATGTGGTCTTGCATGCCTGGCCCTCTTGCGTGTCGTGATAGGTGCGGAATTCCTCCAGATCCGCCAGCGGCTTTTTCAACCGATAGCAGGCGTTCAGGCCGCGCAGCAGCAGAAAGGCTTCCTCGCTGCCGAGGGACTTGGAGAAATCATCGTCGGCCAGCTTGGTCGAAATCTCGTCCAGCGTCTTCTGGTCGCGATAGCGCGCCAGCCGTTCGCCCAGCGTGTAGGCGGTCAGCGCGGCCTGCAGCCGGCCCTGTGCGTCGCTGACCTGCTCGACCGAGGCGCTGGCGCCGACCTTGCTCAGCAGCGCCGTCAGCGCCACCGACTTTTCCAGCACCGACTTGGGCACGATGCTCTCGAAAGTGCCCACCGACACCAGCGCGGTCGGCACGTTCAGCGGCTCGGCGCCGTCCATCACCTGGTTGGTGCGGGTGTTGTAGGTGAGCGCCTTTTCCCAGAACGCGCGCGTGCCGGCCACCGGACGCCCCACCACCACATAGGTGCCCTGCTTGAGCAGGCCGAGGTTGGAGCCGGCCGACTGGCTCACCGCCGACTGCGAATAGAGCTGCACGCTGTAGTCCAGCACCATGCGGTTGCGCTGGTTCGCCAGCACCAGCTCGGCGGCGGTGAAGGCCACCCCCACCAGCGGCGAGACCAGCGGATTGTTGGCCAGGCTGGCCGCGCCGTTGGCCACGCCCTGCGCCCATTGCAGCGCGCGCAGGGTCTCGGCGTTGCGTTCGGTGGTGACGTCCATCACGCGCAGCCGGAACGACGGCGCCACGCGCTCGTCCCAGCGCTGCACGTAATACACCAGCAGATTGGAGAAGTTCAGGGATTGATCCGGCTGCACGCCGCGCTGGTACCAGACCACGATGGACTGGTTGCTGCCATCGTCCCTGGCGGCGACGTCGAGGATGACCGCGTAGTCCGCCGGGCCGTCGATGCCGGCGGTCTTGGCGCCGGCCGCGTCCTTCAGCGCCGGGATCTCGACCGACCGCATCATGATCGAGAGCGGCGCGTTGGCGGGCACCGCCAGTTGCCGTTCCGCGTCGGAAGAAGCCGGCGCGCCGGCCTGCTCCAGCACGCGCGCGCGCTCATCGCCGCCGGGCTTGAGATAGAAAATGCGGTTGTCGGCGTAGATCGGGGTGTGCACCGTGTAGGCGTCGCCGATGCGCGGCTCGCCGCCCGCGCATCCCGTCAACATCGCCGCCAGTCCCAACATGCCCCACCGCAACGCGGCGCCGTCCGGACGCCGCAGGCCGGACCATGCCCGGCGCATGAACACGAAAGCCATACTTGCTCCGCAAGAAAAGGCCCGCAATGGATCGGAACAACGCCTACGCCAGGCGCGATGGGCAAGAGACGGTCAAGGCCGCCCTGGCCGCGGCCGGGGACTCCCGGCGCCAGCCGGCGCGGGAATGGTCGGCATTTTTATCATTATGTTTCTTTTTGTCAAACTTTCGCGAGAATACCAAGCCCGGGCGCCGGACTCGCTTGGCCGCCCGCGTCTCGCGCCGAGCGGGCGCCGCCGAACGCCGGTCCTATGCCGCGCCCAGCAACCCGGGCCGTCCTTCGTGCGCGGCCTGGGCGCGCTGCTGGATGAACTCGATCATCATGGAAATGGCGCGTGGATGGTGGCGATTGGGCATGTACAGCATGTACATGGCGCGGCCGAAGATGCTCAAGCGCCACTGCGGCAAGGCGGGCAGCAGGTCGCCGCGCGCGATATCGTCGTGCACGACATAATCGGGCACCACGCCGATCCCCAGCCCGGCCAGCGTCGCCTCGCGCAGGAAGGCGTAGTTGCGCGAAATGACGGTGGGCTCCAGCACCACGTGCTGGCGCGGCTGGCCGCCGTAGTAGGCCGACAGCCGCAGCGGCCGGCCGATCACGGCGGCGCTGATGATGGGCAGGCGCGCCAGGTCGGCCGGCTTGTCCGGCAGGCCGCGCTCGCGCATGAAGGCGGGCGAAGCGCAGGCCACGTAGCGCACCTGGCCCAGTTCGCGCGCCACCAGATTGTGCGGCGGCTCGGACATGATGCGCACGGCGATGTCGACCTCGTCGCGCAGCAGATCATCGACGCTGTTCTCGAACAGCACGTCCAGCACGATGTCGGGATAGGCCTGCTTGAACTCGATCAGCCACGGCATCATCACGAACTGCCCGTAGCCGCTCGGCACGCTCAGGCGCACCTTGCCCTGCGGCGTCTTGCCCAGCGTTTCGACGGCCTCGCGCGCCGCCGCCAGTTCGTCCTGGATGCTGCGGCCGTGGTGGTACAGCTTGAGTCCGATTTCGGTGGGCTCGACGTGGCGCGTGGTGCGCCGCAATAGCTGCATGCCAACGGCGCGCTCCAACTGCGTCAGGTGATAGCTGACGTTGGCCCGTGTCATCTTCAGCCGACGCGCCGCTTCGCTCAGGTTGCCCGCATCCACGATCTCCACCAGCAACGTCAGCGCCTTTGTATCCATGTCGACTCTCCCGGACCGGTACTGGCTTTGCCCGTTGCAACGCGGCGGTCCGTGCCTATTGTCAAATTCCTTTATCGTCGTTGTCAATTATGGATGCCATTGTCAAGACTTCTTTGCTGGGAAAGAATAGACGGATACAAGACGGGCCGTTCCTGGCCCGCCAGGCGCCGCGACTGCGCCGCGTCCGCCCCGGGCGCGCCGGCCTCGCCAGAGCCCCGCTCTGCGATGCCGCCGTGCCGGCCAGGGCCGGCGCGGGCGGCGACCCTACCGGAGACACTGTCCCATGACAGCCAGCGCACCCGCCGGCGCCGTTCACACGCGCCGCGACGGCGACGTCCTCGTCGTCACCATCGATCATCCCCCCGTCAATGCCCTGAGCGCCGAGGTGCGCGCGGGCCTGGCGCGCGCCATCGATCAGGCCGGCGGCGACCCGCAGGTGCGGGCCGTGCTGCTCACCGGCGCCGGCAACAACTTCATCGCTGGCGCCGACATCCGCGAATTCGGCAAGCCGCCGCGTCCGCCCGCCCTGCCCGACGTGTGCAATCAGATCGAAGCCTGCGCCAAGCCGGTGGTGGCCGCGCTGCACGGCGCCGCGCTAGGCGGCGGCCTGGAGGTGGCGCTGGCGGCGCATTACCGCGTGGCCTTGCCGAACGCCAGGCTGGGCCTGCCCGAAGTGACGCTGGGGCTGCTGCCCGGCGCCGGCGGCACGCAGCGCACACCGCGCCTGATCGGCGCGGCCGCGGCCTTGGACCTGATGCTGTCGGGCAAGCCGATGACGGCGCAGGCCGCCGTCGCGGCCGGGCTGGCCGATGAACTGGCCAGCGGCGCCGACCCGCTGGCCGCCGGCCTGGACTACACCCGGCGCCTGCTGGCGCAGGGCGCCAAGCCGCGCCGCAGCCGCGACGGCCAGGCGCTGGCCGACAAGGCCGCGTCGCTGGCCGCGATCGACGCCGCCGGCCAGCGCATCGCGGCCGCCACGCGCGGCCTGTTCTCGCCCGCGAAGATCCTGGACGCCGTGCGCGCCGCCGTCGAACAACCTTTCGACGAGGGCCTGCGCGCCGAGCGCGCGCTGTTCCTGCAATGCCTGGACAGCCCGCAGCGCGCCGGCCTGATCCACGCCTTTTTCGCCGAACGCGAGACCGCCAAGATCCCTGAATTGAAGCAGGCCAAGCCGCGCCGGCTCGACAGCGTCGGCGTGATCGGCGGCGGCACCATGGGCGCGGGCATCGCCGTGGCGGTGCTGGACGCGGGCCTGCCGGTGGTCATGGTGGAACAGGACGAGGCCGCGCTGGCGCGTGGCCGCCAGCGGGTCGAACACGTCTACGACCTGCTGGTCGGCAAGGGCCGCATGAGCGCCGACGAGCGCGCCGCCCGGCTGGCGCGCTTCACCGGCGCCACCGACTATGCCGCGCTGGGCGAAGCCGACCTGATCATCGAGGCCGTGTTCGAGGACATGGACGTCAAGCGGGCGGTGTTCGCGCAGCTTGACCGCGTCGCCAAGCCGGGCGCGGTGCTGGCCACCAATACCTCTTACCTGGACGTGGACCGCATCGCCCAGGCCACGCGCGGCCCCGCCGATGTGCTGGGCCTGCACTTCTTCTCGCCCGCCAACATCATGAAGCTGCTGGAGGTGGTGGTGGGCCGCCAGACCGCCGCCGACACCGTCGCCACCGGCTTCGAGCTGGCGCGCCGCCTGCGCAAGATCCCGGTGCGCGCCGGCGTCTGCGACGGCTTCATCGGCAACCGCATCCTGGCGGTGCACCGCCAGGCGGCCGACATGATGATGGAGGACGGCGCCTCGCCCTACGAGATCGACGCGGCGGTGCGCGACTTCGGCTATCCCATGGGTCCGTACCAGATGGTGGACCTGGCCGGCGGTGACATCGGCTGGGCCACGCGCAAGCGCCGCGCCGCCACCCGCGACCCGGCGCTGCGCTACGTGCAGATTCCCGACCGCCTGTGCGAGCGCGGCTGGTTCGGCCAGAAGACCGGCCGCGGCTTCTACCTGTATCCGGATGGCGCCCGCCACGGCACGCCCGATCCGGAAGTGCTGGCGATCATCGACGCCGAGCGCCAGCGCGCCGGCATCACGCCGCGCCCGTTCAGCGCCGAGGACATCCAGCGCCGCTACCTGGCGGCCATGATCAACGAGGCCGCCAACGTGCTGCACCAGGGCATCGCGCTGCGGCCCTCGGACATCGACATGGTGTTCCTGTCGGGCTATGGCTTTCCGCGTTATCGCGGCGGGCCGATGCATTACGCCGACCGCGTCGGGCTGGCCAACGTGCTGGCCGACATCCGCGCCTTTGCCAAGGAAGACCCCGCGTTCTGGAAGCCGTCGCCGCTGCTGGTGGAACTGGCCGAATCCGGCCGCGATTTCGCCAGCCTGAACCAGGCCGCCTGACCCCACTCATTCAACGGAAACCGATATGCGCGAAGCCGTCATCGTCTCCACCGCCCGCACGCCTATCACCAAGGCGCAGCGCGGCGAATTCAACCTGATCGCCGGGCCGACCCTGGCCGCCCACGCGGTGCGCGCCGCGGTCGAGCGCAGCGGCATCGACGCCGCCCTGATCGAGGACGCCTTCATCGGCTGCGGCTACCCCGAAGGCGCCACCGGCCGCAACATCGGCCGCCAGGCGGTGATCCGCGCCGGCCTGCCGGTCAGCGTCGGGGGCGCCACCGTCAACCGCTATTGCGCCTCGGGCCTGCAGGCCATCGCCTCGGCCGCGGCGCGCATCGTCATGGACGGCGCGCCCGCCATGCTCGCCGGCGGCGTCGAGCTGGTGTCGCAGATCCGCACCCGCGACGACGGCGTCAGCGGCATGGACCCGTGGATCGTGGCCAACAAGCCCGAGCTGTACCTGCCCATGATCGAGACCGCCGACATCGTCGCCGCGCGCTACGGCATCAGCCGCGAGGCGCAGGACCGCTTCGCCGCGCAGAGCCAGGCGCGCACCGAGGCCGCCCAGGCCGCCGGCCGCTACCGCGAAGAGATCATCCCCGTCACCACCACCATGGCCGTCACCGACCGCGCCACCGGCGCCGTGTCGGAACGCGAGGTCACGGTGGACCACGACACCTGCAACCGCCCGGGCACCACCTACGAGGCGCTGGCCAAGCTGGCGCCGGTGCGCGGCCCGGACCAGTTCGTGACCGCCGGCAACGCCTCGCAGCTGTCGGACGGCGCCGCCGCCTGCGTGCTGATGGAAGCGGCCGAGGCGCAACGCGCCGGCATCCGCCCGCTGGGCGCGTTCCGCGGCCTGGCGATCGCCGGCTGCGAACCCGATGAAATGGGCATCGGCCCGGTCTACGCCGTGCCCAAGCTGCTGGCGCGCCACGGCCTGAAGGTCGACGACATCGATCTGTGGGAACTGAACGAAGCCTTCGCCTCGCAGGCGCTGTACTGCCAGGAACGCCTGGGCATCCCGATGGAGCGGCTGAACGTGAACGGCGGCTCGATCGCGCTGGGCCACCCGTTCGGCGTCACCGGCGCCCGCCTGGCCGGCCACGTGCTGCTGGAAGGCCGCCGCCGCGGCGCGCGCTACGCCGTCGTCACCATGTGCGTGGGCGGCGGCATGGGCGCGGCCGGCCTGTTCGAAATCTACTGAGGAATCGCCCGATGGATCTGGAATTCACCCCCGAAGAAAACGCCTTCCGCGACGAGGTCCGCGCCTTCCTGGCCGCCAACCTGCCGGCGCGGCTGTCGGCCAAGGTCACGCAGGGCAAGCTGCTGGCGCGCGCCGACATGGTCGAATGGCACGCCATCCTCAACCGCCAGGGCTGGCTGGCCAGCCACTGGCCGGTGGAATACGGCGGCACTGGCTGGAGCGCCACGCAGAAGTTCATCTTCGACAACGAGTGCGCGCTGGCCGGCGCGCCGCGCATCGTGCCGTTCGGCCTGAGCATGCTGGGGCCGGTGCTGATCAAGTACGGCAACGAGGCGCAGAAGCGCCACTGGCTGCCGCGCATCCTGGACGGCTCGGACTGGTGGTGCCAGGGCTATTCCGAACCCGGCGCCGGCTCGGACCTGGCCTCGGTCAAGACCACCGCCGTGCGCGACGGCGACCACTACGTCGTCAACGGCCAGAAGACCTGGACCACGCTGGGCCAGTACGCCAACATGATCTTCTGCCTGGTGCGCACCTCGAACGAGGGCCGGCGCCAGGAAGGCATCAGCTTCCTGCTGATCGACATGGCCAGCCCGGGCGTGCAGGTGCGCCCCATCATCACGCTGGACGGCGAGCATGAAGTCAACGAGGTGTTCTTCTCGGACGTGCGGGTGCCGGTCGAGAACCTGGTGGGCGAGGAAAACCGCGGCTGGACCTGCGCAAAATACCTGCTGACCTATGAGCGCACCAACATCGCGGGCGTCGGCCAGTCGACCGCCGCACTGGAACGCCTGAAGGCGGTGGCCGCCAGCCAGAAGAAGAACGGCCGCCCGCTGGCCGACGATCCCGACTTCGCCGCGCGCCTGGCGCGGGTCGAAATCGAGCTGGCCAACATGCGCACCACCAACCTGCGCGTGGTGGCGGCGGTGGCCGGCGGCGGCGCGCCCGGCGCCGAAAGCTCGATGCTGAAGATCCGCGGCACCCAGATCCGCCAGGAGATCACCGCGCTGAACCGCCGCGCCATGGGGCCCTACGCCCGCCCGTTCGTGGCCGAGGCCCTGCACGACGGCTACGGCGCCGCGCCCATCGGCCCGGAAGGCGCCGACAGCGCCGCGGCGCAGTACTTCAACAACCGCAAGCTGTCGATCTTCGGCGGCTCCAACGAAATCCAGAAGAACATCATCTCCAAGATGATCCTGGGACTGTAAAGGCCGGCCATGAACTTTGAACACACCGAAGACCGGCGCATGCTGTCCGACATGCTGCGCCGCTTTGTCGCCGAACAATACGACTTCGCCACGCGCGAACGCCACGCCAGGATGGCGCAGGGCTACAACCCCGAGTTCTGGCGCCGCTACGCCGAACTGGGCGCCATCGGCGCGCTGTTCGCCGAGGAACACGGCGGGCTGGGCGGCGCGGGCTTTGACATCAGCGTGGTGTTCGAGGCGCTGGGCCGCGGCCTGGTGCTGGAACCCTTCCTGGACGCGCTGATGGTCGGCAGCGCCATCGCCCGCGCCGGCAGCCCGGCGCAGCGCGAGGCGCTGGACGGCCTGATCGCGGGCGGCATCACCGCTGCGCTGGCCGCGGCCGAGCCCACCTCCGGCTACGCCCTGAACGACGTGCGCACCCGCGCCGAGCGCAGCGGCGACGGCTGGGCACTGAACGGCGCCAAGGCCGTGGTGACGGGCGGCGAGCATGCCGACCTGTTCCTGGTGTCGGCGCGCACCGGCGGCGCCGAGGACGACGAGTCCGGCATCAGCCTGTTCCTGGTCAGCGCCGGCACCCCGGGCGTGACGGCGCGCGGCTACGACCTGATCGACGGCGGCCGCGCCGCGGAACTGGCGTTCGAGAACGTGGTGCTGGGTGCCGACAGCCTGCTGGGCGAGGCCGGCGCCGGCCATGCGTTGCTCGAACACGCCACCGGCCGCGGCATCCTGGCGCTGTGCGCCGAGGCCGTGGGCGCGATGGACTGCGCCCGCGACGCCACGCTGGAATACCTGCGCACCCGGCGCCAGTTCGGCGTGCCGATCGGCAGCTTCCAGGCGCTGCAGCACCGCATGGCCGACGTGCTGCTGGAGATCGAGCAGGCGCGCTCGGCGGTCATCAACGCCGCCGCCGCGCTCGACCACCCCGACCGCGCCACGCGCGAACGGGCGCTGTCGGCCGCCAAGTACACCATCGGCCGCATCGGCACGCTGGTGGCCGAGGAAAGCATCCAACTGCACGGCGGCATCGGCATGACCTGGGAGCTGCCCCTGGCGCACTACGCCAAGCGGCTGGTCATGATCGACCACCAGCTCGGCGACGAGGACCACCACCTGCGGCGCTACATCGCGCTGGGGCGCGCGTAAGCGGCGAGGACGGCATCATGACGCAGGCCCCCATAGCCTCCCCCACCGCCCCTCCCGTCGCCCCGCCTTTCGCCGCGCCGTTCCCGGTGCGTTCCATCGACGACGTGCGCCGCCTGGCGGCCCGGCCGCTGGCCGAGACGCTGACGGTGCAAAGCACCTACGAGATCTTCCGCAACTCGGCCGCCGCCTTTGGCGACCGCACCGCGCTGACCTTCCTGCGCAACGCCGATCCCGACGAGCCGGCCATCAGTTGGCGCTACGACGAGCTGCTGGCCGGCATTCACCAGACCGCCAACCTGCTGCACAGCCTGGGACTCAGCCCGACTGACGCCGTCGGCGTGCTGCTGCCGGGCTGCCTTGAATACCATCTGGCGCTGTGGGGCGGCGAGGCCGCCGGCATCGTGCAGCCGCTCAACCCGCTGCTGACCGAGGACAAGCTGGCCTCGCTGCTGACCGCCGCCGGCGCCAAGGTGCTGATCGCCTACGGCTCGGACACCGAATGCGAGTCCTGGTCCAAGGCCCTGCGCCTGCGCGAGCGGGTGCCGACATTGCGCACGCTGCTGCGCGTCGCGCCGCACGACGAGCCGCCGTCGCAACGCCCGGCGCTGCCCGACTTCGCGCTCGACTTCAACAGCGCGCGCGCTGGCCAGCCCTCGGACCGGCTGGTCAGCGGCCGCGTGATCCGCGCCGACGACGTGGCCGCCTACTTCCACACCGGCGGCACCACGGGCGCGCCCAAGCTGGCCATCCACACCCACGCCAACCAGGTCTTCACGGCCTGGGCGGCGGTGCAGTTGCAGGGCGCGGGACCCGGCGACGTGGTCATCAACGGCTATCCGCTGTTCCACGTGGCGGGCGTGCTGCCGGCCTCGCTGGCGGCGCTGTCGGCCGGCGTGCAGACCGTGATCCCGACCACGCTGCTGCTGCGCAACCGCGACGTGCTGCGCAATTACTGGCGGCTGGTCGAGCGCCACCGCGCCACCTCGCTGCAGGGCGTGCCGACCATCCTGGCGGCGCTGGCCGAGATCCCGCTGGACGGCGCCGACATCTCGTCGCTGCGCTACTGCCGCACCGGCGCCGCGCCGTTGCCGGCGGAGCTGGCGGCGCGCTTCGAGCGCCTGTTCGGCCTGCACGTGAACGAAAGCCTGGGCATGACGGAGATGGCCGGCATCACCTCGATCACGCCGCCCGGCTCGCGCTTTCCGGTCAACTGCGTGGGCTTTCCGCTGCCCTATGTGCAGGTGCGCGTCGTCGGCCTGGATGCGCCCGCCGGGCAGCCGGCGCGCGACCTGCCGCCCGGGCAGGCCGGCATGCTGCTGTTCAAGTCGCCCAACGTGATCCCCGGCTTTCTCGACCCCGAGGACACGGCGCGCGCCTTCACCGAGGACGGCTGGCTCATCAGCGGGGATGTCGGTTTCCTGGACAGCGAGGGCCGCCTGCACCTGCAGGGCCGCGCCAAGGACCTGATCATCCGCGGCGGCCACAACATCGATCCCAAGACCATCGAGGATGCGCTGGCCTCGCACCCGGCGGTGCGCATCTGCGCCGCGGTCGGCGCGCCCGATCCGTACGCGGGCGAGCTGCCGATCGCCTTCGTGACCCTGGCCGACGATGCCGAGGTCTCCGAGGCCGAGCTGATCGCCTACGCCGCCGCCCACGTCGACGAGGCGCCGGCACGGCCCAAGCGCGTCATCGTGCTCGAGCAGATGCCCATGACCAACGTCGGCAAGATCTACAAGCCCGACCTGCGCCGCCTGGCCACGGCGGTCTCGGCGCGCGCCGTGGTCGAGCGCGTCCTCGAACAGGCCGGCCTGCCGCCGGACAGTCCCCTGCTGCGCGTGCTGTCCGACGCGCAGCCCGACGTCGCCGTAGAAGCCGACGCCGCCACCCCCGCGCCGCTGAAGGAGCAGTTGCGCGAGGCGCTGCAACGACTGCCGGTCAAGGTCGCCCTGCGCGGTTGACCGGCGCCTCGCAACACAGCCACGACACACAAAACCATAATCACATCGGAGACAAGCCCCATGGCCCACCAACCCCTGCGCCGCGCCTGCCTCGGCGCCCTGCTGCTGGCGCTGGCCGGCGGCGCGCTGGCGCCCGCGGCGTCGGCGCAAAACGCCTTTCCCACCAAGCCCATCACGCTGATCGTGCCGTTCCCGGCCGGCGGCTCCACCGACCGCCACCTGCGCATCGTGGCGCAGGACGCATCCAAGTACCTGGGCCAGCCCGTCATCGTCGAGAACCGCCCGGGCGCGGGCGGCACGCTGGGCACCGCGACCATGTCGCGCACCGCCAAGCCCGACGGCTACACCGTCGCGCTGTACACGCTGGCCATGCTGCGCATGCCATACATGCAGAAGACCTCGTGGGACCCGATCAACGACTTCACCTTCATCATCGGCCTGTCCGGCTACACCTTCGGCTTCACGGTGCGCGCCGACTCGCCCTACAAGACCTTCAATGAGTACATCGAGGCCGCGCGCCAGCATCCGGGCACCATCGACTACGGCTCGACCGGCGTGGGCTCGTCGCCGCACCTGCTGATCGAGGAAGTGGCCATCAACGCCAAGGTCAAGCTGAACCACGTGCCGTACAAGGGCAACGCCGACATGCAGCAGGCGTTGTTGGGCGGCCACGTAATGGCGCAAAGCGACGCCACCGGCTGGGACCAGTTCGTCGATTCGGGCAAGATGCGGCTGCTGGTGACGTTCGGCGAAAAGCGCACCACGCGCTGGCCCGACGTGCCGACCGCGCAGGAGCTGGGCTACAAGGTCGTATCGACCTCGCCCTACGGCCTGGCCGGTCCCAAGGGCATGGACCCGGCGGTGGTCAAGACGCTGCATGACGCCTTCAAGAAGGCGCTGTTCGACCCGGCCAGCATCGAGGTCATGAAACAGCTTAACCAGGAACCCGCCTACCGCGACAGCGCCGACTACAAGGCCTGGGCCCAGGCGACCTACGTCAAGGAAAAGGGGCTGATCGAGTACCTGGGGCTGATGGCCAAGGACTGACACCGCCCCCAGGCTCCGTCCTGGACGGGCCGGGCGCCTCGCGGCGGCCGGCCCGTTTTTTCATTGGAACGCGGACTTGTAGGCGTACAGGCCGGGCGCGCCGCCGGTCATCACGAACAGCACGTCGCTGCCCGGCGCGTGGCGGCCGGCGCGCACGTCGGCCAGGAGGCCGGCAAAGGCCTTGCCGGAATACACCGGATCGAGCAGCAGCCCTTCGCTGCGCGCCAGCAGGCCGACCGCCTCCAGCATGGCAGGCGTGGGCACCCCATAGGCCAGGCCGCGCTGGCTGCCATCGACCAGGATGTCATTGGGCGCCGGCGCCGCAACGTCGTCCGCCCGGCCCTGCGCCAGCAGCGCCAGCGTGGCGGCGGTCAGGTCTACCGTCTTGGCATGCGCGACCTCCGCGTCGGCCAGCGTGGTGAAAGACTGCACGCGGCTGGCGGGCAGGCCCGCCGCGACCACCCCGGCCGCCAGGCCGGCATGGGTGCCGGCGCTGCCGTTGGCCACCACGATGCGGGCGAAGTCCACCCCCAGTTCACGCGACTGCGCCAGGATCTCCAACGCGCAGGCGGCGTAACCGAGCGCGCCGACGGGCGTCGACCCGCCCAGCGGCGCCAGGTAGACGCGGCGCCCGGCCAACTCCAGCGCGCGCACCCGCTCCAGCGCCGCCGCCATGGCATCGGCGCCCACCGGCAGCGCATGCACCGTCGCCCCGAACAGGCGGTTCAGCAGCATGTTGCCGTTTTCCTCGTAATCGACGTCGTCGCGCGGCACCACCCGGCCCAGCACCAGCTCGCAGGCCATGCCCGCGCGGGCCGCGGCCGCCGCCGTCAGGCGCGCGTGGTTCGATTGCAGGCCGCCGACCGTCACCACGGTATCGGCGCCCTGCGCGCGCGCCTCGCCCAGCAGGAACTCCAGCTTGCGCAGCTTGTTGCCGCCGCCGCCCAGCGACATGTGGTCGTCGCGCTTGACGTACAGGCGCACGCCGTTGGCCGCGGCGCCCAGGGCCGCCTCCAGCCCGGCCAGGCGCTGGATCGGCGTGGGGCCGTCGAGCAAGGCATGACGGGGAAAGCGCTGCAACGCGGACGAAAGGCCAGTGGGCATGGGGAATTCCAGGGAGAAAGGCATGGCCGGCGGCGCGCGCCGCTGGCGCGAGGCGCCGACCGCAGCAGGATACGCCAAGACGGCCGCGCGATTGATCAGGGCTGGCGTGCCGATTGTGCACAAAGCGGCATGAATCCGTCGCGCCAGGGGTCGTCGACGCGGCGAGGCGCCTCCCCGGACCTGCGCGAGGCTGCTTGCCGTGTGAGCCGGCCCTAGCCCTCGGCGGCCGCCCCCTGCGCGGCCCGCCCCATCTGCTCGAAGCAGAACTCCCGCGCGATGCGGGTGGCCGGGCTTTCGCTGCGTCCGCGCAGCGTGACAAAGGCGAAATGCGCCGCGATGTCGAAATCCGGCGGCGGCGGCAGGCGCGCCAGGCGGCCCTCGGCAACCGGCCCGGCGGCCGACGCCAGCACGCCCAGATAGAGCGCGTCGGAGCGCGCGGCGATATCGAGCAGGCCGCCGATGTCCTCGCTTTCCATGTGCAGTTCGAAGCCGTCCGGCCGCGCCGCCGCGACGCGCCGCCGGATCTCCGGCGACAGGCCGGTGGACACCACGGGATACGCCAGCACCTGCGACAGCGACGGCGCGGGGCCCGCCAGCAGCGGATGGTCCGGGCGGCAGACAAAGCCCGACGCCAGGCTGGGCATGGCGGCCACGTCCAGGTCCGCGTCGTCGTCCAGCGTGCGCACGTGCACGACCAGCGCGTCCAGGGCGCGTTCACGCAGGCCGGCGAGCAGCGCGTCGGTCGGCCCGCGCGACAGGCGCACGCGCAGCCGCGGATAGGCGTCCATCACATGGCGCATCAGCGGCACGCTCAACAGCGCGCCGGGCGCGGCACCCAGGCCCAGCGCCACCGCGCCGGCCGCGCCCTGCGCCAGCAGCTCGGCCTCGCGCCGGATCTCGTGCACCTCGGCCAGCACCCGGCGGGCGCGCGCGGCCACCTGCCGACCCAGCGGCGTGGCCTCGTTGCGCTTGCCGATGCGATCCACCAGCGGCGCCCCCAGCTCGGCCTCCAGCAACTGGATGCTGCGGCTGAACGCGGGCTGCGACAGGTGCAGCGATTCCGCGGCGCGGGTGAACGAGCCGGTCTCCAGCAGCGCCACCAGATGAGCCAGTTGCGACAGATTCATGAAATCTCCGGGACGCGGCCGCGCCGCGAAAAATCATGCATAAAACGCATTGTAATCAGCCAATCAATCGATTGGACAGATGAAAACAGCGCTTCTAGCATTCCGGAAAACACACAACATCCAAGGGACTCCGATGAAGACACTGCTGTTATCCACCGTCGCCGCGCTCGCCCTGCTGGCCACGGGCGCCGCCGCCGAAGACTACCCCGCCCGGCCGGTATCGCTGATGGTGCCGTATCCGGCCGGCGGCGCCAGCGACATCACGGCGCGCGCGCTGCAGGGGCCGATGACCCAGGCGCTGGGCGGCCAGGTCATCGTCGAGAACCTGGGCGGGGCCAACGGCGTGCTCGGCGCCAATCGCGTGCTGGGCGCCAAGGCCGACGGCTACTACGTGTTCCAGGGCTCGCCCAACGAACTGATCCTGGCCGGCCTGACCAACAAATCGGTCCACTACCGGCCCGAGGCCTTCCGCATGATCGCGCCGGTCGCCACCTCGCCCTACGTGGTGATGACGCGCGCCGGGCTGGGCGTGGCCAACGTCGATGAACTGGTGGCGCTGGCCCGGCGGGGCGGCGCGCCGCTGACGTACGGCTCGGGCGGCGCGGGTTCGATGATCCACCTCATCACCGAGGCGCTTTCCAAGCGCGCCGGCCTGACGCTGACGCACATCCCCTATCGCGGCGCCTCGCCGATGCTGACCGACATGGCGGGCGGCCAGATCGACTTCGCCATCGTGCCCTATCAGGCCAATTACGAGGACCTGCGGCGCGAAGGCCGCATCCGCATCATCGGCACCCTCAACCGCGACCGCCTGCCGATGCTGCCCGACGTGCCGAGCGTGCAGGAAAGCGCCAGCCTGAAGGACTTCAACTACACCATCTGGACCGCCTACATGGTCAAGCAAGGCACGCCCGATGCGGTGGCGCAGAAGCTGCACGCGGCGGTCGAGGCGGCGCTGGCCGACCCCGCCGCGCGCAAGACGCTGCTGGCCCAGGGCAAGATCCTGTTCGAGCCGCAGACCCTGGGCGCCAGCGAAGCCTTCTATGCCGAACAGACCGCGCGCCTGACCGAACTGGTGCGCAGCAGCGGTTTCCAGGCCGAATGAGCGGCCGCCCTCTTCCTTCCCACGGAGTCTGCATGTCCGACACTCTCATCCAGCCGGTGCTGGCGCACCTCGACGCGCGCCAGCCGCTGATCGCGCATTGGCTCAAGGCATTCCTGCGCATCCCCAGCGTCAGCGCCGACCCGGCCTTTGCCCCGCACATGGCGCGGGCGCGCGACTTCCTGTGCGAGCGGCTGCGCCGCGACGGGCTGCACAACGTGCAATTGCTGGAGGGCGGCGGCGAGCCGGCCGTCTACGGCGAGTGGCTGGGCGCGCCCGGCAAGCCCACGCTGCTGATCTACGGCCACTACGATGTGCAGCCGACCGACCCGCTGGAACTGTGGCGCACCCCGCCTTTCGAGCCGACCCAGGTCGGGGACCGGCTCTATGCGCGCGGCGCCTCCGACGTCAAGGGTTCGACCACGGTGGCGCTGGAGGTGGTGTTCGCCTTCCTGGCCACGCTGCGCAGTTGCCCGGTCAACATCAAGGTGTTCATCGAGGGCGAAGAGGAAACCGGCAGCCCCACGCTGCGCGCGCTGATCCAGCGCCACGGCGCCCTGCTGGCCGCCGACGCGGTGCTGTCGGCCGACGGCGGCCGCGCCAGCGCCCAGGTGCCGACCATCAACACCGGCGCGCGCGGCAACGCGGCGCTGGAGGTGCGGTTGCGCACGGCCGCCAAGGATCTGCATTCGGGGCGCTATGGCGGCGGCGTGCGCAATGCGCTGCACGACATGGCCGCGCTGCTGGCCACGCTGCATGCGGCCGATGGCCGCGTCGCGGTGGCCGGCTTCGACGACGACGCCGCGCCGCCCACGCCGCGCCAGCGCCAGGACACCGCCGCCTTTCCTTATGACGAGGCGGCGTTCTTCGACGACGTGGGCGCGACCAGCCATGGCGAGCCCGGCTACAGCCCGCGCGAGCGCATCACGCTGCGCCCGGCCCTGGACGTGAACGGCATGTGGGGCGGCTATACCGGCGCCGGCACCAAGACCATCATCGCCTGCGAGGCCTCGGCCAAGCTGACCGTGCGCGTGGTCGAAGGCCAGGACCCGGCGCGGGTGATCCGCGCGGTCCTGGCGCACCTGCGGGCGCACTGCCCGCCCGGCGCCGCGCTGGAGGTGGTGGCGATGCACGACGGCTCGCCGGCCTCGACGCTGGCGCCGGACCATCCGCTGGTGCGCGCGGCCCAGGCGGTGCTGCGGACCGAAGACGGCCGCGATCCGATCCATGTGCGGCTGGGGGCCTCCGTGCCGATCACGTCGGTGTTCAAGGAAACCCTCGGCATCGACACGCTGATGTTCGGCTTCAACCTGCCCGACGAGGACGTGCACGCGCCCAACGAGTTCTTCCGCATCGGCTCGATCCGCGAGGGCGTGCAGGCCTGGACGCGGCTGCTCGACGCGCTCGGCCAGTACCAGCCGGCGGCGTTCCGCGCCTGAGTGCGGCGGACGAGGCAGCGGCTCCAACAATTTTCGTATGCAATAAATGTTGCCAGCCCGGGATTTTGATAGACTGGCTGCCCATACAGTCTTTCCGCCCCGCGCTTCATGACCCAGGAAGTTCCCGCCGATCCCAGCGCCGACGATATCGCCAAGGCCATCGCCGCCGCCATCGTGGCGCACCGGCTGCCGCCCGGCACCCGCCTGCGCGAAGAGGCGCTGGCGCGCGTCTACAAGGTCAGCCGCACCAAGATCCGCGCGGCCCTGCTGATGCTGTCCAAGGACAAGCTCATCAACATCGTGCCCGACAAGGGCGCCTTCGTCAGCAAGCCCGACGCCAACGAGGCGCGCGAGGTCTACGCGGTGCGCCGCATCCTCGAGGCCGCGCTGGCGCGCGAGTTCGTCGCCCGCGCCACGGCGGCCGACTACCGCCGCATCGACGCCCACCTGGCCCAGGAGCGCGCCGCGGTCGAAAGCGGCGACGTGCAGGCCCGCAACCGCCTGCTGGGCGACTTCCACATCCTGCTGGCCGAGGCCGTCGGCAATTCGGTGCTGACCGGCATGCTGCGCGAGCTGTCGGCGCGCAGCGCCGTGATCACCGTGCTGTACCAGAGCTCGCACGATGCCAGTTGCTCATCGCGCGAGCATCACGCCTTCATCGAAGCGGCCCGCGCCGGCGACGTCGACCGCGCCTGCGCGCTGATGGACGAGCACCTGGAACACGTGCAGACGGCGCTCGATTTCAGCGAAAGCGACCGCGCGGGCGGCGACCTGGTCGCGGCGCTGTTGAGCTGACGCGGGGCCGCGCGGGGCGGTTTGACCCTGCGCAAGGTTTGATTCCGCTCAAGTAGCCGCCCTCTCCCGACCGATACAGTGTTACGTAACCGTCGCAAGTCGCGACGGCCGCTGCACAAACACGGGAGACACCATGTACAAGCACATTCTCATTCCCACGGACGGCTCGCAATTGTCCTCGGAAGCGCTGGTCGAAAGCCTTGATCTGGCCAAGTCGCTGGGCGCCAAGGCCACCATCCTCACCGTCGAGGAGCCCTTCCACGTCTTCGCCATGGGCGCGGCGCAAGTGGCCCACAGCCTGAGCGACTACCAGGGCCAGATCCGCGCCCAGGCCGAACGCCTCTTGAGCGCCGCCGCCACCCAGGCGCGCGAGGCCGGCGTGCCCTGCGAAACGCTGCGCGCCACCCACGAGGATCCCTACCAGGCCATCATCGACACCGCCCGCGAACGCCATTGCGACCTGATCGCCATGGCCTCGCACGGCCGGCGCGGCATGGCCGCCGTGGTGCTGGGCAGCCAGACGCAGAAGGTGCTGGCGCACTCCACCACGCCGGTGCTGGTGTATCGCAAGAAGGCCTGACACGTCCGGGCTCGGGCCGCCGCGGCGGTCGCCTTCCGCAGGCCGCCAGCGCCGGCCGCCCGGCCGCTCCGGCCCGCTCAGGCCGCCGGATGCAGCAGTTGCTCCATGCGATCCTGGATCCAGCGCTCGGTGGCCGTCGGCGTCCGGCCCTGCAGCCAGAGCGTGCGCACCGACAGCGGCGGCAGCGACAGGCCGACGCACGGCACATTGGCCAGGTCCTCGCGGTAGCCCTCGTACTCGGCGATGTTCAGCGGCAGAATGGCCCAGCCCAAGCCATCCACGGCCATGGCGGCGATGCTGTAGAAACTGTCTGAACGCCACGCCGACGGACTCATCACCACATCCTCCACCCCCTCCATCCGCATCACCAGTTGACGATGGCGCGCCAGGTCGTTGCGCGTGACTTCGGGCAACGCGGCCAGCGGATGGTCGCGCGCCACGAAGATGCCCTGTCCCACGTCGCCCAGGTAGCGATGGGCGAAGGCCGCGCCCGGATCGCCGCGATCGTAATGGAACGCCACGCTGGCGCGCCCCTGCGAGACATAGTCCGCCACTTCGGTGGCCGTGCCGTTCAACTGGGTCAGTTCCAGCGCGGGAAAGCGCGCCGAGACCTCCTTCACCAGCGCGCCCAGCACCCGATCGGGCAAGGCCTCGTCCAGCGCCAGGCTGAGGTGCGCGTCCTGCCCGGCCGCGAATGACCGCGCCCGCTGCTCCAGTCCCGCCGCCTGGCGCAACAGCTCGCGCGCCTCCTGCAACAGCACTTCACCGGCCCGGGTCAGCGTGGCATTGCGGCGCGAGCGGTCGAACAGCTCCACCCCCAGGTCCGCTTCCAGCAATCCCAGCGAGGTGCTGACGGCCGATTGCGCCCGGCCCACCTGGCGCGCCGCCGCCGAAAACGAGCCGGCGTCCGCCGCCGCCACGAAGTGCCGCAGTTGTTCCAGGGTCCAGTGCATGGTTGTCTCCGGTCGTGGCCAGGCAAGCCTTCAAAACGGTTGCCGGCCGCACGGGGCGACGGAGCCGCCACCGATACATCTATTTTATAGATGGATTCCAACTTCTTATCCATGCTTCATAGATTGAAAATATCCGGCGTTATAGGAGTCAATGCATGACGCAGCGCAATCCCTCCCCCGCTGTCGCCGCGCCCGCGCCGGGTCGCTGGCTGGTGCTGGCCATCGTTTCCAGCGCCCTATTGCTGATCGTGGTCGACATGACCGTGCTGTACACCGCCCTGCCTCGGCTCACGCACGAACTGGGCGTGACGGCCTCGTCCAAGCTCTGGATCGTCAACATCTACGCGCTGGTGGTGTCCGGCCTGCTGCTGGGCATGGGCACGCTGGGCGACCGCCTGGGCCACAAGCGCCTGTTCATGATGGGCCTGGCCGTGTTCGGCGCGGCCTCGCTGGCGGCGGCCTATTCGCCCAACCCCGCGGCGCTGATCGCGGCGCGCGCGGTGCTGGCGGTGGGTGCGGCCATGATGATGCCGGCGACGCTGTCGATCCTGCGCCTGACCTTCGCAGACGAGCGCGAGCGAGCCATCGCCATCGGCGTCTGGGCCTCGGTGGCCTCGGGCGGCGCGGCGCTCGGTCCGGTCATCGGCGGCATCCTGCTGGAGCACTTCTGGTGGGGCTCGGTGTTCCTGATCAACCTGCCGATCGTGCTGCTGGCGCTGCCGCTGGCGCGCCGCTACATCCCGGCCGGCCGGCCGGACCGCCAGCGCCCCTGGGACCTGGTCGGCTCGCTGCAGGTGATGGTCGGCCTGATCCTGACCGCCTATGCGCTCAAGGAGCTGGGCCGCGCCCAGCCGTCCTGGCTGGACGCCGCGCTGGCCTGCGCCGGCGGCGCCGCGATGCTGTTCATCTTCGCCCGGCGCCAGCGCGCGCGGCCCCATCCGCTGATCGACTTCGCCATCTTCCGCAACCGCAGCTTCAGTTCGGCGGTGGCCTCGGCGCTGTTCGCGGCGGCGGCGCTGCTCGGCATGGAGCTGGTGTTCAGCCAGCGCCTGCAACTGGTGCTGGGCATGTCGCCGATCCAGGCCGCGCTCTACATCCTGCCGCTGCCGCTGGCCGCGTTCATCGCCGGCCCGCTGGCCGGCTGGCTGCTGCCGAAGGTGGGCAGCGCGCGCCTGCTGTTCGTCTCGCTGCTGGTGTCCGGCCTGGGCATGGGCGGCTACCTGTTCAGCTACGACGGCGCGCTGGCGGCGCAGATCGCCAGCCTGTGCGTGCTGGGCGTGGGCATCGGCGCCACCATGACCGCCGCGTCCAGCACCATCATGCAGAGCGCCACGCCCGAGCGCGCCGGCATGGCCGCGTCGATCGAGGAAGTGTCGTATGAACTGGGCGGCGCGCTGGGCGTGACGCTGATGGGCTCGATCCTGTCGGGCGTCTACGCGCACACGCTGGACGTGCCCGCCGGCCTGCCGGCAGCCGGGGCCGGTGCGGCGCGCGACAGCCTGGACGAAGCGCTGGTGGTGGCCGAGGGCCTGTCCAGCGACACAGGCGCCGCGCTGGCGCGGCTGGCCCGCGACGCGTTCGACGCGGGCTACGCGGCGGTCATCGCCACCGCCACCGTGCTGCTGCTGGCCACCGCGTTGCTGGTGCTGGTGAACCGCTGGCGTGGCGGCGCCAAGGTGTCCGCCCCCGCGCCGCGCTGAGCCGCCGTTGCAGGCCCGGCCTGCGGGCGGTCATGCACCAGTGCGAAACGCGTTGGAAGGTCGCTGCACCCCGGGCCTGTCAATCACGAAAAGAAACGGCCACTAGGCCGCATCGCCCGGGCGCCGCGCCCCCACCAGGCTCAACACGTACTCCAGGAACGCGGCCTCGTCCGGCATGGCGCCGCCGCCCGCCGCGATGGCGTCGGCCACTTCCAGGTGGCTGTGCAGCCAGTACTGGATCAGCGCGCCGGTGGTGATCATGGCCTGCCCAGCCGGAATGTCGGCGCGCACGAAGCCGGCTTTCTGGGCCTGCGCGAAGACCGGCACGAACAGCCGGTTCAGGCGTTCGGAGCGCGCCCGGCGCTCGGCTTCCTGCGCCCCCATCACGCGCCAAAGCTGGAAGCGCAAAGCGGCCGGGTGCGTCTTCCAGTAGCGCAGATAGCTGCCCACCATGTCAGGCACCGTGCGCGCCGTGACGGGCTGGCGCGTGATCGGCTCGATCGCGGCCAGGAAATCCTCGGTGATGCATTCCCCCACCTTGGACCAGAGGCTTTCCTTGTCCTTGAAATGATGGTGGATCAGCCCGGGCGAGACCTTGGCTTCCTGCGCGATCAGCCGCATGGTCGAACCGTCGAAACCCAGGCGGGCGAACAGCGTCAGCGCCGATTCCAGGATCACGTCGCGGGCGTCGGGCGTCGTGTATTGCGAGCGCAGCTCTGTCATGCCGAGGGTCTCCATCGTTGCGGCAACCGGCATGTTACGGGCGCGAAACGCATTGATCAATTGACTGACCAAACGTTTAGTCAATAGAATTGCGACAAATTCTCATTAACCACCCTGGAGTTTGTCTTGCCCCCGTCACCCGCGCTCCCGCGCTGCCGCCTGTGCCGCCCCCTGCTGCTGGCGTTGTCGCTGACCCTGCCCCCGTTCTCAACGCGGGCGCAAACGCCTCCCGCAGCCGCCTCCGACGCTGCGTGGGCGTCGACGACGGCGTCGGAGGCCGCTTCCAACCCGCCCCGGGCCGGCGCCACCGAACTGCCCGCCGTCACCGTGACCGCGCGCCGGCGCGAGGAAAGCGCGCAGGACGTGCCCATCGGCATGACCGTGCTGAACGGCGAGCAATTGAGCGCCGACGCCGCGCCGCAGGCCGGCAACGCCGGCCTGGCGCGCTCGGCGCCCAACCTGGCGTTCACCGACACGGGCGGCCAGAATTCCAACGTCTTCACCATCCGGGGCGTGGGCTCGTTCGCGCCGCTGTCGCCGGACGACACCTCGGTGGTGATGTACGCCAACGACGTGCCGCGCTCGGTCTACGGCGCGCCGCCGACGCTGCTGGACGTGAACCGGGTCGAGGTGCTGCGCGGGCCGCAAGGCACGCTGTTCGGCCGCAACACGCAGGGCGGCGCCATCAACGTGATCGCCAACCAGCCGGTGTTCGACCGCGAATACACCATACGCGGCGAGATCGGCTCGCACGGTCACCGGCTGGGCGAACTGATCGCCAACGAGGCCCTGTCGGACACCGTGGCCGCGCGCCTGGCGCTGCGCTACACCACGGTGGACGGGACCACCCCCAACCTGGCTTCGGGCGGCAAGGACGGCTGGGCCGACGTGGGCGCGGCGCGCGCCACGGTGCTGTGGACGCCCGGCGCCAGCACCGTGGTGACGGTCACCGGATCGTACGACCAGCAGAAGGCCGCCGCGCCGCGCTTCGTGTGGCTGCAGAACCCGCGCTTTCCGCAGACCGCCTCGGATCCCGAGAACAAGATCGACTGGAAGGACAGCAGCGGCAGCGTCAAGGTCGAGCACGAGTTCGAGCACTTCACCCTGACCTCGCTGACCAGCTACCTGGATTCGCGCTCGCGCCAGGCCTTCGACCTGACCGACGGCCTGATCTATTCGGCGATGACCGGCCGGCCCGCGTCCGTGTACAACGTGCCCTACGCCGACTACGCCGACATCCGCTTCCAGGAACAGAGCTGGCAACAGGAATTGCGCCTGAGTTCGCCGGAAACCAGCGCACTGGGCTGGACCGTGGGCGCCAACTACTTCCACTCCAGCTTCCGCAACGACACCACCGCCAAGGCCTCGCCGGCGGCGTTCAACTTCCAGACCCAGAACGGCACCCAGGCCAACCGCATCAAGACCGACAGCGCCTCGCTGTTCGGCGAGGCCAGCGTGCCGCTGACGCCGAAACTGAAAGCCCTGGCCGGCCTGCGCTACACGCACGAGGCCAAGGACGCGCGCTACCGCTACACCGGCAACGGCAACCCCGCGGTGGTGGCCAACTTCCGCCAGCACGACACGCTGTCCGACAATTTCGTCACCGGCCGCACCGGCCTGTCGTATGACTGGAGCGACGCGCTGATGACTTACGCCACCGTGTCGCGCGGCTATGTCTCGGGCGGCTTTGCCGGCGTGTCCGTCAACACGCCGACCGGCAAGCCGGAAACGCCGTTCGAGGCCTCGACCAGTTGGACCTACGAACTGGGCTTCAAGTCGCAATGGTTCGACCGCCGCCTGGACCTGAACGGCTCGGTATTCCTGAACGAGGTCAAGCGCGGCCACCTGATCGTGTTCAACCCGTCCGCCCTGCTGTTCACGCCCGCCTCGCTCGATTACCGCAGCAAGGGCGCCGAACTGGACTTCGCGGCGCGCGTGCATCCCAACGTCAAGCTGATCGGCGGCGCCGGCTACACCCATGCCGAACTGGTCTCGGTGCCCGCCGGCAGCGCCACCGGCGCCCAGTCGGGCAACCGTGTGCCCAATGTGCCGCGCCTGACCGCCAATCTGGGCGTGGAAGTCGAGGCGCCGGCGCGACCGCTCGGCCTGCCCGGCCAGCTCAACGGCCAGATCGTCTGGCAGCACGTCGGCGCGCGCGCGGCCGACGTCAAGGAAAGCTTCGCCCTGCCCGCCTACGACGTGGTCAACCTGCGCGCCGGCTGGCGCGACGGGCCGCTGGAAATCTATGGCTTCGTCTACAACCTGTTCGACAAGCGATATCTGGTGGCGGGCCAGAGCTGGGGACCCACGGTCAGTTCTGTGCGGTTGGGACAGGAACGACTGGCGGGCGTCGGCATGAGCTGGAAGTTCTGACATGCGGACCAGCCAACCCGCCGCGCCCTGGGCGCGCCTGGCCGCCATCGCGGCCCTGTACGTGTCGCTTGGCGCGGTGCTCGGCTTCGTGCAGGGCGGCGTCGGCCCGATCATGCGCGGCAAGGGCCATGCGCTGACCTCGATGGCGCCGGTATTCGCGCTGTACCTGCCGTTCGGCGTGACCTTCCTGTGGGCCCCGCTGGTGGATCGCTGGCGCCTGCCCTGGCTGGGCCGGCGCAGCGGCTGGATCGTGGCGGCGCAGGGCCTGGCGGTGCTGCTGGTGGCCGCGATCGCGCTGGGCGGCGCGTTGCCGCTGGCGGCGCTGTTCGGGCTGGGCCTGGCCGCGACGCTGGCGGTGGCGACCATGGACGTGGCGCTGGACGCCTGGACGGTCGAGCATATTGCCGACGCCCATCGCGGCGCGGCATCGGCGGCCAAGGTCGGCGGCCTGTCGCTGGGCGCGGTGCTGGGCGGCGGCGTGCTGGTCGGCCTGTTTCCCCGACTGGGTTGGGAAGGCGCGCTGCTGTTGCTGGCCGCCCTGATGGCGTTCGCGACGCTGCCGGCCTGGCGCCTGCCCGACCACGCCGCGCCAGCGGCGGCGCGGCAGGCAAGGCCGGGCCTGCGGGCCGCCCTGCGGCAACCGGCCATGGCCGGGCGCCTGCTGCGCATCAGCCTGGTCACCTGCGCGCTGATGGCGCTGTTCAACCTGAACCGGCTGATGCTGGTGGACCTGGGCGTGCCGCTGGCCCGCATCGGCTGGGTGTTGGGCGTGGCCGCGCCGCTGGCCAACCTGGCGATGGCCCTGGCGCTGCCGGCGGCGCTGCGGCGCTGCGCCCCGCGGCCCTTGCTGTGGGCCTTGCTGGCGGCCACCGTGGCCGGCGCGCTGGCCATCGTCATGGCCTTGTACATCGGCCACGCCGACCTGGCCATCGCGGCCTCGATCGCGATCAGCGCCTGCGTCAGCGGCCTGTACATCGTCATGGGCGGCCTGATCCTGGGCTGGGCGGCGGGCGGCCAGGCCGCCACCGACTACGCGCTGCTGTACGGCCTGGGCCGCTTCGTCGGCACGCTGGCGCTGCTGGGCATGCCGGCATTGATCGCCCTCGTCGGCTGGCCTGCGTTCTATGCGCTGGCGGCCGCCTGCGCGGTGCTGGCCGTGGCCTGCTTCATGGCGGCGCTGCGAAAAACCTGATCCCTGTCGGCACAAAGGCGGCAAGCCCCGTAAACTTCCGGACATCCCATTGAGATAGATCATCGTACCCAGGGTATGGCTTCGGATAGGCTTATGCGAAATGTGAAAAACAAGTCCGCCCCCGACAAGGACAGCTATTTGTTCTCCGACCAGATTGGACACCTGCTGCGGCGCGTGTACCAACGGCATACCGCCCTGTTCCAGCAGTACATCCCCGACTCGCAGTTGACCGCGGCGCAGTTCGTCGTGCTGTGCTCGGTGCGCGACAACCAGGGCAGTTCGCTGGCGGATATCGTCAAGGCCACGGTCATCGACCAGGCCACGGTGCGCGGCGTGGTGGACCGGCTCAAGCAGCGCGAGCTGGTGCGGGTCGACCACGACCCGCACGACCGCCGCAAGGTGGTGATCAACCTGACCCCGGTGGGCCAGGAGCTGGTGCGAAAAATGGAACCCTTCGCCCTGCAGATCACCGAAAGCACCTATGGCACGCTCAATCCCGCCGAGCGCGTGGCGCTGGAATTCCTGCTGCGCAAGATGATCGAGGGCGACGCCGGGGAATGAGGCGTCCGGGCTTCCGGCGTCCGGGCGTCCGGCGTCCGGGCTTCCGGCGTGCGAGCGGCACGCGTCCTCCCGGATGCGCGCCGCCCTTCTGACGGATCAGTCCAGCGCGCGGTTGCGCGACTCGACGTCGACCGCCCGGATCGACAGCGCCGCGGCCAGCAGCATGGCCGCCAGCACCGCAAGCGCCAGCGTGAAGTGGGTGGCCATGATGGGCGCGATGATGGCCGGCGCGAACAGCCCGCCGAAACGCGCCACCGCGCCCGCCAGCCCCATGCCGCTGGCGCGCAGGTCGGTCGGATAGACCTCGGGCGTGAACGCATACAGCGCGCCCCAGGTGCCCAGCAGCGCGAAGCTCATGAGCAGCGTCGAGCCGACCACCAGGAAGCTGGAGGTGCCCAGGCTGTACAGCATGCAGCCCACCGCGCTCAGGATCAGGAAGCCGACCAGCGTGGGCTTGCGGCCCCAGCGCTCCACCCCGTAGGCCGACAGCGCGAAGCCCGGCAACTGCACCAGCGCCAGCAGCACCAGGAATTCCTGGCCGCGCATGAAGGCGAAGCCCTGGCTGCTGAGCTTGATCGGCAGGTAGACGAACACGCCGTAGTAGGCGATGGAGATCAGCGCCCAGGCCAGGCACAGCGCGATGCTGCGGCGGCGCAGCGCGTTCGAGAACAGCGCTGACAGCGGCTTGCGCTCATGCAGTTCCGGCTTGAGCTCGGGGATGTCGGTCGGACGTCCGTTGACGCGGGCCACGCGTTCGAGCACCTTGCGCGCCTGCCCCGACTTGCCGTTGCGGTTCAGGTACATCGGCGACTCGGGGATGTAGAAGCGCAGCACCACGCCGATCAGCGCCGGCAGGCCGGTGACGAAGAAGATCACGCGCCAGGCATCGTCGCCCCACGACAGCGCGGCCAGGGCCAGCAGCGCCAGGCAGATGGTGCCCAGGGCCCAGAACGATTCCAGCAGCACCAGCCAGCGGCCGCGGCGTTCGCTCGGCAGGAACTCGGCCATCATGGTGTAGTCCACCGGCAGCGTGCCGCCGACACCGATGCCGGTGACAAAGCGCAGCAACAGCAGCCAGGCGAAGTCCGGCGCGAAGGCCGAGGCCACGCCGGCGCAGGCGTCGATGACCACGGCCATCATCAGCACCGGGCGGCGGCCGATGCGGTCGGCCAGCCGGCCAAACGCGAAGGCGCCGATCAGCATGCCGACGAAGAACGCGGTGCCGGTCTGCAAGGCCTCGGGCACCGGAATGCCGAAGGTGCGGGCGATCGAAGGCGCGCTGAAGCCGATCGACAGCACCTGCATGGCGTCGGCCAGCCAGACCAGCCCGAAAATCATGAACAGCCGGTACTGGAACTTGCCGACGCCGGCGGTCTTGATGCCTTGTTCCACCGTGATGAATGAAGCTGACATATGCGTGATTCCCTTTGTGTGCCGCGCGCGGGATCCGCGCCTGGAAAGGCGTCGGGCCCCGGTTCGGTGCATGGCCGGCTTCGCGGATGCGAAGGTCGACCGCGCCCCTCGGCGCCGGACAGGCGTCGATGGAAAACCGATGCGCGCGATGTTGTGTCGCGAGGCGCGGCCGGACCCGCCATGGGCCGATCCGCTGCCCCGTCTTCCCCTTACTGCTGCTGCGCGTGCTGGCGCAGCCTGCCTATGGTCGTCGTGTCAACTGGCCAAGCCTCTTCCTCCGGCGCGAACCGCGCGCGCAAATAGTCGATCAAATCGCCGATCTGCCTGTCATCCAGGCTGTTGCCGAACGCCGGCATGTAGCCCAGGGCATCGTCGGCCGGGGCCTGGATGCCGTGGAGGATCACCTGGATCAGGTTGTCCGGCGATGCGGCGTGCAGATTGGTGTTCTGGCCCAGCAGGGGCTTGACCCCGAACAGGGTCGGCCCGCTGCCGGCTTCATGGCAGACGGCGCAGGCGTTCTGGTAGATGCGTTCGCCGCTGGCGCGGCGCAGCGTGATGGCCTCGCTGACGGCCGCGGGCGCGGGGACCGCGTTGATGGTGGCGGCGGCGGTTGCGGTCGTGACCGCCGGGGCGGCAACGACGCTGGCCGACGTGGCGGCGCTTGCCGTGGCCGTGGTCGTAGCCGTGGCCGTGGCCGTGGCCGTCGCGCGCGCCGCCGACGGCGTCCGCCCTGGCACCGCCATCAGATAGGTGACGATGGCCTTCAGGTCGCTGGCCGGCAGTTCGGCCAGCCCATGGATCACGGGCGCCATGGGGCCCGCGGCCACGCCATGGCGCGGCGAATAGCCGGTGCGCAGATACTGGAACAGTTCCTCGCCCGACCAGGCCCGCTCGCCCGTGGCCAGACGGTTCAGCGCAGGCGCGTTCCAGCCCTCGGCCTGGCCGCCGGCCAGGTAGGCCAGGCCGCCCTTCTCCGCGCCCAGCGCGTTGCGCGGCGAATGGCAGGCGGCGCAATGGCCCACGCCTTCCACCAGATACGCGCCGCGATTCCATTCGGCGTCCTGCGAGGGATCCGGCGTGAATGGCTTGGGATCGTGGAACAGCAGGTTCCAGCCGGCCAGCAGCGGCCGCAGGTTGAACGGAAAGCCCAGCTCGGTGCGCGGCGGCGTCGCGGCCACCGCGGGCTGCGACATCAGGTAGCCGTACAGCGCCTGCAGGTCGGCGTCGCTGAGCTTGGCATAGGCCGTGTACGGAAACGCCGGATACAACTGGCGGCCGTCCTGGTGGATGCCCTGGCGCATGGCGCGTTCAAAGGCCGCGTATGACCAGCGGCCGATGCCGGTCTGCGCATCCGGGGTGATATTGGTGGAATAGATGACGCCGAACGGCGTCTCCAGCGCCAGGCCGCCGGCGTTGCGCGCGCCGCCCGGCGCGGTGTGGCAGGCCACGCAGTCGCCGGCCGCCGCCACCAGCCGGCCGCGCTCGATTGCCTGCGCCGAATACAGGGAGGCGTCGGGTCCCGCGGTCAGCGGCAGCGCCGACTTCAGCGGCCACAACGCGGTGGCCATGGCCGCCAGTCCGGCCGCGCCGGCCGCCAGCCAGCCCCAGCCCCGGCGCAATGCGCCCTTCCCGCCGGCCGCGCGCCGGTCCGCCAGCGCCAGCCGTAGTTGGCCGGCGTCGAACGGCGCCTGCCGCAGGCGCACGCCGGTGGCGTCCTGGATGGCGTTGGCGATGGCGGCGGCGGCGGGCAGCGTCAGCACGCCATCCACGTCCAGCCGTCCTTCGCGCAACGGGCCGGGCACGTCCGGCGCCGCGATGGCGACCGCATCCAGGCCCGCGGCCGACGGCATCGGTTCGGCGCCGCGCCAATCGTCGAACGCCGCCGGGCCGGCAATGAGACGGCGGGCATCGGCCAGCCGCTCGGGTTGCTGGCGCGTGATGGCCAGCCGCGTGGTCGCGCCTTGCGCCGCGCGCAGGTCCTGGCTGTCGTGGCCGGCGACGACGCGCGTCACCTCGATGCGCCCGGTGGCGGGCTGGATCGCCACGTCGGCCACCCAGGCGCTCCAGACCATCTGCGCCGAACCATCCTCGGCCTCGCAGCGGACCTGCGCCGTGGCCAGGCCGGTGCCGCGCAGCAGGCCGTCTGCGGCCGACGTGGCCTCCTGCGCCGTGGCCGCCTGCGCCTGTTCCACCACCTGGCGCGCCAGTTCGCGGCCGCGATCATCGACCATGTGCCGCAGCCGCCAGCCCACCGGATCCTCGCCCGCCGCCAGCGCCCGCTCGTGCCACAGGCTTTCGCCGGCGAACACCTGGGCCGCGTTCAATTCGTCGATGCTGGCGTGCGGCAGATCCCGCGATGCCGCAGGCGCCAGCACCGGGCTGTCGCCCTGCACCGTGGCCTGGCCGCAGGCCTGGGCGTGACCGGGCCGCGCCAGCAGGCGCGCCAGGCTGGGGCGCACGGCCCAGGGGTGGCGCGAACGCAGCGCCGG
>NZ_CADIJW010000045.1 GCF_902859745.1 Achromobacter dolens | reverse complement strand
CCGCGCCGGCGCCGGCCAGCGCGGCCGTGCGCGCCGCGGCCAGGCTGGCCAGCACCGCCAGCCCCAGCGCGCCGCCCATCATGAAGGCGGTGTTGACCACGCCGGACGCCAGGCCCGACTGGCTCGGCTCGACGTCGCTCATGGCGGCCAGCAGCATCGGGTTGAAGGCGATGCCCGCGCCCAGGCCCAGCAGCAGCATGCCGGGCAGCACGTCCGCCGCGAAGTGGCCGTCGACCGGGGCGCGCGCGAACAGCGCCAGCCCCAGCGCCGCCAACAGCAGCCCGGTGGCCAGCGGCCCGCGGATGCCAAAACGCATCACCAGCTTGGCCGACAGCCCCAGCGAGAACGCCGCCATGATCAGGTTGGCCGGCAGGAACGCCAGCCCCACCTGCATGGCGTCGTAGCCCAGCACCAACTGCATGTACAAGGCCGAGACGAAGAACCAGGCGAACATGCCCGCGGCCCACAGCACCCCGACCACGTTGGCGGTGGCCACGTTGCGCAGGCGGAACAGCGCCAGCGGCATCAGCGGTTCGGCCACGCGCGCCTCGATCGCCAGGAACAGCGCCATCAGCAGCGCGGCCGCGCCCAGCAGGCCGAGCGACTGCGCCGAGGTCCAGCCGGCCTCGTTGCCGTTGACCACGGCATACACCGCCAGCATCAGCGACGCGGTGACGGTCAGCGCGCCGGCTACGTCGAGCCGGCCGCCGCCGGCCGCGCCGCGCGCCGCCGGCAACAGCCGCAGGCACAGCGCGTAGACGGCCACGCCGATCGGAATGTTGACCAGGAAGATCCAGTGCCACGACAGTTTGCTGGTCAGCAGCCCGCCCAGCAGCACGCCCAAGCTGCCGCCGCCCGCACAGACGAAGCCGTACACGCCCATGGCGCGGGCGCGTTCGCCGGCCTCGGTGAACAGGTTCATGATGAGCGACAGCGACACCGCCGACACCACCGCGCCGCCCAGCCCCTGGGCCGCGCGCGCGGCGATCAGCAGCCCCTGGCCCCGCGCCAGCCCACAGGCCAGCGAGGCCACCGTGAACAGCACCAGGCCCGCCAGGAACATGCGCCGGTGGCCGAGCAGGTCGCCCAGCCGTCCGCCCAGCAGCAGGAAGCCGCCGAAGGTCAGCATGTAGGCGTTCACCACCCAGACCAGCGAGGTCTCGGTGAAATGCAGGTCTTCGCGGATCGAGGGCAGGGCGACGTTGACGATGGTGGTGTCCAGCACGATCATCAATACGCCCAGGCACAGCACCATCAGTGCCCACCAACGTTGCCTGCCCTGTATGCCATGCGTCATGGATGTCTCGCTCCATCCGCTGGTGGCGGATGCGGTTGTCAGTGGGGTTGTCAGTTGGGGGTGTCAGTGGCTGAGCCGCCCGCCGCTGACCATCCACCGCGTGTCGTAGCGATCAATCAGCGCGCCGTAGGCGTCGGCCCAGAAGGTTTTCTGGAGCGGCATGGTAACGCTGCCGCCCTCTGCCAACAGATCGAACACGCGTTGCGCGTCCGAGACCGTGGGGTAGGCCAGTGACAGCGCCATGCCCTGCTTGCCGGGGTAGGGATGGCCGGCGGTGGCGTCGCTGGCCATCAGCACCTGTTCGTCCAGCGCCAGGCGGGCGTACATGATGCGTTCGGATTCTTCGGTCGACAGCGCCGGCATGGCGGCATCGGCGGGCGCATCCGCGTAGCGCACCATGGCCTCGACGCGGCCGCCCAGCACGCGCTCGTAGAAACGCATGGCCTCGGCGCAGTTGCCGTCGAAACTGAGGTAGGCGGAAAGTTGGGGCATGGCGGGTTCCTCCTTGATGGCCGACCCTGATTCTCGCACCCATGGCGCCGTCCGGGAAACCTCTTATTGCCGCCGGTCCGCGCGCATCCCTATGATTCGGCACAGGATCAGGACTGATCCGCACGCACCGGCATGGCTTGGTGCGGCAGTGCCCCGCAGCAATGATTGCTGCCCGAACCTTCGTCTGGCTATAGAAGCCCCCGACTCACACGCGATGCGTGGTCGGGGGCTTTTTTGTTTTCCGAAACGTTGCAGGGAGATCGCATGCAAGTATCACCGCCGCCGGACGCCGCCGCGTCCGCGATCCACGTGGCCAGTGTGCAGACGGCCCCCGTCATGGGCGAGGTCGCCGCCAACGTGGCCCGTTCCATCGAACTGGTCGAGCAGGCCGCCGCGCAGGGCGCGCGGCTGGTGGTGCTGCCCGAGCTGGCCAACACCGGCTACGTGTTCGCCAGCCGCCAGGAGGCCCACGCCCTGGCCGAAAGCGTGCCCGAGGGCCCCAGCTCGCGGGCCTGGATCGCGCTGGCGCAACGCCTGGGCATCTACCTGGTGGCCGGCATCGCCGAGCGCAGCGGCGGCAGGCTGTACAACGCCGCCATCATCGCCGGCCCCGACGGCTACCTGGGCACCTACCGCAAGCTGCACCTGTGGGGCGACGAGAACCTGTTCTTCGAGCCGGGCGACCTGGGCCTGCCGCTGTTCGACACCGAATTCGGCCGGCTGGGCGTGGCGATCTGCTACGACGGCTGGTTCCCCGAGGTCTACCGCCTGCTGGCGCTGCGCGGCGCCGACATCGTCGCGGTGCCGACCAACTGGGTGCCGATGCCCGGGCAGACGCCCGACGGCCCGGCCATGGCGCACGCGCTGGCGGCGGCCGGCGCCCACAGCAACGGCCTGACGCTGGTGTGCGCCGACCGGGTCGGCGTCGAGCGCGGCCAGCCCTTCGTCGGCCGCAGCCTGATCGTCGGCTCGCAGGGCTGGACCGTGGCCGGCCCCGCCAGCCACGACCGCGAAGAGGTGCTGGTTGCGCCGGTGGACCTGGCCGCCTCGCGCCGCGCGCGGCAATTGAACGACTTCAACCACGTGCTGCGCGATCGGCGCCGCGACCTTTACGACGAACTGCTGGGCGCCGCCGAGGCGCCGCGGCAGCGTTGACTACAACGGCGGACAGCCGGCCCCCAAGGAGAAATCCCCATGAAAAAACCCACTTGCAGCTTCCTCATCCGACTTTCCTTCATCGCCGCGCTGACCGGCGCGGCGGGCGCGCACGCGGCCGACCCTTTGCGCATCGGCGTGCCGGTCGGCCTGTCCGGCGCCAACAGCGTGGTGGCGCCCGGCGTGGTGCAGGCCTCGCAACTGGCCGCCGATGAAATCAACGCCGCCGGCGGCATCCTCGGCCGCCAGGTGGTGCTGGAGATCGCCGACGACGCCTCGGGCGCGGTCGGCGCGCAGAAGGCCTACGACACGCTGGTGTTCCAGAAGAAGGTGGACGCCATCATCGCCATGGAAACCAGCGCGGCGCGCAACGCCGCGCTGCCCATCGTCTCGCGCGGCAAGGTGCCGTACATCTACACCTCGTTCTACGAAGGCCGCTCGTGCAACCGCTGGATGCACGTCAACGGCTGGGTGCCCGAGCAGCAGGTGGCGCCGGTAGTGGACCACTTCATGAAGGAACGCGGCGCCAAGACCTTCTTCCTGGTCGGCAGCGACTACGCCTTCGGCCGCGGCATGCTCAAGTTCACCCGCGAATACATCGAGAAGCAGGGCGGGCGCGTGGTGGGCGAGGAATACCTGCCCATCGACGGCTCCGACTGGACCCCGGTTGTGTCGAAGATCCGCTCGGCCAACCCGGACGCGCTGATCAGCTCCACCGCCGGCGGCGGACCCAACGTCAGCCTGGCCAAGCAGGTCAAGGCGGCCGGCCTGACCATGCCCTACGGCAACCTGGCGATCGACGAAGCCACCGCCAAGACCATGGGCGACACGGCGATCGGCATGTACCTGTCGGCCTCGTACCTGACCAGCATCGATACGCCGCAGAACCGCAAGTTCCTCGACGGCCTGAAGGCCAAGTTCGGCGCCGACGCCAAGACCGCCAACGAGTTCTCGGGCCCGCAGTACGAAGCCTTCTTCCTGTACAAGGCGGCGGTCGAGAAGGCCGGCAGCCTCGATCCGCAGAAGGTGGTGCAGGCGCTGAGCGAAGTGTCGTTCGACGGCCCGCGCGGCCCGGTCAAGATGGACCGCCAGCGCCACGCCGCGCTGACCATGCGGCTGGGCCAGGTGCAGCCGGACGGCTCCATCAAGATCCTGCAGACCTTCGACCAGGTCGATCCGGGCGCGCAGTGCCCCGACCTGAAGTAACGCGGTAAGCCACACCCTGCGCGCCGCCGGTCCGCCGGCGGCGCAGGAGAACACAATGGGTTTGATGCTGGACATCCTGAGCACGGCCGCCATGCTGTTCATCGTGACGGCCGGGCTGATGATCATTTTCGGCGTGATGAAGATCGTCAATTTCGCCCACGGCGCCATCATCACGCTGGGCAGCTACGCCGCCCTGGTGGTGACGCGGCTGGGGCTGGACCCGTGGCTGGCGCTGCCGTGCGCGCTGGTGGCGGGCGTGCTGGTGGGCATGCTGGTCGAGCGCCTGATCGTGCAGCCGCTGTACAAGCGGCCGCTGGACGCCATCCTGGCGACCTGGGGCCTGGGCATCGTGATCGGCCAACTCATCACCATGGCCTTCGGCCGCGAGGTGCAGTTCGCCGATGCGCCGATCCAGGGCGCGGTGCCGTTCCTGGGCACCGAATACTCGGCCTATCGGCTGTTCCTGGTGCCGGGCGCGCTGCTGCTGTACGTGGCGCTGACGCTGCTGCTGAACGGCACGCGCTTTGGCGTGCGGACCCGCGCCGTCATCATGAACGAGGACCTGGCACGCGGCCTGGGCATCAACGCCGAACGCATCCGCTTCACCACCTTCGCGCTGGGCGCGGGGCTGGGGGCGCTGGCCGGCGCGCTCATCACGCCGCTGTCCAGCGTCGATCCGAACATGGGGCTGCCGTGGCTGGTCAGCGCCTTCATGCTGGTGATGGTGTCGGGCAACTCGATCACCGCGCTGCTCCTGACCTGCCTGGTCTATGGCGCCTGCCAGGTGCTGGTGGGCGTGTTCATCAGCCCGATCCTGGGCGGCGTCACCATCGCGGTGCTTGCGGCCCTGACCCTGCGGCTGCGTCCCAAAGGATTCGCCCATGACTGATTCCTCCCTTGCGCAACCGGCGCTGGCGACCCGCGCCGACCCGCGCCGCGCCGCCCGCGGGCGCGACCTGCTGTGGCTGGCTATCGCCTGCCTGGCGCTGACCGTGGCCGGCCCCTGGCTGTTCGACACCTACCTGCTGAACGTGCTGATCAAGGCGCTGTTCTTCGCCGTGGCGGCGGTCACGGTCGATATCCTGTGGGGCTACACCGGCTACCTGACCTTCGGCCAGTCGGCTTTCTTCGGGGTCGGCGCCTATGCCGCCGGACTGGCCTTCACGCACTACGGCTTCTCGCCGGGCATCGCGCTCGCGGCCGCGCTGGTGGCGGTGGGCGCGGCGATGCTGCTGGCGCTGGCCATCGGCTGGCTGTCGTTCTATCGCGGCGCCTCGCCGTTCTTCGCCACCGTGATCTCGCTGGTATTGCCCATCGTGCTGACCCAGGTGGCGCTGTCGGGCGGCACCTACACCGGTTCGTCGTCCGGCCTGACCGGCTACGACACCTTCGACCTGTCGCTGGAGGCCTGGTACGTCATCGCCGCCGGCGGCCTGTCGATCGTGGCGCTGCTGGCCTGGGTCGCGGTGCGCAGCGACGGCGGCCGCATCCTGGCCGCGCTGCGCGACAACGAGGGCCGCTGCAGCTACCTGGGCCTGAACACCGCGCACTGGCGCATCGCGCTGCTGGTGGTGTGCGGCGCGGTCGCCAGCCTGGCGGGCTTCGGCTACGGCGCCTTCAGCGGCGTGGTGGCGCCGGAACTGACCGGCTTCGTGTTCGGCACCGAACTCATCATCTGGGTGGCGCTGGGCGGACGCGGCACGGTCTGGGGGCCGGTCCTGGGCGCCGTGCTGATCAACGTGGCCGGCTCGTACCTCAGCGGCAACATGCCGTTCCTGTACCAATTGGTGCTGGGCGTGACCTTCATCCTGGTGATCCTGCTGCTGCCGCGCGGGCTGCTGCCGTTACTGCTGGCGCCGTGGCGCCGCCGGCGGCCGGCGCCGGTGCCGGAATTGGTGGCGCGCGCGCCGGCCCAGGCCGCCGCCGAAAGCGGCCTGGGCCTGGCCGGCGTGGCCAAGCGCTTCGGCAGCCTCAAGGTGCTGGAAGGCATCGACCTGCGGGCGCGCGGCGGCGAGCTGCTGGGCCTGATCGGTCCCAACGGCGCCGGCAAGACCACGCTGATGCGCTGCATCGCCGACGGCGCCGAGCGCAGCGAGGGCACGGTCGAACTCTGCGGCCACGCCGTCAGGCGCGACGGGCCGGAGCAGTGCGTGCGCTACGGCCTGGGGCGCAAGTTCCAGAACGCCAACATCTTCGACACGCTGACCGTGGCCGAAAGCCTGCGCATCGCCACCACGCTGCGCGAGCGCCCGTCATGGCGACGCCGCGCGCCCGCCTTGGCGCTGCCGGCCTACGCGCTGGAGGTGCTGCGCATGACCGGCCTGGACCAGCAACTCGACCGCGTGGCGCGCGACCTGTCGCACGGCCAGCAGCAGGCGCTGGAACTGGCCATGGTGCTGGCGCTGGAGCCGCGCGTGGTGCTGCTGGACGAACCCACCGCGGGTCTCAGCAAGGACGAACGCGCCCGCATCGGCCAGGTGCTGTCGGCCCTGGCCCATACCCACGGCCTGTGCTGCCTGCTGGTCGAGCACGACCTGGACTTCGTGGCCGAGGTGGCCACCCGCATCATCGTGCTGCACCAGGGCCGCATCGTCATGGACGGCAGCTTCCGCGAAGTAGCCGAATCCGAACTGGTGCGCACCATCTACGCCGGCAATGCGCCGGCCGCGAACAAGACCGCGCAAGCCACCCGGCAAGCTAGTCGGCAAGCCACTGAGCCACCCGCGCAGCAAGGCGCCCAATCCGCAACCCCGTCCATCCCGCCCGAAGGAGCCCAACCATGAACGCCGCCCCGGCCTTGCGCCTGGAAAACGTCGCCAGCGGCTACAAAGGCGCCGTGGTGCTGAACGACATCTCGCTGTCGGTGGCCGGCGGCGCCTGCGTGGCGCTGCTGGGCAAAAACGGCATGGGCAAGAGCACGCTGCTCAAGACGGTCATGGGCTACCTGCCCAAGCTGCGCGGCACCGTCAGCCTGGGCGGCGTCGACGCCACCCGCCTGCGGCCGCACGAAGTCGCGCGCCGCGGCGTCGCCTACGCGGCCCAGGACCAGCCGTTGTTCCCCGACCTGAACATCCGCGACAACCTGCGCCTGGGCCTGGCCAACGACCGCCTGTTCGACGAACGCTTCGGCGAAATCGCCGACTTGTTCCCGGTCTTCGCCAGCCGCCTGCGCCAGCATGCCGGCACGCTGTCGGGCGGCGAGCAGAAGATGCTGCTGGTGGCGCGCGGCCTGATGCAGCGGCCGGCCCTGTTGCTGCTGGACGAGATCACCGAAGGCCTGCAGCCTTCGGTGATCGAGCGGCTCGGCCGGGCGCTCAACTGGGAACGCGAGCGGCGCGGCACCTCCATGTTCATCGTCGAACAGAACGTGGCCTTTGCGCTGGACGTGGCCGACCGCTACCTGGTGCTCAAGCAGGGCGCCATCGTCGACCAGGGCGAGGCTGGCGCGCCCGGGGCCGCCGGCCATATCATGGACCACTTGAAGGTATGAACCGTCCCGGCGCCCGCGGCGCGCCGGCCACGATCTTGCAGAAGGAAGCCCCTATGACCTCCCGCACTGACAGGGACGCCGCCACGCCGGGATGGCGCATCGGCGTGCTGTATTCGCGCAGCGGCGTGACCGGCACCACCGAATCGCAGCACTTCTTCGGCACCGTGCTGGCGGTCGAGGAAATCAACGCGCTCGGCGGCGTGCTGGGCCGGCCGCTGGAACCGGTGGTCTACGACCCGCGCAGCGACGCCGAGGAATACCGCCGCCTGGCCGCGCGGCTGCTGCTGGACGACGAGGTCAACGTGATCTTCGGCGGCTGCACTTCGCACTGCCGCAAGGCCATGCTGCCGGTGGTCGAGCGCAACAACGCGCTGCTCTGGTATGCCTCGGTCTACGAAGGCTTCGAGTATTCGCCCAACATCATCTACACCGGCGCCGCGCCCAACCAGGGCAGCATGCAACTGGCCGCCTACCTGATCCAGCACTGCGGCAAGCGCATCTTCCTGGTGGGCGCCGACTACATCTATCCGCGCGAAACCAACCGCATCATGCGCGACACCGTCGAGGAGCATGGCGGCGAGATCCTCGACGAAACCTACCTGCCGCTGGGCTGCGACGAAGGCGAGATCATCGACGTGGTGCGCGACATCCGCCGAATCAGGCCGGATGTGGTGTTCTCCACCCTGATCGGCGACGACGCCCAGCGCTTCTACCGCCGCTACCACGCCGCCTGCGAGGCCGACCCGGGCGCGCCGCACATCCCCATCGCCAGCCTCACCATGGCGGAATCCGAGGTGGCCGAGATCGGCCCGGCCCTGTGCACTGGCCACATCACCGCCGCCACCTACTTCAATACCGTCGATTCGCCCGCCAACGCCCATTTCCTGGACCGCTGGCGCGCCCGCTTCGGCGACCGCCCGGCCAGCGTCTACGCCGAGGCCTGCTACAGCCAGATGCACCTGTTCGCGCGCGCCCTGCAGCGCGCCGGCAGCCTGGACACGCGCAAGCTGGCGCAGGCGGTGCACCAGGTGGGTTTCGACGCGCCCGGCGGCCGCCTGACCATCCTGGCCGAGAACAACCACAGCGTGCTGACCCCGCGCATCGGCGTCTGCCGCGCCGACGGCCGCTTCGACATCGTCTGGGCCAGCGGCGAACCGGTCAAGCCGGACCCCTACCTGACGGCTTTCGGCCTGGACGAGTTCTGGTTGGCGTGATCATGGACCATAGCCTCCGCCGCCTTTACGAAGACCTGCGCAGCGTGGCCGTCGCCGTGGCCTATCCGCCCGGCGAAGACCGCGACCTGCTGGTCGAACAGCTCAAGCGCATCGGCTGCCGCATCCACCTGGTCTGGCCGTTCCCCGACAAACCGCCGGCGGGCGCCGACGTGGTGTTCTTCCAGGTCTCGCAATGCGGCCAGAACTCGTTCGCCTGGTCCGCCAGCGAGGTCGACGCCACCCTGATCGCGCTATCCGAATACGAAACCCCCACCACCTTGAAGCAACTCCTCAAGACCAACGCCCACGGCGTGCTGACGCGGCCGTTCCGCTCGGCCGGCATCCTCAGCACCCTGGTGCTGGCGCGCTCGGCCAAGCAGTTCCAGAACCGCCAGCAGAACAAGATCGACAAGCTGGAAAGCACCATCAAGGCGCGCCGCGTGATCGAAAAGGCGATCCGCGTGCTGATGGACCACCAGCGCCTGGACGAGCGCGCCGCCTACGAACACATGCGGACCCGCGCCACCGGCCTGCGGGTCAGCGTGGCCGAGGTCGCCGCCATGATCGTCGAGGCCAGCGAAGCCATGGAAAAACTGGGCCTGGGCGGCGCGCGCCCCGACCCGCAGAACAACAGCAACAACGGAGGCAAGGCATGAAAGTCATGATCGCCCGCATGAACCACGAGACCAACACCTTTTCGCCGGTGCCCACGCCGCTGTCCGCCTTCGGCAACGACGGCCCCACCTACGACCGCGCCGCCTACGAAGAGAACCACGGCAAGCGCACCGCCATGTCCGCCTTCATCCACCTGGCCGAAGCGCGGGGCGCCACGCTGGTCACGCCGGTATCCGCCACCGCCTACCCCAGCGGCCGCGTCGACGGCCAGGCCTATCGTGAATTGTGCGACCGCATCGTCGCCGCCGCCGCCGGCTGCGACGCGCTGCTGCTGGACCTGCACGGCGCCATGGCCGTCGAAACCACCGACGACGGCGAAGGCGACCTGCTCGAACGCCTGCGCCAGCAAGCCCCCGGCGTGCCGATCGCCGTCGCCCTGGACCTGCACGGCAACGTCACCCAGAAGATGATCGACAACGCCGACGTCATCGTCAGCTTCAAGACCTACCCGCACGTCGACATGTACGAAACCGGCGAACACGCCGGCCGCCTCCTGTTCGACTGGCTCGCGGGCGGTCCGCGCCCGCGCCTGGCCTGGCGCCGCCTGCCGCTCATGAGCCACACCCTGCGCAGCAACACCGCCGAAGGCGCCATGCGCCGCGCCGTGCAGGCCGCGCGCGGCGCCGAGGCCGGCGGCATGCTGGCCGTGTCGGTGCTGGCCGGCTTCGCCCTGGCCGACATCCCCGACCCGTGCCTGAGCGTGGTGGTGGTCGCCGCCGGCGACGCCGAGGCCGCCGAGCGCGTCGCCGCGGGCCTGGCCGCCGCCATCTGGGACGACCGCGACGGCTTCGTCTACGAAGCCGAACCCCTGGCCGCCTCGCTCGAACGCGCCGCCGCCCTGGCGCGCGGCGCCGACCGTCCCGTGCTGCTGCTGGACCACGGCGACAACTGCATGTCCGGCGGCACCTGCGACACGATGGACGTGCTGGTCGCCGCCGTCGACGCCGGCCTGACGGGCATCGTCGCCGGCCTGTACTGCGACCCCGAAGCGGTCGCCGCCATGATCGCGGCCGGGCAGGGCGCCCGGGTCGAACTGCCGGTCGGCAACAAGCTGCCCATCCCCGCCATCGGCCGGCCCGCCGCGCCGGTGACGCTGACCGGCGTGGTGCGCGCCATCACCGACGGCAGCTACGTCATCACCGGCCCCACCTACACCGGCCAGACCGCCTGCATGGGCCGCAGCGCCGTGCTGGACATCGGCGCCGCGCAACTGGTCATCACCGAACGCACCCACGAACCCTGGGACCTGGGCGTTTTCGAGAGCCTGGGCATCGACCCGCGCGCCGCCCGCTTCATCCTGGTCAAGTCGCGCATGTACTGCCGCCCGGTGTTCGTGCCCATCTCGTGCGCGCTGATCGAATGCGACAGCCCCGGCGTCACCAGCTCGGACTTCTCGCTATTCCCGTACCAGCGGCGCAACCGGCCGCGCTATCCGCTCGATCCGTTCAAGCCGGCGCAGATGTCGGCGTAGGGTGGGGCGGATGTCGCCCCGCGCCTTGAACCGCGCCGGGCTTTCCAGTTCAATGGGACATTGCGCGGGCGGCACGCCGCCGCCCGGCCCCTTACCCGTTGGAGTGGCATATGGCTACGGTGCATCTGCTGTCGGATGAAGAAGCGCGCAGGATCCCCGAGGCGTGGGCGGTGTTCGAAGACATCCGCGCCACCCGCAAGTCGGATTTCGTCAACAATTTCTGGCGCGCCCTGGCCAACGACCCGCCCCAACTCAAGCGCGTCTGGGAGCAGCTCAAGCAGGTCATGATGGCCGACGGGGAAATCCCGCCCCTGGTGCGCGAGATGATCTACATCGCGGTATCGACGGCCAACGGCTGCAGCTACTGTATCCATTCCCACACCGCCGCCGCCCGCGCCAAGGGCATGACCGACGGCCAGCACGCCGAACTGCTCGCCGTCATCGGCATGGCCGCCCAGACCAACGCGCTGGTCACCGCCATGCAGGTGCCCGTCGACGACGCCTTCACCGTGAAGTAGGGCGCCGCCATGGCGACCATTCCGCTGTTCCCGCTGTCCAACGCGCTGTTCCCCGCCGGCGTGCTGCACCTGCGCATCTTCGAAGTGCGCTACCTGGACATGATCCGCCGCTGCATCGCCGACGGCGCCGAGTTCGGCGTGGTCGCGCTGCTGTCCGGCAACGAGGTCCGCTCGCCCGAAGGCCAGGAGGTCCTGGCCGACACCGGCACCCTGGCCCGCGTCGACGCCTGGGACGCGCCCATGCCCGCCTTGCTGCAACTGCGCTGCGTAGGGACGAGCCGCTTCCGCCTGGTCTCCAGCCAACTGGCAAAATACGGTCTTTGGATGGGCGAAATCGAACCCATCCCCGACGACCCGCCGCTGCCCGTGCCGGCGCCGCTGCAACCCTGCGCCGACGCCCTGGGCAGGCTGGTGGCCCAATGGCAGCAGGAAGGCGTGCCCGCCGACCGCATGCCGGTGGCGCCGCCGTACCGGCTGGATGAATGCGCCTGGGTGGCAGACCGCTGGTGCGAACTGCTGCCGCTGCCGGCGGTCGACAAGACCCGGCTGCTGGCGCTGACGGACCCCCGCGTTCGCCTGGAGGCCGTGCGCATCGCGCTGGAAGGGCCGCAGGCCTAGCCAGCGGCGGGCGGCGCTTGAATGTTTTTTGGACACCATGGATATCAGGATTGACGAAGGCCTGCGCGCCTATATTGACCCCTTGACCGACGACGAGCGCGAGGCGCTCGAACGCAGCCTGCTGGCCGAAGGCTGCCGCGACGCATTGGTGCTGTGGGGCGACCTGCTGATCGACGGCCACAACCGCTACGCGCTGTGCATGAAGCACGGCATTCCGTTCGAAACGCGCCAGAACACCTCGTTCAAATCGATGGACGACGTGCATCTGTGGATGATCGAGAACCACCTGGGCCGGCGCAGCGTGTCGGACTTCCAGCGCGGGGTGCTGGCGCTGCGCAAGAAGGAGATCCTGCAATCCCGCAGCGTGCCGCCGTGGGAAGACGACGGCAGCACGCCGCCGCCTGAACCGCCGCCCATCCCGCCGGCCGCCGCGCTGAGCCGTCAGGCGCTGGCGCGCGAGGCGCGCATCAGCAGCAACACGCTGGGGCAGATCGAGAAGATCCAGAAGGCCGCCGCGCCGGAACTGGTGCGGGCGGTGAAGGATGGGGCGATTTCCATCAACGCCGCGGCGGCCGTGGCGACGTTGCCGCCCGAGCGGCAGGCCGCGGCGGTGGCGGGCGGCAGAAAGGAATTGCAGCAGGCGGCGCGCGAAGTGCGCCAGGCCAAGGCGCCGCCGCCGAAAGAAGCGGTGCCGGATATCCCGATCGAGAATATCGCGGATTTGCCGGCGGAGGTGGCGCGGTTACGGGAGTTGCTGGCGCGGCTGACGGACGAGCGGGATCAGTTGAAGAAGAAGGTGATGCATCTGACGGTGGCGCTGGCCGAGGCCAGGAATGCGTCGGCGGGGGCAGGGGACGATTGACGGGCGCATATTAATTATTCGCGGCTAGAACTTATCAAACACGACGACCATCCTATGCCCCAGGACTTTTCCCAGTTCCAGGGCAAGTGCGTCCCCTACGCCAGGACCATCGAACCCAAACGCGAGGTTTCCCAACCCCCATGCGAGCGGCAAGAATCGCCGGGCCAGGCGCATGGCTGACTGATGAAAAGGCCATCCAACGCATGCCGCTGTCGGCGAAGGCGGGCGCGTCTTCAAGAGTGACATCGAGATCGACGATGTAGATCGGGGAGTCGCTCATCGGTTGCAATCTTGTCGAGAATTGGCCTGACAGCCCTTATTTGGTAAAAGCAAAGTTGATCAGAACCTGAGGAATCGTTGGCTGCCATGTCCGAACCCTATTCCGCCTTTCTCAACCTCCAGATGCCCCGCGAGAATCTTGCCAGATGGCTCGCGGCCCCGGCGCCGGCGGCATCAAGATGGTCGGACTGGCGTGCCATCGGCGGCCAGTGGTATCTCTCCGAAGGCAAGGATCTGGCTGCCTCCAGCAATCAGGATCTGGGCAGGCTCATTGCGGAATGCGACGCTATGCTGGCTCGCCATCCGGACAACCGCGCGGCCCTGGGGGCCATCCTGGCATCCGCGGAGGCCGAGAACATCAAAGTGGCGGCCTACGATCGTACAGGAACGCGCTTCGTTGCAGGCTCGCTGACCTATTCCGAAAACCTCTACGACCTCATCGTCTTTTTTTCGATAGCGCGCGGAGCGGCCGATTTTCTCGAGGCGGATGGCCGTGGCCTTGCGGTGGTTCACGACTATCTCTGGGGCGAGGAAGACGAACGAAAAACGGTGGCGGCGCTGGAACTCGCCGCAAACGGCGGCTCCGTATTCCTGGCGTCCGAAGCACTCGGCCAAGCCGCAGGCGCATTCGAGGCCATGGTGGACGCGATGCTGGAAGGCAAAGAGGACCCGGAGTTCCACCCGCGCAATCAACTCGACCATCTCTGAGACCGGACCTGCGTCCAGCAGGGACAACGCGTACACACGACAGGGCCGCCAGGCGGGCCAAAGAGGCAGAATTTCCAATGCGATTGCTACCACTGGTTATCATGCTGTCCGCTTGCGCGGTCTGCCAGGCGCAGGGAACCAGGACCTGGCACTTTACTGGCGCCGAGCTGGCCGCGGCCCTTGAAGGCCGGATGCCCTCGGAGTTCCGCGATGCATCGCTTCGCCGCCAATTTGCTTCCTCCTATGCGCAGGCCTACGTCGTCGGCATCGCGGACCAGACACAAGGCACGGTCTGGTGCGCCCCTACCGGCGTCCTTCCTCACGAATTGAAAGACAGGGTGTACAGCTACTTGTCCAAGCTGCCGGCCAGCCGTCTCGCGGAAAATGCCGGCCCGCTGGTGAGCGAGGCGCTCCATCAGTCTTTCGCTTGCCGGTAGGGTTCATTTCCGCGAATACGCCTTCCGGCGACACTTAGCGGGGAAGGGCCGCGGGCCTTCTGCCGCCCGCACGGGCGTAGGAAAAAGCAAAAAGGCGTGCGGCCGCCCCGAATACCGAAGCGGCTGGCAGCCACAAAAAATTCCGCCCCGCCATGCGAAATCGCAAACTTCCATTACAAAACCATTGCTATATGTGACATGAAATCTAAACTAGGGGTTTTCCCTTTGTCGTAATACAAATTCATGCGCTCGCGTCTCACTCTTGGCAACCTCTCCATTGGCACCCGGCTGACGCTGGGCTTCGGCACCGTACTTGTCCTGCTACTGGCGCTCACTGGCCTGTCGCAATACGAGCTGTCCCACATCGGCGGCATCAACCGGGCGATCACAGAACAGACTTGGGCCGAGGCAAGTGCCATCAACAGGATTGACGTCACGACGCGCGCCAATGCGCGCGCGAACCTCGAGTTGATCGTCAATACCGATCCCCGCGCCGCTGAAGCGCTGTTTGCCTACATCGACACCAATCGGAAGGTGATCGACCAGGCGCTGGAGACCCTGCGGCCGTTGTTCAGCACCGAAGACGAACGTCAGCGACTGCGGCTATTGGAAGACGTGCGCGGCCGCTACGTGAAGTCATTCCAGGGCGTGGGCGCGCTCCTCAAGCGTGGCGAGCGCGACGCCGCCCGCCAGCGCTTGCTGGAAGAGACCCTTCCGCTTCTGGACAGCCTGCAAGACCACATCATCGAGATTTCGCGGATTCAAGCGGCCGAGATGGCGGACGCCAGCGCCGACAGCCGGGAGGTCATCGACAACGCGGGCATGTTGAACCTGATCCTGTCGGGCCTGGCCGTCGTGCTGGGCGGCCTGTTCGCGTGGCGGGTGTCCAAGTCAATCACGGCGCCGCTTGCCCAGGCCGTGTCGGTGGCGGAGACCGTGGCGCGTGGCGACCTGGGGCAACCCATCCACGCCGTCACCCGCGATGAAACCGGCCGACTGCTGCGCGCGCTGCACGATATGCAGGACAAGCTGGCCGGCGCCGTTCGCACCATTCGCGCCGGGTCCGAAACCATCTCCAGCGCCGCGAGGCAGATCGCGGCCGGCAACGCGGACCTGTCCAGCCGGACCGAAGAACAGGCCGCGTCGCTGGAAGAAACCGCCGCATCGATGGAAGAACTCGCGTCGACCGTCAAGCAGAACGCCGACAACGCGCGCCAGGCCAATCAACTGGCGGCAAGCGCCTCCGAAGTCGCCCAGCGCGGCGGCGCCGTCGTGTCGGCGGTGGTCAGCACGATGGGCGATATTTCCGCCAGCTCGCGCAAGATTTCCGAGATTGTCTCGGTCATCGACGGGATCGCATTCCAGACCAACATCCTGGCGCTGAACGCCGCCGTTGAAGCGGCCCGGGCGGGCGAGCAGGGCAAGGGCTTCGCGGTGGTCGCGGGCGAGGTGCGGTCGTTGGCGCAACGCAGCGCGCAGGCCGCGCGCGAGGTCAAGACGCTGATCGAAGCGTCCGTCAGCAAGGTAGCCGAGGGCGCGGGCCACGCGGAAAACGCAGGCACCACGATGCAGGAGGTGGTTGCCTCGGTCAAGCGCGTGACGGACATCATGGGCGAGATCGCCGCGGCATCGCAGGAACAGGCCACCGGCATCGAGCAGGTCAACCGCGCGGTGTCGCAGATGGACGAAGTGACCCAGCAGAACGCCGCGCTGGTCGAAGAAGCCGCGGCCGCGGCGGGCTCGATGCAGGACCAGGCGCATGCATTGGTGGGGGCGGTCGGCGTGTTCCGCTTGCGCGAGGATGCCGCGCGGCGCGAGGACATCGGCGCCCGGCCGCGCGAGCGCGGCGCGCTGATGTTGACCTGATCGCCCGACGAAGGCCCTGGACTTCGCGCCCAAAGCCGTTGGGCGCGTCCGAAGGGCCGCACGGCGACCGTGGTTGGCCTGCGGTATAGTCGGCGTCGCTCGGCTTTTCGGCCCCGTCTCGACCCGCCAAGCGATTCGAAAATCCCCGGCCTGTCCACATGCGCTCCCCACTTGCCCCACGCGGCGCCGTCCTTCTGCTCATCGATCTGCAGTGCGCGATCGACCATCCCAGTTGGGGCGAGCGCAACAATCCCGATGCCGAGCGCCAGGTCGGTCGGCTCCTCGCCCATTGGCGCGCCCAGGGGTGGCCGGTCTGGCACGTCCGGCATGACTCCACGGATCCCGCGTCTCACTATCGGCCGGGCCAGCCAGGGCATGCCTTCAAGCCGGAAACAGCGCCCATCGCGGGGGAAGCGATCATTCCCAAGCAGACGAACAGCGCGTTTATCGGCACCGACCTGGAAAAGCGGCTGCGCGCCCATGGCCACGACACGTTGGTCGTGGCGGGCGTCATCACGAACAATTCCGTCGAGGCGACGGTGCGCATGGCTGGCAACCTTGGCTTGCAGGCGTGGCTCGTGGCCGACGGCTGTTTCACCTTCGCCCGGATCGACTGGAATGGGGCGGCGCGAAGCGCCGAGGATGTCCACGCCATGTCGCTCGCCAACCTGGACGGCGAGTACTGCACCGTCGTCACCGCGGATGCGCTGTTACGCGCTCTGCGCTGAACGCAGTTGCCGCTCTGGGCAGCGCGCCATGCCCGGTTCGAGTCGCCGCTTTTCGCCGCGCGGCCCAAATGTATGGATTTTTAAGCCATGTTTGGCTCATAAAAAACATACATAGCGAATCATTCAAGAGTTTGTATGGATTCGGCGGTAGAATTTGACGCTTGTAGGGAGCAGGGCGCTCACCGCGCTGAATCGGGCTGATACGTTTCGTGGTTCTCGCGTCCGTCGCCCGTTTGGCTTTGCCCGGCCCACGCGCAGTAAATGCAGCTGCCGCAGCAGCGTTTTGAGGAAATGATGAATTTTTGGGTCCCTGTAATCTTCGGTACGTTCAAGATCCTCGTGTTGGGCACGGGCATGTTTCTCGCCATCAAGTCGCACCACGAAGGCGCCAAAAAGGACAAGGAAAAGATGAAGAAAGAGAAAGAGAAGGAGATGAGCGCAACGTAGGGCAGGCTTCGTTGCGACCGGGGGCGGCGCCCGGTTTCTCCACGTTCATCATCCGTTCAGGGTTCGGTGCTTATGCTCCAGCCCGCATGCCGCAAGGCTAGATTGCAAGAACGGGAGCATGAACCATGACCGCCTTTCCGCCTCCGCTGGAAGACCCGGAGGACGATGAACACAGCCCGGCCGAACGCGCCGCCGCCGCCGCCCGCAGCACCTGGGTGAGCGTGGGCGTGAACGTGGTGCTCGCCACCGCGCAGATTGTCATCGGCATTTTCTCGAAGTCCCAAGGCCTGATCGCGGACGGTATTCATTCCTCTTCCGATCTGATCGCCGACTTCATCGTGCTGCTGGCCAACCGCCATGGCCAGAAAGCAGCCGACGCGGACCACCACTACGGCCATTATCGCTACGAGACCGCGGCGTCCCTGGCGCTGGGCGTCTTGCTGCTGCTGGTCGGCGGCGGCATGCTGTGGTCCGCCGTGACCAAGCTGGAGCAGCCCGACGCGATCCCGCAGGTCCACCTCGTCGCGCTGTGGGTGGCCTGTGCCGCCCTGGTCATCAAAGAGGCCCTGTTCCGCTACATGCTTGCGGTGGCCAAGCGCGTGAAGTCCAGCATGCTGGTGGCCAACGCCTGGCATGCGCGCTCCGACGCGGCGTCGTCGCTGGTGGTGGGCCTGGGCATCATCGGCAACCTACTGGGCTACCCGATACTGGACCCCATCGCCGCGGCCATCGTGGGCTTCATGGTGGCCCGAATGGGCTGGAGCTTCGGCTGGGACGCCTTGCACGACCTGCTGGACCGCGCCATCGACGAAGGCGAAGCCGCCGCGATCCAGCGCACCCTGCTGGACACCCCGGGAATTCAAGGCGTGCACGATCTACGCACCCGAAAAATGGGGGATATGATCGTCGTAGACGCTCACCTGGAAATCGACGCCGGGCTGACTGTCGACGAAGGCCACAAGATCGCCGTGCAAGCGCGCCAACGCGTCATGCAGCGGCATCGTGTATTGAACGTGATGACCCATGTTGATCCCTGGAGACCTCCCGACGCGCCCAAGCAGGGCGCCGAGGGCAGGGCGATTATCGAACCAGGCTGTCCGTAGCGCGTTTTGACGACAAGGAAAAAACATGAAAATCAAGAACTCCGATACTCAGTACGCAGGCCTGGTGATCACCATGCACTGGCTCATGCTCGTGGTCCTGGCATTGGTCTACGCCTGTATGGAATTGCGCGGGCTGGCCACCAAAGGCACTGATCTGTACAACAACATCAAGGCCCTGCATTTCTCGCTGGGGTTGTGTGTGATCGGGTTGGTGGTTTTGCGGGTGGTTATCCGTGTGGCTTCGGGTGCGGCGCCTGCCGTGCGGCCGCCGATGCCGAGGTGGCAGGATGTGCTTTCACGGGTGATGCATTACGCGTTGTATGCGTTCATGATCGTCACGCCGATTTTGGGGTGGCTGACGCTCAGCGCGGGCGGGAAGGTGATTCCGTTGTTTGGGTTGGAGGTTCCGGCGCTGGTGGGGCCGGATAAGGCCTTGGCGGATCAGGTCAAGGAGCTGCATGAGACCTTGGCTACGGTGGGGTATTTCCTGGTGGGGCTGCATGCTGCTGCGGCGTTGTTGCATCACTATGTGTTTCGGGATAACACGTTGGTGCGGATGTTGCCGGGGCGGCGGTGAGGTTCTTCTGGCGGGGGCATGCGCGATCCCGGGTGTACCGGTAAGTTCTATTCAACCCTGTCCCGCGGTTTCAGAAAGCGGGCGCGCCGGAGCTGGTGCGGGCCGTGAAGGATGGGGCGGTCTCCATCAACGCCGCGGCGGCAGTCGCGACCTTGCCGCAGGAGCGGCAGGCGGCTGCGGTAGCGGGGGGCAGGAAAGGAATTACAGCAGGCGGCGCGCGAAGTGCGCCAGGCCAAGGCGCCGCCGCCGAAAGAGGCGGTGCCGGATATTCCGATCGAGAATATCGCGGATTTTCCGGCTGAGTTGGCGCGGTTACGGGAGCTGCTGGCGCGGTTGACTGATGAAAGGGATCAGTTGAAGAAGAAGGTGATGCATTTGACGGTGGCGTTGGCTGTGGCGCGGAATGCGTCGGCGGGGGAGGGGATGAGTGACGGGGGGCTGCCGCCATCCAATCATGCCGCCGCGTCGTCCAGGCGCATCATGCCTGCGGCCCGTTCAATATGTTCTCATAGTGAAGAAGGTCTTCCTGCGAAAAGCAGCAGAAGGTGACCTCTTGAATGGATGAGTCCTTTGACAAGCTTTCACGAACGGTTTTGACAGCCATCTGCGCCGCCAATTCGATGGGATAGCCGTATATCCCGGTGCTAATGCTTGGGAACGCAATCGAGACGGCACCCCTTTCCTCCGCCAGCGCTATACACCGGCGATAGCAATTGGACAGCAATGCCGGTTCGCCATTGTTGCCTCCCCGCCATACCGGGCCTACCGTATGAATGATGTATTGAGCGGAAAGACGATAGGCTTTGGTCGCTTTTGCATCGCCCGTTTTGCAGCCGCCGAGCAGCCTGCATTCATGCACCAGGTCCGGGCCGGCGGCGCGGTGTATGGCGCCATCGACCCCGCCGCCGCCAAGCAATGAGGAATTCGCGGCATTGACGATAGCGTCCACGTGAAGCTTCGTAATATCCGATTGGATTGCTCGCAGGTTGGTGGGCATGTTCACGCTCCTTGGGCATGAGAGGCTTGATTTTCTGTGCTCACTAGACAACGGGCTCCTTCATCAAGCGCGCCAAGATAGACGATCAAAAAAGTCTGCAATTGGCTAGGAGCCGTCAATGCGCGGTTAGAAGCATACAGCTAATGCTGGCGCTAAGCCGCGAGCAGGAGCTTGCCGCCGTGCGTTGGCTCAAGTGGCTGTTTAGGCGTTTCTGCCCTCGCTGCGGACGGCGGTTTAGTGGGATCAAACCAGAGGGACGTGGGTCGACAGATTTCTCGGACGCTGCGGGATGATGAGGCCTAAGGTTGGCATAACCGTCGGCCAGCGCAAGCAAAGTCCGTTGCTCGTTCGATTGGTGGCAGGCGTTCAGTGCCTGCTGAGCACAGCCTCACCTTGCTTGGGTACTAATGAAACCTTCCTTGTTACGTTCTATCATGACATAACGCTCATCCGGAAACGGGGAGAGCTCCACTTGCTGAGGTGGATCAAAGTCTTGATTGGTACTGACCTCGTATGTTGCGATCCCAGAGACTTGCTCAATCCTAATGCCCCTCACTGAAAGAACTTTGCTTGAAGTTAACGCCGCTTTAGGCACTTTCCAGAACTCAGGCGGGTTCGATGGGAGAGGCGTGGTCCGCCTCCGAGATAGCCGCGGGGATCGCAGCCTAGATCGAAGGAAACTGCTGACAGGCCGACTCTAGGGCAATGACTCGTTGTGCCGGGCCACCAAACAGCACTCATACGAGGGTTCGCCCGACCTGATACTCAAGGTAGTTGGAGTACGAGCCGAGCGGCGACTCTTTGCGTAGATCAGGCAACGACATAAGGCACCTAACGTACCGAAGGCGGGCTTTCTCTTCCCTTCGGAAATCGATCGGGTGCGAGCAACGCGCCAGAATCTCACTATAAATGTTATATTTCGATAAATATAAACACAAATCTAATGTTGATGGCGCATTGTATTGAAGGCACGCAGATGAAGAATATGCAGGGAATGAAGAAAACGACGGCGATAATTGCCTTGGTTGCGCTAGTCTCGGGGTGTGCGCCCAGTAGCCCATATCTTCCAAAAGCATATGATCCGACAGCAAGCGCCCGGTTGCGGGTTTATTTTGGACCCCCGACCAGAATTACCCTGAACCATACCTGCCTCGATAGCACGCGCTCGTACAGCTTCGAAGCCAACGACCCCCTGGTACGCGGAATCAGCAATACGGTGATAGGCATGCCTATGCCCAATATCGACGAAAAGTACTATTCCGAGTACGTCGTCATGGCCGGGATTCCGATCAACATTTATTCACGGGGCGGTGGGTGGAGTGCTCCAAATTCGATAGGTATGTCCATGTACAGCACGGAATTTGGCCAGTCGATTACCGCAGTGCTTGAACCCGGGAAGGACTACGAGACGCTCTATCAACATCCTAATACGGTCTTGCGCGAGCTTGTCGTGGTGGATGGCGTAGTGCGCACGAAGCCCGTGGCCGTAAAGAAGACAGAGGTATGCAAAGTGGACAGAACGCCGCTTCCGATGGGTGGAAACTCCTGATTCGATCGGGGGAGTGCGTTTGAACTCCGCTGCCCGGGCATCTATCCGCCAAATCTGGGTTCATTGAACTTGGAAATGTTGAGAATAACCCTAGTGGTTCGCTTAACCTGAGTGAGCGTACTCTGCAACTGGCTCCGCTTTCGGCCAAAAGCCGACATTTCAAGGCATATGAGCTATGGAGACTTATCGAAAAAATGCTTACCTCAACTGTTCGTGAGTAAAAAACAGTATGTCTATACCGTTAACTCAGTATTCCATCGAGAAACACAAAGACATGTATGCCAGGTGGTGCGCTGCTGCCGCGTATGGCCGTGGTCTAGCAGACGGTGGTAACTCTCTGGCTTTTAGACTAATTGAGGTAAGTGGCCTAGGTCAGGTAGCCGGCCCAGACGACATTGGCCAGGACGTCGATGAATGGCAGATGAGCTTTATGAAGAAAATCGATTCGGAAGCTGTGCGACTGGGAATCGGCGATTTTTCCTTTGGTCGCGCTCAAAAGCTGGTCAACATCTACTTAAAAGCGATATTAGTCTGCGGTGGTCACCATCATCATCCGAATGTTGCCTTGCTCCATCCACCGCTAGACTACGAACTGTTCAAAGGGCTACGCACCTTTCTGTGGAAAAACCGCAAGTCTATGTCTGAGGCACGTGCAGCATTTCTCGCCGCGCAAAAGAGTAATCCGCGGTGGACGCATTTTTCTGAGGCTGACTACGTGACCCACATAGATGCTATCAAGTTACTAATGGCTGGCAAGCCGCTTTATCAGGTCGAGGAACACTGGAAATTCTGATTTGGAGACTGGCTATGACCAGCTTGGAACTCTTACGAGAGACAGCTTTGGGTCGGAACCTGCCGTTCGACTGCGACAGCTTGCGGCCAAAACCGGCCGGTCACACCCCCGGCACAATGCGGCAGATACGGCCTTTCGGCCATCGGTTTTTTCGCTGGCCACTGACTGAGCCCTGAAAATTTCCGACTTGCCCAGACTCGGCGACAGCACATTTGCGACCGAGGCTGCTTACACTTATGATGTTAAACCGTGTAACAACATTTCACGCTCGGCATCGAAAACGAAGTATTGGCAATCGGAGGAATCATGGCAGTTCGAACTGAGGAAGAGCTTGGAAAGGCACTGAAGAATGATCAAGACACCATTGAAATTGAAGGTGACCTGCAAAATAAGGTTCTGAGAATTAAAGCAACAGGCACGGTTGCCTGGGTGATCGCCATCGGTGCAATTGGCATTGCCGTAGCTATCACTTTGGGTACTGGCGGGGCTGGTGCGCCAATCAGCGGTGCCGTCGGTGTAGGTGCCGTCACAGTACTTGGGCTTCCTGCCGCTTTGTCGGCGGTAAGTATCGCAGTCGCTGCTGGGGGTGTAGGCGCTCTCAACTCCTTGCGCAGGTACAAAGTTGTTTCCAATGCCGGCGGAAAGCTGGTTTTGTCTCGCGACTGAAATTGCACTCAAGCTGACCCGCCTTCTATTGGCAGATTAGCTTCGCCATTAGCGGCCGTCCTAAGCCTCTCGCCAACAGCTTCCAGCCAGTAAAACCGACGCAGCAGTCGTCGTGACCGAAGCATTCATATCTCAGCATCTGACCAGAACGAACAACGCATGAATAACAGGGATAGAGTCGGGGAAGTGCAAGTTGCTTGGCAATTGTTGACGGGCACAATGCTTACAGCGGCTTCGGTTCGCCGGGTGAAAGATCTACGAGACGCGCGAATTCCGCCCGCTGTGCCATTGAGCGCAGGGGTCTACGCTTTCTGGTGGACCGGAAGTAGGGAGCAGCTACTTCAAGCCAATCGGCATATCGTACTGAAAGGGCCAGGAGGCAAGAGTGTGGACGTGCATTATCACGACTGGTGGCCAGCGGAGGCCCCGTTCCCCTGTTTGTACGTCGGCAAAGCGACCAATTTGAGGCGCCGCTTTCGCGAACATCTTTTGCCCGGTACGGCAGGGCGTGCACATCGAGCACTATCGGGGAACCTCAAGACAAAGCCCCGGACTTCATCTTGTCAATTGCGCTTCGGAATTGAACATATCTTCCCAGCCGAATCTGATCCGTTGGCGCTTATTGCCGATAGCGTAGGCTTTTCCTGGTGCGATGAGTTCCCGGAAAATGCTGTCGCTGAGCGCTTTTTTGCTGAGGACAGGCTCGTTGGGCATTTCCGCCCCTGGTTCAACATCGACTCGGAACGTTGATCGTCTGATAGCCTCCAATCACCGTCCTGACCAACGAAGAGGCCGCAGCGATCAGGCCGCAGATTTGGACATTTGCCCTTCTTCAACGCCTCTCGCGGTGGTCGGTATCCGGCTAGAAGCAGTCGTTCGATCGTCAATGTTGATGTTTAGCAGGTGTCTATTCAGACAGTCATGCGACATTGCACGAGCCACCCTGCCTTTAAAGCTGCAATGTCAGGCATTATCGAGCTAACTAGACCTGTCTTCTACACGCCTGCTAGATCAAGTTGGCCTTCTCCTATCTTCGGAACATCAAGTGATTACACTAGACCAGTTGCAAAAAGACATCGGGACCAGCTATACAAATAAATTAATTAAGCGGCTACATAAATTCGCATACATCCCCCCCAGAGTTCTACAAGAACTTTCCACCCAAGCGCTTAGCGAGAAATGGGGGAATGATCTACATGTTCTTGAAAAGTACCTTGCCGTTCATATTGCTTGGAGCATTGAGCAAGGAAAGGTCACTTTCTCCGAAGACCAGTTTTATGTTTCCGCAGGGAATTTGCAAACTCGGTATGGGACCCCTTTATATTTGGTTTTCATAAAAGGCACTGAGGAGGGCAAGACGCCATGGAAGCTGATCAAGGCTGGTTCACAAATCAACGCACCAGAATTGCCCGCACCGCCAGAAATCCCTAAAGGCCCAGAAATACCTAAAGGGGTGGAAATTGTCATGCAACATGACCACATGCTGAAAGACAACGAAGACCGGGTTAGCTTTCTAAAAGACGTCCCACCAGTTGCACAAATGTGCGCGATTTCAGGCTCGATTCAATGGTCTTTAAACAGAGGATTACAGCTTCCCTATTGGTATTACGGAAGTATGAACCATCTTGTTCCTCTCTACCTTAAAGATCGCGAGAACATTACCAACGCACCGGACCTAGTTGCGCCAATACAAATCACAAATGACATGCTATTGGTCCGCACGGTCCTAGATCCACATATGCCATACGCGAACTCTAGGGTTTCCGTAAAGCGGCACGATCAATTACCGCCGTGGATGATTGACACATGGAATGCTCATGCTGATGCAATGGCTGCCGAAGATGAAGAATCTGAATCCTGAGGCTAACTTTCATTCCACCGAAGCTGCGCAGAAAGCACTAGAATGTCTGCAGTGGGTCGGAAGGCGCCACTCGTGTCCGGCCGCTCTCGACCCTAATCGGTCAGTCGGAGCCCCTCGGGCAACGTCTGCTGTGCAGCGATTGGCCTTCCAGTTGTTCAGGCGACCGGCGGATGACGCCGCAAAGCGGACGCCAGCCGTCGAGGTCAAGCAAATAGCTCTGTTCGCGAAATCAACGGACCGACATGCTCAAGCTGCCCTATGGCGTAGGCATCTTGATGGTATCTTGCGCCGGTACTACCGTCCGTTTCTGCAGCTTCGTAGGCCTACCAAGCCATGTCTGCAGCCTGCTCGAACCGACGAGTCAGGCCGTCGACGAAACTGAGCATATTCTCCTCGGACTGCATAGCGCGTGCGTAGGTACCATCAGTCGCGTATGACGGAATGCTAGGAAGGGCACTGAAAAGATAGTGCTTTGCGGGTGCCAGTGCTCCCGCCCATAGGTGTTCAAGAAACGAACCGATCTCCGTTATCGCCGACGCCTCATCGAAAGCGACGCGACCTGTGAAGCTAACTTGATGGTCTCGGTCGTCGGACAGCATAACGGAGACGGAGCCAGCACCCGAATGGAAACGAAACGCTTGGCCCTCTTTGCCGAACGCCCCGTGAGCCACGAAGTTCCTTACCTGTGCACGAAGATCCAAGAGCTTGTCGTAGTGCACTTTGGTGTCTTTATCCGAGATGTCCAGTGCGGCCTTGAATTTCGCATTCCAGTTGTCCTCGGCGAGCTCCGCAACTTGCGTACCCACGGTCAGCTTTCCCTGAAGTATCGCGAGATGGATGAACGCATGCTCAGTCCAACTGAAGAAAGCTTCGATGGCAGCCAGCGCATACCAGTTCACTTGCTTGTTAACCGACAACCATGATGAGATGAACTCGAAGTTGAACGTTCCAGGGGATTCGCTTTTTCTGTCCTTCGCCTTACTTTCCAGCTCCTTGCTTTCACCGACCTTTGCGTTGAACTGGTCGCGAAAATACTCGTAGCGTGCGAACAGATCGGAGTTTTTGTTGACGACGTTCAGATCAGAAGTCGCAATTGCTTGCTGTGCACGCCACTGGAAGTATGGGGCCGCAACTGAGACGGCCTTCTTGATCGCTTCGACGATAGCGGTCGCGTCCTTCTCGCCTTGCTGACTTGGCCGACCGCTCATTCTCGCGTTGGGGTCGAGATTGGGTTCGAAGACGCCGAGCCCCATCTTTCTATGCTCTATGCTGTACAGGCGACTGCGAAACCTGACGGGTACCGTCCACGCGGTCTTTTCCCATTTACCAAGACTCGGGAACTCGAGTAGATCAACGAGAAGAAAATAGACAAGGTAGTAGGACGGAAGGCCCCGACTGGCCTCTGTTCGCGCCGACAACATTAGCCCGCGTCTTTCCTCAGGCGAACGCGGAGGCCCGGCGGGCTCCAGCTCTTGGAGTGCCGCTTGTACCATGTCTCTCATATTTGCAGGCAGGTCCGGTACAGCGATCGACTTTCTGGCTTTCACGCCTATTCCCTATTCTTGAGCCACGGTTCAGACCTGCGCGTCTACTAAGTCGCGGGACTGTGTCGAGAACGTGCGCAGGTTCCGCGAGATCACGCGCTGCAGGGCTACCGGATATGCCGGGTATCGGAGACTCGCGAAGGTCAATCAGCCTCCCTCCGGTAGCGCTGAGGGCGAAGCACCTCCTGTTGCCGGTGCAGCAGCAGGTCCCTGGAAGCGGATATTGTTTGCCTGTCCGTTCGCCTCGGCCCAGTCCTTGATCTTGGTGCCTAACCAGGTCAGGTAGTCGCTGGTACCCAGCGCGCCGTCAGCGAACGGCTCGTGCTGGTCTGAGTCCAGCAAGTCCGCCATTAGGGTCTGGACTCGTAGCGCCATGGCATCGTCCTTGGCCACCATCAGGTAGGTATTCAGTGGCTTGTCCTTGGACTCTTCCTCACCGCCGAGGAAGCGCTCGAAGTCGGGCACGCTGATCCTGTGCCGGGCGGCTAGGCCAGCCGTTCTGGCCTTAAGCACTGCCTCGCGGATTTTGTCGTTCTCGGTCCACATGCCGTTGCGGTGCCCGTTCGATTTGTATGGCGGGTCTACATCGTGCACGATGCCGAAGTCAATCTTGAAGTGGGTCATGACCTTTATAAGCGGCACCAGGATGGCTTTGCCCCTAGCGCGGATGACTGTCACCTCGTCCGTGAGTCCGTGTCCACGCTCAATGATGGACGACATGAAGGCGGCATGCTCCGTGTCACCCTCGACAAGCACGGGGTAGGAGCCGAAGAACACTTCGGAGAAGCTCGGGTCGATGTGCTGGAGGGCCTGCAGGCGCTGCTTGTCGTCGTCTTGGAACTCGAATTCAATCTCGTCCGAACGATAGGTCTTAGGCGCCATAGGCGCGTCGTCATCTTCACTCTCGCGTTCGAGGCGAACGATAGTCGTATGATCCTCGAACGGGTTGACGAAGTGGGGCGAATGGGTGGTCATGATGACTTGCCAGTCGGGATGTTTCGCCAGTTCGTACAGGTGGCGTTGCGCAGCCCGTGCGGCCATTGGGTGCAACGCGTTCTCTGGCTCATCGATCAGCAGTAAGTAGCCCGGAAATGCCGGGTCGTCCTCGCTGTCGGGAATGTTGCCGTCTTCGTCGTGAGCTTTCAGGCGTGAGTTACATTCCGCGATGATCTTGTCGTAGGCCTGCAGATCAGCTTCCTTGGCTTTCCCCGGTCCCTTGTCCGCCTCTTTCTTGCGCTTCACCCGGGCTGCTTCCAGCTCCTTCTCCAGTCGCTTCCTGTACTCCTGCCGGACCTCGTTGTCGCGTGACAACTCGTTGTGGACCTGGAGCATGGACCAGAATAGCGCGCGCCGTGCGCCGGTTCCCTGCTGGTGGAGCGACGTCTGCGTCTTTCCATCCTGGACGATGAGACTTGAGCCCGTTTTGAGGAGGTCGGCGAGCTTGGGCACGATCGGACTCGCCGCGATGTTCAGCTTCACGTCCAGGCGCGGGAATACCCGCTTGAACCCTTGTGCCACTCGGCCTGATATGCCGTTGAAGTGCTTCTCGTGCATGCCGCTGAGTGATTTGACTCGCGTCGTGACGCTTGCAAGAGCGAGGGAAAGCGCGGACGCCGGATCGATCCGCTCCTTCTCGAGGCCGGCCAACAGCGGACCCAGCGCTAGGGTGAGCAGCATCTCCTCGGTCTTCGCTGCGTCATCCAGCGAACCGATGCGAAGCGGACGGGGCAACCTGGAATTGAAGACTGGATCCGCGCCTCCGGCCTTGCCGTCCTCAGCCCACGCCCCCTTTTCGTCGGCACCTCCAGACGGATCCCACGTTGTGCGGACCTTCTGATACTTGCCGGGTGCCCATTGCCAGCGGCTCTTGACGATTAGCAATCCGTCCTTCGCCTCCTTCCACCGCGAGTCGACGTTACCAATGCCGTCTGGGATGTGAACCTCCAGAAGCACTTCGGAGGGCTTGTCCGACGGGGCATGCAGGCAGCGGTCCTTGTTCTCATCAAACTGGACTGAACCTTTGGCCAGTTCGTAGGCGCGCAGGATGGTGGACTTGCCCGCGTTGTTCTTGCCGACCAGGCAAACAACATTGTCTAGTTCGATCTCTACGCCGTCGTCGCCGATGCATCCGATGTTGCGCACGGTGATGCGTACAAGCCTGGATCGATTTGCTCCTGCCATGTTTATCCCCTATTGCACGAATATATCGTTGTTAAACAAGCGTAACAGCAGTGGCGGCATGACGGTAAACGCCGGACTTCCGCCGGGCGCCTGTCTGCCAAGTCAGCGGTATTAGGCGATCGGTGTTGGCGAGAAACCTCGCTCAGGCCCAGAACTGTGAACGACTCAACTGTGAATGACTCAGATCAGCCTATAGCGGTCGCTTAGACGGTATCTTTCAGTGACGCCTCACGGCCGTGTGTCGACACAAGTAGCCAAATTGTCCCTCCCCATTTCTACGATGCATCCTTTCCTCCCGTATACTCCCCCCACTACCGCACCAACGGTAGTCCCGGAATGGAAGCCGGGTAAGCTATAGGCGGGACAGCCGCCGCTCAGGCGGCATTTTCATGTCCAGCGTCTACGCACGTCCCTATGGGCGGGCCTGGACGGGGGTGCGCTTGCGCACGCCGGGTCCTATAGCTCCGGTCTTCCAACCCTGTCTTGTGCCCGCCCGCCCCGTTTGGAAGCGGGGAGGCGGGTTCTCCACTCGCTATAGGAGGCAGCCCATGCTGCACCCCCTAACCCAAAACCCCTGGCAAATCGACACCGACCGCGAATCCGGCCCCGTCTCCCTTTCCCACCTCCACCAACTGGACCGCACCCGCTACGCCATCCAGACCATCGCCCGCATGGTCGGCAACAGCGCGTCCGAACCCGACGCCACCGGCTCTCCACCGCTGGACCCCTGGGCAATCTCCGCCCTGATGGGCGGCGTCGAAAGCCTCTGCGAGCACCTCGGCACCCTGACCGAAGCCATGCTCGACCAGGCCCTGCAATCCGACGACGACAGGGAAGCCCCCAACCCCACCCACGACGCTCCCCCCTCGATCCAATAGATCCACGAAAATAATTCCTACATAACCGGGAATTTATATCGTTTTGAGGATCGCCCCGCGAGGCCTTGTAATGCGTGTTCGCTTATTGCCGTTCACGCCTTCAAGAAAATTCCTCGCTATGAATCCCATCGGATACCGCATTCTTCCCCGGCCCGCGCCGGCCGTCGCCGCTGACGTGCTGGCCGGTTTTGCCGCCATTGGCTCGGCCCAGATCAGCGATTGCATGAACCGCCTGTACGGCGTCAGCGGGCTGCGGCCGCTGCACGCCGGCAACCAGCGCACGGTTGGCCTGGCGCTGACCGTGAAGACGCGGCCGGGCGATAACCTGATGATCCACAAGGCGATTTCGCTGGGTGGCGCGGGTGACGTGATCGTGGTCGATGGCGCTGGCGATACCAGCAATGCGCTGGTCGGCGAGTTGATGATGATGGACGCGCAGGGGCGCGGCATCGCCGGGTTTGTGATCGACGGCGCGGTGCGTGACCTGGACGTGTTCGCGCAGGGGCAGTTCGGCTGCTTTGCGCGCGCGGTGTCGCACAAGGGGCCGTACAAGGATGGTCCGGGCGAGATCAATGTGCCCGTCTCGGTGGGCGGCCAGGTGGTCAACCCGGGTGACGTGGTGGTCGGCGATGCCGACGGCGTGGTGGTGATTCCCGCCGAGCATGCCGCGGCGGTGCTGGCGCTGGCGACCAAGAAGGAAGCCGACGAGGCGGTGGCCAAGGAGAAGCTGCGCGCCGGCACCTACACCAAGCCCTGGCTGGAGAAGACGCTGGCCGAGAAGACGGGAGCCGCGAAGTGAACCAAACCCCGACGCAAACCCCGACGCAAACCCCGACCCAGACGCAAACCCAACCCCCGCAAGCCGCCAGCGTCGTCGCCGACCGCATCAAGCGCATCAAGCTGTCGCCCAGCGTGGCGGCGCGCGCCATCATCGCCGAACTGCGCGAGCAGGGCCGGCGCATTATCGACCTGACGATCGGCGAGCCGGATTTCTCGACGCCGGAGCATATCCGCCAGGCGGCCACGGCCGCGATGAACCGGGGTGAGACCAAGTATCCGCCGGCCCAGGGCACGGTGGCGTTGCGGAAGGCGGCGCGGACGCATCTGCTGGAAGCGACCGGCATCGATTACCCGGCGGCGCGCATCATTGTCAGCACGGGCGCCAAGCAGGTGATCTTCAACGGGCTGGCGGCGACGCTGAACGAGGGCGACGAGGTGCTGATTCCGGCGCCGTTCTGGGTGTCGTATCCGGACATGGTGCTGGTCAACGGCGGGGTGCCGGTGACGGTGCCGACGACGCCGGCCACGGATTACAAGCTGACGCCCGAGGCGCTGGAGCGCGCCATCACGCCGCGCACCAAGTGGCTGATGATGAACGCGCCCAGCAATCCGACGGGCTCGGTCTACACTGCCGACGAGCTGCGCGGGCTGACCGCGGTGCTCGCGCGTCATCCGCATGTCTGGCTGATGACGGACGATATTTATGCGCGGCTGAACTTCACTGACGCGCCGACGGTGCATCCGTTGCAGTTGGCGCCGGCGCTGGCGGCGCGCACGCTGGTGGTCAATGGCGTGTCCAAGGCCTATGCGATGACGGGCTGGCGTATCGGTTACGGCGCCGGGCCGGACGAGCTGATCAAGGCGATGGCGATTCTGCAGTCGCAGAGCACGTCGGGCGCGTCGTCGGTGAGCCAGGCGGCGGCGCTGGAGGCGCTGTCGGGGCCGCAGGACTGCGTGACGGAGTTCGCCCGCGTTTTCCGCGAGCGTCGCGATCTGGCGGTGGCGGAGCTGTCCGGCACGCCGGGGCTGGCGATCGTGGTGCCGCAGGGCGCGTTCTACGTGTTTCCGGATTGCTCGGGGCTGCTGGGCAAGCGCACGCCGGCAGGCGTCGAGATCCGCACCGATACCGACCTGACGCATTACCTGCTGCGCGAGGCTGGCGTGGCGGTGATCGACGGCCATGCCTATGGCGCGCCGGGTACGTTTCGGCTGTCGTTCGCGGCTTCGCTGGACGATATCCGGCAGGGCTGCGCGGGCATCCGCGAGGCCTGCGCCAAGCTCGTCTAGTTGTTCCCGGGCCCGCCAACGAGCGGGCCGGTTCCGTTTTTCTGTTCAAACCACAACACAAGGGGAATCACCATGAAACGCCATTCACTTATCGCCGCCTGCCTGGGCCTGGCCGCGTTGTCGCTGGGCGCTGGCGCCCGCGCCGACCAGGTCGCGGACATCAAGGCCCGGGGCGAATTGATCTGCGGCACGCTGGGCACGTCGCAGCCGTTCAGCTTCCAGGACGCGACGACGCGCCAACTGGTGGGCTATGACGTGGACGTGTGCAAGCTGGTGGCCGACAAGCTGGGCGTGAAGATCAGCTACAAGCTGCTGTCGGTGGCGGCGCGCGTGCCGGAGCTGAACGAGGGCCGCGTCGATATCCTGGCGGCGAACCTGGGCTATTCGCCGGACCGCGCCCAGCAGATCGCTTTCAGCCACGCGTACTACGTCAGCCCGCAGAAGCTGCTGGTGCGCAAGGATTCCGGACTGGACACGATCGAGTCGCTGAACGGCCGCCGCATCGGCGCGACCAAGGGTTCCAGTTCGGAGCGCGAGATCAAGCGCATTCTTGATAAGTCGCAGGTGATCGGCTACGGCGACAGCTCGGCCACGTATCTGGCCCTGCAGCAGAAGAAGGTGGATGCGCAGTTCGCGTCGGAACTGGTGCTGGTGCGCCTGGTGCTGCAAAGCCCGCCGACGGCGCCGGTCAGCGTGATCGCCAAGTCGGTGTTCGACGAGCCGTGGGGCCTGGGCGTGCGCAAGTCGGAGCCGGGCATGCTGGCGGTGGTGAACCAGGCGCTGGACGAGGCGGAAAGCTCGGGCGTGGCCGCGCAGCTGTTCGACAAGTGGTTCGGCGCGCAGACGCCGTACAAGCTCGAACGCGGTTTCAAGATCGGCCCCATCGCGGGCTGAACGCCGGTACCGCGCAATGAGCCTACTTGACGCTTCGCAATACCAGTTGCTGGCCAGCGGCATGGTGGTGACGCTGCAGTTGTTCCTGGTGTCCTGGGTGATGGCGTTCACGATCGCGGTGACGTTGGTCGTGGTGCGCGCCACCAACCTGGCGCCGTGCCGCTGGCTGGTCGACGCCTATGTGGAATACCACCGCAACGTGCCGCTGCTGGTGCAGGTGCTGTTCTGGTACTTCGGCATGCCCGAGCTGCTGCCGGAGGGTTTCCGGATGTGGCTGTACCAGCACAACGCCGAGATGTCGCTGGCGGCGATCGCGCTGGCGCTGGGGTCGGCCGCCTATATCGCCGAGGATATCCGCAGCGGGCTGCGCGCCATTCCTGGCACGCAGTTCGAGGCGGCCCGGGCGCTGGGCGCCAGCTATCTGCAATGCATGCGCTTCGTGATCGTGCCGCAGGCGGTGCGGATTTCCATCCCGCCGCTGGTGGGCCGCGCCTTGCTGCTGTTCAAGAACACCAGCGTGGCCATGGCCATCGGCGTGATGGAGCTGACCTACCAGGCGCGCGAGATCGAGAACGAGACCTACCGCACCTTCGCCACGTTTGGCGCGGCGACCCTCATGTATCTGTTGGGATCCTTCCTCATCATGCTGATCGGCTCGCGCATCTATGCGCGCTACCGCCTGAACCGGGGAGGCCACGGTGCTTGATCTCCTGTCGCAATACTGGCCGACGCTGCTGGTCGGCCAATACCCCAATGGGCCGCTCGGCGGCCTGGCGCTGACGCTGATCCTGGCGTTGTGCGGCCTGGCGCTGTCGCTGCCGCTGGCGCTGGCCATCGCGCTGGCGCGGGTCAGTCCGTTTGGCTGGCTGCGCGTGGCCAGCAAGACGCTGGTCAACGTGGTGCGCGGCATGCCGCTGCTGATGCTGATCTTCTGGGCGTACTTCGTCATTCCGAAGCTGACGGGGCAGGTGATCAGCGGCTTCTGGACGCTGATCGCGGCGCTGGTGGTGTACGAGAGCGCCTATCTGTCGGAGGTGATCCGCTCGGGCATCGAGGCGGTGCCGCGCGGCCAGATCGAGGCGTCGCGCTCGCTGGGCGTGGGCTACTGGACGACGATGCGCCGGGTGGTGCTGCCGCAGGCGCTGTTCAACGTGCTGCCCAGCATGACCAGCCAGTTCGTCTCGACCATCAAGGAGACCTCGCTGGGGTATGTGATCAGCGTGAACGAACTGACGTTTGCCGCCAACCAGGTCAACAACCTGGTGCTGACCAAGCCGCTGCAGGTGTTCGGCATCCTGGCCATCATCTATTTCCTGGTGTGCTTCAGCCTGAGCCGCGGCCTGTCCTGGCTGGACCTGCGCATCCGCCGCCAGCGCGCCATGGCCTAGGGCCCGTGCGAGGCCCCTTTTAGCGTGAACAGGCCCTGAGCCGGCGCTTATCGGAATTCATCATGATCAAGCTTGAGAAAGTCAACAAATGGTACGGCGTGCATCACGTCCTGAAGGACGTGGACCTGTCGGTCGCGCGCGGCGAGGTGCTGGTGGTGTGCGGGCCGTCGGGCTCGGGCAAGTCCACCATGATCCGCACCATCAACCGGCTGGAACCCATCGAGAAGGGCCGCATCCTGATCGACGACGCCGACATCTACGGCAAGGGCGTCAACCTGAACGCGCTGCGCCAGAAGATCGGTTTCGTGTTCCAGCAGTTCAACCTGTTTCCGCACATGAGCGTGCTGGACAACGTGGTGTTCGCGCCGGTCAACATCCGCAAGCAGCCGCGCAAGCAGGCCACCGAGCTGGCGCGCCAGCTATTGGCGCGGGTGGGGCTGGAGCACAAGATCGACGCCTATCCCGGTTCGCTGTCGGGCGGCCAGCAGCAGCGCGTGGCGATCGCCCGGGCGCTGGCGCTGCAACCGCCGGTGATGCTGTTCGACGAGCCCACCAGCGCGCTCGACCCGGAGATGGTGGGCGAGGTGCTGCAGGTGATGAAGGGCCTGGCCAAGGACGGCATGACCATGGTCTGCGTGACGCACGAGATGGGGTTCGCGCGGGACGTGTGCGACCGGGTGGTGTTCATGGATGCGGGCGAGATCCTGGAAATGGATACGCCGGAACGCTTCTTCAGCGCGCCGCGGCATCCGCGGGCGCAGCGGTTTCTGGCGGATATCCTGCATCCGCGGGGGTAGTGCGGGCGCGGAGCCTGCCGTCCGCCCGGCGTTCCTTGTGGACCGGACGGCGCGCAGCCGCGCGCCTGTCGACGATAATGTGAGGGTTCTTCATGCATTTCACGTCCACCGCCGCGATGTACACCCTCAAACAGTTGGAGGCGTTCTACTGGAGCTCGGAACTGGGCAGCTTCAGCGCGTCCTCGCGCAAGCTGCACACCACCCAGTCGGCGGTCGCCAAGCGGGTAGGGGAACTCGAAGCCTTCGCCGGCGCGCCGCTGTTCGAGCGCCGCGCCAAGAAGCTGGTGCTGACGGCGCAGGGCCGCAAGCTGTTCGAGCTGGCGCGCGAGATGCTGGACCTGAACAGCCGCATCGTGCAGAACATGGCCGACCCGGCCAGTTTCGAGGGCGTGGTGCGGCTGGGCGTGACCGAGCTGGTCGGCATGACCTGGCTGGCGCGGCTGGTCAACCAGATCAGCCTGCGCTATCCCAAGGTGCAGTTGATGCCCGAGATCGATGGCGGCATCACGCTGTATGAGCGGCTGGAGCAGGACCAGTTGGACCTGGCCATCATGCCGGGGCCGTTCTGGAGCTATCAATACGACTGCGTCCATCTGGGCGCGGTGACCAACGTCTGGATGGCCAGCCCGTCGCTGGACATCGATTTCTCGGCAAGGCTGGCGCCGCAGGACCTGGCGCCGTACCCGGTGATCTCACAGCCGACCAATTCGGCGCTGTCGCATCTGTACGATGCCTGGTTCGCCGAGCAGGGCCTGTCGGTCAAGCGGGTGCTGACCTGCAAACAGCCTGGGCATGATGGCGCAGCTGACGATGTTGGGGCTGGGCATCAGTTACTTGCCCGGGGCGTATTTCGCGCCGCTGGTCGAGCGCGGGGCGCTGTGCCAGCTGGATGTCCAGCCGGATCTGCCGACAATCAATTACTACGCGGTGCACAAGAAGAGCATCGTCAATCCGGTGGTGTCGCGGGTGATCGATATTGCGCGGGAGGAATGCGCGTTCGAGGTGGCGGGGGCGTTTCTGCCGCATGTGCCGCCGGCGGTGCGGTCCGCTTGAACTTCAATCGGTGGCATGGACGGCTACCGCAGTGTATTCCAAAAGAACAAGCAATTTTTCTGGCGCCTGCGGTCACGTTGCAGACGCATTTTCTTCTGACCGTTAAGACAGTGCTGGCCATGCGCGCGATCGGGGCTTGACAATATCTCTGGTGATTAGACTACAAACTGGGGCTTCACTCCGCTTTATTCATCTACTGAGCTCAGGAGGAATTATGGGCTGCATGTCTACTGTGAAAGCGTTCTTCAAGAATCGGCGGCGCTATAGCCTCGCAGAATTTCCCGGCTGGTTGGTAGTGATCGCTACGATGGGTTCGGCTGCCCTGGCTTGGTTCTGGAGCAAGAAGACGATGGAGTTCGGTGAAATTTTCATCACTGAATTTGATCGCTATGGTCCTTTTTACTGGAAGGCGCTTGCTTGTTTCGCTGCGCTCTTTTGCATTGGATTTTTGGCGCTGATATGGGCAAGCATCGCCACGCATCTGTGGAAGAACTTGCAGGGGAGGCTGTTCACCAACCCATAGTTGGCACCACTGCCTGGATCGTGATGAGCCTCCCGGGGGCCCGCTATTTATTCGCACACGCCCACGGCCTTGGCGCCGTAGGTCGCTTCGCTCTTGGTGTACCGGTCGCCTGCGCTCGACGACAACTGCTGGATCAGGCCTTTGCACGAAAAACCCGTCATATCCACATAATTTTGTGCGGATCGGGCGGCCTGCTTGTTCCAATCCACCTTGAGGCTGTCCACCGCGATTGTGGCATCCGCAACCTTGTATCCGTCACCCGCGTCGGACGACAGCTGCTGAATCAAGCCACTGCGTGAGAATCCGGAAAAACTGAGGTATTGCTTGGCCGAGCGCACGGCATTCTTTTGGGGAATAGTCAGTTCTTGAGCCCAGGCGGAAGTCGTGCCAAGGGTTGCAAGAGTGATAAGGGAGATGCATGCGCGCGCTATCGTCTTTTTCATATCCAGTTTTATTGTGAGGTGATAGTGAAATGCAGGTCTCGATCGGCCAATCGGATATTCCGGAAGGAACGCCGATTAAGATCGTCACGATGTCTGACGTGAAACCTCAAATGGCCGAATGGAGAATGACGCGTAAATATACACTGCAAATAAATGCCATACGTAACCATATTGGTTAAATCCGAATATGGGAGCGGCGTGAGTTCCCAAGTTGCAGCTGATGCCGTCGATAGACGGATGCATTGGGGAAGTCCCAGGCGAGATAGCGCCAAGCGTAAGGCAGCGTCCCATCTTCCTTGCGCGACGCCATCGAGGGGCCGAACCGGCAGGCATTGATCAGCACCTCCGGCAACAGGTATCTCGCGTCGCTGGCCGTGCGCTATAGAACGGGCGCCCGCCGCCAGCAGGGCGGCGGTACTGGAAACTAGTCCTGCAGGTGAGACGACGGCTCGTAACGCGCTGGTTCATCGAGCGGTGGAGGACGAAATCCCAGCTGCTTCGTATGCCTCATCAACGCCGTCCCCAATCAATGCTCCCCGGCTCCGGACAAACCCACGACCCCTGCAACCGTTCCCGGATCTGCGCCAGATCCTGCTCCACCAGCAGAACCCCATCCCGGAACACCGGCACCAGCGCGCCGCCGGCCGCCTGCTCCGGCGTCTGCTGGTCGTGCAACACATACCCCGTCGCTGTCTCATCGACCCGCAACAAGCCCTTGGCCGACCGCTTCACGCCGGAGTCGGTGACCGGGTCCTTCACCAGTTCCTGCGGTTCGCCGTCGACCTCGGCATACGTCGCCTTCAGCGCCCAGCCGAAGCTGTCGCGGGTCAGGTATTGATAGGTGTATGAGCCGATGCCCAGGACCACGTTGCCCGACGCGAAGCCCTTTTTCTCCAGCCGCACCAGGATGTCGCGGCCACGCGCCAGGGTGATCGAATCTCCGTAGATCAGGCCGACGTGCGGGTCCAGCAGCTTGTAGCCGCGCTCGGTCACCACGCCGCCGAAGATGTTCCACAGGCATTGCACCGCGCCGTTGACTTCGGCCTCGCGCAGCGCCTGGCTGGCGCGGGCGTCGTCGTCCAGGCGCCAGTAGCGGCCGGTCTCGATATCCCGCACGGCTTCGAATCCGTCGCGGCGGGCGGCGGCCAGGGCTGCGGCGTCTTCCACACTGGGCACGTCGGTGCAGAAGTAGCCGGTCAGGATCTTCACGGGATCGCCGGAGTCGGGGCGGAACACGACCTTGGCGTTGCCGAAGGGATCAGGCTGGCGCGCCAGGATTTCCGACTTCAATGCGGCGGCGAAGTCGGTGACCACTTGCCAGAAGTCCCAGGTGTCCGACACCACCGACACGATGCCGGCCGGATAGACCTGCGTGACCAGGCGGCGGATGGTTTCGATTTCGCCTTCCTTGCTGCCCAGGCACATGACCGAGTGTTCGGTCGCGGGCACCGAGCCGCCGACCAGTTCGCGGTCGGAATCGGCGCCGTACAGGTCTTCCAGGTAGTCGATGGCGGGAATGGTGTCGGTGCCGGTGAACGACAGCAGGTGGCCGGCGCCGCTCTTGCGGGCGTCGTACAGGCCGGACATGCCGCGCATCGAGAAGTCGTGGCCCTGCCAGTTGACGAAGTCCATCGGGCTGCCGGTCAGGCGGGCGAAGTAGGTCAGGAGCTTGCGGTATTCGAAGGCGATGGTGGCCACGGTGGACGGCTTCCACGATTCGCAACTGAACAGCGTTTCGATGTAGGTGACCAGCCAGGCGAATTCGGGCCTGGTGTTGACGAAGGTGACGGGCGGCACGCGGATGTCGACGCGGGCGCCTTCGGGCAGGGAACGGATTTCCAGCGGCAGATAGCCCAGCTCGTACAGCGCCTGCAGGTGATCGACGGTGACCGCGCCCTTGCCCAGCGCGTTGTCGACGCGGCGCTGGTACTGGCGCACGGCGGCACCGGCGGGCTTGCCGAAGAATTCGCGGTTGAACAGGTCGATCAGGATTTCCTTGATGAAGCCTTGCAGGCCGAACCAGACGATCTTGTTGTCGAACAGTTCGGGCAGCACCGGCGCCAGCCGGGCCGAGCGCGGGGTGAAGTTGGCCAGGATCTTGTTGGTGCCCCTGGGGTACTGGAAGGGGTGGCCGGTCTTGTAGAAGTCGGCTTGCAGCAAGGGGTTGATGCCGTTCTTGGCAGGGATGGAGGCGTTCATGGTGGGGACTCCTGCTTGAGGTTCAGTTGGCCGGGGTGGCGAGCGCGGGGGCGCTGGCGGCTTTGATCGTGTTGGTGGGGGCGGGGGCGCTGGCGGCGCAGATTGTGTTGACCGGCGCGGTGGCGTCGGCGCCCTGGATCGTGTTGACCACGACTGGCGCGCCGGCGCCTTCGCTGGCGGTCCAGTCATAGGCGGTGTAGATCCCGGCGTAGCGGGCATTCAGTTCGACGAAGCCTTTGCTGAAAAGGCCGTGGGTGACGTACAGATAGAGCGGCTGGTCGGTCTTGTCGCGCAGGGCGGCGGCCAGTTCCAGGAAGGTGCGGCCGCCGTCGCAGATGTCGTCGACCACCAGCACCGGTTGCGCGGGGATGTCGTCGGGCACGCGGGTTTCGGTGATGCGGCCGGTTTGCGGGTCGCGGACTTTTTCGGCGTAGCGCACGTCGGCCACGCCCAGCTTTTTGGCCAGGGCCTGCACGCGCTTGCGGGCGCCGGCGTCGGGCGCCATCAGGGTGACGCCGTTGGCAAAGGCGGGGTTGGCCAGCGCGTTCTTCATGAAGGCGGCGGCGTCGATGACGCGGACGCGTTGCAGCAGGGCGGGGGTGACGTCGCTGTGCGGTTCGACCACGGTGACGGTGGCGTATTGCTGGTCGTTGATCAGCTTGCAGAACACCGCCGCGCCGAGCGCCTCGCCCGGATTGCAGACGCGGTCCTGGCGGGCGTAGGGCACGTAGGGCAGGTCCAGGTGCACGGGCGCGGCCGGGTTCAGGCGGCGCAGCGCGTCGGTCAGCAGCAGCAACTGCATGACGTCGTCGGCCGACTTCAGCAGGGCGTGGATGCGGAATTCGCTGGCCGCGTCGGCGCGGGCCTGCAAGGCAGCGGGCACGGTGACCTGGCTTTCGCCGCCGGGGAATACGAACGCGCTGGGCGTATCGGTGTGGCGTTGTCCTGCTACTACCGCGGTGAGGGTGAACATGATTTGGCCTTAGTGGCAAATTAAAACTAAGTGAGGCAAGTATAAGCCTACTTATTGTTTGTTTGCAACTAAGTGGAGTTCGGCGCGAGGTCAGCCGACGCTGCGGTCGAACAGGGCGAAGTCTTTCAGGCGGTACAGGCGGGCGGGACGCTGCGCGCCGAGCGCGTAGTCGTCGGTGGCTTCGAGCACATCCCAGGCTTCCATCTTGCGGCGGAAGTTCGATTTCTCGAGGGTGGTCTGGAGGATGGCTTCGTAGGTGCGCTGCAGCTCGGTCAGGGTGAAGCGTTCGGGCAGCAGGAAGAACGGCAGGGTGGAGTAGCTGGATTTGCCGCGCAGGCGGGCCACGGCGGCGGCGACGATGTCGGCATGGTCGAAGGCCAGCGGCGGCAGCGCGTCCACGCTGACGAAGCGAAAGCCCGCCGGGGCGGCCTCCAGTTCGGCGGCCGGCACCAGCGCCACGTAGGACACCGACAGCGACCACTTGCGCGGGTCGCGGTCGGGGCCGGAGAACACCTGCAACTGTTCCAGGTAGCGCGCCTCGAAGCCGGTCTTCTCGCGCAGCACGCGGCGGATGCTGGCTTCGGTGCTGGCGTCTTCGTCCACGTGCACCACGCCGCCGGGCAAGGCCATGGCGCCCTTGAACGGCGCGCGGTCGCGCGGGTGCAGGGCGATTTCCAGGCCGGTCTCGCGCAGGGTGAGCAGGACGGCGTCGACGGTGACGAGGGGCTGTGGGTGGTCCAAGTGGGGTTCCGGGCGTGGCACTTCGGGGTAAGGTGCCACTATGCGGCGGATTGGTCAACCGCGCCCATTGAACTAGCCCGCGGCGCCGATCCCGTCCAGTTCGGCCACGGCCCGCGGCGGCAGCGCCAGGCTGGCCGCGGCGGCGTTCTGCCGCAGGTGCTCGATCGACGAGGTGCCCGGGATCAGCAGGATGTTGGGTGAGCGTTGCAGCAGCCAGGCCAGCGCGGTCTGCATCGGCGTGGCCTGGCACTCCGCGGCCACGCGCTCCAGCGTGGCCGATTGCAGCGGCGAGAAGCCGCCCAGCGGGAAGAACGGCACGTAGGCGATGCCATCTTGCGCAAGCTGCCCGATCAGCGCGTCGTCGGCGCGGTGGGCGATGTTGTACTGGTTCTGCACGCAGACCATGTCGGCGATGCCGCGCGCCTGCGCCACCTGGCGCGCGGTGGCGTTGCTCAGGCCCAGGTGGCGTATCAGGCCCTTGCGCTGCAATTCGGCCAGGGTGGTGAAGGACTGTTCGATGTCGCCTTCGGCGGGGCCGGCCACGTCGAACATGAGACGCAGGTTGACCACGTCCAGCACGTCCAGGCCCAGGTTGCGCAGGTTGTCGTGCACGGCCGATTCGAGTTCGGCGGGGGAATTGGCCAGCAGCCACGAGGCATCGTCGCCCCGGCGCGCGCCGACCTTGGTGACGATGACCAGGTCGTCGCGATAGGGGTGCAGCGCTTCTCGGATCAGTTGGTTGGTGATGTGCGGGCCGTAGAAGTCGCTGGTGTCGATGTGGTTGATGCCGAGTTCGAGCGCTTCGCGCAGCACCGCCAGGGCTTGCGCCTTGTCCTTGGGCGGGCCGAATACGTGCGGGCCGGCCAGTTGCATGGCGCCGTAGCCCAGGCGGTTGACGGTCAGGTCGCCCAGCGGGTAGGCGCCGGCTTGTTGAATCGAGGTCATGACTTGCTCCGAGGCAGGGGGAATGAAGCGAGTCTAGGGCGGCGCAGGGCGTGCGACAATCCCTGGTAATCGCACAGCTTGTGCGGAATAGCGAACAATTGGGGCTTGCCGTGTCCAACCTTCAAGACATCAGCGCCTTTGTCGCGGTGGCCACGCATGGGGGCTTTCGTGGCGCGGCGCGCCAGACGGGGACCAGCGCGTCGCAGTTGAGCGAGGCGGTGCGCCGGCTGGAAGCCCGGCTGGGCCTGCGGCTGCTGAACCGCACCACGCGCAGCGTGGCGACCACGGCGGCCGGGCAGCGCCTGCTGGAGCAACTGGCGCCCGCGCTGGACGCGGTCGAGTCGGCGCTGGACGTGGCCAACAATTTCCGTGACCGGCCGGCGGGCCGGCTGCGGCTGAATGTGCCGCTGGCGGCGTCCCGGCTGGTGCTGCCGCGCATCGTGCCGCCGTTTCTGGCGCAGTATCCGGAGATCCGGCTGGAGGTGATCGTTGACGATCGTTTTGTCGAGCTGCTGCAGTCGGGCTGCGACGCGGGCATCCGCTACGAGGAAAGCATGGACCAGGACATGGTGGCCATCCCGATCGGGCCGCGGCGCCAGCGGATGGCGGCGGCGGCCGCGCCGGGGTATCTGGCCCGGCATGGACGGCCGCAACATCCGCAAGACCTGCGCCAGCACCTGTGCCTGCGCGGCCGTTTCACCAGCGGCGCGATGCCGGCGTGGGCGTTTGAACGCGACGGCCAGTCCGTCACGGTGGAGGTGGATGGTCCGCTGATCGTCAGCCTGGGGGCGGCGGTGGACCTGGCGGTCGATGCGGCGGTGGCGGGCGCCGGAGTGGTCTATCTGTTCGAGGACTGGCTGCAGCCGTACCTGGATCGGGGCGAACTGGAGCCGGTGCTGGCGGACTGGTGGCCCAGCTTCACCGGCCCCTTGCTGTATTTTCCGGGCCGGCACTATCTGCCGGCGCCGTTGCGCGCCTTCGTGGATTTCGTCCAGGCGGCGCGCTGGTAGCGCGGTCGCGGCTGCGACTGTCGTCGCGACTGTCACCGCGACGGCGACCGAGACCTCGACCTCGACCGTGACCTCGACCGCGACGACGACCTCGACCGTAACCGCGTCGGCGTCCGTGTCCGCGGACGCCGACGCCGCTTAGCGCGCCGCCGCCAATGCGCCCATGGCCTGGCGCATGAAAGCCAGCGTGGCGTCATCGGCCCAGGTGCCGGCGGTCAGTTCGGGCTCGGTCATCAGGGCGTGGCGGAATTTCGCGTGGGTCGCGGGATCGTTGCCGGCGTAGCTGCAAAACAGTTCCAGCCATTGCCGCGCGAGTTCGCGGCCGGCGGCCGAGTCGGGCGCCTGCCCGGCATCGATCGCGTCGCGCACCCGCGCCATCAGGGCCGGCCATTCGCCGGCGCGGTCGTGATAATGCGCCCGCATGAACCGGGCCTCGTCCGGCGTCAGGTGTTTTTCGTAGAGCCGCAGCTTGCTTTCGGAGAAGGCGCGCACCACGTAGTCGCGCATGGCCGGCGAGATACCGATGTGTTCCTGCATGGCCGGTTCCCGTTCGTGCATCTGGTTGAGCTTCACGAGCAGGCGCGCATCGCCGTTGGTGTCGCGCAGCAGCAGCGTCATCCAGCGCAGGGCCAGCGCCTGCGAACGCGGGTCCTCGGGCGGGGCGCTGTCGTCCATCTGCCGGCGCACGTCGGCGATCAGCGCAAGCCAGCCGGCGTCGTCGTTCGGGCCTCGGCGGTACATGGGCAGACGCGCCAGTTCTTCCTGGGAGAAATATTTGTCGTACATGTTCATCAGTTCCAGAGTGGTCAGCCAATCGGCCAGTTCCGGCTCCGCTCCCATCGCCAACTGGCCTTGCAACTGCGCGAGGCGTTCGCGCAGCCGGGTGGCGTGTTGGATCTGGCTGTCGAGCATCGCGATCTGTCTGGCGATGATCTCGTCCAGCGGCGTGCCGGGCTGGTCCAGGTAGGCGCCGATCTCGGCCAGCGGCAATCCGAAGCGACGCAATGCCTGGATCTGGTGCAGTCGGGCGATGTCGTCGCGGCCGTAGAGCCGGTAGCCGTTGTCGGCGCGCGCCGAAGGCGTCAGCAGGCCGATCGCGTGATAGTGGTGCAGCGTGCGGACGGTCAGTCCGCTGCGCTTGGCCAGTTCTCCTACTTTCAGTCGCATGGGGTTCCTTCGTGAATGGCGCAGGCCGAACTTTTGGGCATGACGTTACGTAAGGGTCAAGCGTTGGCGGATCGATTTGTGGATCGATTCGTGGGCCGGGCGTGCAGGGGGGCGGTCGCGCCGGCAAGCTTGCTGGCGCGCCGGCCCGGCCTGTGGGGCTGGCCGGTCATTCGCTTGGGGATGGTTGTCCGCGGGCGGGGCGGCCCCGGGGAGATGTCCATGGACGACCCGGGCAACCGCGCCGTCTGGAAGAAGCGAGCGCCGGGCGAGTGCCCGCTGCGCCCGTCTTGCCGTGAATGCCGGGACGTCAGCCGCAGCGGATCGCCGTCATCACGTCCTTGTCGTCGACGATCAGGTTCAGGCGGGTGTCGTTGTATTCCATGGTGACCAATTGGCCCGGGCGCAGGATGCGGGCGGTGGCGGCGCCGCTGCGGGTGCGCAGGTCTTCCAGGACGGACTGGGTGGCTTTCTGGCCGATCTGCGATTGCAGCGCGGCGGCGTCGCAGGTCTTGCGGGCGCCGGCCTGGGCGGAGGGTGATCCGTACGATGCGCCGGAGGAGCTGTCGGACGCGGCGGGCGAGCTGGCGGAACTGGAGGCGGCGGATGAGGATGAGGAACGCGGGGCTCCGGTGTTGGCGCAGGCGCTCAGCGTGGCAACCAGCAGAACGGGAATCAGCTTGCGGATCATGATCACTCCTGAAATAGAAAACGTCTCCACGGCGCGGCCAGCGCGGGGCCGGCGGGCGGCGCGGAAAATCCATCATAGACCAGCCGCCCGCGCGGCGCTTGGCCGTGGCGTCCGGTCGATTCCCGGAGCGTCGCCGGCCGCCGCGCACTGCCGTCAGTGGAAATTGCGGCTGGGCGTGCTCAGGCCGCCCAGCAGCTCGGACAGGTCCACCAGCCGCTGCGCGATCAGGTGGCGCACGCCGTCCACGCTCTGCCACGAGCCATACACGCCCAGCAGGGTGGCGCCGAGCAGCTCGCGGCGCTGGCGTTCGATCAGTTCGGGGCGCACCACCACGTTGACCGGACCGGTTTCGTCTTCCAGCGTGACGAAGATCACGCCCTTGGAGGTCTGCGGCCGCTGGCGCACGGTGACGATGCCGCAGGCGCGGGCCACGCGCTTGTCGGGGTAGCCGTTGAGCACGCTGGCCGGCTGGAAGTTGCGCGCCGCCAGTTGCGGCCGCAGCAGCTCGACGGGGTGGCGCCGCAGGGTCAGGCCGACGCTGCGATAGTCGGCCGCCACGGTCTGGTTTTCAGTCGGCGCGGCCAGTTGCGGCATCTCGGTTTCGTGGATGGCGGCGTCGCGCAGCAGGTCGCGGCTGTGGACGCTGGCGGCGGCTTCCCAACTGGCCTGGCGGCGGTGGCCGGCCAGGGTGCGCAGGGCGTCGCTGGCGGCCAGGGCGTTCAGGTCGTGGCGCGTCAGGGCGGCGCGGCGGGCCAGGTCGCCGGTGCTGGTGAAGGGGGCCTCGGCGCGGGCGGCCTCGATGCGGCGGGCGCTGTCTTGGTGCAGGCCCTGGATCAGGCTCAGGCCGAGGCGCACGGCGGGGCGGATTTCGTCCGGCGAGGGCGCGTGAGGATGCGGCCGGCGCGGCGGCGCGTCGGCGGGCGCGGTTTCCAGCGCCGCGTCCCAGCCGCTGACGGTCACGTCCACCGGCAGCACCCGCACGCCGTGGCGGCGCGCGTCCTGCACCAGTTGCGCCGGCGCGTAAAAGCCCATGGGCTGGGAGTTGAGCAGCGCGGCCAGAAAGGCCTCGGGTTCGTGGCGCTTGAGCCAGGAACTGGCGTAGGCCAGCAGCGCGAAGCTGGCGGCGTGGCTTTCGGGAAAGCCGTATTCGCCAAAGCCCTCGATCTGGCGGAATAGCGCCTGCGCGAAGTCCAGCGTGTAGCCGTGCGCCAGCAGGCCGCCCACCAGCTTGACGCGGTATTTGTCGACGCCGCCCTTGCGCCGCCAGGCGGCCATGGAGCGCCGCAACTGGTCGGCATCGCCGGGCGAGAAGCCGGCCGCGACCACGGCGATCTGCATCACCTGTTCCTGGAAGATCGGCACGCCCATGGTGCGGCTGAGCACGCCTTTCACCTTGTCGCTGGGATAGTCGATGTCCTCCTTGCCCTGGCGGCGGCGCAGGTACGGATGCACCATGCCGCCCTGGATCGGGCCGGGCCGCACGATCGCCACCTGCACCACCAGGTCGTAGTATTCGCGCGGCCGCAGGCGCGGCAGCATGGTCATCTGGGCGCGCGATTCGATCTGGAACACGCCGATGGTGTCGGCCTCGCAGATCATGTCGTAGGTGGGGGCGTCGCCTTCGGGAATGTCCTGCAACCGCAGCGGCTGGCCGCGGCGCTGGCCGGCCAGTTCCAGGGTGCGGCGCAGCGCCGACAGCATGCCCAGCGCCAGCACGTCGACCTTGAGCAGCTTGAGCGCGTCCAGGTCGTCCTTGTCCCACTGCACCACGCTGCGGTCGGCCATGGCGGCGTTTTCGATCGGCACCAGCCGCGACAGCTTGCCGCGCGAGATGACGAAGCCGCCGGGGTGCTGCGACAGGTGGCGCGGAAAGCCCATCAGCGTCTGGGCCAGCGCGGCCCACTGCCGCGCCACCTGCGATTCCGGGTCCAGGCCGCAGGCGCCCAGCGTGCGCAGCATTTCCTGCTTGCTGTCCCACCACTGGTGGGCGCGCGCCACCGCGTCGATCACGCCCGGGTCCACGCCCAGCGCGCGGCCGGTGTCGCGCAGCACGCTGCGCGGGCGGTACGAGATCACCACGGCGGTCAGGGCGGCGCGCTGGCGGCCGTACTTGCGGTAGATGTACTGGATCACTTCCTCGCGCCGCTGGTGTTCGAAGTCGACGTCGATGTCGGGCGGCTCGTTGCGTTCCTTGCTGATGAAGCGCTCGAACAGGTTGTTGCCGCGGCGCGGATCGACCTCGGTGATGCCCAGGCAGTAGCACACCGCCGAGTTGGCGGCCGAGCCGCGCCCCTGGCACAGGATGCCGTGGTCGCGGGCGTACTGCACGATGTCGTAGACCGTGAGGAAGTAGGCCTCGTATTGCAGGTCGGCGATCAGCGCCAGTTCCTTTTCGATCTGCTCGCTGACGTAGTCCGGCGTCCCGCCCGGAAAGCGCCGCGCGGCGCCGGCCAGGGTTTCCTGGCGCAGGTAGGTGGCGGGGGTGTGGCCGCGCGGGATGATCTCGTCGGGATATTCGTAGCGCAGTTCGTCCAGCGAGAAGGCGCAGCGCCGCGCCACCACCAGCGTCTGCGCCAGCGCCTCGGGCGGATAGAGGTTGGCCAGCCGCATGCGGGTGCGCAGGTGCTGCTCGGCGTTGCCCGCCAGCGCGTAGCCGCATTGCGACACGCACTGGTGGGTGCGGATGCCGGTCAGGGTGTCGTGCAGCGGCTTGCGCGAGCGCACGTGCATCTGCACCTGGCCCAGCGCCACCACCGGCAGTTCGGCGGCGCGCGCGGCGCGGTCGACGGCGGCGCGGTGCAGGTCGTCGCGCGAGCGGTACAGCAGGGTCAGGCCGACCCAGGCGCGGCGCGGGAAGGTGGCGGCCAGCCAGCGCGCCTGCTGCGCCATGCGGTCGGGGTCGTCGCCGTAGACCGGCGACAGGATCGCCAGGCATTCGGGCAGGTGGCGCAGGTGTTCGTAGCCCGGCGGCGGAGCGGTGAAGTCCTCGGGCGCCAGCCGGTATTCGCCCTTGGGGGCGCGGGTGCGGGCCAGGGTGATGAGTTCGGACAGGTTGCCGTAGCCCTCGCGGGTCTGCGCCAGCAGGGTCAGGTCCAGCGGCGCGGCCTCGGGGCCGGCGCGCAGCCGGAAGGTGGCGCCGATGATGAGCGGCAGCTTCTGGGTCTTGGCCTCGACGTGGGCGCGCACCACGCCGGCCAGGCTGCATTCGTCGGTGATGGCCAGGGCGGCATAGCCCAGTTCGGCGGCGCGGGCGGTCAGTTCCTCGGGGTGCGAGGCGCCCTGCAGGAACGAGAAGTTCGACTGGCATTGCAGTTCGGCGTAGCCGGGCAGTCCGGCAGGCGGACCGGGGGCGTCGTCATGGGGATCGTCGGGCGCGTGCATGGCGGGGTCAGGCGTACAGCCCGTGCAGGTACCAGCGCGCGTGCGCGTCGTCGCGCTCGCGGTAGATCCAGTAGCGCGCGCTGGCGGCGTCCTCGGCGACGAAGTAGTCGCGCACGGTCAGGACCGGATCCCACCAGCCGCTTTCGATGCGCTCGGGGCCGCGCATCAGCCGCAGCGCCTGGCCGGCGTATTGCGGGCGGTGGCCGGCAAGCTTGAGCGGCAGCGGCGGATCGAGCAGCCAGAAGGGGCGGTCCAGGGGCTCGGGCAGCGGTTCGGGGCGTTGCGGCGGTTCCAGCGCGTCGCCCCAGGCGTTGGCGGCCTCGGGCCGGTGGTCGGGGAGGGGACAGGCGTGGCGCACCTGCTCGCGGCCCAGCCGCGCGGTCAGCAGGTCCAGCAGGCGGGCGTGGTCGGCGGCGGTGCCGCCGGGTTCGGGGAACAGCGTGGTGCTGGCGGCGGGCTGTTCGGTGGTGTCGGGCGCCAGCAGCGTCACCGCGATCACCGGCGCTTCGAGCGTCAGGCGGCCGAGCTTTTCGCGCAGCAGGTTGAGGATCTGCGGCGCCTGCCAGACGGGCTGGGCCAGCGCCAGTTCCAGCTCGGTGGGCGGGCGCGCGTGGCGGCCACGCTCGTGGTCCAGGCGCAGCAGCACGCGCCGCACCGCCAGTTGCCGCGCCGCCAGCCAGCCGCCCAACTGTTCGGCCAGGCGCCGCGCCACGGCCAGCACCGCGTCGGTGTGTTCGAGGTATTCCATCAGCTCGATGCGGCGCTCGAAGCGCGGCGGCGGCTCGATCCAGCGATGCAGTTCGGGCGACTGGCCGTAGGCCGCGTCCAGCGCTTGCAGCAGGTCGGGCGCGCTGCGCCGTTGCAGGCCGGCGCGCGGCAGGGCGCGCAGGTCGGCCAGGGTGTGGCAGCCGATGTCGTTGAGCCAGTCCAGGCGCGGCCGGGCCTGGGGCAGCAGGGCCACGGGCAGGGCGTCGAGCCGGCGCGCCAGGGTGCGCGGGGTGAGCACCCGGCG